>CAVPSB010000025.1:0-482053 GCA_963708025.1 uncultured Candidatus Rokubacteria bacterium | reverse complement strand
GGGCGATCCGGCGGCTCAACAATCAGAGCCGCGACTGGGTGGTCGAGAAGCTGGAGTTCCGGGTGACGTACGACACCGACATCACGAAGGTGAGGAAGATCATCAAGCAGATCGGCCAGGAGCTCATGGCCGACCCGGAGCTCGGGTCGCAGCTGCTCCAGCCGCTCAAGTCCCAGGGCGTGATGGCCATGGAGGACAGCGCCCTGCTCGTCAAGGCGAAGTTCATGGCCAAGCCCGGAGAGCAGTTCGTGATCCGGCGCGAGGCGTACCAGCGGATCAAGCAGGCGTTCGACGAGAACGGGATCAAGTTCGCGTCCAGGCAGGTCACCGTTTACGTCCCGCCGGGCGGCGGGAGCTCGCAGGCGTCCGCGCCCGGTGCGACCGCCGTCGCGGCGGCGGCCGCGGCCGCCGGCGAGGGGGCAGCGCCGGTATCCCCCTGACGGCTCGCCCCCTTCCGGCGGCCGCTTCGCGCCGCCCTCTCATTCTTTCCCTCCGTCGGGACGTAGATCAGAGGTCGGACGGCCCCGCCGGCGGCTTGCGCGGAGCGAAGGCCTCGCCTATCATCGAGGTCGCGTGCCACCGCCGCGGGCACCGACCAGCCCCAGCGCCCACGACCACCGGGAGACGCGCCCTGCATGGCGACCGATGTCATTCTCGAGACCGACGGGCTCACCAAGGAGTTCCGTGGCTTCGTCGCCGTCAACGGCGTGAGCCTCCGGGTACGGCGGGGGACGATCCACGCCCTCATCGGGCCCAACGGCGCCGGCAAGACGACCTGCTTCAACCTCCTCACCAAGTTCCTGACCCCGACCCGCGGCCGGATCCGCTACAACAGCCGCGACATCACCAGGGCGCGGCCGGCCGACATCCCGCGGCTCGGCCTGGTTCGCTCCTTCCAGATCTCGGCGGTCTTCCCGAACCTGACCGTGATCGAGAACGTCCGCATCGCGCTCCAGCGGAAGCGGGGCGGCTCGTTCGACTTCTGGCGATCGGAGGCCGTGCTGCGGCGCTTCGACGAGCGCGCGAGGGAGCTGCTCCAGGCGGTGGGGCTCGAGTCGTTCGCCGCCACCCCGGCCGTCGAGCTGCCGTACGGCCGCAAGCGGGCGCTCGAGATCGCCACCACGCTGGCGCTCGATCCCGAGATGATGCTGCTCGACGAGCCGACCGCCGGCATGGGGCACGAGGACATCGCCCGCATCGCCGCGCTCATCAAGCGCGTCGCCGCCAACCGCACGGTCCTGATGGTGGAGCACAACCTGAGCGTGGTCGAGCACCTCTGTCACACCATCACGGTGCTGGCGCGGGGAGAGGTCCTGGCCGAGGGCGACTACGCCAGCGTCTCGAAGAATCCCGAGGTGATCCAAGCCTACATGGGAACGGCGCATGCCTGAGGCGCCCACGCCGGCCACATCCGGGGCGGGGGTCACCGTCCCCACCGATCCGCTCCTGGCCGTCCGGGACCTCCACGCCTGGTACGGCGAGTCCCACATCCTGCACGGGGTGGACTTCGAGATCCACGCCGGCGAGATGGTCACCCTGCTGGGCCGCAACGGCGCCGGGAAGACCACGACCCTCAAGTCGATCATGGGAATCGTCGCCCGGCGGCGCGGCTCGGTCCGCTACGACGGCCACGAGCTGATCGACCTCCCCAGCAACCGCATCGCGCGACTCGGCATCGCGTTCTGCCCGGAGGAGCGCGGGATCTTCGCCAGCCTGGACGTCGAGGAGAATCTGCTGCTGCCGCCCCAGGTCCGCCCGGGCGGGCTGCCGGTCGGCGCCATCTTCGAGCTGTTCCCCAACCTCCGCGCACGGCTCTCCAGCCGGGGCACCACGCTGTCGGGCGGCGAGCAGCAGATGCTGGCCATCGGCCGCATCCTGCGCACCGGTGCCCGGCTCCTGCTCCTGGACGAGCCGACCGAGGGCCTGGCCCCGGTCATCGTGCAGCAGATCGGCGCCACCATCCGGCGCCTGAAGGCCGAGGGGTTCACGATCCTGCTGGTCGAGCAGAACTTCCGCTTCGCCGCCACCGTCGCCGACCGCCACTACGTGATGGAGCACGGCCGGGTCGTCGACATGATCCGGAACACGGAGCTCGACGCCAACATGGACAAGCTCCACGAATACCTGGGAGTCTAGGATCGGAGGGGGCTCGGCCCCCCTCCGAGGCTCCCCCGGGAGGGATTGCGCGGACAAAGCCCGCGCTCGGAGCGCCTTCGAAGCAGTGCCTGCACGTTGGCAGGCCATGAGACCTGAAATGAACAAGCACCGAGCCAGAGTCTGAAAGGAGTCTCGCATGCGCAGCATCCGCATCCTGACGCTGCTGGCGGTCCTGATCGTCACGGCCGCCCCGGTCCACGCCCAGATCTCCGACAGCCTGATCAAGGTCGGGGTCCTCAACGACCAGTCGAGCCTGTACGCCGACCTCACCGGCCAGGGCTCGGTGGTGGCCGCCCGCATGGCGGTCGAGGACTTCGACGCCGCCAAGAAGGGGCTCAAGGTCGAGGTCATCTTCGCCGACCACCAGAACAAGGCCGACGTCGGCTCCAACGTCGCCCGGCAGTGGTACGACGTCGACAAGGTGGACCTGATCATCGACGTGCCCAACTCGGCGGTCGCCCTGGCGGTCAACCAGATCACCCGGGACAAGGGCAAGGCCTTCATCGTCTCCGGCGCGGCGGCCTCCGACCTCACCGGCAAGGCCTGCTCGCCCAACACCGTCCACTGGACCTACGACACCTGGGCCCTGGCCAACGGCACCGGGAACGCGATCGTCAAGACCGGCGGCGACAGCTGGTTCTTCCTCACCGCCGACTACGCCTTCGGCCACGCGCTGGAGCGCGACACCGAGGCGGTCGTCGTGAAGAACGGCGGCAAGGTGGTCGGCAAGGTGCGCCACCCGCTCAACACCGCCGACTTCTCCTCCTTCCTCCTCCAGGCCCAGGCCTCCAAGGCCAAGATCATCGGCCTGGCCAACGCCGGCGGCGACACGACCAACGCCATCAAGCAGGGAGCCGAGTTCGGGATCGCCAAGGGCGGCCAGAACTTCGCCGGCCTGCTGGTCTTCATCACCGACGTCCACGGCCTCGGGCTCCAGACCGCCCAGGGCCTCATCATGACCGAGTCGTTCTACTGGGACATGAACGACAAGACGCGCGCGTTCGCCAAGCGCTTCGCCGAGCGGAACCGCGGCATCCATCCCACCATGATCCACGCCGGCGTCTACGCGGGGCTCCTCCACTACCTGAAGGCGGTCGAGGCCCTCAAGACCGACGACGGGACGAAGGTCATCGCCAAGATGAAGGAGACGCCGACCGACGACCCGTTGTTCGGCAAGGGAACCATCCGCGCGGACGGCCGCAAGATCCACGACATGTACCTGTTCGAGGTGAAGAAGCCGGACGAGTCGAAGAAGCCCTGGGACTACTACAAGCTGCGGGCGACCATCCCCGCCGCCCAGGCCTTCCGGCCGCTGGACCAGGGAGACTGCCCGCTGGTCAAGAAGTGATGTCCCGTGGCCGAGAACCGTCGCAGCCCGTCGTCCTCGGCGCGCGCCTACGTCCTAGGGCTGCTCGGTTCTCGGCCACGGGCTCAACCTGACAGATGACGACGGTCTTCGGGGTCCCCACGCAGGCCCTGTTCGGCCAGCTCCTGCTCGGGCTGATCAACGGCTCGTTCTACGCCATGCTCAGCCTGGGGCTGGCCGTCATCTTCGGCCTGCTCAACATCATCAACTTCGCCCACGGCGCCCAGTACATGATGGGCGCCTTCGCCGCGTATTTCCTCCTCCAGTACGCCGGGCTGGGCTACTGGTGGGCCCTGGTCATCGTGCCCCTGGTCATCGGCCTGTTCGGTATCGGCCTCGAGCGCACCATGCTCAAGCGGCTCTATCGCCTCGACCACCTGTACGGGCTCCTGCTCACCTTCGGGCTGGCCCTGGTCATCCAGGGCCTCTTCCGCCACGAGTACGGCTCCTCCGGGCTCCCGTACACGATTCCGCCGGCGCTCACCGGCGGCCGGAACCTGGGCTTCATGGTCCTGCCCAACTACCGGGCGTGGGTCGTCGTCTTCTCGCTGGCGGTGTGCCTCGGCACCTGGTACGTCATCGAGCGGACCAAGCTGGGCTCCTACCTGCGGGCCGCCACCGAGAACCCGACGCTGGTCCAGGCCTTCGGCATCAACGTCCCCCGGATGATCACGCTGACCTACGGCTTCGGGGTCGGCCTGGCCGCCCTGGCCGGGGTGATGGCGGCACCGATCTACCAGGTCAATCCGCTGATGGGCGCCGACCTCATCATCGTCGTCTTCGCGGTGGTCGTGATCGGCGGCATGGGGTCGATCATGGGCTCGATCGTGACCGGCTTCGCGCTCGGGCTGGTGGAGGGGCTGACCAAGGTCTTCTACCCGGAAGCCTCCAACACGGTGATTTTCGTGATCATGGCCCTCGTGCTCCTCGTCAAGCCGGCCGGGCTCTTTGGCCGGGCGCCCTGAGAGCCCGTGAAGGAATCAGTTGCTCCGGCACCCCCCTCCCCCCGGTGGCCACCGGAGGGACGGGACGTCGCGAGGGCCGTAGGCCCGAGCCGTCCCGGCGATCCCGTCAAACGGGAGGGGGGTTGGGGGGGTGGGCGGGAGGTCCCGAACTGACATGGCAAGCGCCCGGGAGCGGCTCGATGCCGTCGTCCGGCCGGCGACCCTGAGCTCCCAGTGGGTCGCCTTCGGGGCGATGGTCGTCTTCTTCGTCCTCGCTCCCTTCGTCGTCTATCCGGTCTTCCTGATGAAGGCTCTCTGCTTCGCCCTCTTCGCTTGCGCCTTCAACCTGCTGATCGGCTACGTCGGCCTCCTCTCATTCGGCCATGCGGCGTTCCTCGGCTCCGCGGGCTACGGCTCCGCGTACGCGGCCAAGGTCTGGGGGCTGACCCCGGAGCTGGCCATCCTCTTCGGCACCGCGGTGGCCGGCGCCCTCGGCGTGGTCATCGGCGCCCTGGCCATCCGCCGCCAGGGGATCTACTTCGCGATGGTCACCCTGGCCCTCGCGCAGATGCTCTACTTCTTCTGCCTCCAGGCCCCGCTCACCGGCGGCGAGGATGGCATCCAGTCGGTCCCGCGCGGCCGACTGTTCGGGCTCCTCGACCTCGGCGACACCCTGACGCTGTACTTCGTGGTCCTGGCGATCTTCCTGGCCGGGTTCCTGCTGATCTACCGCGCCATCCATTCGCCGATGGGCCAGGTCCTGAAGGCGATCCGGGAGAACGAGCCGCGCGCGATCTCGCTCGGCTACCGGACCGACCAGTACAAGTTGATCGCCTTCGTGCTGTCGGCGACCCTGTCCGGGCTGGCCGGCGCCACCAAGGCGCTCGTCTTCCAGCTCGCCTCGCTCACCGACGTCCACTGGACCATGTCGGGCGAGGTCGTGCTGATGACGCTGCTGGGGGGACTCGGCACCGTGTTCGGGCCGGTCGTCGGCGCCCTCTTCGTGGTGGCGCTGGAGAACTACCTGGCCCAGCTCGGGGCGTGGGTGACGGTGGTCCAGGGGGCGATCTTCGTCCTCTGCGTCCTCACCTTCCGGCGGGGCATCGTGGGCGAGGTGAGCCGCCTGTTCACGCGCCCGCTCCGGCTCAACCTGTCGGTAGTCGTCGAGCCCCCGGCCCCCCGGAAAGTCGTGAAGCTGGCCGCGGTGACGAGCGCCACCGGGCCCCTGGCGCTCCTCGGTCACGCGGGGATCGAAGGGGCCCGGCTGGCGGTCGCCGACGTGAACGCGGCCGGCGGCGTCCTCGGCCGTCGGGTCGAGCTGGTCGTCCGGGACGACGAAGGCCAGCCGGACGTCGGGGCTCAAGAGGTTCGGGACACGATCCAGGGTGACGAGGTGGCGATGGTCCTGGGCCCGGTCTCCAGCGCCGTGCTGCTGGCGATGTCGGACGTGGCGAGGGACCACAAGACGATCCTGATCTCGCACACCGCGAACACCGAGCGGGCCTTCGTGGAGCGGGGCCACCGCTACCTCTTCTCGGTGGTGCCGAACACCTTCATCGAGGGGGGCGCCGTGGCGCGGTACCTGGCGACCCGGCCGTACCGGCGGTACATGATCCTGGGCCCCGACTACGAGCTGGGGCACGTCCAGGCGGAAGCGTTCGAGCGGCGGCTCCGGGTCGAGACGCCCGAGGTGGAGGTCGTCGGGCGGCTGTGGCCCAAGCTGGGCGAGACCGACTTCAGCTCCCAGATCACGGCCATCCTGGCGGCCCGACCCGACGCCGTCTTCTCGAACCTCTACGGCGAGGACCTGGTGGCATTCACCCGCCAGGCGCGGGCGCACGGTCTCTTCCAGCGGATGGCCTTCGCGGCGATCTACGACGTCGAGGTGCTCCAGCGGCTTGGCCAGGAGGCGGTGGAGGGGGTCATCGGTTACGACCGGGGGTTCTTCCACGTCATCCGCCGCCTGGCGCCGAGCCCGCGCTTCGAGGCCTTTGTCCAGGCCTACGGCGCCGCCACCAACAAGTACCCCTCGGCCTGGGCGATCAGCGCCTACGACGCCGTGATGGTCTGGGCCAAGGCGGTGGGCAAGGCGGGCACCTTCGACACCGAGGCCGTCGTGGACGCACTGGAGGGTCTCGACCTGGATTCCCTCCGGGGGCCCGGGCGCTTCATCCGCGCGGTCGACCACCAGGCCAACGTCGGCTCCTACATCGGCGTGGTGGCCTGGGACGAGGCGTTCCCCGACTTCGCCCTCTGGAAGGACGCCAGCTACGTCCCGGGCGACCAGGTCTGGCGGTCGGAGGCGGAGGTGAGGGAAATCCGGGCTCGCCCCGAGAACTCGACTCATCTGCCATGACGTTGACGCTTCAAGAACCTTGACGAGACCGCCGGGATGCACCCCTGGCACGACGTCGATCTCGGTCCGGGCGCGCCCGAGCTGTGCCGCTGCGTCATCGAGATCCCGGCCGGCTCCACCGTCAAGTACGAGCTGGACAAGGCGACCGGTCTCCTCCGGGTGGACCGCGTGCTCTACAGCGCGGTGCACTATCCGGCCAACTACGGCTTCCTGCCCCGGACCTTCTGCGGCGACGACGATCCGCTCGACGTGCTGGTGCTCGGCCAGGCGGTGGTGGTGCCGCTCTGCATCATGCAGGTCCGGCCGATCGGCGCGATGCAGATGATCGACCAGGGCCAGGAGGACGACAAGATCATCGCGGTGCACGCGGACGACCCCGAATACCGCGACTACCGGGAGCTGACGGAGCTGCCGGAGCACCGGCTCAAGCTGGTCCGGCGCTTCTTCGAGGACTACAAGGCCCTGGAGTCGAAGCAGGTCAAGGTCGACCGCTTCCTGGACCGCGGCGAGGCCTGCCGCGTGATCGAGCGGGCCATCGACCTCTACGCCCGGCGGTGGGGGGACAGGAGCGCCCGCGCCTGAGCTGGCCGACCGCACCTCCCACCGCCCCACCGGTCCGCCGCCAGCGGCGGCTTGCCCTCCTGGCCCTGCTCGCGGCCGTCGCCTTGGCGCTGGCCGCCTTCCCGCTGCGCCGGACCTGGTGGGGCGGGTGGATCCTGGCGATCGCCGAGGCGGGGATCGTCGGGGGGCTCGCCGACTGGTTCGCGGTCACGGCGCTCTTCCGGCGGCCGCTCGGGCTCCCCATCCCGCACACCGCGCTGATCCCGGCCAACTGGGAGCTGATGGCGGCGCGGGTCGGCACGATGGTGGGCGGCCAGGTGCTCACCCAGGACTACGTGACGGAGGAGATCGGACGGCTCGATCTCGCCGGTCTGATCCGGGAAGGCACGGCGCGGGTGGGCCGGGCGGAGCTGGAAGCCGCCACCCGCCGCGTCGCGGGGTGGGCGGGCGCGGAGGTGACCGCGCCGGTCATCGAGGAGGTCTTGCAGCAGCTCCGGGCACTCGTCGGGGCCCGACCGGTGACGCCCGTCCTCGTGTGGACCATCGAGGCCGCCCGGCGCGACGGGTGGGACCGCCGCGTGGTGGCCGCCCTCGCCCGGGCGCTGGGGGACGCGCTGGACCGCCCGCGATTCCGCCAGGCGGTCGGCGACCTCGTCGCGGACCTGCTGGCTGGTTACCGGGCGCGCTCCGGGTTCTACCCGCGTCTCTGGATGGGCCTCGCCGACATCCTGGGGGTGATCGATCGGGACCGGATCGTGGCCACCCTGCGCGCCGGCCTGCAGGAGGTGGCGGAGGATCCCGACCACCCGCTGCGCCGCCAGCTCCTCGACGCCCTCGGCGAGCTGCCGGGCCGGCTCCGCGGGGATCCCGCGCTGGCCGCCCGGATCGAGGCCGCCAAGGACGAGCTGCTCGCGAGCGCCGGGGTTGCCGACCTGTTACGGGACCTGGCGGCCGCCCTCCACCGGGCGCTCGGCCGCGACCTCGCCGCCGCCGACTCGGCGGTCGCCGGCTGGCTGGTGGACCGGCTCGATGCCGCCCGGGTGGCCCTGGTCACCGATGAGGGACTCCGCCAGGATCTGGAGGGCTGGATCAAGCGACACGCGGTCAGGCTGGTCGAGCGGCACCACGGCCAGCTGGCCACGTTCATCGAGCGCGGCATCCACGCGCTCGGCCCCGCCGGCGCCGTGCGACTCATCGAGGAGCATGCCGGCGACGACCTCCAGTACATCCGCGTCAATGGCACCGTCGTCGGCGGGCTGGCCGGCGGCGCGATCTACGCGCTGCACCTGCTGCTGGCGTGAAAAAGCAACCGGGGGGATCGGATCCCCCCGGTGTCACCACCCTCCAGCCAGCCAGAACGGGCTGGCGAGTATCGCGTGCTGAGGTTACTTCTTGAAGCCGCTCAGGGTCTGCAGGAGCCACCCGGCGTCTTCCACGGTCCAGGGCCAGTCCATGTTCGGGAACTTCTTGGCCTTGACGAAGTTCGCGTGGGTCCGGGCTCGCGCGCAGTCACCCGTCAGCAGGGCGGCGTGCCCGATGGAGGGCCAGAGGAACCCGTCCGGGTCGGCAACGGCCACCGTCCAGTCGGGGTTCGGCTTGCCGTCCCAGCTCCCGTTGATCGCGTCCATCTGCTGCTTGGCCCGGCGCGAGTGCTCGTCGATCACGCCGAACAGGTGAGGCCACGCCAGCGTCACCGTCCCCTCGTACCACTGGTCGAGATCGGCCTCCAGCATCGTCCCGTTCTCGTACTCCGCCACCCGGTACAGCCGGGCGCGGCGGTTGTACAGCGACTCGTTGACCCCGTGCCGGACCTTGGAGGCGGCGGCGTCGTACCGCCGGGCCTGCTTCTTGTCGAAGAGCGCGCGCTCGAGGTCGGCCATCGCCCGGAGGCCCCAGTAGACCTCGCTGTTGTTCATCAGGAGCTTCAGGCGAACGCTCTCCGAGGCCCAGGTCAGCCCGTCCTTCTGCTGCAGGGAGAGGACGAGACCGGCGACCTTCTCGATCGACTTCTGGTACTCCCGGAGGAACTTGGCGTCGCCGCCCTCCTGGTGGTACGCCCAGAGCATTCCGAGGAACGTGGCGGCGGTGGTGTCGGCGGCGTCGGCGTAGTCGCACAGGAACTGGTCGCCCTTCACGAGGCACGTCCGCTCCCCCGACCCGTCGGCACTGTACCAGGTGTTGTAGACGGACCCGTCCGGATTGAGATGACTCAGGTACCAGCGGATCCAGTTCTGGGCAATGGCGAGCTTCCCGGGCACGTCCGTCTGCAGGAGCCCGGCGATCGCCAGGTTGGCGCTGTAGGGCACCACGTCATACGCGTAGCCGGCCGCGTTGACGAAGCCAGGCGTGTGGTGGATCGTGATCGCGCCGTAGCTGGGAAGCTTGGGGTTGTCGTACTGGAGCCCGCCGATCCAGTCAGCCAGGTACTGGATGTCCTTGGCGTCCGTCGGCTCTGCCTTGCACACGTCCTTCGGGGCAGCGAACGACGGGGTGCCCAGGGCGAGGACGATGGCGATGGCCGGGAGCGTCGCGCCCACCATCCGCCTCAGCGATCGAGCGAACCTGCCCATGACCTGCCTCCTCTGGATGACTGAGCTTGAGATTTCTAGCCGGTGCTTATGCAGAGTTGATGCCACATCAAATGCATCTCTCAACTAGATGTTTACACAGTACTTTATGACTCTGCCTGAGATTCGGAGCCAGTCGAGAGTGGTAATCTTCTGACCGCTCTGGGCGCGGCGGGGCCGGGCTGGGTCCGGGCTCGGCCGAGAGGTGCCCGCCGCGTGCGAACGCCGGGCAGGGGTGAAACGGCGACCTGGCGTCAGCTGGATCATGCGTGAAAGGCGTGACGACGCGCGAGGCGCGGGTGACCCCGGGGCCCGCTCGGCGCGGAGCATCCCGTGTCCAGGGGCTCACGGGTTGGTTTCGCGCCGGGCGCCCAACCCGGCGTGCGGGGGGTAGGGCCGCAGATGCGAGCACCGGGAGCGGCCCGGCGGCCCACCACCTTCCGGCTCAGCCGGTCAGAATGGCCTCGCCGGCACCCGGTGCGAGGATCATTTCCCGAAGCCGCTCAGCGTTTGCAGGAGCCACCCGGCGTCTTCCACGGTCCAGGGCCAATCCATGCTCGGGAACTTCTGGGCCTTGACGAACGTCGCGTGGGTCCGGGCGCGGGCGCAGTCGCCGCTCAGCAGGGCCGCATGCCCGATGGACGGCCAGAGGAACCCAGTCGGGTCGGCCACGTCCACCGTCCAGTCGGGGTTGAGATTGCCGTCCCAGCTCCCGTTCAGCGCGGCCATCTGCTGCCGGGCCCGGTCCGAGCTCGCGGAGATCACGCCGAACAGGGAAGGCCATGCCAGCGTCACCGTTCCCTCGTACCACTGGTCGAGATCGGCCTCCAGCGTCGCCCCGTATTCGTACTGCGCGACCCGGTAGAGCCGGGCCCGCTGGTTGTAGAGCGACTTGTCGATCCCACGCCGCACCCGTTCCGCGGCGTCGTTGTAGACTCCGGCCTGCTGATTGCTGAAGAGCTCGTGCTCGAGGCTGGCCATCGCCCGGAGGCCCCAGTAGACCTCGCTGTTGTTCATGAGAAACTTCACGCGAACGCTGTCCGCGGCCCAGGTGAGCCCGTCCTTCTGCTGCAGGGAAAGGACGAGCCCGCCGATCTTCTCGATCGATGTCCGGTTGTCCTTGAGGAACGTGGCGTCGCCGCCCGCCTCGTGGTACGCCCAGACCATCCCCAGGAACGTGGCGGCGGTGGTGTCGGCGGCATCGGCGTAGTCGCACAGGAAATAGTTGCCGGGCAAGAGGCACGTCCGCTCCGCCGACCCGTCGGCCTGGTACCAGTAGTTGGAGATGGAGCCGTCCGGATTGAGATGACCGAGGTACCAGCGAATCCAGTTCTGGGCGACGGCGAGCTTCCCGGGCACGTCCGTCCCGAGGAGGCCCGTGATCGCCAGGTTGACGGTGTAGGGGACCACGTCGAAGTACGCGAAGCCGGCCGCATCGATGAAGGCAGGCGTGTGGTGGATCGTGATCGCGCCGTAGCTGGAAAGCTCGGGGTTGTCGTACTGGAGCCCGGCGATCCAGTCCGCCAGGTACTGGACGTCCGTGGCATCCGTCGGCACTGCCCTGCAGACGTCCTTGTCCGGGGCGGCAAACGACGGGGTGCCCAGGGCGAGGACGATGGCGATGGCCGGGAGCGTTGCGCCCAGCATCACCCTCAGCGATCGAGCGACCCTGCCCATGACCCGCCTCCTCTGGATGACCACGTTGAACTTCATGATCCCCGGAATTGCAGAGGCGGTGCCATGTCGGTTGTGTAGTGTAAATATCTAATCAAAAGACTTTTCTGAGAAGTCATCAGCCCTGTGAGTCGAGTGGGAATGGTAAGTTTCTGACCGCCACGGACGATTCCCAGGGGGTCCGAAGTCAGGCGGCGGGGGCCGGCGGCGAACGGCTGATCGCCAATCCGTCGGAGGCCGGTGTGTCGCGTTCAGGCGAGGTTGAGCGTCCGAGGGCGCTTCGCCGCCGCCACGACAGCGGTGGGTCTTTCGGGAAACGTTGCTAGGATCCGAACCCGGAGAGGGCCGGAACGATCGGCTCGGGGGTGCGCGCTTGGTCGCCGTCGGACTCGGTCGAGGGGTGGGTACGGCCGTTGACCCGCGCCCGCGCGGAGGCGGTCGCGCTTCGCCGGCCACTCGCGATGACCACCCCGGCCGCCTGGGCAGCCGGCGGCTCGACCCGGAATCGGCTGACGAGGCGCTCGAGCCCCTGGGCCTCGTGGGCCAGGGCCTGCGCGGTGGACGATATGTCCCCCGCCCGGGCCACGCCGTGCTGCACCACGAGGTCCATCTGGGTCACCGCCCGGCTCACCTGCTCGACCGCCTGCGCCTGCTCGGCGCTCGCCGTGGCGATGCCGCCCACGATCTCGGTCACCTGTCCGACTGCCGCCAGGATGTCCTTCTGCCGCTCCCCGGACCGGTCCACCAGGGCGGCACCGTCCTCCACCTTGCCCACCGACTCCTGGATGAGCGCCTTGACCTCGCGGGCGGCCTCCGCGCTCCGCTGCGCCAGGCTGCGCACCTCGGCGGCGACGACCGCGAACCCCCGTCCGTGCTCACCGGCTCGCGCGGCCTCCACCGCCGCATTCAGGGCCAGGAGATTCGTCTGGAACGCGATGCCGTCGATCACCGCGGTGATCTCGGAGATGCGGCGCGACACGGCCGAGAGCCCGCGCATCCCGGCCACCGCCGCATCCACCACGCGGCCGCCGTCCTGCGCCGTCTCGCGCAGGCCGCCGGTGAGCTGCCGGGCCTGCTCGGCATTGTCGGCGTTCTGCTTCACGGTCGCCGTGATCTCGTGCAGGCTCGCGGCCGTCTCCTCCAGGCTCGACGCCTGCTCCTGCGAGCCGGTCGACAGCTCTTCTGTCGTCGCCGAGAGCTGCCGGGCGGCCGCGGCGACGTGGAGCGCACTCCCCTTGACCCGGGCCACCAGGTCGTGCAGCTTCCCCACGAACAGGTTGAAGCGCTCGGCGAGCTCGCTCAGCTCGTCCCGCCCGGTCACGATGATCCGGCCGGTGAGGTCCCCCTCGCCCGAGGCCAGCTCCTCCAGCTGCCGGGTGAGCCCGCGCATCGGGTGGATGATGCCGCGGGAGAGCGTGACGCACACCACGAGGCTGACCAGGATGGCGACCCCCATCGCCCCGCCAGCCACGAAGAGGCTCAGGCGGCTCAGGTCGCTGGCGGCCAGGCGGGAGGCGAATCCGCTCTCGGCGGCACTGTCGGCCAGCGCCGTCAGCTTCTCCTCGATGGCGTGCTGCGCGTCCTGCTCGCCGGCCGAGGCGCTCCCGGGCTGGCCGGCGCTGGCGAGCCGCGCGATCGGCCCGGCCTTCCACGCGTCGTAGCCCTTGCGGATCTCCTCCACGACGGCCACGCTGCCCGGGGTGAGTGTCCGGCCGCTCACGACCTCCAGGTCGTCGAGGAAGGCGCGCTCGGCGGCCTCGGCGCGCGACATCGCCGCTTCCCGCACCGGGCCCGGCCCCGCCGCCAGCGCCTGGCCCAGGGCGCGGTCCACCTTGACGAACTCGGTGTACGCTTGCTGGGCGAAGGAGCTGCTCATGAGGACCTTGTCGAAGAGCAGGCCGACGTGCTGGCCCTGGGCCCGGATGGCGTAGATGGCGTAGGCGCCGAGCCCCACCGTCGCGAGGACGACCACGGTGAAGCCGAGGAGAAGCCGCTGCCGGATTCTCATGAGCGGGCCCGGGGGTGATCCTCGCTCAGCGTCCGACCTGGACCCGGAGCTTCATCCGCGGATGGATCGCGCACAGGATCTCGAGCGTACCCTCGCTCTCGAAGTGGACGGCATCCGAGGCGCCGGGAAGCTGGGTCTTGATCTCGAACTCGTGCCCCTTCGTCGCCGAGAACACGTTGTGGGTGACGCTGTCGGCGTTGAGGAAGACGATGCTGTCCCCGGTCTTGATCTTGACGTTCCCGACCGAGAACGTCTTGTCCTTCTGGGTGACCCGGTGATCCTCCGCCAAGAGCCGGCGCCACCAGCACGCCCACCAATACCGCCGTGATCAACGACACGAGCCGCTTCATGGCGTTCCTCTCCCGGCGCCCGCCGAGGTGGCGGCCGATGGGCGTCATCTTGGCAGATCCGTCACGCTCACCGCCGGGCCGGCGCCCGTCAGTGTCTTCAGGAACTCGATGATGTCCGACTTCTCGCCCTCGGTGAGGCCGAGGTGGTGCATCTCCGGCGAGCGGCTCGGCCGCGGCATTCCACCCTTGTCGTAGAACTCCATCGCGGCTGACAGGGTCGGCAGCGATCCGTCGTGCATGTATGGCGCCCGCTGCGCCACATTGCGGAGCGTCGGCGTCTTGAAGGCGTGCTGCATGCGGACGATGCCCGGCAGGAGCTTGCCGCGTCCCGGGTCCGGCGAGTCCACGCCGATGTCGTGGAAGCCGAAGTCCGTGAAGGCCCAGCCCGAGTGGCACTTGGCGCAGCTCCCCTTGGTGTTGAAGAGCAGGAAGCCTCGCTTGGCGGCCTCCGGGATGGCATCGTCCCGCCCGGCGATCCACTCGTCGAAGGGAGCCACACCCGACACCACGCCGCGCTCGAACACCGCGAGGGCCTTGGCGATGGTCGGGGCGGTGATCCCCTCGCCGGGATACGCGAGCGCGAACAGGATCCGGTAACCCTCGATGGCGGAGAGCTTCACCACCAGCTCGCCCAGATCCTGGTTCATCTCGTCCGGGGAGGCGATCGGCCCGAGAGCCTGCGCCTCGAGGCTGTCCGCGCGGCCATCCCAGAACAGGAGCTCGGCCCAGGCCAGGTTCAGGATCGTCGGAGTCCGGCGCGCGAGGGGCTTCATGCCGTGCCCGATCGCACGCGGGAGTGGGTCGGCCCACGAGAAGCCGGGGCTGTGGCACGTCGCGCACGAGATGAAGTTCGAGCCGGACAGGCGCGGATCGAAGAAGAGCATCTGCCCCAGGCGCTCGCGGTCCCGTGTGTAGGCGTTGTCGGCCGGGTACGGGATGGAGGTCGGCCGGTGGTAGAGCTGCTTGAGCTCCGCGAGTCGAGTGGCGTCGCTCGACGCGGAGTCTACCGTCCGCCCGGCTGCCCCCAGCGCGACCGCCAGCCCGGTCACGACGATCGCGACCCGAAACGAGGTCTTTGGCATCGCCGTCCTCCCCCGCAGCCTCCCTGCGGCGTTCTCTCCGCCCCGGCCCGCCTGGTCCGCCGGCCGGCCGTAATCGAGCAGCTTCCGTGCCAGACGAGTCGGTGGACCGAAAGGCAGCAATACCGGGGAGTTACGGGGCGATCTCCCGCAGCTGGCGAAGATCTGCTGAAAGCCCGACCTTACCAGAGGCCGGGCGCCGGCTCGTTTTGGACCAGGCGGCGGGTCGGGTCGGCTAGCGGGTCGGGTCGGCTAGGGGGTCGGCGGAGGAAAGAAGCGCGCCTCGCGCTTCTCGTCCCAGGCGCGGTTGGCCTCGCCCAGCTCCCGCGACCGCATGCACTCCATCTGGGCGGCCACGATGTCGTCGATCATCCCGCGGGGATCGCCGTGGAACGAGGCGTGGAGGAGCCGCTTCGTGTGGGCGGCGGCGGTCGGCGACGCCTCCAGGCAGCGCCCGACCACGCGGGCCAGCGCCGCGTCCAGCTCGGCCGGCGGCACCACCCAGTTCACGAGCCCCATGGCGGCGGCCGCGGCGGTCGGCACGTTCTCGTTGAGCAGCGCCAGCTCCTTGGCCCGGCCGAGCCCGACGATGCGGGCCAATCGCAGGACCGCGCCGTCCGGGATGAGGCCATGGCGCGTGGCCCCGAGCCCGAGCACGGCGTCCGCGGTGCACAGACGAAAGTCACAGGCGAGGGCGAGCTGGAGGCCGCCGCCGATGCAGTAGCCGTGGATCGCGGCGACCACGAGCTTTGGCATGTCTTCGAGCCGGTTGAGGGCGCGGATCCAGTGGCGAAAGAACGCCTCGCCGACCTCCCCGGAAGACAGCGCCGTCCGATCCATCCCCGACGAGAAGGCCCGGCCCTCGCCGGACACGACGACGACCCAGGCTTCGGGGTCCTTCTCGGCGAGCACGGCCGCCTCGGCCAGCTCCTCGGCGAGCCGCGCGTTCAGGGCGTTCAGCACCCCGGGCCGCGCGAGCGTGATGCGCGCGACCCCCGCCTCGGTGGCGTAGCGAACGTGGGCGCCGTCCAGCTTCATCGAATCGCGGTCAGTGGGCCTCCAGCAGGTGCCGGGCGATCACCATCCGCTGCACCTCTGAGGTGCCCTCCCCGATCTCGCAGAGCTTCACGTCGCGGAAGAAGCGCTCCACCGGGAACTCGCGGGTGTAGCCGTAGCCGCCGTGGATCTGCACCGCCTTGGTCGCGCACTTCATGCCGACCTCGGCCGCGAAGACCTTGGCCATCGAGGCTTCCTTCATCACCGGGTGCCCGTGGTCCTTGCCGTAGGCCGCCCGGAGCGTGAGGAGACGGGCCGCCTCGACCTCGGTGGCCAGGTCCGCGAGCATGCCCTGGAGTCCCTGGAACTCCCCGATGGGCCGGCCGAAGGCGTGACGCTCCCGGGCGTACCGGACGGCCTGGTCGAGCGCGCCCTGGGCGAGGCCGACGGCCATCGCGGCCATCGCGATCCGCCCGCCCTCCAGCACCTGCTTGGTGTTCTGGAAGCCGCGGTTCTTCTCCCCCAGGAGGTTGGCCTGGGGCACCCGGACGCCCTCCAGCACCAGCTCGGCGGTGTCCGAGGCGTGGAGGCCCAGCTTCCGGTAGCGCTGGCCGGCACGGAACCCCGGCATCCCGCGCTCGAGGATGAACGCCGAGATCCCTCGGCTGCCGGCGGTCGGGTCCGTGCGCGCCATCACGACGGCCGTCGCCGGCGACGCTGCCGTTCGTGATGAAGGCCTTGGTCCCGTTCAGCACCCAGGCGTCCGCCTCCTCCACCGCCGTGGTCTTCATGGCGGCGGCGTCGGAGCCCGAGCCCGGCTCGGTCAGCGCCCACGCCCCCAGCACCTCGCCCCGGCAGAGCGGGGGCAGGTACCGCTGCCGCTGACCTTCGGTGCCGAAGGAGTAGATGTGGTTCGAGCAGAGCGAGTTATGGCTCCACATCGTGATGCCGATCGAGCCGTCGACCCGCGACAGCTCCTCGACGACCAGCGCATAGGAGACGTAGTCGAGTCCGGCGCCGCCATAATCGGACGGGAAGAGGGCGCCCATGAAGCCCAGCTCGCCCAGCTTCTGGATCAGCTCGGCGGGGAACTCCTCGGCCTCGTCGTAGCGTGCAATGACCGGCGCGATCTCGCCCTCGGCGAACTCCCGCGCCGTCTGGCGCACCAGCCTCTGCTCGTCGCTCAGCTCGAAGTCCATCCGGGGGTCAGGCCTTTCATTCGGTCAATGTCGCCAGATTGTTGAGATTGAAAGGCCTGACCCCACCTACCGCCGGTGGGCCAAAGCGCGGACCACCATCAGCACGCCGTAGGCGGCGAGCAGCCAAGGGCCGACGGTGCCGTCGCCTGAGAGGAGCGCGTCCACCAGCTCGCCCGGCTGCCGGACGAGCTCGGCCGCGGCCGGCCCGGTGCGGAAGAACTCCTCGGCGGCGAGGATCAGGAAGGCGACGCCGAGGGTGAGCCGCAGGATCATGCACGCTCCCGGAGCAGGGGTTTCACCACCTTGCCGTTCGGGTTTCGGGGCAGGGCCTCCAGGACCTCGACGTGCTCGGGGGCCTTGAACTTGGCGAGCCGCGCCCGCACCCACTCTCGCACGTCGTCCTGATCGAGGCGCGCCCCTGGCCGGGGCACCACGCACGCCTTCACGACCTCACCGTACACCCGATCGGGCACTCCCACCACCGCGGCCTCGAGCACGCCGGGATGGCCACACAGCACTTCCTCCACCTCCACGCAGTACACCTTCTCCCCGCCCCGGTTGATCATGTCCTTGATGCGGTCCTTGATGACGACGTACCCGGCGCCGTCGATCGCGGCCAGATCCCCGGTCCGGAGCCAGCCGCCCTCGACGATCGCCGCCGCCGTGGCTTCCGGGTTTGCCCAGTAGCCGCCCACCACCATCGGCCCCCGCACCCACAGCTCGCCCACCTCGCCGGCCCCGCATTCCCGCCCGCTGCCCGGGTCCACCGTCCGGCACTCGGCCACCGGCACCGGCCGGCCCACCGAGGCCACGTGGTCGAGGGCATCCGCGTCGGCGAGACAAGTAGCCGGCGAGGCCGTCTCGGTCAGACCGTAGGTGTTGTGGAGCCGCACCCCGGGCAGCCACTCCCGGAGCTGCCGCACGGTGGCGGAGGCGATCGGCGCGCCGCCATAGCCCGCCACGTGGAGCTCCGGCAGCGCCACGTCCCGGTAGCCCGGCTGGGCCATGAGCATCACGTACACGGTGGGGGCGCCGACCAGATGGGTGATCCGCTCGGCGGCGAGCAGTCGGAGCGCCGCGGCCGGATCGAAGCGGGGCATGAGGACGCAGGTCCCGGCGACCGACGTCATCGCCAGGAGCTGCGCGATGAGGCCCGTCACGTGGAAGAGGGGGACACTGACCAGGCTCCGCTCCCCATCGCCCAGCCCGTAGACGCGCTGGAAGGTCAGGCACGAGTGGACGACGTTGGCGTGAGTGCCGGCGGCCCCCTTCGGCCGCCCCGTCGTCCCGGAGGTGTACATGACGAAGGCGGGGTCGTCCTCGACGCCCGGCGTGGCGGATCCGGCCGGAGGAGCCTCCGCCAGCAGCTCGGCGAGCCGGCGCGTGCCGGGTGGCGGAGCCGTCTCGCCGGTCACCACGTGGTGACCGGCGGGCAGCTCGTCCCGCACCGCCGCCACCTCGCCGTAGAAAGCGGGGTCGGCGAGCAGCACGCGGGGCGCCGAGTCGGCGAGCATGAACGCGAGCTCGGAGCGCCGGAGCTTGGTGTTGAGCGGAACCGTGACGGCGCCCAGCTCGGCGGCGGCGAAGACAGCGAGACAGAACGGAACGCCGTTCGGGAGCAGCGTGGCCAAGCGGTCGCCCCGCCCGACCCCGAGCCGGGCGAGACCGCCGGCCAGCTGGCGGACCTGTCGCCGGAGCTCCCACCACGGCAGTCGGACGTCGCCCTCGACGACCGCGTCCCGGTCCGGCGCTCGCTCCACCGCCCGGTCCAGCATGGCGGTGAGCCCAGGCGGCCGGGCGGCGTAGCAGAGGACGTCGCGACCCAGCCGCCGCTCCGGCCGGATCCCCTCGACGAGTGGCGCCGGCCAGCAGTCGAGCCCGGAGATTCTCACCGGGGGCCGCTCTGACCGCTCCCTTCCGGAGAGCCGGCACCCAGACCCTCTCCTCCCGGGGAGGAGAGGGATCGGGCGTCCGTCATGTCCGGACGGGGCGGACGTGGTCCCGGACGAATCCCACGATCTGCTGGGTGGACGTCCCGGGGGTGAACAGCTCCTTGACCCCCATCGCCTTGAGCCGCTCGACGTCCTCCGGCGGGATGATGCCGCCCCCGAAGACGACCACGTCGTCCACGCCCTTCTCCCGCAGCAGCTCGAGGATCCGACCAAAGAGGTACATGTGGGCGCCGGACAGCACCGAGAGCCCGACGGCGTCCACGTCCTCCTGGAGGGCGGTCGCCACGACCTGCTCGGGGGTCTGGTGGAGGCCGGTGTAGATCACTTCCATGCCGGCATCTCGCAGCGCGCGGGCCACGATCTTGGCGCCGCGGTCGTGACCATCCAGGCCGGGCTTGGCGACGAGGACCCGAATTTTCCGCTCGGTGGCCATGGGTCAGCTCTTCGAGCGTCGGCCCCCAGGTGGGGGGGTCCAGGGGGGGACCACCGTGAGGGCGGGACGCACGCGAGGCCGTAGGCCGAGCGCGTCCCGGCGACCCGAAAGTTGGGACTCCCCCCCTGTCGGACAGTTGCGGATCTTCCGCTCGGTCACGCCAGCGCCGTCCGGATCTTCTCGGCCGCGGCCTGGATCCGCGCCCGATCCCCGGCCACGAGCTTCCAGTCGAACCCCTTCCCGTCGCCGGTCCAGCGGGGGATCAGGTGGAGGTGGAAGTGGGGCACGGACTGGAAGGCAGCGGCGCCGTTGGCCTGGAGCATGTTGAGCCCGTCGGGCGCCAGGGCGGCCCGGAGCGCGGTCGCGACGCGCCGGGCCGTCGCGATCGCAGCCTGGAGATCGACCTCGGCGGTGTCGAACAGGGTCGGGGCGTGGGCCCGGGTCACGACCAGACAGTGCCCCTCGCTGACCGGATTGATGTCCATGAAAGCGAGCGTCCGCTCGTCCTCGTAGATCCGGGTCGAGGGGATCTGGCCGTCCCGGATCTTGCAGAAGACGCAGTCGGCGGCCGCCGGTGTCGGCACGGCCGCTACCCCGAGCCGCCCAGCTTCTTGACCTCTTCCTGGGCGGCCGTTACGGCGGCCTTCGCCTTGTTGACCCGCTCCTGGGCGTCCGCCGCCGCCTCGCCGGCGCCGAACGCCTCGACCGCCATCTGGATGGCCGCGTCGCCCCGGCTATGGGCCTCCCGGGCCGTCTCCGGCACGTCGAGCCCGCGCCACTGCTCCCCGATCCGCCGGAAGGCGCCGGCCTTCTCGCTGGACGACAGCACCCCCTGGCCGAAGAGCGCCTCCCCCTGCTTGAGGAGATCCGCCATCTGGGTCAGGGCGGTGCCCGGCTGGGCGGTGGCCTCGGTGCTCGTGCTCACCCCCGAGGTGTACATCCGGAAGTCGCCGCGGGTCGCCCGCCCGTCGATCTTCTGGATCTCGGCCTTCGAGATCCGGATGATGCCGCCGCCCATCATGAACTCGATGGCATCGCCGGCATCCTTCCAGCCCTCCACCTCGAGCCGGTTGCCGTTCTTCAGGTGGATCACGTCGGCGTGGACGAGCGCCGGCAGCCCGAGCGCCAGCGCGAGAACAATCGGAGCGATCCGCATGCCGCGCATGGTTCCGTCCCCTTCTCTAGAAGATGATGGGTTCCTGGTACCGCCCGAGGACCTGGCGGTAGACGTCTGCGATCTCGCCGAGGGAGACGTGGGCTTTCACGGCCTCCACCAGCACCGGCATCAGGTTGTCCCCGTTCCGGCAGGCATCGGCCACGCGCCTGAGCTGCCGCTCCACCTCGGCCGCGCTCCGGGCCGCCTTGACCGCCCGCACCCGCTCGATCTGCTCCAGCTCGAGCCCCTCGTCGAGGCGGAGGTAGCTGATCGGCTTCTCCTCGGCCTGGAGGTACCGGTTGACGCCGACCACCGCCCGCTCGCCGGCATCCTCCTGGAGCTGGGTCCGGTAGCCCGAGTCGGCGATCTCCTGCTGGGGGAAGCCGACCTCCAGCGCCCGGATCATCCCGCCCAGCTCGTCGATCCGGCCGATCAGGCGCCTGGCTTCGGCCTCCATCCGGTCGGTCAGCGCCTCCACGAAGTACGAGCCGCCGAGCGGATCGACCGTGTGGGTGACCCCGGACTCCTCGGCGAGGATCTGCTGGGTCCGGAGCGCGACGGTGACGGCTTCCTCGGTCGGCAGGGCCCAGGTCTCGTCGTAGGAGTTGGTGTGGAGCGACTGGGCACCCCCGAGCACGGCGGCCAGCGCCTGGAGGGCGACCCGGGCAATGTTGTTGAGCGGCTGCTGGGCGGTCAGGGAGACGCCGGCGGTCTGGGTGTGGGTCCGGAGGAGCATGGCGCGGGGGTTCGTCGCCCCGAAGCGCTCCTTCATGATGCGGGCCCACATCCGCCGGGCCGCCCGCAGCTTGGCGATCTCCTCGAAGAAGTCCGAGTGGATGTCGAAGAAGAACGAGAGCTGCGGCGCGAAGCGGTTCGGGTCGAGCCCCCGGCGGCGGCACGCCTCGACGTAGCCGATCCCGTCGGCCAGCGTGAAGGCCAGCTCCTGGACCGCGGTCGCCCCGGCCTCCCGGATGTGATAACCGGAGATCGAGACCGGGTGGAACTTCGGGACCTCGGTCATGCAGAACTCGATCATGTCCACGACGATGCGGACGGCGGGCTCGGGCGGGCAGATCCACTCCTTCTGGGCGCTGAACTCCTTCAGCATGTCGTTCTGGATCGTGCCGTCCACCCGCGACCAGGACACGCCCTGCCGCTCGGCTACCGCCAGGTACATGGCCAGGATGACCGAGGCCGTGCAGTTGATCGTCATCGAGGTGGTGACCTGGTCGAGTGGGATCCCCTCGAACAGCCGCTCCATGTCGGCCAGGGTGGAGACGGAGACGCCCTCACGCCCCACCTCGCCCCGGGCCCGGGGGTGGTCGGCGTCGTACCCCATCAGGCTCGGCATGTCGAAGGCGGTGGACAGCCCGGTCTGGCCCTGCTGGAGGAGGAACTTGAAGCGCCGGTTGGTGTCCTCCGGACGGCCGAAGCCGGCGAACATCCGCATGGTCCAGAGCCGGCCCCGGTACATCGTGGGGTAGACGCCGCGGGTGAACGGGTACTCGCCCGGGAAGCCGAGGCGCTCCCGGTAGCTCCACCCCTCGGAGAGGTCAGCCGGGGTGTAGAGCCGCTCGACGGGGAGCCCGGCCATCGTCTCGAACCCGGGCTTCCGCTCCGGCGTCTTCCCGGCGAAGGGCTCCGCCGTCTCGCGCTCCCAGCGGGCCTTCTCGTCCCCGGTCCGGCCGTCGTCCACGCGTCCCCTCACTTGACCCCGAGCAGCGATCGGGCGATCACCAGGCGCTGGATCTGCGAGGTCCCCTCGTAGATCTGGGTGATCTTGGCATCGCGGAAGAACCGCTCCACGGGGTACTCCTTCATGTACCCGTGCCCGCCGTGCACCTGGATCGCGTCCGTCGCCACCCGCATCGCCGTCTCGGAGGCGAAGAGCTTCGCCATCGAGCCGGCGGTGCCGTACGGCTGGCCACGGTCCTTCAGCGTCGCCGCCCGCCAGGTGAGGAGCCGGGCGGCGTCGATGGCCGTCGCCATGTCGGCCAGCATCCACTGGATCATCTGGTGCTGGCCGATGGGCACCCCGAAGGACTTCCGCTCCTTCGCGTAGGCGACCGAGGCCTCGAGGGCGGCCCGCCCGATGCCGAGGGCCTGGGCGGCGATCCCGATCCGCCCCCCGTCGATGGCCTTCATCGCGACCTTGAAGCCCTGGCCCTCGGCGCCCAGGCGGTTGGCCGCCGGCACCCGGCAGTCCTCGAACACGAACTCGGCGGTGTCCGAGGCGCGCAGCCCGAGCTTGTCCTCGACCTTGGGGACCAGGAACCCCGGGGTCCCCTTCTCCACGAGGAAGGCGGAGATGCCGTGATGAGCCTTGGCCGGGTCGGTCTGGGCGAAGGTCGAGCGCGACCGTGGACTCCCGGCCGCTGGTGACGAAGATCTTCCGGCCGTTCAGCACGTAGTGATCGCCGGCGCGCCGGGCCAGCGTGCTCTGGTTGCGGGCGTCGGAGCCGGCCTGGGGCTCGGTGAGCGCGAAGCAGCCGAGGCCCTTGCCGGAGGCCAGCGGGGTCAGGAACCGCTCGTGCTGCTCGGACGTGCCGAAACGGAGGAGCGGATCGCAGACGAGGGAGTTGTTGACCGACATGACGACGGCATGGGAGGCGCAGGCCACCGCCACTTCCTCGAGGGCGAGGACGTAGGCCAGCGTGTCGGCCCCGGCGCCGCCGAGCGCTTCCGGGATGATGATGCCCATCAGGCCCAGCTCCGCCATCCGCTTCACGGTGGCGTGCGGGAAGCGAGCCTCCCGATCGCATTCCCCGGCGATGGGCTTCACCTCCTGCTCGGCGAAGTCCCGGGCCAGGGTCTGGATCATCTGCTGCTCGTCGGTCAGCTCCAGCTTCACGATCGCCTGCCTTCCCGCCCTCCGCCTATCCCTTGTCCTTGAGCTTCTTGAATTCCTCCCGGAGCAGTGGGACCACCTCGAAGAGGTCGCCGACCAGCCCGAAATCGGCGATCTTGAAGATGGGCGCCTCCGGATCCTTGTTCACGGCGCAGATCACCTTGGAGGTCCGCATCCCGGCCAGGTGCTGGATGGCCCCCGAGATGCCGCAGCCGATGTAGAGCTTCGGCGAGATCGTCCGCCCCGTCTGGCCGACCTGGAAGCGATGGGGGCGCCAGCCGGCGTCCACCGCCGCCCGCGAGGCCCCGACCGCCGCCCCGAGCACCTGGGCGAGATCCTCGAGCAGCGCGAAGTTCTCCGGGCCCTTGAGCCCGCGGCCGCCCGAGACCACGATCTCCGCCTCGGTCAGCTCGGGGAGTCCCGTCTGGGCTTCCTCCCGCCGCACGACGAAGGTCGTCTTCGCCGGCGGCAGCGCCACCGCCGGCCGCTCGACCGCGGGAATCCGTCCCGCCTGCTCCTCGGCGACCTTGAACACGTTCGGCCGGAGCGTGGCCAGCCAGGGCGTCCGGCGCCAGCGGACCCGGGAGAGGAGCTTGCCGGCGTAGACGGGCCGGGTCGCGACGAGCTGGCCGTCAGCGAGGCTGAACCCCACGCAGTCGGCCGCGAGCCCGACGCCCAGGCGGGCAGCCAGGCGGGCCATCAGCTCGCGGTGCCGGCTCGTGACCGCGCCCCAGATCGCCCGCGGCGCCTCCTTGGCGGCCAGCTCGGCCACCGCCGCCGTCCACACCTCGCCGCGATAGGGGGCGAGCGCGGGATCCTCCCAGAGCCATACCCGGTCGGCGCCCCAGCCGGCGAGCTGCTGGAGCCCGTCCGCCTCGGCCTTGTCGGTGAGCCAGACCGCCTCCACACCGGCCCCGAGCCCCTGCGCCCAGCGGCGGGCCTCGCCGAGCAGCTCGGCGGTGACCTTCTTCGGCCGGCCCTGCCGGTCATCCTCCACCACGCACCACAGCGCCCGGGCCATTCCCGTCTCCTATGGAGAAAGATTGGTACGGCGCCGGGCCGAGAACCGAGCAGCCCCCGCAGGCCGAAGGCCGTCCGCCCCAGGCCGCAGGCCGTCCAATCGACGCAGGCCCGCGCCCACCGGAGGCGTACGCCCTGGTACGCCGAGGATGGGCGCGGGCCGAGGACGACCATAGGCCGGGGCTGACGCCCCCAGGCCGAAGGCCGTCCGATCGACGCAGGCCGAGCGCGTCCCGACCGAGATGGAGATTGCGAAGGTTATCGGCACGGCGCTAGATGGCCTTCACGTCTTCGCGCAGAGCGCGCACCAGCTCGCGGGCCATGTCCTTCGGCTCGCCGGTCAGGATGCGCCCCGGCGGCCGGGGGGGCAGCGCCTCCAGCGCGACCACTTCCAGCTCGCGGGTGACCTCGCCAAGCCCGAGATCCGCGGCCTTCAGGTCCTTGATCTCCTTCTTCTTGGCGCCCATGATGCCCTTGAGCGTCGGGTACCGCGGCTCGTTCAGCCCCTTCTGGGCGCTCAGGACACACGGGAGCGGCAGCTCGAAGACCTCGAGGCCGCCCTCGACCTGGCGGCCGGCGCGGACCTTCGAGGCGTCCTCGGCGATCGCCTCTTCCATGATCCAGGACAGGCAGGGCCAGCCGAGCAGCTCTGCCACCTGCGCGCCGACGGCGCCCATGTCGTCGTCGATCGCCTGACGCCCGGCCAGGACGAGTTGCGGCTGCTCGAGCTTCGCCACCGCGGCCAGCGCACGAGCCCCGGCCAGCGTGTCGGCCGTCTCGAACAGCGGGTCGTTGACGTGGATGGCGCGGTCGGCGCCCATGGCCAGGCAGGAGCGCAGCGCTTCCTTCGCCCGGTCCGGTCCGACGGTCACCGCGACCACCTCGACCGCCGCCGCCGGGCCGCGCTTCTCCTTGATCCGAAGCGCCTCCTCGAGCGCGAACTCGTCGTAGGGGGAGACGATCCAAGTGATGCCGGTCGGATCGATGCGCCGCGGGTCCGTCGCCACCTTCACCTGGGTGGCGGTGTCCGGGACCTGCTTGACCAGGACCAGGATCTTCATGCGCGGGGCTCCTCCTCCGCCGTCGGAATCTTCCCGAGAACCTCGTGCCGGATCATGTTCTTGCCGCCCCGTTTCACAGCATACATCAGCCGATCGGCCGCCTTGATCAACTCGTCGAGCGTCGCGTCCGGCGGACCGACGCACGTCACCACGCCCATGCTGAAGGTGACTGGCCAGTCTCTATTGTGCATGACCTCCAGCAGCGTCGCCCGCAGCTTGTGGACCGCCGTCTGGGCCGCCTCGTACCCGGCCTCGGGCAGGAGGAGGGCGAACTCGTCCCCGCCGAGCCGGGCGATGATGTCGCTCTTGCGGATGCGGCCCCGGATCGTCTCGGCCACCACGCGGAGCAGCGTGTCCCCGACGCCGTGGCCCAGGCCGTCGTTCACTCGCTTGAAGTTGTCGACGTCGAAGTAGGCTAGCGTCACCGGGCGCTCGTAGCGCCGCGCCCGGTCCAGCTCCGCGGTCGCCAGCTCGAAGAAATACCGGGCGTTGGCCACGCCGGTCAGGTAATCGGTCCGCGCCAGCTGCTCGGCCCGGGCCAGGGCCGCCTTGAGGGTCGTCAGGACGTAGGCGAGGATCACCAGGAAGAAGAGAGACTGCGCGATCACGGTGGCGTGGAACACCTCGGTGTAGGTGCCCACCGGCTGGCCGCCGGGGTCCGCGCCCAGCCACACGAGCCCGCTGACGGTGGCGCTGGCGACGGCGGTCAGCATGCCCGCCCACCGGCCGACGAACCAGGCCACCAGCCCGACCGGCACCAGGTAGTAGACGAGGAAGGCCGGGCTCCCGCTCACGGAGTGGAGGAGCCCGGCCAGAACGACCAGGAGCAGGCCGAAGACGACCAGCGCCGTCTTCGACTGCCGGTCGAGATAGCCCCGGACGCTCATCGGCGGTATCGGCTCCGGCGCAGCCATGCTCCCTCGATCTCACGTGATGGTGGCGCCTCGCCGATGGCGCCGAGAGGCTGGTGCGCGCGGTGACGTCGGCAGGGACGCCCGGAAAACGTGGTCATTCTAGCGGGCGCGGCCACGCGAAGTCAAACTACGCGGCGAGCATCCTTTGACGCGCGCGCCTCGTCGACGGGGGCGGTCGGGCCCGCTCTCGCCCGCATTGGCTCGCAGGCTTCGAAAGCGGCCGGCCTGGCGACTTCGATTGACGGCGATCGGGCGGCGGCGTATGTTTCCCGCGCATGCTCGAGGTCACCGGGCTCCAGGTGGCGTACGGTGACGTCCAGGCGCTGTGGGGCGTGGATTTCGAGGTCCCGGCCGGCCGGATCGCGGCCCTCCTCGGTGCCAACGGCGCCGGCAAGACGACCTCGCTCCGCGCCGTGTCCGGGCTCGTCCGCCCACGAGCCGGCCGGGTCCGGCTGGAGGGCCGGGACGTCACCGGCCTTGCCCCGCACACCATGGTGGAGCTCGGTGTGAGCCACATTCCCGAGGGGCGTCGGCTCTGGTCCGGGATGACCGTCCGCGAGAACCTGGAGCTGGGCGCCTTCCCGATCCGCGCACGTCCCCACATGCGCGAGGGCCTCGGCCGAGTGCTGGCGCTGTTCCCCCGGCTGGCCGAGCGGCAGCGGCAGCTCGCGGGAACGCTCTCGGGCGGCGAGCAGCAGATGCTCGCCATCGGGCGCGCGCTGATGGCCCGGCCCCGCCTTCTCATGCTGGACGAGCCGTCGCTCGGGCTGGCGCCCCTGGTGGTGGCCGAGCTGTTCCGGATCATCCGCGCGATCAACGAGGAGGGCGTCACCATCCTGCTGGTCGAGCAGAACGTCCACCAGGCGCTCGAGATCGCGCACCACGGCTACGTGCTCGAGACCGGACGCATCGTGACCGCGGGGGCCGCCCGCGCGCTCCTCGACGATCCCGACATCAGGGAAGCCTATCTGGGCCTTTAGGATCCTCGGGGGGTCTCGGAAGACCCGATGCCCTCCGCGGAAGCCGCGGCTCGACGTGGAACGCCACGGCCGCGTGGCCAAAGCCGAAGGGCTCGGAGAAGCCGAGGGTGTCAGGAATCAGAGCCCCTGACATTTGGCCGTGAGGCAAGAGCGGATGGGTTGCGGGGAGAGCGGCGGCTGGCGTGCTGATGATGCGCGGAAGAGCGGGGTGCTGTCTGATCCCCTCGTTCTCCGCGTCCTGGACCCCGATCATCTGGACCGGCTGCGGGCCGGGACGCTTCCGGCAGTCACGGCCCCCCACGGCTCGGTGTCGCTCTACCTGCCGGGTCGGGCGCCACTCCGACACCGGCTGCTCGAGCTGGATCGCCGGGGTCGGGTCGTCGTCGCGATCCGGCGGGGGCCGGCCGGAGAGTTCCAGGCCGCGTGGATGCCGGGCACGGAGGGGTCGGTCGTCGGCGTCCTCCCCGGCCATGCCGACCACCCGCTGTGGGGCGATTCCGACCGGATCGTGCGGAACGGCGAGCTGCTCACGGTCTGCGGCACGGTGGACTGGGATCGGGTCGCATACATCCCCCCGCTCGCCGACCCGACCCGGCTCCCGCCCGGCGCCGGCACCGCGATCCTGACCATGCTCGCGGGCCTCGCCGCCGACCAGGGGGCGGGGCCGCTCCGCTACCGCGGCCCCTACGCGACCGAGCAGCTCTTCTGGAACCTCGCCGAGTCCTTCCGGTTCGATCCGGCCGAGGCCGACCCACTCGGTCGCTTCCTCGACGGCGCCGAGCAGGCGTTTCTCGCCGGTGTGGTGCGCGAGGCCCCGCTCGAGTGGACGCCGCACCCTCCCGAGCGCCTATTCCTCGAGGACGGCATCTCCGTGCAGCTCCGGGACGGCGTGGAGAAGGTGAGCTGGGACGGGCGGACCTACCATCGCCGCGACTGGCAGGGACTCGAGCGCCGCGAGCACCGGGTCGTGCGGCGGGTCACCGGCACCGACGAGAGCCCGCGGTTCGTGGCGTCGCTGGTCGCGCTCGGCCGCCCCCTCGAGGACCACCTGGTCCTGGACACCGCCGGCAACCTCCTCGAGCGGCTGCCGGCGCCGCCGCCCGCTCCGGAGCCCGACGTCCCGCTCGGTCCGGTCTGGCGCGACGCGCTGGCGGCCCTCCTGCCGCTGGAGGCCACGCCCCTGCTCGGGCCCGCCATCGCGCGCGTCTGGCCCTCGGTGAAGGTCGTTTGGGGCGCCGTGTGGCGCGATCTGGTCGAGGCGCGCGGCGAGGGGCTCCGGCTCGCGCTCGCGCTCGCCCGCTCGTTCGCCGCGATGCGCGTGTCGCTCGACGGCGGGGCCCGACGCGACCTGGCCCGGACGCTCGTCCGCGACGTGCTGGGGCTCGTCGGGCCCCCCGTTCGCGGAGCCGCGGCAGCCTGGCTCGGCGGCCCAGCCCCCCGACCGCCAGGCGGCGCTGCTCGAGGCGGCCTCGCAGGCGGACCGGCAGACCGCCGCCTTTCTCGCGGCCGAAGCGCTCGGCCCCCTGCTCGACGCCCTCACCGCCGGTGACGGTTTGCCGCGGGTGCCGGGAGCGCCAGCTTGACGCCCCGGTTGCCCGGATGATACCAGGGTCCACTCCCCCTGGGTGTAGTCCCCGACGGCTTCTTGCAACCGCTGACCCTGGCGGAGCCTCCGGCTCCCCCCTCCCCCCAGTGGGAGGGGGAGGGGGGCTGGGGGGGTGGGAGGGAGGTCCCGAAAATCTCAGAGCGCGCTGGCGGCGATGTTGACGGTCAGCGCGAGGAGCGCCGCGTTGAACAGGAAGGACACGACGCCGTGGGCAGCGACGGTCCGGCGGATCCGCTTGCTGGTGACGCTCACGTCGGAGACCTGCGACGTCATGCCGATGACGAACGAGAAGTAGGCGAAGTCCCAGTAATCTGGGTCACCGTCGCCCCCCGGGAAGGCCATCCCGCCCCCGGCCTCCTCGTCGTAGAACTCGTGGGCGTAGTGCAGCGCGAAGATCGTGTGGATGAACGCCCAGGACAGCAGGATGGTCAGGGTCGCTCCGGCGAGATGGCTGGGCAGCCGCGCCCCGCCGGCGCCGGTACCCAGCTCGGCGACGATGGCGCCCAGGCTCGCCAGCGCCGCGGCCACGGTGAGCACGAGGATGGCGAGCTGCCCCTCGTCCTGCAGGGCGGCGCGGCGGCGGATGCTCTGGACGTCGGAGCGAATCATCAGCTCGAGTGCGAGCACCAGGTAGAGCCCGACGCCGACGTCCCAGCCGACGAGCAGGCAGGAGGCCAGCGTCCAGCCCGACGCGACGGTCGCCGCCGCGCTCACGACGACGCCGAGGGCTACCGAAGAGAACAGTCGTGGCCGGGCCCGCACAATGCGCGGCAGCGAGAGCAGGCGGCGAACCCCGCGACGATCGGTCGGCATCGCGCCAGCCGCGATTATGTCACCGATCCGGCGGGGACCCGAGGCTTTTGCCCGTGACGACGTTCGTCGCGTTCTGGGAGCTCCGGCGCCACGGTGTCGTCGAAGAGGTGGTGCGGGGCGGGGCACGCCATCGCCGCACCGACGCGCCCTGGCCGTTGCCCGCCGACGTCGCCGGGCGGCTCCGCGGGCTCCTGGAAGCGCGGGGCTTCGAGATCACCCGCCCGATCACCGTGCGCGAGGAAAGTGATCGTGACGGCTTCGAGCTGAGCCAATAGAACGGCGGGGGCTCGAACGACCCCCCGGCCCCCTGGCCTTGCGAGCCCGATCGGTCTTCGTTATGCTGCACCTACCTCGAGCGAACCCAGTGATTCGAGCATGATGCGCGCACCCCGACGGCCCGGTCATCCGCATGCAGACGGCTGACCCTCAGCAGCGGGCAGCCCGCCTCGCGGAGCTGACCGACCTGCTGAAGATCCAGGCGGCGCCCGAGGACCGGGACCTGGTCCTCTCGCTGCGCGCCGGTGGTCTTCGCCGAGATGCCCGACCGACTCGCCCTCCGCCTGAACCCGGCGGCCCTGGCCGCCCGGCTCCTGGACCACTTCCGCTTCGTGGCCCGGGAGATGCCCCCTGCCTACCAGCTCTACAAGGGCCTGCCGGGCATCCACGTCTGGGCCCGGAACCCGAGCGAGGCCGAGGCCCGGGCGGTGGGCGAGGGGGCCGACCTCCCGCTCGAGACCACGATCGTCGAGACCCACACGCAGCGACGCCCCGTTCATCTTCGACAGCCTCAAGAACTACTTCCAGAAGGCCGGGCTCCGGGTCTTCGCCGCGATCCACCCCATCGTCGACCGTGCGGCGGCAGTGGGAGACGGATCGTGGGGATCGGCGGCCCCCACGACGAGGGGGCCAAGGAGTGCTACTGCCACTTCCAGATCGAGCGGGTGGACTCGAAGGAGCGGCTCCGCCGGATCGAGCACGAGATCTACTCGGTGCTGAAGTGCGTCTTCACGGCCGTCGAGGACTTCCGGGCGATGGTGCGGACGCCGTCCGCGACCTCGGCCCGCGTCTGGCGAGCCGCCGGGGCCGGCCGGCCGAGGCGCAGGCCGCCCGCGCCTTCCTGGAGTGGCTCCTCGACGACAACTACATCTTCATGGGAACGGTCCGGTACCGCCTCCGGCCCGACGGCACGCCCGACCGCGTCCACGAGAGCGCCACCGGCGTCTTCACCGATCCGGCGCTCCTGCCCGTGGTGTTCCCCGGTCTCCTGGAAGAGGTGGAGGGCCACATCGCGCCCGCCGCCGACGACGACCGGATCATCGACATCGACTACTGCAACAACGCCTCCGCCATCTACCACCTCGAGCCGATCGACGACATCGTGGTCCGCGAGTGGGGCCCGGACGGGAGCCTGGTGGAGGCGACGCTGCTCCTGGGCCGCCTCGCCAAGGGGGCCTTCACCGAGAAGGCGTCGGAGATCCCGCTGCTCCAGCGAGAAGCACGACTGCGCTCCTGGCCGAGAGCGGCGCCCTGCCCAACTCGTACGCCTACCGCGAGATCCGGGCGCTCTTCAACCGCTTGCCGCGAGCGGGAGCTGTTCTACGCCGACGTCGGGAGCCTGAAGGAGATCATCGACCGCATCGTCTCCCTGACCGCCGACGACGAGATCGCGGTCTACAGCCGCCGGGGCTCGGGGTACGTCACCCTCTACGTCGCCTTCTCGCGCCTGCGCTACTCCGTCAAGACCGAGGCCGACCTGGGCCAGGCCCTGGCCGAGGCCTTCGGTCCCGTCTCGTTCAGCACCTCGGCCGACTGCGGGGCGGTGACCGTGCTGCTCGCCTACTTCGACGCCGGGCGGCTCGAGCACCCCGTCGAGGTCGAGGCCGTCCGCCGGATCACCCGGTCGCTGGTCACGACCTGGGAGGACCGGGTGGCGGCCGTCCTGGAGGGCGCCTTCGGCGAGCGCGAGGGCCGGCGGCTCTTCAGCCGCTACGTCCGGTCGGAGAGCCGGAGCGGACTCTACCGGGAGTCGACGCCGCCCGAGGAGGTGCCGGAGGACATCGAGCGCCTGGAGCGGCTCGAGGGACGGCTCGAGCTCTCCCTCGTCCCGCGCAGCGCGGAGGTCGTCACCCTCAAGCTCTACTCGATCCGGGCCCTGCGCGCTCACCGACACCCTCCGCACCCTCCAGAACCTCGGGCTCACCGTCACCGAGGAGCTGCGCATTCCCCTGACCCTGCCCGAAGGTCGCCGGGGCTTCCTGTACCGCCTCGAGGTCGAGGCGCCGCCCGAGCGGATCGCCGCCCTCCGGGCCGGCGAGCACCGGTTCTGGAAGGCGCTCCGGGCGCTCGACGAGCGTCGGGCCACCGACGACCGCCTGAACGGCCTCATCCTCCGCGCCGGCCTGGCCTGGCGCGAGGTGGAGGTCCTGCGGACGCTCCGGAACCACCTGCTTCAGATCCGGCCCTACTACAACGTGGAGACCGTCAACGGCGTGCTGCTCCGCAACAGCGCGGTGGCGGCGGCGCTCTTCGGCGCGTTCGCCGCGCGCTTCGACCCGGACCTGCCCGGCGACCGGGCGGCGGCCATCGCCGAGAGCAAGAAGGGCCTGCGGGCCGCGCTGGAGTCCGTTCAGAGCCTGGCCGAGGACGAGGTGCTGCGGGCGCTCGACAACCTGATCCGATGCTCCCTGCGGACGAACTTCTACCAGCGGCCGGAGCGGCCGGTCGTCGCCATCAAGCTGGACAGCCGCAAGCTGGACGGCCTGCCCTCGCCGCGGCCGCTGGTCGAGATCTACGTCCACTCCCGGCTGCTGGAGGGCATCCACCTCCGGGGAGGCCGCGTGGCCCGGGGCGGCATCCGCTGGAGCGACCGCCACGGACGACTTCCGGACGGAGGTCCTGGGTCTGATGAAGACCCAGATGGTGAAGAACGCGATCATCGTGCCGGTCGGGGCCAAGGGCGGCTTCGTCCTCAAGGGGCAGGTGCCCGCGCGCCCCGCCCTCGACGCGTATCTGATCGATCGCTACCGGGAGTTCGTCTCCGGGCTCCTCGACGTGACCGACAACGTCGTGGACGGCCGCATCGTCCATCCCCCCGAGGTCGTCCGCCACGACGGCGACGACCCGTACCTGGTGGTGGCGGCCGACAAGGGGACGGCGCACCTCTCCGACACCGCGAACCGCGTCTCCGCACAGTACGGCTTCTGGCTGGGGGACGCCTTCGCCTCCGGCGGGAGCGTGGGCTACGACCACAAGAAGGTCGGGATCACCGCGCGCGGGGCGTGGAAGTGCGTCGAGCACCACTTCCGGAACCTCGGCCTGGACGTCGGGCGGGAGCCGTTCACGGCGGTCGGCATCGGCGACATGGCCGGCGACGTGTTCGGCAACGGCGCCCTCCAGAGCCGCGCCATGAAGCTGGTCGCCGCCTTCAACCACGTCCACATCTTCGTCGACCCCGACCCCGATCCCGAGGTGAGCTACCGGGAGCGGGAGCGGCTCTTCCGCCTCCCGCGCTCGAGCTGGCGCGACTACGACCCGGCCCTGATCAGCCGGGGGGGCGGCGTCTTCGATCGCACGGCCAAGGCCATCCCGCTGAGCCCCGAGATGCGGCGGCTCCTGGATCTCGAGGGGGAGAGCGCGAGCGGCGAGGAGGTCATCCGCCACATCCTCACCGCGCGCGTCGACCTCCTCTACAACGGCGGCATCGGGACCTACGTCAAGGCCGCCGGCGAGGACGACGGGGCAGTCGGGGACCGCGCCAACGACCGGGTGCGCGTCAACGGCGGCGACGTGCGGGCCCGGGTCGTGGCCGAGGGCGGGAACCTCGGCTTCACGCAGAAGGGACGGCTCGCGTACTGGGCCCGGGGCGGGCTCATCAACACGGACGCGGTGGACAACTCGGGCGGCGTCGACCTGTCCGACCACGAGGTGAACATCAAGATCCTGCTGGACCTCCTCGTGAAGAAGGGCGTCCTCGGCGGCCGGGAGGAGCGGAACCGGATCCTGGCCGGGCTGACCGAGGAGGTGGCCGCGCTCGTGCTCGCCGACAATGCCAGCCAGGCCCTGGCCCTCACGCTCGACGGGCGGCGCAGCGCCGACCGCTACGAGGAGTTCGTGGCGTTCGTCGACGAGCTGGTGGCGGCCGGTGTCCTGAGCCGCGCCGACGACGCGGTGCCGTCCCGGGAGGAGCTGCTGGCGAGCCCCGAGCGGGCCCGGGGGCTGCCCCGGCCGCTCCTGGCCGTGCTCCTCGGCCACACCAAGCTGCACGCCTTCACCCGGGTCATGGAGACCGACTTCCCGGACCGCCCGGTGGCCCGACCCTTCCTGGACGGCTACTTCCCCCGAGGGCTCCGCGAGCGCTTCGCCGAGCACTTTCCCGAGCACGCGCTCCGGCGCGAGATCGCGGCCACCGCCGCGGTGAACCACGTGGTCAACCAGGCCGGCGTCACCTTCCTGACCCGCGTGATGGCGGCGTCCGCGGCCGGCATCGCCGACGTCCTCGCCGCCTACCTCGAGGCGGAGCGCCAGTCGGGCGCCGCCGGGGTGCGGGAGCAGATCCGGGCCGCGGGCGTGGGGGCCAAGAAGGAGCTGGACGCGATCCACGAGATCGAGACGGCACTGGAGTCCCTGACCCGCGGCATCCTCGCCGGCAAGCCGGCCGACGGCGGTCGCGCACTGGCCAAGGTGCGCGCGCGCCTGGCCGCCTGACCAGGGAAGGGAGCGACCGATGGCCGGCCCGGCGATCGAGTTCAAGGGTGTCCAGAAGTACTACGGGCGCTTCCACGTCCTGCACGACATCAACCTGACCGTCGCTCCCGGCGAGGTGGTGGTGGTGTGCGGCCCGTCGGGATCGGGCAAGAGCACGCTGATCCGCTGCGTCAACGTGCTGGAGCGGATCCAGGCCGGGGAGCTGCTCGTCCTCGGCGAGTCGCTCACGCGCCCCGGCGTCGACCTGCCGCGGCTCCGCACCCGCGTCGGCATGGTCTTCCAGTCGTTCAACCTCTTCCCCCACAAGACGGCAATCGAGAACATCATGCTGGCCCCGCTGAAGGTCCGCGGCGTCGGCCGCGCCGCCGCCGAGAAGACGGCGCGGGCGCTCCTGGAGCGGGTCGGGATCCCGGAGAAGGCGGGCCACTACCCGGCCAACCTCTCCGGCGGCCAGCAACAGCGGGTCGCCATCGCGCGGGCGCTGGCCATGCAGCCCGAGATCATGCTCTTCGACGAGCCGACCTCGGCCCTCGATCCCGAGATGATCAACGAGGTCCTCGACGTCATGACACTCCTGGCCAAGGACGGCATGACCATGATGGTGGTCACCCACGAGATGGGCTTCGCCCGCCGGGTCGCCCACCGGGTGATCTTCATGGACGCCGGGCAGGTCGTCGAGGACGCCCCGCCCGAGACGTTCTTCGCCAACCCGGTCTCCGACCGGGCCCGGCAGTTCCTGTCCAAGATCCTCTCTCACTGAATGGAGGCCACGATGAAGCGAGTCCTGTCGATCCTCGTCGCGCTGGCGGTTGCGCTGCCGCTGGCCACCCCCGCCTTCGCCGAGACGACGCTCGAGAAGATCGGCCGCACGGGCACGCTGACGATCGGCACCCGGACCGGCTCGCCGCCGTTCGCGTACATCAACAAGAGCAACGAGTGGGTCGGCTTCACGATCGACCTGGTCGAGCAGGCGGTGGCGCCGGCGATCTCGAAGAAGCTCGGCAAGCCCGTCAAGGTCGAGAAGAAGGAGTCGGCGCCGGCCACCCGCATCCCGCTGCTGACGTCGAACGCGGTCGACCTCATCGCCGGCACCATGACCGACACCCCGGAGCGACGCCAGAGCGTCGATTTCAGCCTCACCTTCTTCCTCACCGGCGCCCAGTTCCTGGTCAAGAAGGGCAGCCCGATCAAGGGCATCGACTCCGTCGCCGGCAAGCGGATCGCCGCCCAGCAGGGCTCCACCAACGCGAAGATCATCCGCGAGAAGGTGCCGACCGCCAACCTCCGCGAGTTCCCCGACCAGCCCTCGGCGTTCCAGGCGATGGTCCAGGGCCAGGTCGACGCCTACACCAACGACGGCATCCAGCTCGCCGGCCTCAAGGCCAAGGCCCCGAAGCCGGACGACTGGGAGGTCGTCGGCGACTTCTACTCGCGGGAACCCTACGGCATGGCCATGCGCAAGGGCGAGGCGGACTTCCAGCAGGTGGTGGACGCCGGCCTGAAGCAGGCCCTGGAGTCGGGGAAGTACTTCGAGCTGTACGACAAGTGGTTCGGCCCCAAGGGCGAGGTGCCCTATCCGCTGACCCCGGACGTGAAGGCGTTCCTGCTGTCTCAGATCAAGAAATAGCCGGTTGGGGCGGGGCCGATGAGCGTCGCATCGCGTCGTCCTCGGTCGTCGCCGATCCTCGGCGTACTCGGAGTACGCCTGCGGTCGGCGACTCCCTGCGTCCTAGCGCTGCTCGCTCCTCGACCCCGCCCCGGGCGCTCAACCCATCTGCCATGGCTTTGGCGCTTCAAGGAACGTGACCTCAAGGTAGGCGCATGAGCTACCAGTTCAACTGGAGCGTGCTCTGGAGCGGCCAGTCGGGGGGCTGGCTGCTCCAGGGCCTGCTCACGACCCTGGCCATGTCGGCCCTGGCCTGGCTGCTGGCGGTGACGCTCGGCGTCCTCTCAGGGGCGATGCGGACGGTGCCGTTCAAGCCGCTCCGGGCCATGGCGGTCTTCTACGTCGAGTTCTTCCGCAATGTCCCCCTGCTGGTCTGGATGTTCTTCTGGTACTTCGGCGTCCCCCCGCTCCTGCCCCAGGCCGTCCAGGCCTGGCTCTTCGACCACAGCGCCGAGTTCTGGGCGGGGACGGTCGCGCTGGGCGTGTATCACGGTGCCCGCTTCTCGGAGGTCATCCGCTCGGGCATCCTCTCGATCCCCCGGACCCAGTTCGAGGCGTCGGTGGCGCTGGGCCTGACGGTCCCCAAGGCCTACCAGCTCGTCATCCTGCCCATCGCCCTTCGGCTCATCGTGCCGCCGGCCACCAACGAGTCGCTGGCGCTCCTCAAGAACTCCTCGGTGGCGCTGACCATCAGCGTGGCCGAGCTGACGTTCCAGACCCGGCAGATCGAGACCTACACCGCCCGCGCGATCGAGGCGTTGACCGCCGGCACCCTCATCTACCTGGGCCTCTGCGTCGTCATCGCGTACGTCATGGCCCGCGTGGAGCGGCACTTCGCCATCCCGGGGCTGATCGCCCGGGTCGGGGCCGGCTGAGCCATGCTCGACTTCGGCGTCATCGGCGCCAACTTCAAGTTTCTGATCGTGCAGGGGCTCCTGGGCATCGGCGGCTTCGCGGGCGGCACCCTGCGCCTGGCGATCCCGGCCATCATCCTCGGCTTCGTGCTCGGCATCTTCATCGGGCTGGCACGCCTGGCGCAGGCGGCGTGGCTGCGGACGGCGGCGACGATGTACGTCGAGTTCTTCCGCGGCGTGCCCCTGGTCATGGTGATCTTCTGGATGTGGTTCATCATCCCCCAGCTCCTCCGGCTGCCGATCCCGGAGTACGGCGTGGCCCTGGTGGCGTTCGTCGTCTTCGAGGCCGCCTACTTCGGCGAGATCGTGCGGGCCGGCATCCAGTCGGTGCCGCGCGGTCAGGTGGAGGCGGCCACCGCGCTGGGGCTCAAGGGGCGCCAGAGCATGTTCTACGTCGTCCTCCCCCAGGCCCTCCGCAACATGCTGCCGTCCCTGGTGACGCAGATGATCGTGCTCCTGAAGGACACCTCGCTGGCGTCGATCATCGGCTACGTGGACCTCACCAAGGCCGCCCAGATCGTGAACAACCGGGAGATCAAGCCGTTCGAGCTGTACCTCTTCATCGCGGTGGTCTACTGGATCCTGACCTACTCGATGTCGGTCGCCGCCCGCCGGCTCGAGCGGAAGGTCTCCCCGGTCTGAAGCGGCGTGCCGACTACTGGCAGGCCGGCAAGCCGTACCTGGACGAGGTCCGCTTCCTCCGACCAAGGGAGTGTGAATGGGCATCGACATCGACCGGCTCACCGAATCGGAGCTCATCGACCTCAACAACAGGATCGTCGAGCGGTTGAGGTTCCTGCATCAGATGCGGGCGCACGCCGAGATGCTAGAGTTCAGGATCGGTGATCGTGTTTCGTTCCAGCCGGAAGGCCGTCCGGTCGTGATCGGCATGCTGACTCGCTACAACCGGAAGACGGTCACCGTCATCACCGACAGCGGCCAGCGCTGGAACGTTGCACCCACACTCTTGCGCCGGGCAGACGACTCCCGCGGCGCCGAGGGCTCCGCGCCGAGGGTGATCCACCTGCGCAAGAGGTGACCGACGCTGCCTGACCGGGCTGTGCCGTCGACCAGGGGCTCGCGTTGCCCCCCGCTGACCGCTGTGGGGTCAGTCCGTAGCGGATCCGAGGACGTTGCTTGGGGGTACGGTTGAAGGTACTCTTGGGCGTACGGAAGGAGACATCGATGCCCAAGGTCCCCGACATCATCCCGGTCACCGATCTTCGGCAAGACGCGGCCGCGGCCCTCAGACGGATTCGCGCCACAAAGCAGCCCCTCGTCATCACGCAGCGAGGAAGGGCGGCAGCCGTCATGCTCAGCGTCGAAGCGTACGAGCGCTCTGAGCATGAGCGACAGATCCTCCGGATCCTTGCACGAGGCGAGCGCGAGATTGCGACCGCCAAGGGGCATGACCTCGACGAGGTTCTTGCGGAGGCCGATCGTCTGCTGACCGACCGGTGACGGCGCGACGCGAGCCGCTCCTGCGCCTCTGGATGCAGGAGAGCGTCCCGCCCGCCCATCACTACCCCGAGCGTCCGGGCCGATGGATCGGGGAGTCCGCCTGGCCGTCGCCGCGCATCCGCCCCTGGCGGCTCGCGCTCACGCCGGGTCGGCTGGAGCCGGCACCGGGACGCGAGGTCGAGCTCCATCTGCGCTCGCCGGAAACCGTCGGCCTCCACGCCGGGCGCTGGTGCGCCCACGGCACCGGGCTGGACCTGCCGACCGACCAGCGCTTCGAGGACGGCGGGTCGCTCGTCTTCGACACCGAGCCGCTGGGTGAGCGCGTGGAGATCCTCGGCGCGCCGGTGGTGGAGCTGGAGCTGGCCGCCGACCGCCCCGTCGCCCTCGTGGCCGCCCGGCTCTCCGACGTCGCCCCGGACGGCGCCGCCACCCGCGTCACCTACGGCCTGCTCAACCTGACCCATCGCGACGGCCACGAGGCGCCGGCGCCGCTCACGCCCGGACGCCGCTACCGCGTGCGGCTCCCGCTCGGCGACGTGGCCCAGGCCTTCCCCCCGGGCCATCGGGTGCGCCTCGCCCTCTCCACCGCCTACTGGCCGATCGTCTGGCCGATGCTGGAGCCCGCCCGCGGGGGGCGGACGGTCCACCACGACGTCGCCGCCGACGTGGTCACGCAGGAGATCCTCCAGGACAGCGGGCTCTACCGGCTGGACGACATCGACCTCACCGTGCAGACCGTCGTCACCGAGCGCTACGACATCCGACCCGACGACCCGCTCTCGGCGCGGGCGGAGGTGGCCTCGACCGTCCGGATGCGGCGGGGCGACTGGCGCGTCGAGGCCCGCACCCGCACCATCCTCACGGCGACGCGCGAGGAGTTCCGGGTGCAGGCCATCCTGGACGCCTTCGAGGGCGAGGGCCGCGTCTTCCCCCGGAGCTGGAACACCACGGTGCCCCGCGACCTGGTCTGAACATCCGGGGGTATCTCACCTGCACCTCCGGCCCCCCCCTCCCCCCAGTGGGTGGGGGAGGGGGGCTGGGGGGGGGAGGAGGGAGGTGACGAATGTCCGTCCTGGACCGGTTCCGGCTCGACGGGAAGCGCCTGTTCATCACCGGCGGGAGCCGCGGGCTCGGCCGCGAGATGGCCCTGGGGATCGCCGAGGCCGGCGCCGACGTGGTCCTGGTCGGCCGCGAGCAGCCGAGCCTGGACCAGACGGCCGCCGACGTCCGGGCCCGCGGGCGGCGCGCCTTCACCATCCAGGCGGACGTCGGCCGCCCCGAGGAGGCGGAGCGCGCCTGCCGGACGGCTCTGGCCGACCACGGGCCGATCGACATCCTGATCAACAACGTCGGCGGGCGCCGCGTGGACATCCCGACCCCGGACCTGCCCCTCGAGACCTGGCAATCGCTCATCGATCTCAACCTGACCAGCACCTTCGTCTGCACCAAGCTGATCGGCGGCGCCATGGTGGCGCGGGGCCAGGGCGGACGGGTCATCAACATCGCGTCGATCTCGGGGATCATCTCGAACCGCGGCATCGGGGGACGGAGCTACGAGACGGCCAAGGCCGCGGTCATCGCCTTCACCCGGGCCACCGCCGCCGACTGGGCGCCCCACCGGGTGACGGTCAACGCCATCGCGCCCGGCGGCTTCATGACGGCGCCGAACGTCCGCTGGAAGACGGTCAACCCGGCGATCGTCGAGACGTTCAAGGCCCAGGTCCCCATGGGCGACTACGGCGAGCCCGAAGACCTGGCGCCGCTCGCCGTGTACCTGGCCAGCGACGCCTCCCGCTACATGACCGGCGCCGTCCTGGTCATCGACGGCGGCTACACCCTCTGGTAGGTCGTACCGAGGCTGCCGGTCGGTCGATCGGGCCGCGGCGTGAGGGTTTCCGGGCTCCTGGCCAAGGCGGGCGCCGCTCGCCCGGCCGGCCTCGCCGCCCGTCCGCGAAGGCAATCTCGGGGGCTGTTTGACCGCGCCCCGTCTCCCGGCGTAGCATCTCGCCCATCGGGGGTCGCCAATGACGCGGCTGGCCATCGCCTTCCTCGTGCTGCTGACGTTCCTTCCCGGCCTGCCCGCGGGCTCACCGACCGTCGGCGCGCAGCCGACGGGCAAGATCCCTCGGGTCGGAGTGGTGTGTCCGTGGCTGTGTCCCACCCCTCGCGGAGAGCGCCTCTCTCCGCCATTCGCTCAGAAGGACCCGGAGAACCTGATGGCGGACGAGGCATTCCGTCTCGGTCTCCGCGACCTCGGATACGTCGAAGGGCAGAGCATCGTGATCGAGTGGCGTTCTGCGCTAGGACAGTACGAGCGGCTCCCCGGTTTGGCTGACGAGCTGATCCGCCTCAATGTTGACGTGCTCGTCACGGTTGGCGCGCCGTGGCTCCGGGCCTTCGCGCAGACCAATCGGGCGACACCGATCGTCCTAGCGCTGGTTGCCGATCCGGTGATGGGAGGGCTCGTCACAAGCCTCGCCCGGCCCGGCGGCAATATCACGGGTCTGAGCCTTCCGTCGCACGAGCTGGAAGCGAAGCAGCTCGAGCTGCTGAAGGAAGTCGTGCCGGCGCTCTCCCGTGTGGCCGTGCTCTACAATCCGGACAACCCGGCAAGCAGGTCACACGTGGCCGAGACAGAGAAGGCGGCTCGGCTCTTGCGCCTGGAAGTGGAGCTCGTGCCGTTTCGAATCCCCGCTGATCTCGACGGCGTGTTCTCACGCATCCGCGAGCGGCGCGCCGGCGCCCTGCTCCTGACCGCCGAGCCCATCATCCTGACGCATCAGGTGCGACTGCTCGACCTCGCCAACAAGAGCCGGCTACCGACGATCTCCGACTTCCGCGACCAGGCCGAGCTCGGGGCGCTGATGACATACGGCCCGAACATGAACGACATGTTCCGCCGTGCCGCGTCCTTCGTTGACAAGGTGCTGAAGGGGGCCAAGCCGGCTGACCTTCCCATGGAGCAGCCGATGCGATTCGAAATGATGGTCAATCTCGCGACCGCCAGGACCCTCGGCCTCAAGGTTCCCCAGGCGATCCTGATGCGCGCGGACCGAGTGATCCAGTAGGGCTTCCTGGACGGCGGCGACATCCCGGAAAGTCTGCGGGTCATCTACGGTGGGGAGTCGCTGGACGGCTCTTCTCGCGCCCGCGTGGCCTTCCAGCGCTCGCACAGCTCGCGGGCGGCGTCGGGCCACTCGGCGTATCTGAACGAGAACCCGCCGCGCAGCAGGCGGCCGGGAACGACACGCCGGCTCTTCAGGATGAGCTCGGTCTCGGTCCTCAGGAGAACGGCGCCGATCTCGAGCATCCACCTGGTCGACGGCAGCCCGATGGGCGCTCCCCATGTCCGGCGCAAGGTGGCCATGAACTCCTGGTTCGGCAGCGGGTTCGGCGACGCCAGGTTGACCGCGCCGTCGAGCTCGGCCCGCTCGATCAGGAAATAGACGGCGCGGACGAAGTCCGCCTCGTGGATCCACGAGACGTACTGGCGGCCGTCGCCGGCCGTCCCGCCGAGGCCGCGGCGCACGAGCGTCAGCAGCGTGTCGAAGATGCCCTCCGGAGTCGGGACTCATGATCATCGCGGATCGGAGCTTCACCTTGCGCGTCCCGCTCGCCGGAGCCTCGTCGAGTGCCTTCTCCCACGCCGTGGCCACGTCGATGCTGAAGCGCCAGGTGTCCGGAGCACCCGGCTCCGCGCCGCCGATCACGCCGGACACCTCGTCGTTGGGCGCATCGTAGCGGTGAGCGTAGATCGTCGCCGTGCTCGCCTGGAGCCACACGGACGGAGGTCGTCGCGCCTCCGCGATCGCGCGACCCACCGCGCCGACGGACGCGACCCGCGATTGCAGGATCTCCTGTCGATTCCGGGGCGTGTACCGGCAGTTGACGGACCGGCCCGCGAGATTGATCACGACGTCCGCGCCGTCGAGCTCGCGGACCCAGCCGGCCAGGCTGCGCCGGATCCCACCGCGCCACCCGCCACGGCGCCGACTTCGGCGAGCGACCGAGAACGACCACCTCGTGACCGTCTCCGTGAAACGCGCGCGCCAGGAGTGTGCCGACCTGGCCGGTGCCGCCCGGGATCGCGATCTTCATGCCAGCGGGTCGTGTGGGCGCGGGATCCCGCTCTCAGAGGTGGGGCAGGACATCCGCGGCGAACAGAGTGGTCCCGTCCGGGTGGGGCACGTCGGCGAAGTTGACCGTGAGGCGATCGGCCCCCTGCTCGATCACGCCGAGCAGCGCCTCGGTCACCTGGGCCGGGGTGCCGACCACCTGCATGTCCGCCAGCGGCCGGATGTCGGGCCGCGCCTTGGCGCGCTCGACCTCGCGCTCCGTCTCGGCGATCAGGATGCCCACCCGGACGACCTGCCGGATCTCGTCGTAGTCCCGGCCCACGTCCCGGCAGTGATTCCCGAGCACCTCCTGCTTGCGGGCATAGTCCTCCCGGCTGCGAAAGCTGTAGTTCCACCAGTCGGCGTGCCGGGCCACGACCCGCAGGAGATACTTCTCCCCGGAGCCGCCGACCATGACGGGCGGGATCGGGCTGGGGCGCGGCTCGCAGCGGGCGCCGGTGATCCGGTAGTGCTGGCCCTCGTAGCTGGCCGGGGCCTGGGTCCACATCGACCGGATCAGCTCGATGGCCTCGGCCAGCTGGGCGATCCGCACCCGGGCCGGCGGGAAGGGCCACCCGTAGGCCAGGTACTCCTCCTCGTTCCATCCCGCCCCGATGCCCAGGATCACGCGACCGCCCGAGAGCGCCTGAGCGGAGGCGACCATCTTGGCCAGGTGCGCCGGATTGCGGAAGCTGTTGCACAGGACCTCGTGGCCGCACAGCTTGTCCGGATAGCGGGCGAGGGCATAGGCCAGCAGGATCCAGCCCTCGGCGACCTTGTGACCATCGTACTGGACGTGGTCGGGGAACCAGAGGGAGTCGAACGGACCGGCCGTCCGGTCCAGGTACGGGAAGGTGTGCTCCACCAGCCGCGACCACACGTTGAGGCCGACAGGGACCGGCATCTCTCGCTCCTCCCAGCAGACCGGACGGTGGCCCACGGACCGGCGGCCGGGCCCCAGCATATCCGACCCTGGAGGCGGCATTCCAGCGGGCAGGCCGGCGGTCGCCCGTCCGGTTGCCCCCGGCTTGCGTCGTGGAACGGCCTGATCTACTCTGGCGTCACCGCGCAGGCGGGCCGAGCTCGGAGCCCACTCCCCTCACGCGCCCTGCACGTCGTCACGGTGTCCTCGTAGGCCCGGCCGCGCGCGACGCGACGCGCCGAGCGGAAGGAGGTCCGCGTCCGTGATCACCGACCAGGGCCGACTGCTGGCCATGCGCCCGCGCATCCACCAGCTCCGGGTGCCCAACCTCAGCGAGGTCAACTTCGAGAAGCTGCGCGCCGGTCGCCTGGCCCGGCTCCAGGCGATGATGAAGCGTCACGACCTGCCGGTCTGCCTCTTCTTCAACCCGGCCAGCATCCGGTACGCCACCGGCACCGACATCATGGGCGTGTGGACGGCGGGCACCTTCGCCCGCTACTGCGTGGTGCCGGCCGACGGCGCGCCCGTCCTCTTCGAGTACAAGGGCTCCATCCACGTCTCCCAGAAGCTGGTCCGCGACGTGCGGCCGGCCTTCGGCTGGCAGTTCGGCGGCGTGCAGTCCGCCAACAAGGCCCGCGAGTGGGCGCAGTCGATCCGCTCGGTCCTGAAGGAGCTCGGCCTCGAGCGGGAGCGCCTGGCCGTCGACAAGCTCGACGGCTTCGGCTTCCTCGCGCTCCAGGCGGAGGGCATCGCCCTGACCGACTCCGGCCCGGCCACGGTGGACGCGCGCGAGGTGAAGACCCTCGAGGAAGTCCAGCTCATGATCATCAACGGCGGCATCGGCGACGCCATCCTCGCCGACTTCGAGGCCGCCATCCGCCCGGGCATCCGGGAGTACGAGCTGTTGGCGGAGCTGGGGCATGCCCTGCTCCGGCGCCACGGCGAGTTCCTCTTCACCCGGCTGGTCGCCTCCGGCACCAACACGAACCCCTGGATGAGCGAGGCCCACGACAAGATCGTCATGCCCGGCGACCTGGTCGGCGTCGACACCGACGCCAACGGCTACGAGGGCTACGTCATCGACGTCTCGCGCACGTTCCTCTGCGGCGACACGTCATCGCCCGAGCAGCGGGAGGCCTACCGCGTGGCCTACGACTGCGTCGTCGGGATGTTCGACCTGGTCCGGCCCGGCCTGACCTTCGCGGAGTTCGCCCACAAGGCGCCCCAGCTCCCCGAGGCCTACAAGGCCCAGCGCTACGGCGCCATGGTCCACCAGGCCGGGCTGGAGGACGAGGGGCCCGGCATCCCCTACCCGGACGACGACCGGGGCCCCCGGCGGATCATGCCCGAGCGCGAGATCAAGGAGAACATGATCCTCTGCCTCGAGTGCTACGCCGGGAAGGTGGGCGCCCCCTTCGGCGTCAAGCTGGAGGATCAGATCCTGGTGACCCGGGACGGCGCCCAGCTCCTCTGCACCTATCCGTACGACGCCAAGCTCCTGAGCTGACTGGCTTCCGCCTCGGGATGCCCTAGGCTCGGGCACCCCGGGCACCCGCGGAGAGCAGCGCCTCCGTGCATGGCTGATAGGGGAGCGCGGAGACCTCTTCGGTGCGCCCCTCCCCGGATTGCTACCTCACGATGAGGACGCTGCAGCCCGCGAGCTGGCTCACCTTCTGCGACACGCTGCCGAGGAGCGCCGCCTCGAGCTCGCCCGCGCCCCGCGACCCGACCACGAGGAGGTCCATCTTGTGGCTCTTCGCGTAGTCGACGAGGATCGCCGCGGGCTTGCCCTCGCGGACCACGGTCTGGACCTTCCGGACCTTGTTCTGCTCGGCGATCGCCTTGGCCTTGTCCACGATCGTCTGGGTCTTCTCGTCGAGCACGTAACTCGGCTCGCCGAGCAGATTCTCCGCCTCGAGATACTCCTGCACCTCGAGCGAGACCTCGTAGGGCCGGGTGACGGTCAGGAGGTGGAGCTCGGCGCCGAACCGGGCGGCGAGCCCGGCCGCCGTCTCCGCGGTCCGCAGCCCGTGACTCGATCCGTCGAGGCCGACGAGGATTCGCTTGTACACGTCTCCACCTCCGCAGGCTGACGCGATGCCGTTCGTCTCGCTCGCGAGCGCGTGGGGAACGCCCTCGAGCGGTAGTCGCGGGACTCGCTCGACGAGCGCTCACGCGTGCTGCTGGACCTGGAGCGGCCCTTCCTCCCGCGGTACGGTGATCACCGGCTCGACCCGGCGCAGCTCCGCGAGCGGGATGTGACAGGCGATGGCATGTCCCTCGGCCGTCATCTGCACCGGTGGGCGCTCGTCGTCGCAGATCCTGCCGACCTTGCGCGGGCATCGCGTGGTGAACGGACAGCCTTTCGGCGGGTTCAGCACGCTCGGCAAGTTGCCCTCGAGCACGATCTCCCGCTTGGTGACCTGAGGGTCCGCGATCGGGACCGCCGAGAGCAGGGCCTCCGTGTAGGGGTGGTAGGGCGGGTCGAAGACCTGCTCGGTGGTGCCGCGCTCCATGATCTGGCCGAGGTACATCACCACGATGCGGTCCGCGAGGTAGCGCACGACGCTCAGGTCGTGGCTGATGAAGAGCAGTGTGGTCTTGTGCTTTCGCTGGATGTCCATCAGGAGCTCGGTGACCGCGGCCGCGACCGAGACGTCGAGCGACGACACCGGCTCGTCCGCGATGACCATCGACGGATTGCCCGCGAAGGCGCGGGCGATCCCGACGCGCTGCTTCTGACCGCCGGAGAGCTGACGCGGGCGCCGGTAGTAGAAGTCCCTCGGCAGCTTGACGGTGTCGAGGAGCGCGAACACCCGTTCCCGGATCTTCGCCTTGTCCGTCTCGACGCCGAACTTCTTGATGACGCGGGCGATCTGCGAGCCGATGCTGTGACTGGGGTTCAGGGTGTCGAACGGGTTCTGGAACACCATCTGCAACGAGCCGATCTGCTTCGACGAGCGACCGCGGACCGGGATCTGCGCGATGTTCTGCCCGTCGTGGCGGACCTCACCGCCGGTGGCGGTCTCGAGCCCGATCAACACCTTGGCGAACGTCGACTTCCCGCAGCCCGACTCGCCGACGATGGCGACCGTCTCGCCGCGTCTCGCGTCGAAGTCGAGCGACTCGTTCGCCTTCACGTACCGCACGCGCTTCCCGCGAGATGATCGCCGCCAGGGAGCGGTCCATCACCTCGTAGTACTTCTGCATCCGCTCGACCTCGAGCACCGTGTCGCCGATCTCCATCGGGTCCTTCGCCTGGCCGCGGGCGACCGTCGGCGCCGAAGTCGATCTCGCTCCAGCGGATGCAGCGCGCGCGGTGCTCCGAGGTGGCGCCGTCCCCGGTGATCGCGGTCATCGGGATGTCCGTCGCGTCGCACCGCCCCGCCTGGAAGAAGTCGCACCGCGGACCGAAGTTGCAGCCCTGCGGACGCTCGTGCGGCAGCGGAAGCTGGCCCCGGATCGGCTTGAGGGGAGCCGCGTTCTTGTCGGCGCTGGGCAGCGGGATGCAGCCGAACAGACCGTGGGTGTAGGGGTGCTTCGGCCGCGTGAACAGCGAGTGGATCGTGCCTTCCTCGACGACCTCGCCCGAGTACATCACGAACACGCGGTCGCAGACCTCGCGGATCAGCCCGAGGTTGTGGGAGATGTAGATCTGCGACGTGCCGTACTGCTTGCTGATGTCCCCGATGAGCTTGGTGATGCCGGCCTCCACCGTGACGTCGAGGGCGGTGGTCGGCTCGTCGAGCAGCAGGAGGGCGGGGTTCGAGAGCAGCGCCATGGCGATCACCACGCGTTGCTGCTGGCCCCCCGAGATCTGGTGGGGGTACGCGGTCATGACCCGCTCGGGGTCCGGGAGCCGCACGTCGCCGAGCACGCGAATCGCGCGCTCGCGCGCCTCCTGCTCGCCGATGCCCTCGTGGACGATCGGCACCTCCATCAGCTGCCGGCCGAGGGTGAGGCTCGGATTCAGGGCCGCGAACGGCTCCTGGTAGATCATCGATATTTTCGAGCCCCGCAACTGGCGCAGCTCCTCCCGACGGAGCGTGGTGAGCTCCACGCCCTTGAACCTGATGCTGCCGCTCTTGATGGCGCCGTTACGGCCCATGTGCTGCATGATGGCCAGGGCGACGGTGGACTTCCCGCACCCGGACTCGCCGACGAGTCCGACGCTCTCCCCCTTCTTGACGGTGAGGGAGAAGTCGATCACGGCCGGGATCTCCCCGGCCCGGGTCGAATACGAGACGCTCAGGTCCGTGATCTCGAGGACCGGTGCGTTCTCGTCGAAGCGAAGGGGCATCGTCGTGGCTCCGATGTTCAGCGCGTCGCGGTCAATCCCGCAGCGAGATCTCGCGCAACCCGTCGGCCAGCAGGTTGAAGCCGAGGATCAGCGACGAGATGGCGACGCACGGGAAGAGCGTCATGTGCGGGAACGCGATCGCCATCGAGCGGGCTTCGTTGATCATCCCGCCCCAATCGGGATTGGGGGGCGGGAGGCCCAGCCCGAGGAAGCCGAGGACGCCGATGGTGATCGTGACGTAGCCGAGCCGCAGGCAGGCGTCGACGATCAGGGGCCCGCGGGCGTTCGGCAGGATCTCGACGAGCATGATCCGCCACGGGCTGTCGCCGCGCGTCTCGGCCGCGGCCACGTATTCGCGGCTCGCGGAGATCGAGGGTGAGGCCGCGCACGATGCGCATGATGCCCGGCCCGCTCGCGAAGGTGATGGCGAAGATGATGTTGATGGGCGACGCCCCGAACGTGGCGATGATGATGACGTAGAGGACGAGGACCGGGAACGACAGGATGACGTCGGCGATGCGCGACAGCACGTCGTCCACCCATCCGCGCTTGTAGCCCGCCGCCAGGCCCATCAGGCTGCCCACCGTGTACGCGCACACCGTCGCGAGTGGCGCGTAGGTCAGCACGGTGCGCGACCCCCAGATGATCCGCGAGAGGATGTCGCGGCCGAGATGGTCGGTGCCGAGCCAGAACGTGCCGGGCGGGACGCTGCTGTTCCCGGCGAACGCCGCCCCCGGCTTCTGAAACGGCACGAGCGTCGCGTTCGGCCCGAACGGCGCGATCAGCGGGGCGAACAGGGCGACGGCCACCCAGAACAGGACGAGGCCCGCGCCGAGCATGCCGACCCAGCTCTCGCGCAGGAGGCCGAAGGACCTGAGCGCGCGCGCGAGGGCTGCCCCGGCCGCGGGCGCCGGCACCGTCAGCGTGGTCGCGTGTGCCATGACGAACCTCTCTCCGGCTATCTGAACCGGATGCGCGGATTGAGGTAGGTGTAGCCGATGTCGGCCAGCGTCTGGGTGCTGACCGCGACGAACACCGCGGTCATCGCGCACGCCTCGATCATGAAGATGTCCTGGTTGAGGGAGGCCTCGAGGAGGAGCGCCCCGAACCCCCGGTAGGCGAAGAAGGACTCGACGACGATGACGCCGGAGAGGAGCCAGCTCACCTGCAGCATGATCACCGTGAAGGGCGCGATGAGGGCGTTGCGCAGCGCGTGCTTCAGGATCACCTGCGTGTAGGGCAGCCCCTTGAGCACCGCGGTGCGGATGTAGTGCGTGGTCATGACCTCGGCCATCGAGGCCCGCGTCATGCGCGCCACGTAGCCGAAGTCGTACAGCACGAGCACCAGGATCGGGAGGAGCAGCTCCCTGAGGTTGAACCCGTCGGTCATGGTGCTCGTGCCGGGCAGCCATCTGAGCCCGAAGACGAAGATCGCGGCGAGGAACACCGAGCTCGCGAACTCCGGGACCGAGGTCGTGATGATGCTGGAGACCGAGATCACCCGGTCGAGCTTCGACCCTTCCCGCATGCCGGCGAGGATCCCCAGGGTGAGGGAAAGCGGAATGAGCACGACGAACACCCCGAGGCCGAGGATCGCCGTGTTCCGCAATCGCGGCCCCAGGATGTCGGCCACCGGCGCCTTGAAGCGCACGGACTGCCCGAAGTCCCCGACGACGAAGTTCCCGAGCCAGCGAAGGTATCGCTGATAGAGGGGATCGAAGTATCCGTTCTGCTTGAGCCAGATCTCGCGCTGATCCTGGCTCGAGTACGGGCCGAGGACCTTGGTCGCGACCCCCGCGACGTTGATCTCGAGCAGCAGGAACACCAGCATCGAGACCACGACCATGGTGAGCGCCATGAAGCCGAGGCGCTTGCCGATGAGGATCAGCATCGCACGCGCTCCTCCTCAGGGGAGGCCGGCCGGCGCCGGGCTCTTCGTCTGCCGGCCCTCCGGACACCAGGGAGTGCACCGCCGCACGGTGTCGGGCGCTCCAGCTCCGCGGCCAGCGGGCCTCCGCGTTACCGGATCCGCATCTCCGCGCGGGGTGATGGTGGAGGGGGCATGGCGCCCCCTCCCCCGGAGGGATCGGCTACCCGACCCAGACCTGGTTGAACTGATAGTAGGTGGTCGGGGTGCCGCTTCATGTTGTGCACCTTCGTGCTGCCGGCGGTGAACACCGAGCGCCACAGCGGCTGCATGACGATCGCGTCGTCCTGCAGGATCTTCTCCACCTTCTCCATCTTCTTGCGCCGCTCGCTCACGTCGAGCGTGCCGGACGCATCGTCGAGCGCCTTGTCGAACTCGGGATTGCTGTACTTGGTCTCGTTCCACGGCACGCCGGTGCGGTAGCCGAGATTGAGCACCATCACCCCGAGCGGGCGGTGCGTCCAGCCGGTCATGCCGAACGGCGTCTTCGTCCAGTTCTCCCAGTACTGGGTACCGGGCATGACGTTGATCTTCACGTTGATCCCGGCCGGCTTCCACATCTCCACCATCGCCTGCACCGCGTCGATCTCCCACTTCGTCGTCGTTGTTGCAGTCGATGCGAGCTGGATGCCGCTCGAGTGCCCCGCCTCCTTCAACAGCGCCTTCGCCTTGTCGATGTCGGGCTTCGTCGCCGGCAGCTTGAAGTACTCGGGGTGAATGGGCGCGACGTGGTGGTCCTCGCCGGCCACGCCCTTGCCGCGGTACGCGAGCTCCAGCACCTGGTCTGCTGATTGATGCAGGCCTGCAGCGCCTGGCGCAGCTTCTTGTTGTCGAACGGCTTCTGCGTCACCTGCATGCGGGCGACGGCGGTCTGCGCGGTGACCGCCTCGAACAGCTGCGCACCCGGCAGGGACTTCACCACGTCGAGCTGAGCGATGCCCAGCTCCCAGGTGTAGTTGATCTGCCCGGAGGCGAGCGCGCCGACGAGGGCGTTCCGGTCGTCGCCCAGGTCGATGACGTGGATCTCGTCGAGGCTCACGTCGCCGCCCCAGTACGGGCGCCTTGCGCTTCTTGAGCACCGCGCGCTCGCCGACCTTGAACTCGACGAGCTCGTAGGGTCCGGTGCCCACCGGCTTCTTGCTGAGGTCCTTGCCCCAGTCCTCGAAGCTCCGGTGGACGATGGCGGTGGGGTAGTTGTAGCAGTTCTCCGGGACGGCGAGCTCGGGCCGGTTCAGGTGGAGGCGCACGGTGTGGGCGTCGACCTTCTCCACCGCCCCCTCGGTCATCTTCTTCGTCTTCTTGCCGTCCGCGCCCGTGATCTCGTCGGTCATCGCGGCGAACAAGCCCGAGGTTCGACGAGCCGGTCTTCGGATCGAGCCAGCGCTTGAAGTTGAACACCACGTCGTCGGCGTTGAACGGGTCGCCGTTCGACCACGTGATGCCCTTGCGCAGGTAGAGCGTCCAGGTCTTCAGATCGGGGGACGCCTGCCACTTCTCGGCCAGGTACGGCCGCGTCACGTTGTCCGGGCCGGTGATGACCAGGTACTCGACCATCTGGCGGGCGATGTTGGACTTCGTGCATCCAGTCGAAGGTCGCGGGATCGGTCATCTCCTGCACCCGCATTCCGATCTTGAGCACGCCGCCCTTCCCGGCTTGCGCGTGGGCCGCCGGCGTCAGCGGCTGGCCGGTGATCCGGCCGGCGATCGCGTAGGCGGTGGTCGCCGACAGGCCGAGGAGGGTCGAGGTGCGAAGGAACTCGCGCCGGCTGACGCGGTTCTGGCGGAGATCCTCGACGAGCTCGGGGATGTACGGGTGAGGGTAGTCCCGCTTCCTTGGCATGATGTTCAGCGGTGACGTCTTCCTGAGACCCATGTGGCGCCCTCCTTTGCCGTGTGCGTTCGATCTCGGGCTGTTGGCATGCCGTTCTGGCCGTCGACTCCCCAGTGAGTCGTCCGATGGATGGAATCACGCCGACCTCGAGCCTCCCCCGTGGTCTCGGCATCGGGAGCTCCAGGGCGAAGGCTCCAGGGGAATCCCTCGTCGGGTGCCGCCTTGCACTCGCCCGAGACCGGCCCCCTGAGGAGTGCGCTGTTCGCGCCTCTCGGGTCGAGGCATCGTAAGCATACGGGCGTACCGCGTGTCAAGGGCTTGGGCTGAGCCGAGGGGTTCCCATGACGGCGCCGAGCCCGCTTGACACGAATCGCCGGGCGAGTTCTGATACGCGCTGGACTCCGGACGGCCAGCCAGGTATACGGACGTCACCAACCATCAGGGGGACGGCATGGGCGGCAGCTTTCAGAACTTGCAGGACCGGATCGACCGGGGCCACGTCATCATCCTGGACGGTGCGGTCGGCACCCAGCTCCAGTCGATGGGGGTGCCCATGAACAACTACGCGTGGGCGGCCGCCGCGCTCCAGACGCACCCGTACACGGTCCGGCACATGCACGAGGCCTACATCAAGGCCGGCGTCGACATCGTCACGACCAACACGTACGCCTCGGCCCGGCACAACCTCGAGCCGCTGGGCCTCGGCGATCTCACCGCCGAGCTGAACATCCGCGCGGTGGCGCTGGCCCGCGAGGCACGGGACCGCGCGGCCAAGGACCGTCCCGTCTACATCGCGGGGTCGGTCTCGAACTTCGGCCTGGTGACGGGCGGCGAGACCCGCCGCTACCGCTCCCTGCTCAACCGGAGCGCCATCACCGCGGAGCAGACGCAGGCCAACCTCCGCGAGCAGGCCGAGATCCTCGCCGACGCCGGCGTGGACTTCCTCCTGTGCGAGTCGACCGGCAGCCTCCAGCACCGCAAGTGGGTCTCCCAGGCGTGCTCGATCCAGGGGATGCCCAAGTGGGTGGGCTTCAAGGTCCACACCGACAAGGACGACCCGACGGTCCGGCTGGGCTACTCGTCGGAGACCCCGCTCACGCAGGGTCTCGACGAGGTGCTCCCGCTGGGCGGCTCCGTCGTCAGCGTGTTCCACAGCAACGTGGACGACACCGCGTCGGCGCTCCCGATCGTCATGGAGAAGTGGTCGGGACCGCTCGGGATCTACCCGGAGGCGGCGCGCACGGACTACGTCGACACCTACCGCAACCCGGAGGTCCAGAACAACGTGACCGTCGAGGGGTTCCTGGACCTGGCGCGGAAGTGGGTCGGCCAGGGCGTCCAGATCATCGGCGGCTGCTGCGGCATCGGGGTCGAGTACATCCGCCCGCTCCGGCAGGCGCTCCCCTCCCAGATCCCCACGCCGAGGCGGGCCGCCACCAAGGTCGCGGCTTGATCCGCCAGCCGATCGAGCGCTCCGTCACCGACGAGTCGCTCGACGGCCCTGTTCCACGTCGTCGGCGAGCCAGCCCGAATGATTCGGAATGTGGTCACAGAGCGAGGCGCGGGTGGCGCCGGGGCCCGCTCCCAGCGCGGAGCATCCGTGTCTAGCCAGATGGCCTGACCCGGCGGAGGAGGCGCCGCCAGGCGACCACCGCGAAGAACACCTCGACCTTGAGCCGCGTCATCAGCGAGGGACGCCAGTTGCCGGCGAGGACCGACACGATCGCCTGGTAGACAGTCAACCGCCTGGGGCGCATGAACCACAGCTCGCGGAACGCCGGGTCGTAGAACCCCACCGCGAAGCGCCGGAAGTGGTGATAGCGCCGGCGGACGACGCGCTCGTACCCGACGAAGGCCTTCGACGAGAGATCTCCGCTGCGCAGCCCGGCGTCGATCGCCTCGGCGGCTTCGACGCCTCCCTGCATCGCGAGCAGCACGCCGGTCGAGAAGATGGGATCCAGAAAGGCCGCGGCGTCGCCCACCGCCACCCAGCGATCGCCCGCCATCCGGGTCGCGAGATACGAGTAGTCGGCGTCGAAGCGGGCCGGGGAGACCCGATGCGCCCTTTCGAGGAGCGGGGCCGCGGCGGGCGTGTCCGCGAGGTAGTGCGCGAGGCTCTCCTCGGCGGTGGCCTTCGACTCGCGCTGGTGCACCGCCTTCGGGACCACGGCCCCGACGCTGATCACGGTCTCGGAGAGCGGGATCAGCCAGAGCCAGCCCATGTCGGGGCGCGTGAACATCCGGATGTCGCCGCCGCGCCGACCGTCTGCGCGCGGGATGCCCTCGTACTGGGCGTGGACGGCGATGTTGCGCAGGAGCGGATCGACCTCGTGACGGCCGAACCGCTTCGGCAGGAGGGCGGCCCGTCCCGAGGCGTCGACGACGACCCCGACTCGTGCCGTGCGCTCGACGCCGCCGGCGTCGGCGAAGCGGAGGGTGACGCCGTCGGTGGCGAAGGCGGCGTCGAGGACACGATGGTTCTCGAGCACCGTCGCTCCGCACCGGGCCGAGTGGCGCAGGAGGACCTCGTCGAACGTCTGCCTGAGGACCTGGTAGGTCTGGGGAGCCGGCGTCTCCACGGCGGCGGCGAAGTCCGCGTACTGTTCGGCCGCGCTGCCGTAGGCACGGAAGGTGGCGCCCCACTTCTGGACGAAGCCCGCAGCGGCGATGGCCTCGTGGACGCCCAGGACCCGGAAGACCTCGTTGCTCCACGGCAGCTGCGATTCGCCGATGTGGAAGCGCGGGAATCGCTCCCGCTCCAGCAGGACGACCCTCCGGCCGAGCCGCGCCAGCGCGGTGGCGGTGCTGGAGCCGCCCGGGCCGCCGCCGACGACCGCCACGTCGAAATCCCAGCCGCCACTCGCCATGTCCACCCCGGGAAGGCCGGTCAGCCGGCCGGACTGGCGCCGTACCTGGGCGGCGAGTATTTCGCCGACAGCGCGATCGGTCGCCCCTCCCGGAAGCGGGAGACGCTGAACTCGCTGGCGTCGAGTCCATCCGGATGGCGGCCGGTTAGGACCAGCTCGCTGATCACGTCGCCCGTGACTGGCGAGTGCTTGAAGCCGTGGCCGCTCCAGCCACAGTCGAGGTAGAGCCCCGCGATCTGTGGCACCGGACCCAGCACGGGCTGGTGGTCGGGCGTCGTGTCGTACAGGCCCGAGTAGCCGCCGCGGGACAGCCCGCGCTCCATCACCGGGAAGCGGTAGGCGATCGCCTCGGTGGTCTTCTCGATCTCCTCGTAGTCGGCCGCCTCGTTGTACCGCTCGGGGTCCGCCGCCTCCGCGTAGCGGGTGATGCCGTAGATCGTGAGGTCGCCGTGATCGGGCCGGCAGTAGGTGCCCTGGATCAGGTCGTAGACCGCCGGATGCGTCGGGAACTCGGTCGGGCGCCGGAAGATGGTCATCTGATGGCGCTGGGGCTGGATGGGAATCGCCACGCCGAGTGGCGACGTGAGCGAGTTGGCCCAGAGACCCGCGCAGACCACGACCGCCGGCGCATCGACGTCGCCCTTCGCCGTCCGGACCCCGGTCACCTTGTCCCCGGTCGTCCGGATGCTGGTCACCTCGGTGTACTGGACGATCTCGGCCCCCAGCTCGCGGGCGCCCTTCGCGTACGCGTTCGTCGTCAGCGCGGGATCGCCGCACCCCGAGTGCTCCTCGTAGCAGGCGGCCCCGATGTCGCCGGTCTCCATCGCGGGAACCAGGGCCTTCACGTCGTCGAGGCCGATCATGCGCACCCCGGCGCCCAGCTCGCGCGCCCGGGCGACGACCCGCTCGAAGGCCGCGACGTCGCGATGGCCGACGAACTGGACCCAGCCGATCTCGCTGTAGCCGCACTCGTCGCCGATGATGTCTTTCCAGTTCCGGTAGATGTCGGCCGACCGGTTGGCGGAGACGGTGAGGTAGTCGTGGGCGTAGTGGCGGCGGACCACCGCCGTCGAGCGACCGGTGGGACCGGATGCCAGGAACTTCTTCTCCAGCAGCACGACGCGACCGGCCCGCTTCTTCGCCAGGTGGTAGGCCACCGACGCGCCGTGCACGCCACCGCCGACGACGACGACGTCGGCCGTTCGAGAAAGCTCGCTCATCACTGACTCCTGGGTTGAAGGGAGGTTGCCAGGCCCGGTCGGAGGCCGGCCGGGAGCGCCGGCTATCGCATGACGTCGGCCAGCTCGGCCCCCCGGGCGGCGATACGGTCCGGCGCCGGGACCCAGCCCTGGCGCTCGCGCCAGTCCGGCGGGGTGCCGGCGAAGCGGTCGAGGCGCAGGGCGGTCAGATCGGCGAAGAGGCACCGGCCGTGCTGGACCAGCTCGCTGATCCCCTTCCCCACCGCCGGCGACAGCCCGAAGCCCACGCTGGACATGGTCGCCACGACGACGTTGTCGGGGTCGGCCAGGCGGTCGACGACGGGCAACCCGTCGGGCGTGTTCTCGACGACCCCCGCCCAGCTCCGGATCAGGCGGAGGTGCGCGGCGCCGGGAAACAGCTCGGCGAGGCGGCGAGCCAGGTTGCGCAGGAGCGGCGTGGTCGGCTTCTCCGGCGTCGCCATGTCGGGCACGTCGATCCACTCGTGGGGACCGCCGCCGTAGACGAGATTGCCGCGCAGGGTCTGCCGCCCGTAGAGCCCGTTCCCGTCGACGCCGCCCCGGAACATGAGCGGCAGCGGCTCGGTCACGATCATCTCGACCCGGGCCGGCGCCAGCGGCAGCGATGCGCCGACCATGGCCGCGAACAGCCCGGTCTGGGGTCCGGCGGCGACCACCACGACCTCGGCGCCGAACGTCCCGCGCGTGGTCTCGACCGCGGTGACGCGCCCACCCGCGACCCGGAAGCCGGTGACCGTCGTCTGCTGGTAGATGCGGCCGCCGTGATCCTGCAGCGCCCAGGCGTAGGCCTGGACGGTCCGCTGCGGATTGGCGTGGCCGCCGAAGTGCGTGTAGAGCCCGCCCACCGCGTTGTCGCCCACGATCGGCACCAGCTCCTTGAGCTGCTTGACGTCGAGGAAATCGGTCCGCAATCCGCGGGCCGCGGCGATCTCGGCGCCCCGCCGGTAGAAGGTGAGCTGCGCGGGCGAGAGGGCGACCCGGATCCGGTTCGGCTGGTGCTCGGTGGGATAGCCGAGCAGCTCGTCCATCTGGGGCCAGAGGCGCTGCTCCTCGAGGCCAAACGGGCTGTAGATGTGGGTGGCGCCCCCGCCGTTGCGCCCGGAGGCCTCCCAGCCCACGATGCCCTTCTCGAGCACGAGCACGTCCACCCCGGCGCGCGCGAGCCACCACCCGGCACTGAGCCCGGTCACGCCTCCGCCGACGATCACCACCGACGCGCCGGCCACCTCGCTCATGGATGTCGCTCCCTCGATGGATGCCGCGTCACTCGTCCACGCCGAACGGGACCGGACCGGCTCCCGGGGTGTCCGGCTGCGCCGACGGCGGGCCGTCCCAGTGCGGCGCGAACTGGGTCGGGATCCCGAACCAGGACACCCATTCGGTCCGCACCTCCTGGGGCTCGTCCCGGGGCCACAGCACCGAGAGCGGCAGCGGGCGCACCGGCGCCCGGTAGCTGGCCAGCGGGACCTCGCCGACGGGCGTGCGGGCCTGGTTGGCGAGCAGGAGGGCGACCTGCTCCCGGCAGCGCCGGCCCTGACACGGTCCCATGCCCACCCGGGTGAGACGCTTGATCTGATCGGGATGGACCGGCCCGTCCTCGAGCAGGGTGTGGAGGCTCCGGGCGCGCATCCGGTCGGACTCCCACTTGAGGTAGCGCGGCGGCTGCACGGCGGCCAGCTCCCGACGTGTGACCTCCTCGCACTGACAGGTGTTCACGTCCCAGCCCCCGGCGTTGATCAGCGACTCCAGCCAGCGCTGCCAGTGGGCGTGCACCTCCCCGGGTCGGGGGCCATCGCGGCGCCTGAGCTCCGCGCGGAGCGCGCCGGCCCGGCCCCGGTCGATCGCGCCGAGGGACGCCGCCGCCGCGATCCCAGCCAGCCGGCCCTGGTCCCGGGCGACGTCCGGGTCCGTCACCATGCCGTCGTGGAACCCCGCGCAGTCGCCGGCCACGAACGCGGTCGCCACGCTCGTCCGCATCCACTCGTCGGTCTCGGGCACGAAGCCGCCCAGCTCGGATCGGAACGGCAGGCGGCAGGCGAGCAGGTCGAGGAGCTCGACGTTGGGGACGAGCCCGATCGCGAGACAGATGGTGTCGCAGGCGATCTCTGTCTCGCTCCCCGCGATCGGCGCCAGGTCGGGACCGACACCGACCAGCACGACGGACTCGACCTCCCCGGTCCGGCCGCGGGCCTCCTTGACCGTGTGGGCGGGATAGAAGCGCACGCCCTTGTCTTCCAGCATCCGGTGAAGTGACGCGTCACCGCCCACCGCGGGCGAGACCTCCACGACGCCGGCCACCTCCACCCCGCGCTCCAGCGCCAGGGCCGCCGTCTGGAGCCCCAGGGTGCCCGAGCCCAGCACCAGCATCCGCCGGGAAGCGACCGCCTGGTAGCGCGTGAGCAGCGAGAAGGCGCCGTTGGCGCCCATCGTTCCCGCCTTCTCCCAGCCCGGAAACCCCAGCGCGAGATCCCGGGCGCCGGCGGCCACGACGAGCCGGTCGTAGCCGATCAGCCACGACCGCTCCAGGTCGGCGAGCCCCAGCACGGGCCCGTCGAGCTCGCGCAGGGTGGGCCCGTTCCGAAAAGCCCCCCACACGCAGGTGCCGAGCTGCACGTCGACCCCGGCCGCGTCGGCCTCGGCTAGCGCCGGGTTGCCCTCGACCACCCGCTGCAGCATCGCCGCCCGGTTCCGCAAGGCCGGGTGCAGGCGCTGGCCGAAGTAGAGCGGCAGGTCCATGGCCATCATGTCGTGGTCGATGGGGTTCTCGTCCACCAGCACGACGTCCACGCCGGCCCTGGCGGCTTCGATCGCCGCCGCCACGCCGGCCACGCCCGCGCCGACCACCACCAGCGGCACGCGCCGCTCCACCGCCGGCGCCTTGCCAGCCATGGATTTCGGATCGATCGGGCTCGCCACCGCCGTTCTCACCTCGTTCGCAAGAGGGATCGCCCGCCCCGGCATGGCGGCTCTCACCACCGCCGGCGGCTCTTATCGTTTCGCCGAGCATGATAGACGACAGCCAGGCCAGGCAGCAACGGGGCCGGCCGGCCGCCTGCCGGCACCCGCGTCCGATCCCTCCGATCGTGGGGCGGCCACACAGGCACATCGGGCGGACTTTGCGTGCTGGAACGGTCCAGCGTGCGCTATTGTGAGGGCGTGGACGCGGCCCGCGTGCGACGGTGGATCGCCGGATTCGAGGCGGCTGCGGAGGCCGATCGCGAGGCACTCCGAGGCCGGGGCGCGGATGCCGCCTGGGCGATCAGCCTCGCCCTCTCGATGATCGACTCCGCCGACCAGGCGGGGCTCGGGCGGTCGGCCACGGAGTCCCAGCGTCAGGCCGATGATGCCGCGGTCCGCGCGATCTGGCGCCAGCTGCGCGAGCGCCTGCCCCGGTGAGCGGGTCCGGGGAAGGGCGATTCCTCGTACGCGGGAGTCCAGATCCGCGTGGTGCGGGCCGAAGACCTGGTTGTCTACAAGCTGGTGGCAGCACGGCCGCGAGATCTCGACGACGCCGAGAAGCTCCTCTCGCTGCACGGGCCCGTCCTCGACATCGCACGAATCAGGCGGCTGGTGCGCGAGATCTCGGACGCGCTGGAGGATTCGTCTCGCGTCGAGACGTTCGAGCGCCTCCTCCGCAAGGCCGGCCTGGGGCGATAGCGAAACCTAGGAAGTTCGCGCCTCGAGGCCGTGCACGCGCTCCCAGCGGGCCTCGCGGTCGAAGAGATCGGCCTCGAGGCCGCACCGGAGGCAGAGCCCCGGCGAATCCGGCCACGTCTCCGCCAGCGACTCGCCGCACTGGCCGCAACGCGGGGCGACTTCGGGGTGATCGTGAGTGACGAGGGATCGTGGGGTCTCCGCGTTCAGCATCGTGGGCTCCTTGTCCGCGCGGCCGCGAGCCACGCGCGTCGGGGACGGCTGAGGAACTCGAACGTTCGTGCTTTTTGCCGCCGTCGGGGCGAGACAGCTGTCGCGCCGCATGGCTATCCTTCGGGAGTTTAGGCGGGGGACCGGCGGGCGCGGGCGACGAGGGCGTCGAACGCCGTCCGGGTCCGGGCGCCGGCCTTCGGGTCACGCAGGAGTCGCGCCGCGTGGTGGCTGACCAGCATCACGCCGTAGAGCTCGTGAGCGAACTGCTCAGGGTCCACGTCCTCGCGGAAGTCGCCCTCGGCGATGGCCGTGCGGACGATGCCGGCCAGCGTGTCGAGCCAGTCCCGCTGGAGCCGGACCAGCTTCTCCCGGACCGGACCCGGGCGGTCGTCCAGCTCGATGGAGGCCGCGACGAAGAAGCAGCCGCCGGGCAGGTCGCTCTTCCTGGGCCACTCCAGCCAGCGCTCGAAGGCCGCGCGGACGCGGGGCTCCCCGCGCGGCGCGGCGAGGGTCGGCTTGACCACGGTGTCGACGAATCGCGTGGCCGCGAAGTCGAGCACCTGGAGCTGGAGGGCCTCCTTCGACTGGAAGTGGGCGAAGAGGCCGCTCTTCGAGAGCCCCAGGTCCTCGGCCAGCCGCCCGATGCTCAGCCCTTCCAGGCCGAGCTGGCTGGCCAGGCCGGCGGCGTGCTGCAGGATCGTCTGGCGGGTCGAGGCCCCGCGGCTCAGGGTCGCTTCACGGCTCACGGCTGCCAGAAATAGCACGATCGTTCGGTCGAGTCAAGCGCCGGTTGAATGGCCCCTCTCCGGGTGCCGGGGTCGATCAGCGCCCTCTGGCCGGCGAGCAGGACGAAGGCGCCGCCTCGACTCCGGGACCACCGGCGACCGCGCCCGCCTTGACAAAACGGCGGCGCCACGATACCAGCTTCATATGCCACTGCCCGCGCCGGGGCTCCGAGCCTCCCGCACCCACCCCGCATGATCCAGGCCCTCCGCTGCGGGACGCTCTTCGACGGGACCGGCGCCGGCCCGATCCGCGACGGCGTCGTGGTGGTGCGGGACGGGCGCATCGCCGCCGCCGGCCCGGCGACCGGGACCGCCATCCCGCCGGCGGCGACCGTCGTCGATCTCCGTGACCGCTTCGTGATGCCGGGGCTGGTGGACGCCCACAGCCACATCAGCCTGGTTCCCGGCAACGGCGACCAGCTCGCCCAGATGCGCGAGCCGCCGGTCCCCCAGGCGCTGCGGGCGACGGCCAACATCGCGCGGGACCTCGCCGCCGGGACCACCACCATGCGGGTCATGGCCGAGGAGCACTTCCTCGACGTCGACGTCCGCGACGCGATCGAGGCCGGGCTCGTCGCCGGCCCCCGCCTCCTGGCGGCCACCCGCGGGATCACCGCCAGCAACGGCCACGGGCGCGCCCTGTCGAGCTTCGACGGCGTGGACGCGATCCGCCGCGGCGTCCGCGAGAACTTCCAGCGGGGCGCCGACCACGTGAAGCTCTTCGCGACCGGCGGGGTCAGCTCGACCGCCACCACGCTCAACGCCAGCGGGTACAGCCGCGAGGAGATCCGCGCCGCCGTCGAGGAGGCCGAGCGGGTGGGCAAGTACGCCGCCGCCCACGCCCACGGCGGCCCCGGACTCCGCTTCGCGGTCGAGGAGGGCGTCTCCACCATCGAGCACGGCGCCCTCGCCACCGACGATGACATCGCGCTCATGATCGACCGCAAGGCCTGGCTCATCTGCACGTTTTCCGTGCTCTTCCACCCGACGGGCATCGAGCAGGGCGACGCCCGCCGGCCGGCGATCATGGAGAAGGTGCGCTGGGCCCGGGAGGTCGTGAACGCGAACTTCCCCCGGCTCCTCAAATCGGGGGTCCGCTTCGCCGTCGGCACCGACAGCATGCACGGACTGATGGCCTACGAGCTGGAGACATTGGTGCGGTTCGGGGTGCCGACGAAGGATGCGCTCCTGGCCGCCACCCGCCGAGGGGCCGAGGCCTGCCGGATCGACCAGGAGACCGGCACCCTCGAGCCCGGCAAGCGGGCGGATCTCATCGCGATCGACGGCGATCCGCTCGCCGACATCACGGCGATGCGACGTGTGACGCTCGTCATGAAGAACGGCGCGGTCCACCAGGGACCGACGGGGAGAACAGAGCCATGAGGAACCGGGAGGCGGTGCGGGGCATGACCCGGCGGGACCTGCTCAAGACGGCCGGCGCCGCGCTGGTGGCGGGCGGGGTCGCGACCCGGGCCGGGGCCCAGGCCCAGCCCAAGCGCGGGGGGACGCTCCGAGTGGCCACGGTGGACAAGCCTGTCAACATGGACCCCGGCTACGCCCAGCTCTACTCGTCGCTCCAGGTCTACCAGAACGTCTACAACAAGCTCGTCTACGTCGACGAGAAGGGGCAGTTCGGCCCCGGCCTGGCCAAGAGCTGGAAGCAGGAGAGCGACAAGACCTGGCTCTTCGACCTCGTGGACAACGCCGTCTTCCACAACGGCGAGCCGATGACCTCCAAGGACGTCGTCTTCACGTTCACCCGGGTCCTCGACGCCAACAACAAGCTGCCCATGCGCGTCTTCTTCACCCCGGTGGACGGCGTCGAGGCCACCGGGCCCCACCAGGTGCGCTTCCACCTCAGCCGGCCCTTCGGCGCGCTTCTGGCCACGCTCTCCCAGGCGACCGAGATCGTCAACGAGAAGGCGCTGAAGGAGAAAGACCCCAAGCTCGTCCCCGTCGGCACCGGGCCGTTCAAGTTCGTGGAGTGGGTGAAGGACGACCACGTCACGCTGGAGCGGTGGGAGAAGTACTTCAAGCCGAGCAAGCCGTACCTGGACCGGGTCATCTTCTACGCCCCCGCCGACGACACCGTGCGGCTGACCGGCCTGCAGACCGGACGCTTCAACTGGATCCAGACGGTGCCGCCCCAGCGCTGGGCCGAGCTGGAGCGAGCCGGCGACATGAAGGCATCGGCGGGGAAGCCGTACTTCCCGTTCTTCTTCATGCTGAACGCCAGCAAGCCGCCGCTCAACGACAAGCGCCTGCGCCAGGCCATCGCCTGGGCGCTCGACCGGACCGAGATCGTGAAGCTCGTCTACTTCAACACCCACGCGGTCACCGCCGAGCCGTGCCCGGAGCCGAGCCCGTGGGCCACCGGCGTGAACGCCCACCAGGGCGCCCCCAACGTGGAGCGGGCCAGGGCGCTGCTGAAGGACGCCGGGGTGACCGGCGAGCTCAAGCTCAACTACTGGGTGAAGTCCCAGGTTCCGGTGCTCGTCAAGACGGGCGAGATCCTCCGCGAGCAGCTCAAGAAGGTCGGGATCACGCTCGAGGTGCAGGCGGTGGAATCCGGGCAGTACTTCGAGGGCCTGGTGGGGAAGAAGTTCGACGTGGCCGCGGCCTGGTGGAGCGTCACGGTCGATCCCGACCTCTTCTACTACCCCATGCAGCACTCGAAGTCTGGCTGGAACTTCACCGGCTTCAAGTCGGATGCGGCGGACGAGCGCCTCGACGCCTTCCGCTTCACCTCCGACCAGGCAGCGCGCCGGCGGATGTATCCGGACCTGGTGCGCTTCTTCCAGGAGGAGGGCTCGCTGCTCGTCTTCTCGAACGAGATCCAGCGGTACTGGACGAAGCCCAACGTCCAGGGCGTCGTGCCGCTGTCGTCGCTGGAGCTGCGCTTCGAGGACACCTGGCTGAGCTAGTTCCTTCGGGGGGGTCTAGGAAGACCCCCCCGATTCCCCCCCTCGGAGGCCGCGACTGTTGGACGGCCTTCGGCCCTTGGGCCGCGGCTCGAAGCGGAACGCCACGGCCGCGTGGCCAGAGTCAGAGGGTCGCGAGAAGCCGACGGGGCATGGCGCGTTATCGTGACCCGGTGAGAGGGTGATGTCGCCGCTGGCATACGCCGGGCGACGGCTCGCTCTGGTCGTGCCCATGCTCCTCGGCATGAGCGTGCTGGTCTTCGGCCTGATGCGGCTCGTCCCCGGCGACCCGGCGGTGGCCGTCCTCGGCTTCAAGGCGACCCCCGAGACGATCCGGGCGCTCCGCGAGACCTTCCACCTCGACGACCCGCTGCCCGAGCAGTACCTCCGCTGGCTCTGGGGCGTGGTTCGCGGCGACTTCGGCATCGACTTCCGCCAGAACGAGCCGATCGGCCAGATGATCAGGGACCGCCTCCCGGTCACGATCGAGCTGACCCTGCTGGCCTCCGCCTGTGCCGTGCTGGTCGGCGTGCCGCTCGGACTGCTGGGGGCGGCCCGCCGCGGGGGCGGCGCCGACCGGACCTCGCTGGCGGTGGGGCTCGTCGGCATCTCGATCCCCGACTTCTGGCTCGGCATCATCCTCATCCTGGGGCTCTCGCTCGGTGCCCGTCTCCTGCCCTCCAGCGGCTTCGTGCCATTCGGCGAGGACCTGCTCGGCAACCTCCAGCACCTCGCGCTGCCGGCAGTGACGCTGGCGACCAGCCGGGCCGCCGTGCTCGGCCGCCTCACCCGCGCCGCCGTGCTCGACACGGTGCACCGCGGCTTCGTCCAGTACGCGCGCGCCAAGGGGCTCCGCGAGCACGCCATCCTCCTCCGCCACGTGTTGCCGAACGCGGCCATCCCGATCGTCACCGTGATCGGGCTCCAGGTCGGCTACATGCTGGGCGGGGCCATCGTGGTGGAGACCATCTTCGCGCTGCCCGGGGTGGGCCGGATGACGCTGGACGCCGTCCTGGAGCGGAACTACCCGGTCGTCCAGAGCGCCCTGCTGGTGATCGGGGCGATGTTCATGGCGGTCAACCTGGCGACCGACATGCTGTATGGCCTGATCGATCCGCGCGTCCGGCTTCGATGAGACCCTGGCCGATCCGGCGCGGGGCCGTCGCGCTGGGCGGGCTCGTCATCATCGTGGCGCTGGTCGCGCTCGCGGTCGCCGGCCCGTGGGTCCTGCCCGGCAGCCCGACGGCCATCGCGAGCAACCAGGCGCTCCAGCCCCCGGCCCTCGGCGAGCCGTTCGGGATGGACGACCTCGGCCGGAGCGTGCTGAGTCGCGTCGTTCACGCCTATCGCGTCTCGCTCGACGTGGCGGTGACGTCGGTGGTCCTGGCGCTGCTCATCGGTCTCCCGCTCGGACTGGCGGCGGGGTACGCCGAGGGGTTCGTCGATCAGCTCATCATGCGACCGCTCGACGTCCTGATGGCCTTCCCGGCCATCCTCCTCGCTATCGCGCTGACCGGCGTGTTCGGCACCGGGACCCTGCTCGTGGCCGTCGCCCTCGGGATCGTCTACACCCCGATCATCGCCCGCGTGGTCCGCGCCTCCGTGCTGGCGGCCAAGCGCGAGGTGTACGTGGAGGGCGCCCGGGCCCTCGGGGCGGCCGTCCCCCGGCTCGTCCTGCGCCACATCCTGCCGAACTCGATGACGCCGGTCCTCGTCCAGGCCTCGGTGCTCATGGCCATCGCCATCCTCGTCGAGGCCGCGCTCTCCTTCCTCGGGGTCGGGGTCCGGCCGCCGACGCCGTCGCTCGGGCTGATGCTCGCCGACGGCCGCAGCTTCATGCTACAGGCGCCGTGGGTCGTCGTCTTCCCCGGGCTCGCCATCATGGCCGCCGTCCTCGGCTTCAACATGCTCGCCGACGGCCTCCGCGACTGGCTCGACCCCCAGTCAGCGGCCACGCGCTGATCAGAAGGCCGACCCACTGCCGGCGGAACCCGGCCCACCGCCCATCGGCCTCTCGCAAATGCCCGGACTCCAGGTCTCGCGGCCGCGGCGCGAAGGAGCCCTGGTCCTCAGATGCTCCTGGCGTTACTTGAAGTCGAAGCCGATGCCCACGAGGAAGTGGTGCGTGTCGAGGTCCGCCTCGACCCTGGCTCGCTGCCCGTTGATCTGGCCCTCCGGCTCGATCGAGTAGTACGTGAACCGGTACTCGGTGAAGACCCTCCAGTTGGGCAGAAACCTCCACGCGAGGCCGGCGCGGAAGTCGACGCCCACCTCGATCGTGTCAGCCGACACCTTCTCGGTCACGCCGCTGAGGAACCGCGCCGTTTGCTCCGTCCAGAAGAATCCGGGCCCCGCTGCGGCGTAGAGCTGGAGCTGCCCCGCCGGATACTCCGGGGCCTGCAGGAGCGGCAGCCGCAGCATCACGAGCGGCGTCATCGGAACCGTCCGGACCTTCACCTTCGCCAGGTTTCCACCACCCTGGCCCGTGAACTCCGGCTCGAAATACGACACGTCACCCGCGACCCCGAGCCAGGGGAGGCCCAAGTCGGTGAACCAGTAGCCGACCCGGAGTCCCCCGGTCGCCACCGTATCCGACTCGCCCGCTTCAACCTCGCGCGAGGCGCCGTTGTTCGTTTCGAGGGTAAAGTCGGGCTTACCGGGGAAGCTGGCCCCGCCGTAGAGATCCAGGAACATCTCGGCCGACGCCGGCGCGGCGATCATCAGCATCGCCGCCAATCCGACTGCCCTCACCGACCATCCCAGTATTCGTCCCACGTCCCCATCATTTCGCCGTCCACGGCTCGCGCTGCTGGAGACTCGTCGGTGCAGCAGCTGGATGCCCAGTGACTGGTCCACAGTACAGACACGGGCCCGTGAAGAGGAACATCCCGCTCCTCTACGGCTTCTCCTTCTTTGATCAGTTCATGATCGTGATCGCCTTGTGGGTCCCCTATCTCGCGACGAAGGGGATCGGCATGCGGCAGTTCATGGAGCTGCAAGCCGTGTTCGCTCTCGTGATCCTCTGCGGCGAAGTGCCTTCAGGCGTGCTCTCGGACCTGTGGGGAAGGAAGAAGACACTGCTGCTGGGCGCGACGCTCAAGGCGGTCAGCTTTTCCCTCCTCCCGCTGTGGAGCAGTTACGAGGGCTTCCTCTTCTACCACCTCACGATGGGGATCGCCCTCAGCATGATCTCGGGAGGCGATGTGGCGCTCCTCTATGACTCGTATCTCGGGGCGAGTGGCGAGAAGTCCCGGGGAACGGCCGTCCTCGGAAATGCGAAGCTCGCGGCGCAAATGGGGACGACGGTGAGCGCGCTGGTGGGGGGCACGGTCGTCACCCTGTCCTATGGGCATCTGCTGTGGGCCAACGCAATGCTGAGCTGGATCCCGGTGCTCCTCGTGCTGGGCCTCACCGAGCCGCCCGCGGGTGTGAACCGAGGGAAGAAATGGGCGGGCGAGCTCAAGGAGGTCCTCTCGACCACGCTGGTCCGGGACGCCGCGACGCGGCTCGTGTTCCTCAATTTCGTTGCCGGTGGGACCGGCGGGCTGGTGATGGTCTGGGTGAACCAGAAATACTGGCAGGAGAGCGGAGTGCCCCTGGCCTGGTTCGGAGTCCTGTCGGCCGCCTACGGTCTCATCCTCGGCCTCGCCGGGAGATCCGCCGCGCTCGGGGCGGCGAGATTCGGCCGGCGACCGTTGCTCGCCGCGGTTGGCGTGTTGCCGATCATCGCCTATTTCGGGATGGCGGCTTTCCTCGGATGGGGCGGGATACTGCTCGGGATCCTGGGCCAGGTCGGCCGGGGCCTGGGCGGGGTGCTCTTCCTGGACGCGCTCAACGAGAGGATCTCCTCCACGTTCCGCGCGACCGTGATCTCCGTGGCGCAGCTGGGAATCCGCGCCGCGTTCTGTCTTCTGGGCCCCCTCGTGGGCTATGGGATCGATAGCTGGGGACTTCCGTCCGTCTTGTCGGCGCTCGGAATCCTGTTCTCGATCGCGTTCGTATTCCTACTCCTGCCGCTGATCCTGAGAAGAATGGGCGACTTCAGATGCGCATCCACTTGATCACGGCGGAGTCGCCGGAGTCGCGCCGGCTGCGCGGGTGGCGCCTGATCCAGTTCCCGCAGCTCACGATGCCGCTGATTGCGGCGCTGACCCCGCGCGAGCATGACGTCCACCACACCGACGAGATCGTCGAGCGCCTCGACCTCGACCGCTCGGCCGACCTGGTCGGGATCACCGCGCCCACGCCTTCGGCGCTGCATGCCTACGAGGTGGCCGACGCTTTCCGGCGCCGGCGCGTCCCCGTCGTGATCGGCGGGCCGCACGCGACCGCCCTCCCCGAGGAGGCCGCGGAGCACGCCGACGCCGTAGTCGTAGGCGAGGCCGAGGACACCTGGCCGCGCCTGCTCGAGGACGCGGCGGCCGGACGACTCGAGCGCGTTTACCGGTTGACCCACCGGGCCAGCCTGGACAGGCAGCCGGCGCCGCGCTGGGACCTGATCAAGGGGCGCCGCTACGGGAAGTCGGTCACGATCGCCACCCGCGGCTGCCCGCACCGGTGCGACTACTGCACCATCCCGCTCCTGTACGGGCCGGGCACGATGCGCTACCGGCCGATCGAGGAGGTCGTGCGCGAAGTCGCGGGCAGTCCGACCCGCGCGGTCGTGTTCTGGGACGACAACATCGGCGCCAACCCGCGCTACTCGAAGGAGCTGTTCCAGGCGCTCGCGCCGCTCGGCAAGTGGTGGACGAGCCAGTGCACCGCGACGGCGGCGAAGGATGAGGAGTTTCAGCGCCTGGCCGCCGCTAGCGGCTGCAAGGCGCTGTTCATGGGCTTTGAGTCGATTTCCCAGGAGAGCCTGGACTCGGCCAACAAGCGCCACAACCGCGTCACCGGCTACCGCGAGTTGATCCGCTCGCTCCACGAGCACGGGATAGCCGCGCACCTCGGGATCATGTTCGGCTTCGACCAGGACGACCGGGGGATCTTCCGCCGCACGGTCGAGTTCCTCGAGGAGGCCAGCGTCGACGTGGCCACGATGAGCATGGTTGTCCCGATGCCGGGCACGCCCACGTTCCAGCGCTGGCAGGGCGAGCGCCGGATCCTGACCACTGACTGGTCGAAGTACGATGGCAAGAAGCACTGCGTGTTCCGCCCGGCGCAGATGTCGCCTGATGAGCTCGTCGCGGGGACCGAGTGGGCCTCTCGCCGCTTCTACTCACTCGGCTCGATCGCACGCCGGATGTGGGGCTCGCGTGCAGGAGTGTGGTGGAACCTGCCCCGGAACCTCGGCTACCATCTGGCGCTCCGGCGTTACCCCGAGCAGGGCTGGGACCCGGCTGGATGACTGCGCGCCCGATCCAGGCGGACGTCGACGAACGTCCCGATCACGACCGCGCGATCAGATGCTCGTCACCCGCCTTCCAGCCCACGGTGACCGTCGCGCCCTCGCGGACCGCGTCGGGCTGCGCGCCCGCGATACGGATGCGTACGCTTTGACCTCGGGCGTCGCCGATGACGAGTACGCTGTCGCCGTAGTTTACGATCACGCCAATCTTGACCGCCAGGCGGTTCGGAAGCGTCGCGCCGTCGCGGATCAACTGAAGACGCTCGGGGCGCAGGAGCACGTCGGCCGGCGCGCCCGCGAGGTGCCGGCAAGCACCGGCATCCGCCTCGATCGGCCCGAGGCCGTCGAGCTCGACGCGCCCCGGCGCGGCAGAGTTGACGCGACCGGTGAAGAAGGTGCTGTCGCCGATGAACTCGCCCACGAATCGGGTGCGCGGGCGGTGATACACCTCGAGCGGCGGCGCTGTCTGCTCGAGCGTACCGCGGCTGAAGACCGCGATGCGGTCGGACATCGTCATCGCCCCGGTTTGGTCGTGCGTCACGTACACCATCGTGATGCCGACCTCGCGGTGGATGCGCTTGAGCTCGACCTGCATCTGCGCGCGCAGGTTCTTGTCCAGCGCTCCGAGCGGCTCGTCTAGCAGGAGCACGTGCGGCTAGCCAACATAATGCCCGTTCTCGGTCATAGCCATAGCCCCCAGGGCGGGGTCACGGTGACGGTCTCGAGCACCAGGCGCGCGGGGCGCGCGCACGAATGTAGCCGTTCTCGATGTGAATCTCGGCACCCATCGCCTGCAGGCCCGCCACGTGGAGGTCGACGGGCCGCGCACCGATCGCGCAGCCGCCCGGCAACGAGACGTCCGCCTTGCCGAAGCGTGCGAGCAGCGGGCCGAGCACGAGAATCGACGCCCGCATGGTCTTCACCAGCTCGTAGGGTGCGACGTGCTCGCGGGTGGTGCTCGCGTTGACTTCCACGCGCATGCGGTCATCGACCGTGAAGCTTCCCCCGCCGTCTGGGCGAGGAATCCTTCGAGGTGGGCCTGGACCGTGCGATACAGGATCGACGGCTCGGGGGCGCGGGGGCAGGCTCAGTTCGGCCCCGGGAAAGCCACCCACCGGGCCGGGTCATTCCCGCATAGCTCTCATCGCTTTCTCCGCCGCGTTGAGCCTCGCCTCCGCCTTCTCCGCATCCCGCTCGGCGTCGCTCTTGGCCTGCTCGGCCGCCCGCTCCTCGTCCTTGAGCCACTCCTGAGCAGCGGCCTCGGCCCGTTCCCGCGCTCTCGCTCCCGCCGCTCCTCGGCTGATTCGTCCGTCGCACACGCTTGATTGGCTTCTCGAAACGCTCGACAATCTCGGCGGAGGGCATTCCGCCAGCGAAGACCTCGAAGCCTGGCGCGCGAAGCTTTTCCTTCAAGGCGCCGTAACCGAGGTAGAATTTCGGGAGAAGCGCGGACGATGTTCTCATCGTGTTGACACCCGCAGCCGTAAGGCGTCCGTGGGTGCACTTCGAGACTGGGGCACACCCTCACTCTGGCTGCAGCGCCCGTAGCACGGCGACCGTGACCGCGCGGCGCTCCGGATCCTGCCACGACGTCTGCAGCAGAAGGGGTATTGTGTTGGCTAGCCACCGGAAAGCAGTACGATTCTTGGCCATCCGATGGTGGAGGCCAAACCGGCTCGCTAGTATACCCGGGTCATGATGTCGATCCCTTTTTGTAGGGTCTCACGCCATTGCCGGTCGAGCGTGGGAGAGAATTGCGGATCGAGTCTGGCCAACGTCTCGACGAGGCAGTTCACCCAGATCGGATAGAGATCGGGCGGCACATTCATTTTCCTTCGACTGTGAAGCTCGCCGAGACGCTCGATTGCCACTTCTCCCAACACCTGTCCGTTGGCATACTCGATCAGCACCAGAAGGCCGTGCAGGAAGAGATCTCTCTGCCGCTCGAAATTCGTGTTTTCAAACATGACCTTGATTCGCGGGTCGGCGCCGAGCAGGGTCCGATAGAATCCCTGCGCCAGCCCCCTGTGACGAACCCGATCAAAACTCTCCATCACCCCGCTCATCTCCGCCCTCCCGCACGCACCTCGACGGTATGCTCCCCTTCGCCCCCGGGTTGGATGGAGCAAGAGACGCGCCCGCGCTAACTGGGCGTTCCACAAGGGGGCCGGTGTCCTCTGAGGTGCGCCAGCCCGGAAAGATTCCGTCCAGGCGATCAGAACGGCACCGGGCCGCTGCTATACCGCGTCGCCTTCCCGAATCCGCAACGCCTCCCACGCCGCTCGCTGCACCGCCGCCCAGGGCGACCGCGTCCAGGCCGTCCCGACCGCCTGGGTCGCCGAGTGGATCCGCCCCTACGGGTAGAACGTCGCGCGCCAGCCTTCCGTCCCGTGCCGCGTGAGCTGGAGGTCGAACCCCTGTCGACGGCATCCGAACGTGGTCGCGAGCCACGAGCTCGCGGTGGATGGCCCGGGCTCCGTACTCGCCCAGATCGCTCGTGTCCTTCAGCTCGCGTCGCAGGGTGAGGACGAGGTCCTCGACCGCCGAGTCAGTCCGATGGATCCGCTCGGCGAGAGGCGGCCGATCGCTCCAATCGACCCGATCCAGGGCCAGATCCCCGGCCCGTCGAGCCCACCACTGCACGGTGGAGAGGCTCACCGCATGGGCTCGGGCCACTGCGCGCATCGACGCCCCGGCCCTGACCTCCGCCACCATCGCGTATCGCTTCGCTTCCCTTCGCCGAGCTTCTTAGCCATCGCCTCCACTCCCCGGGGGGGTTACCCCAGCATCATAGTGACCGAGAGGCGCTGGCACCTCAGTGACCGAGAGGCTGTGGCACCTGGCCCGTTACCCGTTGACCGTGAGGCCTGGCCTTGACGTTACCGCCTTGCGTGGCCTCCGGAATCGAGTGATGCTCGGGGAATCCAGCCCCACGGAATAGGACGCACCGGAAAGATCGGGAGACTTTCAATGCCACCTTCGGAAGAACGCACGGGCTTTGACGCAGCGAAGGCGGAAGCGTTCGCCGGACGGCTCCTGGACACGCTGAACCTCGGCGCCGCCTGTCTCATGATCTCGGTGGGCCACCGCACCGGCCTGTTCGACGCCTTGCGGGGGCTCCCGCCGGCTGGGGGTAGGCGAGGGGGTAGGCGACATAATGAGGGGGGTAGGCGACATTATGACCGTTCTCGGTCATAGGGATCATAGCCCAGGGCGGGGTCATAGCCCCCAGGGCGGCTGGCGGATGACCCCCTTCCCGGGGCAATGGTGGGAAGACGGGCGGCTGGTGTCAAGCGCGAGAGCCGCGCGGGATCCGGCCAGGAATGGTCCGGGCGGTCTGAGGCTCGGTCAGGAGCGACGCGGGCGCGGCACAGGGGGGGCAAGCAGGGCGAGCCGCCGGTCGCCGGGCCGGGCGGCGGCCCACCTCCGGTCGAGGGTTCCCGGCCGGCGCGGGCCGTGTCGGACGCTCAGCCGACGGCCGGGGCGGGCGGGCCAGGCCCGCGAGGCGTGCCGGGCGGCCGGGCCCCCAGGATCTGGCCGATCGCGGTTGGGTCCGCGACGGTCGCGATCACGCGCATCCGCCCCCCGCAGCGGGGGCACGCCAGCACGTCGAGCGCGAAGGACGACCCGTCATACTGCACCTCCTGCCAGTGATGTGGCGGGCTCCGCGCGCCGCATGAGGGCGGCCCACGGCCAATTGCGCGTGGGCGGCAGGGCGTTCACCGAGGCAGACACGGTCCGGGACCATCCCCGACCCCCGCCGGCCGCCATCGCCCCGGCCGCCCGCTCGCGAGCGCGCGACCCGCCCGCCACGTTGACGCGGGCGCGGGCCGCGCCCCGGATCACCCCCGAGGCCAGCAGAATCGGCCGCCGCCCAGACTTGCGCTCAGGCTTGCTCAGCGGAGCTTGAGGGAGATCTCCTCGCCCTTCCCGACCGGCACCGTCACCGAGCAGAGGTCGGGGTGCGACTTCACGCGGGCGAGGTAGTCCTCCAGCTCGCTGGCGTGGGAGACGACGTTGTCCGCGACGAGCAGCCCGCCGGGCACCAGCTTGGGGAGCGCCAGGTCCAGGTACGCGCGGTAGCTCGGCCGGTCGGCGTCGAGGAAGACGAGGTCAAAGGGACCGGGCAGGGTCGCCAGCGTCTCCACCGCCGGCCCTTCCCGGAGGTCCACGCGATCCAGCAATCCCGCCCGCGTCAAGTTCTGCCGGGCCATCCGCGCCTTCTCGGGGTTCCGCTCCAGCGTCGTGACCCGCCCGTCGAGGGCGCGGGCGGCGTCGGCCAGCCAGATCGTCGAGTACGCGTTGGAGGTGCCGACCTCCAGGATGCGCGCGGCCCGCGCCGAGCGGATCAGGATCCAGAGAAGCCGCCCGGTGTCGGGGGTGATGTTCAGCATCCGCTTCGGCCGCTCGGTCTCCCGCGCGTCGTTCTCGTCGCCGAACCGCGCCAACTCCTCGAGCAGCGTCGTCAGGCTCGGGTCCATGACATGGGCTCCCCCTGATCCGGTCGGTCGGTCGCCGAGCGGCTCAGTGTCGCGACCGGAAGTATCGGAAGACGAGCAGGCTGGAGCCGGACCAGCCGACGACCCAGCACGCTCCCGGAAGCAGCGAGAAGATCGTCCTCATCACGTCCGTGGAGGGCCAGCCCGCCGCCGCCACGCGCCACACACCATAGCCCCATCCGATGACGGCGAACGCCGCGACCAGGTGGACGACCGGCTGCGACCACCGCCGGCCACGCACGAGCCCGCCGCTTCCCAAGAGCGATAGCACACCCACCGGGGCGAACTCCCAGCGACGCAGGGTCGCCACTCCCCACAGCGTGTAGACCCCCGAGACCGCCAGTAGGAGTACGACGAGCCAGATCGCCACGGGTCGCTTCATGAGCACTCGGTCCACTCGGCCCGCCCACCAGCCGTCGCCGCTTCACGACCGCCGAGGTCGCGCTGCAGTCCGCGTCGACGAGCCGGCCAACATCCCCGACACACCGGCGTCGCACGACTCCACGCCGCGGATGCTACTCTTCGTGAGCCGGCGAGGTCAACGAGGTCAAGGGGTCGCCGGCGCGCCTTGCTCCGGCCGCCACCCGAGGGGCATGATCCTGGCGCCGCACCGGGGTCGGGCCCACGAATCTCCGATGAGAGATGAGAGAGGATCCGCTGTCATGACGACGCCGCGCCTGCTCGACGACGCCAAGGTCAAGGCCTTCACCCAGCAGATGGTCGGCCACTTCACGGGCGCGTCGGTCGTGCTGATGATGGAGGTCGGGCGGCAGACGGGGCTCTTCGAGGCGATGGCGACGCTGCCGGCGGCCTCCAGCGCGGCCATCGCCGAGCGCGCCGGGCTCACCGAGCGCTACGTCCGCGAATGGCTCGGGGCCATGGTCTGCGGCGGCCTGGTCGAGTACGACGCGGCCGCCGAGACCTACCGGCTGCCGCCCGAGCACGCGGTGCTGTTGACCGGCCAGACCAGCCGGAACCTCTGCACGCTCGCCACCCTGTTCCCGCTGCTCGGCCGCGTCGTCCCCGCGGTGGTCGAGGCGTTCCGGAAGGGCGGCGGCGTCCCCTATGCCGCCTACCAGCCCGAGTTCACCGGGGTGATGGACGCCCGGAGCCGGCCCCGCTACCTGGAGCTGCTCTTCACGAAGTACCTCGCCCTGCCGGAGGGGCTGCTGCCGCGCCTGGAGTCCGGCATCCGGGTCGCCGACGTCGGGTGCGGCACCGGCTTCTGCGTGAACCTGATGGCCCAGCGATTCCCGCGGAGCGTCTTCGTCGGCTACGACTTCTCGGAGGCGGCCATCGCCCGCGCCCGCCAGGAGGCGGCAGCCATGAGCGTGGCGAACGTCTCCTTCGTCGTGCAGGACGTGGCACGCCTGCCGTCCGAGCCCCGGTTCGACCTGATCACGGCCTTCGACGCCATCCACGACCAGATCGATCCCGCGGCCGTGCTGCGGTGCGTCCGGCAGGCGCTGGCCCCCGGCGGTCTCTTCCTCATGGTCGACGTCCACGCCTCCAGCCGGCTGGAAGAGAACGTCGGGATGCCGATGACCGCGTTCGTCTACACCGTCAGCACGATGCACTGCATGACCGTCTCCCTGGCCCATGGCGGGGCCGGCCTCGGCACTGCCTGGGGGACCGGGCTGGCCACCCGCATGCTGCGCGAGGCCGGCTTCACGGACGTCCGGCTCTTCGAGCGCGTGGACCCCGCCAACTCGCTCTACGTGGCCCGCCCGGGCTAGGCGAAGCGTCCCGCCTACTTCCGGTACAACCGCTGGAGGGGCAGCGGGATCCCGTCCGCCTCCAGGCGGATGTCGAGCTGCAGGGGGCGTCCCGCCCGCAGGTCGATCTCGCGTCGCGTGATGGCGTACCCCGGCACCTCCACGACCAGCGCGTAGCGTCCGGGCGCCGGGTAGAGGTCGAACGAGGCGCCGCTCAGGTTCGAGCGGGCGACGATCGCGTCGCTCTCGGGATCCCGGAGCGTCAGCATCGCCCGCGAGACCGGCCGGCCGTCCTCGGTCGTCAGGTTGACCCGGAGGGCGACCGGCGAGACGGCGGCCGTCCGGACCTGCGCGTACGCCATCGAGGGACCCAGGAGCCAGCCGGTCTGTCGCGGGGCCACCGTGGCCACCTTGTCCGGGTTGGTGTTGATGCTCGGTGGGACCTTGTACGGCACCGTGGCCATCAGGATCGTGAGGACGCTGGCCCCGGTGTAGAAGGCCCGACGCGGCGTGGGGCACTCGAAGATGAAGCAGACGGCCACCGCCAGGACCACCACGACCAGCGCCGCCAGCCAGGTCGCCCCGACCACGCCGCCGATCTTCAACAGCGCCGATGCCTCGTTCTTCTGGGTCAGGTCCGCGAGCACGGCCGCGCTCGCCCCGACCGCGCTCGAGCCGCCGAGAGCCAGTTGCCGATACAGCTTGACCATGGGTCACCTCCACCTTCCGGACCTCGGGCTCACGGCCCGGCGGTCCGTCCGACTACGATCCCCGCCGGCCGCGCGCTGCCCGGGTCAGCCACTCCAGGAGGGGCCGGAGAGCTGGGGGGAGGCGGCCTCCTCGATCAGGACGCTGTGCCGCTGATCCCCCCGCTCCACGGTCACCCGGTACTGGAACCGGTCGGCCCCGGGCGACGGGGAGGCCAGGCGCTCGGGCAACGCGAAGAAATCCGCCGCCGTGACCAGTTCCTCCAGCTGTCTCTGCTCGTCGGGCGCCAGGGCCTCGCCGTCGATCGTGGCCGTGAGCCGCATCCCCGCCATGCCACCGGTCCGCTCGAAGTGGACCCGCATCGGGCTGCTCCTCGCGTTCGGGTTCGGTGCCTCGGTCGCCGCGCACGCGAGGTAGCTTACCCAAAGCAGGCCCGCGACGGACAGGGTCCCTGGCGCCCGGACGACACGCATCCCCCTGCCGGCTACCGGACGGTGATGCCGACCCCCGCCCAGCCGTCGCGGACGGCCTTCTCCTGGCGGCTCCCCGCCCCGTAGAGCTCCGCCGCCACCCGCATGATGAGGTTGGCCGCCTGCTGGAACGTTCGACCTCGAGCGGATCCGGTCGCGCAGGGCGACGTACCAGATCCGGCCGGCCTCTTCCCAGGCGTTGCCGCCGAGCGCCGTGGCGGTCAGGTAGAACGCGTGGTTCGGGATGCCGGAGTTGATGTGGACGCCGCCGTTGTCGTCGTTGGTCGTCACGAAGTCGCGCATGTGGGCCGGCTGGGGATCCTTCCCGATCACGGGATCGTCGTAGGCGGTGCCCGGCGCCATCATCGAGCGGAGCGCGAACCCGTGGACCGCCGAGGTGAACAGGCCTTCGCCGATCAGCCAGTCCGCCTTGTCCACCGTCTGGCCCAGGACGCGCTGCTTTACCAGCGAGCCGAAGACGTCCGAGAAGGACTCGTTCAGCGCGCCCGGCTGTTCCCAGTACGCGAGACCGGCCTCGTACTGGGTGACGCCGTGTGTCAGCTCGTGGCCGATGACGTCGAGGGACTTGGTGAAGCGCTGGAAGATCTGGCCGTCACCGTCGCCGTAGACCATCTGGTGCCCGTCCCAGAACGCGTTGTCGTAGTCCACCGCGTAGTGGACGGTGGAGACGAGCCGGAGCCCCTTGTCGTCGATCGAGGCCCGATCGTAGACCTCGGCGTACAGGTCGTAGGTCGCGCCGGCGCCGTCGTAAGCCTCGTTGACTCCCGGGTCGCCGCTCTCCGGGTCTCCCTCGTCGCGGACGAGGACCCCGGGCAGGTCCATGAGGTGCTTGGCGTCGTAGACCGAGCGGTGCTTGCCCCCGGCCGCGTCGGGGAACGCCATGGCGCCCAGGGCCTGGCGCCGGCCGCGCATCTGCTCGGACATGATCATGGTCCGCAGGGCCCAGGCGCGCTGCGACGGGGAGCCGTTGCGGACGACCTCCTTGAGGATGTGGGGTGGGACGATGCACTGAATCGGGGAGCGGTGAGCTGCCATCTCCGGTCCTCCTTGGCCGCGATCCTCGCGGTCCTCTTCCCAGGGTGCGTCTCGGGCGCCGGCGGAATTCCCGCGGCGTCCAGCCTGCACGGTGATAGTGCAGCCGGCTCGCCAACGGTCCCTGACGTGAAATCGAGGACTTGGGAGCCGCCCAGGGCGGAGTGGTCACTGGTGGTGGTGGCAGTCGGTGGCGAAACCGGGGGTTCCTCCCCGGGAAGGGGCGGATCGCGAGCGGACTACCCGGCGTCGCCGAGGCGGGCGAACTGGCGCTTCTGGGCGGCGACCTGGGCGAGGTACTGGCGCACGTCGTGGTCGCCGCAGCGCTCGCCCGGCGCGACGCGGAAGCCGCGCCTGGCGAAGGCCTCCCCGCGCTTCGGGCCGCACAGGTGGATCACTGCCGCCAGATCCTGCTTCTGGGCCAGGCTCCCGCGAGCGGGCCGGGAGCGGCCCAGCGTCTCGACCACCGCTTGGTGCAGGTAGGCGGCCGTCATCTCGATGGCGTGGCTCGGGACGGCGCGGGTGTAGAGGGCGTTGAACCAGCACGAGTCCGCGTCGTGCCACGGGCCGTCCCTGACCACCACGTGGTCGTGGATGCAGTACCGCCGGGCCTCCCGGAACGTGCCATCGGTGATCTGCAGCATCCCGACCGCGCTGGAGGCTGGCCGGTAGATCTCGAACGGGTTCAGCGACCACTGCCAGCGCCAGTACGTCCGGGCGATCGGATTGCCGCTTCCCTCCACCTGGGCGAGCGCGGCCAGGAGCTCCGGCGTCATGACCTCCGTGGAATGCTCCGCGAAGAGATGGCCGTACGCGGCCCACGTGGCGCGGGGCGTCTTGGCCAGCACCGGGCTCACCGGGGCCAGCAGCTCGGTCGGCTTGCGGATGACGTGGTAGCCCCAGTTCAGGACGACCAGGAGCCCGACTCCGACCACCCCGTAACAGGCCAGCCGGAGGCGGCGGCCGGCGGGGCGGCGGCGAGGCCTCGACCTGGACGGCCGAGCGAAGGTCCGGGGTTCAGCGGCAGCCTGAATCACGTGTCGCTCCGAAGACCGGGCGCGCCCGAGCGGCCCGTGATCCACTCATAGCACCGGCGTCGCGGGGGGGTCAAGCTTCCCGCCGAAGCGTCGGCTGTCGAAATCTTGACAACCGGCAGCCCGCCCGGCATGGTGGAGCCCGATGCGAATCGTCGGGTCCGTTGCGCTCGCCCTGGTGGTCGCGCTGGCGACGGGCTCGGCCGGCGCGACGGCCAGGCAGGGTCCGGGCCAGGTCGCCGAGGGCGCTCGGAAGATCGGCCAGGGCGTCGAGGAATCCGCCAAGGGCGTCGGCAAGGCGGTGTCCGACGCCGCCCGGCAGGCCGGCACCCGGCTGAGGCGGGCCGGCCGGCAGGCGAAGCCGGTCGCCGACGCGCTGCACGACCGCGCCCGGGATTTCGGCTACGCCCTCCGGGACAGCCTGCGCTCCGCCGGCCACGCGATCCACCGGTTCTTCGCCGGCGCCTCCCCGGACCGGGGCCGGCGCTCGACCACGCCGACGCGCCGCTCGGCCTAGGCGTTCCTCGCGAGCTGCTTCCCGGCGTCCTCCAGCACGCCCCCCAATCCCCGGGCGGCGGTCGGGAAGGCGTGGATGGTGTCGGCCAGCACGGCCAGCGGGACGCCGAGCTTGATGGCCAGCGCGGCCTCGTGGATCAGCTCTCCCGAGCCGGGGCACGCGGCGAACGCGCCGGCCAGGATCCCCCGGCCGCGGTCGACCACGACCGTGAGGTGGCCCCCGGTCGCCTCCAGCGTCACGCCCCGGGCGGTGGCCGCGAAGTCCTGGGTCACCTCGAAGGCGTCGATCCCCTGGGCGCGGGCCTCCTCCACGGTGAGGCCGACTCCCGCCGTCTCCGGGTCCGTGAAGGTCGCCTTCGGCACCGATCCGAGGTCCGCGCGGGCCTTCTGGCCGAGCGCGGCCCGGACGGCGATCTTCCCCTCGTAGTCCGCGACGTGGGTGAACTGGAGCCCGCCGGCCGCGTCGCCGGCCACGAACACGCCGTCGCCCACCCGCATCTGCTCGTCGGGGTGGACGGCGCCCCGGTCGCCGAGCCGGACCCCAGCCGCCTCGATCCCGAGCGCGCGCAGGTCTGACGCGCGCCGGCCCACCGCGACGAGGAGCTGGGCCCCCTCCACCCGGGAGCCGTCCGACAGCTCGACGATGCGACCCGACCCGCCGGCGCGCACCGCCTTCGCCTTCACCCCGGTCCGGATCTCCACGCCTTCCTGGCGGAGCTGGTCGGTCACCGCCTGGGAGCTCTTCGGGTGATCGCGCGACAGGATGCGATCGTTGCCCTCGACGACCACCGTCCGCACCCCGAACCGCGCGTAGACCTGGGCCAGCTCGACGCCGACGACTCCCCCGCCCAGCACGACGATGCTCGAGGGCAGCTCCCGGAGCGACGTGCCCTCCCGGCTCGTCCAGTACCCGGCCTCCTTCAGCCCGTCGATCGGCGGGATGACGGGGACGGAGCCCGTGGCCACGATGAGGCTCGATCCCTCCAGGAGCTGCCGGCCGCCGCGGGGGGCGTCCACTTCCACCTTGCCGCGGCCGACGATCCGCGCCTGTCCCCGGACGACGACGGCGCCCGCCCCCTCCAGCCCCGCCACCTGCTCGGCGTCACCCGGGTAGTCGAGCCCCTCTCGCGAGATCATCCAGTCCCGGCGCCCCGAGGCGCGCTCCCAGGGATAGCTGCCGCCGGCGGCGCGGCGCATCGCCGCGGTCAGGAGCGTCTTCGACGGCATGCACGCCCAGTACGGCGCACTCCCCGCCCACCAGCTCCCGCTCTATCACCGCCACGCGCGCTCCCAGCTCCCGGCCGAGATACGCCGCCGCTTCGCCGCCGGCGCCCGATCCGATCACGATGACGTCGTAGTCCACCCCGGTGCTCCTTTCGATCGGCACGTCCGAAATGACGAGAGGTGATCTGGGCCGCGATCAGCGCAGGCCGAGGAAGCCGGCGGCGGCGGCCCGGCGGAGCATCTCGCGGATCGGGTCGTAGTCGGCGTCGCGGACGGGGACGAAGCGGGCGATCAGGCCGTCGGCCAGGATGGCGCGGCCGGCCGGGTCCGCGTGCATCGCCAGGAGGACCTCGCGAAGCCGGGCCTTCAGCGCCTCCGGACGGCGCGCCGCGACGACGACCGGCGGGATCGGACACGGGCCGAGCGACTCGACGACGCGGAGGCCGAGCGCGACGTCGGGCTGCTGCGCCTGCTCCAGCTCGAGCACCGTGCTGTCGATCCCCGACGCGTCCACCTTGCCGTCGAGGACCAGCCGGATCGACCGCTGGTGGGACCCGGAGGCGATCACGTCGCCGAAGAACCCGCGCGTCTCGCCGAGCGTCAGGAGATGATCGCGCGGCACGACGTACCCGGAGTTCGAGTCCCCGTCGTTGTAGGCCCACACCCGGCCTCGCAGCTCCCGGAAGGACCGGACCGGGCTGTCTCGACGCACGATCACGTCGGTGAAGTAGACCGGCCGGTCCCGGTAGCGGAGGGCGGCCATGACCGGCGCGCCGAGAAGCGCCAGGCGATCGACCCGGCGGGAGTAGGGCAGGCCGCACAGGAACGCGACGTTGACGCCGCCGTCGTCCAGCAGCCGGAGGCGCTCGGCCCACGGCGCCCGGGTCAGCTCGGCGGCCTCGCCGAGCCGCTGCCCGACGTAGGCGGCGATCCGCTCGTAGATCGGCCGCGCATTCTCGGCCAGGTAGGAGGCCACGACCAGCATCGCGCCCTCATCTTGGCATCGACGGGCGCGCCCGGGAACCCCCATAATGCGGTCGAGGCGCCATGGAGGAGATCGTCCGCCTGACCCGATCGGAGACGGCCGGCGGCCGGCCGTTCACCGATCCGGCGCGCACCGCCGAGGACCTGGCGTCGATCCACGTGATGGCGGCGCGGCTGCGCGGGCTCCTACGCCAGGCGCTGCCCGGTGAGGCGCGGCCGCTGGTCGTCCAGACGCCGGAGCCGGACGGCCGCCAGCACCGGGTCGTCCTCTGCGACGAGTGGCGCCTCCGCGCCGCCCTCGAGCCGAGCTTCGTCGGCTTCTTCGCCCTGAAGCGCCGCGGGATCGATCCTTCGCCGCTGACCCTGACGGACGACGAGCTGGTCCGGGAGCTGCCGGACCACCCCGGCATCCTGAGCTACGGCTCGCTCGAGCTGGCCGACGGAAACTGGGGAAACCTGATCGTCGTCGATCCACCGGACGCGAAGGAGCACTGGCGGACCAGCGTGAAGCACGCCTGGGCCGCCCGCGAGCTGGCCCCCCGGCACTACGCGGTCCTCCGGCTCCACAACGGCCGGTTCCCCGGAGGGATCCTCTCCGGCGGGGACCCCGTGCTCGACCGCACCCGGTACTGGGACTTCCAGGGGCCGGTGGCCTGGCAGGCCGAGCGGGCCGCTCGTTGACCCCTGAACGGCGAATACAGCACCCTCATCGGGGCTCCGGGCGCTGCTCCTACTCCGCTCCCTCTCCCTTCCAGGGAGAGGGTTGGGATGAGGGTCGATAGGGGGGCATGGCGGATAATCACCGATTGGGGTTCAAGAGTGGCGGCGCCTGCCTTCCCTCCCCCGAGCGCTCCCGTGTCTCGGTCTTGTCGTTAGGTGATGCCTAACAGAGCGCGCAACGGCCGCGCCCCCGGGGGCCATGATCCCGCGGGCCGCCGGCCGGCTCAGTCTGGCCACCGGCTCAGATGATGGCGGCGTGAATCACTCGGCCGTCGAAGACGAGGGCGGCGCCGCGATGGGCCTCCAGCCGACACTCGAAGAGGTGGCCCACCCCGGCGTTCGTCCGCAGCGTGCCTTCCACTGCCCCCGCCATCCGCAGCAGCCGCTCGACGCGCGCCCGGAGCTTCGCCGCGTCCACCGGCGACTCGGACGGCCGCCGGTAGGCCTCGACCGCCTGGGCGCGCAGGAGCTTCGGCCACTGGCGCGCGAACAGCGTCGGGTCGCAGAAGAGATCCACCCCGACCAGGGCGTCCGCGACGAACACGGCTGCCCCCAGCGCGCCCGGGGCCGCGCGGTGGTCGAGCGCCTGCTCGGCCTCGGAGAGATGCGCCTTGACCTCGGGCTTGTCGTAGATCGCCTGGTAGCTCCCGGTGGGTGACGGGGCCGCGGCGCTCCTGGCGTAGCGGTTGACCTCGGCCCACACGCGCCCCTGGCCCTCCTTCTCCAGCACCTTGGCGCGGAGGCCCGGCGCCGCGAAGCTGCCCCGGGCCTCGAACCCGGCCGACCGCTCGACCCACCGCCCCTGCTCGACGCAGTAGACGCCGATCGGCCGCGGGCCGCTCCGCGGCGGCAGCAGGAGGTCCTCGGTGAGGACCCGGTTCTGCTTGCCCCCGAGCAGGATCTCGCCGGCGAGGAGCAGGACGTGACCCTTGCCGCGATTCTCGACGACCAGCTCGGGCACCGTCGCCTGCTCCCGCTCGGTGATGAGGAGGTCGCCGCTCGCGCGCGCCTCCTCGAGCGTGGCGACCGGGAAGCCGACGGCCGGCGCCCCGTGGAGCCAGAACACCTGGAGGGCGCCGTGGACCTTCCCCGAGCCGATCCGCACCGTGGCCACGAAGCGCTGGAGCTCGGGACTGATCCGGCCCGGGACCGCCACCCCCTCCGGACGCGCCTCCCCGCCGCCGAGGATCCGGAAGGGCTGGGCCCACGCGCTCGCTGCCGGCGCCCCGGCCGCCGCCACCAGGCCGAGCCCCATGGAATGCAGGAATTTCCGCCGATTCGTCCCCATGAGAGCCTCCCCGCACCGGTCTGATTTGGCCACGAATCGGACGGCCGGACCGGCGCTTTGCCTGCTTAGACCGGGGGGTCGGCGGGAAGTTCCCGGGAGGGAGCGCCGGCGCGTCGCCGAGCTTGCGCTCAGGCGAACCGGAGCTGCTGGCCGATCCCGAGGCGGGTGGCCTTCTCCAGCATGGCGTGGCCGAGGGCGATGTCCGTGGTCGAGAGGCCCCGGTGCCAGAAGAGGATGGTCTCGTCGTCGCGCTCACGGCCGGGCTTCCGGCCGGCCACGATCTCGCCCAGCTCGCCGTGGAGCGTGCCCTCGGTCAGCTTGCCGGCCTCGACGTGGGCGCGGAGGGCGCCGAAGGGCCCGCTCCGGCACTGGCCCCAGTCGTCGACGACGAGCTTGTCCATCACGTCGGTCAGGGACAGCTCGAGGGCGCTCATGGTGCCGTAGGGGATGACGCAGGCCCCACGCCGGATCCACTCGGTCCGGAGGAGCGGCGCCGGCTCGGCGAGCCGCGCGGCCTCGACCACGATGTCGGCGCCCCGGACGCAGGATTCCCAGTCGTCCACGACCGCCACCGCCTTGCCGAGGTCCACCGACAGCCGCGCGCCGAACGCTGCCCGGCTCTCCGGCCGCCGCGAGTGGACCCGGATCTCGGCGAAGTCGAAGAGCCGGTCCAGGAGGCGCACGTTCCAGTAGGCGCTGCCGCGGGCGCCGATGTGTCCCAGCACCCGGCTCGCTCGCCGGGCGAGGTGCCGCGCGCCAAGGGCGGTCACGGCGCCGGTCCGCATGTCGGTGATCAGGCTGGCGTCGATGACGGCGCGGGGCATCCCGGTCCGGGGATCGAAAAGGTTGAGGAGCGCCATCTCGGAGGTGAGCCCGAGCCGGTAGTTGTCCACGTAGTCACCGACGACCTTCACGCCGGCGACGCCGAGCGGCGCGATGTAGCCACGGAGAACGTTGAAGTGGCCGCGGAAGACGGGATCGGGGACCAAGTGGACCCGTGGTTCGATGACGGTCTCGCCGCGGCCCTGGGCGAGGAGGGCGCCCTCGACGGCGCCCAGGATCTCGTCGTCCGTCATCGCGAGGGCCGCGATCTCCGGGCCCCCGAGCCAGGTCAGGTGGATCGGTTCGGGCAACTCTCAGCCGAGACGGCCGGGACCGGCCGGAAAGCGAGCCCGGGCGCGCGCGCGGAACCCTCGGAAGGCCAGCACCGCCCGGCGCCCGAGCCAGACGACGAGGGTGACCGCCAGGGCGAAGCCGGCGACGCCGACCACGAGCGCGAGGATCGGATGGCCGAGGGCGAGCCAGACGATGCCGACGACGAGGCCGTTCTCGGCGAAGCTCAGGAGCCAGTTGGAGAACGGCTCGGGGCTCGCGTTCGCCGTCAGCCGCAGGCTGGCCTTGGCGCCGTGGGCGGCCAGGCTCACCCCGCCCAGGAGTAGGAGCGCCACGACCTCGGCCGCCGGGTTCAGGTCCCCGAAGACCCGGATGGCGAGGAGGGCGCCGCCGATCGGGCGGATGACGGTGTGGACGGCATCCCAGGCGGAGTCGAGCCACGGGATCTTGTCGGCGATGAACTCGATGAAGAAGAGCGTGCCGGCCACGGCGAGCACGATGGGGTCCCCCAGGACTCGCAGCGCCTCCCAGCCCGGGGCCAGCTGCACCCAGCCGAGGTTGACGGCCAGCCCGGTGAGGAAGGCGGCGCCGTAGAGGCTGAGCCCCGAGGCAAGGCTGAGGCCGAGCGCACTCCCGATCAGCGCCAGCGTGTTTATTGGGACCTCCCTCCTACCCCCCCAGCCCCCCTCCCTCACCCACCGGGGGGAGGGGGAGCCGGAGGGTTGACCTCTTCCCGGTCTCAGCTCTTGGCGGCGGCCGCCAGGCGCTGCGACAGCTCGATGAGGCCCTGGAGCTTTCCCCGCGCGGCGCCGCTGTCGATCGAATGGGCGGCCTGCTGAGCGCCTTCCTTGAAGTCGCGGGCCCGGCCGCCGGCCACCAGGGCCGCCGCCGAGTTCACGACGACGATGTCCCGCTTCGGGCCGGGGTCACCGCCGAGGACCCGGCGGATGATCTCCGCGTTCTCCTCGCGGTCCCCGCCCCGCAGGTCGGTGATCGACGCCCGGGAGACGCCGAAGTCCTCCGGTCGCACGGTGGCCGTCCGGACGAGACCCTCGCGCACCTCCGCGACCCAGCTCTCGCCGGTCGTCGAGATCTCGTCGAGCCCATCGGCCCCGTGGACGACGAAGGCCCGGACGGTGCCCAGCTCGGACAGGACCCGGGCCAGGGGCTCGACCAGGTTCCGGGCGGACACGCCGATGACCTGGGCGTTGGCGCCGGCCGGGTTCGTCAGCGGGCCCAGCAGGTTGAACACGGTGCGGATCCCGATCTCGCGCCGGGCCGGCATGACGTGCTTCATCGCGGTGTGGAGCAGCGGCGCGTAGAGGAAGCCGATGCCGACCTCGTCCACGCACTGGGCGACGCGGGCCGGGGGCAGCTCCAGGTTGATGCCGAGCGTCTCCACGACGTCGGCCGAGCCGCAGAGGCTCGAGGCCGACCGGTTCCCGTGCTTGGCGACCTTGAGGCCGGTGCCGGCCACCACGAACGCGGTGGCGGTGGAGATGTTGAAGGTCCCGGTGGCGTCTCCGCCGGTCCCGCAGGTGTCGATCAGCATCTCCCGGTCGGTGCCGGTCAGCGCGGCCTCGACCTCACCCCGGGTGCGGACCCGGGCGACCTTGAGCCGCATCACCTCGGCCAGGCCGGTCAGCTCGTCAACGGTCTCGCCTTTCATGCGGAGGGCGGTCAGGAAGGCCGCCACCTGGGCATGCGTCGCCCCCCCCGACATGATGGCCTCCATGGCCGCCGCCGCTTCCATGCGGGTCAGGTCCCGGCGCTCCACCAGCGTGCGAATCGCCTCCACGATCACCGGGCTGCTCATTTGTTCGTGACCTCCCGCCTACCCCCCCAGCCCCCCTCCCCCACCCACCGGGGGGAGGGGGGAGCCGGAGGCCAATTGCTTCACACCCTCTCCAGTTCAGGACCTCGCGCCTACCCGATCCGTCGACGGCCTTCGGCCTTTGGCCGGGGGGGAGCCGGGGGTCCCATTCCTTCACACGCTCTCAGGTGCGCGACGTGACCCGGCTCAGGAAGGCTCCCACGACCGAGTTGACCTCGTCGATCCGGAACGGCTTCGTCATCACCCGATCGACCCCGTTGGCCCGGAGCTGGTCGGCCGGCAGCTCGACGCCCCAGCCGGTCACCAGCACCACCGGGACGTCGGGCCGTAGCGCCTTGACCGCCTGGGCGACCTGCCAGCCGGACATTCCGGGCATCGCCAGGTCCGTCATGACTAGGTCGAATGGCCCCGTCCGGAAGTGCTCGAGGCCCTCCGCCCCGTGGCTGGCGACCACGACCTCGTGCCGGGTCAGCCGGAGCATATCGGCGAGGGTGTCCCGCACGTTCTCCTCGTCGTCGATGACGAGGACACGGCCGCCGGCGTTGCCGGTGAGCGCGAGGGGCACGGTCCCGGGCTCGGCGCGGCCGGCGCCGAGCGGCAGCCGGATGGTGAAGGTCGAGCCGGCGCCTTCGCGCGAGTCGACGAGCACCTCGCCGCCGTGCCGAGCCACGATGCCGTACACCATGGCCAGCCCGAGGCCGGTGCCCTTCGGCCCCTTGGTGGTGAAGAACGGCTCGAAGATCCGCCGCCGGACCTCGTCGGACATCCCGACGCCGGTGTCGGTGACCGCGACCTCGACCGCCCCGGCGGCCGTCCGGGTGGCGACCGTGATGGTCCCGCCACGGGGCAGCGCATCGACGGCGTTCAGGACCAGGTTGGTGAGGACCTGGCGCAGCTCCGCCGGGTGGCCGTCCACCGGCGGCACCGCCCCCAGCTCGGTGACCACGCGCACCTCCAGCCCCTGCGACTGCGTCTGGTCGCGCCACCGCGTCTGGGTCATCTCGACGGCGTCCCGCACGACCTGGTTGAGGTCGACCGTCTCGGCCGGCTGGTCCCGGCGGATCCGGGTGAACTCCTGGATCTGCCGCACCGTCTGGGCGCCGTCCAGCGCGGCCCGCTCGATGATCTGAAGCCACCGGCGCGCGGTCGGCTCCTCGGTCTGGCTCAGGATGAGCTGCACCCGCCCGAGGATGGCGGCCAGGATGTTGTTGAAGTCGTGCGCCACCCCCGACGCCATCTCGCCCAGCGCCCGCAGCTTCTCGGTCTGGACCAGGTGCTCCTGGGCGGTCTTCAGCTCCTGGTAGGCCCGGGTCAGCTCCTCGAAGAGCCGGGCGTTCTCCAGCGCGGTCGCGGCCCGGTCGGCGACGGCCTGGGCGAGCCGGAGATCGCGCTCGCTGAACTGCCGGGAGTCATCGTGGATGGAGCCGGCCAGGATGGCTCGCACGGCGCCATTGGCGACGACCGGCACGATCAGCACGGACCGCATCCCCCACCGGAGGAAGTCCGGTCGCGACGGATGGTCGGCGGGAAGCTCCTCGACGTCCCGCACGAGCAGCGGGCTGCCGGTCGCCGCCACGTGGCCGACGAGTCGCTCGCCGACACGCAGCGCCACCGTTCCGACGGCCGGTCCCCGGGGGCTGGTCGCGGCCTCGGCCGAGCGCGCCACGACGCGGAGGGCGCCGGTCTCGGGCTCGACCGCGAACGCCACCCATACCTGCCCCAGCACGCGCTCGGCCGCCTCGACCAGCGCTTCCAGCACCGCTTCCCGCCGGAGGGTCGCGCTGAAGCGCCGCGAGGCCTCGGCGAGGGCCACCGCCTCGGCCTCTTCGCGCTGGGCGGCCTCGTAGAGCCGTGCGTTCTCGATCGCGACGGCCGCCTGTCCGGTCAGGGTCTGGAGCAGCGCCACGTCGGCCGACGAGAGCCCGGTGTCCCCACGCCCGCCGATCGACAGGATCCCGAGCAGGCGCTCGCCGAGCGTCACCGGGACGCCACTGACCAGGGTGATGCCCCGGGGCCGGAGCATCTCGGCCCGGAGGACCCGCCGGTCCTCGCCGACCGGAGCGTCGAGGAGCGGCCGCCGGTGCTCGGCGACCCAGCCGACCGCCCCTTCCCCGTAGGCGCGGTCGGTGGGGATCGCGGCCAGCAGCTCCGGGTCGCCGACGCCGGCCCGTCGCGTGAGCATGCGACGCTCCTCGTCGGCGACCCACAGGGTGACGACCGGGACCCCGAGGAGCGAGGCGGTGGCCTGCGCGACCTGACCGAGGACCTCGTCGAGGCGGAGGGAGGCCGAGACCGCCCGGTTGACCTGGTTCAGCCGCTCCAGGCGGCCCACGTTCTCCCGAAGCTCCACGTACAGCCGCGCGTTCTCCAGCGCCACCGCCGCCAGCGTCGCGAGCGAGGACAGTCGCTCGACCTCGCGCGGCGTGGCCGCGTGCGGCTCCCACCAGTACGTCGCCAGACACCCGTACGGCGCGTCCTTGATCCAGACCGGCACCGACAGGACTGCCCGGAAGCCCTCCTTCTCGACCAGCGCCCGCGACCGCGCATCGAGCCGCACCTGCGGGTCGGTGAGGAGGTCGGTGGTCCACACCGGCACGCCGTCAACCACGGATCGCCCCGAGGTGCCCTCGCCCAGCCGAACCGCGAGCCCCTCCAGGATCTCCGGCGACAGGCCGGCGCCGCGGGCGAAGCGCAGGAGCCCCTCGGCGTCGAGCCGGAAGAGCCCGCAGGCCGGCGCGCCCATGAGCCCCCGGACCTTCTCGACGATGACGTCGAGGACCCGCTCCGGGTCGAGGGTGGCGGCGATGAGCCGGCCGACCTCGAAGAGCGTCCGGGCCTCGGCCGCGCTCTGGCGCGCCTCCTCGTAGAGCCGCGCGTTGTCCAGGGCCACCGCCACGACCTGGGCGAGATCCGACGCCAGCCCGACGTCCTCCTCGGTGATCTCGGTCGGCCGGCCGAAGAGAGCCCACAGGACGCCGACCACCTCGTCGCGCACGATGACCGGGACCGCCAGCTCGCCGACCAGCCCGGTCGCCCGCACCTGATCGGCGAAGTCCCGGGTGATGCGCGGGTCGGTCAGGTAGTCGGTCGTCCAGAAGGGCGCCCGCATCTCGAGGACCCGACCTCCGACCCCCCGGCCGGGGCGGATGACGGCGTCCCGGAACGCGTCCACGGCGAGGCCGACCGCCGTGGTGAGCCGGATGGCGCCGTCGGGCTCGACCAGGCCGACCGCCCCGCCGTCCGAGCCCAGGAGCCGGCGGACGCCGTCGGCCACCAAGGAGAGCACGGTGGAGAGGTCGAGGGAGCCGGTCAGCGTCTGGGTGAGCGCCGCCAGGGTCTCGGCGCTCTCCTGCCGGCGGCGGGCCTGGGTGAAGAGCCGGGCATTCTCGAGGGCCGCCGCCGCGTGGTGGGCGAGGATCTCCAGGAACTCGCTCTCCTCGGCCGGGATCCGGGAGCCCGGGAGATGGTACACCGCGAGCACGCCGAGCACCTGGGTCCGGATCAGGATGGGCGTGGCGATCAGGGCGCGGGAGCCGGCGCGCTCGAGCTGGGCGCGCAGCTCCGGCGAGAGCCGGATGGCCGGATCGGTGAGGAGGTTCGCCGTCTGGACGGAGCGACGCTCCAGGGCGGCCTTGCCGACGACGCCCTCGCCCAGGGCGAAGGTGTGGTGGCGGACGAAGTCGTCGTCCAGCCCGAAGCCCCGGACGTAGCAGAGGCTGCCGTCGGCGTCGAGGCGGAACATCCCGAAGGCGTGGGCGCCGAGGATCTCCCGGCACTTCTCGGCGATCACGTCCAGGATCCGGTCGGCGTCGAGCGTGGAGGCGAGCAGCCGGCCCACCTCGGCCGCCGCCTTGACCCGCTCGGCCCGGGCCGAGGCCAGGCGCAGGAGCCGGACGTTCTCCAGGGCGATCGACGCCTGGATGGCGAAGTCGCCGAGCTGCACCAGGTCGGCCTCCGCGAAGGGCGGGCCGGCGACCTTGCGCCGGACGAGGATGACGCCACCGACCGCCATGCCGACCAGCAGGGGCTGGGCGACGATGGCGCTGTCGAGGTCCCGGTACGGCGCGATCGCGTAGGGCGAGCGCGGGTAGTCGTTGACGATCATGCCTTCCCGCCGGAGCGCGATGAGGCCGACCACGCCCTCGCCGAGAGCGACCTCGCGCAGGCCGGGTGGCGGGTTGAACGACGCATGGGGTCGGAGGACGCCGGCGCCCTCGTCGAGGAGGAACACCGTTGCCGAGTCCGCCTCGAGCAGCTCGGTGGCCCGCCGGACGATCAGGCCGAGCAGGGCGTCTGGCTCGCGCTGCTGGGAGATCTCGCGCTCGATCTCGCGCAGGGCCTCCAGTCGCCGCAGCCGGCTGGTGGCCGCCTCGAACAGGGCCGCGCTCTCCAGCGCGAGGGCGGCGTGTCTCGCGAACGAGCGGAGCAGGTCCACGTCGCGGCGGGTGAAGCGGTGGCGCCGCCAGGTGAAGACGGAGAGCACGCCGAGCAGGTGGTCGGCGCGGGCGAATGGCACCCCGGCGAAGGAGACGAAGCCCTGGTCCCGCACCCATTCCGGGTTGGCGAGGCGCCGGTCGTCCCGCAGCGAGGGCAGCACGAGCGGCTCACGGGTGCGCGCCACTTCGCCCACGAGGCCCTCGTTGAACTTGAGCCGCGGCCGGAGCGCCTTCCCGGCCCGCCCGGGCCGCCGCCCCGATTCGGCGACGAGACGCAGCTCCCGGCGCTCGTCGTTGACCAGCCAGAGGTGCACGGTCGCCTCGCCGGTCAGGGCCCGGGCCGCCGCCGCCACCAGCTCCAGCATCTGGTCGGGCGTCAGCCCGGCGGTGGCCGCCTCGCCCAGGGCGATGAGCGCCCGGTCCGCGACCCTCGCCCGGTCGGTGCGGCCCCGCGACCGGAGTCCACCGGACGCCGACCGAGGGCTCGCGGGACGCCGGGTCCGGCCGGTGCGCCGGCTGGGTATGGCCACTCAGTGTCCTCGAAGCTACAACCCGAGATAGGCCTGACGGATAAATCCCGATCCCAGCAGCTCTTCTCGTTGCCCGGTGAGGGTGACCTCCCCGTTCTCGAGCACGTAACCGCGGTGGCAGAGCTGGAGGGCCCGGGGAACGTTCTGCTCGACGAGCAGGATTGTAGTCCCCTGGCGGTTCACCGTCTCGACTATTTGAAAGATCGCGCCGACCATGAGCGGGGCCAGCCCGAGGGAGGGCTCGTCGAGGAGCAGCAGCCGGGGCCGGGCCATCAGGCCGCGGCCGATCGCCAGCATCTGCTGCTCTCCCCCGGAGAGAGTGCCGGCAGGCTGGCGCTCGCGCTCCCGAAGCCGCGGGAAGAGGCCGAACACCGTGTCGAAGCTGGCATTTCGGGCAGCGCGCGCCGACGGACTGCGGGCCCCCATCTCGAGGTTCTCCCGCACGGTCAGCGAGGGAAAGACCTGGCGGCCCTCCGGGACGTGGGCCAGGCCCCGCTCCACGACGCGGCGCGTCGAGAGGCCGGCCAGCGACTCGCCGTCGAGCAGCACCCGGCCGGCTCGAATCGGGACGAGCCCGGAGATGGCGCGCAGGGTGGTGGTCTTGCCGGCGCCGTTGGCGCCGATGAGGGCCACGCACTCGCCCTCCCGCACCTCCAGGGAGACCGACCGGACGGCCAGCAGGTCCCCGTACCCGGCGGCCAGCCCCTCAACCGTGAGCAAGTCGATCAGGAGGGGGAGTCCCAACCACTCCCCCTCCTGGACCTCCCCCACCTGGGGGTCGTTCGCCGCCAGCCTTCCACGAAGTCCTCGGACGCTACGCCCGCGCATCGTACTCCTCTCCCAGGTAGGCCTCGATGACCCGCCGGTCCCCGACGATCGCCGCCGGCGGGCCCTCGGCGATCAGTCGCCCCTGGCTCAGCACCACCACGCGGTGGGAGAGCGTCATGACGGCCCGCATCACGTGCTCGATCAGGAGGATCGCCACGCCGCGCGCGTTGATGCGGCGGCACAGCTCGACCACCTGCCCGGTCTCGGTCGCGTTCAGCCCGGCCATCACCTCGTCGAGCAGGAGGAGGCGCGGCTCGGTGGCCAGGGCCCGCGCCAGCTCGAGGCGCTTGCGCTCGGCGAGGGTGAGGGTCCGGGCGGGGTCGCCCGTCTTGGCGCCGAGGCCAACGAAGCCCACGACGTCCCGGGCCCGCGCGGTGGCGTCGGCGAAGCTCGAGGCCCGGGCCAGGGCGCCGACGCGGACGTTCTCGAGCACCGTGAGCCCCTGGAACGGCTTGACGATCTGGAAGGTCCGCGCCAGCCCCCGCTGGCAGAGGGCGTGCGGCTTGAGGCCGGCGGTCGGCACCCCGTCGAGCCGGACGGCGCCGCGGTCGGGCGCGACGAAGCCCGACACCAGGTGGAAGAGCGTGGTCTTGCCGGCGCCGTTCGGGCCGATCAGGCCGACGATCTCGCCCGGCTCCACGTCGAGGCTGACGCCGCCGAGCGCCTGGACCCCGCCGAACCGCTTCTCGACGTCGCGGACCTCCAGCAGCGGTGCCATCAAGGGGTTTTCCCCAAACCCAGCGCGCGCGCTAGCAGCGGGTAGGCGCCGCGCGGCAGGAAGAGGACCACGGCGATCAGCAAGAGCCCGTAGGCGACCAGGTGGGTGCCGACCAGCCCGGCCTGGGCGAAGTAGCTCCGGGACAGCTCGGCGAGCGGCGAGAGGATGAAGGAGCCCAGGATCGGCCCCATGAGCGTGCCGGCCCCGCCGACGATCGGCCGGAGGATGATGTCGACCGAGAGCGGGATCCCGAAGACCGCGTTCGGCTGGAGCGAGAACAGGTAGTTCGCGTAGAAGGCCCCGCCCAGCCCGGTCAGGAACGCCGAGAGCACGATGGCGATCAGCTTGTGGCGGAAGGTGTCGACACCGAGAGCCTCGGCGGCGTCCTGGTCCTCTCGGATCGCCGCCAGGTAGGCGCCGAGCCGGCTCCGCTCGACCAGCGCCACCACCGAGGTGCCGAGGATCATCAGCCCGAGCGCGACGTAGTAGTAACCGCGGTTGTCCTGGAACTGGAGCTGCCAGGGATTCCCGGTGAAGGGGATGTAGAGGCCGACGGCGCCCCCGATCGCCTCGGTGTTCAGCGCGACGATGCGGCAGACCTCGGCGAAGGCCACGGTGAGGAGCACGAAGTAGAAGCCCCGCAGGCCGAAGCGGAAGCCGAGGAGCCCGACCACCGCGCCGAGGAGCCCGGCCAGCGCCGCCCCGGCGAGCATCCCGAGCCAGGGGGAGACGCCGGCGTGCATCGCGAGCATCGTCGTGGTGTAGGCGCCGACGCCGACGAACGCAGCGTGGCCGGCGGAGAGCTGGCCGCCGTACCCGCTGATCAGGTTCCAGGCCTGGCCCAGGTAGGCGTAGAAGAAGATGGAGACGAAGAGAGCCAGCGCGCGGGACCCGAGCACCGCCGGGAGCACGAGCAGGACGAGGGTGGCCGCCGCCAGCAGCCCGCCGGCGAGCCGATTCACGAGCGGCGCCCGAAGAGGCCCGTCGGCCGGAACAGCAGGATCAGGATGAGGAGCGAGAAGCTCACCAGCTCCTTGAGCGACGGCGAGAGGAAGACGGCGCCCAGGGACTCGGCCACCGCCACCAGGAGCCCACCGACGAACGCGCCCACCAGGCTCCCCATGCCCCCGATGATCACGATGTTGAACGAGGTCACCGACGCCCCCAGCCCGGCGAACGGCTGGAACGGCAGGATCGGCGCCACCAGCGCGCCGGCGGCGCCCACGCAGGCGGCGCCGACCCCGAAGGCGATCGCGTAGACGCGGCGCACGTCGATCCCCACCACCAGGGCGCCGTACGCGTTGTCGGCGGCCGCCCGGACCGTCTTGCCGGCATCGGTCCGGGTGAGAAAGAGGTAGAGCAGGAACGTGAGCCCGATCGCCACCCCGAAGGTGACGAGGCGGGCCACGTCCAGGAAGACCGGCCCCAGCCAGATCGTGGCCAGCGCCAGCGGAGAGCGGACCCGCTGGGGGTCGGGGCCGAAGATCGACAGCGCGACGTTCTCCAGCACCAGGGCGACCCCGAGCATCAGGAGGATCTGCATCTCGTGCGGGGCGTCGACGATCCGGTCCACCAGCCCGCGCTGCAGCAGGAGCCCGAAGACGAACAGCGCCGCCGCGCAGGCGACGAAGCCCAGGTAGGGATCGATGCCCAGGCGCGTCGCCAGGAGCCAGGCCAGGTACATCCCCCAGATCATCATGTCGCCGTGGGCGAAGTTGATCACCCGCATGACGCCGAAGATCAGGGTGAGGCCGACGGCCATCAGGCTGTAGACGCCGCCGAAGAGGAGGCCGTTCAGCAGCCCCTGGGCGACGAGGATCAGATCCACCGAGGACCCTCCACACCCTCTCCCTCCACCGCGACGGAGAGGGTGCGGGACGGGGTCACGCCTTGCGGGCGGGGAAGACGAGCTTCTGCTCGGCGGCGTCCTTGGGCCAGATCACGACCGGCTTCTGGCCGAGGATCTGGATCATCGCGGTGGAGGCGTTCGGGTTGTCGCCGATCTCGTTGAAGACGACCGGACCGGTCGAGACCATGAGCCCGCCGCCGAAGCTCGTCTTCTTCATGGCGTCGACGATGGCGTCCGCCTCGGTCGACTTGGCGCGCTCCAGCACGTCGGCGACGATCTGCATGCCGTCGTAGGAGTAGCCGGAGTTGGTGTCGAAGGTCTTGCCCCCCGAGCGCTTGGCGTATTCCTCGGCGACGGCGCGCGTCTTCGGGTTCTTGAAGTTCGGCCACGGCACGTTGTCCATCACGCGCTCGATCAGCTCCTTGAGCTGGGCGATCTGGCCCGCCTCGTAGAGGCCCGGCGAGCCGGGGCTGACCACGCCCATCGCCTCCACCCGCTGCTTGGCCAGCTCCTGGAGGAGAAGCAGGGCGCTGGCCGGCCGGGTGATGGGGGCGATGACGTCCGGCCTGGCGGCCTTCAGCTTGCCGACTTCGGTCGACAGGTCGGTGGGCGGCTCCGGCCACGCGATGACCTCGACGATGTCGAAGGCCGGGCTCATCGCCTTGTGGGCCGCCTGGAAGGACCGGGCCTGGTTCTGGCCGAACAGGTCGTTGGCGTACATCAGCACGACGCGCTTCGGCGCGACCCCGGCCTCCTTGAAGATCTCGGTCATGAACTGGACCGCCCGCTGGCCGAACATGGCGCCGGTGGGGAAGTTCCGGTAGACGTACTGGACCTTCTGCTGGCCTTCCTTGACCGACTTGGCGACGTTGGCGGTGATGGGGTCGGCGGCCGAGATGTCCACGAGGAACGGGATCCGGCGCTGCTGGGCGACCGGCACGATGGCGGCGGTGTCGGCCGAGTTGAAGGTGCCCATCAGCATCTGGGCGCCGGCGTTGATGACCCGCTCCGCCTCGGCCCGGGCCACGTCCTGCTTGGTCTGGGTGTCGCCGAGCAGGAGCTCCAGCTTCGCCCCGCCCAGCGCCTTGATACCGCCGGCGGCGTTGATGGCGTCGGCCGCCATCTGGGCGCCCAGACGGCAGGCCTGCCCCGGCTCGGCCAGCGGGCCGGTCACCGTGTGGATGACCCCGATCTTGACGGTCTTGGCCTGGGCCCGCAGAACGGCCGGGAAGCCCACCACCGCCGCGCCCGCCGCAGCCCCAGCGAGAAAGCCTCGACGGCCAACTTGACCCATGCCTCCTCCTCGATCTGGGGTCAGGCCTTTCATTCTCAACAATCTGGCGGACCCGACCCTGGGAATGACAAGAATGAAAGGCCTGACCCCCTACTTCAGCAGCTCCCGGGCGATGACGACGCGCTGGATCTGGTTCGTCCCCTCGTAGATCTGCATGATCTTGGCGTCCCGCATGAAGCGCTCGACCGGGAACTCGCGGGTGTACCCGACCCCGCCGAAGACCTGCACGGCGTCGGTGGCCACCCGCATGGCGGCGTCGCCGGCGAAGCACTTGGCCATCGACGCCTCTAGCACCGTCGCCGACGCGCCCCGGTCCACCAGGCTGGCCACGTGGTGGACCATGAGCCGGGCGGCGTGCACCTGCATGGCCATGTCGGCCAGCATGAACTGGATCCCCTGGAAGGCGGCGATCGGCTGGTCGAACTGTCGTCGCTCCTTCGCGTAGTCGGTGGCGGCGTCGAGGGCGGCCTGGGCCACCCCGACCGCCGTCGCCCCCGTCATGGGCCGCGTGAAGTCGAGGGTCCGCATGGCGATCCGGAAGCCCTCGCCCTCCTGGCCGAGGCGGTTCTCCACGGGCACCTCGCAGTCGGCGAGGTGGAGGGCGACTGTCGGCGAGGCGCGGATGCCCATCTTCCGCTCCTTCTTGCCGACGGCGAAGCCGGGGAAGCCCGGCTCGACCAGGAACGCGGTGATCCCCTTGGGCCCCTTCTTCGGGTCCACCGTCGCGAAGAGCGTGATGACGCCGGCGTTGGAGCCGTTCGAGCACCAGAGCTTGGTCCCGTTCAGCACGTAGCGGTCGCCCTTGCGCACCGCCACCGTCTGGAGGCTGGCCGCGTCCGAGCCGGCCCCCGGCTCGGAGAGCGAGTAGGCGGCCAGGATCTCCCCGGTCGCGAGCCGCGGCAGGTAGCGCCGCTTCTGCTCCTCGGTGCCGGCCAGCACGATCGGATGGCCGCCGAGCACCGTCGCCCCCCAGTTGGTGGCGGTGGCGGCGCACGCCCAGGCGATCTCCTCGGCGACCAGCGCGACGGCCAGGGCCCCCATGTCGGTCCCGCCGTACGCCTCGGGCACCCAGATGCCGAAGAGCCCCTGCTGGGCGAGGAGCCGCATGGCCTCCTCGGGGTAGGTCTCCGTCTCGTCGTGGTGGGCGGCGATGGGCGCGATCTTCTCCCGGGCCAGCGACCGGGCCAGCTCCATCACCATGCGCTGCTCGTCGGTCAGGTAGTATCGCTGCATCGCGTGGCCCTCTGTTCGAGACCTCCCGCCTACCCCCCCAACCCCCCTCCCGTCTGACCGGATCGATCGGACAGCCTTCGGCCTGGGGGACGGCTCGGGCCTGCGGCCCTCGCGACGTCCCGTCCCTCCGGCGGGCACCGGGGGAGGGGGGAGCCGGAGGACTCGATTCCTTCACGCGCTCTCAGCGGAGGCGGAAGCTCGCCAGGATCGACTCGAAGGAGGAGAACTCGGAGTCGAACTCCGAGGCCAGCGCCTGCCCCACGACCACGAAGGCCTGCCGGTCCTTGAACGTGCACAGCGCGGTGGCCCGCACCACGTCGCCGTCCACGATGCCCTGGAAGTCGAGCCGGGCGGCCGGCCGACCGGCCACCTGCGCCGGGCGGGTCGGTTTCAGGGTCTCCGGCTCCGTCATCCCGCTCCGGAGGCCCTCGCACGCCTTCACCATGTCGGGCGGGGCCGCCGGCAGCTCGTGGATCAGCAGCACCACCTGGGGCTGCACGCCGCGGCCGAGCGTCGGCTCCTTGGAGACGACGACCGCGAAGCCGGCCAGCTTGACCGGGTCCTCGTCGCCGCGGAGCTTCACGGTCCCGCCGGCCTTCTTGGCCAGGTCGACGATGGTGGCCGCGGTGATGAAATGCCAGCTCACGGGCTTGGTGATCTGGATGCCGTACTTCGCGTTGCTGTAGCTGTTCCCCTCGATCTTGTCCTGGGCCAGCCCCTCGCCGCCGGCCAGGAGGACCGCGAGCGCCGCGAGGATCCCGAGCGCGCGCGCCCTAAGCACCGAGGGCCCCCACCTGGGCCGCGAAGGCCCGGGCCCGGGTCGCGTCGAACTCCCGCAGGATGGTCAGCTTCTGCGCCTCCAGCGACCCCTCCGCGTGGATCGAGAGCACCTCGTTGTAGCCGCCGAAGTCCGAGGTCAGCAGGTCCCGGATCAGGTTCATGACCCGGAGCCGGTTCGTCGCGCCGAACCCCTTCTTGCCCCCGAGGTAGCGCTCCACGTACGCCTTCGTCTCCGGCGCCGTCACGTCCTCCTCGGCCGGCCCGGTGACCAGGAGCCCGCCGGCGATGTCCTGGACCTTCTGGGCCATCTCGTGGTAGTGCTCCGCGAAGTGCTGCTTGGCGACGTTCGTCGTCACCGGGTTCGGCACCGCCACCCCCGGCGCCATCCGGCGACACTCGTAGGCGGCGGCCACCGTGAGCCCGCGCACCGTCTCCCGCCAGGCGATCAGGCGGGAGAGCTTCTCCCGGACGTGCCCGGCCTTCTCGATCCCGTTGGCCTCGGCGGCCAGCATGGCCGAGCCGATCATCAGGTCGATGTGCGGGATCTTGTAGGAGACCGCGGTGAAGCGGTGGAACTGGACGAAGCCGAGGGCGAGCGCCCCCGCGAACTGGGTCTCGCCGCACAGGAACACCCGCTCCCACGGCACGAACACGTCGTCGAACACGGTCAGCGTCTCGATCATCTTGTGCTCGGCCGACACCGGGTGGTGGAACCGGGAGGGGCCGGTCGCGGTGAAGGGACTGGCGATCAGCTTGAGCCCCTTCGTGTTCACCGGCACCGCGAAGGCGACCGCGTAGTCCCGGTCGGCCTCGGACATCGCCCGCGTGGGCAGGACGATCACCTCGTTGGCGGCGGTCGTGTTGGTCGTGTGGGCCTTCGCCCCGCGCACCACGATCCCGTCCTTCTGGCGGTCGACCACGTGGACGTAGTAGTCGGGGTGCTCCTGCTCGGACGGCCCCAGCGAGCGGTCCCCCTTGACGTCGGTCTGGGCCACCGCCAGGGCAAGGTCCTGCTCGGCGACGTGCCGGTGGTAGGCCGCCAGGCGCTCCCGGTACGGCGCCTTCAGGACCTCCTGCATCTGGTGGCTCACGATGGTGTGGGCGAACAGGAAGTCCGAGCCGATCTCCTTGACGATGAGGAAGACGCCGTGGCCGACCCGGGTCCCGTGGTCGATCAGCGCGTGGCGGCGGAGCAGGTCGTCCGGCCCCTCCGGCAGCTTCCAGTAGCGGCTCGACCGGGCGCCGCCGGCGTCCGTGTAGGTCGTGAGGTCGGCGTGGGCGGGATCCTGGGCGCTCGCGAACTCGAGGGCGGCGTGGCGGGCGCCGACGCCCAGCTCGGGGTGCGTGGTGACGTCCCCGACCCGCTCGCCGCGGTAGTAGACCACCCGCCCGTCGCGCAGGCTCTCGATGTACTGCTGCGGGGTTCTCAACGCCACTGGACCCTCCTCACGGGCGCTGCCCGGCGAAGGCCGGGCCGTATGTCAAGGCCCGGGCCCTCACCGCGCAGGGTAGTCGTAGAACCCCTTGCCGCTCTTCCGGCCGAGCTGCCCGGCCATGACCATGCGCTTCAAGAGCGGGGGCGGGGCGAAGCGCGCCTCCCGGAACTCGTCGAACATGACCTCGGCGACGAAGAGCGTCGTGTCGAGCCCGACGAGGTCCAGCAGGGTGAACGGCCCCATCGGATAGCCGCAGCCGAGCTTCATCGCCTGGTCGATGTCTTCTTTCGTGGCGACGCCGGACTCCAGGACCCGAACCGCCTCGAGGAGGTACGGCACCAGCAGGCGGTTCACGATGAAGCCGGTCGTGTCCTGGGTGGCCACCGGCGTCTTGCCGAGGGCCAAAACGAACTCCCAGGCGGTCTTGAGGGTGGCCTCGCTGGTGAGGATGGTCCGCACGACCTCGACCAGCTTCATGATCGGGGCCGGGTTGAAGAAGTGGAGGCCGAGGACCTGGGCCGGCCGCCGGGTCGCCGCCGCCAGCTCGGTGATGGTACAGGACGAGGTGTTCGAGGCCAGGAGTGCGGGGGGCGGGCAGATCCGGTCGAGCTTGCCGAAGGTCTCCTTCTTCAGCGCGACGTTCTCGGTGATCGCCTCGATGACGAGGTCGGCGTCGCGGAGATCCTCCAGGCTCGTCGTCCCCCGGATCCCGCCCCAGGCCGCGTCCCGCGCCTTCGCGTCGAGCCGTCCCTTGTCCACCAGCCCGTCGAGGTTCCGCCGGATCGCGCCGAGGCCGCGGTCCAGGAACTCCTGGTTGGCCTCGACCACCGTGGTCGGGAAGCCGGCCTGCGCGGCCACCTGGGTGATCCCGCCCCCCATGAGCCCGCAGCCGATCACTCCGATTCGGGAAATCGCCATGCGAGCGCTACATCCGGACGCGCTGCTCGGCCGTCCGCCGCGGGGTCGGGCCGCCGAGGAGGGCCTGGAGCTTCGCCCGCTGCTCGGGGGTCAAGAGCGCCCGCCCCTGCTCGATGGTCCGGATGCGCTCCACCCGCAGGTCGGCCCGCAGCCTCGCCACCTCGCGGATCTTGGCCTCGACCTTCGGCAGGTCGAGCGGCTCCCGCTCGAGAAGCGCGGCCAGGTCCATCTCGGCGATCCGGATGTCGGCGTCCCGCCGGATCGACTCACGGGCGAAATCGCCGCGCAGCCCGTCCAGCCGGGTCACCTGCTCCGGACTGAGGCCCAGCTCGGCCCGGTGCTCCAGCATGAAGGTGATGAGCGGCCGCTCGACCGGGGCCGGCGGCGGACCGCCGGGGATCGCGAGGGGATGGGCGCGGAGGTGCTCCCCCATCTGGGTCGCCAGGCCGCGGAACTGATCCATGACCTCCCCGACGGCCCGGCCGGCCTCCTCGTGGAAGGCGCGCGCCGGCGCGGCCGCGCCGGCGACCAGGACCCCGCCGACCAGGAGCGCTGCGATGGCCTGCTTCATGGTCCCTCTCCTGCCCTGCCGATCAGTCGTAGACGATCAGCGAGCTGACCGGATAGTTCGCGAGCTTGGCCCGACCGTGGAGGAACCCCAGCTCGATCAGGAACGCCACCCCGACCACCAGTCCGCCCGACTGCTCCACCAGGCGCAGCGTGGCCGCCATGGTGCCCCCGGTGGCGAGGAGATCGTCCACCACGACCACCCGCTGGCCCGGGTTGATGGCATCCTCGTGCATCGCCAGGGCGTCCCGGCCGTACTCCAGCTCGTACTCGACCTCGATCGTCTTGGCCGGGAGCTTCCCGAGCTTCCGGACCGGCACGAAGCCCGCCCCCAGCTCGTGGGCCAGGGCGCCGCCGAAGATGAAGCCCCGGGACTCGATGGCGACCACGACCTCCACACGCGACTGGATGTAGGCGTTGGCGAGCTGGTCCAGGACGTACCGGAAGGCCCGGGCGTCCTTGAGGAGCGTCGTGATGTCCTTGAAGAGGATCCCCTCCGTGGGAAAGTCCTTGATGTCGCGAATCTTCGCCTTCAGCTCGGAGACGTCCATGCCGGTTCCCCCCGAAGGGCTGCGCGGTGAGTCCTCATGATAGCCCGCGCCCTCCGCGCCGCGCAACCCGAAAGGCCACCGCGGCGGCGATTTCCGGCGTGCGGGGCCGCTCAGCGGAGACGGCCGAGGAGGGTAGGCAGCTCGTCGAAATGCCGGGCGGCGGCGTCCGCACCCTCGACGGCCGGGCGCCCGTCCGGGACGTAGTGGACGGCCCGCATCCCGGCGGCGCGGGCGCCCGCCACGTCGTTGACGGGGTCGTCTCCCACGTGGACGGCCGCCTCGGGGGCGCAGCCGGCGCCGGTCAGCGTGCGGCGGAAGATCGCGGCCGCCGGCTTGCGGGCCCCGACCTCGTCGGAGAAGGAGAGGACGCGGAAGGCGTCGAGCACGCCGGCGCCCCCGAGGAGGCGCCGGAGCACCGTCCCCGGGGTCCGGCCGGTGTTGGAGATGATCGCCAGGGTCAGACCGGCCGCGGCCAGCGCCCGGATCGCGTCCACGGCGCCGGCGGCCACCACCGGGGTGTGGGTCAGCACCGGCGAGGCGTAGGCCTCCTCCACGGCCGCCCGGTCCGCGGCGCCGAGCGCCGGGGGCAGCGCCGGATCGAGCGCCTCCAGGTAGACCCGCACCTGCTCGGGCGGCGAGACGTCCCGGTGCTCCGCCCAGATCGCGTTCAGCCGGCCGAGCGCGCGGGCGTCCGCCGTCTCCAGGGCCGCCGGCGCGTAGAAGTGGCCGGCGCGACGGAGCGCCTCGCCGACCCCCGAGAGCCGGAGCGCGTTGGCCGCCGCCCCACTAGCTGGCGTGTCGGCCAGGAGGGTCTGCCAGAAGTCGAACGCGACGAGGCGGATCACGCCGGCGAGCCCCGGTCTCTCAGGAACAGCATCATGTGCTCCTCGTCGATGTACCGGTCGCCGAGCTTCAGCGCCCGCCGCTCCAGCCCGAACCGCTCGAAGCCACAGCTCCGGTAGAGCGCGCCGGCGCGCTGGTTGTTGGTGCCGACGCTCAGCCAGAGCTGCTCGAGGCCCGGCCACCCCCGGGCCCGCTCGAGCGCTGCCGAAAGGAGGGCCCTCCCCACCCCGCGCCCCCCCGCCTCGGGGACGACGTACATCCCCCAGATCAGCGCCTTGTGCTCGTTCTTCATGCCGCGCTCGCGCGCGCAGCCCACGATGCCCACCAGCTCCCCACCGAAGGCGCCCAGGATGAAGCCGCGCACGCCGTCGTGCTGCGACCGGAGCTCCTCGGCCATCTCGTCGAGGCCCTGCGCCTCCTCGTAGGCCCGCCCGAAGGCGTCGGGATGCTCGCGGAGGGCCCGGAGGCGGACCGCGCGGTACGCCTCGGCGTCGGCCTCGGTCAGCTTCCGGATCTCCACGGGTGGCCCTACTCCTCCACGACCTTGAGGATGTGGGTGGCCACTGCCACCACCTCGCCCCGCTGGTTGGTGCAGGTCACGCGGCTGAAGGTCTTCCCGGCCGGGACGTCGCGCTCCACGATCTCGTAGGTCACCGTCACCGTGTCGCCGAAGAACACCGGGTGGGGGAAGCGGATCCGGTCGTAGCCGTAAGAGACGATGGTCCCGGGCACGTTGGCGCAGATCCGGGTGGACGCCTGGGACATGTAGGCGATCATCAGGGCGCCGTGGGCGATGCGCCGGCCGTACTTCGTGCGCTTCATGAGCTCTTCGTCGACGTGGATCGGCGCGAAGTCGCCGGAGATGCCGGCGAAGAGGTAGACGTCGGTCTCCCCCACCGTCTTGCTCACGGTCACCGCCTTGCCGATCGGCAGCGCGTCCATCGTCTGCGTCATGACCTCCGGCCCTCCTGCTCACCAGTCGTAGTCGCCGATGCCCCAGCCGCCGTCCGTGTACACCGTCTGGCCCGTCACGTAGCCCGCGAGGTCCGAGGCCAGGAAGAGCACGGCGCCGGCGATGTCGTCGGGGCGGCCCAGCCGCCGGAGGGGAAGCTTCTCGACCATCGTCTGCCGCCGGACGGGGTCCGCCTCCAGGTAGCCGCGCGTCATCGGGGTCTCGGTGATCCCGGGACCGACCGCGTTCACCGTGATGCCGTAGGGGCCCCACTCCAGCGCCAGGCACCGGGTGAGCTGGAGCACGGCCGCCTTGCTCGCGCAGTAGACCGAGCGGTTCTGGAGCGCCAGCACCGCCCCGGCCGAGGTGATGTTGACGATCCGCCCCCGCCCCGCCTTGCGCATCGCCGGCGCCACGGCCTGGCAGACGAAGAAGACGCCCCGCGCGTTGGCGCCGTGGATGCGGTCCCAGTCGGCCTCCGTCGACTCGAGCGCCGGCTGCCGGCCGACGACCCCGGCGCAGTTCACGAGGATGTCGATGGTGGCGAAGCGGGAGAGCACCCGCTCCACGACGCGGTCGACGTCGGCCTTGACCGCCACGTCGCCCCTTCAGGAGGAGCGCCTGGCCCGGCGCGTCCGTCGCCGCCGACTCGTCCACCGAGCGCGCCATCGTCGCCACCCGGGCCCCGGCCTCCAGGAACCGGCGCACGATCGCCTCGCCGATGCCGCGGGTGCCCCCGGTGACGAAGGCCACCCGGCCGGCCAGCCCCAGCTCCTTCCCCGCTCCATCCATCTCCGTCCTCCCCTACACCGTTCCTTGCGCGCGCAGGCGCCGGATGTCCTCGTCCCCGTACCCCAGCTCGCGCAGGATGTCGTCGGTCTGCTCGCCCGGCATCGGCGGCGGGCGGTGGACGGTGGCCCGGCCCGTCGACAGCTCCAGGGGAAAGCGGAGGAGCTTCACTCGGCCCCGCCACCGGATGCTCCACCTCGTCCACCAGGTCGGCCGCCTGGACGGCCGGGTCCGCGAACGTCTCGGCGTGGGTGAGGACGGGCGCGGCCCACACGCCCCGGGGCACCAGGAGCTCGACCCAGTCGGCGGTGGTGCGCGTCCGCATGATCGGCTCCAGGATCCGGGCGATCGCCTCGCGGGCGGGGAAGTTGTAGGGCACCGTCGCGTAGGGCGCCAGCTCGGGCGAATCGAGGGCCTGCTGGAGCGCCGACAGCGGCGACATCGACAGCACGACGTGGCCGTCCTTCGTCTCGTACACGCCGTACGGGCCGGGGTGGAACATGCTGGCCAGGCTGGTCGGGCTCTTCTCCATGCGGGCGCCGTTCAGGAAGTAGGTGACGACCTCGAGCTGCAGGTCGAGGGCCGCCCGCAGCATGCTCACCTCGACGTGGAGGCCCCGGCCGGTGCGGGCCCGCTCCAGGAGCGCCGCCAGCACGCCGAGGGCGAGCAGCGTGGCGCCGTGCTGGTCCACCACCGCGGTGCCGACCGGCGTCGGCGGCTGGCCCGCCCGCCCCGAGATGTGGGCCAGCCCCGACATCGCCTGGAGGAGGAGGTCCTGGCCCGGCCGGTCGCGGTAGGGGCTGGCGTCGCCGTAGCCGGAGGCCGAGACGTAGATGAGCCGCGGGTTGAGCGCCGCCGCCGCCTCGTAGCCGAGCCCGAGCCGGTCCATGACGCCGGGGCGGAAGTTCTGGACGAGCACGTCGGCGCCCGCGATCAGCTTCCGGGCGATGGCCTGGCCGTCCGGGTGCTTGAGGTTGACGGCCAGGCTCCGCTGGTTCCGGTGGGTCGACATGAAGAAGACGCTGACCCCGTTCTTGTAGAGGTCGCAGCCCGACCAGTTGCGCTCCCAGAGCTTCCCGCCCGGCGGCTCGATCTTCACGACGTCGGCGCCGAGGTCGGCGAGGAACTGGACCCCCGACGGCCCGAGCAGGAACTGGGTGAAGCCGAGGACGCGGACCCCCTGCAGGACCGCCAGCGGCGCGGTCATTCGAGTCCCCCCCCACCCCCGACCCCTCCCCACCGGTTCAACGGCCTCCGGCCTTTGGCCGGGGGGAGGGGGGGCGCCCCGCTGTCCCGATGGGATACTCGGTCGGCGGAGCGAGAGGGTTGACACACGGTGTCTCATTTCAGGAGCTGACGGGCGATGACCAGTCGCTGGATCTCGCTCGTCCCTTCGCAGATCCGGTACACGCGGGCGTCGCGGTACAGGCGCTCCACCGGGAACTCGGTCGAGTAGCCGTAGGCGCCGTGGATCTGGAGGGCGTCGTCGGTCGCCCGGGCCGCCGTCTCGGACGCGACGAGCTTCGCCTCGGCCGCCTCCCGGATGATCGGCCGCCCCTGGTCCTTCAGCCAGGCCGCCCGCCGCAGCAGGAGACGGCTCGACTCGATCCGGGTGGACATGTCGGCCAGCATGAGCTGGACGGCCTGGAAGCCGGCGATCGGCTGGCCGAAGGCCGGCCGCTGCTTCGCGTACGCGAGCGCCGCCTCCATCGCCGCCTGGGCGATCCCGAGCGCCTGGGCGCCGATCCCGATCCGCCCGGTGTCGAGGGAGATCATCGCCCGCTTGAACCCCTCGCCTTCGGCCCCGAGCACGGACGAGCGCGGGACCCGGCAGTCCTGGAAGATCAGCTCGCCCGTGGCCAGCCCGTGGGCGCCCAGCAGGCGCTCCTTGCTCCCGCGCGTGAAACCCGGCGTCCCCATCTCCACCAGGAACAGCGTGATCCCTTCCCGCCCGCGCTTCCGGTCGGTCGTCGCCACCACCACCGCCAGCTCGCAGACCCCCGCCGCGGTGATGAAGCGCTTCGTCCCGTTCAGCACGTAGCCGTCGGCGGTGGGGGTGGCGGTGGTCTGGATCCCGGCGACGTCGGAGCCGGCGCCCGGCTCGGTCTGGGCGATGACGCAGATCGTCTCGCCGCGGACCATCGCCGGCAGGTAGCGCCGCCGCTGCGCCTCGGTGCCGTTCCGGAGGATCATGTCGCTCATCAGCTTGCAGAGAAGCTGGGTGTTGGCCACCACGGCCGAGCGTCGCGCCAGCTCCTCCTGGACCACGCACCAGCTGACGGTGTCGGCGCCCGAGCCGCCGTACTCGGGCGGCACCGTCATGCCGAGGATCTCCAGGGCGGCCATCCGCTTGTAGAGGTCCCACGGGAACTCGTCGGTGCGGTCGATCTCGGCGGCCCGCGGCATCACCTCGCGCTCGGCGAAGTCGCGCGCCAGGTCCCGGATGAGCCGCTGGGGCTCGGTCAGGTCGAAGTGCATGGCCGGTCGATGCTACCCCGGGCGGCGGCGGTCGAGGAACCGCTGCATGGCGCGCCGCGGCTCGTCGGTGGTGTAGGCCATCGCGAAGGCGTCCATCGAGAGGGCGATCGCGGACTCGAGGTCGACCTGCCGCCAGCGCGCGAGCAGGCCCTTCTGGAGCCGCAAGGCGTGCGGGGGCAGCGCCAGGAGCCGGCCCACCCAGGTCTCGACCTCCCGGTCCAGCGCCTCGTCGGGGACCGCCCGGTTGACCAGCCCCCAGCGCTCGGCCTCCACCGCGTCGATGGTCTCGCCGGTCAGCAGGAGCTCGGCGGCGCGCCCCCAGCCGATCAGCCCTGGCATGAGCGCCGCCTCGATCACCGAGGGGATCCCCACCCGGATCTCGGGCATGCCGAGCCGGCACGAGACCGCCGCCACCCGGAGGTCACAGGCGAGCACCAGCTCCAGCGCGCCGCCGAGGACGTGGCCGTGGAGCCGCGCCAGCACCGGGACCGTCAGCTCGCGGACCGCCCGGATAGTGTCGTGGAGGGCCGCGATGAGCGCCCGGGCGCGCGTCGGGTCGAGGTCGCGCATCGCCTGGACTTCCACGCCGGCGGAGAAGGCGCGGCCGGAGGCGCCGAGCACGGCCACGCGGAGGTCCCCGTCACCGGCCAACTCGCGAAAGGCGGCACCCAGCTCGGCGATGAGCCCGGGCGTGAGGATGTTGAGCGGCGGGCGGGCCAGCGTGACGCGGGCCACCCCACCCGCCCGCTCCAAGCTCAGTTCCGGTGAAGAAATCAGCGACACCTCCCTCGCCCGCGAGGCCCCCCCGAAGGACTCATTTCGGCCGGAGTATACGTCATCGGGCCCGGGCGGTCACGGTGAGCCAGAGCCCACCGACGATGAGGGCACCGCCGGCCACCGTGAACGGAGTCAGCGGCTCGTGGAGGAGCCACACGCCGAGGAGCGCGCCCACGACCGGCTGGAGGTTGAAGCCGAGACCCCCGATGTTCTCAGTAGCGGCGAAGGGATGGATCGACGGCGAGGGTCCAGGCGTCGATGCCGCCGCGAAGGTTCACGGCGGGGAACCCGAGCTGACGCAGCCACTCGGCGGCGGCGGCCGAGCGGACGCCGTGGTGGCAGTAGACCACGGTCTCCCGCGCCGGATCCAGCTCGTCCGCCCGGAAGGGCAGCTCCTCGATCGGGATGAGCCGCGCGCCTGGGAGCGCGCCGATCGCGTGCTCCCAGGCCTCGCGGACATCCAGGATGGCCGGCGCGTCGCCGGCGTCGAGGCGGGCCTTCAACGCCTCCGGCGTGATCTCGCCGTCGCCGCTCACGGCGCCACCAGCGGGCGCATCCTGGCGCGCGCCATTACAGGATCTTCAGGAACTCCACCACGTCCTTCAGCTCGGCGTCCGTCAGGTTCTCGGTGGTCCCCGCCTTCTTGACGTACTCCCACATGAACTTGACGGCCTCCTCGAGGGTCGCGAAGCGCCCGTCGTGGAAGTACGGCCCGGTCCGCGAGATGACGCGGAGCGCCGGCGCCTTGAACTTGCCCCCGGACTCGACGTCCTCGACGTCCTTCTTGTCGTAGGCCGGCGGCTGATGACACGTGTTGCAGCCGGCCCGGCCCATGAACAGCGCGTAGCCGCGCTTGGCCGCGGCCGGCGCGCTGGCCGACGGCGTCCCGTCCGCGTTCAGGTTGGGGTTGGGCGGATACGAGAGCGAACCCAGGTAGGCGACGAGGGCGGCCAGCGTCTCCTTCGACGGCTCCGCACCCTTCATCCGGTTCACGATGATCCCGCGGATGTTCGCCTCCAGGCTGGGTGCCGTTCCCGCCCACGAGAACGCCGCGCGCGTGGTCACCCCCCACATGGTGGGGGTGCTCCGGCCCTGGGGATCCCCGTCCTTGACGACGGTGACGCCGACATAGGTCTTGTTGTCGGTGTCGGCGTTGTTGGGGTGACAGCTGGCGCACGACCACTTGCCGTCCCCGGACAGTTTCACGTCGTTGAACAGGGCCTTCCCCTGGGCGACGAGCTCCGCCGAGGCGGGCGTGGTGCCGGCGGCCTGGGCCAGCTGACGGCCCGCCTCGATGGACGGCGCGGGGCGGGCCCCAGCGCCCACGACCAGCACCGCACAGGCGACGAGCAGGGTACGACGGGTGAGACCGGGCATGAGGCCCTCCTTTCGCGTGTCCGAGCGCTCTGAACAGAACACGGCCGCCGACACGCGGTCAAGCCCTCGGGCGATGACCGCTCAAACGCTGTAGATTTTCTTCAGCTCCCCGGCCGCCCACTTCACGGCCTCCTCGGGCGCCATCCCCTGGATCGACTTCGCGAACATGTTGACGATGACGTACTTGGACAGCGCCTCGGTCGCCTTCCGGCCGGGCGGGCCGGCATAGCCGACCTGCCGGGCGCTCTGGAGCGTCTCCCGGAAGACGGTCGTCTTCGCGTCCCGGAGCCACAGCGGGTGCTCGTACCACACCTTGGTGCCCGGGATGCCGAACGTGTCCATCGTCTCGAAGTACCTCTCGTACTGCGCCTTGTCCATGTAGTAGCGGATGTACTCCTTGGCGAGCTTCTGGTTCTTCGAGTACTTCATCACGCAGCTCGTCCACGCCGGCAGCCAGTAGAACCGGCCGGCCGGTCCCTTGGGGAAATGGCCGTGGCTAGTCCCCTTGTAGACGTCGGGGGCCTGCTTGCGGGCCGCGACGTAGATGCTGGGAGCGTTGCCGGTCAGCGAGATGTCCGACGACAGGAACGAGCGGTTGTTGTTCGAGTCGTCCCAGGCCAGGCCGCCCTCGTCGAAGACTTCCTTCCAGAGGGCGTTGTTGAACTTCACGGCCTCGACGGTGGCCTTGCTGTCGACCACGACCGTCTTCCCGTCCTTGTTGACCTCCATCCCGCCCCACATCCACACCAGCGGATAGCACCAGTTGTTGGGATCGTTGATGCTGTGGCCGAACGCCTGGCCGAAGGGCTTCCCCTTGGCCTTGAGCTTCCGGCCGGCCGCCCGGAACTCGTCCCACGTCTCGGGGTACTTCAGCCCTTCCTCCCGGAACCAGTCTTCGCGGTAGGTGATCGCCCACGAGATGATGAACTGGGGTACCCCGATCCAGTGCCCGCCGGTGAAGGCGTTGACCCGGGCGTAGTCGTACCAGCCGCCCTGCTGCCCGCCGACCGCCTCGGCCACGTCGCTCACGTTGACCAGCGAGCTCTCGTAGAGGTGGGGGTGGTTGTTGGCGATGATGATGATGTCGGCGCCGCTCCCGCTCTGGACGGCCGCCGTGACCCGCGACTGGATGTCGTTCTGGTTGATCCGCTCGATCTGGATCTCGACGCCGGCCTGCTTGGCGAACTCCGCCGTCTGCTTGTCGAAGAGGACGTCGGCCGCCTGCACGTAGTGGGACCACTGGAGCAGGTGGAGCCGCGTGCCCTTCGGGTACGCCGGCGCCTGGGCGTGGGCGAGCATGTCGCTCAGCCGGCCGGCGCCGCCCACGGCCGCGGCGCCGGCGGCGGTCTTCAGGATCGTCCGTCGAGTGATGAGCCGCTGATCAATCATGTCGGCCTCCTTCTTTTGAGCTCCTCGAGCCACCAGCGCCACGGCGGATCAGTCGAGCCCTCGGGGGCGGGGCCGAGGAGCGAGCAGCGCCCACAGGCCGAAGGCCGTCCGAACGACGCAGGGAGTCGCCGACCGCAGGCGTACTCCGAGTACGCCGAGGATCGGCGACGACCCCAGAGGCCGAAGGCCGTCCGAACGACGACGCGATGCGACGCTCATCGGCCCCGCCCCCTAGAGGTTGGGGAGCATCGGCATGCCGAGCTTCTCGGCGACCGTGCGGAGATTCTGGATGGTGCCCGCGGGAAGCGGCACGCCGTCCCGGCCGCGCTCCTCGGCGCTCCGGTCCTCGGGCTCGCCCGGGACCAGGATCTCCCCCACGCCCTCGGCCCTCGGCAGGGCCTTGAGGCCGTCGACGAGCCGGTCGACGTGATCCCGGTAGGCGTCCACGTCCGTGAACGTCCCGATGTCGATGGCCGCCACCACGCTGTTCTGGCGATGGCGGGCGGCGCCCTCCTCTCCGAACAGCGCCGGCTCCAGCAGGGGATTGCCGACCATGAGGCTGGTCAGCGTCTCGAACATCATCGCCAGGCCCGAGCCCTTGGGGCCGCCGAACGGGACGAGGATCGTCGCCCGCGCGGCGTCGGTCGTCGGGGCGCCGTCCTTGTCGAGCGCCCAGCCCGGCGGCAGCGCCACGCCCTTGTCGACGGCCAGCCGGAGCTTGCCGCCGGCGGCCACGCTTGTCGCCATGTCGAGCACGAGAGGGCGCCGGCGCCGGGCCGGCACCGCGATCGAGATCGGGCTGTTGTGGACCCCGGCCGCCCGGGCGCCGTGGGGCGCCATGTTGGGCGGACTGCAGACGATGGCGAGGCCGGCCATGCCCTCCCGGGCCGCCATCAGCGCGTAGTAGGCCATCGCGCCCTGGTGCGTCGTGTTCCGGATGAGCGCCCAGCCGATCCCGGCCTGGCGGGCCTTCTCGATCGCCCGCCGCATGGCGACGACGGTGACCACCGGCCCCAGCGCCCGGTCGGCGTCGATGAGCACGGTCGCCGCCGTCTCCTTCACGACCTGGATCTTCGGCCGCGGGTTCATCAGGCCCTTGTCGATCATCTCCAGGTACGACGGGATGCGCAGTACCCCGTGGGAATCCACGCCCCGGAGGTTGGCCCACACCAGCACCTCGGCCTCGAGCGCCGCGTCCTCGGACGGCGTCCCGACCCGGATGAAGACCTGCTTGGTGAACTCCTGGAGCTCCGCCGCTCCGACCCGAACCGCGTCCGCTGCCATTCGTCGCTCCCCGCCTGCGTGATGGTGGATGTCCGGCGGCGCCGCCGGTGGCCCCGAGCATAGCACCTCCGCCGGCGCGGCGGTCACCGGGCGCTGGACAAGGCCGGCGGCCGGCCCTACCCTGGTACGGCAGTCCGAGCCGAGCCGATCATCAATCCAACCGGGAGGCCCGATGAACGCGACCGACCTCTGCTACACGCCGGCGACCGAGCTGGGCCGGCTGATCCGGGCGAAGACGCTCTCGCCCGTCGAGCTGGCCGACGCCGTGCTGGCGCGGATCGAGCGGCTGAACCCGAAGCTGAACGCCTACCTCACCGTGACCGCCGACCACGCCCGCGAGCTGGCCAAGGCCGCCGAGGCTCGCGCCCTGAAGGGCGATCTTCGCGGCCCCCTGGACGGCATCCCGTACTCGATCAAGGACCTCGAGCCCACCGCCGGCATCCGCACCACCTACGGCTCGAAGTTCTTCGAGCAGAACGTCCCCACCGAGGACGGCGCGGTCGCCGCGCGGCTCCGGGCCAGCGGCGGGGTGCTCCTCGGCAAGACGAACACGCCGCACTTCGGCTACAAGGACATGTGCGACAACCTGCTGGGGCCGCCCTGCAAGAACCCCTGGAACCTCGCCTGCACCTCCGGCGCCTCTTCGGGCGGGGCCGGCGCGGCGGTCGCCGCCGGGCTCGGGCCGCTCGCCCACGGCTCGGACGGCTCGGGCTCGATCCGGATCCCCTCCGCCCTCTGCGGCATCTTCGGGATGAAGCCGTCGCTGGGCCGCGTGCCGTACTGGCCGAGCCAGGATCTCTGGAACACCCGGTCCCACAACGGGCCGATGACGCGCACGGTACGGGACGGCGCGCTGCTGCTGCAGGTGCTGGCCGGCCCCGACCCGCGCGATCCGCTCTCGATCGACGCGCCGCCGGCCGACTACCTGGCGGCCTGCGAAGGCGATCTCGCGGGGCTCAGGATCGGCTGGAGCCGGGACCTCGGCTTCGCCGCCGTCGATCCCGAGGTGGGCGAGATCGCGGGGCGGCCGCCCGCCGCTTCGCCGACCTCGGCGGCGAGGTCGAGGAGGCGAAGATCGACTGGGGCCACCCGTACGAGTTCCACAAGATCATCTACGGAACCCACGTCGCGGCCCGGAACCACGAGCGGGCCCTGGCCCGGCCGGACTGGTTCGAGCCGACGCTCATGCGGATGATCCTGGACGCGGCCAAGATCACCGGGATCGAGTACGTGCAGGCGCTCCTGGCCCGCACGGCCTTCGCCGAGCGCGTCCGCGCCACCTTCGAGCGCTACGACCTCCTGCTGACGCCCCAGATGCCCGTGGCCGCCTGGCCGGCCGACCCCGGTCCCTTCGAGGGGCTCGCCGACCTCGGTGGCAAGCCGGCCCACTCGATCTTCGACCGCGTGCCCTTCATGTATCCGTTCAACCTGACCGGCCAGCCCGCGGCCAACGTGCCGTGCGGCTTCACCCGGGAGCGGCTGCCGGTCGGGCTCCAGATCGTCGGACGCTGGCACCGGGAGACCGACGTCTTCCGCGCCGCCGCCGCCTTCGAGGCGCTCCAGCCCTGGGCGGCCGCCCGGCCCCCTCTCGACTAGCGGAGCGCGAGCCGTGAAGCCCGAGCCCGGGCGCCACGACGTGGCGGTGATCACGCTCGTCGGCATGGCGCACTTCTTCAGCCACTTCTTCCAGCTCTCGCTGGCGCCGCTCTTCCCGCTCATCAAGGCCGAGTTCGGCGTCGGCTACGCGGCCCTGGGCCTCGTGCTGACGGTCTTCTACGGCGCGTCGGGGCTGGCCCAGACGCCGGCCGGCTTCCTCGTCGACCGCTTCGGGGCGCGGCGCGTCCTGCTGGCGGGGCTGGCGCTCCTGGCCACGTCCGTCGGGCTGGCGGGGCAGGCCCCGACGTACTGGGCGCTCTTGCCGCTCGCCGCGCTGGCCGGGCTGGGCAACAGCGTGTTCCACCCGGCGGACTACGCCATCCTGACCGCACGGGTCAGCGACGCCCGCCTGGGGCGCGCCTACAGCATTCACTCCGTGGGTGGGAGCGTCGGCTGGGCGGTGGCGCCGGTCGTCGTGCTCCCGCTTGCCTCCGTCTGGGGCTGGCGCACGGCGCTCGGGGTGGTCGGGGTGCTCGGCCTCGGCGTCGTCCTCGTCCTGGCCCGACAGGCGGTCCTGCGCGGCGAGGGACGCGCGCCGAAGGCAGCGGCGCCGGCCCGCGACGGCCTGGCGGGAAGCCTCCATCTCTTCGGCTCCCCGGCGATCCTCGCCTGCTTGGCCTACTTCGCGCTGACCGCCTTCGCCTTCGTCGGCGTCCAGAGCTTCATGGTGAGCGCCATCGTGGCGATCTACGACGCGCCGCTGTCGGTGGCCACCGGTACCCTCACCGCCTTCCTGCTGGCGACCGGCGCCGGGACCCTGGTGGGCGGCCGCCTGGCCGAGTTGACCTCGCGCCACGACCTGGTCACGATCGTCGGGGTGTCGGCGGGCGCGGCCCTGATGCTCGCGCCCGCGTCGGGCGCCCTCCTCGTCCCGGTGCTGATCGCCGCCATCGCTCTGGCCGGCTTCAGCGTCGGCGTGACGTCGCCGTCCCGGGACATGCTGGTCCGGGCCGCGACGCCCCGCGGCGCCTCCGGGCGGGTCTTCGGCTTCGTCTACTCGGGCCTCGACGTCGGCTCGTCCACCGGGCCGCTCCTGTTCGGCTGGCTCCTCGACCACGGCGAGCCGCGGGCGATCTTCGTCGCCATCGCGAGCGTCCTCGTCCTCTGCGCCTTCACGGTCGTCCAGCTCCGGACCCGCACGGCGCCGCGTCCCGCGTACTGATCACCCATGGAGGATGTCATGAGCTTCCCGTTGCCCGTTGCCGACGCCGCGTCCCTCGGCCTCGATCCCCAGGCCCTCGATCGGCTCACCGAGACGATCACGCGCCATCTCGCCGAGGGCCGTTACCCCGGCGCCCAGATCGCCGTGGCCCGCCACGGCCAGCTCGCCCTGGTCCGGACCTTCGGCGACGCGCGCCTGGACCCGGCGCGGGTGGCCGCCCGCGACGAGACGCTCTGGCTCCTCTACTCGAACACCAAGGTCATCACCGCGTGCGCCCTGTGGCTCCTGGCCGAGCGCGGCGCCCTGCGGTTCACCGACCGGGTGGCCGAGCACGTGCCGGGCTTCGAGGCCAACGGCAAGGGCGACATCACGGTGATCCAGCTCCTGACCCACCAGGGCGGCTTCCCCAGCGCCGACGTCCCGGCCGCCGCCTGGGAAGACCACGACCTCCTTCGCCGGACGGTGTGCGGCTTCACGCTGGAGTGGACGCCGGGCTCGCGCGTCTACTACCACGGCCGGGCCGCCCACTGGACGGCGGCCGTCATCGTCGAGGCCCTCACCAAGACGGACTACCGGGCCTTCATCCGCGAGACCATCGTCGAGCCGCTCGGCCTGGAGCGCGAGCTCTTCGTGGGGCTGCCCGACGCCGAGCACGCCCGCGCGGTGGACATGCACGAGCCGTCCGCCGACGGGGCTCGCCAGGTCAAGCGCGCCGACGAGAACCATGCGTCCTTCCGCCGGGCCGGCACGCCCGGCGGCGGGGGCTACGCCACCGCCCGGGCGATGGCGGCGTTCTACCAGATGCTGCTCGCCGGCGGCACGCTCGGCGGCACGCGCCTGCTCTCGCCCCGCACCATCCAGTACGTCACCCGCAACTTCACCGGCGACCGGGTGGACGGCTACATGGGCATGCCCATGCACCGGGGGCTGGGGCCGCACTCGCGCGGCACCACCGAGAGCATCCGCGGCCTGGGCGCCCTGGCCTCGCCGCGCGCCTTCGGCCACGGGGGGGTGGGCTCGTCCTATTGCTGGGCGGACCCCGACTCCGGCGTGTCCTTCGCGTACCTGACCAACGGCCGGCTGGCCGACCCGTGGCACTCGACGCGGCTCGACACCATCAGCAACCTGGTGCACGCCGCCATCCAGGCCTAACCAGCCTTCAGGATCAGGCAGTACTGGCAGGGCAGGAAGTAGGCCTGCCCGACGAATGGAGCCGCTTCGACGCCGCGGGCGGAAGGGAGGATGCGTTCGTGAAGCGGCCGGTGCCGGTGTCGCTGCTGGCGCTGGGCATCGACCCCGGATCGCGGGTGCCGCGCTACCGCCAGCTCTACGAGGGAATCCGCGAGGCCATCCTGACCGGGCGGCTCCGGCCCGGGGCGCGGCTCCCCTCGACGCGCGCGCTCGCGGCGGATCAGCAAGGTCTTCTCCCCCGGGCTCCGGCTCGCGTACTGCGTCGCCCCACCGGACCTCGTGGACGCCGTGGTCGCCGCCCGGTTCCACTCGGACCGGCATCCCCCCTCGGTGAACCAGGCGGTGCTGGCCGACTTCATCACCGAGGGTCACTTCGCGCGCCACATCCGCCGGACGCGCGCGCTGTACGCGGAGCGCCAGGCGGCGCTGCTGGAGGCGGCCCGCCGCACCCTGGCCGGACGGCTGGAGGTGGCCCCGGCGGCCGCGGGGCTCCACGTCCTCGGCTGGCTGCCGCCGGGGGTGGACGACCGGGCGGCCTCCCGCGCCGCCGCCGAGCACGGCGTGGAAGCCGCGCCGCTCTCGGCCTTCCGCATCCGCGCGGGCGGCCGGGGTGGCCTCGTGCTCGGCTACGCGGGCTTCACCGAGCGCGAGATCGAGGACGGCGTGTCCCGGCTGGGCCGGGCACTCGAGGCGCCCTCCGCGAAGCGGAGGGCATGACCACGGAGAGAGGAGACCGGAGATGCCCGAGACGACGCGCATGAGACTGGGTCTGACGCTGCCCCTCGGGGTCGGTGCCCTCGGCGATGGTCAGCCGGTCCGCTGGGCGCAGATCCGCGAGATCGCCCGGATGGCCGAGGCCGTCGGGTTCGACAGCCTCATGGCCCCCGACCACCTGCTGTTCCGGAAGTCGCCGCCGGGCGACACGATGATGGTCAACATGCCGGAGGGGAAGACCCGGGGCGTCTGGGAGGGGTGGACGATCCTGAGCGGGGTGGCCGAGGCGACGAGCCGGATCCACCTCGGGCCGCTGGTCGCCTGTTCCAGCTTCCGCAACCCGGCGCTCCTGGCCAAGATGGCCGACACGCTCGACGAGGTGAGCGACGGTCGCCTCATCCTGGCCCTCGGCGCCGGCTGGCACCAGCCGGAGTACACGGCCTTCGGCTACCCGTACGATCATCGCGTCAGCCGGTTCGAGGAGGCACTCCAGGTCATCGTGCCGCTGCTCCGCGAGGGCCGGGTGGACTTCCAGGGCCGCTACTACCAGGCGCGGGACTGCGAGCTCCAGCCCCGGGGGCCCCGGCGGGCCGGGCCGCCGATCGTCATCGGGGCCCAGGGGCCCCGCATGCTGCGACTGGTCGCCCGCTGGGCCGACCGCTACGACGGGGACTACCAGATGAGCGCCGAGCCCCTCGGGGCGAAGTTCGCCGCGCTCGACGCGGCCTGCCGCGAGGTCGGCCGGGATCCGAAGACGATGGCACGGGGCGCGGGGACCCGGATCGCCTTCGGGGACGGCGCCGGGGGCGTCGCCGAGTACGAGTTCGGCGGCATGCGGATGAACGTCCGCCGCGGCTCGGCCGAGGAGATCCTGGCCAATCTCCGGGGCTTCGCGGCGGCGGGGGTCGAGCACCTCACCTGCAACGTGGTCGACCCGCCGGGCCTCCGCGGGCTCGAGCGCTTCGCGCCGTTGATCGAGGCGCTCCGCCGCTAGATCCCACCACGAACAGGATCGGATCGCTCACGCCGTTACGAGCGGGCCAGGAGGAACGGGAGCGCGAGGGTGTGGAAGGCCTCCGGCTCCTCGAGCTGAGGGGTGTGGCCGGCGCGCTCGAGCACCTCGAGGCGCGCCCCGGGGATGCGGTCGCGCATGAGGGCGCCGTGCTCGGGGGTGCGGGCGCGGTCGTGGCGGCCCTGGATGATGAGCGTCGGCACCGCGATCTCGCCGAGGCGCTCCAGCGTCCGCGAGCCGCCGTTGGATCGCGCCGCCTCGACGGCGGCCTGATGGGACGCCCCGTGGGCGATCTTCCGATACCGATCGAGCTCGGCCGGCGGGGGCGGCTCCCGGAAGAAGCCCGCGACGATCGGCTGGACCGCCTCCTCGGTCCAGGGGACGGCGGCGATCGCGGCCGCCCGGGCGAGGGCAGCCGCGGGGTCGACGGTGAACGGACCGGTGGCGACGAGCAGGAGCCGGGTCAGGCGGGCGGGGTGACGCAGCGCCAGGTGCTGGGCCACCACCCCACCCATCGACCCGCCGACCAGGGCGACTCGCGCCAGCCCGCGGGCGTCGAGGAGCGCGGCGACGCCATCGGCATACGCCTCCATCGTGTACGGCCCGGGGAGCCCGGCCGAGGCCCCGAACCCCGGAAGATCGGGGGCGAGGCCCCGGATGCCCGCCGCCCCGAGCCGCTCGAGCGTCGGCGCCCAGTAGGCGGAGGACTGGCAGTATCCGTGGACACAGACCACGGCCGGCTCCGCCCCCGCCCGCTCCAGACAGTATATTTGGGACCTCCCTCCTACCCCCCCAGCCCCCCTCCCCCACCCCACCGGGGGAGGGGGGAGCCGGAGGACGTCACTCCTTCACGCTCACGCGGATCTGTGCACCAATGCCAGCACTCTCATGCCCCGTCCGCCGGCATCGCGCCACCCTCTGGCACTCCGGGGGGGGTCCGAGACCCCCCGACACTAGCTCCACTGCTTCTTGAGCTCGCGCGCCTTGTTCGCCGACGCCGTGAGGGCGTCGCGCGGGCTGGCCTTCTTGATCAGCGCGTTCTGGACCTGCTGCTGAGTGAAGCGGTCCCACTCGTTGTACCAGGGCGCCTTGATGTTCGTCCGGGCGCGGGCCGTGGCATACTGCTGGCTCCGCACGTCGAGGTCCCAGCCGGCTTCCTTGTGGACCCGGATCATGTCGGGATCCTTGTCCAGCGACATGAACGCGTAGCCGACGCCATACTTGGCGTACCAGTCCTTGGCGCTGTAGTACTCGCCGTTCTTGTCCTTGCCGCCCATGTAGGCGATGAGGCGCCAGGCGGCATCCTTCGCCTTGGTCTTGGCGTCGATGCAGTATAGCCGTGTCCAGCCCATGGGCCCCTTGCCGGCGTCGGCCAGGCCCGGGAAGCGCGTGGGGGCGATGTCGCCGGCCCGCTTGCTGAACTTCGGGTTGTTCGACCGCGGGAGCACGTTGCCGACGTTGGAGGTGAAGACGCCCTGCCCGCTGATGAAGACGTCGCGCGCCTGCGTCTCGTCCAGCTCGAGCCCCTTCGGATCCAGGATCTTCCAGTCGTGGACGGCCTGGACGAGCCACTCGAGCACGCCGAGCGCCGTCTTGTCCTTGTCCGGGTAGAGCGGCTCCAGCGTCTCGTCGAAGAGGTTGCCGCCCGAGGCGAAGACCATCGACCAGAACTCGCTGAGGCCGTCCACGTTCGTCTTGAACCCCTTGACGATCGGGTAGTCGGCCAGCCCCGCCTTCTTGACCGCCAGCGCCGCCTGCTTGAGCGCGTCGAGCGTGACCGGCGCCTTGTCCACGCCGGCCTTCTGCGCGGTCTTGCGGTCGTACATGTAGACGTAGATGTCCCCGTAGTACGGGGTGCCGTACTGCTTGCCCTTGTACTTGAGCGCCTCCAGGTTGAAGGGGAAGATGTCCCGGTCCAGCTCGGCCAGCCCGGGGAGCCCGTCGATCGGCTGGACCCAGCCGGCCTCCACCCAGGCGCCCAGGTTGATGTCGCGGACGTAGTAGGCGTCGGGCTGGGTGCCGGCGTTGAACAGGGCCACCATCTTCTCGTTGTAGAGCTGGAGGTCGAGCGGCGTGTACTCTACCTTGACGTCGGGGTACTGCTCCATGAACCGCTTGACGTTGGCCTCGACGACCTGGGGCTCGAACGCCCAGCCGGAGAACCGCACGGTCGCCGGCGCGGCGTTCGACCGGCTGGGCCAGCCGGCCCGCCGCCAGCGCGACGCCGGCGGCGGTAGTGAGGAAGCGTCGGCGCGAGATCCGGGGGCGAGCGTCGGTGTCGTGCATCGTGTGTGCTCCTTTCCGGCGCGGCTCAGCCTTTGACCGCGCCCGACACGAGACCCTGGACGATGAGCCGCTGGAAGACGAACGCGAGGACCAGAGGCGGGATGACGGCGAGCACACCACCGGCCGCCATGAGGGTGCGCTCGGTGGTGACGTCCGTGGCGAAGCCGGCGACCACGACCGGCGCCGTCTTGGCGGCCATGCTCGAGGTCAGGATCACGGCGAAGAGGTAGTCGTTCCACGCCGTCATGAAAGCGAACATCGCGGCGGCGACGAGGCCCGGAGCGGCGGCCGGGAGCAGCACCCGCGCCACCATCTTCGCCCAGCCACACCCGTTGACGAGCGCGGCTTCCTCCAGCTCGCGGGGAATGCCCTGGAAGTAGCTCTTGAGGAGCCAGATCGTGAACGGGAGCGTGAAGGTCAGGTACGTGACGACGAGGGCCAGGAGGCTGTCCAGCAAGCGAAGCTTCTGGACGACGAGGTACAGGGGCACGATCAGCGCGATCCCGGGCACCATGCGCGAGCCGAGGTAGAGGAACAGCAGCGCCGTCCGACCCCGGAAGCGCAGCCGCGCGAAGCTGTAGCCGGCCAGGACGCCGAGCGCGAGGTTCAGGACGGCGGTGCCGGTGGCGGCGACGAGCGAGTTGGCGATGCCCGGCACCGTGTTCTCGGCGGCGCGGCTGCCGACGATGCCCCGGGTCCCGCTCGGGTTGACGAAGGTCCGGTAGTTGGCCAGCGTCGGCCGGTCCGGTACCCAGTGGGGCGGCACCGACAGCGCCTCCTGCTCGCGCATGAAGCTGGTCAGGACGAGCCACGAGAACGGGGCGAGGAAGATCGCGGCCACGACCACGCCGGCCAGCGTGAGGAGCGCCGTCCGCCGGCGGCGTCGCCGGGTCGTCGTCATGCCTCGAATTCTCCCCGTCGGTAGAGCAGGTGGAAGTAGACCAGGGCCAGCCCGAGGGTGATCAGGCTGACGGTATACGCATAGGCGTTGCCCAGCCCGAAGTCAAGGCTGTCGAAGGTGGTCAGGTACGTCAGCCAGACGAGCGTGGTCGTCGCGGTGCCCGGACCGCCGGCCGTCAGCACGTAGATCACGTCGAAGACGCGGATCGCGAGCATCGTCTGGAGGATGAGCACGACCAGGAGGGGCTGGGCCAGCCAGGGGACCGTCACGTGGCGGAAGAGCTGCCAGGGCCCCGAGCCGTCCACGCGGCCGGCGTCGTACAGCTCACCCGGGATGGCCTGGAGCGCGGCCAGGAGGAGGATGACCGCGAGCGGCAGCGCGTTCCAGACGTGCGCCGTCACCAGCGCCAGCAGCGCGTCGGTGGGGCTGGACAGCCAGCCCCGGTAGCCGGGCATCAGGTGAAGGCTCACCAGGAGGCCGTTCAGGGCCCCCACCTTGGCGTCGTAGATCCACTGCCACATGAGTCCGTTGACGACCGGGGGGATCGCCCACGGGACGAGGACGACCGTCCGCACCAGGCCGCGGCCCGGGAACGGCTCGTTCAGGAGAAGGGCGATGAGGATGCCGAGCGCCACCACCAGCGCCACCGCGAGAGCCGTGAACACGAGCGTGACCTGGAGGGCGGCCCAGAACTCCTCGGACCGGAGGATCGTGAGGTAGTTCTCGACGCCGATGAAGCGGAAGAGGCCCGGCCGCTTCAGGTTGTAGCGGTGCAGGCTCAGCCAGAAGGAGTAGACGATCGGGTAGCCGACGAGGGCGAGGATCGCCAGCAGGGCCGGGGCGTTGAGCAGGAACGCGAAGGAGGGCTCGGACAGGCGGCGCCGGGTCACGCCAAGCGCCCTACGCGTCGAGGATCGCGAAGCGTGGCGCGTCCAGGTGCTCGCTGCGACAGACCGGGCACCGCGACGGCCGGCTCAGCCGGTCGCGCTTGCGGAAGACGAACCCGCAGTCGAGACAGCGGGCGGCCTCGACGTGCAGCCGCTCCCCGGCGGCCCTCAGCGAGCGTCCCAGGTGCTCGAGGTGCCCGGCGACCTGCTTCTCGGGAACGCCCACCCGCCCCGACAGCTCGCGCGCCGTCAGCGGCCCCGCGCGCAGCGCCTCGCGGAGCGCAGCCCGCACGGTGACCTGACGCTCCGCCGCGCCCGGCGGGGGTTCCGGCGCGCTCACGGCCCCTCCTTCGTCGCCTCCGCTGGCCTCGGGGCGCTCAGATGGTGCTGGTCTGGATCGCCCGGGCCTCGGGCCGGGGCACGCCGAAGCGCTCCGCCACCGCGCCGAGCTCGGCCCACGTCGCGGCCGCCAGCGGGATGCCGTCGCGGCTCCGCTGCTCGCGCGAGCGCGCCTCGGGCTCGCCGGGCACGAGCACCTCCGCGTGCCCCGGCGCCACCGGCATCCGCTTGGCGGCAGCCAGGTGCTCCTCGACCAGCGCGCGATAGTGGCCGACGTCGCCGAAGCACGCGGGATCGATGGCCTGGACGAACAGCCCGCCGACGAGACCCGGCCGCTCTCCCGCCTTCCGGTCGGTGGAGGCGCCGACCGCCGAGGGCTCCGGATCGTCGATCATGGCGAGACCGCCGATGAGCGCCGACGCCATGGCCAGACCCGAGCCCTTGTGACCGACGGCCGGACCGCCGAGAGGCATGAGCGCGCCGCCAGCGTAGAGCGCCGCCGGATCGCGGGTCGGCCGCCCGTCGGCATCGACGAGACACTCGACCGGCAGCATCGTCCCGCCGGCCCGAGCGACGTTGACCTTGCCGGCCGCCAGCACCGAGGTCGCGCCGTCGTACACCATGGCCCGGGTCACGCCGGGCACCGACATCGACCAGGGGTTCGTGCCGTAGAAGCGCCCGCGGCTGCCGTGAAGCAGCATCGCCCCAATGCCGGTGCCGCCGGCGCCCACGGTGACGATCCCGATCAGCCCGGCGGCGGCCGCGCGCTCCGTGTACTCGCCGAGCCGGCCGATGTGGGACGAATGCCGGACGGCCACCACGGCGACGCCATGCCGGGGCGCGCGGGCGATCGCCCACTCCATCGCGTGCATCGTCGAGAAGTGGCCGAACCCACGCTGGGCGTCGACGAGCGCGGCCACCTCGGTCTCCCGGAGCATCACCGGCCGGGCCGCCGGAGCCAGCTCGCCGCGCTCGGCCTGCCCCACGTAGGCCGGCAGCAGGATCACGCCGTGGGAGTCGTGGCCGGAGAGGTTGGAGCGGACCATGTGCCGGGCGACCTCCGCCGCGACCTCGGCGTCGGCGCCCATCTTCCGCACCACACCCGCCACGAAGGCCTCGAGCGGCTCGGCCGGGCAGATCACGCCGTCGGAGATCTGGGGCATTGCGCGAGACCCTCCCCCTCACTACCCTGGATGGAACTCCGGAACGGAAAGGAGACGCCGGTGGCGACCGATCGCACGTTTCAGGCGAAGAATGCGCAAGAGCGGGAGCGGCTGAAGGCGCTGGTGGAACGGCTGAGCGAGGCGGACCTGCGCCGCCCGGTGGGCCACGGCTGGACCGTGGCCGACAGCCTGGTCCACCTGGCGTTCTGGGACCTGCGCGCCAGCATCCTCATGGACCGGTTCGAGCGGGACGGCGTGACGCCCTCACCGGCCGACGTCGACGTGGTGAACGAGGCGGTCCGGGCGCTCGGTCAGGCGATCTCACCTCGGGCCGCCGCCACGTTGGCGGCCGAGGCCGCCGAGCGGGTCGATCGCCGGCTGGAGGCGCTGCCCGACCGGATCCTCGAGGGCCTCGCCGCCGCCGGCCAGCCGTTCAACCCGACGCGCCACGTCCACCGGGCCGAGCACCTGGACGAGATCGAGCGCGCGCTGCGCTGAGTCTTTCGGGGGTTCGGGCCGCCGTCTCACGGTCGGGCGGCGGCAAAGGTATCGCACTGGCGCACGTCGCCGGAGTCGAGCCCGGCCCGGAACCAGCGCACGCGCTGGGCCGAGGAGCCGTGCGTGAAGGACTCCGGCGAGACGTGGCCCCGCGCCTGCCGCTGGATGCGGTCGTCACCAACGGCGGCCGCGGCCGCCAGGCCGGACTCGACGTCGCCCGGCTCCAGCAGGTTGCGCTGCTTGGCGAAGTGACCCCAGACGCCGGCGAAGCAGTCGGCCTGGAGCTCGAGCAGGACCGAGAGCGCGTTGCCGCGAGTCTCGCCCACGCGGGTGCGCTGCTGCGCGACCTTGTCCGTGATGCCGAGCTGGTTCTGCACGTGGTGGCCGATCTCGTGCGCGATCACGTAGGCCCGCGCGAATTCGCCCGGCGCGCCGAAGCGCGTCCCCAGGTCCTCGAAGAACGAGCGGTCCAGGTAGACCCGGTCGTCCGCCGAGCAGTAGAACGGCCCGACGGCGGCGCTGGCGAGCCCGCAGGCCGAATCCACCGAGCCCCGGAACAGCACCAGCCGCGGCGGGCGGTACCCGCCACTCCGCTGCCGGAAGAGACTGGTCCAGGTGTCCTCGGTGTCACCCAGGATCCGCGCCACGAAGTCCTTGGTCTCGTCGCGGGCGGCCGGCGCCGACGAACCCGGGGGCGGCGCGCTCTGGGTGGGCGGCGAGATCGGTGCCCCGCCGTCCTGGATCGACGTCAGCACGTCCAGGGGATTGAGCCCGAACAGGAGGCTGAGGGCCACCACGGCGATGAGCCCCACGCCGCCCAGCTTGACGCCTCCGCCGAGCCTGCGGCCCGCCGGTCCGGCGCCCTCACGATCCTCGAGGTTGTCGCTGCCCCGCATGTCACGCCAGCGCATGGTGGCCCTCCTGCCGGGAAGCGGTCAGGAATCGATCATACACTGGGGCGAGGCTCCCGGGTGGGGTGGCCGCCGCCGGCGGCCGCGGGCGCCGGTCGAGGACACCCCGGATCGGCGGAGAGCGACCACGCGCTTCCTCGGGGGTGCCAAGGCACGTATAATCGGCGCGCGGACCGACGAGAGGGACCAGCCCGACACGACGAGGAGACGACATGGCCGACTACACGGCGTACTTCTGCGGCGAGTGGGTTCCCTTCAGCCAGGTGCGGATCGACCCCCTGGACCGCGGCTTCCTGGTCGGTGACTGCGTCTTCGACGTCGCCCGCACGTTCAACGGGAAGAGCTTCCGGATGCGGGAGCACATCGATCGCCTCTACCGCTCCCTGAAGTACGTGCGGATCGATCCCGGCCTGTCGCCGGACGAGATGGAGCGGATCAGCGAGGAGGTGGTCTCGCGGAACGAGCACCTCCGCGCCGACGTCGGCGACTACCAGATCTGGCAGTTCGTGACCAGGGGCCGGGGCCGCTGGGCCCACAAGGCCGGGCCGCCGGCGGTCGGCGTCTACACCCGGCAGCTCGGCTTCCTGCGGTTCGTCCACCTCTACCGGGACGGCGCCCACGGCGTCATCGTCCGCACGCGGAGCTTCTCTCCCGACGCGCTCGACCCCAAGGTCAAGAACTTCAGCCGGATGAACTTCAACATGGCCGAGCTGGAGGCCGCCGACGTGGATCCCGAGGGCTGGCCGATCCTCACCGACAGCCGGGGAAGCGTCACCGAAGGGGTGGGCTACAACTTCTTCATCGTCACCAACGGCGTGATCCGCACCGCCGGCGATCGCGGCGTGCTCCAGGGCGTTTCCCGCGCGACGGTCTTCGACCTCGCGAAGGAGCTGGGCACGCCGGTCGTCGAGGAAGACTTCCAGCCCTACGACGTCTACACGGCCGACGAGGCCTTCTTCACGAGCACGAGCCCCTGCATCCTGCCCGTCACCCGGGTGGACCGGCGTCCGATCGGCGACGGCCGGCCCGGTCCGGTCGTGGCCCGGCTCCTCCGGGCCTGGAGCGAGACCGTCGGGGTGGACATCGTCGCCCAGGCCCAGCACTACGGGCCGCGCGAGCGGCTGGAGTCCCGGGCCGGGTCGTAACGCGGCCGGCTAGAGCACGGTCCGGCCCCCGTCCACGGGCAGCGCGACGCCCGTGATGAAGGAGGCCTCGTCCGAGGCCAGGAAGAGCATTGCGCGGGCGATCTCCTCCGGTTGACCCGGACGCCCGAGGGGACAGACCCGGCTCCACGCCGCGAACGCCTCGTCGTCGTTGGCGCCCCGGGTCATCGGCGTGTCGATGAAGCCGGGGCAGACGCAGTTGACCCGGATGCCGTGGGGCGCGCCCTCCAGCGCCGCCATCTGGGTGAGCTGGAGGATCCCGGCCTTGGCGGCGCCGTAGGCCCCGTGGCCTTCCTTGGCACGGATCGCCGCCCGCGACGCGATGTGGACGATGGCGCCCCCACCCTGCTCGCGCATCGCGGCCATGGCGGTCTTCGTCTGGAGAAAGGCGCCGGTCAGGTTGACGGCGAGGACCTCGCCCCATTCCTTCTCCGACGTCGCCTCGAGCGGCGCCACCCGCAGGATGCCGGCGCAGTTGATCAGGACGTCCAGCCGCCCGAGCCGCTCACGCGCGAGGGCGACCGCGGCCTCGACGTGGGCCGCCTGGGTCACGTCGCAATGGCAGGCCTCCGCCCGACCCCCGGCCTTCCGGATCCGATCCACCGTTTCCTCGGCTCCCCCCCGGTTCACGTCGGCGGCCACGACGGCGCCGCCCCGCGCGGCCAGCAGCTCGGCCGTCGCCCGGCCGATCCCCGATCCCGCGCCCGTCACCAGCCCGACTCGACCCGCGAAGCTCATGTTTGTTCGGGACCTCCCGCCTACCCCCCCAACCCCCCTCCCCCACCCACCGGGGGGAGGGGGGAGTTGGAGGCTGTCATTTCTTCACAGGGTCTCTATCGTACCCGGGGGTGGTGCGCCGGCGCCAGTGCGGGCACCGGCCGCGGATCAGCCGGCGAGGGGTGGCTGACCGTCCAGCAGGCGCGTGATCGGCTCGCGGAAGGGAAAGACGCCGAAGCCGCCGCCGGTGTGGAGGAACAGGACCCGGCGGCCCAGGCGGCCGGAGCGCGCAGCGTCGGCGAGGGCGAGGAAGGCCTTCGCGGTATAGACCGGCTCCAGCAGGAGCCCGACCTCGCGGGCCACGCGGCCGACGATCGTCAGCTCTTCGAGTCGCGTCGCCGCGCGGCCGGAGCCCTGATAGCCGTCGAGCAGCCGGATCGCGTCGCGCTCGAGGCCGACGTCGAATCCGAACCGCGAGGCGGCCTTCCGGACCGTGTTCCACACGTAGTCGCGGATCGCCTCGGCCTCGAACGCCACGGGCACTCCCCAGATCTCGGCGGCGAGGCCGAAGAGCGCCTGGCCCAGGTGGAGCCCGGCCAGACTGCCCCCGCTCCACGCGGCGATGACGACGGCGTCCGGCGCGGGAGTGCCGGTGGCGATCTGGGCCTGCAGCTCTTCGACCACGGCGGCGTAGCCGAGAACACCCAGCTCGTTCGACCCCGACTCGGGGATCACATACGGCCGGCCGCCCCGCTGCCGCACCATTTCGGTGAGCCGGGCGAAGAGCGCGTCGGGCCGGTCCACCTCGTCCGGCGGCACGAACACGGGCTCGGCGCCGAAGAGGCGCGCCAGCAGCAGGTTTCCGTCGGCGACGGCCGGGCGCTCGCCGCGCAGGCCGAGCACGCAGCGGAGACCGAGCCGGGCGGCGATGGCGGCGGTGGCCCGGCAGCAGTTCGACTGGAGCGCGCCGACCGTGATCAGCGTGTCCGCTCCCTGATCGAGCGCCTCGCGGACCAGGAACTCGAGCTTCCGCACCTTGTTCCCGCTCTCGGCGAAGCCGGTGAGGTCGTCGCGCTTGACGTAGAGCTCGACCCCGAGGGCGTCGCCGAGCCGCGGCAGCGCCTCGATCGGCGTCGGCGCGTACGCGAGGCGGAGGCGCTCGGGGAGCCGCGGCGTCATGACGGCTCGACTATAGCACGCGGTGTCGAACGCCTCGAAGTTTGGGGCCCGAAAACGCCGCGGGCCCGGGTGTGTGACCCGGGCCCGCTCGCCGTCCGGGAGATTCCCGAGGGCTACCGGCAGACCTGCTCCCAGTGGCCCTGCACCCAGACCCCATCGCGGTACTGCTGCGGCACCCAGTAGCTGGAGCACACCGGCTGCGGGGCCACGTACACCGGGGCCGGCTGAGCGTACACCGGAGCCGACGGGACATACACCGGCTGGGGCGAGGCCACGTAGACCGGCGCGGACTCGTACACGACCGCCGGGCGGGAGGCCAGGATGCCGCCGACGATCACCCCCGTCAGGGCGCCGATCGCCAGGGCTCCGACGAAGTTGCCGCCGCCGTGGCCGCCGTGGCCACCATGGCCGCCGTGGCCGCCACGATAACCTCGCCAGGCGAGCGCCGGGGTGGGGGTGGCAACGAGCGCGACGACCAGACCGACCAGCACCATCGCAGCCACGATCCGCTTCATGGGGTCCTCCTTTTGGCTGGAACCTGCAGTCCTTTCGTTCACCCCCCTTCGACGCCAGCCCTTCCGGGGCTATTCCGCGGGGCGTCCCATGTGAGAGCGCCTATTCGGCACCCAGGGCCTTCGCCGCCTTGTTGACGTCGCGGGGCTTCACCCAGAACAGCACCCCGAACCGGCCGGCCCCCGCGCAGACGGCATCGGTGGCGGTCACGTTCACCTTGGCCGCGGCCAGCTTGCCGAGGATCTCGGCCGCCGCGCCCGGACGGTCCTCTCCCTCGACGACGAACGCCACCTTCGGCCCGGTGACCTTCCATCTCGCCTTCCTGGCCGCCGCCCGGAAGGCGGCCGGGTCCTCGGGGACGAAGTCGAGCTGCGAGCGCCGCCCCTGGGGGAACCCCGAGAACGCCAGCAGGTTCACCCCGGCGTCCCGCAGCGTCTCGAGCGCCCGGGCGCCCTCCCCCGGCTTGTCGGGGGCCATGATGTAGAAGTACGACACGCGTCGGATCCTGTCTGCCATCGCATCCTCCCTACCGCGTCATAGCGGCGACGGCGCCACCCTAAGATAGCGCCCGCGGGGCGTCAAGGGGCGGGCCGTGCCATCCTCCCGGCCGTGCGCGCCCTGCTCATACCCGGGAAATGGACGGGGGCGCTCCACCGTCCAAGAGGCCAGCATCAGTGATCCCACTCGATCAGGAGGTGCTCATGGTCAAGTCACTCCTCGTGGGCATGCTGGCCATTCCGATGATCCTCGGATTCGCCCTGGCGCCGGCTGACGCCGCCTACTCGCGACGCGCGTCGCTCGCTCGGCTCCAGGCCGACCTGGGTCTCAGCGACGAGCAAGTCCAGGCGATCCACCAGCTTCACACGGCGCAGCGGGCGCAGCGCGTCCAGCTCCACACCTCGCTCCGCGAGGCCCGACGGTCCCTCCGGGAGGCGATCTTCGCCCACGGCGACGACCGCGACATCGAGGCGAGAACCGCCGAGGTTCAGCAGCTCCTCGGCCAGACGGTCCAGCTCCGCGTGAAGACGATGCGGGGCGTTTCCCAGATCCTGACCCCCGAGCAGCGCGAGAAGCTGAGCCAGATCGAGCCCACCCGGCACCGGCGATCCCTCTGATCGCTCCGACGAGCGGCCGGGGCTCGGCGCCCCGGCCGCCTTCGGTTTCCGCCTTCGGTTTCCTTGACGCGCGGGAGAGTCCTCGCTACCCTGGGCCCGATGCGGTGGGCCGAACTCCGTCTCCGCTCGGCCGGGGCTCGACCGGGGTGTCGTTCGGTCCGGACGCTCGTGACCGGGCGTGAGTCCGACCACCCGGCGATCCGTTCGCGATCCCTGAGGGCGCCGTGTACGCCTCCTACTTCGGCCTGAAAGAGCCGCCCTTCTCCATCACGCCGGATCCGCGCTACGTCTATCTGGGCGACCGCCACCGGGAAGCGCTCGCCCACCTGCTCTACGGCATCGGCGAAGGCGGCGGGTTCGTCCAGCTCACCGGCGAGGTCGGCACCGGCAAGACGACCCTCTGTCGGACCCTGATCGAGCAGCTTCCGCCCGACGTTGACGTCGCGCTCGTCCTGAACCCCACGGTCACCGCGGTCGAGCTGCTGGCGACGATGTGCGACGAGCTGCGCATCCCCTACCCGCCGGAGACCGCCAGCCCGAAGGTCCTGGTTGACGCCCTGTATCGACACCTGCTGGATGCCCACGCGCGCGGGCGGCGCACCGTCCTCGTCGTCGACGAAGCCCAGAACCTGAGCCTCCAGGTCCTGGAGCAGATCCGCCTGCTGACCAACCTGGAGACGGCGACCACCAAGCTTCTCCAGATCATCCTGATCGGCCAGTCCGAGCTGATCCCGCTGCTCGACGGGCCCGAGGCCCGCCCGGTGGCTCAGCGGATCACGGCCCGCTATCATCTGCTGCCGCTGTCGGAGCCCGAGACGGGCGCCTACATCCGCCACCGCATCGAGGTGGCGGGGCGACCCGACCTGCTGCAGCCGACCGAGGCCATCTTCAGCGCCCCGGCGATGCGGCAGATCCATCGCCTGTCCGGCGGGGTGCCGCGGTTGATCAACGTCGTCTGCGACCGCGCCCTGCTCGGGGCCTATGCGAACGACACGGATCGGGTGGACGCCGCCATGGCGCGCCGGGCCGCCCGCGAGGTGCTGGGGCGCGGGTCCCGGTCGATGCGCGCCTGGTGGTGGATCGCGGCGCCGGCCATCGCGGCGGCGGTCATCGGCGGCCTCTGGCTCTTCCCGCCTCCCGGCGCGCTCGAGCGGCTCGGGCGCGCCGCCATGGCGGCAGTGAGTCGATCCCCGGCGGCGCCGCCCGGCAGCGTGACGTCGGCTCCGGAGAGGAGCGCACCGCCCACCGGGTCCGCGCCAACCGCGGCCGCCGGCATCGAGCCCGGCGCCGGCTCAGCGGCGCCCGCGGCGCCCGCGACCAGGCTGGCCGATCTCCTCGGCGACCGCTCGCTCCCGAGCGACCAGGCCTCGGCTCTGGCCGCCCTGTACGCCCGGTGGCATCCGGGGGAGCTACCGGGCTCGACGGTCGGGTCGGGTTGTGAGAGCGGCCGGCTCGCGGGACTCGACTGCCGCGCGCGGACCGGAACCTGGACCAAGCTGCGCCGGCTCAACCTGCCCGCCGTCATCGAGCTGATGGGAGCGGACGGCGAGCGGCACTACGCGACGCTCACCGGGCTGGAGCAGGACCGGGCCACGCTCGAGATCGGCGGCAAGCCCTTCACGTTCCCGCTCGCCGAGATCGACCCGCTGTGGGACGGGGCGTTCATCGTCCTCTGGAAAGCGCCGCCGGTCAGCCTGAGCCTGCTGGGTCCGGGCACGCGCGGCAAGGACGTCGAGTGGCTGAGCCAGCGGCTGCGCGCCATCGACGGGCGGCCCCTGGAAGGACGCCGCCGCGACGTCTACGACGACGAGCTCAAGGCGCGCGTGATGGCGTTCCAGCGCAGCCGGTCGCTCCTCCCCGACGGCATCGTGGGCGAGGAGACGCTCTTCCAGCTCACGACCGCCGTCCCGGATCCGAGCCGGCCGCTCCTGTCGCGCCCCGGGCGGTCCGAGTAGCGCGATGTCCTACATCCTGGACGCCCTCAAGAAGGCCGAGCGCGAGCGCCGTCTCGGTCGGGCGCGGATCCTGGAGGTGCCCGCGGCCTCGGCCCGCCGCGGGCGACGGCGCGCGTGGCCCTGGGTGCTGGCCGCCGTCGTGGTCCTGAATGCCGGCGTCCTCGTCTGGGTCTTCCGCCCCGCATCGCTCGCGGTCCCCGCCCCGCGCGCGAGCGCAACCCTCGAGCCCGCCGGGGCGCCGCCCGCCGCGCCACGACCGGCGCCGCCTCCGGATCCCTCCGCGGCGCCTCCGCCCCACTCCCGACCGGTGGCGGGTCCCGCCCCCGCGAGCGTCGAGCGGAACCCTCCGGGGGGGCCCGTGATCGCGCCCCCCCGCGTCAACGCCACCTCCCGGCCGGCCCCTCCGGAACCCCGGCCGGCGGCTCGCGCGGCCGACAATCCCGGCCCCGCCCCGCGTGGCGACGGCCCGAGGGCGCCGTCCGTTCCGAGCGAGGCGACCCTGCCGTCGACCAGCATGAGGCCGGCGGCGGGGGCACCCGCGCCCGCATCGCCCACCGTCGCGCCCCGACCCGAGCCTGCGCCGATCGCCGCAGCCCCCGCCGCGCCGGCCGCCCCAGCCCCGCCCGCCGTGCCCGTCCCCGCCCCACCGCTCCCGGCCGCGACCCCGAGCATCACCGCCGCGCCGCGACCCGAGCCCGTGCCGATCCCCGCCGCGCCGGCCGCCCCCGCGCCGCCGGCCGTGCCCGTCCCCGCCCCGCCGCTCCCGGCCGTGCCGCCGAGCATCGCCGCCGCGCCACGACCCGAGCCCGCGCCGATCCCCGTGACCCCCGCCGCCCCGGCAGCGCCCGCGCGGCCAGCCTTGCCCACGCTCGGGCCACCGCCAACGACCGCACCCCCGGGCGCCGCCGCCGCGCTGCCCCAGCCTCGGGCAGCGCGCCCCGCGGCTGGCCCGACCGCGCTCCCCCTCGACCGGATGCCGTCCGGGTTCCGCCAGTCCCTCCCCAGCTTGAAGCTCGAGGTGCTGGTCTACTCCGAGCGCCCGGGAGAGGGTCTGGTCTTCATCAACGGCCGGAAGTACACCGAGGGCCAGGCGGTCGACGGCAAGCTCACGCTCGAGGCGATCACCCCCGACGGCGTGATCCTGAGCTATCAGGGAACGCGCTTCCTGCTCACGCCCTGAGCTTCATTCGGCCGCGCGGCCGGAACGGATGGTTGCGAGAAGCCGCCGGACGGTGGTGATGGAAGCCCGAGGAGGGCCGCGGGGTCAGCCGAGGATGGCGTCGATCGTCAGGATGACGTCGAGGAAGGCGTCCGGGGCGACTCGCTGGCCGCGCACGAGCGCGAGGCGTTCCCGGTAGCCTCCGGGTCCCGGCCCCCGGTACACCTCGACGCGACCGGCGGCCAGGTCTACGAGCCAGGCCTCGCGAATGCCGGCCTCGGCGTAGAGCGGGACCTTGACGGCGCGATCGCTCGGCGCCGACGTGTCCGCCACCTCGATGACCAGGAGGACCTCCTCGGGACCGAGCGGCGTCTCGACGTAGAAGTCGGGCGACGGCCGGAGCAGGGCCAGGTCGGGCTGGGGCTCCGAGTCGGCACTGACCGGCACCGGGTTCTGCACCCGGACGATGGCCCGCTCGCCGAGCGCCGAGGTGAACAGCCGAGTGAGCCGGTCAACGGCCCCCGCATGGCGTCGTCCGATCGGTGTCATCTCGACGACCTCCCCCCGGATCAGCTCCACGCGATCGTCCTCGGAGAGGATGCCCGCCTGCGCCATCAGGTGGTACTCGTCGACCGTGAACCGCCGCTTCGTCAGCGTGACCGTCATGACCCGCCTCTGGCCCGCATTGTAGCAGCTACTCCCGGGTGGCCGTGTACGGGCACACCTGGTTGTAGGCGCAGAAGCGGCAGGCCTGGAACGAGGGCGTCGCCTCGAAGCGGCGCGCCCGAATGCCGGCGCCGGCCGCCCGGACCGCCTCCGCCGCCTCGGCCGCATCCTCCTCCGTCGGGGCGTGGCGGCCGACCACTCCCGACTCCAGGAAGCGCAGCTCGACCCGGTCCGGGAGCCGGCCGAACATCTCGCGCCAGGCCAGGGCGTAGATCGCGAGCTGGAGGCTCTCGGCGGCCCGGCGGTCCGCCTGCTCCGGCTGGCGGACGTCGGACGACTTGTAGTCCACGATCACCGCCGCTCCCGTCGGCCTCGTCCACCCGATCCCAGCGCCCCCGCACGCGATCGGGGCCGAGCGTGAAGCCGAACTCCTTCTCGATCCACGTTGGCTTCCCTCCCGACGCCTCCTCCTCGTGCCAGAACCGGGTGAGCGCGGCCCGCCCCGCCTCCTTCCGGGCCGCCTCGTGAGCCCAGGTGAGGAAGCCCTCGTTCCGCCACTCCCGCTCGAAGGTGTCCAGCAGGTCCTCGAGCGGCGTGTAGAGCGAGGCGGCGCGCCGGCGCAGGTAGTGCTCGACGACCCGGTGGAGCGCCTCCCCGTACACCACGGCGTGGTGCCGGCGGATCGGCACCCGGAGGATCTGGATGTAGCGGTACTTGAGGGGGCACGTCTGGTAGTCGTCGATCTGGCTGTGCGAGAGCTCGAGCGGGGCGTCGGGCGGGAGCGGCGGCTCGGGGTCGAAGGGCGGCTCGACGGCCGGAGGCGGCGCCGCGATCCGGCGCAGCTCCTCCAGCGCCGTGCTCCGGTAGGGCCGGGCCGCGTCCCGCGGCAGGTCGAGCGCCTCCAGGACGAACTGGCTCACCTTGCGCTCCCGCTTGCCGCCGTAGTCGCGCGCCGAGGTGAGGTAGAGGGCGCGGGTGGCGCGGGTCATCGCGACGTAGAAGAGCCGCCGCTCCTCCTGGAGGTGCCGGTCGGCGCCCGCCTCCCGCATCGCCCGCGGCTCACGGCCTCCGGGCGCCGGCGGACGCTCGAGCTCGGCGGCGGTCGCCCGCTCCGGCACCAGCCCGTCGGGCAGCTCCAGGAGCTCGCCGCGCTGGGGCCACGGAAAGCGGCCCTGGACCAGCCCGACCACGAACACGACGGGGAACTCGAGCCCCTTCGCCTTGTGGACGGTCAGCACGTGGACGGCGGGAACGTCCTGCTCGGCCTCGGCGACCGCCGGATCCTCGCCGGCCTCGATCAGCGCGTCCAGGTGACTCACGAACTCGCGCACCCGATCCGATCGGAGCACGGCGGTCGCCTCCTGGAGCCGGCGGAAGAACTTCGCGACGTTCTGGACCTCGGCCTCCTCCCGGACGGTGGCGGCCTTCGACATCCGGGCGAGCCAGCCGGAGTCCTCGAGGAACCGGTACAGCAGCTCGCCGGCCGGCAGCTCGGCGGCGAGCTGCATGTAGCGCTCGAGGTCTTTGACGAGGCGCCCGATGGCGTCCGCGCCTTCGGGTGAGACGGCCTCCCGCACGTCGGGCAGCGCGTCGAGCCCGCGGAGGACGTCGAACAGCCAGCGGTGCCGCCGCTCGGCGACCGTGCTGCAGCGGGTCAGGTCGACGGCCGGCACGCCGTAGAGCGTCGAGGCGGCCAGGACGAAGAGACTCACGCCGTCGTCGGGATGGGCGAGCACCCGGAGGAAGGCGATGAGCAGGCGGACCTCCGGGCGGCCGTAGAGCCCCTGGTTCCCGGAGAAGGTCCACGGGATGCCGCGCATGTTGAGTGACCGCAGAAAGGGGTCGGCCTCGTTGTTGGAGCGGACGAGGATCGCGACGTCGCCGTACCGGCACTCCCCGCCATCCACCAGCTCGGCGATCTTCCCGGCCACCGCGTCCGCCTCCTGCGTCATGGTCTCGAAGTGGAGGTGGACCGGCGCCGGCCCCTCGCCCTGGCGCGAGAGCAGCCGCTTGTCGATCTGGCGGGCGACCTCGAGGCGATCCGGATCGTTGTGGCGAATCAGGCGGTAGGCCGCGTCGAGGAGGCGCTGGCCCGAGCGGTAGTTGTCGGTGAGCACGACCCGGCGGGCGTCGGGGTAGGCCTGGTCGAAATCCAGCACGTTGCGCATCGAGGCACCCCGGAACCGGAAGATGGCCTGGTCGTCGTCCCCCACCACGGTCACGTTCCGGTGGCCCGACGCCAGGAGCCGGACCAGCTCGAACTGGGCGTGGTTGGTATCCTGGAACTCGTCGACGACGATGTAGCGGAAGCGCCGCTGGTAGTGGGCCCGGACGTAGGGGCGCGCGCGGAAGAGGCGGAGGGCGTAGACGATCTGGTCGCCGAAGTCGACGAGCCCCTCGCGCGCCATCAGGCCCTGGTAGGCGGCGTAGGTCCGGGCCAACTCCAGGTCGCGGGCCGCCCGCTCGCGCCGCTCCGCGTCGTCGGCGCCGTCCCCGGCCTGGCGCACCTGCGCTTCTGCATGGGCCAGGTACGCCTCCGGCGAGATGTCGTCGTCCTTGGCGCGCCCGAACAGGCCGACCAGGGCATCGAGGTGCCGGGTCGGGTCGCCGAGCGGGCGGTAGTGCTGGAGCGGCAGCTCGAAGAGGTGGGCCCGCAGGAACAGGATCTGCTCGGCCCGGTTGAGGACGCGGAAGGCCGGCGTCAGCCCCACCTCGAGCGCGTTCTCGCGGAGGAGCCAGTCGCCGAAGGCGTGGAAGGTCGAGATCCGGACGTCGGCGAAGCCGTAGGGCACCAGGACGTCGACGCGCTCTTCCATCTCGAGCGCGGCCTTGTCGGTGAAGGTCAGGGCCAGGATCTCCTCGGGGCGGGCCCGGCGGGTGACGATCAGCCAGGCGATGCGGCGGGTGAGGACGGTGGTCTTCCCGGTCCCGGCGCCGGCCACGATGAGGAGGGGCCCCCGGTCGTGGGTGACGGCCGCCGCCTGGGCAGGATTCAGGCCCTCGAGGATCCGCGCCGCCGCGGAATCGTCCGGCATCGATCGGATGATAGCGTGGGGGTCTCGGGGGGACAACATCGCCGCCGGCGCTCACGCCGTCGGATCCTGGCCCCCTGGCTCCCGTACCCCGGAGCCCGGCCCTGGCCGTTCGTCGTGGACGGGTTTGCCTGACCGGGCATCGGCCCGGTACAATCCTGGAGAGCGACGGTCATGACGGCCCGACACCTGACCCTTGGCTACGAGGACTATGCGGCGCTACCCGACGACGGCCGCCGGTACGAGGTCCACGATGGCGAGCTGTCAGTGACGCCCGCGCCCAGCCCCCGACACCAGATCGTCAGCCGGAACCTCTTCCGTCTCCTCGACGCCCACGTTCGATCGCGGGGCAGCGGCGAGGTGCTGTATGCCCCGCTCGACGTGATCTTGACCGAGGCCTCGATCGTTCAGCCCGACCTCGTCTACCTCGAGCCGGGGCGGCTCGGCGCCATCAGCGGTCGAGGCATCGAGGGCGCCCCCACCCTGGTCGTCGAGATCGTGTCGCCCGCCACCACGCTCATCGACCGCCGGACGAAGCACCAGCTCTACGCACGCCACGGCGTCCCCTTCTTCTGGCTCGTGGATCTGGAGGCACGGACGATCGACGCGTTCGCCCTCCAGCCCGACGGGTATTCGCTGGCCGGCCGGGTCTCCGGGAGCGGGCCCGCCAGCCTTCCGCCGTTCCCCGACCTCACGATCACCCTCGCGACCCTCTGGCCGTAGTCGCCCCGACGGCAGGCTGACCGGGGCCGCTTGTCCCGGCCCGGCACGTGCGCTACGTTCGGCTACCGTGAGCGCGGCGCCAGACGGCGGGCTCCCGCACCTCGCGACGCCGGCCGGACCGGCACCGGCGTCCGCCCGCGACCCCGCGATCGAGCGCGCGCTGGCCCGGATCCTCGTCACGAGCGAGGGCTGCGAGCAGCCTCCGCTGGCGGCGCTGCCGCCGGAGGAGCTGACCGTCCTCCTCCCCGCCCTGGCCCTGGGCGGGGCCGAGCGGATCGTGCTCGACTGGGCGGCGCGACTCGGCGGTCGCTATCCGGTGCACGTGGCGCTCCTCGGCGAGGCGGCCCACGAGTACCCGGTCCCGCCGGGCGTCCGGGTCAGCCGCCTCCGCGACCACGAGGGGGCCCTCGCGGCGCTCGGGCGGAGCCTGGCGGCGTCGCCCAACCCGGTGTGCCTCTGCCACCTGCTCGGGGCCGCCCAGCGAGCGTGCTGCGGCGGCACGGCGCGGTGCCGGTGCCGGTCCTCCACAACGCGCGGTCCGGCTGGCCCGACCCGCCGTCGGACCTCGCGGGCGAGCCCTGGATCGTCGTCGTGTCGGCGGCCGCCGCCGCGGAGCTGCGGTCCGCCGGCTACGCCGGGCGGGTCACCGTGATCCGTCACCTCCCCGCCTCCGTCGCCGCTCGACCCGGCGCTCCGCGCGCGCTGGCGGCAGGCCTGGGGCATCCCGCCCGATGCCCTCGTCGTGGGCATGGTCGGGGGTGTCAAGCCACAGAAGGCCTATCCCCGGGCCGTGCGCATCGTGGCCGAGCTGCTCCGGGACACGCCCCGGGGCCTACCTCGTGATCCTCGGCGGGCCGGTCGGCAAGGACGGCGCGCTGGCGTGGAGCGCGCTCCTGGCCCAGCGGCGCCGGTACGGGCTCGAGCCAGCGCGTGCTCCTGCCGGGGTTCGTGCCGGACGCGGTGCGCTGCCTGCCGGCCTTCGACGTCCTGCTGAACACCAGCCGCTACGAGGGGCTGAGCATCGCCACGCTGGAGGCGCTCGCCGCCGGGCTCCCCGTCGTGGCCTCGTGCGTCGGGGGCCAGGGCGAGGTCGAGCACGCCGCCCTCCACCTCCTGCCCCTCGAGGCCGAGGAGGCGCGCCTGGGTGGAGGCGCTCCTCCGGGCGGCGGCCGCGCCGCGGGTCCGGCCCGCCTGGGCGGGGTTCCCGGCCTACCGGCTCTGGACGCTGGCCCAGCTCGCCGCGCCGTACCGAGCGACCGGCCACGTGCTGTTCGTCACCGCCAACCTCAACGCGGGCGGCGCACAGCGCTCGCTCGTCAACCTGGCCACCGGCCTCGGCGGGCGGGAGCCGCTGTCGGTCGCGGTGACCGGCGACTCGACGAGCCCGGCGTTCCACCGCGAGCTCCGCGCGGCGGGCGTCGACGTCGTGCGCAGCGCCGCCTCGCGGGACGCGTTCGACCACGCCGAGGCGCTGGTCCGCCTGGCGCGCGCCCGAGGCGCGGCGATCCTCGTCTTCTGGAACGTGGACCCGAAGGTGAAGCTGCTGGTGGCGAAGGCCGCCGAGGCGCTGCCGGGCCTCCGCCTCGTCAACGTGAGCCCCGGCGACCAGGCGGTCAAGGAGATGGCGGCCACCGCCGACTTCCAGCAACTCGTCGCCTACGCTGAGGCCGACTACCGTCCGGCGACTCGACCGCCTCGTGCTCAAGTTCGACGGCGCGCTGCCCGCCGCGGGTGCCCGGTACCTGGTCATCCCCAACGGCGTCCGGCTGCCCGCGGCGTTCCAGGACCCGCTTCGTCGCGACGGCGGCGCCCCGGGTCGTGGTGAGCGGGCGGCTGGCGCCGAGCAAGTTCCTTCGCGAGATCCTGGACGCGATGGTCCTGCTCCGCCGCCGGCTGCCCGGCGCCGAGCTCCACGTCATCGGCGGCGCCGAGCCCCGACACGCCGGCTACGCGCGGGACCTCCTGACGATCGCGCGCGCCGACCTGGACCGCACGGTGTTCTTCCTGGGCCCGGACGCCGGAGCGCCCGAGCGGCTGGCCGCCTTCGACGCCGCGGTGGTCATCGGGGAGGACCAGGGCTGCCCCAACGCCTGCCTGGAGGCCCTGGCCGCCGGCGTGCCGCTGGTGGCGAACGACAGCGGCGGCACCCGCGAGCTGGTCGTCCCGCGCCGGACCGGCTGGCTGGTGCCCGACACCAGCCCGGCGGCGATCGCCAGCGCCCTGCTGGAGGCGCTCACCTCCCCCGAGCGCGCGGGCGACTGCGTCGCGACGGGGCCGCCGGCGCGTCGGCCGGCGGTTCTCGATGAACCGCATGACCGAGCGATACGTGGAGCTGTTCGCCACCCTGCGGGGAGGTCGATGACATGCGAGTGCTCGTCGAAGTGGATGGCCGGCGGCAGCGCCTGGGCTGGCTCACGGCGTTCCTCGACGACGGCAGCCGGCTGGGGCCGGTCGAGGTGTGCCTGACCGCCGATGAGGCGGCCGCGCGCGCGGCCGGCAACCCGGAGCGCGACCCGCTGCGGCCGGGAGGCCACGCGCCCTTCGGCACCTACCGGCTCCGCGAGGTCCGGGGCGTGCCGGAGGCATCGCGGGACGAGTACGGCCGCCACTCGCTGGTCTTCCAGCCCCGGTCGGGCGAGGCGCTGCAGGCCGAGAGCTTCGGCCGTCTGGCGCTGGCGCTTCACGGGGGCGCGCCGGGCGAGGACGGCCGGCTGCGCCCGACCGACGGCGGGTTTCGCGTGGAGGACGGCATCCTCCCCCGGCTCGCGCAGGCCGTCGGACCCGGCGACGAGCTCGAGGTGAAGGAGAAGCCGCTCGGCTTCTGGGAGTGGCTCTTCGGCCGCCGCCGGCGGCCGAGCGCGGCGGGCTCCAGCGGCCCACCGACGATCACGACCGCGGCTGGATCGACCGCTCGACCGGCTCGACCTTCCGAGCGCTCTCCGGACCGGGGCGAGCCCTTCGAGGGCCGCGGCGGCACGTTCGGCGGGGCGGGCGCGTCCGGCGCCTGGGATGCCGCACCTCGCGCCGACGCGTCGGCGGCGGGCGCGGCGGTGGCCGGGGGGTTGATCGCGGCCGGCCTGCTCGCGGGCGATGCGCCCTCGGGGGAAGGCAGCGAGCCGCCCGGCGCGACGCCCGATCCCGGGATCACCGAAACCACCACGACTTACTGAATATTCGGGACCTCGGTTCGACGAACTCAGATCCGGGCGGTGGGCTCGGGCTCGGGGGCGGCCAGGTCGGGCTCCTCCTGCTCGCGGGCGGTCTCGGCGGTCAGGAGCCCCTGGGGCCGGAAGATCATCAGCACCATCAGCATGAGGCCGAAGACGAGCAGCCGGTAGGCCTGGAAGCTCGCGGAAGACCTCCGGCAGCGCGACGATCAGCGTCGCGCCGAGCACCACGCCGAGCAGGTTGCCCATGCCGCCGATGATGACCATGGCAGCATGTTGATCGACTCGGTGAACAGGAAGTTCTCCGGGAACACCGACTTCTGCCACGAGGCCAGCAAGCGCGCCGGCGAAGCCGGCGAAGGAGGCGCCGATGGCGAAGGCCTGCAGCTTCGCCACCGTCGTGTTGATGCCCATCGCGCGGGCGGCCAGCTCGTCCTCGCGGATCGCCTGCCAGGCCCAGCCGATGCGGGAGTGCTGCAGGCGCGCCGAGGCGAGCAGCGCGAGCGCGAGCACCGCCAGGAACAGGTAGTAGTACTGCGGTGTTGCCGCTCGAGCGACGAAGCCGGCCAGCGCCGGCGGATCGATGTCGATGATGCCGCTCGGCCCGTTGGTGATGTTGATCGGGCCGGTCGAGGTTGAGCAGGAGCAGATAGGTGATCTCGCCGAACCCCAGCGTGACGATGGCGAGGTAGTCGCCGCGCAGGCGCAGCGTCGGCGCGCCGATCAGGATGCCGAACAGCGCGGTGGCCGACGACGACGATCGGCAGCGCCAGCAGGAACGGCAGGTGCAGGCCGAAGTGCGGCGAGGCGAGGAACGCGTAGAGGTACGAGCCGATGCCGAAGAAGGCGACGTAGCCGATGTCGAGCAGCCCGGCGAAGCCGACCACGACGTTGAGCCCGAGCGCCAGCGTCGCGTAGAGGCAGATGCGGGCCATCACGCCGATCCAGTAGTCGTTCGGCGCGACCAGCGGCGCGACGAGCGCCACCGCGCCGAGGCCCCAGGCCGATGCGCCGTCTGCCAGCCGGGCCGGCGTCGTCATCAGACCTTGTTCGCCTGTCGGCACGGTCTCGCCGAGCAGCCCGGTCGGCCGGAAGACGAGCACCAGGATCAGCACCACGAAGGCGACCACGTCCCGGTAGGCCGGGTTGATGAAGGTCACGGCCAGGCTCTCGATCAGCCCGAGCACCAGGCCGCCCAGCATCGCGCCCCTGATGTTGCCGATGCCGCCGAGCACCGCGGCGGTGAACGCCTTCAGCCCGGCCGAGTAGCCCATGAAGAAGTCGATCTGCGTGTAGTACAGGCCGACCAGCACGCCGGCGGCGCCGCCGAGCGCCGAGCCGAGCAGGAACGTGAGCGAGATCACCCGGCGCACGTTCACGCCCATGATCGCCGCCACCTCGCGGTCCTCGGCCACCGCGCGCATCGCAGCGGCCGAGCGTCGTGCGCTGGACCAGCAGGTGGAGCCGCCACATCATGACGGCCGGCCACCGAGATCATGACCAGGACCAGCGCCGAGATGCGCACGCCCGCCAACCTGAACGTACCAGCTGCGCGGGAACAGCAGGTTCGTCATGTAGACCTTCATGCGCGCGCCCTGGGTCAGCATCACCGCGTTCTGCAGGAAGATCGAGGCGCCGACCGCGCTGATCAGCGGCCCGAGCCGGGTGGCGCCGCGCGTGTAGAGCGGCCGGTAGGCGAAGCGCTCGAGGGTCACGCCCGAGGAGGCCGGAGCACGACATCGCCATCAGCAGCATCACCGGCACCACCCAGCCGGGTGCAGGCCGCCGAACTTGGCGTTGATCAGCCAGGTCAGCACCCCCCAGCCCACGTAGGCGCCGATCATGAACAGCTCGCCGTGGGCGAAGTTGATCATGAGCAGGATGCCGTAGACCATCGTGTAGCCGAGCGCGATCAGCCCGTAGACCGTGCCGAGCGCGAGGCCGAACACCAGCTGCTGGGGCAGGATCTGGAGCACGTCCACGTCAGTCGGCGGGGAGCTGCGCGCTCCTCCCGCCCCCCCCGAGTCTCGCTACGGCCAGGCGATTGCCGCAGGCTTCTCAGTTCTCCCCAGGTAGGCGCGACGGATGTGGTCGGCGCTCAGCAAGGCCCGGGCGGTGTCGTGGACGACGATGTGGCCGTCCTGCAGCACGTAGCCGCGACTGGCGATGCCGAGCGCCACCGCCGCGTTCTGCTCGACCACCAGGATCGTCGTGCCCTGGCGGTTGATGGTCTGGATGATGTCGAACACCTGCTCGACCAGCACCGGCGCGAGCCCCATCGACGGCTCGTCCATCAGCAGCAGCCGCGGCCTGGCCATCAGCGCGCGCCCGATCGCCAGCATCTGCTGCTCGCCGCCCGACAGGGTGCCGCCGTGCTGCTGCTGCGCGCTCCTGGAGCCGCGGGAACAGCGCGTAGACGCGCTCGAGGTCTCGGCCGAGCTCGGCCGGCGGCGCGCCGCGGCGGGTGTAGGCGCCCATCGCCAGGTTCTCCCACACGGTCATGCGCGCGAAGATGCGGCGCGACTCGGGCACCAGCGCGATGCCGCGCCGGACGATCGCCTCGGTGGGCAGGCGGTCGATCCGCTGGCCGTCGAGCTCGACGCTGCCCGCGCTCGGCCGCACCACGCCGAGGATGGTCTTCAGCGTCGTCGACTTGCCGGAGGCGTTGCCGCCGAGCAGGCAGACGATCTCGCCGGCGCGCACCTCGAGGCTGACGGCCTTGCAGGACCCGGATCGGGCCGTAGTCGGTGACGACGTCGGTCAGCTTAAGCATGCCGGTCGCGCGAGGCCCGGGCCACGGCCGGCCGCCGCCAGATAGGCCTCCAGCACCGCCGGAGTCTCCCGCACCTCCTCGAAGCTGCCCTCGGCGATCTTGATGCCGTGGTCGAGCACCACGACGCGCTCGCAGATGCCGCGGCACCAGCCCCATGTCGTGCTCGATCAGCAGCATGGTCGACGCCGCGCGTCGCGGATGCGCTCGATGTCGCGCATCAGCTCGCGCTTCTCGGTCGGGTTCATGCCGGCCGCCGGCTCGTCGAGCAGCAGGAGCTGCGGCTCGGTGGCCAGCGCCCGCGCGATCTCCAGGCGCCGCCGGTTGGCGTAGGAGAGGGTCCAGGCCGGCCGCCCGGCGCGCGGCGCCAGGCGCTCGCCGAAGAACGCGAGCAGCTCCACGCCCCGCTCCTCGGCCGGCGGCGCTCGGCGCGCGTTCGCGGCAGTCCCCAGCAGGATGCCCGCGATCCCCGCCCGGGTCCGGCAGTGCATGCCGACCAGCACGTTCTCCAGCACGGTCATCTGGTTGAACAGCCGCTGGTTCTGGAACGTGCGCGCGATGCCGAGCGCGGTGATCGCGTGGGCGGGCGCCCGACCAGATCGGGGCGTCGCCGGCCCCGTCTCGAAGAGGATCGCGGCCGGCGGTCGCCCGGTAGAGGCCGGTGATGACGTTGAAGACGGTGGTCTTGCCGGAGCCGTTGGGGCCGATCAGGCCGACGATCTCGCCCTCCGCGACGCGGAGGTCGAGATCGTGCACGGCCCGCAGGCCGCCGAAGTCCATCGACAGGCCCGAGGTCTCGAGAAGCGGCATCGGCCGGCCACGCGCCGCGAGCGCCGGCGCTACTTCACCACGATGGTCTTGATCTGCTCGAAGCCGGCCCCCTTCACCTGGTAGACGAAGATCAGGCCGCCGGCCACGTCGCCCTTGTCGTCGAAGGTGATCGGCACGCCCGAGGATGCCCTGGTAGTTCTTGGTGGCGCGCACGGCGTCCCGGACGGCCGCCCGGTCGGCCTTGCCGACCTTCTTGATGGCCTCCAGGATGATGTTGGCCGCCTCGTAGGCGAGCGGCCCGTACGAGCTGACCGGCCCGTACTTGGCCTCGAACGCCTTGACGAACGCGGCCGCGCTCGGGACCTTCTTCAGGTCCGGGGCCAGGAAGGTCACGTAGTTGCCCTCGGCCGCGCCGCCCGAGGCCTCGATGTAGTCCACCGGCTCGTACATGGCCATCGGGCCCGATCATGCGGACGTCGAGCCCGACGTCGGGCAGCTGCTTGGCGATCAGGGCCGCGTCCGGCGCCCAGAGGCTCGCGTAGATCACGTCGACGTCCTTGGGCATGGTGGCCGAGGATCGCCCGGAAGTCCTTGTCGCCCGAGCGGATCACGTAGCGGAACGGCTGGGCCCCGAGCTTCTTGGCCGTCTTCTCGACCTCGTCGGCGACGCCCTTCGGCCCGGTGGTGCCGTCGTCGAAGATGGCGATCTTCTTCGCCTTCAGATCCTGCACGGCGAACATGGCGCCGGCCGGGCCCTGGGCGTCGTCGCGGGCGCACACGCGGTTGACGGTCTTGAGCCCGCGGTCGGTCACCTTGGGGTTGGTGCAGCCGGGGCTGATCAGGGTGACGTTGACCTTGTCCAGCACCTCGGAGACCGGGATGCACGTGACGCTGGTGATGCCCCACACCGCGCCCATGACGGCCGGATCGGCCGCGACCTTCTCGGCGGCGGCCACCCCGACCTGCGGGTTGCCCTGGTCGTCGGCCTCCAGCACCTCGATCTTCTTGCCGAGCACGCCGCCCTTCGCGTTCCACTGCTCGACGGCGAGCTTGACCGCGTTCGCGACCTCCTGGCCCTGCTTGGCCAGCGGGCCGGTCAGCGGCACGCCGGCCGCGATCTTGATGACCTGCTGAGCATCGGCGGCGGTCGAGAGCGCCGGCCCCCAGGCCAGCGCGAGCGCCACCGCGAGCACCGACACGACCCGAGCGAGCGATCCTGCGCGATCCATGGCGTCCTCCTTCGAGCGGGAGTCTCCAGCGGTTGCGACCATACCTGGTCCGAGACGGCCCCCACTATGGTGGAGGCACCCGCCGCCGTCAAGGGCCCGCCGCCGGATGACGCGCCTCCGCGCACGGCCTCGCCCGACGTTGCGAGGGTTCTGCGTATTTGCTACGGTCTCTCCACATGCTGCTGGCCGGCTCCGGACTGGCGACTGGAAAGCGCGCCGACGAGGCCGCGCTGGACGCCGCGCTCCAGGCGATGGCGGCCAGCGGCCTCGCCCACGCGGACGTGGCGCTCGTGTTCACCAGCGGGGAGGCGCACCCGGCCGCCCACCACGTCCTGCACGGTGTGCGCCGCGTGACGGGCGCGCGGGTGGTGGTGGGGGCGAGCGGGGCCGGGGTGCTCACCGAGCGGGCCGAGGTGGAGCAGGTGCCGGCCGTCGCCGTCCTCGTCGCCGGCGGCGGCATGCTCGCGCGTGCGGTCCTGGTGCCCGAGCGCGAGCGGATCGACGCCGAGGCCGCGGTCCACCTCGCCGCCGAGGTCGGCGCCACACTCGCCGAGGGCGGCAGTCTCCTCATCCTCTCCGACGTGAACCTGGACCCGCGGGGTCTGCTGCGCGGCCTTGCCGACGAGCTGGGGCCCGTGACCGTGGCCGGCGTGGTGGCGGCCGGCGCCCCGCCCTTCGAGCTGTGCAACACCGAGGTGGCGCGGGGTGGCCTGGCGGCACTGGCGGTGGCGGGACCGGTGCCGGTGGTCGGCGTCGGCCAGGGCTGTCAGCCGATCGGCGAGCCCTACGTGGTCACGCGGGGCGAGGGCGCGGTGGTGCGGGCCATCGCGGGCCGCCCGGCCCTCGACGTGCTGAAGGACGCGATCCGCAGCCTCCCCGACTTCGAGCAGCGGGCGCCCCGGGCCGGCATCTTCGCGGGGCTGGCCATGGACCCGGCCAAGTCGCCGCTCGAGCGCGGCGACTTCCTCGTGCGCAACCTGGCCGGCGTCGACAAGGACAGCGGGGCCGTCGCGGTCTCCGGCGAGGTGCGGGTCGGCCAGACGATCCAGTTCCAGATCCGGGATGCCGAGGCCGCCCGCCGGGACCTGGAGGCGATGCTGACACGGGTAGAGAAGCGGCTGGGCGGCCGGCGGGCGGCGCTCGGCGTCTACTTCAACTGCGCCGGGCGGGGCCGGGCGCTGTACGGCGTCCCGGATCACGACGTGGGGCTGATCCGCGCGCGGCTCGCCGGCTGTCCGCTGATCGGCGTCTTCGGCAACGGCGAGTTCGCGCCGGTCGGCGGGGCCAACTTCTTCCACACGTACACGGGCGTGCTGGTCGTCTTCGCCCAGTCATGACGGGCGAGCACCGGCCGGAGCCCCCAGGTGGGGGGGTCCAGGGGGGGACACCCGGAGGGACGGGAGGGACGGGAGGGACCGACGGCCGAAGGCCGGAGGCGTCCCGGCGAGACGACGCTCGGGACTCCCCCCCTGCCAATCAATCCTGGGAGCCGGAGATCGGGGAGCTGCGCCGGCGGCTCGAGCTGGCCCACGCCATGGGCGGCCCCGAGAACGTGGCGCGCCAGCACAAGGCGGGCCGCCTCACGGTGCGGGAGCGGATCGAGCGCCTCCTCGACGCCGGCTCCTTCCACGAGACCGGCGCCCTGGCCGGGAGCGCCGCCTACGAGGACGGCCGGCTGGCCGGCTTCCGGCCGGCCAACTTCGTGCTGGGGACCGGGCGCCTCGACGGCCGGCGGGTCGTGGTCGGCGGCGACGACTTCACGGTGCGCGGCGGCGCCAACGACGCGGCGATCGCCGGCAAGCAGGGGTACAGCGAGCGCATGGCCCGCGAGCTCCGGCTGCCGCTGGTGCGCCTGGTGGAGGGCACCGGCGGGGGCGGGCAGCGTCAAGACGTACGAGCAGGTGGGCCGGACCTACGTGCCGGGCAACCCGGCCTGGGATCTGGTGGTGGCGGCGCTCTCCGAGATCCCGGTGGTGGCGGCGGCGCTGGGGCCGGTGGCCGGGCTCGGCGCGGCCCGGCTGGCGGCGTCCCACTTCTCGTGCATGGTCCGGGGCTCGGCGCAGGTGTTCATCGCTGGACCGCCGGTGGTCAAGCGCGGCCTGGGCGAGGACGTCGACAAGGAGACCCTGGGCGGCTCGCACATCCACACGCGGGAGAGCGGCGTGGTCGACAACGAAGTCGCCTCGGAAGAGGAGGCGTTCGTCGAGATTCGTCGCTTCCTCTCCTACCTGCCGCCGAACGCCTGGCACGCGCCGCCGCGCGCCACCCCGGCGGACGACCCCCGGCGGCGGGACGAGGCGCTCGTCTCCATCATCCCCCGGAGCCGGCGCCACCCGTACGACGTCCGCCGGCTGCTCGGCCACGTGGTCGATCGCGACTCGCTCTTCGAGCTGGCCCCGCGCTACGGCCCGTCGCTCGTCATCGCGCTGGCGCGGCTCGACGGGTACCCGGTGGGCGTGGTCGCCAGCGACCCGCGCCACGTGGGCGGCGCGCTCACCGCGGCCGGCTCCGAGAAGCTGACCCGCTTCGTGGACCTCTGCGACACCTTCCACCTGCCGGTGGTGAACTTCGTGGACCAGCCGGGCTTCCTGATCGGCGTGGCGGCCGAGCGGGCCGGCACGGTTCGCAAGGGCGTCCGCGCCCTGGCCGCGGTGTACCAGGCCACGGTGCCGTGGGTCACCGTGATCCTCCGCCGCGTCTTCGGCGTGGCGGGCGCCGGCCACGGCAACGTGCAGGCGCTCAACCTCCGCTACGCCTGGCCCTCCGGCGACTGGGGCTCGCTGCCGCTCGAGGGCGGGATCGAGGCGGCGTACCGGCGGGAGCTGGAGGCGGCGCCGGACCGCCCGGCGCTCCACCGGGAGATCGAAGCCCGGCTGAACGCGGTACGCAGCCCGTTCCGGACGGCGGAGGCCTTCGGCGTGGAGGAGATCATCGACCCGCGCGACACCCGGCCCCTCCTGACCGACTGGGTGACCCTCGCCTACGAGCTGGAGGCCACCCGGCTCGGGCCCAAGCAGCGAGGCGCCCGGCCGTGAGCGTCTCGAGGGCGAGGAGAGCATTCATGACACGATCGTCCGTGACGGGCGCCGTCGTCCTCGGGCTGGCCGCGCTCGCCTGGGCCCTGGACACGTTCGTGGTCGAGGACTGGTCCAGCGCGCCGGTCGGCCACAAGGGCATCCCGCCCGGCTGGGAGAAGCAGCGCTGGGGCAGTCCGGCCTACGACTTCGTCGTGGAGCAGGAGGGCCAGCGGAAGGTGCTCCACCTCCGGAGCCGCGGGGACAGCTCGAACGTCAGCAAGGAGATCAAGGGCAAGGTCAAGCTGAAGGAGACGCCGATCCTCGAGTGGAGCTGGAAGGCGGTCGCGCTGCCCGCCGGCGCCGATTCCCGGAAGAAGGAGACCGACGACGAGGCCGCCCAGCTCTACGTCACCTGGCCGCGCTTCCCCGAGGCGGTGCGCTCCCGCATCATCGGCTACATCTGGGACACGACCGCGCCGGCGGGGTCGATCATCAAGAGCCAGAAGACCGGCACGGTGACCTACGTGGTCATGCGCTCCGGCCCGGCCGAGCTCGGCCAGTGGCTCACCGAGCGCCGGAACGTGCTCGAGGACTTCAAGAAGATCTACGGAGAGGAGCCGGACGACCCCGCCGTCGTCTCCTTCGGCATCGACTCCGACGACGTGAAGGGCACCGCCGAGTCCTTCATGGGGACGATCCTCTTGCGGAAGCCCTAGCCCATATCATTCACACGGCACGCAAGCATCGCGGCCGGGAGGCCCAGAAGGCGCCCACCGGCGCGATGGCGAGACGAAAACGGCGCGGGAGCCCGAGGGCCCCCGCGCCGCTGTTACGGGCAGTCGGACGTGCCTACCAGCGGGGCGTCTTGCGCGGGCCGCCGAAGCCGCCGGACCGAGCTCCACCGCCCCCAGAGCCTGGCGCCTTGGCCACGTTGACCATCAGCTTCCGGCCCTCGAAGGACTGGTCGTTCAGCTTCGAGATCGCCGCCTGCGCCTCGGCCTCCGAGGCCATCTCCACGAAGCCGAACCCACGCGAATCGCCCGACATCCGGTCGGTGATCACCGTGGCCGACTCGACCGTGCCGCACTGCGCGAAGTACTGGCGCAGGCTCTCCGAGGTGGTGGAATAGGACAGACCGCCGACATACAGCTTGGACGCCATGAGGCGCCTCCTTGTCCCCGATCGCTCGGGGTCGATGTTCTTCCGCCCTTCAGTTCACGCCCCGGAGACGCGGAAGAGCACCGTCGGAGGCGAGGCCAGATCGATGCGCTGCGTTAGCGCGAAGACCGGCTAGACGCAGACACTCTAGCACACGCGGACGAGGTGTGCCAGCATCTTGTCGGGTGGCGTCGCGGGGACCACGGCGCCGTGAGCATGTCGGCCACGGCAACCCGGGCCGAAGCCCGGGCTGCCGCGGCGACTCGGGAGGGGTCCCGGGCGGCTCTGCGGACGCCCTACCGGCCGTGCACGGGCGTGAGCCAGCTCCGGTAGGCCGGCTTCTCACCCCGGGCCACCGCGAAGTAGCACTCCTGGATGGCCCGGGTCACGGGGCCGGGGTTGACGCCGTCGCCGAGCGCGAGCCGGTCGACCGACAGGACCGCCGTGACCTCCATCCCGCTCCCGCACAGGAACGCCTCGTCCGCGACGTAGACCTCGGTACGATCCATCTCGCGCACGTCGGGGGTGAGCCCCAGCTCCTTCACGAAGAGCTCCAGCAGGGTGGCCCGGGTCACCGACTCCAGGATGTCGGCGGTGACCGGCGGCGTGATGGGGACACCGCGCCGGACCACGAAGCAGCAGGCCCCGGGCGCCTCGGCCAGCTTGCCGCGGGAGTTGAGCAGCAGCGCCGCCTCGAAGCCGTTGGTCTTCGCCTCGAGCTGCGCCAGCCGGCCGTTCTGGTAGTTGGCCGAGCACTTGATCCGGGGCGGCATGCTGCCGTCGGCGATCCGGGTCCAGGACGAGACCCCGGCATGGAGGCCGGGCTTCTGCGTCACCTTGTGAGGCTTGGCATCGACCGCGAGCCCCACCGGCCCGGTCGCGTCCAGCCCGCCGTCGGCCTCGATGAAGGCGGACTGCCGGATGTGGACGTCCTCGCGCACCTCGTTCTTCCGGAGCACCTCCAGGATCGAGGAGGCCAGCTCGTCCCGGGTGAAGGCGTGCTCCATCCGCATGAGCCGGAGCGAGTCGAACAGCCGGTCGATGTGCTCCTGCAGCCGGAAGACGTACAGCTCGCCCTGCTTCGCGTTCCAGTACGCGCGGAGGCCTTCGAACACGGAGCCGCCGTACTTGACGGCGCCGGACTGGACGTGGATCTTCGCCTCGTCGTAGGGCACGAGCTTGCCGTTCAGGTAGAGGTAGCGGGAGTTCCACACGGTCACGGGGATCCTCCTTTGGGTTACCGGCGGATGCGCGGGTCGGGTTGCGCCATCAGCTCTTCCAGCTCACCGGGACGCACCAGCGCGACGTCGCCCCAGATCGTGCACTTGAGGGCCGCCAGCGCGGTGCCGCAGTCCTGCGCGTACTGCACGTCGCGGCGCGTCAGGAGCCCGTAGAGGAAGCCGGCCGCGAACGCGTCCCCGGCTCCCACGCGATCGGCGACCACGTCCAGCGGGTAGAGGCGGGTCGGCCGGTGCACCCGGTCGGCGAGCACGACCGAGCCCTGCTCGCCGAGCGTGAGGGCGACGGTCGCCTTCGGCGCCCGCCGCCGGAGCGCCCCGGCAATCGCCTCCGGCTCGCCCTCGCAGGCGAAAAGCCGGCGCGCGTCCTCCAGCCCGACGAAGAGGAGCTGGACGCGCGGGAGCAGGGTCTCCAGGTACGACCCGGCCTCCTCGGGCGACCAGAGCGCCGCGCGGTAGTTGACGTCGAGCGAGACGAGGGCGCCGGCGGCGCTCGCCTCCTCGACCGCCCGCTCGGTGAGCGCGCGCGGCTCTTGCCCCAGCGCCGGGGTGATCCCGGTCAGGTGGAGCACCCGGCTCCGCCGAACGACCTCCCAGTCGACCTCCGCCTCGCCGAGGGTGGTGAACGCGGAGTCCTGGCGGTCGTAGAAGACCCGGATGGGTCGTGGCGCCAGGCCGTACTCGAGGAAGTAGGTCCCGATGCGGCCCCGCTCCCGCCAGACGACGTGCGAGACGTCCACGCCGTGCCCGCGGAGCTCCCGGCCGACGCGCTCCCCCCAGGGATTCGAGGGCAGCGCGGAGACCCAGGCCGCGCGGAGACCGAGCCGGGCCAGCGCGGCCAGGACGTTGGCCTCGGTCCCCCCGAAGGTGACGTCGAGCTCGCGCGCCTGCTCCAGCCTGACCGGCGCCCGCGAGGCGAGGCGCAGGAGCACCTCGCCGAAGGCGACGACGTCGTGGGGCGGGTCTGTTTGAAACCTCCCGCCTACCCGATCCTTCGACGGCCTTCGGCCTTTGGCCCCCCTCCCCGGTTGTTCGACGGCCTTCGGCCTTTGGCGGGGGGGGAGGGGGGAGCCGGACGTGGACGCGCTGGTTGCTTCGCTCATGTGGCGGTCCAGCCGCCGTCGACGAAGAGCGTCTGCCCCGTGAGGTAGTCGGAGGCCGGGGACGAAAGGAAGAGGATCGTGCCAATCAGGTCGTCCGGCTCGCCGGTGCGGGTCGCCGGGATCCGTCGGGTCACGCGGTCCACCCACTCGGGGTTGGCGAAGAGCGGCGCCGTCAGCGCGGTCTGGATGTAGCCGGGCCCGACGGCGTTGACCTGCACGTTGTGCGACGCCCACTCGACCGCCAGCGTCCGGGTGAAGGCCGACACCCCACCCTTGCTGGCCGCGTAGATGGACCCGGTCGGGAGTCCGACACGGGAGGCGATCGAGGAGATGTTGACCACCTTGCCGCTCCGCTGGGCGACCATCACCCGGCCGGCGGCGGTGGCGCAGAAGAAGGCGGCGCGCAGGTTCAGGTTCACGATCGTGTCCCAGTCGGCCTCGGTGAGCTCGATGGCGGGCCGCCGGACGTTGGTGCCGGCGTTATTGATCAGGATGTCGAGCCGGCCGAGGTCGGTCACGGCCCGCTCGATCAGGCCCGGGATGCCGTCCAGCCGCTGGAGATCGATCGGGTGGACGAGCGCGCGCCGGCCGAGTCGCTCGATCGAGTCGGCGACCTGCTGGAGCGCCGCTTTGTCGCGGCTGGCGAGGACCAGGTCACAGCCGGCCCCGGCCAGGGCCCGGGCGCTGGCCGCGCCGATACCACGGCTCGCGCCAGTGACCACGGCGACCTTGCCAGCGAGGTCGGGGGGGAGGCCGGCCATGCGAGACAGGCTACCCGCTCAGCGGGCCGGGCGTCAAATCGGCCGGGACCCGACGCGGCCGAAGGCCTCGGGGTTGACGCAGTTCCGCGGCGGCTCGCCACCCACCAGGACCCGGACGGCTTCCTCCGCCACCCGGCGCTTGAGGTCGGAGCGTCCCTCCTCCGAGTACCAGGCGGCGTGGGGGGTGACGATGACCTGCTCCATCCGGAGAAGCGGGCTGGTGCGGTCGAGCGGCTCCTGCTCGGTCACGTCGAGCCCGGCGCCGGCCAGCCGGCCGTGCTCGAGCGCCTCGGCCAGCGCCGCGATGTCGACGATGCCGCCGCGCGCGGTGTTGACGAGGACTGCGGTGGGCTTCATCTGGGCCAGCGCCGGCCCGTCGATCAGGTGCCGGGTCGCGGCGGTGAGCGGGCAGTGGAGCGTCAGGTAGTCCGACTCGGCCAGCAGGGTCTCCAGCCGCGCCGGCACGACGCCGGCCGGGAAATCCTTGATGTAGGGGTCGTGGCCCAGGAGCCGGACGTCGAACCCGCCGAGCTTCCGGGCCACGCGACTGCCGATGCGCCCACAGCCGACGATGCCCACGGTCCGCCCGGCCAGGCGGTGGATCGGCTGGGCCTCGAAGACGTCCCAGCGTCCGGCCCGCGTCTGGCGGTCGAGCCGCGTGATCTTCCGGGCGAGCGCGAGCAGGAGGGCGACGGCGTGGTTCGCCACCTCGTCGGTCCCGTAGTCGGGCACGTTGGCGACGGGGATGCCGCGCTCGGTGGCGGCCGCCAGGTCCACCCCATCCACCCCGACGCCGTAGCGGACGAGCAGGCGCAAGCGGGGCAGGCCCTCGATCACGCGGCGGGTCAGGAGGCCGTACTGGACGAGGAGAGCGTCGGCCTCGCCGCACTGGCGCAGCAGGTCGTCCTCGGTTTGCGCCACGACCTGCGCGAAGCGGAGGCCGGCGGAATGGAAGACCTGCTCCTCCTCGACCACGTTGGCGTGGTCGAGGCCGCAGATGAGGACGAGCGGCCCGGCGGCCGGAGACTCCGGCCCGGCGCTCATCCTTTCTTCATGGGGCGGCCACAGCACATCTTCTGCACCGGGGCCGTCTTGAGGCACTTCGGACAGTAGTAGCCCGCCATGGTCGTGTTCTCTCAGAGCCGCTCGATGATCGTGGCGATCCCCTGCCCGAACCCGATGCACATCGTCTGGAGGCCGAAGCGCCCGCCCGAACGCTCCAGCTCGTGCAGGAGCGACGTCAGGAGCCGCGCCCCCGAGCAGCCGAGCGGATGGCCGAGGGCGATGGCGCCGCCGTTCACGTTGACCCTGGACATGTCCGGGCCCAGCTCCCGCTGCCAGGCGAGCACCACCGAGGCGAACGCCTCGTTGATCTCGATCCGATCCATGTCGGCCAGGGTGAGGCCGGCCTTCTTCAGCACGCGCTGGGTCGCCGGGATGGGACCGGTCAGCATGATCGTCGGGTCGACCCCGGCCAGCGCGGTGGCGACGAACCGGGCGCGCGACCGGAGCCCGAGGGCGCGGGCCTTCTCGGCGGAGGTGACGAGCAGCGCCGCCGCCCCGTCCGAGATCTGGCTCGAGGTCGCCGCGGTCACGACGCCGTCGGTCTTGAACGAGGGCGCCAGGCTCGCCATCTTCTCGCGGTTGACGGGGACCCGCACGCCCTCGTCGGTATCGAACCGGGAGCCGTCCGGCAGCGGCACCGGAACGATCTCCCGCTGGAAGCGCCCCTCGGCGATCGCCCGGCCCGCCTTCTCGTGGCTGCCCGCCGCGAACTCGTCCAGCTCCGCGCGGCTCAGCCCCCACTTCTCGGCGATCAGCTCGGCCGAGATGCCCTGGGGCACGATCTGGTAGCGCTCGGCCAGCTTCGGGCTGATCGGCCCCTCCCCCGGGCCCTGGGCGTTCGAGCCCATCGGCACCCGGCTCATGTTCTCGACGCCCCCCACGATGAGGCAGTCGTGCTGGCCCGAGGCCACCATGCCGAAGCCGAAGTTGGCGGCCTGCTGGCCGGAGCCGCACATCCGGTCCAGCGTCACCCCGCAGACGTCGAGCGGCAACCCGGCGATCAGCGCGGCATTCCGGGCAATGTTGAACCCCTGCTCCCCGAGCTGGTCCACGCAGCCGAGGATGACGTCCTCGACCACCCCCGGATCCACCCCGGCCCGCTCCACCAGTGCCATGATGACGTGGGCCGCCAGGTCGTCCGGGCGGACCGTCGCCAGCTTCCCGTTCTTCTTCCCGACCGGCGAGCGGACGGCTTCGACGATGACGGCGTCTGGCATGGCGTGGCCTCCTGCGGCCCGAGGATCGATCGGCCTCACTATACCGGCGGGCCGCCCCGCCCGCAACTCAGGGGGTGGGGCCGATGAGCGTCGCAACGTTCATCTCGGTCGCCTGCGTCCTAGCGCTGCTCGCTCCTCGGCCCCGCCCCCACTTCAAAGGCTCCCGGTGGGCGGGCGGAGGGAGCGGGCGAGAACGAGAGGGTCGCGTTTCCCGGGGCCATACGGTATGGTGTCTCAGTCCGGCATCGGACCCGACCAGGACATGCCCCAGCGTCTCCGGACCGCCATCGCCGCGCCGCTCGTGGCCCTCGCCCTGCTCGTGGCGGGCTGCGTCGCGGACCCCCGCGTCCTGCCCGTCCGCCTCGATCCGGGCGCGCTCGAGGACCCGGCCCGGATCGGCCCGCTCACCGACTACCCGGCGGCGGTCCGGGCCATCTCGGCGGTGATGGCGCGGGACCTCGGGCTGCCGCTCCCGTCCACGGTCACCCTCTTCGTCTACCCGTTCCGGGAGGCGTACGCCCACGGTCTCACCGACGTGGGTGGCATCCCGGCCGCCCGGGCCCGCGAGATCTCCAGCTACTCGGCCGGGCTGGGGCAGCACCGGCGGCTGTTCATCAACGAGGCCGCGCTGGGGGACCGGGCCCCGCGCGCGTGGCTCGGCGTGCTGGCCCACGAGCTGACCCACGTCGTCCAGTACCAGCTCGCCGGAGGGCGGCGCGGCCAGTCCGAGCAGTGGCTGCGGGAAGGCATGGCCGACTGGGTCGCGAGTCAGGTGCTGCAGCGGTTGGGCGTCGCCACGTTCCGTCACGAGCGGGAGGAGGCCCTGCGGGTGGTGGCCGGGGAGCTGCCCCGCCTCCGCGACGACCCGCTCGACCTGGTCGCGCTGGGGCAGCCGCGCGGGTGGGAGACGCGCCATCTCCGCTCGGGCGATCGGCTCACCTACCGCCTGGCGTTCCTCCTCACGGACGACCTGATCCAGCGCCGGGGATTCGATCGGCTCGTGGACTACTTCCGCGCCTTCGCCCGCTCCGACGATCGGTTCGGCCACTTCCAGCAGGCCTTCGGCCTGTCGCTCGGCGAGTTCGAAGCCAGCGCGCTCCAGCGCGTCCGCGACGAGGCCACCGGCGGGACACCCGGGGTCTCGCCGTGAGGCGCCCGTGGCGCGGGCCGGCCGCGCTGGTCCTGATCGGCCTCCTGGCGGCGGCGACCGCCCGTGGGGAGGGCCCCGATCTCTGGCAGGCGCTCGAGCTGGAGCGCCCGAGCGTGCGCGTCGAGGCCCCGCGCTTCACGCTGCCCGATCTCGCGGGACGCCCGGTGGGCCTCGAGGCCTTTCGCGGCCGGGTCGTTCTCCTCTACTTCTGGGCCACGTGGTGACCGCACTGCACGAGGGAGTTGCCCTCGATCAACGCGCTGGCCCAGGACCTGGATCGTGACGGGCTGACCGTCCTCCTCATCGACCTCGCCGAGGACCGCGCGATCGTCGAGCGCGCCGTGAAGAGCCGCGGGTACACCGCCCGGGTCCTGCTCGACGCCGACCGCGAGGTGTCGTCCGCCTACGCCGTGCGCGCCACGCCGATCGTCTACCTCGTCGGCCGGGACGGGACGTTGCGGGCCCGGGCCATCGGCCCGCGACCGTGGACGGGCCCCGACGGGCGCGCGCTCCTCCGGTCGCTCCTCGGCGAACGCCCCCGCGGCTGACCTCAGTTCGGGACCTCCCGCCCACCCCCCCAGCCCCCCTCCGTCTTGACCGGATCGCCGGGACGGCTCGGGCCTGCGGCCCTCGCGCCGTCCCGTCCCTCCGGCGGCCACTGGGGGGAGGGGGGAGTCGGAGGACGCCATTCCTTTCACACGCTCTCACCGGACGAACGGACGAGGAAGTCTGATAAGCTCGCTGGCGTGGCTTCCCTGGCGTCCCTGGCGCCCGGTCTGGAGTCGGCTCTGCGCGCCGCCCGGTACATGTACCTGACGACCTACAGCCGGGCCGGGACGCCGGGGACCGTCCCCGTGTGGCTCTGGCTCCACGACGGCGCGGTCTACTTCACCACGCAGAGGGCCAGCCTGAAGGCGCGGCGCATCCGGAACGACGGGCGCGTCACCGTCCACGTCGGGCGAAAGGACGGGCCGGCCCTCGAGGGGCGCGCCGAGTGGGTCGACGATCGCCCGGACCTGGAGGCCGCCTTGCTCGCCGCCTACCGCAAGAAATACTGGCTCCTCGTCCCGCTGTGGATGGGTCGTCGCATCCGGAAGGGGCTGGCGGCGCAGACGAGCGTGCTGATCCGCATCGCCCCGCGGGCCGAGGTGATCCGACCGTGACCCCGCCGGGCGCGATCCGGGGCGTCCTGTTCGACTTCGGCGGCGTCCTCCACGACATGCGCTGGGACGCCGCCCGCGAGATCGAGGAGACCCACCGGCTCCCGCGGAACGCGCTCTTCGAGACGCTCTACCGGACCCCGACCTGGAAGGCGCTCGAGTGTGGGCGGGGCGACCGCCAGGCCTGGCTCGACGAGGCCCACGGGCTCCTGGAGACGCGGGCCGGCCGGTCACTGCCCCGGCTGCACGACGCCTGGCGGGCGGCCCAGGGCCCGATCGTCGCGAACGTGGCGCTGGCCCGCGCGCTCCGGCCGTCCTACCGCACGGCGATCCTGTCGAACGCCGACGCCAGCCTGCGCGGCCGGCTGCGCGACGGCCTCGGCATCCACGACCTCTTCCACACGGTGGTCTGCTCGGCCGAGGTCGGGCTCGCCAAGCCCGACCCGGCCATCTACCGGCTGACGGCCGAGCAGCTCGGCCTCGAGCCGGCCGCCTGCGTCTTCGTGGACGACCACGAGCCGAACGTGCAGGCGGCGCGGGACGTCGGGATGGCGGCGGTCCTCTTCCGGATCGACCATGGCCACGACCTGGCCGCCCTGCTCGCCGAGCTGGGGGTCCGCCCGCCCTGAGGAGCGTGTGAACGAATCGGCCCTCCGGCCCCCCCTCCCCCCCGGTGGGCGGGGGAGGGGGGTTGGGGGGGTAGGCGGGAGGTTCCGATCTGATGCCGCCGGATGTACCCCGCCCGACCGGTGGCGCCTCCCGGGCGGTGTGGGTCACGCGGCTGCGCCTCGGGTCCGGACTGTCTCGGCACCGGAAGCGCTCCGGCCAGCCCACGCCCAGGCGGCGCGGGAGCAGGACATCGCGGTGCTGTTCGCGGACCTCCGCGCCTTCACGCGGCTGGCCGAGCGCAAGCTGCCCTACGACGTCGTCTTCATCCTGAACCGCTACTTCGAGGTCATCGGGAGCGCCGTCGCCCGCGCGGGCGGCATCACCAACCAGTTCACCGGGGACGGGGTGATGGCGCTCTTCGGCGTCGAGACCGGGCCGGAGGCGGGCTGCCGCCAGGCGCTGGTCGGCGCCGGCCAGATCGCCCGCAGCGTCGCGGAGCTGAGCCGGGACCTGGCCGAGGAGCTGGGGGAGCCGCTCCGGATCGGGATCGGGATCCACGCCGGGCCGGCGGTGGTGGGCCGGATGGGGTACGCCGAGGCCGTGTACCTGACCGCGGTCGGCGACACCGTGCACGTGGCGAGCCGGCTCGAGGGCCTGACCAAGGAGTACGACTGCCAGCTCGTGATCTCGGAGGAGGTCGCGCGCCGGGCCGGCGCCGACGTCGCGGGGTTCCCGGCCCACGAGCTGAACCTCCGCGGCCGCGTCGAGCGGCCGGCACCGCGTCGTCCCGGACGCGCAGGCCCTCGGCGCCGCGCTCGGCGCCGGCCCGTCGCCCGGGCCGGCGGGCTCGCCGTGATACACTTCCACCGACCCACGCACCACGATCGTTCCACGTATCGGTGGATGATCATCACCATCGACACCGGCGCCGGCGTCCTCACGGTCACCGACGAGCAGGGACCGCGAGTGCTCAGGTTTGAAGAACCGGAGGCCTTCGACTTGGTCTCCAAGGCCTGGCTGCGCGTCGGCTGGGACGTCAAGCACGTCTACAGCTTCACGTGGCTCGGGCGTCCCATCATCCAGCTGCCTGAGGACATCGTGCGGCTCCAAGAGCTGTTGTTCACCGTCCAGCCCGACGTCATCGTCGAAACCGGTATCGCCCACGGCGGCAGCCTGATCTTCTACGCGAGCCTCTGCAAGCTCCTGGGGAAGGGGCGGGTCATCGGTGTGGACATCGAGATCCGCCCCCACAATCGAGCCGCGATCGAAGCCCACCCGCTCGGGTCCTACGTGACCCTGATCGAGGGCAGCTCGATCCATCCCCAGGTGTTCGATGAGGTGAAACGCCACATCGCCCCGACGGACCACGTCTTCGTGGCCCTCGACTCGGCTCATGACAAGGCCCACGTGCTCGCCGAGCTTCACGCGTACGCGCCGCTGGTCTCTTCAGGCTCCTACATCGTGGTGATGGACGGCATCATGGAGGACCTCGTCGGCGCGCCGCGCAGCCAGCCGGACTGGGCCTGGAACAACCCCAGGCAAGCCGCGCTCGAGTTCGTCGCCCAGCATCCGCAGTTCATCATCGATCCCCCCGGATTCCTGTTCAACGAGGGCCGGGTGCGGACGCCGGTGACGCACTGGCCGAGCGGGTACATCAAGCGAATCCGCTGACCGGCGCGCTCTCGATCGCCACGTGAAGGACGTTCCGGACGTTGACCCCGAGCGGATCGCCGACGCCCTCGCCGAGCTCGGACGCAGCGAGCCGGCGCGCCAGGCTCTCTTCCAGCACACCTCCGGTCCGCCCGATGTCGGCACGGCGCTGCCGGGCTGATGCCGCTCACGATCGGTCGCCCTGGTTGCGTACTGATCGCAGAAGAGGCGGCGATCAGGGTCGGCCCGGTACCGGAGGTGTGCCTCCGGCAGGGCCCCGCCGTCACGGCGAGTCCGGGGTGCCCAGGGCTTCGTCGAGGAGGAGGCGCCAGTGGTCGCGGGCGGCGACCACACGCACCCCGGTCTCCTGCGTGAGGGCGTCGGCCAGCTCCCAGGGCCGGGCCCGTACCATCGTCAGCCCGAAGTGCGTGAGGACGGCGAGCCGCGGCCGGATGGCGGCGACGAGCCGCCGAGCGTCGGGCATGGCGAGGTGGATCTCGTCGCGGGGGTTGCGGAAGACCACGTTGAGGATCAGGAGGTCCGTGCGGAATTCTGTCTCCAGCTCCGGGAAGTAGCCGGTGCAGGCGATGAGGCCGATCGTGTGCCGGCGCCCGGTCAGCCGGAGCCCGTAGGTCTCGACGGGATGCCGGAGCCGGAGCGGGGTCTCCAGCACCACGTCCCCGAGGAGATAGCGGCCCCCGGCCTCGAGGATGCCCGTCTCCCCCGCGTACTTCCGGACGTACTGGAGGATCACCGGATCGTCCTCGTAGGCGTCGCGTGGCGCCAGCACCCGGCCGCGCGGCCGGGTCCCCCCTTCGGTCATGGCCTCGATCATCGCGTTGACGTCGCCGGAGTGGTCGAGGTGCTTGTGGGTGAGGACGATCGCGTCGAGCCGGGCGGGATCGAGGGCGAGCGCGCGGCCTCGCACGTGAACCAGGGCGCCGGGGCCCGGGTCGACGTGGAGGCGGACGCCGTCGAGGACGATCCACAGCCCGCCGGTCGCCCGGGCCTGGCTGGCCGTCGTCATCCGGCCGCCGCCGGAGCCGATGAAGATGACCTGGTCGGCGTCCGCTGGCGGGGTGGGGTTCGTCATGGGTCGGGGTCCGCCGGTCAGGAGGCGTGGATCTCGGACGCAGCGTCCAGATCGGAGACGAAGCCGCGCAGTCCGGCGTCGTCAGTGGGCTCCGGCCCGTCCGGGGCCCGGGCGCTGCCGCCGCGCCGGACCTGGTCCGCCAGCTTGCAGAACGCGCACACCTCGCCGGTGGTCGCCTGGCCGCAGCGGACGCACTCGCGCAGCTCGACCGCCTCGCCGGCCTGGAAGCGCGGCCGGGCCCGCTCGAGGTAGTTCACGAGGAAGCTCGCCTTGGCGCCCGGCGAGACGTCCTCGAGCCGGTTGAGGATCTCCTTGTGCGCGATCGAGGTGGCGCCCTTCGCAAAGGGGCACTCCTCGACGATGTAGTCGATCCCCCGGAGAAACGCGTAGGCGGCGGTCTCCCGCTCGCTCAGCCGGAAGAGGGGCTTGACCCGCCGGACGAGCTTGGCGTGAGTCGCCGCCAGCACCGGCGTCTGCCGGGCCAGCGAGGACTCGTCCCAGCGCAGGGTCGAGCCGAAGAGCGTCGCCGCCTCGTCGTCCAGGTTGTGGCCGGTGGCGACCACCGGGAAGCCGTGGTCGAGGGCCGCCCGGTTCATGATGTAGCGCTTGGACAGGCCACAGGCGGAGCAGGTCGGCCGGCGCGTCACGGCCTTGACCTGCGGGATGCCGGCCCCGATCTCGTCGGCTACCGCCACCACCAGGAGCCGGGCGCCGCGCGCCGTCGCGAAGGCCTCACAGCGGGCCTTCGACTCCTTCGAGTAGTCGAAGATCCCCAGGTCGATGTAGAGGCCCGTCGTCGTGTAGCCGGCCTCCAGCAGGACCTCCCAGAGCGCGAGGGAGTCCTTGCCCCCGGAGACGGCGACCAGCACCGGCTCGTCTCGCGTGAGCATCTTCCAGCGGCGAATGGTCTCCAGGACCTGGTTCCGGAAGAAGCCGAGAAAGTCGTCGGCGCAGAACGCGGTGTTGTGGCGGCGCAGCTCCAGGACCGCGCGGCCGCCGCACTTCCGGCACTTCACGGGCCGCCTCCAGAGATCACCGGGCGCAGCTCGATCACGTCGTCCTCGCGGACGACCTCGTCGATGGTCAGGAGCTCCCGGCCGCGGATCACCAGCACCGTCTCGGGCAGGAGGCCGAGCTCCGCCAGCAGTTCCTTGACGCGCCGCCGGCCGGCCAACTCGACTTCCTTCCCCTGGTTGCGCAGGATGACCTTCATCACGGGACACTATACAGGAGACAGGGGGGTGGCCGCGATGGCCGCGGTGCTAGTGCCGTTCCAACTACATGAGCCAAAATAGGCAACCAATTCTTGAAGCACGGACTTGCCGCATTCCCCGAAAAGCACTAGCTGGAACAAGTTGGAACGGCACTAGTCCGTGCGGAGGCGGTAGCGCTGCACCTTACCGGTCGCCGTCTTCGGCAGATCGGCGACCACCGTGATCCACCGCGGCGCCTTGAACGATTGAAGCCGCGCCCGGGCGTGGGCGCGCAGGGCCTCCTCGAGTCCGTTGCCCGGAGTCCCGGGCTGGAGGACGACGAAGGCCCGGGGCTTCTCCAGCCCGTCGGCGTCCCGGCTCCCGACCACCGCGCACTCGGCGACCGCCGGATGCTCCAGCAGGCACGACTCCACCTCGAGCGGCGAGACCCAGTTGCCGGCGACCCGCAGGAGGTCGTCGGCGCGACCCTGGTAGACGTAGTAGCCGTCGGCGTTGACCACGTACTGGTCGCCGGTCCGGTACCACTCGCCGACGAACGCGGCCTTCGTCTTCTCGTGCTTGTTCCAGTAGCCGGCGGCCAGCGACTCGCCGGACACCCAGAGGTCGCCCACCGCCCCCGGCGGCAGCTCGCGGCCGTCCGCGTCCACGACCCGGGCGCGGTAGCCGGGCAGGAGCTGGCCGGACGAGCCGGGCCGCACCGCGCCCGGGCGGTTCGAGACGAAGATGTAGCCGACCTCGGTGGCGCCGAGCCCGTCCAGGCACTCGATGTCCGTCCGGGCCACCCAGCGCTCGTGGAGCGGCGCCGGCAGCGGCTCCCCGGCGGACACGCACAGCCGGAGCGAGGAGAGATCGGGCGGGGTGACCTCGGCCTGGCGCAACAGGGCGGCGAAGGACGTCGGGACCGAGAAGAAGACGGTCGGCCGGAGCCTGGCGCACAGCTCGAAGACGCCGGCCGGATCGGGCCGCTCGGCCACCAGCACCGTCGAGGCGCCGACCGCCAGCGGCAGGTAGAGGCACGAGGTGAGGCCATACGAGAAGAAGAGGCGGGGGACGGCGAACGTGCGGTCTTGCGGGGTGAGGGCGAGGACGTGCCGCACGTAGGGCTCCACGCAGAAGAGCATGTCGTGGTGGAGGTGGACGATTGCCTTCGGGCGCCCGGTGGTGCCCGAGGAGTAGAGCCAGTAGGCCATGTCGTCCCGGTGGGTGGGCGCCGGGTCGTAGCCGGCCGGCTCGGCCGCGAGGGCCGGGTCGAGGGCCAGCGTGCCGGGCGGCGCCTCGCCGGTCACCAGGCAACAGCGCAGGGAGGGCACCTTCGGCCACACCGGCTCGACCCGCGGGTAGCCGGCCGCGTCGGTGACGAGCGCCACCGCCCGGCTGTCCCGGAGCGCGTACTCGCACTCGTCCGGCGTCCCCAGCGTGGACAGCGGCACCGGGACCATGCCCGCCTTCATCGCGCCGAAGAAGACGTAGGCGAACTCGGGGGAGTCCCGGAGGAGGAGCGCCACCCGCTGCTCCCGCTGCACCCCCAGCCGCTCGAGGAGGCGGGCCGCCCGGGCCACGCCGGCGTCGAGCCCCGCGTAGCTGATCGTGCGGTCCGGGGTGACGATGGCCGGGTGCTGGCCGCGCCCCTCCGCGACGTGGCGGTCGATCAGGCACGGGACGATGTTGAACTGCTCCGGCAGCTCTTCGTAGCGGATCGGGCCGTCGAAGCCGGCGACCACGGACATGCCGCTACCTTAGACAGTCGGCCGGCGGGCCGTCACCGGGTGACGTCGTCCGTCCGCTTCACCTCGGCCAGGAAGCCGTTGAGGCTCCCGAGGTGGGTCCGGTGGACCACGTCGTGGGGGATCACCACGCCGTCCGGCCCCTTCACGTCCATGGCCGCGGTGGCGTCGGACAGGAGCGTGACGGCGAAGCCGCGGTGAGCCGCCTCGCGGGCCGTGGTGTCGCAGCACATCTGGGTCATGAAGCCGGAGACGATGACCCGCTCGACGCCGTGCTGGCGCAGCTCGGCCTCCAGCGTCGTGTTGGTGAAGGAGCCGGGCAGATGCTTCTGGATCACCGCCTCACCCGGGGCCGGCGTGATGGCGGGATGCATGGCCAGGGCCGGGCTGCCCGGGACGAAGATCGTGGCGTTGGGCCGGCGGCTCTCGTGGACGATGTGGAAGACCGGGACCCCCCGGCCCCGCGCCCACTCGAGCACCTGGGTGATGCGGGCGATGGCCTGGGGCCCGTCGGGCAGGACCACCTTGCCGATCGGGGCGAAGTACTCCTGCTGGGCGTCGATGATCAGGAGCGCGGTCTTGTTTATGATCTCCATCACCTCCCACCTACCCCCCCCCAACCCCCCTCCCCCACCCACCGGGGGGAGGGGGGGCCGGAGGCTCTCGTGACTTCAGACACTCTCAGGTCCGGTCCCCACCCGCTGGGGGAGGCTCAGACGACGACGCCCGGTCGCCCAGCGTGCTCCGCCGGGGGCGTGTAGGGGTAGGGGCCCTCGAGCGGCCGGCCCTCGGCGAAGCGGCGAAGGCCGAAGGGCCGGATGTCCACGGTCTTGGCGGCGCCGTCCACGATCAGCTCGGCCATGCAGGTCCCGACGGCCGGCGCGATCTTGAAGCCGCTCCCGCTGAACGCGGTGGCCAGGTAGAGGCCGTCCAGCCCCTCGACGCGGTCGAGGATCGCATGGCGGTCGGCGCTGTAGAGGTCGAAGGCGCGGAAGCCCCGCGCCAGCGTGGCCCGCTCCATGGCCGGGATGCGATGCGTGAGGATGCGGGCGCCCTCGGGCGCCGCGTGGGGCGGGAGCCCGGTGCCGAGGCGATCGGGATCCACGTCGTAGTCGAAGCAGGGGACGCCGACGATGGTCAGGATCCCGCTCTCCGGCCGGAAGTAGGTCGCCTGGATCGTGTCGATCACGACCATGTGGGGCTCGCGCAGCTCGGGTGGCCGCGTGACCAGCACGGTGTCGATCGCCTTGGTGCGGGCCGGCAGGTCGAGGCCGATCCCCCGGCAGAGCGGCAGGGCCCAGGCCCCGGCGGAGACCACCACGACCGGCGACTCGATCGGGCCGGCGGCCGTCTCCACCCCGGCCACCCGGCTCTCGCGCCGGGTGATGGCGGTGACCGGCCGACCCTCGACGATCCGCGCCCCCAGCTCCCGCGCCCGCCGCCGGAATCCCTCGACGACGTCGGCCGGGCTCGCGTAGCCGCTCTCCGGCTCGTAGGCGGCGGCCCCCACGTCGTCCACGGTCATGAACGGCTGGAGCGTGCGCACCTCGGCCGGGGAGAGGGCGACCGTGTCGATCCCGATCCCGCGCAGCATCTCGACGTTCTTCCGCAGGTGCTCGACGTGCTCGGGCCCCACGACCGTCAGGAACCCGGTGCGCGTGAAGACCGGGGGCCCGCCCATGATCTCGGGCCACTGTCGGAAGACCGGGAAGCTCGCCCACGCCAGCCGCGCGTCCCACTCGTTGGTGTAGTGCATGCGGACGAGCGCGCTCGAGCGGCCCGAGGCGCCGCTGGCCAGCGCCGTCTTCTCGAGCAGGGTCACCCGGCGGACGCCGCGGGCGGCCAGCGCGCAGGCGATGCTGGCGCCGTTGACGCCCCCGCCGACCACGACGACATCGGCGGTCTCAACCATGGCGCGCCAGCTGGGGCAGGACCTGGTCGCGGAGGAGGGTCATCGAGCGCACCCAGCCCGCCCGCGGCTGCCACTCGTGGGCGATGACCAGCAGGACGCCGAAGCCGCCGACGTCCCGGTACAGCGTGGCCAGCCGCTCGGCCACCGTGTCGGCGTCGCCCACCAGCCAGATGTTGTCGGCCAGGTACTCGACGGTGACGTCCTCGTCCGGCATGTCCGGATCGACCTTGGGGAGGGCGAGCCGCTTCGTCCGCCGGAGGAGCGGCAGGAAGTACTCCCGCCAGTCGCGGGCAAGCGGGCCCTCCAGCGCTTCTCGGCGCGCGCGGGTCGTGGAGTCGGCGACGTAGACGTCGCGGGCGATCCGCCAGGTGGCGCGGTCGGCCGTCCGGCCGGCCCGCCGGGCCCCGGCCTCGACGCCCTCCCAGTGGGTGCGCAGGGTCCGGGCCGGGACGAAGTTGATGCTCATCGGGATGTAGCCGCGCTCCCCCGCCAGCACCAGGGTCTCGGAGCCGGACGAGACGCCGGCCACCGCGATCGGCGGGTGCGGCCGCTGGTAGGGCCGGAGGTGGAGGCGGAGGGCGATGTCGTCCTGCGGCTCCGGCACCCGGAAGCGCCAGTACTTCGACTCGTAGAGGCCCGGCTTGGGGTCTCGCCAGAGGTCCAGGACCAGGTCGAGGGCCTCGCGGGTCAGCTCCCGGTGCTCGCCCGTCTTCGGGTCGATCCCCACCATCTCGAAGTCGCCCGGGAAGCCGCCGGAGCCGACGCCCCAGTAGAAGCGGCCGCGGGCCATCTGGTCGAGCTGAGCGATCCGCTGGGACAGCATCAGCGGGTTGTGGTTCGGCAGGCAGGAGACGCCGGTGCCGAGCTTCATGGTGCGCGTGGCCCCGAGCGCCCGCGCGATGAAGAGGTCGGGGCACGGGATGTTCTCCCACTCCGCCGTGAAGTGCTCGCCGATCCAGGCCTCCTCGAAGCCGAGCCCCTCCAGGGTCACCAGCTGCTCGAGGTCGTCGTCCATCGTCTGCGCCAGGTCCGAGCCCGGCGGGTGAAGCGGCATCGCGAAGTATCCCAGACGCATCGGGCCTCCTTGGCCAGTGATCGATCGGGCTTGCTATATTAGCATCCACGCCGTCGCGCGTAAGGAGGAGGCACCATGCCGGCCCTGCTCCCGCTGCACCTGATGCGCTGGATCACCGACAACCCGCAGCTCTTCAAGCCGCCCGTCGCGAACAAGGAGGTCTTCCCGGAGAGCGAGTTCATCTTCCAGATCGTCCGGGGGCCGAACGCCCGGAACGACTTCCACATCGACCCGGGCGACGAGATCTTCTACCAGCTCGAGGGCGACATCACGGTCGAGTTCATCGACGCCGGGGGCCAGCGGCAGGCGGCCCGGGTGCGCGAGGGCGAGGTCCTGCTCTGCCCGGCCGGGACCCCGCACTGCCCGGTGCGGCCGCCCGGCACCTGGGGCCTGGTCATCGAGCGCAAGCGGCGCCCCGACGAGCTGGACCGCCTGGCCTGGTTCTGCGAGGGCTGTCAGGGGAAGCTCCACGAGGTGGCGTTCGCGTGCGCGGACATCGAGACCCAGCTCAAGGAGGTCATCGAGCGCTTCAACGCCAGCGAGGACCTGCGGACCTGCCGGCACTGCGGCGCGATTCTCCGACTGCCCGGCCGGCCCTGAAGACATCCGCCGGACACCGATTGGGTGCGTCGGCGCCGCAGGCCGCCCGGACGCGGCGAAGCGCGTCGCCCTGATCAGTCGTTCGCCCGGGCCCGCTCGATCACCGCGTCCCAGATGCCAGCCAACCCCAGCCGCCCTGCCCATTCCGCGATGTACGCGGTGTCGATCTCCGGGCCCGACACCCTGAGGATTCCCAGAATGTCCCGAATGTGGCGGTCGGATCCACCCTCGCGGAAGTAGATCATCTTGTAGAGGATGACGTCCTCGGGCCGGGCGAAATACGCGTGCAAGCCCTCCAGCAGCTCGTGGCGTTCGCGTCGCGAGAGCTCCACGCGGTCGTACTCGGTGTCCTTTGGGAGGATGACGTCGATCTTCAGCCCCGAAGCGGGATGAATGATGTTGAACTGTCCTCGATCGCGGATCGCTTCGCGAACGGCGTCCTCGCTCAGGTAGAAGTCCTCGGTCGGGAAGCGCTCGAGGAGCCCGGGCACCTGAGCAAGCTCGATCTCCGCGACCACGTCGATGTCTCGGGTGAGGCGCGGCTCGCCGTAGAACATCGCGGCCTGGGCCCCCCCGATCATGTACTGGATGCCGAGAACTTCGAACGCCGTCACCAGATGCCGCAGGAGCTCAGCCTGGTCCACCGGCGAGCCTGGCCGCGACACGCCGCTGGAGCTCTGCCGCGTCCCACTCCGGGTGCCGGGATCGGAGGAACACGGTCAGCCGCTCGCGTGCGAGCCGCCACTCTTCGTGTCCGAGCCACAGCCGCTCCCTCCCGGACTTGGCACGGAGGATGGCGGCCACTCGCGAATCGACCATGTCGGTGCGCGACACGGTGCGGGTCAGGCCATCGACCACCGAACCACCTCGTGCGACGGCCACGGCGGTCCCTCCCCGGTGTGGGCTCGAGGCCGGCCTGCCCCGGACACGATTGCCAGCATAGCCCACCCGTGCGCGCCCGCCCAGCGGGCGGAGCACGGGTTCAGGTGACGAACGGCGCGGGGGTGGCCCGGCCTGACGCAGCGGCGGGACACCGGCCTCCCGCCGCAGGAGCCGGGCGGTCGCCGCGCGCTCGGCCGGCTCGACGTTCCGGTCGCGCAGCCACCGGGCGGCCACGGCCGGCAGCCGCCGCGCCACGGCCGCCCGATCGAAGTGCCCAAGGAACGCCCGGAGGAAGAACCCCCGGAAGAGTCGCCCGACGAGCCGGTAGGCCCGGCTGCCGGGCACCGCCGCGGTCGCCAGGATGACCCAGGTCTGGGCCACGTCGTCCTCGCCCGCGCCCCGGATGGCGTTGGGCCAGTCGATGACAACGGGCCCCTGCGCCGCGAGCAGCACGTTCTGCGGGTGCAGGTCCAGGTGGACGAGGACGTCGCCGTCCCCGAGGGACGAGGGCAGCCACGCCGGAGCCGGGATCGCGTGGAGCCGGTGGTGGAGACTCGCGAGGAGAGCCGCGTGGGCGGCGACCCTCCAGGGGCGCCGGGCGAGGTCGTGGAGCATGGTCGGCCCCTCGATGCGCTCCATGACGATGTCCGTCGCGCTCGCCTCGTGCACCCGGGGGACCGGGAACCCGTGGGCCTCGGCGTACCGCATGATGGCCGCCTCGCCCTCGGTGTCGCGCGGGCTGCGATAGCGACGCAGGACGAGGCCGTCGCCGCGCTCGAAGACGTCCGCACTCCGGCCCGAGGCGAGGAGCGGGCCCGGCTCGCGGCTCACGGGCGGGAGGGTGATCTGGCGGGAGCGGCGCCCAGGAGGCGGCGATGCTCCGGCATCATGCAGCGGTCCTGGACGACGCGGAGGCCGGCCCGAGCCAGGCGCTCGGCGGCGCCGTCGTGGCGGATGCCGAGCTGGAACCAGACGACGGCGGGGCGGCTCGACATGGCCAGGATCTCCGCGGCGTGCCCCGGCAGGTACTCGGGCCGGCGGAAGATCTCCACGACGTCAACGGGCTCGCCCAGCTCGGCCAGCGTCGCGACCGCGGGCACGCCGAACAGCGGGCGGCCGGCCAGCCTGGGGTTCACCGGCACGATCCGGTAGCCCCGCTCCCGGAGGTAGGCGGGGACGAAGTGAGCCGGGGCGTCCGGGTCGGCCTTGGCCCCGAGGACCGCGATCGTCCGCGCCTCTCGGAGGATGCGGGTCAACCCCGCGTCGTCGTCGATCAGGCCCGCGCGCCAGTCCACCCCGACAGTGTACGCCACGCGCCCGCGGTCACCCGGACGTCCGGACGTCGCCGCTCAGGCTTGCCGGAGGATATGGGTCGGGGCGGGCGCCGGGTACCCCGCCTCCCGGCACACCGCCGCGATCGCCTGGTTGGTGTCGCTCGGAGGATCTCAGTCCTCCAGGATGAAGGTCAGCTCCATGGTCACGCGGTACTCGGTGATCTTCCCCTTCTCGACGTGGGCCTTCTCCTCGAGCACGTGGAGTCCGGTGATCCCCCGTACAGTCTTGGCGGCCCGCTTGAGCCCCTGATCGACGGCGTCCTGCCAGCTCTTGGACGAGGCGGCGGTGATCTTGGTGACGCGCGCGACGGCCATGGTAGTTCCTCCTCGACGTGGGTTGAAGAGCTCGGGTCTGCCGGTGTCGAGACAGCCAGCATAGCTCACCCCGACACGGCGGGCCAGCGGGCGGGTGAGCGGAGAGGCAGACCTTTCTTCCCGCTGCTCGGCTTGCGGCCGCTGCGGACCCATAGTACCGTCGGCGACGACGCCCATTTGTCCACCACCCGAAAGGAACGAGTCCACGCCTGTTGACCGGCACCTTCGACTTCGTATCGCCGGCGACAGATCGCCGGGCGGGCCGCCCGCATAGTCGTGGGTGACCCGGACCCATGACGCGCTATCTGCTGCGCCGACTCCTCTACTTCGTCCCGGTGCTCTTCCTGGTCACGGTCGTGGTCTTCTCGATCACCATGCTCCTGCCCGGTGACCCGGCCCTGGCGTTCCTCGGGGAGGCCAACATCAACGACCGCGTCGCCTACGAGGCCATGCGAAAGGAGCTGGGGCTGGATCGGCCGCTGCCGGTCCAGTATGCCCGGTGGATCGGGCGGGCGCTGCGGGGAGACCTGGGCCGGTCCGTTCGGACCCACGAGGCCGTCCTGGACGCGTTGACGGCCCGCCTCCCCATCACCATTCAACTCACCGCGGTCGCCCTGGTGATCGCTCTCTGCATCGCCATCCCGGTGGGGATCGTGTCCGCCACGCGCCCGAACTCCAAGATCGACACGGTCGCCACGATGATGTCGGTGGCCGGCGTCGCGTTGCCGGAGTTCTTCGTCGGAATCCTGCTGATCTACCTCTTCGCGGTGGAGCTGCGCCTGCTGCCGCCCTCGGGCTACGTGCCGCTGTCGGTCGGTCTCTGGCCCAACGTGAAGGCCATCATCCTGCCGGCGCTATCGCTCGGCATGGCCCTGAACGCCGTCACCATGCGGCAGGTGCGGGCCTCGCTGATCGAGGTCCTCCAGGAAGACTACGTCACGGTCGCGCGAGCCAAGGGGCTCCCGGAGAGGACCGTGATCCGGGTTCACGCGCTGAAGAACGCGATGATCCCGGTGATCACCGTGGTCGGGCTCCAGATCGGTCGTCTGTTCGGTGGCGCGGTTGTCATCGAGACGATCTTCGCCCTCCCCGGGATGGGGCGGCTGGCCGCCGATTCCGTCTTCTTCCGCGACTTCCCGGTGCTGCAGGGCGTGGTCCTCGTCATGGCCCTGGCGGTGCTCGCCGCCAACTTGCTCACGGACCTGCTCTACGCCTACGTGGACCCTCGCATCCGGTACGCGTAGCCGGGGGCGCGGCCAGGCCGACGCGGGAGCGGGATGAGCGACCGGATCGGGACTCTCGGACGCTCGGCGGCTCGACGGGCCGGCGCCTTCGTCTCCCGACTGGTCAAGACTCGCGGCAGCATCCTCGGCCTCTGCGTGCTGACCGTCGTCTTGCTCCTGGCCGTGTCGGCCGACCTCGTCACCCCCTACAACCCCAACCGGGTCGTGAGTCCGATCCTGCAGCGCCCCGGCCTCCACCACTTGATGGGAACCGACCACCTGGGCCGCGACGTGCTGAGTCGCGTCATCCATGGGGCCCGGGTGGCGGTGCTGGCGGGGGTGGTGTCGGTGGGGATCGCCATCCTGTTCGGGGTGATGATGGGCCTGACCGCCGGCTACTGGGGCGGGTGGATCGACGATGTGCTGATGCGGGTCGTCGATGCCCTGTGGTCCTTCCCGACCCTCGTGCTGGCGCTGGCGATCGCCGCCAGCCTGGGCCCGGGGCTCGCCAACGCCATGATCGCGATCGGGATCGTGTTCACGCCGGCCTTCGCCCGGCTCGTCCGCGCCCAGGCGCTCTCCATCCGGGAGCGGGAGTTCGCCATGGCCGCCCGGGCCCTCGGAGCAGGCCCGTTGCGGATGATGCTGTTCCACATCTGGCCCAACGTCCTCGGCCCCATCATCGTCCAGTCCTCTCTGATGATTCCCCAGGCGATCATCGCCGAGGCGACGCTCAGCTTTCTCGGTCTCGGGATCGAGCCCCCCAACCCCAGCTGGGGATCGATGCTGCGCCAGGCCTACCAGTACATCGAGCGGGCACCCTGGCTGTCCCTCTTTCCCGGGGTGGCGATGTTCCTGACCGTCCTGGGCCTGAACCTGCTCGGCGATGGGCTGAGGGTGGCCCTGGACGCCCGCCTGCGCCAGCGGGGTGTCGCCTGAGCGAAGATCCAGTCAGGAAGAGGCCCGGCCGAGATACGAGGCCGAGAGTCCGCCATCGACGGCCAGCTCGACGGCATTGATGTACCGGGCCTCGTCGGACGCGAGAAACAGCACCGCGTGGGCGACGTCCCACGGCTCACCGGCCCGGCCACACGGCACCTGTTCCGCCCACTCGCGGATCCGCTCCGTGTAGGCCTCCCCGTGGGAGGCCTTCAAGCGCGCGACCAGACGATCCGTGAGAATGTTCCCCGGCAGGACCGCATTGCAGCGGATCCCCCGGGCCGCATACTGCAGACCGATGTTCTGCGTGAGCTGGAGCACGGCCGCCTTGGACGCGGAGTACGCGAGGCTGGGGACGGAATAGCGGATCGCCGACACCGACGCGTTGTTGACGATCGCCCCCGTCCCCTGCCTCAGCATCGCGGGAAGCACGGCCCGGCAGGTCAGGAACATGCTCTTGAGGTTGACGCGCATCACCCGATCGAACTCGTCCTCGCTCAGGTCGAGCGGACCCCCGAGCGCATACACCCCGACGTTGTTGAACAGGACGTCGATGCGGCCGTACCGCCCGATGCACGCCTCCGCCATCCGCGCCACCTGCCCCGCATCGGAGACGTCGCACTCGTACAGGGTGCATTCCCCGTGCTCGGACACGATCCGCTTTTCGGTTTCCCGGGCCAGGGTGACGTCGCGATCGACCGCGAAGACCTTCGCGCCTTCCCGGGCGAACACGATCGACGTGGCCATGCCATTGCTCAGTCCCCCGGCCGAGGCCCCCGCGCCGCACACGACCGCGACCTTGTCCGCGAGCCGCTTACCCATGTTGCACTCCGATCAATCCCGGAGCCTTGGTCCCGCGCCCGCGTCCGAGACGGAGCGGGCGGCAGGGCCCACGATGCGAGGCGGGACATCAGGGGAGGGGCCGCCGAGCGGGAATCGGGCCGCCTGGACTACGCGCCCCAGGCGTCGAGCCCCTCCACCGGCCTGGGGCCGCTCGGGCCCTACCGGCGGCGGCCTTCCTCCGCTTCCTCGAGGACGGCGAAATACCGGCTGGGCAGCGTGCGCTGGTTCTCGTAGATGGAGCCCTGGAAGGGCGCCGCCGGGAGCGGCATGCGCACCGGCACCGGGGTCAGCCGCGGCTCCTTGGTCGGCTCGCCGGTCACGATGCTGGCGTTGAACTCGTCCCAGCTCGGAATGCCCAGGAGCGGGAAGGCGTCGACCGCGATGTACTGGAACAGCAGCAGGCGGCGCGGCCGGTCGGAGGTGTTCAGCGCCGAGCCGTGAATCGCACGCACGTGGTGGATGGTCATGCTGCCCGCCTTGCCGGTCAGCGTCACCGCCTTCGAGAAGTCGATGCCGGAGGCCTGGGGGTCGATCGCGCCACAGAAGACGCCGTCGACGTGGTGGTCGCAGATCGGCCACCGGTGGCTGCCCGGGATCACCATGAGCGGCCCGTTGTCCGGCCCACAGTCGTCGAGGTACAGGCCGATGGCCAGCAGGTCGTCGTTGGTGTGCGGATAGAAGGCCCAGTCCTGATGCCACTCCACCGCGGCGCCGAACCCGGCCGACTTCATGTTGAGCTTGCCGGTCTGGAAGCGGATCCCGGAGGTGGTCCCGATCAGCGGCGTCAGGATCTCCGCGATCCTGTCGCTGAAGGCGATCTGCCGGTAGACCGGGTGGACCTTGTGCGGCTCCTTGATCCGGCGCACGCGAGGCTCCTGGGGCGTGTGGGTCGGCTCCAGGTCGTAGATGTGGTCGTGCTCGGTGACGGCATGGGATGCCGCCACCACCTCGTCGGTGACATGGCGGAGCGTCGCCAGCTCCTCCGCGCTCAGCACGTCCTCGAGCAGCAGGTAGCCGTCCTTCCGGTAGAACTCCACCTGATCCTTGCTGAGCATGCCGTGAACCCTCCGCCCCGCTACGCCAGCCAGGCGCTCCGCAAGGTGGGCGTCAGGAAGTTGAAGGTCAATCCGCGCATCTCCTTGCGGTAGCCGCTGACGATGGGCGCCAGGAACCCCGAACCGACGTAGGCCCGCTCCTGGAGCGTCTGCCAGACCTGGCGGTAGATCCCGGCCCGCTTCCGCGGATCCAGTGAGGCCAGGCCCTCGTCCAGCAGCCTGTCCACGTCCCCATCCTTGAACTGAGACCAGTTTCCCGGAGCGCCGCTCGCCACCAGGTGTCGCGACAGCTCGGGATCGACGAGCGCCCAGAGGGCGCCGCGCCAGAAGTTGGCCTGGAAGTTCTTCGCCCGCACCTGGTCGATCCAGGCGAGCCGCTCGAGGGTCACCAGCCGGGTCTTGATCCCGACCGCCGACCACATCTGCTGCGCGAACTCGCCGATGGTGTTCTCGGGCTCCCGCGCGATCACCTTCAGCTCGATGCTGATGCCATTCGGGTGACCGGCTTCCTTCAGCAGCGCCTTCACCCGCTCCGGGTTGTACTCGTACTTGACGATGCTCTCGTCGTAGCCCACGGTTCCCGGGATGCCGTAGGGATAGTTCACGGGCCGGCCGAGCCCGAAGCCGAGCGCCTTGTGCATGCCGACCCGATCGATCCCGTACAGGGCCGCCTGGCGCACCCGCACGTCGTTGAACGGAGCCGCCTCGGTGTTGAACCCCACCTCGAAGTAGATCTGGCCGGCCCAGGGAAGCTCCACGAGAGCCAGGCTGGAATCGCCCTTGACCGTATCGGCGTCCTTGAGGGCCATCCGCTCCACGAAGTGGACGGTCCCGGCCCGCATGTCCACCAGCGCCACCGTCGGGTCGGGAATGTAGCGGATCACGAGGCCATCGAGGTAGGGCAGCGGCTTGCCATCGGCGCCAGCCATGAAGTAGTCGGGGTTCCGCTCCATGATCACGCGATCGTCGGAGATCCACTGCTTGAACCGGAAGGGCCCCGTCCCCGCCGGGTTGCGATGGAGCCACTGCTCCCCGTTCTTGTCCAGCGCCGCCCTGGACACCATGCGCACCGATCCCCCGCCGGTGAAGGCCAGGGTCCGCAGCAGGGCCGCGTTGTCGGTCTTGGTCTTCACCTCCAGGGTGGACCTGTCCAGGGCGGTGACCGAGTCGATGGCCCTCAGGCTGGCCTTGACCTCGCTCTTCGGGTGGTCTCGCGCCCGTACGATGTTCCACCGGGCGAGCTCCGCGTCGAACACGCTGCCGTCGTGGAACCGGACGCCCTGCCGCAGCTTGAACACGAGGGTGCGGGCGTCCTTCTGCTCCCAGGACTCGGCGAGGACGCCCACGACCTTGTGCTCCCACGAATTGGCATCCACCCGGTCCAGCCGGAGCAGTCCGTCGTAGACCTGCTCGTAGATGATGTGCTCGGGCTGGCTGGCGAGGTGGGGGTCCATGGTGGGGACGGTCCAGTTGACCGAGTGGACCAGCGTGCCACCCCGCTTGATCGGCGGCGGGCCGGTCTGCGCCACGGCCCGGCCAGGGGTCACGAGGCCCTGCAGGGCTCCAGCCGACATGCCCAGAAGGGCTGTCCGGCGCATGAGCTCGCGCCGGCTGATGGCCCCGCGACTGGACGGCTGCCGCGACTCTCCGGTGTCCCGCTCCATGAGCCACTCCTTCCTCGACGTCAGGCCATCACCCACCGCAGAGAAGACACTGGACCGTGATCTCGTGCGCCCCCGTCTCGCCGCGGAGCGGGCTGCCGGTCCCCGTCAAGGGGAGTATACCCGCTGCCCGGCCGGGGATCTGTAGCCGTCGATACACCCCCGGCCCGCGAGCACCATGCGGCGGCTGGAGCCGCCGAGCCTCAGACGGTCGCCAGCTCGCGCGAGAATCGCGTGAGGGCTTCGCAGCCGTCGAGCCGAGGGCGCCGATCCGCCGGCCATGACCGAAGCAGAGCACCTACCGGGCGCGGTGCCGCGATGCCTGGTAAGCTGGCTATCGGTGATGTCGCCCCCCGACACGGGACACCGTCGGGCCCCGGCGACGAGGCTTCGTCAGCCGGGCGGTTCGAGGAGGCGCGCCATGACAAGCGAGCGCGCGCGACGATCGGGACGGTCGGCCCGCGCTACCCTCGTGGCAGCCGCGCTCGCGCTGGGCGTCCTTCACCCCGGCGGCGGCACGGCCGAGGCAGCGCGGCCGGTCACCGTTTCCACCGCGGCCACGCTCAGCCTCCTCGGCGGGCGCGTGGAGTACTGGCCGGCCGGCGGGAGCGCGCCCCGCCCGGCCGCCACGGGAAGCAACCTCGTCGAGGGCGACCGCGTGCTCACCGGGCCGGACGGCCGGGCGCTGATCACCTTCCTCGACGGCAGCACGGTCACCGTCGAGCCCGGCTCCGACGTCCAGGTCAAGCGCCTGGAGGTCAGCCGCGACCGCTCGAGCCTCCGGGTACTGCTCCGGTCGGGCACCGTGTGGGCGCGCCTGGCGAGCTGGCTGGGAGGGCGAGGCACCGTTTCGCTCGAGGCGAACGCCTACACCGCGACGGCCCACGACGGGCTCATCGGCGCCCAGAGCCGGCCCGATGGCGGCTTCGTCTGCTGGACCCGGGCCGGCACGCTCGATGTGGAGAACGACAGCGGGCGCCACCTGGCGCGCCTGGGCCCCGGGGAGAAGGCCACGATCGGTCCCACGGGTCCACCGGTGATCGAGCTGTTCCGGGTGAACCAGAGCACCATCGAGGTCACGACCAGCGGTCCGGTGCTCCCGCTCCTCATCATGCCGGACGGACGGCGCGTGGCCGGGTTCGTGGAGCCGGGGATCGAGGTGAACCAGGTCTTCGGCTCCCGCACCGCGATGCGTCAGGATGGCAGCCGGACAGTGGACGTCCCGGCGGGAGCCATCGGGACCTATCGCCTGGTGCTGGTCGCGCTCGCCGACGGGCCGTTCACCGTACGAGTGGTCGGAGCATTCCGGGGCGAGCCCGTCTATCGCGCGGAGGCGCGCCAGGATATCCGGCGCGGTGAACGGCTGAGCGCTGCGATCGTCCAGTGGCTGGCCTCGAGCGGCGCCGATCCGGCCTCGACCGGCGCCGATCCGCGGACGGCGCGCGTCGCGGGCGGCCGGCTGGAGACGCTTCGCCCGGTCACCGGGGAGCCGCCGGGAACCATCCTGCTCTCTCCCCTGGAGCTGGCAGGCTTCGTCCGGTAGCCGGCTACTTCGTCCGCGCCACGTACACGCCGTTCCAGTCGGCGGGGGGTGGCTCCTCGGCCAGCTCGCGACTGCGCCGGCGGTAGAGCGCGATCGGACCGTCCTCCGGCGCCTCGGCGGCCAGCGCGTCGAAGAGGGCCGCCGCCTCGGGCCACCGGCGCGCCCGGTAGAGGGCGATGCCCTCGTGGTACCGCTCGAGGCGCCGCGCCACGGGCGCCGTCACCGCGCCGGCCAGAGCCACCGGCTCGTAGACCGTCAGCGGCTCGGCGCGCCCCTTCACCGCCACGACGTCGAGGAAGCGAAAGACGACGGCGTCGCCGGCCGCCGCCCGGGCCGTCTCGCCGACGACGATGCGCGCCCCATACGTTTTCGACAGCCCCTCGAGCCGGGCGGCCACGTTGACGGGGTCACCGACCGCCGTGTAGGCGAGGTGGTTCCGCGATCCCATGTTGCCCACCACCATCCGCCCCGTGTTGATCCCGATACCCATGTCCAGCCCGGTCCAGCCGCGTTGCGCGAAGTCCGGGGCCAGCTGGCGCAGCCGGCCGAGCATTTCCAGCGCGGTCCGGCACGCCCGCCGGGCGTGGTCCAGCTGATCCATGGGTGCGTTCCAGAACGCCTCGATCGCATCGCCGGCGTACTGCGCCAGGACCCCGTCGTGGCGGAGGACGATCTCCGTCATCTCGGTCCGGTAGGTGTTGAGCAGCGACACCAGCGTCTCGGGCGGCAGGGCGTGGGCGAGCGTCGTGAAGTCCCGGAGGTCGCTGAACAGGACCGTCATCTCACGCAGCTCGCCGCCCAGCCGGAGCCGATCCGGGTCCTCCAGCACCCACCGGCTGACCGCCGGCGAGAGGTAGCGGGCCATGGCATCCCGGATCATCCGCTGCTGGGCCTCGCCGAAGACCACGCGGTAGGAGAGCGCGGCCGCGAACGCCAGGAGAAGCCCCGCCGGCGGGTAGACCAGATCGAGGATCCGGCCGCCCTCGAAGGAAACCGTCGCCAGCGTCAGGTAGAGCGCGAGCGTGGCCGCCACCGCCAGGGCGGCCGGCAGCGGGGTCCAGGCCGCTACCGCCAGCGCGCCCACCAGGGCCAGCAGGAGGATCAACCCGGCGTTGACGGTGGGCGGCATCGGCTGGAGGTACTCCTGCTGGAGGATGGTCTCGACCGCGCTGGCCAGGATCTCGACGCCCGACATCCGGGTGTCGGTGGTCGTCGGGGTCGGATGCTCGTCCACGCCCCGGATGGTGGGACCGAGCAGGACGATCCGGTCCCGGACCAGGCTCGGGTCGAAGCGGCCCTCCACCACGTCGAACGAACGGGATGACCCGAAAGGGCTCGCGGGGCCTGGGAGGGCCGGTGCCCGGCCGTAGGTGCGATGGAGGACCGAGGAAGTTGATGAGCATGACGTCGCCCTCGGTCACCGGGATCGCGCGGCCGGCGGCGGAGACGACCGCGGCGGTCGGCGGCGCGTCGAGGACGGCGGGCCGCCGGGTGAAGCGGGCCACGATCGCGAGCGGCAGGCTGGGGAGCTCCTCGCCGCCCGCGCGCAGGAGCAGCGGCAGACCGCGGACGAGGCTGTCCCGAGCGGTCGTGATGTTCGTCAGCCCCTCGCCGGCGGCGGCGTCGCGCACCATCCGGGTGGGGCGGACGAACACCTCGAACTCCTGGGCCACGCCCGGGCCAGGATCGAGTTGCTTCGGCCCCTGCGCCTCCACCGGCGTGAGGACGTTGCCGGCGCGCCGCATGGCGTCGGCCAGCTCCCCGTCTCCCGGCTTGGGCGCGTCGAAGAAGATCGCCAGGGCCACGACGCGGGGGCCGGCCGCGCCGAGCGCGTCGAGAGCGCGGGCGTACAGGGTCCGGGGCCAGGCGGCCATCGGCCCGTACTCGGGCAGCAGGGCCTGGTGGCTCCGCTGGTCGATCCCCACCAGCACCGTGGACCGGGCGCTCCGCGCGGGCCGCGCGCGGAAGAGGAGGTCGCCGGCTCCGACCCGGGCCGTCGCGCCCAGCCCCACCAGGAAGGCCGCGACGAGCAGCCCGCCGACTCCCAGCGCGAGGAGCACCGAGGCCTGGAGCCGCTTGCGCTCGCCGCGCGTGAACACCACCCTGCGGCTCATCCGACCAGGACGGCGACTTCCGCGAGAGGAAACGCCGCTAGCCCGGGACGCAACACGCGCTCCACAGCGCGATCGAGAGAAGCTCACGGTCGTAGTGCATCCACAACCCCCAACGCATCTGCGGCAGCGCCTCGAAAGCAGCCGCCCGGCGCGTCCCCCACACCGTTCCATGATACGGTGGTCGGCGGACCGATGCCCACCTGGAGGAAACGATGACCCTGGGATTCGCGCTCTTCGCCGGCACCCGCCCCGACATCATCGGCGCTACCGCGCGGGAGGCCGAGACGCTCGGTTACACCTCGTTCTGGGTGAACCATCCCGGCCCCGTCAACGGGCTGGCCGCGCTCGCGCACGCCGCCGGCGAGACCCGGCGCATGGCGCTCGGGGTCGGCGTCATCCCGCTCCACACCCGCGGCCCGGAGAGCATCGCCGAGGGCGTGCGGGCCGGCGGGCTGCCGGTGAATCGCCTCCTGCTCGGGGTGGGCAGCCCGAACCCGAGCGCGCTCGCGCGCGTGCGGGCGGGGGTCGCCGCGCTCCGGGCGGCGCTGCCGGCGAGGATCGTCGTGGCCGCGCTCGGCCCCCGGATGTGCCGCCTCGCCGGCGAGGTCGCCGACGGCGTCCTCTTCAACTGGCTCACGCCCGGGCACGCGCGGCAGTCGGCCGAGTGGGTGCGGGCCGGGGCGGCGGCCGCGCACCGGCCCGCGCCGCGGCTTTTCGGGTACGTGCGGTTCGCCCTCGGGCCGGGCGCAGGCGCCCGGGTGGAGGCGGAGGGGGCCCGCTACACGGCGATCCCCGCCTACGCGGACCACTTCGAGCGGATGGGAGCGGCGCCGGTGGAGACGGCGATCGCCGCGGAGACGCCCGAGACGATCCGCCCGGCGCTCGCCCGCTGGGACGGCGTCATCGACGAGGTCGTTCTCCGCGCCGTCACCGCCAAGGACGACCTGGAGGACCACCTGGCGCTGGTCCGCGCGGCGAAGCCGGCGTGACCATGACCCGGGGAGAGCAATCGATGAACGCGATGCACAACGCGGAGTCGCCGGCGCTCCAGACCCGGGCGGCCATGGGACTCGTGGCGCTCGGCCTGCCGCTCGTCGCCGAGGTCGCCGGCACGCGCTGGCTTCGCGGCCTGTCGATCGCGGACTACCTGGCCGGCTTCCGCTCGGTCGCCGGAGGCATCACGCTCCTGCTGTTCGTGCTCTTCGCGGCGATGCCCGCGCTCGTCGGGCGGCGGTGACCCGTCAGGCGTCGCGCCGCACCAGACGGCGGGCCTTCAGCTCGTAGCGCGGGAGGCTCCGGGCCGGCACCGGGGCGGCCTCGATCCGGATGCCGATGTTCCGGCGGACGGCCTCGACGACGGCGTCGCACGTCCCGGTGACCGCGTCCGGGGCGCGGTGCCCCCCGTCGATCTCCAGCAGGAGCCGGACCTCGTCCATCGCGCCCCGCCGGTAGACCTCGATCTGGAACTCGTCCACCGCGTCGAACTGCCGGACGATCCCTTCCAGCGCCGAGGGGAAGACGTTGACGCCGCGGACGATCAGCATGTCGTCAACGCGGCCGAGGATGCCGCCCTCGAGGCTGGCGAACGTCCGGCCGCAGGGGCACGGCGCGGCCGCCAGCCGGACGCGGTCGCCGGTGCGGTAGCGGAGCACCGGCGCCCCCCACCGGCCCAGGTTGGTGAGCGTCAGCTCGCCGAGCTCGCCGGGCGCGATCGGCCGACCCGTCTCCGGATCCAGCACCTCGGCGATGAACTCGACCTCGTTGACGTGGAGGCCCGACTGGACCGGGCAGGCGAAGCTGTAGGCGCCGACCTCCGTCATGCCGGCGTGGTCGTACGCCCGCGCGCCCCACAGCGTCTCCAGCCGCTGGCGGACCGCCGGGATGCCGGCACCCGGCTCGCCGGCGTGGACCGTCGTGCGGACGCCGAGCTTCGCGGGGTCGATCCCCTGCCCCATCGCGACCTCGGCCAGGTGGAGGCCGTAGGACGGCGTGCAGACCAGCGCGGTCGCGCCCAGCTCCCGGATCCAGTGGACGCGCGTCGGCGAGTCCTGACCGCCGCCGGGGAGCGCCAGCGCGCCGAGCATCCGGGCCCCCTCGAGGCCGGCCCAGAAGCCGATGAAGAGGCCGAAGGAGAACGGGAAGAAGAGCCGGTCCCCCGGCCCGAGCCCGGCGGCCCGGAAGACGTACACCCAGCAGCGCGCCCACCAGGCCCACGACTCCTCCGTCTCCAGCCAGCGGATCGGCGGGCCGGTGGTCCCCGAGGTCTGGAAGGCGCGGACGTAGCGCTCCAGCGGGTACGTCAGGTTCGTGCCGAACGGCGGGCGCGCGGCCTGGTCGGCCCCCAGCTCCGGCTTCTCGAGCCGCGGCAGCCGGGCGAAGTCGTCCCACGAGGCGACGTCGCGGGGGTCGCGGAGGCCGGCCGCCGCGAGGCGTGCCCGCCAGAACGGGTTCGACGCCCAGACCTCGGCCAGGCCGGCGGTGAGCCGCTCCCACTGCCAGGCGCGCAGCTGCTCCGGCGGCGCCGTCTCGCGCTCGCGGTCGTAGAACGCATCCACCTGGATCAGCGGGAGCGCGCTCATTCGTCCTTGCCGGTGATGACCCAGAGGGTCCGGGCCTCGCCCGCCCCCAGGTTCTCCCAGGTGTGGGGCACGCCGCCGTCCAGGTAGGCGGAGTCGCCGGCCTCCATCAGGTGGCGCTCGCCGTTGTAGTGGAGCGCCACCTTGCCGCGGACGACGTACATCAGCTTCATCTGGCCCGGCTCGATCTGGACACGCTCGGGCGGGACGCTCTTCCCGCGCCCCCGCAGCGTCGAGACGACCGCCCGCACCTTGCCGCGGAAGAGGCCGGCCGACAGCACCTCCCAGCGCTCGGTCGAGCCGTCGAAGCTCACCACCGCGTGGTCCTTCTGCCGCCCCACGTGGACCCGGCCGTTCGGCGCCTGCTCGAAGAGGGCCCCGATCGGGACCCCGAGGGCGCCGGCCAGCCGGCCGAGCGTGTGGAGCGAGGGCGAGAGTTTGTCCGACTCGATCTGGGAGACGAGGCTCGCCGTCAGCCCGGCCTTCTGCGCCAGCTCGTTCTGGCGAATGCCGCGCTCCGTCCGGAGCCCCTTGATCCGTGCCCCGAGCTTCATCGGACTATTCGAGACCTCCCCCACCCCCGACCCCTCCCGACTGATCGGACGGCCTTCGGCCTCTGGCGGGGGGAGGGGGGCCGGCCGCCGCCACCTCCAGGCTGCCCGAGCACGGCGATCGCTTCACGTCCTTCCCGACTCAGTTCGAGACCTCCCGCCCACCCCCCAGCCCCCCTTCCCCACCCACCGGGGGGGAGGGGGGAGCCGGAGGGACCCGATTCCTTCACGCGCTCTCAGTCCAGGCGGACGTACTGGAAGTCCACCGGCTGGCTGTTGATGCCGCGCGCCGGCGCCGCGATCCAGTTGGCGAACCGACCGGGCTCCACCACCGGCTTCATCAGGGTTGCCACGTAGGCGGCGTCCGCCTCGGTCGGCAGCCACGCGTCCTTCCTCGCATCCCACTCCGCCTGGCTGACGATCCGCCCGCCCGGCGACACCCGGACCTCGGAGAACATCCCGATGGCGCGGTGGAAGCCGCGGTGCGGGAGGCGGAGCTCGACGTCGAGGCCGGCCTTCCGGATGATCCCGTTCCATCGGTCCACCCCGCGCTGGCAGTCGGCGATGTAGTCGTCGCGGAGCCGCTCGTTCAGCGAGGTCAGCGCCGGCTCCTCGCGGGTGACGATCCGGTCGCCCTCGAGCCGCGTGACCGGGTAGCTCGCCTCCGTCAGCAGGTGGTCGTCGGCCTTCTTCCCCTCCTCGAACCGCCCCTTGAGGCCGCCGGTGTAGAAGTTGGCGGCATTGGTCGAGATCTCGGAGCCGAACAGGTCGAGGGAGACCGAGTAGTGGAAGTTCAGGTAGCGCTGGAGCATCGGCAGGTCGATCGCGCCCAGCCGCCGCAGGCGGTCCGGGTCGTCGGTCTTGTGCTCCCGCATCAGGTCACACGTCCGCTGGACGATGCGGCCGATGCCGGCCTCGCCCACGAACATGTGGTGGGCCTCCTCGGTCAGCATGAAGCGGCAGGTCCGCGCCAGCGGGTCGAAGCCGCTCTCGGCCAGCGCGCAGAGCTGGTACTTGCCGTCCCGGTCGGTGAAGTAGGTGAACATGTAGAACGAGAGCCAGTCCGGCGTCCGCTCGTTGAAGGCGCCCAGGATGCGCGGCTTGTCGGGGTCGCCCGAGCGCCGCTGGAGCAGCGCCTCGGCCTCCTCGCGGCCGTCGCGGCCGAAGTGGGCGTGGAGGAGGTAGACCATCGCCCAGAGATGCCGCCCCTCCTCGACGTTGACCTGGAAGAGGTTGCGGAGGTCGTAGAGCGAGGGGCAGGTCCGCCCGAGGTGGCGCTGCTGCTCGACCGAGGCCGGCTCGGTGTCCCCCTGGGTCACGATGAGGCGGCGGAGCGTCCCGCGGTACTCGCCCGGCACGTCCTGCCAGGCCGGCTGCCCCTTGTGGGCGCCGAAGTGGATCCGGCGATCGGGCTCCGGCTCGGCCAGGAAGATGCCCCACCGGTACTCCGGCATCTTCACGTAGTCGAAGTGGGCCCAGCCCTGGGCGTCCACGCTGATCGCGGTCCGGAGGTAGACGTCCTTCGCCTGATAGCCCTCCGGCCCCATGTCGCCCCACCAGTTCAGGAACCGCGGCTGCCATTCCTCCAGCGCGCGCAGGAGCCGCCGGTTCTCGACGAGGCTCACGTTGTTCGGGATGCGCTCGGCATAGTCCATCTTCCCGGCCGCCTCGGCCATCACACTCTCCTCCGGTCGAACTCGGCGCGCTGGCCGGTGCCGTAGACGCGCAGCGCGCCCTTCTCCCCGACCGCGTTCGGGCGCTGGAAGATCCAGTTCTGCCAGGCCGACAGGCGGCCGAAGATCTTCGTCTCCACGGTCTCCGGTCCGCCGAAGCGGAGCGAGGCCTCCATGCCGGTCAGCGCGTCCGGCGAGAAGGCCGCGCGCGCCTCGATCGCCAGGCGGACCTCGTCGTCCCAGTCGATGTCGTCGGGCGTGAACGTGACGAGGCCGGCCTTGTCGGCGGCCGCCGCGTCCAGGTCCTCCCCGATCCGCCCCCGCCGCTCCTCGACCCGCCCCGGCTCGCCGAGGAACCGGCTCTGGAGCCGCGTCAGCCCGTTGGGCATGGGGTAGGCGCCGAAGTTCGCCTCGGTCAGGCGCAGGGTGGCCGGCGGCCGGTCGTCGCCCTCGCGGGACCCGTCCAGCATGTAGGCGCGGTCGGCGGCCAGCGCCAGCTCGAGCAGCGTGCCGGCGAAGCAGGAGCCGGGCTCGACCAGCGCGAAGATCGAGCGCGAGGAGGCGTCCAGGCGCTTGAGCGTGCGCCGCAGGTAGAGGCGGATCTCGCGGACCAGCCAGTCCTTGGCGTGGGTGGCGAGCAGCCGGTCGTAGGCCTCGACCCGGTCGGCGCTCCCGCCGCTCTCCCCATTCCCCTCGGTCCGGAGGACCCAGAGCCCGACCTGCTCCTCGTTGGTCCGGAGGTGGAGGATCAGGTCGTCCAGCTCCCGGGCGAGGGCGAGCGGCCAGAAGGCGCAGCCCTGGGCGTGGATCGCGGCGACGTCGGCCGGCGGGTCGGTCCCGGGCGCCCGGACGGTGATCTCGGCGACCCCGCGGGCGCGGTCCAGGCGGCAGGTCACATGGGCGTAGTGGATCTCGTCGCCCTCGATGGTGCGGGCGAGCATCGTCAGCGCGATGCCGCGGGCGCCGGCCGGCCGGTCGCTCCGCGCCGCCGACTCGGCCGCGCGCTGGCGCGCCGTCTCCTCCAGGCGGGTCCGCGGCACCAGCTCGTCCACCAGCCCCCAGTCGAGTGCCCGCTGGCCCTTGACGCCCTCCTCCACCGTGCAGAAGAAGTCCGCCCGGTCGCGCCGGACCTTCCGCTTGTCCACCAGGCGGGTGAGACCGCCGGTCCCCGGCAGCACGGCCAGGAGCGGCACCTCGGGGAGCGCGACCGAGGTGTTCCCGTCGTCGGCCATGACGATCCAGTCGGTGGCCAGCGCGATCTCGTAGCCACCGCCCGCGCACGGCCCGTTCACCGCGGTGAGGTAGCGCTGGCCCGACTCGGCGCTGGCCTCCTCGATCGCGTTCCGGGTCTCGTTGGTGAACTTGCAGAAGTTCACCTTCCAGCCGTGGCTCGACTGGCTGAGCATCCGGATGTTGGCCCCCGCGCAGAACACCCGCTCCTTGGCCGAGCGGATGACGACGGCGCCGACCTCCGGGTGCTCGAACCGGAGCCGCTGGACCGCGTCGTACAGCTCGACGTCCACGCCCAGGTCGTACGAGTTGAGCTTCAGCTCGTAGCCGGGCCGGAGCCCCGCGTCCTCCTGGACGTTCATCGCGAGGGTCGCCACCCGGCCGTCGATGGCCAGGCTCCAGTGCTTGTAGCGCGCCGGCTCGGTCCGGAAGTCCACCCAGGTGCTCTGATTCTCAGCCATGCCTCAATGCCGCTCCTTCATTCGCCGCATCGTGCGCTGCCAGACCCCCTGGAGCTGCCGGGTCAGGCTGTGGCCGGGACAGTCACCCCAGAGATGCCGCCGGCACATGATCTTCCCGCACTTCGCACAGCGACCGGCTGCCGCCACGCCGACCAGTCGCAGGCAGATCTCGCAGCGGAACGACATGCTGCCGAGCCCGTCCATCTACCGGCCCTCCTCGACGGGGCGGGCCGACATGCCCGGCGGCCAGACGCCGTCGAGCGGCAGGCCGGCCAACTCCTTCAGGGCCCGTGCCACGTAGACGCGCGTCACCTTCTTCCGGTAGTGGTAGACCATGTCGGTGTTGTCGAGCGGCTTCGAGGGCCGGGCCGCCAGGTCGGCCGCGCGCTCGATCACCTCGGGGGTTAGCCGCTGGCCGGCCAGCGCCGCCGCGGCCTCCGGCGCCTCGCGGGGCGTCGAGGCCACCGCGCCGAGCACGATCCGCGCCTCCCGGCAGACGTCGCCCTCTAGCCGCACCGCGGCCGCCACGCCCAGGACCGGGAAGTCGAAGGCGCCCCGGCGGCGGAGCTTCCAGTAGGTCGCCCGCCAGCCGTCATTTGTCGTCATTGGGGGGAGCCGGATGTCGCTCACGATCTCGTCCGGCGTCTTCCGGAGGTACTGGATGCCGTCGTCCTGGTAGAGCGCCGAGATCGGGATCCGCCGCTCGCCCTGCGGGCCGGCCAGCGTCACCTCGGCACCCAGGCTCCACAGCACCGGCGCCGTGTCCGACGACGACACCGCCCAGCAGCGGGGGCTCCCCGGCGCGACCAGACAGATGTCGCCGTCCTTCTTCATGCAGAAGCCGATCGACTTCCGCCACTCGAAGGACTGGTTGTAGTAGTTGCAGCGCGTGTCCACGCACACGTTGCCGCCGAGCGTCCCCATGTTGCGGAGCTGGGGCGTCGAGACCACGCCGGCCGCCCGGGCCAGCGCCGGGTAGTGCGTGGCGATCTCCGCGTGCTCCGCGACACGGGTCAGCGTGGCGCCGGCGCCGATCGTCATGCCCTCGCGCGCGCTCCCGGCGATGCCGGCCAGGTCGCGGATGCCACGGAGCCCGACCAGGACGGTCGGCTCGAACTGGCGCCGCTTCATGTTGGGGTAGAGGTCGGTCCCCCCCGCCACCACCATCGCGGCCGGGCCGTGCTCGGCGAGGAGGCGCACCGCCTCGTCGAGCCGTCTCGGGGCGAGGTAGGTGAACGGCGGCAGCCGCATCATGGCCGCGGCGTCTGTCCATCAGGGGGGGAGTCCCAACCACTCCCCCCCTGAACCCCCCCACCTGGGGGTCGGCGGTCCTTGCCGGCGTCGACGACCGTAGAGGCCCGGGCTTCGGAGACCGGCGGCGGCTCGCGGTCCGGCTCGTCCGGCTCGTCGTCGAAATCCACCGGGATTTCCTCGGGCGCCAGCCACACGACGCGCCCGTCACGCCAGACCGCGACCGGATTCCCCAGCAGCTTGTGGCGCAGCAGCGCCTCGCGAACCGCAGCTCGTCATGGCCTTCATGATGCGCGGCAGATCCTCGACGCGATCGAGCGGGTCCACTTCGGGATCACCCGACGTGGTCATCGCTGCCCCTCCAGCAGACCGGCCCAGGCTCCGGCATCGAGGACCTGTACCGCCTGCCCGGCCCCGCCCGCTGCGATCAGACGAGGGCCGCTCGCCGCCGAGTTGTCGAACATCCGCCACGTGTCGGCCACGTCCCGGTACATGGTGAAGAAATTCCTGAGCCCGGCCGCGAAGCGCCGTCGCACGACGGGTTCAGGCACGTCGTGGCCCCCCTGTCGCACCCGCTCTGCCACCCGGGCCACGGCCAGGTCGGGATGTGACAGCGAGAGAAAGGCGAGGTGCACGCGGTAACCCGACGCCTGCAGGCCCGTGAGCCACGGCGCGAAGCTGCGGCTGGCCAGCGTCGTCTCGAAGGCGAACTCCTGGCGCGTCCTGGCCAGCGTCTTCATGCGCGCGAGCATCAGTCGTCCGGCTGCCATCGCCACCGACTCCGGTCGAAAGGCGGAGAGCCCCATCGCGATGGGGTCCGCGTTCACGAACTCCGCCACTGTCAGCGCATCCTGCAGGAGACGCGGCGCCAGCGTCGTCTTGCCGGCGCCGTTGGGGCCGGCGATCACCACGACGAGAGGCCGCCGATCGCGCATCGCTCACGGCTGCTCGAGCGTCCGAATCGCGGCCGGGCCGTGCTCGGCGAGGAGGCGCACCGCCTCGTCGAGCCGTTTCGGGGCGAGGTAGGTGAACGGCGGCAGCCGCATCATGGCCGCGGCGTCTCCTTGTGGATCGCCGTCGAGGCCCGGCCCTCGGGGTCCACCCACGGCGGTGGCACCCGGATCGGCTCCGGGAAGCGGACGTCGGGGAGGCGCTCGGGGCCGACCCGCGGCGGCCGGCCCTTGGCTTTCAGGTCGAGCGCCTTCAGGATCTTGTCCGGCGTGATCGGGACCTCGTCGATCCACACGCCCACCGCATCGTGGATCGCGTTGGCCACCGCCGGGATGATCGGGAGGAGGGGTCCCTGCCCCGCCTCCTTCGCCCCGAACGGCCCCTCGGGGTCGCGGGTCTGGACCAGGATCGTCGTGATCTCCGGCGTCTCCAGCGTGGTCGGGCTCTTGTACTCCAGCAGCGAGGGGATCTTGTGGAGCCCGTGGCGGAAGACCTGCTCCTCCATCAGCACCTCGCCGAGCCCCATGTAGATCGAGCCCTCGACCTGGCCCTCGACCAGCAGCGGGTTGATCGCCGTCCCCCCGTCGTGGGCGATCCAGATCCGGTCGACCCGGATCTCCCCCGTACCCGGGTCCACCTCGAGCTCCGTCACGCACGCCGAGTAGGAGTAGGCTGGCGTCGGCCCCACCCCCGCGCCCTTGAACTTCGCGGCCCGCTTCGGCGGCGTGTAGGAGCCGGCCGAGACGAGCGTGCCGTAGGCGGCCTCGGCCAGCCGCGCCGCCTCGTCGAAGGCGAGCCCCCGGGCCGGGTCATCGCGGACGAAGATCCGCCGGTCGCGCGCCTCGAGGTCGGCCGGCGAGACCTCGAGCTTCTTCGCCGCCGCGTCGAGGAGCTGGCCGCGCAGCTTCTCCGCCGCCTCCTTGGCGGCGTTCCCGGTCATCAGGGTCACCCGCGAGGAGTAGGAGCCCAGGTCCACCGGCGTCAGGTCGGTGTCCGCCGTCACCACCCGGATGTCCTCGGGCCGGATGCCGAGCACCTCGGCCACTACGTAGGCCAGCACCGAGTCCGAGCCCTGGCCGATGTCCGTCGAGCCGCAGAAGACCGCCACCCCGCCGCCCCGGTCGATCTTCAGCATGACGCCCGAGTGCGGCATGTCGTTCCAGTAGATCGGGAGCCCTGCCCCCGAGATGTAGGAGGAGGCGGCGATCCCGATGCCGCGCCCGGCCGGGAGCTGACCGTGCTTGCCCCGCCAGCCCGAGGCCTCGACCACGCGGTCCAGGCACTCGCGGAGGCCCGAGGTCGTGATCGTGAGGTGGTTCACCGTCTTGGTATGCTCGTCCACCGCGTGGCGCCGCCGCATCTCGGCCGGGTCGAGGCCGAGCTGCTCGGCGATCTTGTCCAGGTGGACCTCCAGGGCGAAGCGCGGCTGCGGCGTCCCGTGGCCGCGCTTGGGGCCGCACGGCGGCTTGTTGGTGAAGACCCGGCAGCCCTCGAACTTGTAGCGCGGGACCTTGTAGGTCACCGTCTGGAGCGCGCCCGTGTAGAAGGTCGAGGCCACGCCGTAGGAGCCGTAGGCCCCGCCGTCCAGGAAGGAGCGGAATTGGATCGCCAGCAGCGCGCCGTCCTTCCGCACCCCCGACTTGATCCACATCAGCACCGGGTGGCGGCCGCGGTGGGTGTAGAAGACCTCCTCGCGGGTCAGCGTCGTCTTCACCGGCCGTCCGGTGAGCTGAGCCAGCCGGCAGACCACCATCTCGTGGCTGAAGGGGTCCGACTTCCCACCGAAGCCGCCGCCGTTCGGGGTCGCGATCACCCGGACGTGGCTCATCGGGAGCTGGAGGACCTTCGACACCGCGCGGTGGACGTAGTGCGGCGTCTGGGTCGAGGACCAGAGGGTCACCTTGCCGTCGAGGGTCGCGTGGGCCAGCGCCGCGTGCTGCTCCATCGGGAGGTGCGTGTTCCCCTCGAAGAAGAAGACGTCCTCCCGCACCAGGTCCGCCTCGCGGAAGCCTTCCTCCACGTCGCCGAACTCCAGCGAGACCAGCTTGTGGATGTTGTGGCCGTCGCCGTACTCGTGGATGCGGTGGCTTCCCTCTTTGAGCGCCTGGTCGATCGACATCAGCGGCGGGAGCGGCTCGTACTCCACGTCGATCAGGTGCATCGCCCGCTCGGCGGTCTCTTCGTCTTGTGCCGCCACCGCCGCCACCGGGTCTCCCACGAACCGGATCTTCTCCAGGCAGAGCGGCTCCTCGTCCTGGCTCACCGGCATGATCCCGAACTTCACCGGCGCGAAGTCCCGCCCCGTGATGACGGCATAGACGCCGGGAAGGGCCGCCGCCCGGCTCGTGTCGATCTTCCGGATCAGCGCGTGGGGATGCTGGCCGCGCAGGATCTTCGCGTAGGCCATCCGCGGCAGTACCAGGTCGTCGGCGAACCGGGTCTCCCCGGTCACCTTCGCCCAAGCATCCACCTTCGGCAGCGGCTTCCCGACGACGGACAGCTCGCGGTCACTCATGCTCGGGCCTTCGCGAGCCGGCCCGCCGCCAGCTCCACCGCATCCAGGATCTTCGTGTACCCGGTGCAGCGGCAGAGGTTCCCCGCCAGCGCCGCCCGGATCCCGTCCCGCGTCGGCCGCGGCTCGGTGTCGAGGAGCGCCTTCGCGGTCAAGAGGATCCCTGGCGTGCAGTACCCGCACTGCGCCGCCCCCAGCTCCGCGAACGCCTGCTGCAGCGGGTGCAGCCCCCCCGCCCCCGCCATCCCCTCCACCGTCAGGATCTCCGAGCCTTCCAGCTCCACCGGCAGCGCCAGGCACGACAGCACCGGCTCCCCGTCCACCAGCACCGTGCAGGTCCCGCACTCCCCCAGCTCGCACCCGTGCTTCGTCCCCGTCAGCCCGAGGTCCTCCCGCAGCACCTCCAGCAACGTCTTGTGCACGGCCACGGCCACCTCGTGGGCCTCGCCGTTGACGTTCAGGGACAGCAGGATCCGCATTCGCAGGCTCCGGGTCTCGAATTCAGGGATGCTGAACTGCCTTAATTGATACTAAATCGGTGCGCGGCCTGTCAAGCGGGGGATGGCCGCCGCTGTCACTCGAAGCATGACCTTCCCCTTCGACGGTCCCTGCGTCGGGGGCGCGGCGGGTGCCGCCCCCCCGCCAGGTGCCGCCCTTGACACGGCCCGCGCCGGCCGCGCACCATCGGGGCGGAGCGGGTTTGGTCCGCCAGCCCCCCTTGGAAGGGGCCGGCCGAGAAGGGGCTTCATGTCGACTACCTCCAGGGCTGCGGATCTGGAGGCGGGCAGGCCAATGGGACGGACGAACGCGAACTCGAGCTTACGCATCGGTTTGGCGGCCGCGCGGAATGCGCCGTCCGTCGAGGAGCGGCTCCGAACGGTCGACCTCTTCCTGGAGGACGCTGGCGCGCAGGGTGCGGCCATCGTCTGTTTCCCGGAGACCTACATCCCCGGATTGCGAGGCCAGGACTTTTCCGTCCCGCCCCCTGACCAACGCCGCCAGCAAGCGGCGCTCGAGGAGATTCGTGCCGCGGCCCAGCGGCACGGCGTGGCCGTCGTCGTCGGAATGGAATGGGAATCCGCCGCTGGGCTGCACAACGTGGCGTTCGTCATCTCGCGTGACGGCGCGATCGTGGGCTGTCAGGCGAAGAACCAGATCCCGCTCGAGGAAGAGCCGTTCTACGTGCCCGACGGACGGCGGCGGCTGTTCGAGGTCGAAGGCGTCCCGTTTGGTATTGCCATTTGCCACGAGGGATGGCGCTACCCCGAGAGTGTACGATGGGCGGCCACCCGCGGTGCTCGTCTGGTCTTTCACCCGCAGCTCACGGGAAGCGACCGCACCGGCGTGACCATCGATCGCTGGTGTGACCCGAGCTCGCCCTACTATGAGAAGGCGATGGTGGCGCGCAGCGTCGAGAACACCATCTATTTCGCCAGTGTCAACTACGCGATGCGCTACCAGGAGTCCGCGACCAGCCTGCTCGGCCCGGACGGGGACTGTCTGGCCTACGTTCCCTATGGCCAGGAGCAGTTGTTGGTGCACGACATCGACCTGTCGCGGGCAACAGGGCTCTGCGCGCGGCGGTTCAATCCGGCCTTCTATCCGCCAACGTGAGCGTGCGTGACGCGTGGGAAGCAGTGCGCCAGACGGCTGACCGCGCACGAGCGCCGACCCGTCAGCGGAGAGCTGCTCGGGGCTGAGCTCGAGGTCCATGCGCAAGTGTGCGCGAAGGCGGGTGCCCTGACCTGGACTTGCGCCGCGCCCGGGCTCCGCCAATGACCTGCCCCCAGTGTCGTCAGGACAATCCTCCCGAGGCGCGGTTCTGCAACGGCTGCGGCGGCCGGCTCGTCGCGACCTGCGCGACGTGCGGAGAGTCCAATCCTGCCGGCAGCCGGTTCTGCAACAGCTGCGGCGCGCGGCTCGCGGCGGACGACGCCGCCTCGCCGCCGCGGTTCGCGTCGCCGGGCGCCTACACGCCGCGGCACCTGGCCGACCGGATCCTCACGTCGCGGACGGCGCTCGAAGGTGAGCGCAAGCAGGTCACCGTGCTCTTCGTGGACATCAAGGGCTCGATGGAGCTGCTCGCCGAGCGCGACCCGGAGGAGGCCCGCAAGCTCCTCGATCCGGTCCTCGAGCGGATGATGGAGGCGGTCCACCGCTACGAAGGCACCGTGAATCAGGTCATGGGCGACGGGATCATGGCGCTCTTCGGCGCGCCCCTGGCCCACGAGGATCACGCCGTCCGCGCCTGCTACGCCGCGCTCCGCATGCAGGACGCGATCCGTCGCTACACCGAGGAGCTGCGACGCACGCAGGGGATCGAGGTGCAGGCGCGCGCCGGGCTCAACTCGGGCGACGTGCTCGTGCGCACGATCGGCAGCGACCTGCGCATGGACTACACGGCGGTAGGGCAGACGACGCATCTCGCCGCGCGGATGGAGCAGCTGGCGCTGCCGGGAACGATCCGGCTGACCGCGGAGACGCTACGGCTGGCCGAGGGCTTCGTGCAGGTGAAGCCGCTCGGGCCGATTCCGATGAAAGGCGTCGCCGAGCCGGTGGAGGTCTTCGAGCTGCTCGGTGCCGCCGCGGTGCGGACGCGGCTGCAGGCGGCGCGCGCGCGGGGGTTCACGCGCTTCGTCGGGCGAGACGCGGAGATGGAGCAGATCCGTCAGGCGGCCGAGCAGGCGAAGGGCGGCCGCGGCCAGCTGGTCGCCGTGGTGGGCGAGCCGGGCGTCGGCAAGTCGCGTCTCTTCCACGAGTTCGTCCACTCGCACCGCACGCACGGCTGGCTGGTGCGCGAAGCCAGCTCCGTCTCCTACGGCAAGGCAACGCCGTTCCTGCCGCTCGCGGATCTGCTCCGCGGCTACTTCCGCATCGAGGATCGCGACGACACGCGGAGCGTGCGCGCGAAGGTGACCGGCACGATGCTGACGCTCGACCGCAAGCTCGAGGACGCGGTGCCCGCCGTGTCGTGGCTGCTCGACGCGCTACCGGTCGACGACGCCTTTCTGGCTCTCGAGCCCGCGCTGCGACGGCGCGCGCGCCGTCGACGGCGCCAGGCGCCTGCTCCTGTGCGAGAGCCGCGTGCAGCCACTGGTGCTGTTGTTCGAAGACCTGCACTGGATCGACGGCGAGACGCAGGGCTTCCTCGACGGGCTCGTCGAGAGCCTGCCGACGGCGCCCATCCTGCTCGCGGTGAACTACCGGCCCGAGTACCGGCACGGCTGGGGAAGCAAGACGTACTACCGGCAGCTCCGCATCGACCCGCTGCCCGCCGGAGAACGCCGACGAGCTGCTCCAAGCGCTCGTCGGCGACGACGCCTCCGTGCGACCGCTGAAGGCCGTGCTGATCGAGCGCACGGAAGGCAACCCGCTCTTCCTCGAGGAGAGCGTGCGCGCGCTCGCCGAGAGCGGCGGGCTCGTCGGCGAGCCCGGCGCGTACCGGCTGGCGCGGCCGGTGGAGGCGCTGCAGATCCCGGCGACGGTGCAGGCGATCCTGGCGGCGCGCATCGATCGCCTGTCGCCCGAGCTCAAGCGGCTGCTGCAGGCCGCCGCCGTCGTGGGCAAGGACGTCGCCCTCGCGCTGATCGAGCCGATCGTCGAGCAGGCAGGCGACGAGCTGAGGGCGGCGCTGGGTGAGCTGCAGACGGGCGGAGTTCCTGTACGAGACGCGCCTCTTTCCCGACCTCGAGTACACGTTCAAGCACGCGCTCACCCAAGAGGTCGCCTACGGCGGCGTGCTGCACGATCGGCGGCGCGCCCTCCACGCCGCGCTCGTGGAGACGATCGAGCGGCTGCACGCCGACCGGCTGACCGAGCAGGTCGAAGTCCTCGCCCACCACGCCGTCCGGGGGGGTCTCGCCGACAAGGCCGTGCGGTACTTGCACCTCGCCGGCGAGAAATCCGTGGGACGCTCGGCCACGCGCGAGGCCGTCGAGTTCTTCGAGGCGGCGCTCGGCGTCCTCGGCGGGCTGCCGGAGACTGCGGAGCGGCTCTCGTCGGCGCTCGACGTCCACGTCGCGCTGGGGCCGGCGCTGATCGTGCTCAAGAGCGCCGTGGCGCCGGAGGTGCAGGTCGTGTACACCCGCGCGCTCGAGCTCGTCGAGCGGCTCGGCGACACGACACGTCGGTTCCCGGTGCTCTGGGGGCTGTGGTTCGTCGACTACACGTGCGGGCGCTACCGCGCGGCGCGCGAGGCCGGCCAGCGCCTGCTCGACGACGCGCGCACCGGCGAGGACACCGGGCGGCTCGTGGAGGCGCACCACGCGCTGTGGCCGACGCTCGTCGCCATGGGCGACGCGGCCGCTGCCGTTCCGCACATGGAGCGCGGGATCGCCCTGTATCAGCGAGAGCGTCACGCCTCGCAGGCGGTCCTCTACGCCGGTCACGACCCCGGCGCGTGCTGCCGCTACCAGCTCGCCGCCGCGCGCTGGCTGCTCGGGTATCCCGATCGTGCCGTCGAGCACCTGCGCGACGCGCAGCGCCTCGCGGACGAGCTCCGACATCCGCAGACGACGACGATCGCCCTGTGGTTCGCAACGTGGCTGCACTACCAGCGAGGCGAGCGCGAGGCGGCTGCCGAGAGCGTGGAGCGCATGCGCGCGCTCGTGGACGCCCACGGGTTCGCGCCGTGGGGCGACGCCACCGTCGTCGTTCCCCACGTCACGGCGGCCGCGCGCCTCGACGCCGACGCGCTCGCCGACCTGCACCGCCGGCTCATGCAGGTCCGCACCGCCGTGTGGCGCCAGACCTTTTGCCTCTGCGTCCTTGCCGAGCTCGGTCACGAGGCGGGCCATCCCGCCGAGGGACGCCGGGCGCTCGCGTCGATCGTCGAGGCGGGTCGTCACGGATTCCTGGCGGCCGAGGTGTGCCGCCTCGAGGGCGAGCTCCTGCTGCAGGAGGCGACCGGCAACGACGAGGCGGCCGAGCGATGCTTCCGCACCGCCCTCGACATCGCGCGCCGCCGCTCGGAGAAGTCCCTCGAGCTGCGCGCGGCGACGAGCCTGGCGCGGCTGCTCGCCACGCGGGGCCGGCGCGACCAGGCACGGCGCGAGCTCGCCGACGTCTACGGCTGGTTCACCGAAGGCTTCGACACGCGCGACCTGCGCGCGGCGAAGGCCCTCCTGACTGAGCTCGACGCGTGACCTGGGGTGATTGGTGACTGACACCACATGAAGACTGCGACGGTCATCTACAACTATCGACACGAGCGCGCGACATCAGTTCTCCATCACGAGGGGGAGCGATCATGAAAACCAACGGCTGGCCGATCAGTGCATGTCTCTGGATCCTTGCCGCGGTGATGCTGGCCGGCGCACCGGGCGCCCACGCCGATGTCGTCACCGACTCGAACACGAAGGCCGCCGACGTGGCGTCCAGGAATCCAGCGACTCCCGTGGCGGTGCGGACGATGGCCATCGTCCAGGTCTCGGTATTCGAGGCCGTCAACGCGATCACCGGCCGCTACCCCACGTCTCGCGCAAAGATCCCCGCGGCGCCCGGCGCCTCGGTTGAGGCCGCGGTCGCCGCGGCGACGCGGACGGCATTACTGAAGCTCATGCCGACTCAACAGGCGGCGATCGACGCGGACTATCAAACCATCCTGCGGCCGCTGGCCGACGGACCCGCGAAGGCCGATGGCATCGCGGTCGGCGACCAAGCGGCGACGGCCATCCTCACCTCCCGCGCTGAAGACGGAATCGGCCTTCCCGACACGTATCGACCCCATACGACGGCGGGGGCCTACGTGCCGACGCTGCTTCCGGCGGTGCCCAACTGGGGCAAGCGCAAGCCGTGGACGATGACCAGCGGCGACCAGTTCCGCCCGGTCGCTCCGCCAAGCCTGACCAGTGATATCTGGACGCGGGACTACAACGAGATCAAGGCGCTCGGCGCGAAGAACAGCACCCAGCGCACGCCGGAGCAAACCGTCATCGCGCGCTTCTGGGAAGCGACGGCCCCGGCCGTCTACTGGCCGGTGGCGCGCTCGGTCGCGGCTGCGCCCGGCCGGGACCTGACCGACAACGCGCGCCTGCTCGCGGTGGCGGGGATGGCCATGGACGACGCGCTGATCGCCGTCTTCGACGCCAAGTACATCTACAATCTCTGGCGTCCGATCACGGCCATTCGCAACGGTGATCTCGACGGCAACGATGCCACCGCGCGCGATCCCGGCTGGACGCCGTTCATCGACACGCCGATGCACCCGGAGTATCCATGCGCCCACTGCATCGTGTCAGCGTCTCTGGGCGCCGTGCTCGAAGTCGAGATCGGCGCCGGCCCGGTCCCGAAGCTGAGCTCGGCCAGCTCGACCGCCGGGGGTGCCGTGCGCACGTGGACGAGCGTCGGCGACTTCGTGAGGGAAGTCGCGGTGGCGCGCATCTACGACGGGGTGCACTACCGTAACTCGACGGAGGTCGGCACCGCGATGGGCAAGAAGATCGGCGAGCTCGCGGCGCGGAGCCTCCCCAAAGCGACTCGCTGACGAGCGCTCGTCTGCCCGCTACGAAGCCGTGGGCGAGATGATCGCACGCGCGGTCCTGGCCGGCCGGCCAAGAATGGCCGTAGGAAGCGTCAGGGGTACTCGCCGCTCGGCCAGACCCTCCCCGGGAGCGCCCTCGCGCCGGGGCCCCACCGGGGCTCCGGCACCGCACCCCTCCGCCGCTCCTTGACCGCGAGCCCGCGTCGGCGCAGGATGCCCCGGGGGTCCTCGGGCGATCGCGAGGCCGACGCTCGGCTTCGCCCCCACGCGGCGGGCTACAGCCACCGTCGAACAGGGAGGTTGACATGGTCACCACCGTGATCCGATCCAGGCCGAGCTGGTTGACGCTGCTCGGATTCGCCGCGGGCCTGCTCTTCTCTGGCCCCACGCTGGCGCAAGCACCGATCCAGAGCCAGGACTCGAACGTCGCCGGAATTGTCGCGGAGATCACCGAGTGCAAGCGGCAAGACGGCGTCCTCACGATTCGCGTGCGCTTGCGCAACACTGGGGACCAGAACGTCAAGGTCGGCGTGATCACCGGTCGCAACTACGACTCGTACTACGTGACCGCCGGCGGCAAGAAGTACTTCATCCTTCGCGATTCGGAGAAAACCCCGCTGGCCCCGCAGGGCGACGCGTTCGGGAACTTGAGCGCGGCCGTCGCCAAGGGCGCGTCCTACGTCTGGTGGGCGAAATTTCCGGCCCCGCCGGCCGACGTGAAGAAGATCAGCTACTTCACGCCGATTACGCCCCCGTTCGACAACGTGCCGATCACCGACTGACGGCGCGCCCTGGCGCGCACGTGCGGAGGCTCCCATGGCCCCGGGTCTCGCCCGGCTGAGCGTGGCGGTCGTGCTCGGTCTCCTGTCCCAGGCGGACGCGCAGACCCCGCCCGGGAAGATCCTGGACGTTCAGGGCAAGGTCCTGGACATCGTCGGGGTGGCGCGCGGCCTCGAGGGCGTGCTGCAGGATCTCGGCGCGAAGGTCGTCGGTCAGGAGATCGTCATCGAGCTGGCCGCCGACGTCCTGTTCGATTTCGACAAGGCCGACCTGAAGCCGGCCGCGGTCGAGTCGCTCTCCAAGGTGGCCGAGGTGCTCAAGGGGATGCCCGGTGCTCCGGCGACCATCGATGGGCACACCGACGGCAAGGGCGGCGCCGACTACAACCAGAAGCTCTCCGCGCGCCGCGCGAGCGCGGTGAGGGACTGGCTCGTGAAGGAGGGGGGCATCCCGCCGGCGCGCCTGACCGCCCGCGGCTTCGGGATGACCCGCCCGATCGCGTCCAACACCAGGACGGATGGCACCGACGATCCGGACGGCCGCCAGAAGAACCGCCGCGTCGAGATTCGCGTCAAGAAGACCTAGCGGCTCCCGAGCCAACCGAAGGCGGTGGCGCCTCAGCCCGAGATCGTGGGCCTCCCGGTGTCCGTCCACATCGAGGTAGACCGTGCGGACGTCCCCGGTCTCATTGCGCCCGTCCCTCGAAGATTTGGCGTGGCGGCTCACGAAGCGCCGCGACATCGAGCTGCTGCTCGAGCTTGGGAGTGGCCAGGCAGGGTACGTGGTATCGAAAGGAGGCCGGCGATGGCCCTCGAGCCCCAGTGTGTCTGGCAGCCGCAGTCGTGAATCTCGAGCGGTTCGCGCGCGAGCTGCCTCGCCTCTTCGACGACTACCCGCGCTCAGAGCACCCGAGGGACCGTCGCTTCGCGCCGATCCTCGCCGAAGTCGGTGGGCTCGCCCGCGAGAACAACCTCGCACTCCTGAACCTTGCCGCTTCTCTCCTCGACGAGGGCGAGAGCTACGTCGAGGTCGGCTCGTTCAAGGGGCTCAGCCTCATCGCAGCGATGCTCGGCAACCAGGGCGAATTTGTCGGCATCGACAACTTCTCGTTGGGCGAGGGCAGCCGCGAGCGGATCGAAGCGAACCTTCGCCGGTACGGCCTCTCCGGCTACACCCTCCTGGAGGGCGACGCGTTCGCGCTCCTGCGCGGCGGTGCGCTCGCGGACCGGCGGGTCGGCGTTTACTACTACGACGCCGCTCACGACTACGAGTCGCAGGTCGAGGGTCTCCGGCTGGTCGAGCCCTACCTCGCCGAGGAGGCCCTGTTGGTCGTGGACGACACGGACTGGGACCAGGTCGCGCGGGCGATGCGCGACTACCTCGCGCGCCGCTCGAGGGCGGAGCTCCTGGTGGAGCTCGCCGGCAAGAACCGCGGACAGCCCTGGTGGTGGGAGGGTGTCCAGGTCGTTCGCTGGCGCAGCTCGCGGCGATGACCTCGGGGCAGCCACTGGTCTCGGGCGGATCCTGGAGAACCGGTGAGTGGGGCTGAGGATCATCCGCGCCGGGAGCGGAGCCAGCGCCGGCGGGACGCACGCTCCCGCGCCTGGGCGACGAGAGCCCGCGCCACGTCCTTGCCACGTGAGAGCGCCTGCTGGTAGAGCTTCTTGACGGCGCCGGGTTCGAGCACGGTGCCGTAGGCGGCCCACGCCACCACCGCCTTGCCGATGACCAGCGTGCCCGCATAGGCCACCGCCACCTTGGGGACGATCCCCGCCACCGGGATCAAGCCCACGAGCTGGCGCGCCGCCTGCCGGAAGAGGAACCCGCCGCCGATCACCCCGAGCACCTCGCCGACCAGCTCTCGCGGCGTGCCCTTCTTGCCGGAGGCGAGGGCGATGCGGTAGCTCATGACGAGCTGGTTCTTCGTCAGGACCACGATGTCGGCCAGGTTCAGCGGCACGTCCAGCACAGGGACGACTTCCGCGAGGCCGGTGGTGAGGGCGTACATGGCGTTCGTCTTGGCCGTCTCGTCGATCAATTCCGCGAAGAGCGGTTCGCGTAGGGGGACCAGGTGACGGGCGAGGGCGAGGCGCATCCCTGGGGAGACGGCTGACAGCAGGGCCTGGGCCACCGCGGGCACGGCGGAAGGCTCCAGAAGCGCCACCGCCACCCGCGCCGCTTCGCCGGGCCACGCGACGGCCGCGCTGGAGCCACGGCTCCCGAAGACGATCATCACGATCGGCACCCTCGCTTCCCGGAGGGCGTTGACGGCAAAGGCGAGGTCGGGAGAGAGGGCGGGAGTCGGGCTCACCGCGACGGCGAGGTCCAGCATCCCGGAGCCAGCGGCCCGCCGGGCCTCGGCGGGGTCGGCCGGGAGCAGCCAGGGATGGCGCGTGGCCTCGGGGCCGCTCAGCAGCACCGCCAGTCGCTCGGCGTCGCCGACGTTCTCGGCCACGAGCAGCATCTGGAAGGGACGCTCCGCTTCGAGGCGGATCTTGTTCAGGTCCGCCTCCTTGAGCACGCGCCACATGTCGGGCAGATCGGGTAGGCCGAGCATCCGAGTCGAGGTTATCACGCGGGAACCCGCCACACTCGAGATGCCGCCGGAGAAGGCTTGCCGGTATCGGAAGGCCGCATGAAAGGCGTGGTTCTTTGGAAGCACTTCTGTTTGTGGGTATTCCCCTGTAGAGTCCTGGGTCCCCGGAGGGGGCCGTCGGACGGCGATGTGCTATTTTGTCCCGTGACGAGCCGACGTGCCCGGCATGTCGGCGAGCGCTCCGCTCCAATCCTCACCAGGAGGCTGGAAGTGACACCACAGGCCGCGGAGAGCCCCGGCGAGATGCAAGCCAAACGACTCGAGCGGGTCTACGAACAAGTGGCCACGCTGCTGCGAGAACCCGGCGTGGCCTCGCGTCTGCGCACGGCACCGGGAGAGAACGAATGGTCAGCGATGCAGACGCTGGGACACATGACGGAGATGATCCCGTACTGGTTGAGCCATTGTCGCGTCCTGATCGCCGCCATCGGGGAGCCCCCCGCATTCGGACGCACGCCAGGTTCGCCCGAACGACTCGCTGGGGTTGCGCACGGTGCTGCCGCCCAGCCAGACGCGTTGCTGGGCCGGCTACAGGAGGAAGTTCGGGCCGCCGCGGGCGCGATCCGGAAGCTATCCATGGCCGAGCGCAGCAAGCGAGGCATCTCCCCCGAGAGGGGTGAGATGACCGTGGCCGAGGTCCTCGAGTCGTTCATCGTCAGCCACGCCGAGGAGCACCTGGCCCAGGTGCAGGCCGCGCTGCGGAGTTAGCCGGAAAGGCCCGAAGGCGGCAAGGCGCCAGGGGAATCCCTGGCGCCTCCGTGTTTCAGGAGACGGATGGGTCCAGCCTTCACATCCTAGCGCGCCCTCTCCATGAGCTTGACCTCGCCTGACGTGACCTCGGGGGACTCGGTACCAGGGAGGCGAGGTGTTCCTTCACGTAGGCCGCCGCGGCCTTGGTTGACTCCGCGGCTCCAGACGGCGCCGTGAACCCGCTCAGGGTCACGAGCGTGCCCTTCCCTGCATCGAGAATCGAATAGGTCGCGAACCCCGGCACGTGCGTGACGAGGGGCAGAAAACCATTCTTGGCGCGGGTGACGATCTGGTCGATGTTCTGCGGGTTGACCTGGTAGCGTCGAATCACGCCGTACTTCGGCTGCTCCTTGATCTCGCGCAGCCGGACATCACCCTCCACCACGCGCGGAGGATTCGGCAGCATCGCAGCGATGTTCTCCTTCACCCACGCGGCCGCCTTCTTGGTTGACTCCTCCGCCCCGGTCTTGCTCTCGTAGACGCTGTAGGTGACCAGGCTGCCATCGCCGACGTCCATGATCGCATACGAGACAAAGCCAGAAATGGCTTTGATGATCGGGACGCCACCCTCGGCGACGCGGCGAATGACCTCGTTGACGTTCTTGGCATCGAGCGTGTAATGCCTGAGGACTCCGTGCATGGGGAACCTCCTTCGTGGTCTCGGCATTCACCCCCCGCGGTGGATGATGCAGATGGCTGTTTCCACGCGGGACGCCTCCGTGACGCCGCTACCTCCGGCAAAGACCGGGCGCGCGACAGGTGACTGGGGACGATGCGGAGACCTCCCGCTCCGCCCTGAGGTTGGCCGGTGAGGAAGGTAAGATGTCCGCCACTCTACGCCCGGTCTCGGCGGGGGTCAATGTCAAGACGCAAGACAGTGTGCCGACCGAGGACGCGGCCCGCGTGCTGCTCTTTGGTTGCATCGCGGCATCGGGTCGCTGGGCCGGAAGGCCCCGGCGTTGCCCCGTCCCCGCGCGCCCACCGGCCCGCGCCGGGGGCGCTTTCCCGACCCACCCCGATGCGGTAGGGTGAGGGACGTACACGGAGGCCAGCGATGCGACTCCTCGGGAAGGTCGCCCTCGTCACGGGAGCGCAACAGGGTATCGGGCGTGCCATCGCGCTCGCGCTCGCCGCAGACGGCGCCGACGTCGGCGTCAACTACCTCGACGACCAGACCGCCGCCGGCGCGGTCGCCGACGAGGTCCGTGCCCGTGGCCGGCGCGCGGTCCTGATTCCGGGTGACGTGTCGCGGGCGGAGGAGGCGCGGCGGATGGTCGAGGCCGTCGTGACCGGGCTCGGCCCGCTCGACGTCCTCGTGAACAACGCCGGCATCTTCCCGCGATCGCCGTTCCTCGACATCATGCGAGGACGAGTGGGCCCGAGTGCTCGACGTCAACCTGAAGGGCAGCTTCCTCTGCGCCCAGGCGGCCGCCCGCGCGATGGTGGCCGGGGCTCGCCCCGGAACCATCGTCAACCTCTCGTCGGTCGCCGTGCGGGGCACGCCCCTCGGCGTGCACTACGCCGCCAGCAAGGCCGGCGTGGTCGGGCTCACCCGCGCGATGGCCCTGGCGCTCGCCCCCCACCACATCCGGGTCAACGCGATCGCGCCCGGGCTGACCGACACCGCCCAGCCGCGATACGGACACACCGAGGCCGAGCTCCGAGCTCTCGCCCACGACATCCCGCTCGAGGGGCGGATGGCCCGTCCGGAGGAGATCGCGAGCGTGGCCGTGTTCCTCGCGTCCGAGGAGGCGCGGTGGATCACCGGTCAGGTGATCCACGTCAACGGCGGGACGTTCATGGGCTGAGGGCTGAGTCCGATTCCGCCCGTCAGCGGAGGGTCCTCGAGTATCCCTCGGCCCCGAGCGCGACGGGATACGACTTGCCCTGGTCCCGCGTGCTTTGACAATCCAGAATGTCCGATCTAGGATCGTCAGCCGGGGGAACCGCCTCGTGGAACTCTCGTCGAGAGGAGGAATCCATGCCTCGACCGAAGCTCTCCCGGCGCGACGCACTGAAGGTGGCCGGCGCCGCTTCCGCGGGCCTCGTCGCCTTCATGGGTCCCTGGAAGCACGTGCACGTCTATGCCGCCGCCACCGACAAGCCGATCAAGATCGGGCTCACCCACGACGCCAGCGGCCAGTTCGGCGCCAGCGGCCAGTCGGAGAAGCTGGGCACGATCCTGGCGATCGAGGAGGCGAACGAGAAGGGCGGGGTCCTCGGCCGCAAGCTGACCCACGTCTGGCAGGACACCGAAACGACGCCCGCCACCGGCACCCGCGTGGCCGAGCGCTTCATCACGCGCGAGGAGGTCGCCTTCGTCGTCGGCGCCGTGCAGTCGGGCGTCGCCAACGCGATCTCGCAGGTGTGCCAGAAATACGGCGTCATCTACTTCAATACCAACTCCAGCTCCACCACCGAGTCGGGCAAGGACTGCCACCGCACCAAGTTCATGTGGGACGGCAACTCGCACAACTTCGCCCTGGCCTCGGTCAAGGCCGGCATCGACCAGTTCGGCAAGAGCTGGCTGCTCCTGACCAACGACTACGTGTGGGGCCGTGACCAGTCGGCGGCCACGCGCCGGACGCTGGAGCGCTTCGGCGGCAAAGTGGCGGACGAGATCATGGTGCCGGTCGGCACCCGCGACTTCTCGGCGATCCTCCTGAAAGCGCAGCAGATCAAGGCCGACGTGGTCGCCCCGGCGATCGGCGGCGACGACTTCAAGTCGATGCGCCAGCAGGTCATCGACCAGGGCCTGGATCGGAAGCTGCGCTTCTCCGGCGGCGCCGTGCCCGACTGGCCCGACGCCTGGCCCTTGGGTCCGTCCGGCGTGTTCGGGATCTTTCCCACGACCTGGTACCACTATCTCGACTTGCCGGGCGTCGTCGAATTCAACGCCAAGTACCAGCGCAAGTTCCCCGGCGCCCCGGAGCCGGTGCCAGGCAACGTGTTCTACAACGGCTACTACGCGATGCGGGAGCTGATCCGAGTCATCGAGCGCGTGGGCTCCACCAACAACCTCAAGATCATCAAGGCGCTCGAGGGCCACCGGATGCCCGCGCGGGACCGCATGCAGCACCACGACGCCTGGATCGACCGCAACAGCCATCACGTCCAGCAGACCGTCTACGTGGGCGCCCGCAACTTCGAGCCGCGGGACAAGACCGACCTGTTCAAGATCATCGGCATGGCGAAGCCCGAGGACGTGGTCTCCGAGACCGAGAAGGACTGCAAGCTCGAGACCTACGAGGCCACGCCGACCTACGAGATGTAGTCGCGGCAGGCCCGAACCGGCGGCTGGCTGCGGGTGGGAGGAGGCCGATCGGCCTCCTCCCACCCCCGCCGACCCTTCGGCTGGCCGATGGCATTCGTCAACGACCTGCTTCCGCATCTCGTCAACGGGCTCACGCTCGGTCTCCTGTTCGCCCTGGTGGCGCTGGGCTTCATGCTGATCCTCAGCATGATGGAGGTGATCAACCTGGCCCACGGCTCGCTGTTCGCGCTCGGCGCCTACGTGGGACTCGTCACGCTCAGCAAGGACGCGCTGCCCCGCCTGAGCGGCTGGATCCAGCCCTTCTACGCGCTGCCGGCCGGCTGGCGGTACGCCCTGGCCTTCGTGATCGCGCCCGCGGTGGTCGCCATCGTGGGCATGGCCCTGGAGGTATGCCTGCGCCGCACCTACGACCGGATTCCGCTCTACGGCCTGCTGCTCACCTTCGGCGCATCCCTGGTCATCGAGGAGGCGATCCGCACCGGCTTCGGCCGCGCCGACAAGTTCCTGCCGATCCCCGCCGCGATCTCCTCGGGCTTCGTGGTCGGGGATCTGCTCTTCTCCACCTACCGGTTCTTCGCCTCGGCCGTCGCCGTTGCGCTGATCGCGCTCCTGTGGCTGTTCCTCGAGCGCACGTCCTACGGCGCCATCATCAAGGCCGGCGCGCACGACAGCGAGATGGTGCGCGTGCTCGGCGTCAATCTGCGACGGCTGCGGCTCTTCGTGTTCGCCTTCGGCACCGGCCTGGCGGCGCTGGCCGGGTTCGCCATGGCGCCGATCTGGGGCATTCGCCCGCACATGGGCGTGGACGCCGTGATCCCCGCCTTCGTCATCATCGTGCTCGGCGGCGTCGGCAGCTTCTGGGGCCCGGTGATGGCGGGGCTGCTCGTCGGCATGGTGGTGGGGCTGACCGGTGCCTACAAGACCGACTGGTCGCTGTTCTCGATGTATCTGCTGCTGATCGCCGTCGTGACCTTCCGCGGCCGCGGACTCCTGGGCACGCAGAGCATGCTGGAGAGGTGAGCATGGGGGCGCTGGCCGATCGCCTGCGCGGGCCTCTCCCGCTGTCACTCCTGGCGACAGTGGCGATCTTCGCGAGCATGCCGCTGTGGACGCAGCGGATCGGGCTGTACGACTATCTCGCGCTCGAAGTGCTGATCTGGTCGTTGTTCGCCATGGCGTACAACATGACGCTCGGCTACACCGGGCTGCCCTCGTTCGGGCACGCCGCCTTCTTCGGCATCGGCGGCTATGCGTTCGGGCTGTTCCAGTTCAACGTCCTTCCAAACCTGTGGGCGTGCCTCGCCGCGTCCGCGATCGCCGCGGCGCTGGCCGGCGCGTTCGTAGCCAGCTTCATCTCGCACCGGCGCGGCATCTACTACGCGCTGTTGACCATCGCCTTCGGCGAGATGTTCGTGTTCATCTGCACGAAGTGGCACACGGTGACCCGAGGCGAGGACGGGCTCCTCAACATCCGGCGGTTGCCGGTCGGGCTCGGCTTCGCGTCGATCAGCACGAAGACGAACGTCCACCTCTTCTACTTCGTGCTCGCCGTCTTCGCCGTCGTCGTCTGGCTGCTGTGGCGCCTGATCCAGTCGCCGTTCGGCCACGTCATGCAGGCGATCAAGCAGAACGATCTGCGGGCCGGGTTCCTCGGCTACAACATCTGGCTCTGCAAGTGGCTCGTCTTCGTGCTGTCCGCGATGGTGGCGGGCCTGGCCGGTGGACTGTTCGCCATGGCGCAGGAAGGCGCTTACGTGCAAGTCATGACGCTGCAATGGTCGGGCATCGTGGTGCTGATGACGCTGACCGGCGGCGGCCTCGTCAGTTTCTGGGGACCGGTGCTCGGCACGGTCGTCTTCTTCGTCGCCCGCGACGTCCTGGGGGCGCTCACCGGGACCTGGCTCATCTGGTATGGTCTGATGTTCATGGGCATCGTCATGTTCAAGCCGGAGGGGATCGCGGGCATGCTGCAGGACCTTCAGGCGCGCATCCGGCGCGGCCGCGCCGCCAGCCGGCCGGCTCCCGCCGAACCCGCGAGGGCGGACGATGGCGTTGTTTGAAACCCATCACCTGCACAAGCGCTTCGGACACCAGGTCGTGCTCGAGGAGGTCAACCTCGCCTTCGAGGAGGGCCGGCTCAGCGGCATCATGGGGCCGAACGGCGCCGGCAAGACGACGTGCTTCAACGTGCTGACCGGTCGGTTCAAGCCGGACCGCGGACGGGTGGTGTTCGACGGGACCGACATCACCGGGCTTCCCCCGCGCGCCATCGCCGACCGCGGCGTCGCCCGGTCCTTCCAAGCCCCACACCTGTTCAACGACTTCAGCGCGCTCCTGAACGTGGTACTGGCGCTGCCGGCGGTCCGGGCGCGCAACTACGACATGTTCGGCGAGCTGATGCACGAGGAGCACGCGGCCGAGGGTCTCGACGTGCTGGCGCGCGTGGGCCTGCGGGACAGGGCGCACGTGCCAGCGAAGAGCCTGCCGTATGGCGACCGCCGGCGGCTGGACATCGCCATCGCACTCGCCCAGCGTCCGAAGATCCTGTTTCTGGACGAGCCGACCTCGGGACTGAGCGCGGACGCCGTGGTCCAGCTCTCGGAACTGCTGCGCGAGCTGAAGCGCTCGGTCACCATCGTGCTGATCGAGCACAACATGCCGGTCCTGTTCGGGCTGGCCGACCATGTCTCGGTCATGCACTGGGGTCAGATCATCGCCGAGGGCACGCCCGCCGTGCTGCGCGAGGACAGATGGGTCCGTGCCTCGAACCTGGGCAGCCTGGCATGAGGCTCGAGATCGACTCCATCGACACGTACTACGGCGAGACCCAGGCGCTCTTCGGCGTCACGCTCGGGGTCGGCGAGGGCGAGGTCGTGGCGCTTCTGGGCCCCAATGGCGCCGGCAAGACGACGATCCTCCGCTCGATCCTGGGCTTGACGCCGGCCCGGCGCGGCCGGATCCGGCTCGACGGCGCCGACATCACCCGCGCCGAGGTGCACACGATCGCGCGCGCCGGCGTGGGCTGGGTACCGGAAGACCGCCGCGTCTTTCCCAACCTGACCGTCTCGCGCAACCTCGACATCGCCCGCAAAGCCAGCCCCTTCCGGAGCTGGGCCGTCGAGGATCTGTTCAGGCTGTTCCCGGCGCTGCCGCACCTCATGGCCCGCGAGGCCGAGAACCTATCTGGCGGCGAGGCGCAGATGGTGGCGATCGGCCGCGCGCTCCTGGGCTCGCCAGGGCTCTTGTTGCTCGATGAGCCGACGCAGGGCCTGGCGCCCAGGATCGCCCAGGTCGTGATGCAGCTCGTCGTCCAGATGAAGGGCGAGGGTCTATCCGTCCTTCTCGTCGACCAGAACGCGCACACGGCACTGGCGGTGAGCGATCGTGTCTATGCGATCGACCGCGGCCGCATCGTCCACCACGGCCCCGCCGCCGAGTTCGCCGCCGACGGTCGACTGCGGGCGCGGCTCCTGGGGGTGTGACGATGGAGCCCCCGCTCCTCGCCGTCCGCGGACTGAAGAAAGTGTACCGGAGCGCCAGCTGGCGCGCCCGGCCCACCTTCTCGCTCGAGGCCGAGTTCACGATCGAGAAGGCGGCCATCGTGGGCGTGCTGGGGCCGAACGGCTCGGGCAAGACGACGCTGTTCGAGCTCATCACGGGCAGCAACAGGCCGACCGCCGGCTCGGTCTATTGCGCCGGCAAGGACATCCACCGGGTCCGCTACGACGAGCGCGATCGGCTCGCCATCCACCATCACCAGTCCTATCAGATCCGGCGGTTTCGCCGGACCTGGCCGAGCTTCATGCTGGAACGCGCCGGCACGGACTATCCGCTCATCCACCTGTTCGACGAGCCGGAGTTCAGCCCCCAGGACGGCTATGTCGGCTTCATGCTGGGCTTCTTCCGGCGCCTGCGCGCCGAACAGCGGCTCGTGCTGATGTCGCTCCATCCGCACGAGTCGTACCACATCGACATCCTGCGAGAGGTCTGCGAGCGCTTCATCTTCATCCAGGATGGCAGGCTGCTCCACGCCGCGGACTGGTCCGCGCTCGTCGCCCAGGCGCCGGCCAGGGCCTATCTGGCCGGCCTGGCGACGGTCGCGGACGCCTCCCGGGCCGCAAGGCTATGCTGAGCCATCTCCATTTCGACCGGGGGCTGGCATCCAGACTGAGATCGACCGCGCGCTTGCCCTCATCGGCGGCCCGACCCTGGCCGACCTGGACCGGTCGGCCGTCCGGACGCGGCTGGGTGAAAGACGAGCGCCCTCTGTTCATCCTCACCGCCTACACGGAGCACGTCCCCGCCGCGCTGCCGGACGGGACCCCGGGCTTCGCCGCCGCGGCCCAGCTCATCGGCCGCATGGCGCGCCTCTGCTACGACACCCTCGGCCGCTGAGCCCGACCCCCCGACCCGACGCGGTCGGGCGGTGATCCGCGATCTCGACGCGCCCGGGGTCGCCGCGTGACCACCCGGCGGTCCTCCCGACATCCGACATCCCGGCGCCCATCCGCGGGACGATGGGTATAATCTGCGCCAGGCAGTGGAAAGGGGGTGAGCCCATGGCGAAAGGCAGAGACATGCAGAAGGAAAAGAAGAAGAAGCCCAAGCAGGAGAAGCCAAAGCCGGAGAAGAAATAGCGCGCATGCCGCGGGCGATCCTCCTGGGCTGCGAGTCGGTCAGCAAGGCCTACGGGACCCGGAGGCTCTTCGACGACCTGTCCTTCGGGCTCTTCGACGGCGACCAGGCGGGGCTCGTGGGCCCCAACGGCTCGGGCAAGTCCACGCTGCTCAGGATCCTGGCCGGCCTCGAGACGCCCGACCGGGGCACGCGCTCGCTCCGCGGCGGCGTCCGGCTCGGCTACGTGCCGCAGGACCCCGTCTTCCCACCCGGCCACACGGTCGAGAGCGTGCTCGCCGGCGCGCTCGCCGCCGTCGACGAGGCCGAGCGGCCCGGCCGTCTCGCGCTCGCGCTGGGCCGCGCCGGCTTCCCGGACGGCCGCCTCGAGGTGGACGCCCTATCGGGCGGCTGGAAGAAGCGCCTCGCCATCGCGCGCGAGCTGGCCGCCGCCCCCGACGTGCTCCTGATGGACGAGCCGACCAACCACCTCGACGTGGACGGCATCCTCTGGCTGGAGGAGGTGCTCGCCGAGCGGGCGCGCGCCTGCCTGGTGGTGAGCCACGACCGCTACTTCCTCGAGCACGTCGCCACGCGGATGCTCGAGCTGAGCCCCGCCCTCCCGCGCGGGCTCTTCGAGGCCGACGGCCGCTACAGCGACTTCCTGGCCCGGCGCGACGAGCTCCTCCGCGGCCAGGCCGCCTACCAGGAGTCGCTCGCCAACACGGTGCGGCGCGAGATCGAGTGGCTGCGCCGGGGCGCCAAGGCCCGGACCACGAAGGCGAAGGGTCGCATCAAGGAGGCGGGCCGGCTCGTCGAGGAGCTGACGGATCTCGAGACCCGCGCCGCCGTCGCCACCGCCGGCATCGCGTTCACGGCTACCGAGCGGCGCTCGCGCCGGCTCCTCGCCGCGCGCGGGCTGACGAAGTCGCTCGGCGGCCGGCTCCTCGTCCTCGGCCTGGACCTCGTCATCGCCCCCGGCACGCGGGTCGGCCTCATCGGCCCGAACGGCAGCGGCAAGACGACCCTGCTGAGCCTGCTCGACGGCACGCTGCCGCCCGACGCCGGCGAGGTCGAGCGCGCCGACGGCCTGCGGCTCGCGCGCTTCGACCAGGACCGCGCCGGCCTCGATCCCGACCAGCCGCTGCGGCGCGCGCTCGCCCCCGAGGGCGACACCGTGTTCGTCCACGACCGCCCGGTGCACGTGGCGGCCTGGGCCAAGCGCTTCCTCTTCCGCTCCGAGCAGCTCGACCTGCCCGTGGGCCGGCTCTCGGGCGGCGAGCAGGCGCGCATCCTCATCGCCCGGCTGATGCGCGAGCCGGCCGACCTCCTGATCCTCGACGAGCCCACCAACGATCTCGACATCCCCGCCCTCGAGGTGCTCGAGGACAGCCTCGCCGAGTTCCCCGGCGGCCTCGTCCTGGTGACCCACGACCGCTTCATGCTCGACCGCGTGTCCACGGTCATCGTCGCCCTCGACGGCCAGGGCGGCGCCGAGACGTTCGCGGACTACGCCCAGTGGGAAGCCGCCCGCGCGGCGCGTGCCCGCCAGGGCCGGCCGCCGCGCGACGCGCCCGACCGGGGGGCCGCGCGCGAGCGGGCCCGCCCCCGCCGCCTCCCCTACCGCGAGCAGCGCGAGTGGGACGGGATGGAGCACGCCATCCTGGAGGCCGAGAACGCGGCCGAGGCCTGCCGCCTCGCCGCCGAGGACCCCGCCATCGCCGCCGACGCCGCCGCGCTCCAGGCCCGCCACGCCACCCTCGACGCCGCCCGCGCCGAGGTCGCCCGCCTCTACGCCCGCTGGGCCGAGCTGGAAGCCAAGCAGGCCTGACGCGCCACCCGGATCGAGCTGCAGGTCGAAATCGGTGGTCCCGACTGCCTTCTGCTCGTCGCCGGTGAGCCGCGCCTTCGTCCTCGCAGCCTCGCGTTCGTGGGCGTAGAATCTGCATAGCGAAGCTGCGAACTCGGCCTTTTGCCCCACCGAGGGCCGCACAGAGATCGATGGAGCCCGTACGCGCGGGAGTCGGCCGGCAGATCAAGCTCGCCATCGGCATCGGGTTCAGCCTCGTTTTGCTGGTGGGAGGGATCTCCGTGCTCCTGGCCTGGACCATCTCGAAGGGAGTGGAGCAGGGAAGGCAGCAAGGGCTCGAGGTGGAGGCCATCGATCGCATTCACAGCCTCATTCATCATTTCGTCGACGACCTCCACCTCACTCTCCATGGCGGTGGAACACATGGGCACCGACCACCGCGGGCGCACCTGGAGGGCCTCGAGAGAGAGGTTGCGGCCTATGAGGCGCTGGAGCGCGCCCAGGGGGGAGACGAAGCCCGCAAGGAGCTGGCGCGGCTCGACGAGCTAAAGTCCCTGCTGGCCCGACTGGAGGCTGCCTCGATGGGGGCGGTCGAGGCATCCGCACGGGGACGGCCGCCGACCGCCTCTGAGTTGGCGTCGTTGAACGAGCTGGCTCACGAGCAGGTCTCCGGACTCGTCCAGGAACTCCACGCCCTGCACCAGAAGAAATTCCAGCGCGCCATCGACCGGAGCCAGCGGCGAATGCTCCTGATCTCCGCCCTCTACGTGGCCTTCGCCTTTGGCGGCGGCCTCCTCCTCCTCCTCGGCGACCGCTTCCTCTCGCGCACCCTGGTCCTGCCGATCACCCGGCTTGCCGAGGCGGCCCTCCACATCGCCGGAGGCGACTTCTCCCGGCGCGTCCCGGTGCGGTCGGGCAGCGAAGTGGGGCAGCTCTCCCAGGCGTTCAACGTGATGGCCGAGCGCCTCGAGACCCACGAGGCCGATCGGAGGAACTTCCAGGCCGAGCTGGAGCGTCAGGTCAAGGAGCGGACGCGGGAGCTGGAGGAGACCGCTGTCCGCCTCCACGCCACGCAAGCCGAGCTTGTCCGAGCCGAGCGGATCGCCGTGACGGGCCAGATCGCAGCCGGGGTGACACACGAGATTCGGACGCCTCTCAACTCCCTGGCGATCAACGTCCAGCTGCTCCGCCGGGAGCTTTCCCGGGAAGCTCCCCCACCGTCCATCGGCGAGATCCTCAGCACCCTGGCCACCGTCGAGTACGAAATCAACCGGATCAACCGGATCCTGGAGGAGTTCGTCAAGTTCGCCCGTCTCCCGACGCCGCGGTTCGATCAGGTCGAGATCGGCCCCCTTCTCGAAGAGATCCTGGGACTGCTGGGACCCCAGGCGGCCGAGGCGGGGGTCTGCATCGAAACCCCGAGGACCTTGCCCGTCGCCTCGGTGAGAGGCGACGGGGATCAGCTTCGCGAAGTCTTCCTCAACCTGGGGCAGAACGCCCTTCAAGCCATGCCGAACGGGGGAACCCTGGGCGTGGAGGTCGGCCAGGACGGGGACGGGGTGCGAATCGACGTGACGGACAGCGGGCCGGGCATTCCGGAGGCGCAGCGGGAGCTGATCTTTCTTCCCTTCGTCAGCACCAAGGCGGACGGCCTCGGCCTGGGGCTTCCCATCGTCAGACGAATCGTCGAGGAGCACGGGGGGAGCGTTTCCTGTCAGAACCGGGCCGGAGGGGGGGCCGCATTCGTCGTCCGTCTCCCTGCCGGGCGTCCCGCGTAAGGGGGGCAGAGAGGATGGGGCACGTCATCCTTGTGGCCGAGGACGATCCCCGAACCCGGGAGAGCCTCGGCCGGGCCATGACCCGGGCGGGGTACCGGACCCTGACGGCCGCAGACGGCGCCGGGGCCCTGCCGATCCTCCAAAGGGAATCGGTCGACGTGCTCCTGACGGACCTGAAAATGCCGGGTGTCGACGGGATGACCCTCCTGGAGCAGGTCCGCTCGGATTTCCCCGAGACCGTCGTGATCATTCTCACCGCCTTCGCCACCGTGGACCTGGCCGTCGAGGCCATGAGAAAGGGGGCCTACGATTTCCTCACCAAGCCGATCCATCTGGACAAGCTCGAGCTCGTGCTGCGGAACGCCCTGGAAGCCCGGCGGCTGGCCCAGGAGAATCGGGAGCTGAGGCTGCGCCTGCGGGAGACGTCCGGGCTCGAGCAGCTTCTGGGCCGCTCCGCAGCCATGCAGCGCCTCAGGGAATCGATCCAGCAGGTCGCCGCCACCGATGCGGCCGTGCTGATCCGCGGGGAAAGCGGGACCGGCAAGGAGCTGGTGGCTCACGCCATTCACTACGGAGGTCGCCGGGCCGAGGGCCCACTGGTGAAGGTGAGCTGTGCCGCGCTTCCCGAGGAGCTGCTGGAGTCCGAGCTGTTCGGCCACGAGCGCGGGGCGTTTACCGGCGCTCGGGATCGGCGGAAGGGACGGTTCGAGCTCGCCCACGGCGGCACGCTGTTTCTGGACGAGGTGGGCGACCTGAGTCCCCGGACCCAGGCCAAGCTCCTACGGGTCCTCCAGGAGCAGGAGTTCGAGCGGGTCGGCGGGACCGAGACGATCCGGGTGGACGTCAGGCTCGTCACCGCGACGAACCGAGACCTGGAGGGCCTCGCAGCCGAGGGCGCGTTCCGGGAAGATCTCTACTACCGGCTCAACGTCGTCCGCATCGCGGTGCCACCCCTCCGGGATCGGGTCGAGGATGTCCCCTTCCTGGTGGCTCACTTCCTGCGCGTCTTTGCCGAGCGGTCGGGGAAACCCGTCCCCGAGCTGACCCCCGAGGCCCTCGCGCTCCTTTGCCGCCATTCCTGGCCGGGAAATGTCCGGGAGCTCCAGCACGTCGTGGAGTCGATGCTGGTGTTCTCCAAGGGTGGTCCCGTTGCCGCCGGCGATCTCCCCCTGGCCATTCGGGGCGAGGAGCGGGGTCCCGAACCCGGCGATCGCGCCGCGGGAGCGACGCTCCGGGATCTGGAGCGCCAGACCATCGCCCGAACGCTGGTGGCGACCGGCGGGAACAAGCGGAGGGCCGCCGAGGTCCTGGGGATCGGACTCAAGACCCTCTACCGGAAGATCCAGGAGTTCGGGCTCCAATAGCCCCTTTGTCGCATTGACCGGACTCGATCGACCGACAGGGTCGATCTGACAATCCCAGGGCCCGCCCTCCCCTTCCGACTTCGCCCCCGAACTCCGCGCACCGAAGAGGGTTCCGCGTCGAAGCCGCGGGTGGCGGGGAGCTGGCACGGGGCGTGCTGCCTGGGATGCGAACGCCATGCGACAACCGGAATCGATCTTGGTCGTGTCGCCCGACGCCACGACGCTGCAGGGCCTGACCCGGGCGCTCATGCGGGGCGGGGTCCCGGTGACGTCGGCGTTGGGCTGGGCGGAAGGGGAGTCCCGGCTCCAGCGGGTCCCGGTATCCATCGTCGTGACGGACCTCGAGGAGCTCGGGGCCGAGGAGCTCGGGACAGTCCGCCGGCTCCGGGCCGAGTTCCCCCACGTCTCCGTCATCGCGCTCGTTTCCCTCGCGACGCCCGAGGTCCACGCGGCGAAAGCCGAAGGTCTGGTGGTGGCTGTCCTCGAGAAGCCGATCACCCTCGGACAGCTGGAGGAGACCGTGAATGCGGTCCTCTCCCGACACCGCGTGCCATGAAGGTCGCCCTCGGCCTGGCGCTGTTGCTGGCGCTCGTCCTGACCTGGGGCTACTGGGCGGGCTGGGTGGAGCCGGCAATCGAAGCAGCCCATCGAGTTCCCCCACAAGACGCACCTCGATCTGAAGGACCAGAAGGTCGAGTGCACGACCTGCCACGACCGGGCGGAAAAGGGCGCCGCCGCCGGCCGCCCCTCCACCAAGAAGTGCCTCTCCTGTCACTCCGGCGCCCAGGCCAAGAGCGCGGAGGAGCAGAAGCTCCAGGCGTTCGGTGAGAACGGCCGGGAGATCCCCTGGCAGCGGGTCTGGCGGCTCCCGCCCCATGTCTTCTTCTCCCACCGCGTCCACGTGGCGGTGGCGAAGGTGAGGTGCCAGACCTGCCACGGGCCCATGGAGACGCTGACCCGTCCCCCGGCCCGTCCGCTGAAGGCGCTCAGGATGGACGACTGCATCGGCTGTCACGAGCGGTGGCAGTGGCCCACAGAGGCCCCGGCGCCGGGAGCGGAGCCGGTGAGGGCGGCCGCGGGGCGGAAGGTCTCCACCGACTGCAACGCCTGCCACCGCTGAGGGAGAACGATGCGCGTCACGCGACGAGGGTTCCTCCAGGCGCTGGGCGGGACGGCGGGGGCGGCGGCCGTGGTCGGCGGCCCGCTGGCCAAGGCCGAACAGGCCGGGCGTGGGCTCGGCCGGTGGGCCACCCCCGAGGAGGTCCAGGTCCCCTCCATCTGCCAGCAGTGTCCGGGCGGCTGCGGGCTCCTGGTCCGCACGCTCGACGGCGAGGTGGCGGGGCTCGCGGGGAACCCCCTCCATCCGATCAATCGCGGCGCCCTCTGCCCGAAGGCCTTCGGCGGGCTCCAGCTCCTCTACGCCGAGGATCGCCTCAAGGGGCCCATGGTGCGCGACCGGGAGCGCGGTCACGTCCGCCCCGTGAGCTGGGACGAGGCGTTGACGCTCCTGAGGGGCCGTCTGGCCGACCTCCGGCAGAAGGGGCTCGCGCACACGGTGGCGATCCTGGGGGGCCAGTACCGCGGGTACCGGGACACGCTCTGGAAGCGCTTCGCCGCGGCCTACGGCACGCCCAACTACGTCCGCGTCCGCTGTCTCGCCCCGGAGAGGCCCGCCCTCGCCCACCAGCTCATGCAGGGTGTGACGGCCCCCCTGGGCTACGACCTCGGCGAGGCCCGGCTCATCCTCTCCTTCGGCGTCGGCCTCCTGGAGGCCTGGCTCGGTCCCGTCCACGCCTCGCTGGCCTTCGCCCGGCTCCGCGGCGGCGCCGACGGCTCCCGCGGGCGGTTCATCCAGGTCGATCCCCGGCGCTCCCCCACCGCGATCAAGGCGGACCGCTGGGTGCCCATCGTCCCCGGGACGGACGGGATCCTGGCGCTCGGTATCGCCAACGCCATGATCCGCGAGGGGCTCTACGACCAGGAGTTCGTGGAGGAGCACGTCTTCGGGTTCGAGGACTGGACCGACGGCGCGGGCCGGCGGGTTCAGGGGTTCAAGAATCTGGTCCTGAGGGAGTACGGACTGCTGACCGTCTCGGCGGCCACCGGCGTCCCGGTGAAGACCATTCTGGAGATCGCGCGCGACCTGGGCACGATCAAGCCGGCCGTGGTCCTGGGCGAGCGGGGCCCCGCCTACGGCCGCGACGACCTCCACACCCGGATGGCGATCCACAGCCTCAACGCGCTCACCGGGAGCATCGGGGCCCGGGGCGGGCTCCTGATCCAGGGCGAGCTGCCGCTGGCCCCGCTCCCCGCCGGCCCGCCCGACGAGATCGCCAAGCGAGGCGCCGGTGAGCCCCGCCTGGACGGCGCCGGCCAGGGGCCGTATCGGCTCGCCACGGACGTGCCCCAGGCCCTCCCCGAGCGGATCCTCGCCGGGACGCCGTATCCGGTCAACGCCCTCTTCCTGTTCGCGACGAATCCCCTGGCCAATCATCCGGCGAAGGCGCAGTTCGCCGAGGCCCTCCGGCGGGTCCCGTTCGTCGTCAGCTTCTCCCCGATGCTCGACGAGTCGAGCGCCGTGGCCGACCTGATCCTGCCGGACCACACCTATCTCGAGCGGTGGCAGGACGACCCCGTGACCCACCTGGCCGGCTTCTCCTGCTTCAGCCTGGCCCGGCCGGCCGCGGTGCCGCGCCATCAGACCCGCGACACCGCCGACGTGCTCCTCCAGCTCGCGAAGGGCCTGGGCGGCAGCCTCGCCGGGAGCTTCCCCTGGGAGAAGTACGAGGACCTCCTCTACGAGGGCGCCCGCGGGCTCTACGAGGCCGGACGCGGCTACGTCGTATCCGTCCACGCCGAGGAGTCCCTCCGGAAGATCCTCGAGCGGCAGGGGTACTGGGCTCCCGAGTTCGAGTCGTACGACGACTTCTGGGACGCCCTCGGCAAGCGCGGCGCCTGGTGGGATCCCACGGGGCTGCCCGTCAGCCGGAAGGCGCTCCTCAGGACGCCCTCGGGAAAGCTCGAGCTGTACGCGACCGCGCTCAAGCGCCTGACCGAGGAGGCCATCCGGCGCGACGCCAGGGGCGAGGCCTTCGTGCAGGCCCTGGGGGGCCAGGATCGGGGCGATCTCCTCTACCTCCCCGCCGTGGCGATCCCGCCGGTCGAGGACCCGGGCGCCTTCCCCCTGCGCCTCAACACCTATCGCCTCGTGACCCGGCCGCCGGGAGGCGGGAAGAATCAGCCCTGGCTCCTGGAGCAGCCCGCGGTCCACGTCCGGGCGTCCTGGGACGGCTGGGTGGAGATCCACCCGAAGACGGCGGCCGGCCTGGGGGTGAGGGACGGGGATCCGGTGTGGGTCGAGTCCGCGAAGGGCCGGATCCGGCTCCCGGCGCGGCTCTATCCCGGCACGCGCCCCGACGTCGTCCACATCCCCCTCTTCGGCGGCGAGGGCCCGAACCCCAACGACCTCATCGCCCACGAGGCCGACCCCTTCCGGGGCTTCGGCCTCCTCAACACCACCCGCGTCAGGATCCGCACGGCGTAGGGCCATGGCCCTCTGGGGGATGGTGATCGATCTCGACCGCTGCACCGGCTGCCAGGCCTGCGTCATCGCCTGCAAGGCGGAGAACAACGTCCCGGCCGTCGGGGCGAAGGAGGCGCACCGCGGGCGGATCATCAGCTGGATGCACGTCCTCACCGAGGAGGACGAGGCGCACCCCGGCGAGGTGAAGCGCTTCCTGCCGCGGCCGTGCCTCCAGTGCGACGACCCGCCCTGCACGAAGGTCTGCCCCGTGTACGCCACCTATCGGAACCCGGAGGGGATCGTCGCCCAGATCTACGCCCGCTGCATCGGCTGCCGCTTCTGCATGGCCGCCTGCCCGTACAACGCCAAGTACTTCAACTGGCGTCGCTACCAGACGGACGCGCCCGGGCAGAACCCCGACGTCTCGATCCGGCCCAAGGGCGTCGTCGAGAAGTGCACCTTCTGCCATCACCGGCTGCAACGGGCCCGGGAGCGGGCCCTCGCCGAGCGGCGGGAGCTGGCGCCCGGGGAGTACGTGCCGGCCTGCGCCGAGGCGTGCCCGACCCGGGCCATCACCTTCGGGGACCTCGCCGACCCGGGGAGCGAGGTCGCGCGGCTCGCCCGGAGCCCCCGCGCCTTCCGGCTCCAGGAGGAGCTGGGCACCAAGCCGAAGGTGATCTACCTGACCGAGGGAGAAGGCCGTGGCTGAGCGAGTCGATCCGGGCGACGCCGTCCTCCTGGCGCCCATCGAGCGCACGGGGCCGGGCTTCTACTGGACGGCCGGCGGGCTCTCCCTCCTGATCCTGTGGGGGGCCGCCGCCTACTGGACGCAGTTCGCCGAGGGGCTGGGGGTCACGGGCCTCCACCAGCCGGTCTCCTGGGGGTTCTACGTCACGAACTTCGTCTTCTTCATCGGGATCAGCCACGCCGGCACGCTGATCTCGGCGATCCTCCGCCTCTCCAAGGCCGAGTGGCGGCGCCCCATCACCCGGATGGCGGAGGTCATCACGGTGATGGTGCTCTTCATCGGCGCCGGCCAGATCCTGGTGGACCTGGGCCGTCCGGACCGGATGCTCAACATCCTCCGCTACGGGCGCTACCAGTCCCCGCTCCTCTGGGACGCGACCAGCATCAGCGCGTACCTGACGGCCAGCATCGTCTACCTCTACCTCCCCATGATCCCGGACATCGCGATCCTGCGGGACCGGCTCGCCAGGCGGAAGCTCTTCTACACCGTGCTGGCCCTCGGGTGGACGGGCAGCGAGCGCCAGCAGCGCGTCCTCAACCGCGCCATCGCCATCATGGCGGTCCTGGTGATCCCCATCGCGGTCTCCGTGCACTCGGTGGTCTCCTTCGTCTTCTCCATGACGCTGCAGCCCATGTGGCACTCGACGATCTTCGGCCCCTACTTCGTGGTGGGGGCCATCTTCTCGGGCATCGCGGCCCTCATCGTGGCCATGATCGCGTTCCGGAAGGCCTACGGCCTCCAGGGCTACCTCAAGCCGATCCACTTCCGCTACCTGGGGCAGCTCCTGCTGGTCATGTCGCTGCTCTGGTTCTACTTCACGTTCGCCGAGTACCTGACCGGCTACTACGGCAGCGCGCCGGAGGAGATGAAGGTCTTCTGGGCCAAGTTCACCGGCCCCTTCTGGCCGGCCTTCTGGGGGATGGCGCTCACCAACTTCGTCATCCCGCTCGCCTGCCTCATCCGGCTCTCCCGCCACACCGTCGGCAAGGTGCTCACCGCCTCCCTGTCGGTGCTGGTGGGGATGTGGCTCGAGCGCTTCATCATCGTCGTCCCGACGCCTGTCGCAATCCCCGGCTCCCGTTCGGCGAGGGGCTCTACTGGCCCACGTGGGTCGAGTGGGGGGAGACGGCGGGGAGCTTCGCCCTCTTCGCCCTCTTCTACCTCCTCTTCACCAAGGTCTTCCCCGTCATCTCCATCTGGGAGATCCGGGAGGCGCGGGAGGGGGTCCGGGAGGTGGAGGAGCGGCTCCTGACCTACCTGCCGGACGCGGCCGAGGCGCGACTTCGCGGAGGCCGAGCGAGGGGGCTGACATGGCGAGCCCGAGTCCCGTGTCCGAGCGGACGGTGCGGGCCACCCAGTGGGGGCTGGCGGCGGTGGCCATCCTCTTCATCGGCGGCATCGTCGCCTGGATCAGCCACCTCATCCGCACCGCCTGGCGGCTCGGCGACGTTCCGTCGGCCTCCATCGGGATCTCGCTGGTGGCGATTCCCGTCTTCCTCACCCTGCTCGGCGTGATCCTCTACGTCTTCTGGGGGCTCCTGGGAGACCGGAGCGCACGATGACGCGCCTGATCGCCGGTCTGGCGCTGGCGGCGGCCGTCGGGCTCGCGGCCTGCTCCGGCCTTCGGCGCCCACGAGGCCCTCTCGGTCCTGCTGCCCGGCAACCCGCTGGAGGGGAGCCGCCTGTTCACCGGGAAGGGGTGCCTCCGCTGTCACGCGATCCAGGGGGTGGGCGGCACCACCGGCCCGGATCTCGGCCGGCGAGCCCTGAACCGGCCCCTGCTCGAGATCGCCGGGGTCATGTGGAACCACTCCCCCGGGATGGAGCATCTCTTCCAGGAGCGGCGGATCGCCCGCCCGCGGTTCGAGCCCGAGGAGATGGCCAGCCTCCTCGCCTTCCTCTACTACCTCGGATCCCTGGACCCCCCGGGCGACGCGGCGGCCGGCGCCCGCCTGTTCCGCCAGAAGGGGTGCGAGACCTGCCACTCCCTGGGCGGCAAGGGCGGCCGGGTGGGTCCCGACCTCGAGAAGTACAGCCGCTACGCTTCCCCCCTCTACCTGACGGCGGCCCTGTGGCGGCGCGGGGAGGCGATGGCGGAGGTGATGCGCGAGCGGCGGGTGCCTCGCCCGACGTTCGAGGGCAGCGACATCGTGGACCTCCTCGCCTACATCCGGAGCGCGGGCGGCGGCACGGAGCGGGTCTACGTGCCGCCGGGAAGCCCCAAGCGCGGGGAGGAGCTGTTCACGGAGAAGCGCTGCGTGGAGTGCCACTCGATCCGGGGCCACGGCGGGAAGGTCGGCCCCGACCTGGGGGTCCGGCTCAGGGGCAGCCTGACGCGCATCGCCGGCACCATGTGGAACCACGGGCCCCGGATGTGGGCGACGATGGCCGAGCGCGGGATCGCGGTGCCGAGCCTGACCGAGGTCGAGATGGGCGACCTGATCAGCTACCTCTACTTCTTCCAGTTCATCGACCCCCCGGGTGATGCTCGCCGGGGCTTTGCGGTCTACAAGGAGAAGCAGTGCGGCGCCTGCCACGCCGCGACCGGGGCCGGCAAGCCGGTCGCCCCGCCGATCGCCGACGTGGTCGCGAAGCTCGGGACCCCGCTGGAGGTCATCACCGAGATGTGGAACCACGCCGGAAAGATGGAAGCGAAGATGCTGGAGGAGAACGTGGCCTGGCCGGTCCTCAAGGGCGGCGAGCTGGCGGATCTGATCGCCTACCTCCTCGCCAACCGTGGAGGCGCGGGCCCGCCGGCCGGCGGGCCCGGGAACGCGGCGACGAAGGACAAGCGCCGCTAAACGGGGAAGCACTCCCCAGGGAGGTGTGCCATGCGACGGTGGATGCGAGCCGTTCTGATGCTCGGGCTGGTCGCCCCGCTCGCGGCCGGGCCGGCCACCGCGGCGGAGGTGGAGGTCGCGGCCAAGAAGGTGACCGAGGCGCCGGCGATCGACGGGAAGGCGGACAGAGCCTGGGACGGCGTGAAGGCGGTCAAGGTCACGGCGTCCGAGGGGCCGCAGGGGGACGTCGAGATCACCCTGAAGGCGCTCTACACCGACAAGGACGTCTACTTCCTCTTCCAGTGGCCGGACAAGACGGCGAGCCTGAACCGGCTCTACGAGTTCGACGGGAAGGAGTGGAAGAAGGTCAAGGGGGGTGAGGACCGCTTCAACCTCATGTGGGACATCAACAACACGATGAAGGAGTTCCCCGCCAAGGGGTGCACGGCCGCCTGCCACAAGCAGGACAAGAAGGTGACCCTGATGACCAACGGCCCATCGGAGCGGATGGACGTCTGGCACTGGAAGGCTCAGCGCTCGAACCCGGTCGGCTACACGGACGATCAGTGGCTGGGCCACGAGCTCAAGAAGGACGGCGACGAGGAGCTCGCCCGGGGCAACGACGCCAAGACCGCGGGGGGATACTCCGACAACTGGGACAAGGAGGCCAAGCGCCCGAAGTACGCCTTCAAGGAGGGCGACAAGCCGGGGCCGGTGCTCCTCAAGAAGGACGCGGTGGAGATCAAGGACCAGAAGTTCAAGGTGGGCGATCGGCTGCCCCGCGAGGTGCTGGAGAAGCCCACCGGCAGCCGAGGTGACATCGAGGCAAAGGCGGTGTGGGACAAGGGCCGGTGGACGCTGGAGATGCGGCGGGCCCGCGACACCGGGGACAAGGAGAACGACGTCCAGCTCACCGATCCCGGTCGCTCCTACTATTTCGGGATCTCCGTCCACGACAACGAGGGGGACGATCAGCACTCGCACACGGGACCCACGGTGCTGAAGCTGTTGCTGAAGTAGGACCCACGAGGGCGCCAGGGAAGCGTCGAGGTGAGCCTCCGAGCCCTCCGCACGGAGACGCACCTCTACCTCCTCGTCGAGTGGCCGGACCGGACGGAGAGCCTCAACCCCTCGACGAGTACACGGGGAACGGCTGGAGGGCGGTCGGCGGGCACTGGTTGACCCGCGCGAGCGCCTCGGGCCGGAGCGTGCCGTCCGGCCCGAAGTGGCGGGCGGCGCGCCCGGCCGGGAGCGGCCCTCCCGCCGCGCGCCACGGCGTCACGAGTCCCCGGGGGCCGCGCGACCACCCGGCGGTCCTCACGAGATCGGACGTCCGCCTGAGCTGCGAGTCGGTCAGCAAGGCCTACGGGACTCGAAGGCTCTTCTCATTTCTTGACGAGAAGTTCCAGCCCATCGGCGCAGGCTCGGGCTACAGCATAGCCAGCCTTCTCTTGCCCGGGCATCTTATCCCAGCCCCCTGCTTCAATGACTTCAGCTCTCTTCCAGCTACCTACTTCTGCGAGTTCTTTGAGTTTCGCTTCATAATTCGGTTGCTTCATGAATTGGGCGACACAGATCGCCGCCTGACTCGCCAAGACCGCCTCTTTGGTCATCGTTTGCGTAGTGCTGGAGGTTGTCCAACCACCCCACGCAAAGCCGACGATCATTGCGATGACGGCCCCACAAATAAGGCCCCAAATTCCATACTTGATCTTCGCCGCACTCTCTAGCTTCATTGACAAGACCTCCTGAACCTGAATTTCGATATGGAGCGAGCCCGGCGCGGGCCGCTTGCGCTCACCGCCACCAAGGCGGCCCGCGGCCCCATGGACGCGGGGTCAGGCGCCATTGGACGGGGCCGCCAGCGGCCGGTACCCGCTCCGCCCGAGATCCTCGATGGTGCGTGTGACCGTGTTCGGATCGAGGAAGCCGGCCAGTGCCCGGCCGCTGGGCAGCGCCCGCTCCCGCGGGCCGCCGCCGCCCTCGACCACATACCTGACCGGTTCCGTCGGCTCACGGCGGATCGGGATCGAGCTGTGCGCGTCAGTATGCAGTCGCATTGGAATGCACCGTACTAGTACGGTAGTACACTCGCCCGCCCCTGTCAAGCCCTCGAGTTCGAAGGTCGTGCCCGCCCAACCCTCTCCCCCAGAGGGGGAGAGGGAAAAGAGGGTACAGCTCGGGCCGGATATTCGCCGCCGATTCGGGTTTAGAGGGCGCGCGATCAAGCGCGCCGGTCGTCGTCGCTCGGCTCGCTTCCGCCGGCGACGGGGGACACGGCGGGCAAGGCTCTCCCGCCCCCCGTATCGAAGCCCGCGGCGGCGGGACGACGCTGCCGCGAGCGGAAGAAGCTGGATGCGGTCCAGCACGCGCTCCTGGAACTTCTCGAGGTAGAGGTAGATGACCGGCGTCACGTAGAGCGTGATCAGCTGGGAGACCATCAGGCCGCCGACGATCACCAGGCCGAGGGCCCGGCGCGAGGCGCCGTCGGCGCCGACGCCGACCGCGATGGGGACCGCCCCGGCGACCGCGGCCAGCGTCGTCATGACGATCGGCCGGAACCGGTCGAGGCTGGCGTCGTGGATGGCGCGGTCGGCCGGCTCCCCGGCCTCGACGCGGTGACGCGCGAAGTCCACGATCATGATGCCGTTCTTCTTGACGATGCCCATGAGCATGAACATGCCGACGAACGCGTAGAGGGTCGCCGGCTCCCCGAAGAGGTAGAGCGTGGCCAGCCCGCCCACCAGCGCGGTCGGCAAGGTCGAGAGCACGGTGAGCGGGTGGACGTAGCTCTCGTAGAGGATGGCCAGGATCACGTACATCACGAACACGGCGAGCGCCATCAGGAGCGTGAGGTCGCGGACCGTCTTGCTGGAAGGTGAGGGCCTCGCCCTGCAGGGTCGCCCGCAGCGTGGGCGGGACGATCGCGGCGGCGGTCTTCGTGATGTGGTCGGTCGCGTCGCCGATCGCCACCCCCGGCTTCAGGTTGAAGAACAGCTGACGCTGGTGAACTGGTTCAGGTGGTTCACGGCCTGCGGCCCGAGCGACGTCTTCCAGGTGACGAGCGCCTTCAGCGGGACGAGGTTCTTCCCGTCGTCCGACCGGATGTAGAGCCGCGACAGGTCCTCGGGGTGGGCCCGCGCCGAGTCCTCGATTTCCAGGATCACCTGGTACTGGTCCTGCGGCTTCTTGATCAGGTAGACGTAGTTCTGGGAGTAAGCGGTGCGCAGGAGCGACAGGATGCGGGTCTCGGAGACGCCGTACATCCTGGCCTGGTCCCGCCGGAGCTCGATGTCGAGGTTCGGGGTGTTGTTGAAGAAGTCGGAGGAGATCGTGGCGAACCCCGGGTACTCGGCGAGCTTCGCCATGAGCTTGCCCGCCGCCTCGTAGACCTGGTCGGGGTTGACGCCGGAGACGGAGAACGCGTACTGCCCCTGGTTCTGGTTGGTCGCGCCCGTGCTGATCTCGAGCACGGGATACGGCCGCAGGAAGGCGAACACGCCGGGAATCGCGCTCATCTTCCCCATGAGCTGGCCGGCGACGGCGGCGATCGGGCGCGCGCTCCTCGGGGGGCCGGAGGAAGGTGAACGTGATGCCCTGGTTCGAGGACAGGAACGCGCCGTTCCCCGTCATGGTGAACGCGGTGACGACGTTCGGATCCGAGTGGAGCATCTGGTCGGCGCGGTCCTGCAGCCGCTGCATCTGCTCCGGCGACGAGCCCTCGCGGGCGATGAAGACGCCGAAGATCACGCTGCTGTCGCCCACCGGCAGGAACGCCTTGGGGACGACCAGGAACAGCCCGACCGTGCCCGCCAGGCAGACCGCCCAGATCGCCGCGGCGACCGCGCGCCGCCGGATGAACCAGCCCAGCGACCGGCCGTAGAGCCCGAGGATGCGCCGCTCCACGCCGCCCATCACCCGCTCCATCCACGTCTGGCGCGCGCCGTGTCCGCGGTCGGCCAGGAGACGGGCGCACATGAGCGGGGTGAGGGTGAGCGAGACCAGACCCGAGGCGAGGATGGCGACCACGATGGTGACGGCGAACTCCCGGAAGATGCGGCCCACCAGCCCGGGCATGACGACGAGCGGCAGGAAGACGGCGGCCAGCGAGATGGTCATCGCGAAGATGGTGAAGCTGATCTCCCGGGCGCTGTCGAGCGTCGCCTCGAGCGCCCGCTCGCCGCGCTCCATCCGTCGCACCGTGTTCTCCAGGAACACGATGGCGTCGTCCACGAGGAACCCGATGGCCAGGGTCAGGGCCATGAGCGACAGGTTGTCGAGGCTGTAGTCGAGCGCCCACATCGCGACGAACGTGAGCAGCAGGGAGAGCGGCAGCGCGACCGCCGGGATCAGGGTGTCGGCGGCCCGGCCCAGGAAGACGAAGATCACGACGACGACCAGGACGAAGGCGACGATCAGGGTGAGCTGGACGTCGTGGACGGAGTTGACGATCGTCTGCGAGCGGTCGTAGATCGGCGTGATGCGCACCGAGCCCGGGAGCTCGGCGGTGATGACCGGCACCAGGTCGTGGATGCTCCGGGCCACCTTCACCGCGTTGGCGCCGGCCTGACGGTAGACGGCGGCCACCACCGTGGCCGAGGGGACCGAGTAGCCGCGGGCCCAGAACCGCATCGAGATCCGCTCGTCCTGCAGCGACTCCCGCACGTCCGCGATGTCCCGCAGGTACACCGGGGCGCCGCCGCTCGTGCTGACGATGAGGCTCCGGTAGGCGTCCGCACTGTCGAGCTGGCCGTGCGGCCGGAGGAGGGCGGTGCCAGCCGCCGAGTCGAGCTGGCCGGCGCCGGAGTAGCTGGTGCCGCCCCGGATGGCCGCCGACAGGTCGTCGATCGAGATGCCGCGCGCCCACATCGCGGCCGGATCCGCCTTGATGCGGATGGCCGACTTGGTGCCGAACACGGCGACGCGGCTCACCCCGGGCAGGATGCTGATGCGCTGGCCGACCTGGATGTTCGCGTAGTCGTAGAGCTGACCGGCGGTGATCGAGTCGCTCGTCAGCGCGACGTACATGATCGGCTGGTCGTTCGGGTTCGTCTTGGACAGGGTCGGCGGCGACGGCAGGTCGATCGGGAGGCTCCCGGTGGCCTGGGTGATCGCGGTCTGGACGTCCGTGGCGGCGGCGTCGATGCTCTTGTCCAGCGCGAACTGGAGCGTCAGGCTCACGTGCCCCTGGGTGCTCTTCGACGTGACGACCTCGAGCCCCGTGATCTGCATGAACTGGCGCTCGAGCGGCGTCGCGATGTTGTTGGCCATCGTGTCGGGGCTCGCGCCCGGGTAGTCGGCCTGCACCTGGATCACCGGGTAGTCGACGACGGGCAGGTCGTTCACCGGGAGCTGCCGGTAGCTCAGGAAGCCGAAGAGCACCACCGAGGCGGTCAGGACCGCCGTCATGACGGGCCGGCGGATGAAGGGCTCGGACAGGTTCATGGCTTGCTGGCCCCGGCGGGCGCGGCGCCGTCCGGGCCCCCCCGCTTCCTCGACCCGGACCTTCCCGCCGGGGGTGACGCCCATCTGGCCGGTCGTGACGACCCGCTCCCCGGGCTTCACGCCGGAGGCCACGATGACGAGCTCGCCCTGACGCTGGCCGAGGGTCACCGGACGGATCTCGGCGGTCGAGTCGTCCTTGACGACGTAGACGAACAGCCCCTTTGCCGACATCTGGGGCGCCGAGGCGGGGATGAGCACCGCGCCGGCGACGCGGCCGAGGATGAGCCGGACGTTGACGAAGCGCCCGGGCCAGAGCCGGCGCTCGCGGTTCGGCACGGTGGCGCGGAGCTTGACGGTGCCGGTCCCTTCCTGCACGGCGTTGTCGAGGAACGTGAGCGTGCCGGGGATGACGGTGTCGGGCTGATCGGGCAGCCGGACCTCGACCTGCAGCCGCCCCCCTCGCATGTTCCGCTGAACCTCGCCGAGGTCGTTCTCGGTCACCGTGAACTCCGCGTAGATGGGATCGAGCCGCTGGATGCTGAGGAGCGAGCCCGCGTTCGCGGTCACGATGTTGCCGAGGTCGGCGAGCCGCTGCCCCGCGCGGCCATCGATGGGCGACCGGATCTCCGTGTACGCGAGCTGCAGGCGCGTGCTCTCGACGGCCGCCTCGTTGGCGCGGACGACGGCGCGGGCGTTCTCGACGGCGGCCTGGCCGGCCAGGACCGCGGCCTTGGCCTGCGCGAGCGTGGCCTCGGCCACGGCAATGGCCGCCTTCGCGTTGTCGACCATCGCCTGGTCGGCGCGGAGGGTGGCCGCCGCCGTCTCCATGGCGGTGCGGACCTGATCGGCCTGCTCGCGCGCGACGAAGCCCTGACGGACCAGCTCCGCGTAGCGCCGGTCCTGGGCCCGGGCGTTCTCGAGCTGCGCCTGGTCGCGGACGACGTTCGCCTCGGCCTGGCCGAGCTGCGCCTGGGCCTGGGTCAGCGCGGCCAGGGCCTGCTGAACCTGCGCCTGATCGCGCGCGGTGTTGGCCTCGGCCTGGCGCGCCTGGGCCTGGTCCCGGGCCACGTTGGCCTCGGCCTGCTGGACGGTCGCCTGGATCGGCCGCGGGTCGATCGTGAACAGGAGGTCACCCTGCTTGAGATCGGCGCCGTCCGCGAAGTGGATCTTGACGATCCGTCCCGAGATCTGCGGCTGGACGGCGACGACCTCGTTGGCCACGCACTTGCCCACCTCGTCGAGGTAGAGGGACGTGTCGCGCGCGATCGTCGCCGCCACGGTGACGGGCGCCGGCGGCCGCTCGAACGCGGGCGGCGCCTTCTGCTCGCAGCCGGCCAGGGCAGGACGAGGAGGCCGGCGAGGGCGAAAGCCCCCGCTCGGCGGGAGATCCACGGCGCCTGGGGCATGTGGCGTCCTCTGGAGTCCTCGGGCACGACCCCGGTCATGGCGTCAGCCGCGACGCGGCCTCGGGGTGATAGCGCCGCATCCCTTCAGGTGACCATGCACTCCCTCACTTGTCCAGTCGGAAACGTCGGGCCCGGCCCTTGCGCCACGAAGGTGGCGGCGATGCGGAACTCTATGGAAATGCTCACGCCAATCGGCTCGCCATCATCTCCGCCGGATGGGAAGCACTCGGACGCGCGACGTGGAACTCCTCGATGCTGACGCCAATCGGCGCCTTCGTCCCGCCGCCGGATGGGAAGCACACACGCATCGATCAGGTCGGTAAGCAGGCGCACGTCCACGTACAGATCGCCCTCGTACTCTCCGCGATTGCGGAGCTCATGGCACCGGGCAAGCACCCGCCACACTTCAGGGCCGACACCGAGCGTGTGCGGAAGCACCTGAAACACGATGTATCGGTTCGTGGCGCGATACCCCGAGCGGCGCAACCCCGCGAGGCCTAGCGCGTGCGCCGCGTTGTAGGCGAGATCGAATCGACTCTCCAGGGAATTTGCCTGCTTCTGCGCATCGGCTAGTCGCGTGAGACCGGACCGCTCGAGGCCGGCAAGCTCCTTCGCGTCCGGCGCCTCCTTGCGCAAGGGTTTGTCCGGCCCGCACAGGTTCTCAAGCGGCGAGGGCACTCTCGTCGCCGATCAGCCACAGCTTGGGCTGCGCCAGCACCCGCGTCACGAACGCATTGTCCTGCTTCACGCGCTTGGACAGCTCCTTCGGCGAATAGATCGTGGGAGCGACCTTCCGTCCGAGTCGCGCGGAGGCCTCTTCCAGGGCAGCGAACAGATCCGCATAGGTCAGGCGGTCGGTGACCACCATCAGATCGATGTCGCTCGCGGCGGTGTCCTGGCCTTTTGCGATCGACCCGTAGACGAACGCCGCGCGGATGCTTCGCGAGACCGGCGCCAGCGCCGCGCGCAGCACGTCGGCCAGCCCGACCGTCTTGAGCACCAGCGCTCGCAGCTCCTCGAACACCGGCGAGCCGGCATTCGCCTGGTAGTGCTTCTGCTTGCCGACGCGGGTCACGGTCACGAGGCCCGGATGCCTCCAGCCGGGCCAGCTCTCGCTGCACGGCGCCGGTACCGGAGCGGGCCAGGCCGATGACCTCGTTGGCGTAGAAGCTCCGCCGAGGATTGCCGAAGAGCACCCCCAGTACGCGCTGCTGCACCTTGGCGAACAGCGCGTCGGCCAGGCCCGGCGACGGAGTCCTCGGATGATCCTCTCCGCGACGCTTGCTTCATTCCCACGGTGGGTATGATAAACCCCGTCCTGGGTATGTTCAGAGCGAGCGTTTTGTAGCCCGTCGGACGAGCCAGCGTCAGTCCCAGACGTCGAGGGCGTCGCGGAGGGCGTCGCCGAGGAGGTTGAAGCCGAGGACGGCGACGAAGATGACGAGCCCCGGCATGGTGGAGAGCCACCAGTAGCCGGGGAGGAACGTGCGGCCGCGGGCGACCATGGCGCCCCAGTCGGGGGTGGGCTCCTGGGCGCCGACCCCCAGGAACGAGAGGCCGGAGCCGAGCAGGATGACGAACGACACGTCGAGGGTCGTCTTCACGACCACCGGCGACAACAGGTTGGGCAGGATCTGCCGGACGGCGATGCGGGCGTCGCCCTGGCCGAGGGCGCGGGCCGCCTCGACGTAGGGCTCCTCCCGCCGGACGAGCACCTCCCCGTAGACGAGCCGCGCGTACCAGGGCCACCAGGTGAAGCTGATGGCGATGGCGGCGCCGGTGAGGTCGGGCTTGACGGCGGCGGCCGCGGCCAGGGCCAGCGCGAGCGGGGGGACCGACAGGAAGACGTCGGTCACCCGCATGACCCAGCCGCTCGTCCGCGCCCCCTCGCGGTAGCCGGCGTAGAGCCCGAGCGGCACGCCGACCGCGAGCGCGGTCCCCAGCACCACGACGGCGAGGGTCAGCGACACGCGGGCGCCGAAGACAGCCCGGCTGAAGACGTCGCGCCCGACCTCGTCGGTGCCGAACCAGTGGCGCGACCCGGGTGGCTGGAAGGTCCGGTCGAAGTGGACGCTCGGCCCCGCGTCCTCGGGGAACGGCGCGATCCAGCCCGGCGCCACCGCGGCCACCAGCAGGACGAGGACGACCACCCCGCCCGCGACCGACAGCGGGTTCCGGAGAAGCCGCCGGAGCGGCCGGCCCCCGACCCGGCGGCGCGCGCGCGACGCCGCCACACCGGCCCCCGGCGCCGGCACCCCGGCGACCGGCTCAGCGGCGGCGGACCCGGGGGTCGGCCAGGCCATAGGCCACGTCCACGAGCAGGTTGGCGAGGAGGAAGGAGAGCCCGATCACGAGCGTGACGCCCACGACGGCGTTGAAGTCCTTGGCGATGACGGCGGCCGCGCCGTAGGCGGAGATGCCGGGCCAGCCGAAGACCACCTCCACCAGGAACGCGTTCTCGATGAGGGCACCGTACGTCATGCCGACCAGGGTCAGCACCGAGGTCAGGCCGTTCCGGAGGCCGTAGCGCAGGATCCGGCGGGCGGGCGGGATCCCGAAGGCCTGGTGGACCAGCATGTACTGGCGGCGGAAGACGTCGATCATGCTGGCGCGCGTGAGCCGCGCGAGCTGGGCGAGGGTCGGGAGCGCGAGCGTGAACGCGGGCAGCGCCAGGTGGAGCGCGCTGTCGAGCAGGGCGGCGCCGTCCCAAGTCAGCGCCGCGTCCACCAGGTACATCCCGGTGAGCCCCCGCGGCGGGCGGTCGGCGCGGCCGACCAGGGGGAAGAGCCCGAGCTGGTAGGCGAGCCCGACCTGGAGCACGATCCCCACCCAGAAGCGCGGCAGCGCGACCCCCGGGATGGCCACCATGCGCGTCAGGTTGTCCACCCAGGTGTCGCGGTAGACGGCCGAGAGCACGCCGAGCGGCACCCCGACCACGATCGCCAGCCCGAGCGCGGCCAGCACCAGCTCCACCGTCGCCGGCAGGAAGTCGCGGATGTCCAGCCGCACGTCCCGGTAGGTGCGGATGGACTCGCCGAAGTCGCCGCGAGCCAGCCCGCCCAGGTAGCGGACGAACTGGACGGGGAGCGGCTGGTCGAGCCCGAGCTGGCGGCGGTACGTCTCGATCTGCTCCCGGGTCGCCTCCGGCCCGAGGGCCAGCCGCACCGGATCGCCCGGCATGACCCGGGCGATCAGGAAGATCAGGACGAGGAGCCCGAGGAGGGTGGGGACGAGCTGGGCGATCCGCCGCAGCAGGTAGTCGCGGGAGCCCATCCCTGCCCCACCCCGGGGGCCGGCGGCGCGCTACTTCTTCTCGATCGTGAAGTCGTAGAACGCCACGTCGTAGCCGAGGAGGCCGACGTAGCGGTAGCCCTTCACGTAGTCCCGGAAGGCGATCCGGTGCACGGGGTTCGCGACGTAGAGGCTCGGGTAGTCCTTGACGACCAGCTCCTGCGACTTCCGGTAGAGGGCGAGCTGGGGCTCGCGCTCGGCCGTCGCCCGGGCCTGCTCGAGGACCTTCGTCACCTCGTCGTCCTTGTAGCGGCTGATGGTCCGGTAGCTCCCCCACGCGCTCGGGTGGTACATGCCGTAGGTGTGGCTGTCGGGGTGCGGGTACTTGAGCGTGTCGAAGATCGAGCACACGTCGGGGTTCGTCTCGGCCGAGGCCGAGGCCTGGACGATCTGGGCCCACGGCGTCTCGCGGAGCTCCAGCTTGATCCCGACGGCGGCGAGGTTCGCCTGGAAGAGGAGCCCCACCTGGCGGCCGGGCTCGTTCCCCGAGGGGAAGTAGTAGGCGAGCGTGACCGTCCCGGGCTTGACCCCCGCCGCGGCCAGCTCGCGCTTGGCCTGCTCGACGTCCTGCGCGTAGGGCTGGACGGCGTCGGCGTGGCCGTAGACCCGGACCGGCACCGGGCCCCGGGCCGGCGCCGCGCCGCGGAAGATCTGCGTGATGGCCGTCTTGTAGTCGAAGGCGAGCGCGATCGCCTTCCGCACCCGCGGGTCGGTCAGGGGCGGCTTCTGGGTGTTGAGCTCGATGTGGTAGAGCTGGGCGCTCGGCTTCTCGTCCACCACGATCCCCGGGGTCTTGGCGAGCTGCTCGAACGTGGTCGGGCAGCCGCCACTGGTCGATCATGTCCGCCTGGCCGGAGAGGAGGAGCGTCCGCATCGTCGCCTCCTCCGTCACCGTGCGGTAGGTCACCCGGGTCACCTGGTTGGGCTTCCAGCCGCGCCAGTACCCGGGGAACGCCTTCATGACGAGGGTCGTGGCATGGTCCCAGGACTCGAGCATGTAGGGCCCCGACCCCGCGACGTGGTCGCCCATCCACGCCTCGCCGTGGTCGCCGAAGCTCCCGTAGGCGCCGGGCTTCTTGTTGGCCAGCACCTGCTCCTTGTTGACGATGAAGAGCTGGGTCATGGTGGCGAGGAACGGGGCGTACGGCTGGCTCAGGGTGAAGACGACGGTGTTGGGCCCGGTCGCCCGCACCTGCTCCCCGGTGAGGACCCCGTTCCAGAGCCAGGAGAAGCCCTTCTTCAGGGCCAGCATCCGCTGGAGCGAGAAGACCACGTCGTCGGCGGTCAGCTCGCGGCCGTCCTGGAAGCGGATGCCCTTCCGGATCTGGAAGGTGTAGACCTTCGCGCCGTCCGTGATCTTCCAGGACTCGGCGACGTGGGGGCCCGGCTCCATCGAGTTCTCGGCCACCTTCGGGTAGAGGAGCGGGTCGTACATGTTGATGACGGCGTGATGCGCGCTCTCGTCGGTGTGCTTGGCCGGGTCGATGGTCGTGACCGGCTGGCCCTCGATGTACGTCATGGTGACGTCCTTCGGCTGGGCCTGCCCGGAGGGCAGGAGCGCCAGCGCCAGGACCGCCGCGAGCGCCGCAGGGATGAGCCACCGCATGGTCTTGGTCACCGCCGTGTCCTCCTCGCCGTGGATGGGGGGTTCCCGGAAGGCTCGTTCGGACGGCAGCATAGCACCCTCCGTCCCGCCGTTGTAGACGGGGGTCCCGGCCCAGCCACCGGCGGCGGCCGCTTGCCCCCCGGGGGCCCTTCGCGTAGCCTGTCGTCGATCGCCGCGCGGTGGTGGCGCCGGTGTTGCAGGAGGGCCGATGCGTCGAGGTGCGAAGCCCGCGAAGGCCAGGGGTGACGCCGAGCTGGTCGCCGGCCTCCGCATGTCCCTGAAGAGCGAGGCCTCCAGACGTCGCCAGCTCGAGAAGCGCCTGGCGGAGGCCCACGAGCAGCAGGCGGCGACCGGCGACGTCCTCAGGACCATCAGCCGATCGGCGTTCGATCTCCAGTCGGTGCTGCAGAGCCTGGTCGAGAGCGCGGTCCGGCTGTGCGGCGCCGACAAGGGGAGCATCTCACGCGCAGGACGGGGAGCTCTATCTCGGGGTGGCCGCCTGCGGAGCGTCTCCCGAGTTCCTTGAAGTCATCGTGCGCTATCCCATCCGTCCCGGTCGAGAGTCTGCATCCGGTCGAGCCATCCTCGAGCGCCGGGCCGTCCACATCCACGACGTGCTCGCCGACCCCGAGTACCGGTGGGCCGCGGGTGAGCGGGGCGACGAGATCCGGACGATCCTGGCAGTGCCGATGCTCAGGGAGGGCGCCGTCATCGGCGTGATCGTGATCCGGCGGACCGACGTTCGGCCCTTCACCGACGAGCAGATCGAGCTCGTGACGAGCTTCGCCGATCAAGCCGTGATCGCCATCGAGAGCGTGCGGCTGTTCCAGGAGCTGGAGGCTCGAAACCGCGAGCTGACCGAGGCGCTGGAGCAGCAGACGGCCACCGCCGAGATCCTGGGCGTCATCTCGAGCTCGCCGACCGACGTCCAGCCCGTGTTCGACACGATCCTCGACAACGCCACGCGGCTGTGCGAGGCGCAACGCGGCGGACTGTTCCTCTTCGACGGCGAGGCCTACCACGCCGCCGCCTTCCGGGGCGCCGAGTCGGCGCTCGTCGAGCACCACCGGCGCGCTCCCATCCGGCCCGGGCCGCACACGGCCCTGGCCCGGGTCCTCCAAGAGCTCCGCCCGGTGCACATCGACGATGTGCTCGCGGACGCGGCCTTCGCCGAAGGCGACCCGCTGCGTCGAGCGGTTGTCGAGCTCGAGGGCATGCGAACGCTTCTGATGGTCCCCTTGCTGAAGGAGGGACGGCTCGTTGGCGCCCTCTCCGTGTACCGCCGGCAGGTACGTCCCTTCACGGACCGTCAGATCGGCCTCCTGCAGACCTTTGCCACGCAGGCCGTCATCGCCATCGAGAACGTGCGGCTGTTCCAGGAGCTGCAGAGCGCGGAACGCCGAGCTGACGGAGTCGCTGGAGCAGCAGACGGCGACGGCCGAGATCCTGCGCGTCATCAGCCGCTCGCCAACCCACGTCCAACCGGTCTTCGACAGCATCGCGGAGAGCGCGACGCGCCTCTGCGACGGGATCTACTGCGGGGTCTTCCGTTTCGACGGAGAGCTGATGCACTTCGTGGGTCACTACAACTGGGCACCGGAGGCGCTGGAGATGGCCCGGCACACGTGGCCGCGGCCGCCGGACCGAGGCAGCCTGGCCGCTCGGGCGGTCCTGGATCGGGCGGTCATCAACGTGCCCGATGTCGCCCTGGATCCCGAGTACCGGCTCGTGGAGATTGCCCAGGCCGGGAGACAGCGCAGCCTTCTGGTGGTGCCGATGCTCCAGCGGGGAGCGCCCATCGGGGCCATCGCGGTCTCGCGAGCCGAGCCCCGGCCGTTTTCCGAGAAGCAGATCGAGCTGGTGAAGACCTTCGCCGACCAGGCCGTCATCGCCATCGAGAACGTGCGGCTCTTCACGGAGCTGCAGGCCCGCACGCACGAGCTGGGGCGATCGGTCGAGGAGCTGAAGGCGCTCGGGGAGGTCAGCCGAGCGGTCAGCTCGACCCTGGACCTGGAGACGGTGCTCAACACCATCGTCGCGCGGGCCGCGCAGCTCTCCGCCGCCGACGGCGGGCTCATCTACGAGTACGACGAGACGAAGCAGGAATTCCACCAGATCAGGGGCGCGCACCGTCTCGACGAAGAGCTGGGCGAGGTGCTCCGGGCGGCGCCGACCCGTCTGGGAGAAGGCGCGACTGGAAAGGCCGCGGCCCTCCGGGCCCCCGTGCAGGTCCCGGACGTCCTGGACGAGCGGACGTACGACGTCGCGCGGTTCCGCGCCGTCTTCGCGCGGCGAGGGTACCGGTCGCTGCTGGCCGTTCCGCTCCTCTTCGAGCAGCGGATCGTCGGCGTGCTCTCGGTCTGGCGCCAGGAGCCGGGCAGCTTCGCCCCGGAGGTCGTGAACCTCCTCCAGACCTTCGCGACCCAGTCGGTCCTGGCCATCCAGAACGCGCGGCTCTTCCAGGAGATCGCGGACAAGAGCCAGCAGCTCGAGGCCGCGAGCCGCCACAAGTCGGAGTTCCTCGCGAACATGTCCCACGAGCTGCGCACGCCGCTGAACGCGATCATCGGCTTCTCCGAGGTGCTCGCCGAGCAGCTGTTCGGGGACGTGAACGAGAAGCAGGCCGAGTACCTCCAGGACGTCCTGGCCTCCGGCCGGCATCTCCTCTCGCTGATCAACGACATCCTCGACCTCTCCAAGGTGGAGGCCGGACGGCTCGAGCTGGAGCTGGGGCCATTCGACCTGCCCGACTGCCCTCCACCAGGCGCTGACCCTGGTCCGGGAGCGGGCGAGCCGCCACGGCATCGCCCTCGAGGTGAGCGTGGACGAGCGCCTGGGCGAGATCGTCGGTGACGAGCGGAAGGTTCGGCAGATCCTCCTGAACCTCCTCTCCAATGCCGTGAAGTTCACCCCGGAAGGCGGACGGATCTCCGTCGCCGCCACGGCGACCGACGGCTTCGTCGCGATCTCCGTCAGCGACACGGGGATCGGGATCGCCCCGGAGGACCAGGAGGCGGTCTTCGAGGAGTTCCGCCAGGTGGGCCGCGACGACGCCCGGAAGGTCGAGGGCACCGGGCTCGGCCTGACGCTGGCCCGGAAGTTCGTCGAGCTGCACGGGGGACGGATCGGGGTCCGGAGCCAGGTGGGCCAGGGGTCCACGTTCACCTTCACGCTGCCGCTTCGGCCCGGGTAACGGGGTCGCGCCTCTGGCCCGACCGGTCGGTTGATAGGAGGGAGGCATGGCCGAGGATCGGGACGCGTTGCTCCAGCACTACCGGCAGATGCGGGAGGAGCTGCTCTCCGCCATCCACGGTCTCAGCGACGAGCTGATGACCGAACCGTCGCTCGATGGCTGGTCGGTCAAGAACCACCTGGCGCACCTCGCACTCTGGGATGACATCCGGGCGAGCGAGGTGGTGCGCATCTCCGCCGGCCACGGCTCGGCCTGGCGCATGACGCACGATCAAGATGCCGCCTACAACGCACTGGGACACTCCCTGCGGCTCGCCCTGTCGCTCGACCAGGTGAGGTGGGAGCTGGCGACATCGAGGCAGAGACTGCTCGACGCGATCTCGTCCGCGACGCCACGAGGACTGGATGGTTCGCTGTACGGCGAAGCGGGTCTACGCAGCTTCCACGAAGCAGAGCACACGGGATGGATCAAGCGCTGGCGGCGGGAAAGAGGTATCTAGGTTGTTGCTGGCTCCGAGCGCCACGCGGCGCCTAAGCCGGCGCCGTGAGCTCGTATACCCGTCGGATGAGTGGAGCACTCTCGAGGCTTGCGCGGAGTCCCGGGTTGTGAAGGCCCGACTTGATTCGCTCGATGACGTTGCGCGCGGCCTCGATATGCCTGCCGGGCTGCTTCTGGCGTCTTGCGTTCCGAATGGAGTTCTCCGACCGCCATGTGGGTCTTCCAGAGCTGGGTCGGGTTGCCGATGAACTCGGCTACGGCGATGGCCTCGCGTAGGGCGCCGGTCGGCGTCCTCCCAGTTCCGGCGGGCCTTCGCGATCTCCCCGCGCAGCCGCCATCCCTTCACGAGGTACTTCCGCGACCGCGTCCGGGTGGCTCGCTCCAGGCACTCGTCCGCGTGCTCGCGCGCCCCGGCGAGGTCTCCGCGCGCGAGCGCCAGCTCCCCGAGGCTCGCGAAGAGGTGGATCGAGTAGCGCCAGCGCATCCACTCGCTGGTCGCCGGGTCCTCGACGAGGCGATGCACTCCCTCGAGGTAGTCCCGGGCCAACGCGAGGTCGCCGTTCAGCAGCGCGATGTCGCCGAGGTTCAGCTCGGCGTTGGCGAACGACTCGTGATCGCCACGCTTTCGGCCGCCTTCGGCCGCGCGCTGGTTGAGATCACGGCCCCGGTCCAGGTCCCCGCACTCCATGTGAAGCCAGCCCAGCGAGTTGAGGTAGCGCGGTGTGTAGTTCCCGTCCCCAACGCGCTCAGCCAGCGCCAGGCCGTCCTCGAGGATGTCCAGCGCGCGGTCATAAGCGCCCTGGCCCGTGAAGTTGACGCCCGACATGAACATGCCCTCGAGAACCGGGACGAGGACGTTATGGGCTCGGCCGAGTCGGATCCCCTCGTCGTAGAGCTGTGCCGCCCGCGCGTAGTGACCTTCCCAGCCCTCGAGCTCGGCGCCGAAGACCAGCGCCGCTGGCCTCGTTGACCACGTCGTTGGCCTGACGGCTGAGAACGAGCGCCTGGTCGAACTTCGTCCGGGCCTCGGCGAGACGGCCGGTCACCTCGCCGGTCACCTCGTAGACGATCGCCTCGTTCAGCAGGCTGCCGGCCAGGATCGACGGGGCGCCGATGGCCTCGGCGATCTCGGCCGCCTGACGGGAGTCCTCGAGGGACTGATCGAAGTGGTGGCCCAACCAGGACGCCTGCCCCATCGCCACCAGGGCTCCGCCTTCGGCCTGGCGATCACCGGTCCGGCGGGCCTGCCGGAGCACCTCTTCCCACTCGGCCCGCGCGCGGTCGAAGTCGCTCACGAGGACGTAGAGCTCCGCCCGCCCCCGGTGGATGGCCATCCGGGTGTCCGCCGGCACGCCGTCGCGCAGGCGATCGGCCATCGTCTCGGCGGCGTCGTACAGCGCGAGGGCGTCTCGCGTGGCGAACGCCCGGGCCGCCTTGTCGGCCGCCCTGCATGAGGTACTCGAGCGCCTTGTCCCAGGCCTCGGCCTTCTCGAAGTGGTGCGCCAGGACCTCGTACTGCTCGGCCAGCCGGTCCCCGTACAGGTCTTCGATCGTCACGGCGATCAGTCGATGGAGCTCCTTCCGGCGCTGAACCAGGAGCGAGCCGTACGCGACTTCCTGCGTGAGGGCGTGCTTGAAGGTGTACTCGAACTCCGGGAAGACCCGCTTCTCGTAGATCAGCTCGAGCGCGGTGAGGTCCCGCAGCAGTGTCTCGGTACGCGCGCCGGCGCTCGACGATCCGATCGAGGAGCCGACGGCTGAACCCCCGACCGATCGCCGAGGCGGCCTGGAGCGCTCGTTTCGGCGCCTCCGGAAGGCGATCGATCCGCGCCGCGATCACGTCCTGGATCGTCTCGGGCACGATGAGCTCCTCGAGTCGCTGCGTCAGCACCCAGCCGTCGCCGGCCGGCCGGATGCTGCCCGCTTCCCGGAGCGACTTGACCAGCTCCTCGACGAAGAACGGGTTGCCTTCCGCCTTGCGCGCGATGAGCGCCTGCAGGCCGTCGGGCAGGCGCTCGGCCGCGAGCATCGCGCGGGCCATCGCCACGCTGTCCCCGGTCGACAGCGCGCCGGGCGCGACGCGGGTCTGATAGCTCCGCTCGCCAAACGGATGTGAATAGCCGGTGCGGTAGGTGAGGACGAGGAGAACGGGGCTGGCCGGCAGACTGTCGGCGACCAGGGCGAGAAACTCTTCCGTGGCCTTGTCCGTCCAGTGGAGGTCCTCGTAGACCATCACCTGTGGCCGGCGCTCTGCCTCGCGGAGAAGGAGTCGGCGCAGGGCGTAGAACAGCTCCCCCCGACGCTCCTGGGAATCCATGCTGGACACGGCGGCGTCGCCGGGGTCGACGGCCAGGAGGTAGCGGACGTAGGGGAGGATTGGCCGCAGGTCGTCGCCCAGCGGCAGGATCCCGCCCTCGATCTTGCCGATGACGGTCGCCTCGTCGTCGCCGTCCTCGATCCCGAACTTCCGGCGCAGCAGGTCGATCAGCGGATGGAAGGCGATGGACTGGCCGAACGAGACGCAACGCCCTTCGAGCCAGGCGGCCTGGTCGCCGATGCGCCGACGCAGCTCGTACACCAGGCGGGACTTCCCGATCCCGGGCTCGCCGACGACGAAGACCATCTGCCCCTGGCCCGCGCGGGCCCTCTCGAAGCAGTCCGTGAGCGCGGCCAGCTCGCGCTCGCGCCCGACCAGGGCGGTCAGGCCGCGCTCGGCCTCGACGTCGAGTCGGCTCCGCGCTTCCCGGGCCGAGACGAGCTCCCACGCTCCGACGGGCTCCGCCTTGCCCTTGAGCGTGCAGGTTGCCGAGCGATCGCGTGTGGAAGAAGCCCTCGACCAGACGGTGGACGGCCTCGGAGACGACGATCCGCCCGGCTCGGCCGCCTGCAGGAGTCGCGCGGCCACGTTGGTCGTGTCGCCGACGGCGGTGTAGTCCATGCGCAGGTCGCTGCCGATGCTGCCGACGACGACCAGACCGGTGTTGAGGCCCTGGCGCACCCGAAGGCGGATGCCGCGCTCGCGCTCGAGGTCGTCCCGGTAGGCGTCCAGGGTCCGCCGGATGGCGAGCGCCGCCTGCACCGCGCGGCGGGCGTGGTCCTCGTGAGCGATCGGGGCGCCGAACAGCGCCATGATCCCGTCGCCGAGGAACTGATTGACGGTCCCCTCGTAGCGGTGGACCTCCGCCAGCATCAGCTCGAAGGCCCGGGTCATCAGCCCGTGGACGTCCTCCGGGTCGAGCCGTTCCGAGAGCGACGTGAAGCCCGCGACGTCGGCAAAGAGCACCGTGACCTGCTTGCGCTCGCCTTCCAGGGCGCTCCGCGAGGTGAGGATCTTCTCGGCCAGGTACTTGGGGGTATACGCGTCCGGCGAGCCGAACTTCTGGCCTGGAGGGGTCGGGCCGAGGGGCGCACCACAGTCCCCGCAGAACTTCCGGCCCGGCCGGATTCGGCGCCCCACACGCGACGCAGGGGGCCACGAGGTGAGTGCCACAGTTCCCGCAGAACTTCTGGTCCGTGGAGATTCTCGTGCTGGCAGCCGGAGGCACTGCATGACGGGCCTCCAGTGCGCCAAGGCTAGTCCCCCGGGCAGGAGCCGTCAAGCACTTCTCCTCCTTCCAGCTCTCCGTAGCCGGGCGGACTCCCAACCGGAATAGAGACCCGCGTGGGAGCGGCCAGTGGTGGCGGGCCTACTGATCCTCACAGACAGCGGTGCGTGGCCCATAACTTGACTGGCCAGGGGACGCTCGTGTAGCGTTCCCTGACCCTGGCGGTGGGGTCGCTGGAGGCTGGCAGCCCGTCTGCCGGGAGGGGATGTGCCGGACTTCTACTTCCACTACACGTCTCGGCAGGGGGCTCAGGGAGTCGTGAGCAGCGGTAGAATGGAGGCAGGTGCTAACGCGCTGATCTACCTCACGCTAGACAGGTAGAGCGAGGGAGCGTCCGCCCTGGCCGCCGTTGAAAGGCGGGGGCCCGGGCGGGTATGCTGAGCCCCGTGCCAGCCCGCTACCACGTCGGCTTCGACATCGGCGGCACCTTCACGGACTTCGTCCTGCTCGACACGGGGACGGGCTCGGTGCGGGTCCACAAGTGCCTCACCACGCCGAAGGACCCGGCCCTCGGCGTCCTGGCCGGGCTCGAGGAGCTGCTGCGGGCGGCCGGCGTGGACGGCGCCGAGGTGGGGCTCCTGGTCCACGGCACCACGCTCGTCACCAACGCCATCATCGGGCGCGAGGGCGCGCGGGTCGGCCTCCTGACGACGCGCGGCTTCCGGGACGTTCTTGAAGCCGGCACCGAGCAGCGGTACGACATCTACGACCTCTTCCTCCGCTTCCCCGAGCCGCTGGTGCCGCGGGAGCTCCGCCGCGAGGCGGACGAGCGGATGACCCGCGACGGGACGGTGGTCGTGCCCATCGACCTGGCCCAGGTGCGCCGCGAGGTGGCCGGGCTGGTGGACCGCGGCGTCGAGGCGCTGGCCATCTGCTTCCTCCACGCCTACCGGAACCCGGCCCACGAGCGGGCGGTGGCCGAGCTGGTCCGGCGGGAGTTCCCGCAGCTCCTCGTCTCGCTCTCCCACGAGGTCGTCCCCGAGATCCGGGAGTACGACCGGGCGAGCACGACGGCCGCCAACGCCTACGTCCAGCCCCTCGTCGCGCGCTACCTGGCGCGGCTCGCGGCCGCGCTGGAGGCGCCGGACGCCGCCGGGCGCCGGTTCTACCTGATGCAGTCCGCCGGCGGCATGGCGTCGCCTCGAGATGGCGATGGCCTTCCCGGTCCGCCTGCTGGAGTCCGGGCCGGCCGGCGGCGGGCTGGCCAGCGCCTTCGTCGGGCGGCTCACCGGCGACCGCGACGTGCTGTCGTTCGACATGGGCGGCACGACGGCCAAGGCCTGCCTCATCCAGGACGGCGCCCCCGACGTGGCGCCCGGGATGGAGGCGGCCCGGGTCCACCGCTTCAAGCGCGGGAGCGGGCTGCCGATCAAGGCGCCCGTCATCGACATGATCGAGATCGGGGCCGGCGGCGGCTCCATCGCGCGGGTGGACCCGCTGGGGCTCCTCAAGGTCGGGCCGGAGAGCGCGGGCGCCGACCCGGGCCCGGCCTGCTACGGGCTGGGCGGCACCGAGCCGACCGTGACCGACGCGAGCCTCTGCCTCGGCTACCTCGACCCGGCCTTCTTCCTGGGCGGCCGGATGCGCCTCGACCCCGCCGCGGCCGAGACCGCGCTCGGCCGGGTGGGCGCGCCCCTCCGCCTGACGCCGCTGGAGGCCGCCTGGGGGATCTACACGCTGGTGTCGGAGAGCATGGCCGGCGCGGCCCGCGTCCACATCGTCGAGAAGGGGTGCGACCCGCGGCGCTTCGCCATGGTCGCCTTCGGCGGGGCCGGCCCCGCCCACGCCGCCCGCGTCGCCCGCATCCTCGGCATGCGCGAGGTCATCGTGCCGCCGGCCTCCGGGGCCGCGTCCGCCCTGGGCTTCCTGGTGGCGCCGGTCAGCTTCGAGTTCGCCCGGTCCCTCCCCGGCGTCCTGGAGGAGCTCGACTGGGCGGCGGTGAACAGCGTCCTCGGCGAGCTGGAGGCCCGCGGCCGGGAGATGCTCGCCGGGGCCGGGGTCGCGCCGGACGCGGTGACGGTGACCCGGCGGGCGGAGATGCGGCTCCTCGGCCAGGTCCACGACATCACGATCCCGCTGCCGCCGGGGTCGCTCGACGCCGGCGCGCTGGCGGCGATCACCGAGGCCTTCGAGGCGGAGTACGTCCGGCTCTACTCCCACCTCTACCGCGGCACCGTGATCCAGGCGATGAACTGGCGCGTCCTCGTGAGCGGGCCCACGCCCGATCTGTCGGTCGCCCGCGTCGCGGGCGTCGATGCCGCCGGGCCCGCCCGCAAGGGGAGCCGGCCAGCCCACTTCGCCGATGCCGGCGGCTGGCACGACACCCCGGTCTACGACCGCTACGCGCTCCGCCCCGGCGACCGGCTGGAGGGCCCGGCCATCGTCGAGGAGCGGGAGTCCACCACCGTCGTGCCGCCCGGCGACCGCCTGGAGGTGGACGCCCACCTGAACCTGCGGCTCGCCATCGGGCGGGCCGGCCCGCCGGTGGCGCTCGCCCCCGCCGGCGCGACGCGCGAGGAGACCATCGCCCGGATCGAGGCCGACCCGGTGGGCCTCGAGATCATGTGGAGCCGGCTGATCAACCTGGTGGAGGAGTGCTGGCTCACCGTCTGGCGCACGGCGTTCTCGCTCATCATCGGGGAGGCGCAGGACTTCGGCTGCGAGCTGGTGGACGCCCGCGGCAACTCCCTCGCCCACTCGCCGCGGGCCATGCCGGTCTTCAACCTCACGCTCCCGCGCGCCGTGCGGGCCATGCTCCAGCGCTTCCCGGCGGAGACGCTCCAGCCCGGCGACGTCCTGATCACCAACGACCCCTGGACCTGCGCCGGTCACCTCTTCGACGTCGCGGTCGTCACGCCCGTGTTCCGCCACGGCCGGGTCGTCGGCCTCCTCGGGACCATCGGCCACGTGACGGACATCGGGGGGACCAAGGACAGCCTGGGCGCCCGCGAGATCTACGAGGAGGGCGTCCAGATCCCGCCCATGAAGCTCTACCGCGCGGGCGCCCTCAACGAGGACCTGGTCACCCTCCTCGCCGCCAACGTCCGGCGGAGCGACCAGGTGATCGGCGACCTCCACGCGCTCGTCTCCGCCAACGCCGCCGGCGCCCAGCGGCTGCTGGAGTTCATGGACGAGTACGGCCTGGAGGACCTGGAGGCGCTGGCCACGGTCGTCCAGAACCGCTCGGAAGCCGCGATGCGAGAGGCGATCCGGCGGGTCCCGGAGGGCGACTACGTCGGCCGAGGTGTGGAACGACGGGCTCGGCACGCCGCAGCGGTTCCCGGTGCGCGTGACCGTGCGCGGCGGCGAGATCGCGGTGGACTGGGCCGGGGCGCCGCCCCAGATGCCCCGCGGCGGGGTCAACTCCACGTACAACTACACGGCCGCCCACACGACCTACCCGCTCAAGTGCATGCTCTCCCCCGGCGTCCCGAGCAACGCCGGCTCCTACCGCCCCCTCGAGGTCCGGGCGCCCGAGGGGAGCATCCTCCACTGCACCCACCCGGCGTCCGTCAACGTGCGGACCCGCACCGGCTGGTACCTGGCGCCCGCTCTCTTCCTCGCCCTCGCCCGCGCCCTCCCCGACGCCGTGCAGGCCCCGACCGGCCTGCCCAGCTCCGCCGTCTTCTACGGCGTGGGGCCGGACGGCCGCGTCTACAACGACCACCTGTTCCAGGGCGGCGGCCAGGGCGGCTCGGCCCACGGCGACGGCAAGTCAGGCCTCCTGTGGCCCACGTCCGCGGCCAACACCTCGGTCGAGCTCTTCGAGACCCGCGTGCCGGCGCTTGTCCTGGAGAAGACGTACGTCGCCGACAGCGGCGGCCCCGGCCGCCACCGCGGCGGCCTCGGCCAGCGGGTCCGCGTGCGGAAGCTCCTGGACGACGGGCGCCCCGTGCTGGCCGGCATCCAGCCCGACGGCGTCCTGCGCCGCCTCCCCGGGCTGTTCGGCGGCCAGCCCGGCGGCCCCGTCCGCGGCGTGCTGCTGGATGCGAGCGGCCGCATCATCGAGGACTACGGCTGCGGCGCCCTCGTCACGCTCACCCGAGTTGACCAGGTCCTCGAGCTCCAGCTCGCCGGCGGCGCCGGCTACGGCCCCCCCCTGGCCCGCCCCGCCGGCGAGGTCGAGCACGACCTCCGCGCCGGCTACATCACCCCCGAGGCCGCCACCCGCGACTACGGCGCCGTGCTGACCCCCGACGGCCGCCTGGACCTCGCCGCCACCGCCGCGCTCCGCGCCGAGCGCGCGGCGGGTCCGCCCGCGGCGCCCGGCCCGCCGGCCTAGAGGTAACAGCGGTCAAGAAACGGCTCTTGTTCTTGAATACCGACCCGAGGAGGTTTCCATGGATGCGTTGAAAGACGGGACCCACCTCTACGAGGTCGAGCGGCGGGTGCGCTACGCCGAGCGGCCCGGCTTCCGGATCACAGAGCTGCAGATCGGCCCGCGCCAGCAGGTGCCCTGGCACAGCCACACGCGGATCCAGGACACGTTCTACGTCCTCGAGGGCCAGCTCCGGCTGTTTCTGCGGGAACCGAAGGAGGAGGTGCGGCTCCGTCCCACTGAGACTTACGCGGTGCGCCCCGGGCGCCCGCATCTGGTCGCCAACGGAGGTGACACGTTCGACGGTCTTCTTCCTCCTCCAAGGCATCGGCGAGTACGATTACGTGCCGCTCACCAAGCCCAGGAGCGAGAGCCCCTCCTGAGGGGGTCTCTCTTGTCCGCTTCAACGTGTGTGGTGACAGCCCTGGGGGCGTTCCTGGGGCGAGGAGAGGCCGAAGCGATCGCCCTGGCGGCCGAGCGGGCGGCGGCGATCCACCCTGCCCTGATCGGCGCCGGATCATGCCATGCGCGGCCCCTTTCTCCGCCCCTAGACTGCCCCGGGAGGCGGAGGGAGTCAAACCTGCGGGTGGTGTCGCCTTTCCACTCGACACGCCAGCAGATCGACTCGCCGGCGGAGCGACCAGGTGATCGGGGATCTCCACGCGCCGGCGCCAGGCCTGCCGGCCTAGCTCATCCGTCTCCTCGCCGCAGATCATCCACGAATTCCGATGCCGGATTGACGCCCGTCACCAGCAGGTGGTCGCGCGCACGGGTACACGCCACGTATAGCAGACGACGCTCGGTGTCGTACACGTCCTCGAGGTCGCCTTCGTCCGTGACTGCCTCGATGCGCGCCTGCAGCGGCACCACGTCGTCGTCGCACGCCATGACGGCGACCGCGCGGAACTCCAGGCCCTTGCTCAGATGCATGCTGCCGACGGACACGCGGTCGCGCGCCGTCTGCCAAGATCCCCCCCCTGGTTCCGGGCGGCCCGCAGCGCTATCCTGGCCTCGCAGATGGGAACGCCCCCGCTCACGGGGATTGGGGATAGTATAGAGCGCTTTGAACTTCCTGGGTTCTGGCCAAGACGCTGCCACGCGGCCGCGTCTCGAGATTCCGCGCGCGGTCCACACCCTGCACGAGGGCAACCGTGACGCGGTCCTTGCGGCCCTCAAGGACTTTCTCGCCTTCTGACCACTGCCCAGTGGCGCGAGGCGAGACCATCCAGGAGGCGACGACGTGGCGGAGCCGGAGTACGACGTCATCATCGTAGGGGCGGGGCACAACGGCCTCGTGGCTGCGAACTACCTGGCCCGGGAGGGCCTGTCCGTCCTGGTGCTGGAGCGCATCGAGCGCGTGGGGGGCGGCATCGGGACCGAGGAGCTCTATCCGGGCTTCCACGTCCCCTACTGCGCTTACATCTGCCACATGCTCCACGGCAAGATCATCGACGATCTGGAGCTCCGCCGCCACGGGTTCGACCTCTATTCCGTCAACCCGTGGAACTTCCATCCTTTCCCGGACGGGAGCTTCATCCTGGGCTGGCACGACGCCAAGAAGTTGTACCGCGAGATCCGCAAGCTCTCCGAACACGACGCCGAGGCGTTCCTCGACTGGGTCTCGTTCTGGGACCGGGCGTGCGGCATCGTCTACCGGTACTTCCTCAGCGAGCCGCCCACCTTCGGCCAGGTGGCGATGGACCTCCGCGGCACCGCCGACGAAGAGGTCTGGGAGACGATGCTCACGGTGAGCGTGCGAGACCTGGTCGACGAGCATTTCGAGGACCCTCGCGTCAAGGCGTACTTCATCAACGCGCAGGACGCGGGTGACCCGAGCGCGCCAGGTAGCATCCTCTCGGTGGCCTACATCCGGAGCGGGGTCCTCGGTAAGCCGGAGAATCGGGGGATCCCCAAAGGGGGCATGGGCCGGGTCTCGGAGGCGATGGCCCGGGCGGCCCAAGCCAAGGGCGTGGAGATCCGGACGGGGGTCACGGTGAAGCGAGTCTTGGTGGAGGACGGCCAGGCGCGCGGCGTCCTCCTCGCCGACGGGCGGGCGCTGCGCGCCTCGCTCGTCGTCTCCAACGCGGATCCCAAGCGGACGTACCTCTCCCTCGTTGACGCTGGAGAGCTCGCCGAGACGTTTCTCCACCGCGTGCAGAACCTCAAGACGCGCGCCACCTGCGTGAAGGTGCTGGGGGCGCTCCGAGAGTTTCCGGACTTCAGCCGCTACCTGGGGCCCGGCTTCGATCCGCGGCTCGCCGCCTACGTCAAGATCTGCCCCTCCGTCGACTGGTTCCAGGCGAGCTGGGACGCCGCCAAGTGTGGCCTCCTGTCGCGAACGCCCATCATGCACATTCAGTTCCCGACCGCCTACGACCGGACCCTAGCCCCCCGGGGCATGCACGTGATGTCGAGCTGGTCGCTCTACTACCCGGCGCGGCCGGCGGACGGGCCGTGGGACACGGCCAGGAAGCAGGAGCTCGCGGAGCTCCATGTGGAGATCCTCTCTCAGTACGTCCCCAACTTCCGGGCGTGCGTCCTCGACATCACGGTCGAGACCCCGCTCGACATCGAGACGCGAATCGGGATGACCGACGGAAACATCCGCCACCTGGACGTCACGCCACAGCAGTTCTTCTCGCGGCGGATGCCCTACCGCTCGCCCATCAAGGGGCTCTATCTCTGCGGCGGCGGGACACACCCGGGCGGGGAGCTCACCGGCGCGCCGGGGCACAACTGCGCGCGCGCGATCCTGCGAGATCTCGAGGAGACGGTGCCCCGCTAGCCTGGGACCGGCGTCCGGCCGGGTCGGGGCCGCAGGCCCGGCCGAGCTCGCAGTACCGGCGGTCGCCGGCATCGGCCGTGTGGACGAACGCGCCGGCCCGGACCAGCTCGAACAGATCGCGCAGCACCGCGGCCAGCGCCGCCGTCCCGGCCGCGGGCCGAACCACGCGCTCGCCACGCCTGCGGACGGTCGGGCAGGAGGGGAGGGGCGGGCCTCACGTGGGCGTGGCGTCCCCGCCTTCCACGATGACCAGCTCGATTGCGCCGGCGCCCTGCCGGCGGAACGAGGCGGCGGCCTGGTACTCGGGCGAGTTGTGGAACGCGTTCGCTCCAGCCCCCGCCTTCCCGGCGCTCGCCTCCGGTTGCCCGTCCCTGAAGGTCCACCACTTCCAGATCGTCGCTCGTCCCACCTGGACGTCGGCGTGGCCTCTCCATCCCCCTCTGCCCCCCTCTGGTTGGCGATCCGCCCCTACCGATCGGGCGGGATGACCGGCAGCAGGACGTACGCCGGCCGCCCGGGACAGCAGTGAAGCGTGACGCTCTTGCCGAAGGTCTCCGGCGGCCTGTCGCGGGAGTCGCCGTGCTGGAACGGACCGACACCGGTGAAGACCGCTCCGAGGACGCCCAGCCCCGCGCCGGGGCCGCCGGGATACTCGTAATCGCGTCCGCGGACCCTCAGGCCGATCCGGTAGCTCTTCGGCACCACGATGCACGTCGGCCACACCTCCACGTCCAGCTCGTGGACCTGCCGGCGGCTGGCACGACACCCCGGTCTACGACCGCTACGCGCTCCGCCCCGGCGACCGCCTGGAGGGCCCGGCCATCGCCACCACCGCGCTCCGCGCCGAGCGCGCAGCCCACCCGCCCGCGGCGCCCGGCCCGCCGGCCTGACCCGGGCGGCGCCCTTTCCCTGGGGACGGCTCAGTCCTATCGGATGACGAACATGTCGCGGCGGGCATCGCGTTCACCGCGACCGCCGGGCGCTCGCGCCGGCTCCTCGCCGCGCGCGGCCTGACGAGGTCGCGCGACGGCCGGCGCTTCGGCCGGATGGCGTCTCGATCTCGACGCTCTCACCGCCGAGAATCGCGGCCGCGTAGGCGGTGGCCTGGCGGATGTCCTCGTCCTCCAGCTCGGGATAGTCGGCGCGCGGCTCGTCACGCGACGCGTACTGGCCGATCGCCACGAGGACGCCGCGGACCGTGAGACGCAGTCCGCGGATGCACGGCTGGCCGTTCATCTTCCCGGGCTCGATCGTGATCCGGTCGAAGGCGCGCGCCGCCATGGCTGGACTCCTCGCTCCGCCTTTGGCCGCCTCCTCGTGGCGCAGGGCCTGGCCGGTCGTGCCGGTCGGTGGCTTCGCCTTGCGGGTCATCGCTCTACGAGGCCCACGATGGCCGAGCCCCGGGCGACGGTCCTGATCCCAGCTCTCCCGTGGCCAAGGGATGCAAGACGTCGATCGCCCAGACCAGGTCCAGGCGCTCCCCCAGCCAGCTCGGGCACGCCGTCCGCGCGTGGAGGCGGAGCCCCTGCGCGTGGTGGTGGGCGCGGAGGGCCGTCGACCGGATCGGCGGGCACCGCGGCCGGAGGCGGGACCTCGGGCAGGGGCCGGCCGTCCGGCCGCCGGAACCGGAGCGCACCATCGGGCTGTCGCTCCACGTGATAGCCCTCCTCGTGGACCGCACGGTGGTGACGGCGACAGAGCAATAGAAGGTTCGAGAGCGAGGTCGGGCCGCCCTGCGCCCAGTGGCGGACGTGATGCCCCTGGCCGAACCGGAGCCCGCAGCCCGGGAAGCGGCAGCCCCGGTCCCGGTGGTGGAGCGCTCGCCGCAACGCCGGGGGGATCGTCCGGGTCCGGGCCCCGACCTCCAGGAGGCGCCCGTCCGGGTCGTGCCGCATCACCACGCGGCTCGCGTCGCACGCCAGGCGCCGCGACGTTTCCGCGGAAACGTGCGCCCCGTCCTCGAGCACCGACTGGCCGGGCTGATCCGGATCCGCCAAGCACAGGAGCGTCGACGTGGACCACCACCTGGTACCGCTCTCCCGGCGCGCCGGGATCGAGCCCGTGGTGGAGGGCCGTCTCCGCGAGCAGGGCCAGCGCGTCCGCCTGCTGCTGGGCCATGGTCGGGGCCTCCATGGACGGGTCAGCCGGGTCGGGGACCGCCTCCTTGCCGCGAGCCCGCTGATACAGCGTCTCGCGCGCCGCCTCCAGCGCCCGCAGGAGCAGGGCCCCCACCTCCGGCGCCAGCCGCCCCCGGAGCACCACCGTGCCGTCCTCGTCCGGATACACCTGGAGCGACCGGCTGGCGTGCTGCCGCGCGGCCTCCCGGGCCTCGGCCTGCCGGTCCACCCGCCGCCAGCCCCGCACGATCCGCTCGACGTGGGCGGCCGTCCCGGCCCGCCCCACCGCCAGCAGCCGTGCCTCGGTCGCCGGCGTGGCCACCCGGGTCAGCGCCCGGACCTTGGCGTACGAGAGCTCGCCGCGGGCGAGCGCCTGGGACAGCGCGGGCAGCGTTCCCAGGGCGCGCGCCACCCGGACCTTCTCCCGGGCCGCCCCCAGATCGAGCCCCACCCGCCAGCTGAGCCACTCGGCGCAGGAGCGAAAGCCGGTGTTCCAGCCTCCCCGGGCGTCGAAGGCCCGGATCAGGTCGAGGAGGCGGGCGGTGGCGGCCTCCAGGTGCGCCGACAGCTCGGCGATCTCGTCGCCGAGCCGGTCCAGTTCGCGCGACGGGCTCCGGCGTGGCGGCGATCGTCCGGCGAGTGGATCTCCATGGCGAGCCCCCCTTCTGCTGGGGCGACTCTACACCCGGTTTTCGGGGCCACCTGGGAGCGTCCAGGACGGGCGATTCCGGGACGAGGGATGATTTTCGGTCCGCTCCCGCCCGGACGCGCGTCGCCAGCCCCCGGCGGGCCGCTGGGCCGGCATCCGCCGGGCGTCGCCGACAGACGGCCGTTCCATGCCGGCGAGGCTGTCAAGTAGAAAGTGCGGGCGGCGAGGCGCCCGCCAGCCCGTGCCCGCTAGCGCGGCGCCGGCCTCGCCGGCCACCCAGCCGGGCTTCCAGGAGCACGTGCGGACGCCGAAAACCAGGCCGCGCGCCCCTGAGCCGTGTCAGTAGTAGGTAGGGAGTCAGCCGCCTGCCTCCGGAGCTCGCAGACCGTCCGCTCCTGTCGGGTGACTTGGCGTCCAACGCGGCCCTCTCCTGAACCGACCTATCCGCAACCCATTCCTGTCGATCCAAGAGGAGTGTTCAGGTAACATTCCTGAAACAGACTCACGGGCCGAGTACACGATCGGCTGCGTCCTCCTGCAAGAGCCGTTCTTCCTCGCGCGACAAGACTGGATTCCTGTCCCGCCCGACTTCCGGAAACCGACGCAACAGGGAAAGACCTACGACCTCCGGACTCCCGTCGGGCAACGTCTCTGGGAGGACGTCCTGGCTTGCCTACGTGCAAGCGGCAGGCTCGCCAGCGAGCTTGAGCCGTTGGTAGCCGTGAGCTTCCGCGAGAGCCTCGTGGCTCAGCGACTCGGCCAGGGAATCTTCCGGGTGCTTGTAGCCGACACCTACCAGCGCCGGTGTGCCGTCACCGGTGAGAGGGCGCTTCCTGTGCTCGAGGCGGCACATATCCGCCAGTGACATACGGCGGGGGACATCGCATCGACAACGGGTTGCTGCTCCGATCCGACGTCCACACACTGTTCGACCGCGGCTACGTCACGGTGACCCCGGAGCATAGATTCCTCGTCAGCCGCCGGCTAAGAAACGACTTCGACAATGGAGAGCAGTACTACCGGCTCAGCCAAGGCTTGATCTGGGTGCCGCCACATGCCGAGGACCGTCCGAACCGCGACTTTCTCGAGTGGCACGCGGACACCGTATTCAAAGGATAGGTGTGGCGGCCCGATCGAACGCACGTCGGATGGGAGGCTCAGGCTCCTCCCCCAAGCAGCATCCGTTTGTTGATCGCCGAGCCAGGCAAGGTACCGGCCGCGCGGAGATGGAGGGACGCGAGCCCGACGAACGGGGCCCCATCAGCTTCGCCGAACGGGTCCTTGAACTCCTAGAGGAGGGTCGCTACACCGCAACATACAAGTACGCGGTCCTTCTGGCTCTAATGGATCTTTGTCTTGAGCACACCGAAGCGTCTGGCGACCCACCCGCGGTCTTGACGACACGCCAGCTCGCAGAGAAGACGGTCGAGATCTACTGGCCTCACACCGTGCCATTTGCACAAGATGTAAGCCGCAGGATTCTTCGGCAGAATACGGGGTAGGTGGTCGGCTTACGCGCACGTTGACGTACGTCACGCCTTCCGCAACTCCGCGAGCAGCTCGGCGCATCGAGGCGCCGGAAGGTCTGCTCGGCGATAGCAGGGTCTTCCAGATGACCGCCGTCGCGTTCTCGACGCGCTTGAATCGCTTGGCCGCGGTCGTCCGCAGCCGGACGGCGGCGAACGGCGACTCGATCGGGTTCGTCGTCCGCAGGTGCTTCCAGTGCGCCTTCGGGAACTGGTAGAACGTCACCAAGCGCGCCCAGTCCTGATCCAGCGCGTGGCCGACGGCCGCCACGCCGCGCTTCGTCGCCCACGTCTGGAAGGCCCGCTTCTGCCGCTCCGCCGCCTCGCGGGTCTCGGCATAGGGAATCTTCGTGAGCAGCTCTTCGCCTCGGCCTGGAGTCGCCGCGGCAACTTGTCGAGCAGGTTCAGGAGGCGGTGGTTCCAGCACCGCTGTTCGGCGGCCGTCGCGGCCAGGCCGAGATCGTTTCGGCGATCACGCGATTCAGATCGCGACACGCCCCGGACCCTTCGGCCACTCGATGGCAGGCCCGCATTGCCGCCCCAAAGCCGTTCGAGCGGCTGGTTCAGTTTGTGGAGTGGAAGCTTATCGAGATGCCGCTGCCACGGCTACAAACCATGGGCACCATGCCGTATGAGTTTATCTACGATATCCGGTGGGGGCAGAGGATTCTCAAGAAGGAAGTTGACTACTATAAGGCCAGCAAGGACCCGAGCGATTTTGACAACCGGATCTTCCTTAAGCCACGCGTCGGCGAGTACTTCCTCCAGCTCAACGGGTTGCTGCGGCCCTTGATCCATCGCCGGTGGGCAAGGCTCGTTGCCCAGTGGAACAAACTGCCGGACTCCGAACTTGAGGATTTTCTGTTCGGTACAGATCGGGTGGCGACCGTCAAGATACGTGGTGGGCTGTGGGAGATCCAGGGTAAGCGGTGCTTCTATTGCCAGGGGTCGGTCGTCGATCCGGCGAAGGGCCAAGTCAACCATTTCATCCCCTGGGCCCGCTACCCCGACAGCGGGATTGACAATCTCGTTATCGCAGACAATACCTGCAATGGCTACAAGGGCAGTTCGCTAGCGGCGGGCACGCACGTCGTCCGGTGGTCGGCGCGGTTCTCATCCGCAGCCTCCGAGGCAGCTCAGCTACGCGAGCTCGCCGCGCATAGCGGCTGGGAGCAACACAAAGATCGGACGCTTAACGTCGGTCGCGGGATCTACCTCCGGTTGCCCGATGAGGCAAGGCTCTGGCTGCGCGTCAAGGAGTTCGTCGACCTCGACCGGCCAACCGTGGCAACGGCTCTCGGCGTCGCCTGATCCACGCCAGGCGATCCAACAGTTCCACCCAGCCGTCGAACAGAGCATCGCATGCCAGAGGGGACGTGAAGCGGGTCATGCCCGGCATCGTATTGTTCCCGCAGCCAGCCCGGGCCTGGATACCCTACAGGTCCCGTGACAGCTCGTCTGCGCGGAGAGCATAGAGGCCAGCGTACGTGACGGGCTGACCGGTGAGGGTGGACCAGTGGGTCGCGTACTGGCGGATCTGGTCGGCGTACTGGGTGGTGAGGGTGGCGAGGTCGGCCTGGTCGGTCTTGTAGTCGACGAGCTACCAGCCGGCGGGGTCGCGGAAGGCGAGGTCGATGACGCCGTGGAGGATCGCGGCGGGCCGTCGTCGCCAGTCGAGCCGGACGGCGAACGGGACCTCGGCGTCGCAGCTCCTCGGCCGCGAGGGCGCGCTGCCAGAGGTCGGAGGCCATGACGCGCTCGACCGTGTCGAGGGCGTCGGGGACGACGCGGCGGAGCTCGGCGTCGTCCACCGTCAGCCAGCGGGCGACGCGCTCGAGGTGGGCGCGGTCGCGGCGGGGGCCGCGGCCGGCGTGCTCGAGCAGGGCGTGGACCAGGCGGCCCCAGGCCATGCCGGTGTCGGGCTCGCGCGTCCGGCCGGCCTGGAGGGGCTCGCCGGCGGGCGCGGCGCGGTGGGCCGTGGCGGTGACGGACTCGACGCGCCAGGACGGCGCGCGGAGCGCGGCGAGCCGGGCCTCGCGCGTCGGCCGTCGCGCGGTCGCGCGGGCGTCGAGCGCGATGCGGGCAGCGGGAGGCGGCCGGGAGCTCGACGTCGCGGGAATCTGCAGGACCGGCGCGTCGTCGAGGGCGAGCTTGAACGGCCTCCCACGGGCGCGACCCTCGTCGTCGCCGGCCCAGCGGCTGACCACCAGGAGATCGCGGGCGCGGGTCGCCGCGACGTAGAGGAGCCGGTGGCGCTCGGCCTGGAGATAGCTCGAGCTCGGTCGGCGTCGTGCTCGGCCCAGTCGGGCGGCTCGGCGAGCACTCGGCGCGAGCCCACGACCCGCGGGTCCCACGACCGGAAGTAGCCGCGGGCGCCCGTCGTCGTCGCGGACGATCCGGACGTCCACCCGGTCGGAGCAGCGCCGCGAGGGGATCGGCGAGGAAGACGACGCGGCCTTCGAGGCCCTTGGCCTTGTGGAGGTTCATCAGGCGGACGACGTCGCGGCGGCCGGACTCGAGCGGCACGGACTCGACCTCGCTGACTCGAGGTCCTCCTCGAGCGCCTCGCGGCGTCGGCGAGGGTGCCGCCGGCCTCCGCGATCCGCCGCACGCGGTCGACGGCGTGGAGCAGGTGCCCGGCCTCGGCGCCGGCCGGGCTCGCCGGCCGCGGCGCCGGCGGCGAGCCAGCCGGTCGCCTCGAGGATCCGCTCGACGGCGGCCGGCGCCGGGCAGGCGGCGCGTCCAGCGGTACATCTCGCGGAGCGGCGGAGGGCGTCGGCGACGGGGCCCGCTCGCGTCCTCGGGCAGCGGCGACGGTCACGGCGGAGCGGCCAGCCGGCGCCGGACGTGGCGGAAGAGCTCGCGCGTCGCTCAGCCCGAAGAGCGGGCCGCGGAGCACGCCGACGAGCGCCGGGCCGTCGGCCGGGATCGCTGAGCGCGCCGAGGAGGCGCGGCGAGCACCCCGACCGCCGCCGGACTCCGCGAAGCCGGCGGCGCCGCTCACCTCGACCGGGATCTCGAGCGCGTCGAGGGCGCTCGCGTACGGGGCGAGCGCCGCCTTGCGCATGGTCAGGACGAGGAAGTCGCCCCAGCGCCGCCGCCCGGCGTCGACCTCGGCGCGGATGAACCGGGCGATCGCGTCGGCGTCGCGCGCCGGCGACCTCCGCGCGCTCGGACCGACGCCGGGGACGACGAGCTGGCGCACGCCCGTGCGCCGCGAGGTCGCCGGGCTCGCGCACCGGGTCGAGGCGGTCGAACGCCGGCTGCTGCGGCGTCGCGCGCCGCGGGAAGAAGCGCGGGAACACGGTGTTGGCCCACTCGCAGAGGACCGGGCACGCGATCGGAACGAGGTCGTCAGCGGCGACGATCCGCGCCGCCCGTCGCCTCGATGCGCGCCCGCACGCGGTCGTAGGTCTCGATGTCGGCGCGGCGGAAGCGGTAGATCGACTGCTTCGGGTCGCCGACGACGAAGAGGGCGCCGGGCCGGAGCGGCGACGCGCGTCCAGTCGAGCCGGCGCCGCCGGTCCGGCGCGGCGCGCGAGCAGGCAGATCACCTCGGCCTGGATCGGGTCGGTGTCCTGGAACTCGTCCACGAAGAGCCAGCGGTACTTCGCCTGGAGCGCCGCGCGCACGTCGGCCCGCTCGCGGAGGAGCCGCGCGGCGATCTGGAGGAGGTCCTCGTAGTTGAGGGCGACGGCCCGGCGGCGCGCGCCTCGGCGGCCTCGCGGCCGCGCGTCGCCAGGAAGCCGACGGCCAGCCGGTAGCAGTACTGCCGCCAGGCGGCGACGAACGGCGCCGCCGTCTCCCGGCAGAACTCGGCCGACGAGCGCCTCGACGCGCGTCAGGCCGCCGTCGCTCGGTCGTCGCGCCCCACCACTTCGAGGATCGGCCGAGGCTCGGCGATGCCCAGCGGGCGAGGAGCGTCCGCCAGCTCGGCCGGCCGCTCGAGAGTCGGCGACGCGCAGCCGGCGCGCGCAGCTCGCGGGCGCGCTCCTGGATGCGTGCAGGTGGCTGCCGGCGGGGATCGGCGTCGGGCAGGAGCGGCTCGGAGCGCGCGCCAGAAGCGCTCGAGGCCGCGCCGGCGCGCGGGCCGAGGGCCGGCATGCGCGCGCGCGCCCGGCGGGAACGCGACCTCGGGGAAGCGGCAGACCGTGCTCGAAGGCGCCGTCGAGGTCCTTCGGCGCGAGGCCGGCCTCCGCGAGCGCCGCGAAGCGCGCCGACCCGCGGGCGCGCTCGCGCTCGCAGTACGTCGCGCCAGGCCGCGCGCCGCCGGAGCAGTCGTCCTCCACGTCGTCCAGCTCCGTGAAGCCGGGGGCGACGCCGGCCTCGACCGGCCGCTCGCGCAGGAGGTGCGCGCAGAAGGCGTGGATCGTGCCGGCGAACAGGCGCTCGAGGCGGGCAGAGCGCGGCTTCGAGCCGCTCCCGGGCGGCCGGCTCGGGCTCGCTCGCGCGAGGCGCCGCTCGAGGTCGAGCTGGAACCGCGGCGCGCAGCTCGGCCGCCGCCTTGCGCGTGAAGGTGACGGCGGCCATGTCCTCGACCTCGTAGGCGCCCGCCGCGATGCCGGCCGCCATGCGCCGGGCGAGGTGCTCGGTCTTGCCGGAGCCGGCGCCGGCCTCGACCAGGAGGTTCACGTCGAGCTCGCGCTCGATCAGCTCGCGGGCGGCCTGGTCGGGGAGCGCGCGCGGCTCAGGCATGGGCGACCAGGCGGCGGTACGCCGCGAGCGCGCGGGGCGCGCGAGCTTCCGCTCGGCGCGGGCCGCCGGGTCGGGCCCGCAGGCGCGGCCGACGCTCGCAGAAGCGGCAGTCGTCCGCGCGTCGGCCGTGTGGACGAAGGCGCCGGTCCGGACCAGCTCGAAGAGGTCGCGCAGCACGGCGGCCAGCGGCGCCGTCCCGGCCGACGGGCCGGACGACACGCTCGCCGCCGCCCCGCACGGTCGGGAAGTAGTAGCCGCCGCCGCTCACGCTCGGCGCCCGGCTCGCGGGCGCGCAGCAGCTCGCGCGCCGCGAGCGCGTAGAGCGCGTGCTGGAGCACGCTGGCCGCCGCGCGAAGGTCCCCGCCCAGTCCGGCGGCCAGTAGCCGCCGGTCTTGTAGTCCACCACCTCGTAGCGGCCGTCGGCGAGCCGGTCGATCCGGTCGATCCGGCCGCGGAGCCGGAAGCGGAGGCCGGGGCCGAGGTCGAGGCGCACGGGCTCGGCGCGCGCGAGCGGCTCGCCCTCGGCCGCCTCCGCTGCCGAAGGCCACCTCGAAGCCGACGGGCGTCCGCCCGGTCGCCTCGGCTTCCTCGATCGAGGAACAGCGTCGAGATCGCGGAGGAACTCCGCGGGTCTCGCCGTCGAAGACGTGCTGGGACGGTGGCGGCATCGAGCGCTGGAGCTCCGCGAGGCTTCCTCGCCGAGCTGGCGGAGCCGCGCGCCGTGGCGCCGCGGATCCGCGCCGCTCGCCGGCGTCCCGCAGCTCGCGCAGGAAGCGGGCGTAGAGCCCGTGGAGGACCGGGCCGCGCGTCAGCGGGTCGAGCCAGGCGTCGAGGCTCGGCTCGGCGTCCTCCGACCGGCCGCACGCCGAGCCCGCGCTCCAGGAAGTGGCGGAAGGGACAGCCGGCCAGCCGCTCGAGCGCGGTGGCCGAGACGACCTGGCCCTCGGCGCCCGGGTCGAGGACGGGGCCCGCCTCGGGCACGCAGCCGTCCCACTCGGTGAAGGCGTCGCTCGTCGCGGGCGGCCTCCGCCGCCGCGCCCCGCGCGAGCGCGGGGAACGCCGCGTGGACGGCGGCCTGGCGCCGGCCCCACGCGCCGCGCACGGCTCGCCAGCCACCAGCCGGCGTCGCCGAGCGCCTGCCCCGGGGCGGCCGGCACCGCCGAGACCGGCTCGCCGAGCCGCTCGTCCAGGTCGCGGTAGCTCGTCGCGCGGCCCGGCTGCTCCAGCCGGTACGCCTGGAGCACGAGCCACGACGGGAAGGTCTCGCGGCTCTCGCGGAGGTCGCGGCACGAGTAGCTCAGGGTCACGTGGCCGCCGAGCACCGCCAGGCGGCGCGAGCGCCTGGTGCTGCGCCTCGCCGACGCGGTCGCGCGAGGTCGCGAGGCCCGGGCTCAGGGCGGCCCGCTCGCCGTCGAGGAGGACCGGGTCCTCGACGAGCGACGGGCAGCACGCGGCCCTCCTCCAGCCCGAGGACGAAGGTGCGGGGCCGGCCGGCCCAGCCGGCGCGCGCGAGCAGCGTCGACGTGGAGGTGGCCGGGCCGCGCCCGGTCGCCGCCGACGGTCAGCGCGGCGACGCGGTCCCGCACCGTGCGGAGGCCGTCGCCGAGCGGGCGGCGGAGGGCGCCGAGGGCGGCCAGCTCCTCCAGCGCCTCGTCGAGGACGACCGTGGCGGCGCCGTCCAGCTCGCTGGCGGTCGCCGCGAAGCCGGCCACGAAGGTCTGGCAGCCGCGCAGGAGCGACGTCCATCGCGAGGAGGCCGCCCTCGCCCTCCGGCACCAGGCCGAGGAGCGTGCCCACCCGCTCCGCGACGCGGTCCGCCTGCTCGGCCCGCTCCGCGTGGTAGGCCCGGGTCGCGTCGTCGGCCTCGGGGTCCTTGGCGCGCGCCCGGTGGGCCTCGGCCAGGCGGGCCAGCGCCGGCCCGTAGGTCTGGCGGCCCCACGCCGCCTGCGACCGGGCGAGGAGGCGCGCCGCCTGCCCCGGCGTCGGCCCGTCGGCGAGCCGAGCCGCACGTCGCCGGACTGGAGGAGACGCCGGAGGTCGGCGGCGGCGAAGCCGCCCTCGATCCAGGCGCAGAAGCCGAGGAGCGCGCGGGCGGGCCGGGTCAGCGCGATGGGGACGCCGGGCTCGATCGTGGCCGGCCAGTCGTGGCGCTGCGCCTTCTCCCAGACGAGGGCCGCGTCGGCCGCCGTCACGCAGACGATCTCGACGCGGTCGAGGGCGACGCCGGCGGCGAGGATGCGGCGGAAGACCTCCTCGACCTCGGCCTCGCGGCCGCCGGCGCGGAAGATGGTCAGCGTGCCGTCGGCGTGGGGCGGCGGTGCCGCCTCGGGCCTCGCGAGGAAGGCGAGGCGCTCGGCTGTCCTGTCGCGCGACCGGGGCGATGGCCTCCGCGCGGCGCGGCCAGGTCGGCCAGGCGGCGGGGACGCTCCAGCCCGGGCGGCTCGACCGCGCGCGGGCGGAAGCGCCGCCCGGGCAGGGCGTCGAGGAAGCGGCGCTCGAGCGGCGCCCAGACCTGGCCGGGCAGCTCGAGGGTCACGTCGTCGGCGCGCACGGGGCAGACGTCGAGACGGCGGAGGGCCTCCTGGTAGACGCCGGCGGCGTCGGCGAGGCGCGCGGTGGCGAGCTGGCCCTCGTAGGCGGCGAGGAGGGCGCGCAGCTCGGCGCGCTTGGCGGGACTCGCGAAGGCCTCGGGCTCGAGGTCGGCCACGGTGAGCCCGGCCATCCGCAGCTCGCGGATCGCGGCCCAGAGCACCTCGGCCATCCTCGGCTGCTCGGCCAGCGGCCGGAAATACGCCGGGGTCGCGCGCGGGAGGTCGAGGAGGAGCCGGGTGACCAGGGCAGGCCCCAGCCCGTCGGTGGCGGGCTCGACGCCGGCCTCGACGAGGAAGGGCGCGGCCATCCAGAGGGCCAGCTCGAGCGGCGGCGTGAAGCGGAGGTTCGCCCAGCTCGTCCCCTCGAGGGCGAGCCGCTCGCCCAGGGTGTGGCCGAGGTCGTGGCCGGGCACGAAGACCCACTTCGCCCGCGTCGGCTCGGCCCGGCAGAGGTCGTGGAGCTGGGCGACGAAGGGGTCCACGGAGGTCACGACCGAGCTTCGGTCTTCACGGCAGACCGGAGTCCGAGGAATAATCGGGGGACATGATCCGCACCGTCGCGGTCAACTGGTCCGGCGCGCTCCAGGGGGAGCGCCGAAAGATCTGGCTGGCCGAGGCCTTCGCGGGCCGGCTCGTTCGACTGGAGGCCGGCCGCCGTCGCGAGGAAGTGATCCGGGAGCTCGTCGAGCTCCGCCGCTGCGGCCCGGACCTCGTGGTCGGACTCGACTTCGCCTTCTCGTTCCCGGCGTGGTTCGTGCGTCAGATGCGCTGCCCCAGTGTGGAGGCGATGTGGGAGGTCACGGCACGCGAGGGCGAGCAGTGGCTGACACGGTGCGATCCGCCGTTCTGGGGGCGCAAGGGCAGGACGTGTCAGGTGCCCATCGGGCAGCGATACCGGCTGACGGATGACCGCGTTCGCGACGGAGCCGTCCGGCCCAAGTCGGTGTTCCAGGTCGGCGGGGCAGGCGCGGTGGGCACCGGCTCGATCCGTGGCATACCGTTCCTGTCGCGGCTCCGCGAGCTCGGCTTCACGATCTGGCCCTTCGACGAGGCCAGCGCCGCTCACGTCGTCGAGATCTTTCCCCGCCTGCTGACCGGCGCGGTGACCAAGAGCGATCCCGGAGCTCGGCAATCCTACCTTCTCAGGTATCAGGAGCGCGTGCACGGCCGGTTCAGCTTCGGCGAGCCGCTGATCGAGCGCGCCGCGTCCTGTGAGGATGCCTTCGATGCCGCCGTCTCGGCCGCCGAGATGGCGCTGCACGCGGACGTGCTGCGTGCGCTGGGGCGCGTGGCCGACCCGGTCGAGCTGCTCGAAGGGCGAATCTGGTCGCCGTCGAGCAGCGGCGAGTCGGACGATTCCGAGAGCTCGTGATGCCGGCCTCGACGGAACACTCGGCGGCCAGCTTTGTGAAGTGTGCGGGCGCGAACCCTCGGCGAGCAGCTTCAGGATCCCGAGAACCCTGACCACCTGACGGTCCCGCCGAGACGGAGGGACGGCCCTCCCCATGGCCCGGCATCATAGGGCCAACCCTGAGGGCTGGCAAGTCAGCGGCACCCGGCCCCGGAAGCCAGGCGCCGGAGTGTCACAGCGGGGCGGCAGCTGCGGGGTCGTCGGAGCGCCTTCAGCGCCGGTAGGTTCCCTCGTCCTTCCGCCGCACGGCCTCGATGATCACCTCGTCTCGCTCGGGGTCGAGCGAGTAGAGCACCCGCCAGTCACGGCCGACCCAGATCCGGTACGCCTCGTCCCGTCCCTCGACCCGGTCGTATCCGCGTGGCCGCGGTGTCGCTTCGAGGTCGAGGATGGCCCGCACCACGGCGAAGAATGTCACGTCGTCGTCGATATCGAGGAGCTCCTTCTTCGCCCGGCGGCGGATGCGGAGTCTCACCCGGCGCGGGTCTTCTTGAGCCGGGCGAGACGGGCCTCGATCTCGCGGATCGGCAGGGGCTCAGTCGGCTCGCGGCGCCGCGCGCGCACCAGCGCATGATCCGGGTCTCCAGGCCGGACCGGTTCGGCCCGGGACACCTCGAAGAAGCTCTTCAGGGCGCGGTCCAGCAGCTCGCGCGCCGCCTCCGCCCGCGAGGGCTTTCGGGTAGCGAACCGATAGTCGTCCAGCCGTTCCAAGAGCTCCTTCGGAGCCTTGATGTTCAGGAAGGGGCCTCCGGCCATTGCCTTCTCCTTTCGGGGGAAACGCATCAAGCATAACAGGCTGCCGCGACGATACAAGCGGTATTGGCCACTTACCTGCCGGAACCGTGCGCCTGGATGCCACGGACCCACTTACCCTGGGTCGCAGACACCATAGAATGGGCCAACATGACCTTTGCCCCTTCTCGGACCGTCCGAAGGACGAGGCCCCCGACCGCACGCCATGAGTGACGCCACCCGCGAGGCACGGCTGAATCTTCGCCGCCGCGGAAAACCGTGAGAAACTAGCCGGCAGAGTCGGGAACACGCAATTCACGGAGGCGACCATGACCGTCGGGACGGATCATCAGTACATCGTCCGCGACGACACCATCCTCGGCGGCGAGCCCATCGTCATGGGCACGAGGACACCGGTCCGAGCGGTTGTCGAGCTGTGGCGCCGCGGGCTGAAACCGGAACAGATTCCCGTCCATCTCGCTCACCTGACCCTCGAGCATGTCCTGGACGCGCTGAGCTACTTCGCGCACCACCAAGCGGAGATCGAGAAATACATCGACCGGAACCCGATCCCGGACGACGTCGCGCATCCACTCACCCGTCCGGATGCCTGACCGACCCCCGGCACGCTCACCCGTCTCGCCGCCGAGGATTTCGCGAACCAGCTCCTGGTTGCCCGACCGGTGACCGCCGTCTCGTCGTGGCAGATCCGAGGTGAGGAGGACCAGCATGCCGCTCGATCCGCTCGCCCAGGCCAGAGTCGATGCCACCTCCATGCCCGATCAGCGCAGCGAGCTGGTGCCCAGTCCGCGCTGGGTGCGGGCGAAGCTCGGGCACGTGACCGTCGCCGACAGCAAGCGCGTGATGCTGCTGCGCGAGACCGGCCGGCTGCCCGTCTACTACTTCCCGGAGGCGGACGTCCGGACCGACCTGCTCGCGCCCAGCGGGCACACGGTCCGGCATCCGCGCTTCGGCGAGGCGACGTTCTTCGATCTCGCCGCCGGCGGCCAGATCGCGGCGCAGGCGGCCTGGACGTACCGGGACGTTTCGACGAGAGAGGCGTGCGAGAATAGGCAGACACGAGGCAATCCGCAGACCGGCCCACCCCAATGTCGATCGAGCGGGCGAAGAGCCAGCCCGACCGGTGGCGGCTACGAGGAGGTGAGGACTGGATGGGCGAGCTGAGAGTGGACCTCCCCCCAGAGGTCCCGGTCGAGGAAGCGCGATTGATGCTGATGGTCAAGCTCTACGAGACCGGCCGGCTTTCCTTGGGTCAGGCCGCCCAGCTGGCGGGATATTCGACACGGGCTTTCATGGAGCTCCTCGGCAAGCTCGGGGTACCGGTGTTCGACTACCCGGCTGAAGAGCTCCGTGAGGAATCGGGAGATTGATCGAGCGGGCAGTGACCAACACCGCTTGTGTCATCGCCCTGGAACGAATCGAACGGCTCGACTTTCTGCCTCGGGTAATCGCTCAGGTCTTCGCCCCGCCTGCCGTCCGGAGTGAGCTGAGGACCGCCGTGCCCTGGCTGACGGTCCAGGCTCCTACCAATATTCCTCTGCTCACGCTTCTAACCACCCAGCTCGGCGCCGGCGAGGCCGGAGCCATCGCCCTGGCCCTCGAACTCGGAGACGCCCGGGTGATCCTGGATGACAAGAAGGCACGCGGCTTGGCTCGGGGCGTGGGACTGACCGTGATCGGTACGCTGGGAGTGCTCCTGCTCGCCAAGCGGCAAGGGATGCTGCCACGTATCGAGCCACTTCTGGCAGCGTTGCGTGAGGCACAGTTTCACATGAGTCCTGCCCTCTACCGCGAGGTGCTCCGTCTCGCGGACGAGGCGCCCCAGCGATGACCGTCGCTACGGAGCATCCATACACCGTCCGGGATGACGCCATCCTCGGCGGCGAGCCCATCGTCATCGGCACGAGGACACCCGTCCGGGCGATCGTCGAGTGTGGCGCCTCGGTGTGAAGGAGCGGATCTCGGGGTGACGGCCCTAGCCGAGGATCGCGTGCTCCTCGGTGATCAGGACCAGGCGGTCGCTGACGGTGGCCTTCGAGTGGCCCACCGCCGCCAGCCCGGCCTCGGACGACCACGCCGCTTCGAGGGCGGCCCGGCTGTCGAACCAGAGCTCGGCGAGGCCGTCCCACGGCTCGCGGCCCTCGTGGGTGGTCGAGCCCTGGACGAGGCAGACCCGGTACTTCCGCAGGCCGGCGAGCCCCGTCACCAGGGGCACGTGCTCCTCCAGCCACCAGCGGTGGAACCGCTCGCGGCTCCAGCCCTCGGGACGTCGCAGCAGCGAGAAGACCTTGATCATCGGCGCCTCCCTCGGGTCACCGGGGTCACTTGGGCAGGGGGTAGCCGAACAGGAGGTGGGGGAGCATCAGCGGGATGGCGGGGAACACTGCCATGATCGCCAGGTCGATCATCATGATGATGATGAACGGGATGGTGGCCCGCACCGCGGCCTCGTAGCGCACCCCGGCGAGCTGGGTCGAGATGAAGAGGTTCAGCGCGACGGGCGGGACGATGCACCCCAGGCCCATGTTGGTGCAGAAGAGCACCCCCCAGTGGACGACGTCCACGCCGACCCGGGCCAGGAGCGGCATGAAGGTGGGGAGGAAGCCGAAGATCATGGCGGGGGGCTCCAGGATCATCCCGAGCACGACGAACACCAGGCTGACCAGGAAGATCACCACGTACCGGTCGGAGCTGACCTGAGTGACGAGGTCCACCACCTGCTGGGACACCAGGTCGCGCGCCATCACGAAGCCGAGGAACGACGAGGTGGCGGCCATGAACAGCGTCATCCCGCTGATGTAGCCGGCCTCCACCACCGCCTGGTAGAGCCGCTTCGGCTGGGCCGTCTTGTAGCAGAACGACAGTATCAACACATACGCAAGGAGCACGGAGCCCACCTCGGCCGGCGTGAAGACGCCGCCGAGGATGCCGCCGAGGACGAGCACGAGCGCGAACAGCCCGGGCAGGGCCCGGGCGACGCGCGGGAGGATCGACGCACGGGGCACGTGCTCCCGCGGGTAGTCGTGGCGCCGGGCGTGGACCAGGGTCACCAGCATGAAGCTCCCGGCCAGCAGGAGCGCCGGCAGGATCGTCGCCGCCGCCAGCCGGCTGACCGAGGCGTTGGTGGCGCTGGCGTAGAGCAGGATGGTGATGGACAGGGGCGCCATCATGCCGAGGGTGCCGGCGGTGGCCTGGAGCGCCGCGCAGAACGCGGGTTGGTATCCCCGCTGCTTCATCTGGGGGATCATCACCGAGCCGATGGCCGCCGTGTCGGAGACGGCGGAGCCCGAGACGTCCCCGAACAGGAAGCTCGCCACCACGTTGGCCGCCCCCAGCCCGCCGCGGAGGCGCCCCACCAGCACCTGGGCGAAGTCCACGATGTACTGGGCAAGGCCGGCCTCGTGCATCAGCTTGCCGGCCAGGATGAGCATCGGGATGGCCATCAGCGCGATCAGGTTGAGCCCGTTGTAGAGCTGCATGGCCCCCACGTTGAAGGGGGCGTCGCCGAGCGCGCCGATGTAGAAGGTGGCCATGAATCCCAGCGACAGCGCCACCGGCACCCCGATCAGCATGGGCCCGAACAGGGCGGCGAGGAGCACGAGGGCCCGGGGCACGCCGGTCAGCTGCACGTACTGCCCGAAGGGGAGGATCACCAGGACGAAGAACGCCCCCCCGATCAGCAGCTTGACCACGGCCGCGGCCCGGATCCCGGCCAGGAGGTTGCGGCGCACCCAGTGGAGATCCATGATCAGGCACGCCACCGGGATGGCCACGTACGGGATCGTCAGCGGCCAGCGGAGCGCGTCCGTGTGCATCCCGCCCACCGGCTCGAGCGCCTGGATGCCGGAGACCGTCAGCGCCACCAGGTAGCCGAGGGCCAGGCCTTCCGCCACCACCTGGGTGCGAGCGCCCCAGGCGGCCGACAGCTTCCGCACGAGGAGGTCCAGGTTCACGTGCTTGTCGTGCAGGTAGCCGGAGGCGATGGCCAGGAGCATCGCCCAGGTGAAGACGACCAGCGCGACCTCGTCGGTCCACACCAGGGAATCGTTCAGGACGTAGCGGAAGAAGACGCCCAGCAGGACGATGACGGCGAACGCCACGGTGGCGATCACCGAAAGCAGGGTGGAGACCCCGTCCACGGCGTCGCTCAGGGCCGCGACGGATCGCCCCCAGGCGGACGGCGCGGCGGCCGGCCGAGCCGTGACGCTCTCCATGGCCTCCATGCCCTTCCTCCGCTCGCGATGGCCGGGTGCCCGGGGGCGACGCGGGCGGCTCCCGCGCCACCCCCGGGGACCGGGCGGTTGCCGGCGCTCGGCCTAGCGCGCGTTCAGCTTGAAGATCTCGTTGGCGATGGCGAGGTCGACCTTGCCCTTGAACTGCTCGCCGACCTGCTGCCAGACGGCGTCCCGGACCGCCACCCACTGCTCCATCTCGGCCTTGGTGGGGTGATAGATGCGAACGCCGGCCTTTTCCGTCGCCGCGATGGAGTCCTTGACCTTGTCCCGGGCCCATTGCCCCGCCAGGGGCTCGACCTGGGCGGCCGCGTCCATGATGGCCTTCTGCTGGGCGGGCGTGAGGGAGTCGAACTTCTTCTGGTTCATGTAGACCGGCAGCAGGTTGTGCCGGAAGCCGATGGCCACGTAGTACTTGGTGACCTCGAACAGCTTGACCGCCGCGTAGGGCGGGAGCGGGGTCCCGGCGTTGCCGTCGACCACGCCCTGCTGGAGCGCGGGGTAGAGCTGGCCCCAGTCCACGGGCGTGGGATTGGCGCCGTAGGCCTTCATCAAGGCGATCTCGACCGGGGTGCTGGTGACGCGGATCTTCAGCCCCTTGAGGTCGGCCGGGACCTTCACCGGCCGATCCCGCGTCTGCAGGTCGGTGCCGCTGACGTCCGCGTCGTAGGTGTGGCTCGTGATCAGCAGGACCTTGACCCCCAGGTCCTTCTCGAACTGGGCCACCGCCTTCTTCCCGGCCGGGTGGTTCTTCAGGACGTCCATGTAGGCCCGGTCGTTCTTGAAGAGGAACGGCAGGTCGAACTGGAGGAAGGCGTCCGTGAGGCGGGCAGCGTTGGAGACGGCGATGTAGCCGATGTCCACGCTGCCGGACTTGACGGCGGCCGCGAGCTGCTGCTCCACGCCGAGGGACTGGTAGAACGGCTTGACGTCCAGCTCACCGTTGCTCAGCTTGGTCGCCAGCTCGCAGAGCTTGCCGATGGCCAGGGCCGGCGCCGTCGTCCCCTCGGGGTCGGACGCGCCGGCGCGCAGGGTGATCGCCGCGCCGGAGACGGGGGCCGGAGCGGCGGCGAGGACGACGAGCGCGCATGCCAGCGCGATCGATACCAGGGGCCACCTGTCGCTGAGGGTCGGTGCCATCGTTCCCTCCTCTCGAAACTGTTCGTTCGCGTTGCTCCGCTCCCTCTCCCTTTCAGGGAGAGGGTCGGGGTGAGGGTCGATCGGGGTGCATGCTCTGCCCCCTCACCCCTGACCCTCTCCCCCAGAGGGGGAGAGGGAACAAGGGTCTAGAGGCCGTCGGTCACCTCCTCCCTCCTGCCCCGGGACTCACGCCGGGCCGACGTCGAGGACGCTGCGGGCCACCTCGCCCGCCTCCAGCGCCCGGAGCGCCTCGCCGTACCGGTCCAGCGGGTAGTGCCGGCTGATCAGCCTGTCGATCGGCAGCCTCCCGGCCTGGTACAGGCTCACCAGCCACGGGATGTCGGCGTAGAAGCGGGTCGAGCCGTAGTAGGAGGCGATCCCGGCCCCCTCGTGCCCCAGCACGATGGGCAGCGGGATCGCCGCTTGCCGTGGATCGCCGGCAGCTCGCTCCGGCAGACTCCCGCGTTGACCACCCGGACCAGGACCTCGCTCCGCCCGGGCAGGGCGACCTCGATTGCCTCGACCTCCGGCACGTGGCCGAACCGTCGAAGGACGATCGCCCGAGAGCGCATGCCCATGGTCCTCAGGACTTGTCCTGCGCGCCGTCGGCCACCAGGACGGCGCCGTTGACGTAGCTGGCGGCGTCGGAGGCGGCGAAGACGATCATGTTGCGCCAGCTCCTCCGGCGTGCCCCAGCGCGTCGCCCGCATGCCCTGGCGGGCGGACCACTCGTGACGGATCCGCTCCGCCTCCACCGGGTCCAGCGGGCGCCCGGCCATCTCGCGCTCCCACTTGGCGAAGCGCTCCGGGGTCAGCACCAGGCCGGGCACCACGCAGTTCACGCGGATGTCGTGCGGCGCGAGCTCGCTGGCCAGCACCTTGGAGAAGCGGATCTCCGCCGACTTCGCCGGGCCGGTGCACGAGGAGAGGAACGGCGGATCGGTGACCTTGATCCCCGTCTCGCCGCTGACGTTGACGATCCGGCCGCCGCCCTGGGCGATCATCATCGGCACCACCCGCTGGCAGATGCGGAACTGGGCGAAGTAGTTGATCGCCATCCCGTACAGCAGCTCCTCGTCGGTCACCTCCAGGAACGGCTTGTAGGTTCCGGTGCCGGCGTTGTTCACCAGGACGTCGATCCGCCCCAGCTTCCGTCGAATGACGTCCGGCAGCGCGTCGATGTGGGCGAGGCTGGTCACGTCCATCGAGTGCGTCTCGATGGCCCGCCCCGTGTCTTTCAGGACGTCGGCGGCCGCCTCGGCCAGCGCCGACTCGCGGCGGGCGGCGATCAGCACGCGGGCGCCCTCGCGCGCGAAGAGCCGAGCGGTCTCCAGCCCGATCCCCCGGCTGCCGCCGGTCACCAGGACCGTCTTGCCGGCCAGCCCCAGATCCATTCCCGCGTCCCTCTCAGCGCGACGACCTTGCGGGAGCCATCGCCGCCGATGCACACTGCGAGCGACGATGAGCGAGCCCGTCCGCGTCCACCTGCGGGTTCCCGGCTCGGCGCCGATGCCCGAGCTCATGCGCCTGATCGAGGGCATCGAGGCCGCGGGGTTCGACGGCGTCGGCATCCTCGACAGCCAGCTCCTGTGCCGCGACACCTTCGTCACCCTCGGCCAGGCGGCCGTCCACACGTCGCGGCTGGCCCTGTTCCCCGCGGTCACCAACCCCTTCACGCGCCACGCCTCGGTGCTCGCGGGCGCCATCCAGACCGTCGAGGAGCTGGCGCCGGGCCGGGTGAAGCTGGTGATCGGCACCGGCTACACCTCCGCGATCACCATCGGGAGGCGACCCGCGACGCTGGCCGAGATGCGCGCCTGCTTCCAGACGGTGCGGGCGCTGCTCGCCGGCGAGACCGTCGACTTCGACGGGACACCCGGGCGTCTCGGCTACGCGTCGGGGCGACGCATCCCGCTGCTGATGGCCGCGTCGGGGCCGAAGGCGATCGAGGCGGCGGGCGAGATCGCCGACGGCGTGCTCCTCCTGGTGGGATTCAACCGGGGGATCGTGGAGCGGGCGCTCGAGCATCTCGAGCGCGGCGCCCGGCGGGCCGGACGCCGGCTCGACGACCTCGAGGTCGTCTGGGCGGTCCGCACGGCGACGGCGCCGACCACCGGGGAGGCGCGCCGGCTGGCGCGCCCGACCGCGGTGCACTGGGGGATCCTCCGCTGGGGCGGCTACTGGCTCGAGCCGGCCGGGCTCCGCCTCCCGGAGCTGGAGGTCCCGGACGCGGTCCGGACGATCTATCCCGACCTCTCCCACGCCCACGACTGGGAGGCAGCCATCGCCGCGACCGCGTTCGTCCCCGACGAGGTCGTCGCCCGGCTCTGCGAGGCGCTGGGGCTCATCGGGACGCCGGCCGAGTGCGCCGATCGCATCGTCGAGATGACGAGGCTCGGCGTCCGGAGCCTCTACCTCATGCCGCTCCAGACCTTCGCCCCGCCCGTGCAGGAGATCGCCGCGTTCCGCGACGTCGTGTTCCCTCGTCTCCGCGCCGCCGGCCTCGGCCCGGCGCGGTGACCGGCTCCCGGAGCGGCGACGCGCGACGAGGGCCGGGCGCACCGGACGGTCACTTCTGCCAGCTGGCGGTGTAGGTGCTCCAGCCGCGGACGATGTTCTTGCAGTTGATGACCGTGTAGTCCTCGAGGATGCGGGCGCCGTGGGTCGCGTTGGCGGGAAACAGGATGCCGCCGCCCGGCCCCAGCGGGTACTCCTGGCCCTCGATGATGCCGACGGCCTTGCCCTTGAGCGCCACCTGGATCTGCTCGTTCGGGTGCGAGTGGAGCTTCCCCTCGGTCCCGGCGGGAAAGTACATGTAGACGACCTCCATCCGCTCGCCCAGGAGGGTCGGCCCGTGGGCCGAGGAGTACTTGGGCGTGATGAAGTCGGCGTCCATCTCGTCCCACTTGTAGAACGCCGGCGCCCCGGCCTCCGCCGGCCCGCCGCCCGACTCCGGCTTCACGTCACGCAGGGTCACCACCTCCAGGTCGTCGAGGATCTCGGCCGCGTGGTCGACGTTCGCCCGCACGAGGACGGCTTCCCCGGGCCCGACGACCTTCTCCTCCCCGCCGACCCGATACCGGGCCCGGCCCTTCAGGATCGAGTGCACCTCTTCGTGGGGCGTGGCGTGGGGCTTCACCGCGCTGCCGGCCGGGTACCGCGCCAGCGCCACCTCGATCTGCTCCCCTCGGTACACCGAGCCGGTGGCCGCCGAATGCTGCGGATCGATGGTCTCGGTTGGAAGCTCGCTCCACCTGAACGTCGGCATGGTGTCTCTCCTACCCGCGGGGGGGAATGACCGGCAGCAGGATGTGCGCCGGCCGCCCGGGACCGCAGTGCAGCGTCACGTTCTTGCCGAAGACCTCCGGCGGCCGGTCGCGGGCGTCGTCGTGCTTGAAGGGCCCGACCCCGGTGAAGACCGCGCCGAGGACGCCCAGCCCGGGGCCGGGGCCGCCGGGGTACTCGTAGTCGCGCCCGCGGACGGTCAGGCCGATCCGGTAGCCCTTCGGCACCACGATGCTGGTCGGCCAGACCTCCACGTCCAGCTCGTACACCTGCCCCGGGCTTGAGCGGCTGCTTCTCGTCGTGGGTATGGTAGGGCCGGTAGGGCAGCGTGAGCTCGGGGTCGAGCTTGCGGTGCGAGGCGCGCAGCCATCCCTGAGCGACGGGCGTGTGCGGATCGTTCGAGCCCTGGAAGGTGACCTCCCGCATATCGGGCGTGAAAACGCGCAGAACCAGGAAGAGGTCGGCATCCTCGGTCTCGGACGAGACGAAAAGCTTGGCCGCCACCGGACCCGTGATCTCCGTCTCCGCTCGAGAGCGGCGGTGTGAGGAAGGTCACGCCGTCGCCGAGGCCTCGTAGGTCACGCTTGCCTCGGCGGAGGACGGCTTCGTGCGACCAGGCTGGCGGTCGGCCGGGATCGAGGTAGAACTTCGTCCACTGCGTCCGGGCGAGGGGCCACTCGTGTCTCGGCCCGCGCGACGAATTTCTCGCCCGGGTGGCGCACCTGGAGCAAGACCTTCGGCTGCTTCGTCCCAGCCGGTGTCCTCGCCCTTGAGGAAGTGGCCGAAGAAGCGCTTCTGCAGGCGCACGCCGTAGTCGGTGTAGAAGTGGGTCCAGTGCTCGAGACCGTGCACCTCGAGCCACTTCTGCTTCGTGACGCCGCCTGCACGAACCCCTCGAAGTTCCCGCGGGGATGGAGGCCCTGCGCCGCCCCAGTTGCCTGCGGAGAGGAGCGGGCACGTTGATCTTGGAGAAGTCGGGCATGCGCTCCCGCCAGTACTCGTCGATCAGCGGGTTGACGCGAGGCAGTCCTCGTAGAAGTCGCTGCGGTTGGCCCCCAGTTCTTCCTCGGGCAGCGTCTCGGGCCCCGAGCACCACTCCCCGTTGATCCGGCTGCGGAAGTCCCGCGTTCCCTCGGCCGTGCTGGCGCGTGATCGACCGTGTCGCGGAACCAGGTCTCGGCCGAAGAGCAGCAGGATGCCGCCGTGGTGGCTGAAGTCCCGGTAGAAGTCGGCCGCCCCCTCCCAGACGCACATGGCGGCCAGGTGCGGCGGCTGGAGGGCAGCCACCTGCCACTGGTTCATCGCATAGTAAGAGATGCCGTTCAGCCCGACCTTGCCGTTGCTCCAGGGCTGCACGGCCGCCCACTCGATGCAGTCGTAGAGGTCCTTCGTCTCGCGGGGCGACCAGATGTCGATGAAGCCCGGGCGAGCGGCCGGCGCCGCGCGAGTCCACGCGCACGCAGGCGTAGCCGTCCGGCACCCATTTCTCCGGGTCCACCACCTCCCAGTTCTGGTACTTGTTGGTGGAGCCGGCCATGACCTCCGGGTGCTTCTCGATCATCCGGCTCCATTGATCGGGGTAGCCGTCCTCGAAGTGCAGCCCCTTGGCGTAGGGGCCGTAGGAGAGGATGACGGGGTACCGGCCGTCGGCGATGGGCCGGTAGACGTCGGCAGCGGAGAACGAGGCCGTCATCCATTGCGATCGGGACGTCCCAGTCGATCCGCATCCCATCGCGCACTTCGCTCGTGAAGTCGCTCATGCCCGGGACTCCCGATGTCAGCGGGGGCCGGCCTCGCCGGTCGGCCCGAACCCCGGCGCGTAGAGCGGCGCGGAGATCGACCGGTCGACCGGGGTCCCGACGATCCCGTGGGACATGTCCTTGGCGGTCAGGAAGAGGACGTCGGCGTCCGGCGTCGCCAGCGCGGAGTGGACGACGTCGGCCGGGATGTACATGAGCGAGCCGGCCGGCACCCGGGACTTCACGCCGTCCACCTCGGCCTCGAGCGTGCCCTGGAGCACGTAGACCCACTGCTCGTTCGGGTGGCTGTGCGGCCGCCCCCCGGTCCCCCGCGGCATGCGCATCAGGCCGACCTGGATGCGCTCGCCCTCGACGACCGGCCCGTGCGCCGTCGAGTAGCCGGGGCCGGCGTCGATGGCGCTGAGCCGGGCGAGGTCGAAGACGTACCGGCCGTCCCCGCCCTTGATCGCGCCCTCGGTCTTGGTCTCCGACTGCTGCGGCGTGCTCATCTCGACCTTCCTTTTCTGTTCGGGACCTCCCGCCCACCCGACCCTTCGCCGGCCTTCGGCCTTTGGCCCTCCTCCCCCACCCACCGGGGGGAGGGGGGAGCCGGAGGTCCCATTCCCTGACACGCTCTCACCCGAGCCCGAGCTCCCCCTTCACCTGGTCCCACCGGACCCGCTCCGCGCGGATCTCCGCCGCGAACTGCTCGGGCGACGCGCTCGGGGTCACCCGCACGTCCACCGGCTCGAACGCGGCGCGGACCTCGGCGGCCCCCAGCGCCTGCACCGCCGTCCGGTGGAGCAGCCGGATGATCGCGGCCGGGGTGCCGCCCGGGGCGAAGAGCCCCTGCCAGTGCGGGGTGCCGATCCCCTCGAATCCCGACTCGGCCATCGTGGGCACGTCCGGCCACCCCGCCAGCCGGACCGGACCCGACACCGCCAGCGGCTTGATCGTCCCGGCCCGGATCCCGCGGCCGGCGGTCCGCGCGTTCAGGAATACCATGTCGATGGCCCCCCCCGCGACCGCCGCCAGCAGGCCGTCGGCCGCGTCGGGGTTGGGCACGTTGACGACCTCGACCCCGGCCGCCTTGCCGAGGAACAGCCCGTCGATGTCCGGGTAGCTCCCGATCCAGTCGGTGCCGTTCCGGACCCGGCCCCAGACCTTCTTCGCGTAGGCGAGGAACTCCCGCACCGTGCTGGCCGGGACCGAGGCCTTCACGACCAGCAGGCTCGGGAACTCGGTGAGCCGCGACACCGGCGTGATGCCCGTGTCGTAGTCGAAGCCCAGCTTCTTGGCGAAGAGGGCCGGCACGATCGAGTTGGTGTTGACGTTGCCGACCATCAGCGTGTGCGCGTCGGCGCCGGCCAGCGCCCGGAGGGCGACCATCCCGGCCTCCCCCACCCGGGGCTCGATCGACGAAGGGCTGGCCCAGGATCTTCTGCATCTCGGCGGTCACGGTGCGGGCCGCGAACTCCGTCGACCCGCCCGGGGGAGGGGCACGATGACGCGCACCGGCCGGTCCGGATACCCGGCGGCCTGCTCGCTCGGGCTCATCCTGTCACGCCTCGTAGACCTTCTTCAGCTCGGTCTCCGCCCACTTCACCGCGTCCTCGGGCTTCATGCCGCGCGCGGCGTGGGCGTACATGTCGGAGACGATGAACTTGCTCTGGGCCTCGGTCGCCTTGGCCGACGCCGGCCCCGGGTAGCCGAACATGAGGCTCAGGCGCACCATCTGGCGCATGATCTGGAGCGGCTTGTCGATCCGGGACCACATGGCATGGTCCTCCCATACCCGGGCCGCGCCCATGCTGTAGCCCTCGTTGATCGTCCACCACTTCTCGTAGTTCTCCCGCTGGTGGTGCCAGCGGAGGAAGTCCTTGGCCAGCTTCTGGTTCTTCGAGTACTTCGGGACCGTGTGCTGGAAGGGCGTGTTGAGGTGGACCTGGCGGACGGGCCCCTTCGGCAGGAAGGCGTGGTCGATGTCCAGGTAGAGGGGAGCGCCCTTGTCGTCCTTCAGCTTGTCCTGCTGGCGCTTGGCGACGATGTAGATCGACGGGCCGTTGCCGGTGGAGCTCAGGTCACCGGACAGGAACGCGCGGTTGTTGCTGGTGTCGTCCCAGCCGAGACCGCCCTCGTCGCACGCGTCCTTCCAGAACGCCTGCAGGAACTTCACCGACTCCAGGGTGGCCTTCGAGTTGATGACGACCTTCTTCCCGCTCTCGTCCACCTCGGCCCCGCCGAAGTCCCAGAGCAGGGGATACGAGAAGGTCGCCGGGTCGAGGCCGCGGCCCAGGGACTGGCCGACCGGCTTGCCCTTGGCCTTCATCTTCGTGCCGACCTCCCGCCACTCCTCCCAGGTCTTCGGGTACTCCCGGACGCCGATCTCCGCGTGCCAGGACCGCCGGTAGTTGGCGACGTAGCCGCCCACGCTGTGCGGGACGGCCAGCCACGCGCCGCCCACCTTCGCGGTGGCGTTCCAGACGTCGTAGTAGCCGCCCTGGGCGGTCCCGATCGGCTCCGCGATGTCCGACACGTCGGTGAGGCTGTTGGCGTAGAGCTGGGGCCAGGCCCACAGCATCATGATGACGTCGGCGCCCCACCCGGACTGGAGCGAGGCGGTGATGCGGGGCTGCAGGTCGTTGGTCGCGACGAACTCGAAGGTGATCTCGGCCCCCAGGGCCTTCCCCGCCTCCGTGGCCTGGCGCTTCAGCTCCACGTCGGCCTGGGGGATGAAGTCGTTCCACCGGAGGATGTGCAGCTTGGTCCCCTGGGCGTGGGCCGGCGCCCGGCCGGAGGCCAGGATGCCGGCGATGCCGGTGCTCGCGATTGCCGCAGTGCCGCTGACCTTGAGGAAGTGCCGTCGCTTCATTGCGCTGGCCTCCATGGTTCGGATCTAGGGCATGAAGGAGCCACCGTTGACGTCCAGTGACGCGCCGGTGATGTAGCTGCTCTCGTCGCTGCAGAGGAAGAGCACCGCCGACGTCAGCTCGTCGGGGCGCGGGAGGCGCCGGAGCGCGATCTGCTGGAGGAAGGCGGCCTGCCGCTCCGCGCTCATGCGCTCCCAGTAGCCCTGCAGCACCGGTCCGCTGATGGCGAGGCTCGGGACGATGCAGTTGACGGTGATGCCGTGCGGCCCCAGCTCCCGCGCGCTGAACCGGGTCAGCCCGAGCACCGCCGTCTTCGCCGCCGCGTACGCGGGCGACTGGTGGACGGTGGGATCCGTGATCCGCGCGGAGCGGGAGGAGACGTTCACGATCTTCCCGTAGCCCTGCCGCTTCATGGGCCCGGCGACCGCCCGCGTGCAGAGGAACGCCGTCTTGAGATTGGCGCCCAGGTGGAGGTCCCAGGAGACGGCATCCTCCTCCTCGATGGACCCCGCGGTCGTCGTCACGCTGGAGCCGCCGCCCGCGTTGTTGACGAGGATGTCGATGCGCCCGTGGCGCTCGAGCGCGGCGCTCGCCAGGCGGCCGACCTCACCCTGGTCCGTGAGGTCGGCGGTCACCCCGGTACAGGCGCCGCCGGCGGCGCGGATGGCCGCCGCCGTCGCCTCGACGGTGGCTAGCCGATCGACCACCACGACCGCGGCGCCCTCCCGGGCGAGCGCGGCGGCGTAGTGGGCCCCCAGCCCTCCGCCGGCCCCCGTGACGATCGCGACCTTCCCCGCGAAGCGCATCTCAGTTCGGGACGTTCGGGACCTCCCTCCCTCCCCCCCACCCCCCTCCCCCACCCACTGGGGGAGGGGGGAGCCGGAGGACCCGATTGATTCACAGCCTCACTTCCCCGCCACGGACGGGAGCGGGGGCACCGAGACCCAGCCCTTCTGGGCCGACTCCAGGGCCGCCTCCACGACCGCCTGGGCCCGCCACCCGTCGTGGAAGCTCGGCGACATGGCGGGGCCGCCCGTGATCGCCCGGAGCAGGTCGCGCACCTGGAACAGGATGCTCTCCATGAACCCGACCCCGAAGCCGGGGAACGGGACCAGGGACGCGTCGTCCTGCGCCGGGCCGATGACGACCGTGCGGAAGCCGGCGACCTCCGCGTCCCCGTCGGCCAGGTACAGCTTCACCTCGTTCGGGCGCTCGTAGTCGAAGGTGACGGACCCGAGGCTGCCGTGGATCTCCAGGGCGAGCTGGTTCTTGCGCCCGGGGGCGCAGCGGCTGATCTCGAACACCCCGATGGCGCCGCCCACGAACCGCGCCAGGAAGTAGGCGCTGTCGTCCACGTCGACCGGCGCCATCTCCGCCTCTCCCCGCACCGCCGCGAAGGGAAGCGACGACGCCGGCAGCGGGCGCTCCTTCACCCAGATCTCGGTGGTCGCCACCACGCGGTCCAGCTCGCCGACCAGGTAGCGGGCCAGGTCGATGATGTGGCTCCCGGTTCCGATCAGGGCGCCCCCGCCGCTCTTGCTCGCCTCGAACTTCCAGGACCGCGGGATCCCGGTGTCGTTGCCCCAGTCCTGGAGGAAGGCCGCCCGGAACTGCCGGATGGCGCCGAGCCGGCCGGCCCGGACCAGGCGGGCGATGAACTGGACGGCCGGGACCTTGCGGTAGTTGAAGTTCACGGCGTGGACGATCCCCGCCGCCTCGGCGGCCCGGCACATCCGCTCGGCGTCGGCCGCGGTGTTCGACAGGGGCTTCTCGCAGAAGACGTGCTTGCCGGCCGCCGCCGCCGCGATCGCCATCGGGGCGTGGAGGAAGTTCGGGGTGGCGATGCTGACCAGGTCGATGTCCGGGCTGGCGACCAGCCCCTCCCAGTCGGTGGTCCACTCCTCGAACCGAAGCCGCTCGGCCGCGGACCGCGCGAGCGTCGCGTCGGCCTCGGCGACCCGCCGGAGGACGACCGCCGGGAGGTCCGGCGCGAAATAGGCCGGCGCGCCGGCATAGGCGATGGCGTGGAGGCGGGCGATCCCGCCGCCGCCGATCAGCCCGACGTTGACCGTCCTGCGCTCCGCCATCTGCCCGGCGCCTCCCCCGTCCTTTCCTTCGAACCGCCCGTCCGCTATAGTGATTTCCCCGAGCCGGCGGGCCCCGACGCGACGCCGCCCGGTGCGAGATGGGACGAAAGCCCGCGTATCTCCGTGCCGTCAGCGACCCGAGCTCCCCGATCGTGGGAGCCGAGAGCCGGCTCGCCGAGCTGTGCGGCCACCTGGCCTCGCTCAAGAGCTACCCCAAGGGCGCGTTCATCTACCAGCAGGGGGAGATGTCCAACCGCTTCTATCAGCTCGTCTCCGGCCGCATCCGCCTGTTCCTCGGGAACAACGACGGGCGCGAGCACGTGCTGGCGATCGTCGAGCCCGGCGGGCTGTTCGGCGAGGCCGCGTGCTTCGACGGCCTCCCCTACCACACGACCACCGTCACCGTGCAGGCGTCCACGGTCCGGGTCTTCCCGCGCAAGGCCATGCTCGAGGCCATGCACGCCCAGCCGGAGGTCACCCTCGAGGTCCTTCGCAGCATCACGCGCAAGCAGCGGCTGTTCGCCCTGCAGCTCGAGTCGGCGATGTTCAAGAAGGCCCCGGCGCGCGTCGCGTTCATCCTGTGCCGGCTGGCGACTTACTACGGGGCGCCGGTCGCCGGTGGCCGCGGCACCCGCGTCGCGCTCCACCTCTCCCACGAGGTCCTGGCCAGCATGATCGGGGTCACGCGGGTGACGGTGACCCGCGAGATCGGCGCGCTCATCCGCGACGGGATCGTCACCCGGGACAAGCGGCACCTGATCGTTCGCCAGCCCGACCGCCTCCTGGAGCGCGCCCAGCTCTCCTGACGGCAGCCAGTCTACGGCCGCCGTCGCCCGCGGGTCTGTAGCGGGGGATACCAACGGCGGGGCCGCCGCCGGCGTTTGGTATCGCCCGCTACAGATGCCCGGGCGGGACGGCCGTAGCCTTAAGCGTCGCGGCCCGGGCGCCGCGCGCCGCATTCAACCAGCCGGGCCCGGCGGCCCGAGGAGCGGGAGGCCATATGCGTCCACTGCGGTTCCGTTTCCCCGTCATCGTGCTCCTGGCGTTGGGAGTAGGCCTGAGTCTCGGGCGGTCCGGAGACCGGGCCCGGGATGCCAGCGCCCAGGGCAGCCCCGTCACCCTCCGCTACGCCACCTCCCTGAGCGAGGACAGCGCGTACTACAAGGGCGCGGTGGCCCTGGCCCAGGCGGCCGACGAGCTGAGCAAGGGCCGCCTGCAGATCAAGATCTTCGCCAACGCCCAGCTCGGGACCGACCGGGACATGATCGAGGGCATGCAGCTCGGCTCCATCGACCTGGCCAGCCCGAGCACCGGCGCCATGGGCTCCGTCATGCCGGCCGCCACCGCCCTCGACCTGCCGTACATCTTCGACGACTACGCCCACGTGTACCGCGTGCTCGACGGACCGGTCTCCGCGGAGCTCCACAAGCTGTTCGACGGGGTGGGCTTCCATCCGCTCGGCTGGTGGGAGATCGGCTTCCGCAACCTGACCAACAACAAGCGGCCGGTGCGGACGCCGGCCGACGTGAAGGGCCTCAAGCTGCGGACCCTGCCGAGCGCCGTCCACCAGATGGCGTGGTCGCTGGTGGGGGCCCAGCCGGTGGCGCTGGACTTCACCGAGGTCTACAACGCGCTCAACACCGGCGTGGTCGACGGCCAGGAGAACCCGTTCAACATCATCCTCACCGGCAAGCTCTACGAGGTGCAGAAGTACCTGTCGCTCACCCAGCACGTCTACGGGGCGGCGCCCACCTCCGTCAGCGACAAGACCTGGGCCAAGCTGCCCCCGGATCTCCAGCAGGTCCTCAAGGCCGCGGTCGCCCGCTCGGTGGTCGCCCAGCGCAAGGCCGCCAGCGGCGACGTTGACGCCCAGCTCAAGAAGCTGATCGACTTCGGCATGCAGGTCGTGAAGGATCCCGATCGGGACGCCTTCCGGACCGCGATGAAGCCCGCCTGGGACCAGTACGTGGGCCGGTTCGGCAAGTCCGGCCAGGCGCTCATCGACGCCATCCGCAGCGAGGCGCCGAAGCGCTAGACGGCCCCGACCAGGGCATGGTCGAGACCGATCCCTCGAGCGGGCCCGGCGGACCGCCGCCGGGCCCCGAGGCGCCCGAGCTGGACATCTTCCGGATCCCGCTCGACTGGCGGCGCTGGTGGACCATCGTCCCCGAGATCGTCGCCCTCGCCTGCACCGGGCTCCTTCCGGTGCTGGTGGGGGCGAACGTCCTGTCCCGGTACACGGACTGGTACCGGGTCCTGTGGGTGGAGGACGTGGTCAAGGTGCTGTTCCTGTGGGTCGTCTTCCTGGGCGGCGCCATCGGCGTCAAGTACGACGCCCACGTGCGGATGAGCACCGCGAGCGACTGGCTGGCGCGTCGCGGAACGGCCGGGGTCGTCTGGGACCGGGCGATCCGCCTGTCGCCCATCGTGATGGGCGTCCTCCTGCTCGTCCTGGGCGTGCCCGTGGTCGAGATCTCGATGCGCCGCGAGCTCCCGACGCTCCAGATCCCCGCCGGGTACTTCAGCACCATCGTCCCCGCCAGCGGGGCCCTCATGATCGTCTACGCCGTGCGCGGCTTCCGGCGGGCGCGGGGCCGCGCGTCCGGTCCGGCCACGTAGGGAGCGCCCGCGATGACCGTGATCGGGATCATGTTCGTGGCGCTCATCCTGCTCGGGCTCCCGATCGTCGTGTGCCTCGCCCTCACCGGGGTCATCGGGGTGGTCTGGACCCACGACGTCCCGCTGGCGGTGGTGGCCGCCAAGACGGCGAGCGCCAGCGACAACTTCGTCCTGCTGGCCATCCCCCTGTTCATGCTGGCCGGCTCGCTGATGACCTCGGGCGGGATCGCCCAGCGCCTGTTCGATCTCGCCCGGGTGCTCGTCGGGCACCTGACCGGCGGCCTGGCCCAGGTCAACGTGGCCCTGAGCGTGCTGGTCGGGGGCATCCAGGGCTCGTCGGCCGCCGACGCCGCCATCGACTGCAAGGTCACCATCCCGCAGATGCGGGCCCAGGGTTACCCCGCCCCCTTCTCGGCGGCGATCACCGCGGTCTCGGGGATGCTGTCGAACATCATTCCCCCTTCGATCGCGATGCTGATCTACGCCTCCATGGCGAACACCTCGGTCGGGAAGCTCTTCGTGGCCGGCATCGTGCCCGGCCTGATGATGGCCCTCGCGATGTCGATCACGGTCCACCGGGTCTGTCGGCGGATGGGATACGGGGCAGGCTCGCCCCGGGCGTCGTGGCGCGAGATCGCGGCCGCCTTCCGGCGATCCGGCTTCGCCCTGACGCTCCCGGTGATCGTCGTCGGCGGGATCCGCTTCGGCTATTTCACGGCGACCGAGGCCGGCGCCGTCGCGGTGCTCATCACGTTCGTCCTCGGCACCCTGGTCTACCGGGAGATGCGGCTCGGGGACCTGCCCGGGATCCTGGCCAAGACCGCGGTCGACAGCGGCGCCATCATGCTGATCGTGAGCCTGTCGGCGCCCGTCTCGTGGGTGCTCGCCTACAACCAGATCCCGCAGCAGGTCGCGGCCTTCTTCGCCTCCTTCGGCAACAGCGCGCCGGTCTTCCTGCTGGTGGTCAACCTGTTCCTGCTGCTGGGCGGCGCCCTCATGGAGGGGGTCACCCTGCTGATCCTGGTCACGCCCATCCTGGCCTCGATCGCCGCCCGGCTCGGCATCGACCCGATCCACTTCGGGATGGTCGTGGTGATGAACGTCGTCCTGGGGGCGATCACGCCGCCGTTCGGCCAGCTCGTCTTCTTCGTCTCCTCGATGACGAACATCCCACCCGAGGCGATCTTCGGACAGGTCTTCCGCTTCCTGCCGCTCCTCCTCCTCGTCCTCGGCGTCGTGACCTATCTCCCCGAGACCTACCTCTGGACCGTCCGCCTCTTCGGCCCGTAGCCTGATCTATTATTCGAGCCGCTGAGAGACCCTCGATCGTCCCGGATCATCCTGGTGCTGTCCGAGAACGACCGGCCGGCCAGGCGCCGGCGCCACGTGTCGGCCAGCCGTCTCGCCTCCACCATCGTGGGCGTGGTGGCCGCGCGCTCGAGTATGTCCTTGATCTCTTGCTGCAGCGACCGTCCGCTCGTCCGGGCCCGCGCCTTCAGGCGCCTCACGGTCTTCTCGTCGAGTCCTCGCACGAGGATCTGAGGCACAACAGTCACCTCCCGCAGAGAATCCTGGCGTGATGATAGCAGGGCCGGCCCTCATGCTCGCCTCTTCGCCCGACTCCTCGGGATGCGGAATGATTGACAGCGACGCATGAAGCCAGCAGAGTGGGCGTTGCTGACGATTTCAGCGATGGAGGTCTGCCGTGGCGACGGTGAGCTTCAGCGTGCCTGATGACGTCAAGAAGACCTTCGATCGGGTCTTCGCCGGGACGAACAAGAGTGCGATCGTCGCTCGGCTCATGAGCCAGGCAGTCGAGGACCGTCGCCGCCAGAATCGGCGGCGGGCGATCGAGCGACTCCTTCGGCTCCGGCGATCCATCAAGCCCGTAGCCGGGTCCGCCATCCGCGCCGCGCGGGTCAGGGGACGCTCGTGAGGGTCAGGGTAAGGGGGAGCCACGCGCCCCTATCGACCCTCACCCCGACCCTCTCCCTGGAAGGGAGAGGGAGCGGAAGGGGGCTAGGGCGGTCGCACTGGAGCGACGCCCCGGAGGGCGGCGTCAGCGGCCGCGGAGCTGGGGGTCGAGGATGGCGCGCAGGCCGTCGCCGAGCAGGTTGAAGCCGAGAACCGCCAGCATGATGGCGATCCCCGGGAAGACGCTCATCCACGGCGCGGTCTCCAGGTAGGTCCGGCCCTCGTTGAGCATCGTGCCCCACGAGGGGTCGGGCGGCTGGGTGCCGAGCCCCAGGTAGCTGAGCGAGGCCTCGGTCAGGATCGCGAAGGCCAGGCTCACCGAGGCCTGGACGATGAGGGGCGCCAGCACGTTGGGCAGGATGTGGCGGATGACGACGCGCGGGGCGCCGGCACCGAGGCCGAGGGCGGCCAGCACGTGCTCCTTGGCCCGCTCGGCGATGACCGGGCCTCGCGCCACCCGGCTGAAGAGCGGGGCGTAGACGACGGCGATCGCCAGCACCGCGTTGTTCAGGCCGGGCCCGAGCATGGCGGCGATGGCGATGGCCAGGATGAGCGTGGGGAAGCTGAAGAGCATGTCCATGAGCCGGCCGATCGCCAGGTCCGGCCACCCGCCGACGTAGCCGCCGACCAGCCCCAGCGTCGTGCCGACGACGAAGGCGATGGCGATGCTGGAGACTGCCACCCCGAGGGCGATCCGGCTCCCGTGGATCGTCCGGCTGAGCACGTCACGGCCGAAGCGGTCGGTCCCGAACGGGTGCGCGGCCGACGGTCCCTTCAGGGCGTCGGCCACCTTCATCTCGGTCGGGTCGTAGGGGGCAACGGCATCCGCGAGCGCCGCCAGCAGCACCAGGCCGGCGACGATCCCGATGCCGAAGAGCACGAGGCGGTTCCGCAGCGCGGGGCGGAGGCTCCGCCGCCAGTCCGCCGCCCGGTCAGGCATAGCGGATCCGCGGGTCGACCCAGGCGTAGACGAGGTCGACGAGCAGGTTCGAGAGCATGAAGAGCGCGCTGATGAACAGGATAGTCCCCTGGACCAGCGGGTAGTCGCGCTGGAAGACGCCCCACAGGAGGAGCCGCCCGACGCCCGGCAGCGTGAACACCTCCTCGGTGACGACGACGCCGCCCAGGAGGTAGCCGACCTGGACGCCGGCCACCGTGATGAGCGGGATCAGGCTGTTCTTGAGCGCGTGGCTCCACACGATGCCCTCGCTCGGGCAGCCCCTTGGACCGCGCCGTCCGGATGTAGTCCTGGCGCATGACCTCCAGCAGCGAGGAGCGCGTCATCCGCATGAAGACCGCGGCCACCGCGGTGCCGAGGGCGAGGGCCGGCAAGGCCATGATGCCGAGGTTGCGCAGCGGGTCGGTCCACGGGGGGACGAAGTCCACCGCCGGGGCCCAGTTGAGCCAGAGCGAGACGGCCAGGATCAGCATGGCGGCCTGCCAGAAGACCGGGATGGAGAGGCTGAAGAGGCTGACCACCCGGACCACGTGGTCGAGGGCGGTGTTCTCGCGCCGGGCCGAGAGCATGCCGAGGGGCACCCCGACCGCGAGCGCGACCAGCATGGCGGCCAGGGTCAGCTCGACGGTCACCTGGAGGCGGCTCAGGATCATCTGGAGCACCGGGAGCCCCGTCCGCCAGCTCGTCCCGAGGTCGCCCCGGAGCACCCCGCCCATCCAGCGGAGGTACTGGACGTGGACCGGGACGTCCAGGCCGAAGAACGCCCGGAGCGCCCGCACCGTCTCCTCGCTGTAGGACCCCTCGGTCCCGATCATCTGGTCGACGACGGTGCCCGGGATCAGGCGGATCAGGAGGAAGACGGCCACGCTCACGCCCAGGAGGGTGGGCACGAGCGAGAGCACGCGGATCAGGACGTACCGGCGCATGGAGGCTCCGGGCAGCTATCCGCTCCCTCTCCCTCCCGAGGGAGGGAGAGGGTGGGGCCGGCGGGAGAGAGGAGCCTACTTCTCCAGCCAGACCGTGCGGAAGCCGTAGTAGGCCGTGGTGAAGTGCTGCTGGTAGTGGACGTAGCTCTGGGTGACGTCGATCATGTCCGGCGAGAAGGTCCAGATCATGATCGCCTTCTCGACCATGAGCCGCTGCATGCGGTCGTAGACTTCCTTGCGCTTGGCCTGGTCGATGCTGAGCTTCCCCTGGTCGAGGAGCGCGTCGATCTCGGGGTCCCCGTCGTTGTTCCACTGCTTCTCCACCGAGTGGAACCGCCGGTAGCAGAGCGAGTCGGGGTCGGGCTCCCCGTTGGTGATGTTCATGGTGAGGTCGAAGTTGAAGTTCGGCTTGATGATGTTCTTGATCCAGACCCCGTACTCCTCCTGGATGATCTGGGCCTCCACCCCGATCTTCTTGAGCTGGGCCGCGATCACCTGGGCCCCGGCGACCATCGTCGGGAACGTCGGGATCACCTTGAGCGTGGTCTTGAGGCCGTTGTGGAAGCCGGCGTCGGCCAGGAGCTTCTTCGCCCGCTCGGGGTTGGGCGTGTACCACTCCTTGAACGCCTCCACCGGGAGCGCCCACGGCTTCATGGCCGGGGTGAGCGGCCCGGTGACCGAGCCGAGCCCTGACGCGGCAGCCTGGAGGACCTCGTTGCGATCCACCGCCAGCGCGAGAGCCTGGCGCACGCGCACGTCATCGAACGGCTTCCGCCCGTGGTTGATGTTGACCATGTCGAAGCCCAGGCGCGGCGAGCGGAGGGCCGTCAGCCGCTTGTCGTCCTTCACGAGCAGGTAGTTCTTGTTGTCCTCGAGCAGCGCGTGGTGGACGTTCCCGGTGCGGAGCTGGGCGATGATGTTCCCCTCGTCGGGGATGATCTTGATCTCGATCGCGTCAACGTAGGGCTTGCCCTTGTCCCAGTAGTCCGGGTTCTTGCGCGCCTTGAGGTGGCTCTGGGGCACCCACTCCTGGAGGATGAACGGCCCGGTGCCGACCGCGGCGCGGCGGAGGTCGCCCCGCTTCTCGATCTCCTCGCGGGGCACGATGGACTGCCAGTTGCCGGCCAGCCCGGCCAGCAGCGAGGCGCTCGGCTGGAGCGTGTGGAGCCGCACCGTGGACTTGTCGGGCGCCTCGATGCCGTCGATCGCGGTGAGGTAGCCGCGGCCGCCGGAGCCGATCTTGGGGTCGAGGACGCGCTCGTAGGTGTACTTCACGTCGTCGGCGACGAACTCCCGGCCGTTGTGGAACTTCACCCCGCGGCGGAGCTTGAAGGTCCAGGTCTTGCCGTCCGGGCTCGTGGTCCAGGACTCGGCCAGGGACGGCTCGAGCTTGCCGTCGGCCCCCCACTCGACGAGGCGGTTGTAGAAGAGCGGGTCCAGGCGGTGGCGCGAGAGGGCCTGCTCGAGGATCGGGTCGAGGCTCGGGGCCTCGGTCGTCTTGGCCGAGATGAACGTGCCGCCGGTGCGGCGCGGCTGGGCGGCCGCCAGGCGCGCGGAGGCGGCGGTGGCGGCGGCGATCGAGAGGAACCGGCGGCGGCTCATCGTGGAGCGGATGGATTCGCGCATGGTGTCCTCCTCGGAGCGCGGCGGGCCAGGGACGGTTGTCAGTGTCTCCGGAAGGGACTCTAGGTTGCCGCGCGGCCGGGTGTCAAGGCGGTCGCGGGGAGAGGCGGTCGCGGGGAGAGGGGACTCGGTCAGCGACGGCTCCAGGGCGCCATGGCCAGCCCCGCCACCCCCAGCAGCAGGTAGACGATCCACGGCGACCCCCAGCCCAGGACCATGGTCGCCACCACGGGTCCCATGAAGTTCCCGCCGGCGCGGGCGGAGTTGAGGATGCCGATCGCCTCCCCGTGGCGGCTCATCCGGGCGACCACCAGGGGGAAGAGGGGGGCGATGCAGAGCGCCTGCACGACGCGCAGCACCGTGTAGAGCCAGAGCGAGCCGGCGGCCGCGAACGCGACCAGCGTCACCGAGGAGCCGGCCAGGAGCAGCGGCAGGAGGCGGCGTGACGGCACCTCGGCCGCCAGTCGCGGCGCGGCCAGCCCGCCGATCGCGGCGGCGGCCCCCGAGACGAAGACCAGCACGCCGGCGCTCTCCACGAGGCGCTCGGGGTGGACGCCGAGTCCGGGCAGGACGCGCGGCAGGATCGCCGCCAGGAACGCCTCCTGGGCAGCCCCTACCAGGACCACGGCGGACATCAGCACGACCAGCCGCGTGGGGGCCCGCCGGCGGCGGGCGGCGACCGTGGGATCCATGGGCCGCCCCGGCGGCACGCCCCACTGGACGAGCGCCGCGCAGACGGCCAGGAGCAGCCCGCCGAGGGCGAAGGACAGCCGGAACCCGAGCCGGGTGGCGGCGACGGCGCCGACCAGGGGGGCGACGACCTGGCCGGCCGTGTTGGCCGACTGGATCAGCGCGAGCTTCCGGCGGCGCTCGGCGGGGTCGGGCGCCTGGCCGGCCAGCATGAAGGCCAGCGTGGAGGTGGCGCCCACCGCGCCGAGGAGGAACCGCGCGCCGAAGAGCTCGGGCAGGGAGTCGGCGAAGGCCGCCGCCAGGAAGCCGATCCCCTGGAGCACCTGCAGCACGACCCACACCGTGCGCGGGTCGCCGTGGGCCGCGTAGCGCCCCCAGAGCGGGCTCGCCACCACCGCGACCAGCGAGGAGATGCCGAGGATCCAGCCGGTCCAGGTGACGGTCGCCGCCGGATCCAGCCGGGTGATGCGCTCGATGTAGAACGGGAGCCCGACGTAGACCGACGACCACGCGAAGCTCACCAGGAACATCACGGCCGCCAGCATGCCGCCGCCCAGAATAGCGGCCCCCCCGCCGCGCCGCAACGCGCCCAGGCGAGTCGCCGGGTGAGACGATGCCGTCAGGCCTCGCAACCCCCCGACCCCGGCCACCCGACCGGGGCGCTCCGCTCCGAGCCGCACACACGCCTCGTGATCACGCTCGACGGCACACCCTTGCCGCAAAGACGCGAACGGGGCACGTCCCCGTGGGCACGCCTCGTGCCATCTGATGGTGCGAGCGCCGCAGGAGCGGATTGCCCGGCGTGGGCAGATGGGTTATCGTCGCCGGCGAAGAGGGCAGGCCATCGACGGCCAGCGACGTCAGGAAGCCCGTGATCTCCGCCGCCCCATGTTGGCGGGGGTGGCGCTCTCCGTGGAAGAAGAATGATCTACACGGATCTACACTCAGGCTTTTGGCTGCGGAAACCCTCGCCTTGCTCGGGCTTTCGCAGCTGAAGCCTCACTGGGCGGACCGGGACCGGATGGGCGGATGGTCCGTGACCTCCTCCAGGAAAATACTTCCCGCATGGCGATCGACAGACGCGCGTTCCTAGTCGGAATCGCCGCGGCGGTCGTGCCATGTCCTGCGGGCGCCCAACCGCCGCGGGGTCTTCCTGCACGCATCGGGTGGATCTCCACCGAGGCCCAGCCGGACCCATTCATCGACGGGTTCCGCGAGGGCCTGCGCCAGCATGGCTACGTCGAGGGTCAGAGCGTGATTCTGGATCTACGCTACACGCGCGATCTTGAAGCGCTCCGGACGGCGGTGGCCGAACTGACGCAGTCGAAAGTCGCCTTCATCGTGTCAAGCGGCCCCGCGATCCGAGCGATCAGGGGAGCGCGGGACATTCCCGTTCTGTTCGCGATAAGCGGTGATCCCGTCGAGCTGGGCTTGGCGGCAAGCCTCGGGCGGCCCGGCGGGAATTTCACAGGTCTGACGTTCCTCTCCCTCGAGATCGCGGCAAAACGGGTCGAACTTCTCAAGCAGGCCGTGCCACAGATCCGCAAGCTGGCGCTGCTCTCGAACACGGATCACCCAGGGGAGCCCTCCGAGCGCCGGGCTACGGAGGAGGCTGCACGGGCCCTCGGGCTCGCCGTGAGCTACATACCGTTCACGGGCGGAGCCCAACTCGACAGCGGACTTTCGGCGCTGCGCGACGCCAGGGCCGACGCGATGGTGGTTTTCCCAGAAGGCGCCACCATGGTGGCGCGGGCCAAGATCGCACGGTTCGCCATCGCCGAGCGGCTACCCTCGATGTTCGGCTGGAGCGAGTATGCCGACGCGGGTGGACTCATGAGCTACGGAGCAAACCAGCGCCAAGCGTATGTGCGCCTCGCCGCCTATGCAGACAAGCTGCTTCGCGGCGCCAGGACCGCGGAGCTACCGATCGAGCAGCCAACCCAGTTCGAGCTGGTCCTCAACATGAGGACGGCGGCCGCGCTCGGCATCACCCTGCCGTCGGCAACGCTACTGTTCGCGAATCGCCGGATCGAATGATGGTCGAGGCGGTGCCAGGATGCCCGCTCATGAGGCGAGGCTCCGTGGCTCCGAGTTGATCTCGGAGGCAAACGCTGAGCGGCCCAACATCAGCTTCAACGGACCGGGGCTCGCCCCGGCCCGCTGAGCGGGAGCGTTAAGGGCTGCCAGCCGCCGTAGAGGGGATGATCCGTCCCGAGCGGCAGGGTGGCCGGCTGGCGGGTCCAGGCCGCGTGGTAGAGCGCGGTCATCAGCTCGACGGACGCCCGGGCATCCGCCAGGGTGACGGGTAGCTCGGTGCCGGTGGCCAGCGCCTGGTGGAAGCGGTCGAACTGGCCGGCGAAGCCTTCGAGCTGGGGGACGAATCGGCGCAGGGTCTCCTCGATCCGCTGGTCGATCTCCGGCGAGTCGCCGGTGAACTTCCACGGGTCGGCCGAGCTCCGGTACGGCGCGGTGTGGCTCTCGGCGCTCAGGTTCCGGAAGCAGAAGCGATGCCGGCTGATCTCGTCCGCCGAGCCCGTCGTGACCGACAGCGAGCAGAGCGACCCGTCGGCCATCTCGAGCGAGGCCGACACGCAGTCCTCCGTCTCGATCGGATTCACGAGCGTGGTCAGGCACGCGTACACGCTCCGGGCCGGGCCCAGCACGTGGTAGACCAGGTCGTGGCCGTGGACGGCCAGGTTCACGATCGGCCCGCCGAGCTCCGTCTTCCACCGGGACCGCCACGGCACCGCGTAGTAGGCCGGGCGGCGCCGCCAGGCGGTCTCCACCGTCGTCAGGTACGCGCGGCCGGCGACCCCCGCCTCGATCAGGAGCCGGAGCTTCTGGAGCCCGTGGCCGAAGCGGTACTGGAAGATCGGCATCAGGCGCCGGCCGGAGCGCTTCTCGGCGGCGATCACCTCGTCGACCCGCGCGAGCGAGCCGGCCAGCGGCTTCTCGCAGATCACGTGTCGGCCTGCGTCCAGGGCCTGGAGGGCCTGCTCGGCGTGCAGGTAGGGCGGCGTGCAGATGTCGACGACGTCCAGGTCGTCCATCCGGCAGATCGCGTCGAAGTCCGTCAGGACGCGCGGGACCCCGTGCGCCGCGGCCAGCTCGCGGGCCCGGGCCTCGTCCACGTCGCAGATCGCCGCCACCTCGAACCGCTCGGGCAGGCTCTGGTAGGCCTCGACGTGCTGCCGGCCGATGCCGCCGCCGACCACGGCCACCCGCAGCCGCGCGGTCACCCGGCGCCCTCCCGGAGGTGTCCCAGTCGCGTGGCCATGGCCTCCGCCTCCAGCACCAGCCGGCAGGCCAGGAAGCAGTGGTCCTGCGCCATGGCGGTCTCCGTCCGGTCGACGACGTCGGCAACGAGCTGCCGGCCGTAGGGGAGGTCGCCGTCGCGGCAGTCGACGTGGCGCATCCCCGTCCCGTTCGACCAGGAACAGGTGATCGCCGCCGGGACGCCCGGCGACGTCCACGTACTTGCGCAGCTCGATGTACCCCTCGGTCCCGAGAATCACCAGCCGCCCGTCCCCCCAGGTGGGGAGCCCGTCGGGCGTGTACCAGTCCACCCGGATGTAGCCGGTCCCCCCGTTGCCTCGCACCAGCATCTCCCCGAAGTCCTCGAACTCCGGCCACCGCGGGAACTTCCAGTTGGCGACCTGGGCGGCCACCACCTCCGCCTCCGTCGAGCCGGTGAAAAACAGGAACTGGTCGGCCTGGTGGGCGGCGATGTCGGCGAGGATGCCGCCGTACCGGTCCCGCCGGAAGAACCACGGGGGGCGGCTCGGCGCGTTGAGCCGGTGGGGGCCCAGGCCGACCGTCTGGACGACCTTCCCGATGGCACCGGCCTTCACCAGCTCCCCCGCCCGCACCGTGGCCGGGTTCTCGAAGCGCTCGCTGAAGCACACCGAGAAGATCCGTCGGGTCTCCGCCTGCACGCGCCGGACCTCGGCCAGCTGCTCCCGAGTGGTGACGGCGGGCTTGTCGCTCATGTAGTCCTTCCCGTGCCGCATCGCCTCGATCCCCAGCGGGGCCCGATCGCACGGGACGGCCGCGCTCACCACGAGCTGGATGCGCTCGTCCTCCAGGATCTCGCGCCACCCGGCGGCCCGGCGAGCCCGCGGATAGCGGCCGGCGAACTCGGCGGCCAGGTCGGACTCGGCGGCGTGGAAGGCCACCAGCTCCGCCCCGGCCCGGAGCAGCAGGTTCGTCTGGGCGTAGATGTGGGCGTGGTTGAGCCCGATGACCGCGAAGCGGATAGCCGGCCGCGGGGTCACGACCCCGCTAGCCCTTCATGCCCGTGGTGCTGATGCCTTCGACGAGATACCGCTGGAAGACGACGAAGACGACGAAGACCGGAACCAGGGACAGGGCCGACATGGCGAAGATCGCGCCCCAGTCGGTCGACCCCGTGGAATCCGCGAACGAGCGGAGGGCCACCGACACCGTGTACAGCTTCGGCTCGTTGAGGTACACGAGCGGGGTCAGGAAGTCCTCCCAGGTCCAGTAGAAGGAGAAGATGGCCGCGGTGACCAGCGCGGGCCGGATCAGCGGCAGGATGATCCGGAAGAAGATCCCGAACTGGCTGCACCCGTCGATCTCGGCCGCCTCGTCCAGCTCCCGGGGGATCCCTCGGATGAACTGCATGATCATGAAGACGAAGAAGGCCATGCCGAAGAAGCGGGGGAGCAGCAGCGGGTAGAACGTGTTCACCAGGTTGAGCTTCGTGAAGAAGACGTACTGCGGGATGATGATGACCTGGACCGGCAGCATCAGCGTGACCAGCATGCAGCCGAACCAGAACCCCCGCCCGGCGAAGCGGAGGCGCGCGAACCCGTAGGCGATCACCGCCGAGGACACGACGGCAGCCACCGTCCCCACGCCGGCGTAGATCAGCGAGTTCTTGTAGAACGTTGCGAAGGAGATGCCGCCGAACCCGGCCCACCCGCCGACGTAGTTCTGCAGGTTGAAGCGGCGCGGCACCAGCGACATCATGTCGGCCCAGATCTCCGCCGGCCCCTTGAAGGAGCTGGCGAACAGCCACAGGATCGGATAGAGCATCACGAAGCCCAGCCCGGCGACCGCCCCGTGGTAGACCAGGGTGCGCAGCAGCTCCTTCCGACCCCGGACGGTCGTCACCGGCGCTCCTTCGTCTCGTAGAAGACCCAGTAGGCGGACGACTTGAACAGGAGCGCCGTGAACGCGGCCACCACCAGCAGCAGCACCCACGCCATCGCCGAGGCGTAGCCCATCTGGAAGCTCTCGAAGGCGCGCCGGTACAGGTAGAGGGCGTAGAAGAGGGTGGTGTCCATGGGCCCGCCGCCGGTGACGATGAAGGCCTGGGTGAAGACCATGAAGCCGGTGATGGTCTGCATCACGAGGTTGAAGAACGTGACCGGCGAGAGCATCGGCAGCGTGATCCGGAGGAAGCGCGCCCACGTCCCCGCGCCGTCGATGGCGGCCGCCTCGTAGAGCTCGGGGGGATCTGCCGCAGCCCGGCCAGGAAGATGAGCATCGGGGAGCCGAACTGCCAGACCGCGAGCGTGATCAGGGTCCAGATGGCGACGTCGGGGTGGCCGAGCCACCGGACGGGCGGGACGCCCAGGAGGGCCAGGAGGGCGTTGACCACGCCTTCGGTCCCGAACACCTGCCGCCACATGACGGCGACCGCCACGCTGCCGGCCACCACCGACGGGGCGTAGTACGCGGCCCGGTACACGCTGACGCCGCGACGGTGCGTGTTGAGCAGGATCGCCACCGCCAGCGCGAAGGCCAGCCGCAGGGGCACGGCGACGGCCACGTAGAAGAGGGTGACCGTGACCGCCTGCAGGTACCGGGCGTCCTCGAAGAACATGCGCTGGAAGTTCGCCATCCCGACCCACCGGGGCGCCGTCAGGATGTCGTAGTCGGTGAAGGCGAAGTAGAGCGACGCCGCGATGGGGAGCAGGGTGAAGGCGAAGAAGCCGATCAGCCACGGGGAGATGAAGGCATACCCGGCGCCGTCGTGGCTCCGGAGGCGGAACCGGCGGGCCACGGCCCGCTCGCCCCCCGCGCCGGTGCGGAGGAGATCCTCACCCGGGATGGAGGACGCCCGCGCCCCGTTCATGCTGCGTCTCGCTGGTCAGCCGGGCCGGGGGGGAGCTGCGCGCTCCCTTGGACGGCCTTCGGCCTTTGGCCCCGGGCCCCCCCTCCGGTCACCCGTCGCTCACGCCGCTCGCGCGATTCGTCCATCAGGCTCCGAGCCACGCGGGCGCGGCGGCCCGGCTCCCCGCCGCGCCCGTTCACCGTGGTGGCTACTTCTTCGCCTTCGCCAGGATCGTGTTGACCTCCTGCCGCAGGAGGGCGGCCCCCTTCTCGGGGCTGAGGCGCCCGTACGCCACGGGATCCATCACCTGCGGGACGAACACGTTCTTGACGATCTCGGTGTGCCCCGGAGGATCGGGCGGCGGGATGGGCTGGACGTCCTTGGCCACCCGGTCCAGGTAGGCGAACATCTCCGCCTGGGAGCGCCCCAGCTTCGGCTGGAGGTGCTGCCGCACCTTGCTGGAGATCGGCACCCCGCGCTCGGCCATCAGGGCGTCGTTCGCCTCGAGGGAGTTCGTGAAGAAGTCGACGAACATCGCGGCCTCTTTGGGCTGCTTGGCGTGCGACGTGATGCTCCAGAACTGGGACGCCTTCAGGTAGTTGGCGGACTTGCCTCCGACCACCCGGGGGAGCGGCATCAGCGTGAGGTTGCGCTCGTCACCGCCGGCCGCCTTCCAGACCGCGACCAGCTGGTTGCTCCAGAAGTACGCCATCGCCGCCTTGCGGGTGACCAGCGGGGTCAGCTCGACGCTGGTCTCCTGGCTGTGGCTCGCCAGCTCGTCCGCCCGCGGGACCAGGGCATTGGCCTTCTGGAGCCGCAGCAGCATGGTGAGGTAGTCCACCAGGGGCTTGTCGTCCGCGTAGCCGATCCGCGTCCCGTCGGGGCTGTACCGCCACGATCCCCCCGAGAAGTAGAGCGAGCCCCAGATCTGCTCGTTCCAGATGCCCGAGCCCATGCCCCAGATGCCCAGCTTCTCGTGCAGGGCGTTGGCGATCCGCTCGAAGTCCGCCCACGTCCAGTTCGGCGGCGGCAGCTCCACGCCCGCCTTCCGGAAGGCGTCCACGTCGAGCGCCCAGCACTGGGAGTTGGACCCGAGGTTGACGGCCACCAGCTTGCCGTTGACCACGCCGCCCTTCAGCAGGGCGTCGGCCACCTCACGGGTGTCGATGGCCCCGCTCTTCACGTAGTCGTCGAGGGGCGCCAGCAGCCCGCGGGACGACCACTCCGTGATGTAGGCGTAGTCCTGCTGCATGACGTCGGGGAGGTTGCGGCCGGCCGCCTGGGTGGTCATCTTCGTCCAGTAGTCACCCCAGCCGGCGAACTCGTAGGTCACCTTGATGTGCGGGTACTTCTTCTGGAAGAGCTCGATGGCCTTGATCGTGCGATTGTGCCGGTCCTGCGACCCCCACCACGCGACGCGCAGCTCGGTCGCCGGCTGGGCCGCGGCCGGGACCGCGCCCGCCCAGCCCACCCACAGGAGCCCGGCGATCAGGAGCAGCCACCAGAGGTTTCGACGAGATCGGCTCGGCATGGTCGATCGCCTCGCTTTCTGCGCTTCGGAGCGGCGGACTCCCCCGGCTCGGCCGGCTCGGTCCCGAGGCGGAGAGGCCCGGGTGGGGAGGACCCCCGTCACGCTGGCGGACCGGGATGCATGGACCATGGCGTCCTTGCCACGCGCGGCGATTCTAGCAAATCGGATCGACCCGGAACAGCACGGGCCCCGGGGCGCCTTTTTCCGAGGGGCCGGCAGCCCCCTCCCCCTAGAATGCCGCCGTGCGCGCGTACGCCGCCGTGCTGGGGGGGCTGGCCGGGCTGTTCTTCCTCCGGGTGCTCGGTCAGGCCCTGGTGGCGTTCGGCGGGGTCGGGTTCCTGCCGCCGATGGCCGAGTGGTACTCGGGGCTCGTGCCCTACCCGCTCCTCCTCCCCGCCCAGCTCGGGATCCTCGGGCTCCTCGGCTGGATCGCCGCCGACCTCGCGCGGGGTCGCGGTGCCTTCGTGATCCGGCGCCCTCGCGTCGGCCGGGCGCTCGGCTGGTTCGGCGCCCTCTACGCCACCGTCATGCTGGTCCGGTATGCCGTCACCATGGCGCTCCACCCCGAGCGGCGCTGGCTCGGCACCGGGACCATTCCCATCGTCTTCCACTGGGTCCTGGCGGCGTGCTGCCTCACCCTGGCCCACTACCACACGCGGTCCCGATGATCGGCGAGCCCGACGTCACGCTGACCGACTACGGCCTGACCGTGGAGTGCGCGGCGTTCTCGTATCTCCTGGCCCGCCGCGGCCAGGCGGGGGAGCCGCTTCGCCGGCGGCTCGTGCTGTTCTTCGGCTCGGCCGCCGCCGCGGCGCTGATCGGCGGGACGGTCCACGGGTTCTTTCCCGACTCCGCGTCGGCCGGGGGCCGCCTCCTCTGGGTGATGACGCTCCTGGTGGCCGGCGTGACCACCCTGGCGGCCTGGGCGGTCGGCGCCCGCATCCAGTTCCCCGCGACGGCGGCCCGGTGGATCGAGCGCGCCGCGCTGCTCGCGTTCGCCGCCTACGTCCTGCTGGTGGCCGGCGGTGTCCGGACGTTCGCCGTCGTGGTGGCGAGCTACCTGCCGGCGGCGGCGTTCCTCCTCGTGGTCCTCCTCCTCGCCTACCGGCGCACGGGGGCCCGACCGCTGCTGGCGGCGGCGCTCGGGCTCGGGGCGACGTTCCTGGCCGCGGCGATCCAGAGCGCGCGGCTCGGGCTCCATCCCGTCTACTTCAATCACAACGCCGTGTACCACGTGATCCAGGCGGGCGCGCTCTTCCTCCTGTTCCTGGGCGCCCGGTGGCTCGTGGCGACGCGCGGCGTCCGGGAGGAACGATGCTGACCCGACGGCGCTTCCTGGCCGGTGGCGCGGCGCTGGCCGGCTGGACCTCGGCCTGCGCCCGGCCGGCCGCCCCACCCGACCAGGTCTGGGTCAACGACATCCACGCCCAGCTCAGCCGGACGGCGGTGGCGCGCCTGGTGCGCGTGGACTCGCTCGACGCCGTCCAGGCCGCCGTCCGGGAGGCCCGGGCCCGGGGCGCCGCCTTGAGCATCGCCGGCGGGCGGCACGCGATGGGCGGCCAGCAGTTCGGCACGGGCACCGTGTGCCTCGACACGACGGGCTTGCGCCGGGTGCTGGCCTTCGATCCCGAGCGGGGCCGCGTCGAGGTCGAGGCCGGGATCGAGTGGCCGGAGCTGGTGGAGTACCTGGTCGCCGCCCAGCGGGGCCACCCGCGGCCGTGGGGCATCGTCCAGAAGCAGACCGGGGCGGACCGGCTCACCATCGGCGGCGCGCTGGCCGCCAACGTCCACGGGCGGGGCCTCCGCTTTCCGCCGATCGTGGCCGACGTGGAGTCCTTCGTCCTGGTCGATGCCGCGGGGACGCCCCGGCGCTGCAGCCGCCAGGAGAACGCGGAGCTGTTCCGGCTGGCGATCGGCGGCTACGGCCTCTTCGGGGTCATCACCTCGGTCACGCTGCGCCTGAGTCCCCGCCGGAAGATCCAGCGGGTCGTGGAAGTGATCGAGCTGGATCGGCTGCTGCCGGCCGTCGAACAGCGGATCGCCGACGGCTTCGTCTACGGCGACTTCCAGTACGCGACCGACGCCCGCTCCGAGGACTTCCTCCGCCGCGGCGTCTTCTCGTGCTATCGCCCGGTGGACGACGCCGCCCCGATGCCCGAGGCGCAGAAGGAGCTCGGCGTCGAGGACTGGAACCGGCTCCTCTACCTCTCCCACGCCGACAAGACGCGGGCGTTTCGCGAGTACGCCGGGTACTACCTGTCGACGACCGGGCAGCTCTACTGGTCGGACACCCACCAGATGAGCGTCTACCTGGACAACTACCACGAGGCGCTGGATCGCCGGCTCGGCGCGACCGCGCGCGCGACCGAGATGATCACCGAGATCTACGTCCCCCGCGCGGCCCTCGTCCGCTTCCTGGCCGACGTGCGCGAGGACTTCCGGACGAGCCCGGTCGAGATCATCTACGGCACCATCCGGCTCATCGAGCGGGACGACCAGACCCTGCTGGCGTGGGCACGCGAGCCATGGGCGTGCGTGATCTTCAACCTCCACGTGGTCCACACGCCGGACGGCCTGGCCCGGGCCGCCGACGCCTTCCGGGGGCTGATCGATCACGGCCTGCGCTATGGCGGGAGCTACTACCTGACCTATCACCGGTGGGCCACGCGGCGCCAGGTGGAGGCGGCCCACCCGCGGTTCGTGGAGTTCCTGCGGCTCAAGCGCCGCCTGGACCCGGAGGAGCGCTTCCAGTCGGACTGGTACCGCCACTACCGGACGATGTTCGCCAACTCGCTGTAGCCCTCGTCAGCCCCGGCCACCGGTCCAGAACCCCTCGGGGTCGAAGCGGCGGATCACGGCCAGCTCCTCCGCCGTCGGCGGCGGCGTCTCGGCCACGGTTGGCGCGGTCGCGAGGGGCCAGCCGGTCTGGGCCCGCACGTCGGCCACCGTCACCCCCGGGTGGACGCTGACGAGGACCATCTCGCGCGTCATCGCGTCGAAACGGAAGAGGCCGAGGGTCGTGATGACCGCCGACGGGCCGCCGCCCGGGAGCCCGACGCGCCGGCGCCAGTCGCCCCCGTCGCCGAAGCCGGGCGAGGTGACGTAGTCCACGCGCTCGACGAACCGCCGCCGCTCGTGGGCCATGATGACGACGTGGCGGCGCGCGAGCGAGGCGATGTCGCCCCCACCCCCCGAGCCGGGCAGGCGCGTCGCGCGACCCGGCGCCCCGACCCAGGTGGTGTTCAGGTTGCCGTGGCGATCGACCTGGGCGCCGCCGATGAACCCGAGGTCCACCCGGCCCGCCTGGAGCAGCCCCATGATCTCCCGCATCTCGGTGCACCAGAGGGCGCCGGTGACGTTGGGGCCGTCGGACATCGTGACGAGGAACTCCAGGGCCGGGCTGTCGCGGACGACGCCGTTCTCGAAGAGCCCCACCGCCCTCGGCGCGTGGGTCGCCCGCGCGAGGCAGAAGGCCAGCAGCGGGAGCCGCATGCCGACGAAGACGACCTCGCCGTCCCGGATCTCCCGGGCGGCGGCCGCGACCATCAGCTCGCCGGCGGTGTGGTCAGGTGCCATAGTCCACCGGCGCCGCGAGGCGACGCGCCTTCGGCCGGAGCCCGTCCAGGCGCTCGCGCCCGAGCTTGGCGAGGTACGCCGCGTGATCCGGCAGGTCGAGCACCCACTCCCGGAGCCACGCCTCCGCGGCCTCGGCGGTGGCCGAGCGCTGGTGGTAGTCGGCGTAGACGGCGTGGTCCCGGTGGTAATGACCCTGGACCGGCGAGGGATGCGCGCCGCCCGGCAGGTGCACGACGGCGGTGACCCGGAAGCCCGGGACCAGCAGCCGGTTCGGATCGCTCCGGATCACCTCGGGATCGACCAGCTCCTCGCACACCACGATCACGGCCCGGCTGGCCTTGGCGGCCGCCGCGCTCACGCCGGTCGGACCCCAGGCGTGGCAGCTGCCGTCGGCGTCGGCCCGCTGCACGTGGAGGATGGCGACGTCGGGCGCGAGCGCGGGCACCAGCACGAGCGGGTCGCCGGTGAACGGGCACGCGGCCGGGAGGAGCCGCGGGTTCCGGGCCAGGACGTCCGAGCCGAGGAGCGTCCGGGTGGGGAGGTACGGCACGCCGAGCGCGGCGGCCTCCAGCGCCAGCGCGATGGTGAAGTTCGAGTGGTCCTCCATCTCGAGCGGGTGCGGGATCCCCTGCTCCAGCGCCCGGCGGAAGCCGTACCCCGAGCCGTGCTGGACGTTGCCCACCCAGGCCGCCACCACCCGGCGGGCGCAGCCGGCCGCGATGAGCTGGTCGAAGCAGACGTCGGAGATGGGGCCGACCAGCGTGAGGTCGCGGCGGCGCTGGCGGATCAGCTCGTGGGCGGCGGCGAAGGGGATCAGGCACTCGAGCGCCGTGCCCAGCGCGACGGCGCTCCCATCCGGGACGTGCCGGCGCACCGCCTCGGCGAGAGACAGAAGCTTGCTCACCCCCGCGATTTTACTCAGTCCACGAAAGCCCCGCGTGCGATTCTACCGGCCACCATGTGGCAGGGCGTGACGGCGGCACTCCTCACGCTGCTGCCGGGCCTGCTGGCCTGGTGGTGGGGCCGCGCGCTCGTCCGCCTCGGGGACGACGCCGCCCTGCCGGAGCGCCTGACCGAGCACCGGTCTCGCCTCACGCTGGTCGCGGCTGTGGTCATGGTCGCCGAGGGCATCCTGGTGACGCCCTGGGTGCTGTGGGCGTACGGCCTGATGCTCCTCGCCCTCCTCGCCGGCGGGTTCCCCATGCGCCGGACGCTCTACGGGGAGACGTGGCGCTTTCCCGCGTACGTCGCCCACACCGTGCGGCTCGCGCTCGGACTCCTCGGCTTCTGGCTGCTCCTCGCGTGCGCCCCGAGCTACGTGCCCGCGGAGGGGCCGGCCCGCTGGCCGGCGATCGTCGGCCTCGCCGCGCTGCTGCTCGCCTGGGAGGCGCGCTACTCGGCCGTCTTACTGTGGCTGCTGGGCGCGACGCCGCTCGACCGGGCCGATCTCGCGCCCCGGTTCGCGGCGATCCTCGCCCGCTCGCGCATCGCCCCGCCGCTCCTCTACCGGGCGGGGACACCCGGCGGCCGGCTCGCCAACGCCTTCGCGCTCGCGTCCAGCCGCGGGTCCGCGGTGCTGATCACCGACCCGCTGCTCGAGCTGTTGCAGCCCGACGAGGTCGCGGCGATCTTCGCGCACGAGGTCGCGCATCTCGAGCACTACGACCGCAGGCGGCTCGCCCGGTTGCGCGGGGCCACCTGGCTGGCGATCCTCGCCGGGGTTCCCGGGGTTCCGCTGCTGCAGGCGAGACTCCCCGATTCGGCGTCCCTCATCGGGCTCGGCTGGGGGGTGGCCGTGTTCGGGGCGTTCTTCCTCAGGGCCGCCGCCCACAAGGCCCACGAGAGCTGGAGCGACCGCCGGGCGGTGGAGCTGTGCGGCGACTCGGACGCCGTGGGCCGGGCGCTCGTGAAGCTCCACCGGCTCGCCCGGCTGCCGCGTCGCTGGGCCATCGCCGCCGAGCGAACGCTCTCGCATCCGAGCCTCGCGCGTCGCCTCCAGGCCATCCGGGACGCGGCCGGCGCGCCCGCGGCGGCGCTCGAGCTGCCCCGCGCGTTCGCCTCGCGAAAGCCCGGCCGGTTCCTCGTCCTCCACGCCAACCGGCTCCAGCGCGTCAGCGGGATCCCGGCCGGGACCCCTGCCGATCCGGCGATCCTGGGCGCCCGGCCGGCGACCGAGACCGTGCCGTACGGCGAGCTCACCGATCTGCGCGTGCAGGTCGGGATCACCGGCTCGGCCTCCCTCACCGGCAGCAGCCGGTCCGGCGCGACCTGGTCGGTGCCGCTCCGTCCCGAGGACGTCGGCACCGTCCAGTCGGTGCTCGACGCGGTCGACGGGCAGCTCGGGCGCGCCCCCGTCGGTCTCGTCCACCACCCGGCGCTCCTCGTCGCCCTGACGCTGCTCGGCCTCTGCTTCGGGTACGGGGCGTCGAATGCCCTGGCCGCGCTGGTGCTCGGCAGCGTGCTGCTCGTCCGACCGGGGCCGGCCCCGCTCGCCGCCTACGGCGCGGTGACCCTCGCCGCGGCGCTGGCGGCGCTCCTCGGACCCTGGGCGACGTGGTACGCCATGCCGCTCGGCGCATCGCCGGCGGCCGCCGCGATCACGGGCGGGCTGGCCCTGGCCCTCGCTCTGGCACGGATCCGGGGTGGCGAGCGGAGCCGCGCCGGAGAGTGGGCGGCCGGCATCGGCCTCGGGCTGATCGCCCTGGTCACCGCGCTGCCCCTGCTCGCGACGGCGGCGGCGGGAGGCGGCGCCGTGCGCCTTCACCAGGCCGCGATGGGACCGCCGGCCTTTACCGTGGCCCTGCTCGGCCTGGCCGCCATGCTCGCCACCCGGCCGCGGGCCCGCGCCCGCGCGGTGGCCGCGGGGCTGGCGCTCCTCGCCGTCCTGCCGGTGGGGCTCGGGTCCCACTGGTTCCTCGACCGCTTCGGACGGGACCCTTTCCTCGGCACCGCCGCGCGACTCGACGAGACCGGGGGCTCGCTGCGGCTTCTCGGCCGGACGCCGCTCGGCGTGAGCGCGAGGCGCCTCCGTCTCTCGCCCTCCGGGACCCGCTACACGGTCGTGGGCTTGACCGGACCGCTCGGGAGGCGAGTCCCGGCCAACCGGGTGGGGGCGTTCTCCGGCGGCTCTCGCGAGATCGAGGGGGCGGCCATCCGCTTCCTCTCCGACGACCGCCTGCTGGCTCTGGCCGGCTCCGATGGCGGACGGGAGCTCCAGCTGGTGAACGCGGACGACCCGCGGATCCCGGTCTGGCGCCGTCCCCTCCCCTCGATCGACACCCGCGACCTCGCGATCGACCCGGCCACCGGCGCGTGGCAGGCCCTGGCACTCTCCTTCGAGCCTGCGGAGCTCGTGCTGATCACGGGAACGGGCGGCGGCCACGTGGTCGGGGAGACCCGGCTGCCCCTGCCCGACCGGGTCGATCCCGAGGATCTCCTGTACATCACCGCCCCCGGCGCCGCCCTGGCGCTGGACGCGAGCTACACGGAAACTCCGCGGCTTCCGCTCCGGCGGCTCGGGCGGCTGGCGCAGCTGGTCCAGTGGATCGTGTCACCGGCGTTCCACCCGCGCTCGGACGTCTGGCTGCTCGCTCCGGGAGGCAGCCGGCACCTCCTGACCTCGGAGCTCGACGTCCAGTGTCTCGGCCCCACGCCGGCCGGCACCGGCTTCGTCTGCCTGTCGTGGGACGGCCCGCGCACCTGGCTGTGGCGGATCGATCCGGAGAGCGGCGACCGGCACTGCATCGGCTGGATCCCGGGCTCCCTCAGCGGCCCCGTGCTCGCCGGCGGCCGCCTGGCGGCCTGGATCGGCACCGAGGCGGTGCTCGTCGACCTGTCGGCGCCCCGGATCCGGCGGCTGCCGCTCCCGCCGGGATCCGACCGGCCGCACGAGCTGGCCCTCGCGGGCGATCGACTCGCCGTGCTCTCCCGCCACGCCGACAGGGCGCAGGTCACGCTGTACGCCGTCGAGTAGCCTCCGCGTCAGCGGAGCTTGTGGCGGCCGAGCCGCACCGCGGCGATCTCCGTCTCCGGCACCGGCGTCTCGACCACCATCGTCTGCTTGGCGAAGTCGATCGACCGGACGACGCCCAGCCCCAGGGTCTCCCGCCGGGCGTCGTCGAGACCCGCCAGCACGCCCTGGAAGTCGTCGAGCGAGTAGTTGGCGAGCCCGAGATCCTCGTGGCGCTTCTGGATCTGGCGGACCTGCGGCTCCTTGAGGGGATCGGGCGTGACCACGACCAGCTCGTTTCCCCGCCGCTCCGCCCACAGCACCATGTCGTCGAGCACGACCGCCAGGTCCTCCACCTGCCGGGGCGGCAGGGGCTGGCCGACGTAGAGCGCGGGCTGGCGGAGGATCACGCGGCCGAGGTCGAGCGAGACCGCCCGGCTGCCGGCGAGGTAGGCCTGCAGGCTCCGCTCGCGGTGCTGGCGGCGCTCTTCCTGCGAGCGCCGCCGGCCGGCCGCGGCGGGGGCGAGCCGCAGGACGGTCGGCCGGTCGCCGGCGGCGTAGGGGCGGAGGATGTGCTCGCACTCGCCGCTCCGCTGGAGGACCAGGACCAGGTCGGGCTCGACCAGGTCGATCTTGTGCTGCTTCAGCAGGCGGCCCAGCTCGCCCTGGACGAGGCCCGAGGTATCGACGATGACGCGGTCGAACCCGAGCCGCAGCGCCTTCTGGACCATGGCCCGCGTCCCGGCGACGGTCGGCAGCAGGTGGCCCTGGGGCGACGTGGCGCCGACGAAGTAGAGCCCCACGACCTCCGCGTCCTCGAGCCGCTCGACCGGGAGCCGCAGGCGGCCGAGGCCCACCGTGGTGGGGGGACCGATGTCGGACTGCCCGAGGTCCGCATCGACGACGCCCACCGAGGCGCCCCGCTCCAGGAGGGCCCCGGCCAGGAACGTCGTGAAGCTCGTCTTGCCGGCATCGGTCTCGCCCATCACGAGCATCACTCGGGCGTCGGCCGCCCGGGCCACCGCGGCTTCCCAGCTCGGGTCGGTCATCCTAGAAGAGGCCGGAGCACACCGCCTCGATCCGGCGCAGGCCCTCGCGGATCGTCTCGATGCCGCACGCGTACGACAGCCGGACGTGGCGGTCGGAGCCGAAGTCGGCGCCGGGCACCACGGCGACCCGCGCCTCGTCCAGCCAGCAGGCCGTGACGTCGCCCGAACTGGCGAGCGGCCGGTCACGCCATCGCTGGCCGAAGAGCCCCGAGACGTCGGGGAACGCGTAGAACGCGCCCTGGGGCATCCGGCAGCGGACGCCGGGGATCCGGTTCAGGCCCTCGACGATCGCCCGCCGCCGCCGGTCGAACTCCCCGGCCATCTTCGCCACGTCGTCCTGGGGACCGGTCAGCGCCTCGACGGCGCCCCACTGGGCCATCGACGCGGGGTTCGACGTGCACTGGCTCTGGAAGTCGGCCATCGCGCGGACGATCTCGCGCGGCCCCGCCGCGTAGCCGATCCGCCAGCCGGTCATCGCGTACGCCTTGGAGCACGTGTTGACGACCAGGGTGCGGGCCTTGATCTCGGGGCCGAGGGCCGCGATCGACGGGACGCGCCCCTCGTAGGAGAGGGCGTCGTAGCACTCGTCGGCCACCACCCGGAAGCCGCGCTCCAGGGCGAGGGTGGCCACCGCCTGGAGGTCCTCCCGCGGGAAGACGGCGCCGGTCGGGTTGTTGGGCGTGTTGAGGATCAGGAGCTTCGTGCGGGGCGTGACCGCCGAGCGGAGGGCGGCGAGGTCGAGCTGGAAGCCGCGGGCCTCGTCGGTCGGCACCGGCACCGGCGTCCCCTCGCAGAGCCGCACCTGCTCGGTGTAGCTGACCCAGTAGGGCGCGGGAATCAGCACCTCGTCGCCGGGGCCAACCAGCACGGAGCAGATGTTGTAGAGGGAGTGCTTGGCGCCGACGGACACGATGACGTCGGCCGGCTCGTAGTCCAGGCCGTTGTCGCGCTTGAGCTTCGCGCACACGGCGGCCCGCAGCTCGGGGATCCCGGGGGTGTCGGTGTACTTGGTCTGCCCCTCGGCGATGGCCCGGACGGCCGCCGCCTTCACCCGCTCGGGCGTGTCGAAGTCCGGCTCCCCGGCGCCGAACGAGATCACGTTGACGCCCTGCGCGCGCAGGGCGCGCGCCCGGGCGGTGATGGCGAGGGTGGGAGACGGCGCCAGGCGCCGCGCACGCTCACTCAGCACGCCACCGCTTTCTTCCCGACGAACATCGGTCGCATTACCGCCCCCTGCGCCGGGCCGAGACCCGAGCAGCCGCTACGGACGCAGGGAGTCGCCGACCGCAGGCGTACTCCGAGTACGCCGAGGATCGGCGACGACCCCCCGAGGCCGCCGAACAACGACGCGATGCGACGGGTATCGGCACGGCGCGCGCTAGCGGCGGGGGAACTTGGTGGCCAGCCGCTTCTCCACCCCCGGCGGCACCAGGCCGGTGACGGAGCCGCCGTACCCGGCGACCTCCTTGATCAGGCGCGAGGAGATGTAGGAGTAGGCCTCGTGCGGCATCAGGAAGACCGTCTCGACCTCCTCGCGGAGCTTCCGGTTCATGAGGGCCATCTGGAACTCGTACTCGAAGTCCGAGACGGCCCGGAGCCCCCGGATGATCGCGCGGGCGCCGACCTTCGTCACGAAGTCCACCAGCAGCCCCTCGAAGACCATGATCTCGATGTGCCGGAGGCTGCGCGTCGCCTCCCGGATCATCTCCACCCGCTCGGGGTCGGTGAACAGCGCCGTCTTGGCCGGGTTGGTGACCACGGCGACGATCAGCTCGTCGAAGATCCGGAGGCTGCGCTCGATGAGGTCCAGGTGCCCGTTGGTGAGCGGGTCGAAAGACCCCGGATAGACCGCGCGGGTCGCCACGCTTTCGGCGCTCTCAGGCGGGGACGTGGAGGACGGGGCCGTCTTCCGGGTGCTCGTGATCTGCCACGCGGGCCTCGAACCGCCCGGAGTCTACCCTTCCGCCTCCAGGAAAGTCAAGGCGGTATCGCCGAAAGCGCGCGCCGGGCGCGGCACCCGGAGTCCCGGCGGCACCGGGAGCGGCGCCCGGGCCGAGTGCTGCACGACGACGCGCGTCCCCGGTCGCAGGAGCGGGCTCCCGGCGAGCGCGGCCAGCGCGCGGGCGGCCAGTCCCCCCGCGTACGGCGGATCGAGGAAGACCAGGTCGAAGGCGAGCTCGCTGGCCGGGAGCGCCGGCAGGATGGCGAGGGCATCGCCCGCCACCACGCGGGCCTGCTCGCGCCCGAGGCGCAAGGCGGCCAGGTTGGCGCGGAGCGCGCGCAGCGCATCGCGGTCGCGCTCGACGAAGACCGCGCGCCCGGCGCCGCGGGAGAGCGCCTCGATCCCGACCGCGCCGGTCCCGGCGAACAGGTCGAGCACCCGCATGCCGTCGATCGCCGGCCCCAGGATGTCGAAGAGCGTGACGCGCATCCGGTCCGCCGTCGGCCGCGTCCGCGAGCCCCGGGGTGACCGCAGGCGCCGGCCCCGATCCTGGCCTCCGATGACCCGCATGTTAGCCCACCGAGGCCAGGTCGAGCTTCTCGCGCCAGCGGCTGACCAGCGCGTCACGGAGGGCGTGGTGCTCCGGAAGGCGCAGGCCGGGATCGCGCTCGACGAGGGCGAGCGCGTCCTGGCGGGCCTCCTCGAGCAGGCGGGCGTCGGTCAGCAGGTTCGCCGCCCGGAACTCGGGCAGCCCCGCCTGGCGGGTTCCGAAGAACTCGCCCGGGCCGCGGATCTCCAGGTCGGCCTCGGCGATGCGGAAGCCGTCCTGCGTCTCGCACATCGCCTGGAGCCGCCGCTGCGCCTCGTCCGAGAGGAGCCCCGAGGCGAGCAGGATGCAGTAGGAGCGGGCGGGGCCCCGCCCGACCCGCCCGCGGAGCTGGTGGAGCTGGGCGAGGCCGAAGCGCTCGGCGTGCTCGATCAGCATGACGCTGGCGTTCGCCACGTCGATGCCGACCTCGATCACGGTGGTGGCGACCAGCACGTCGAGCTCGCCGGCCTTGAACGCGCGCATGACGGTGTCCTTGACGTCGAAGGGCAGGCGGCCGTGGATCAGGCCCACCCGGCGGTCGGGGAACACTTCCCGGGCGAGGCGGTCGGCCATCGCCGTCGCCGCCTTCAGGTCGGATGCTTCCGTCTCCTCCACCAGCGGATAGACGACGTAGGCCTGGCGGCCCTGCTCCAGCTCCTTCCGGATGAAGTCGTAGATCTCCCGCCGCTTGGCCTCGGAGCGCCAGGCCGTGGTGATGCGCTGGCGGCCCGGCGGCAGCTCGTCGAGCACGGAGACGTCGAGGTCCCCGTAGAGCGTGAGGGCGAGCGTGCGGGGGATCGGCGTCGCGGTCATGACCAGCACGTCGGGGTGCCGGCCCTTCGCCCGCAGCGTCGCCCGCTGAAGGACGCCGAAGCGGTGCTGCTCGTCGACGACGGCCAGGCCGAGCCGGTGGAAGAGGACCGCGTCCTGGATGAGGGCATGGGTGCCGACCACGAGCGGCGCGGCCCCGCTGGCCACGGCGGCCAGCGCCGCCTCGCGCGCCTTGCCCTTCTGGCCGGAGCTGAGCAGCGCCAGCGGCAGGCCGAGCGGCTCGACGAGGCGCTGCACGGTGCCGAAATGCTGCTCGGCCAGGATCTCGGTCGGCGCCATGAGGACGCCCTGGAACCCCGCCTCGACGGCGGTCAGCAGCGCCATGACCGCCACGACGGTCTTCCCGGAGCCGACGTCGCCCTGCAGCAGGCGGTTCATCGGCGTCGGCCGCGCGAGGTCCGCCCGGATCTCCTCCCACACGCGCCGCTGGGCGGCCGTCAGCGTGAACGGGAGGCCTTCCAGGAGGCGCGCCACCAGCCGGCCCGGCGGCGCGATGGTGTGGCCGGGCCGGGCGGCCTCCCGACGGCGCCGGATGGCGAGCCCGACCTGGAGCAGGAGGAAGTCCTCGAAGACGAAGCGACGGCGCGCGGCCTCGGCCGCCTCCAGCGCGTCCGGGAAGTGGATGGCCCGGTATGCCTCGGCGGCCGGCAGGAGATCGCGGTGCCGGCGCAGCGCCTCCGGCAGCGCGTCGGTGACCTCCCGCGCGTGACGCTCGACGATCCGGTGGAGCAGGCTCCGCATCGGCCGCTGGGTGAGCCCCTCGGTGAGGCCGTAGACCGGCACGATGCGCCCCATGTGAAGGGAGGCCTCTTCGTCGTCCTCCACGATCTCGAACTCCGCGTTCTGCATCTGGAGCGGGCCCCGGCCGCGGCCCGGGACGACCTTGCCGTAGAGGAACACGCGCTGGCCGCGCTTGAAGAGCTGCGCCAGGTACGGCTGGTTGAACCAGAGACCCGAGAAGAAGCCGGACTGGTCCCGGAAGAGGACCGTCAGGGGGACGCGCGACCGGCCGCGGGGCGGGGCCGAGACGCCCACGACCGTCCCACCGGTCGGCTGGGCCTCCCCGACCCGGAGCTTCCGGAACGGCACCACCTCGCGGCGGTCCTCGTAGCGGCGGGGGAACCGGTCCAGGGCGTCACCGACGGTGCGCAGCCCGATCCGCTCGAGGAGGCGGGCCCGCTGGGGGCCGACGCCCTTCAGGTACTGGAGCGCCATGCCGAGTCCGCCCTCGCTGTCCCGGATCGCGGGGGGGGCGCTCGGGGAGGCCGGCGCCGCGAGGACTTCGGGGGACCGGCCAGGCGGGCGGGCTTGTGTCACCGCGCGTTCATGGTATAGAAGTGCGTCGCCCCGCAGCAAGCCCCATCGTCATCCCGAGGGGTCGGCCGGCACCGACTGGACGGTGCTCGAACACCGCGCCGGAGCCGCTACGTCGGTTCTTCCTGGATGCTGGGACCGTCGTCCGCCAGGACCACGATGCGCCAGGCCGCCTGGCCGAGGACGGTCGCGATGTGGTGGGCCTCGAGCAGCTCTGCGATCTCCGATGCCGGGTGGTCCGCCAGGAACGTCTCGGGCACGACGAGCCGATGCACGAGCCGCCCACGGCTCAGGATCTGGAAGAGGACCCCACGGCGGCGAAGGCTCAGGTGGTCGAGCTGGTCGTGCCCGGGAAATGCCCGGCTCAGGTAGGCCCGCACGACGTCCAGCTTCGACTCGTCTGGCTGTCCGTTCACTCCAGCAGCTCCGTCACCGGCACGCCTGTTGGTAACACATCCTGCGGCTGGTGACCAGTCCGGCCACACGCCGTTCCATCGGCCCACTCCCCCCTCGCCGCAGGCATCCGGGGTTCCCCTGAGGCGGGCGATTCGCCGATCCGCATCGAAAAGCCGCGCCAGGACGCCGGGTTGCGGGCTGGCCGCGAAATCCCCGCTTGTTTCGCGGCTCCCAGCGTGGTATAGAAGTGCGTCGCCCCGCGGCAGAAGGGGCGTCATTTCTTTTGAGGAGTCGCGCATGGCGCAGCGCTGCGATTACTGCGGCAAGGGCCCCGTGGTCGGTAACCAGATCAGCCACGCTCACAACGTCTCCAGGCGGCGATGGCTGCCGAACCTGGCAAACGTCCGGGCGGTCGTGAACGGCCGGACCCGCCGGGTCCGGGTGTGCACCCGCTGCTTGCGCTCCGGCAAGGTCGCCAAGGCGGTGTGACCGGACCGAAAAACGACCGGGCCACGGCCGACATGGAGATCGCGACGGTCAGGGGCCCGAAACGACCGGCCGCCGAGGAGGTGGCAACCGTCCTCGGCGGCCGAATCTCGGGAGTAAGTGCCGGGCGGGGGTTCGAGTCGCCCCCGGCCCGATCCCACACTACTTCTTCTTCTTCTTCGCGGCCTTCTTCTTCGCCACTCTGTCTCTCACCTCCCTTCGGGAGCACCGGGGAGGCGGGGAGGGGCTGTACCCCCTCCCCGCCGTAACACCGGGCTACTTCTTCTTCTTCGCCGCCTTCTTCTTCGCCACTCTGTCTCTCACCTCCCTCCCGTGGAATCGGAGTGACGGAGCCGGCCGGGCTGGCCGCTCCGCCGTCGCACGGCTCTACTTCTTCTTCTTGGCCTTCTTCTTGGTCGCCATCAGTTCTCACCCCCTTCCCGGGCCCCGCCGCGCGCGCCCCGATTCGCGCACGCCGGCGCGGGGCCGATCAGATCCCCTAGAAGCCCAGCGCGTCCCGGCGCAGCTTGTCGGCCTGCTCCCGGCCCCGGCGCTCGTAGTGGTAGAGGTCCACGTAGAGCTGGGGCAGGCTGACGACCCGGAGGCCGCTCTTCACGACCGGCGCGAAGAACACGCCCTGATCGTACGGAGTCATGAGATAGACCGTCCCCTCGCCTTCCACGGGCTGGAGTCCCAGGGCGCGCGCCATGGCCTCGGGGTCGCCGCCGACGTAGCAGTGGACGGTGGGGACCCGCACCTGGGGTCCGACGAGGGAGACCCCGGCGTGCAGGCTGAACGCGTAGGGAAACCCCAGCGCCTCCGCCTGGCGCGCCAGGCTCTCCATGATCCGCCGCTTGTCGCCCACCGGCGCCACGAAGGCGGCCATCCCGTTGGCGCGATAGGTGTACTCGTCGCGCCAGGCCTCGAGCAATTCCCCGGGCTTCTGCAGCCGGAACCGGCCGGCCGAGCTTCGCTCCACCCACTCGAGGTCCTCGAGCCGCTTGACCACGTTGTGCGCGTGGCCGAGGCTCACCTGGGCGGCCCGGCCCAGCTCCTCGAGCCGCCAGCTCCGGTCGCGGTCCACGAGCAGCGCGCGCACGATGCGCGTCGCCCGGGGCGCGAAGAGCGTCTTGAGGGGGCGGTTGCTCGGGCGGACGTTCGGCTTGCCCTCCTTCTCGATCAGCACGTTGTCGAAGGCCAGGTAGCAGTTCCCGGACAGGTCCAGGTAGCCACAGCCGTTCTGGCGGACGAGCGCCGCCGACTGCGGGCTGATGTACGGCGCCACGGTCACGGGATAGGCGCCGGGCACCTGCTCCCGGAGCCCTCGCAGGCGCGTCAGCATCTCCCGGATGTACCGGGGCTGCCCCACCGGGCGCGCCTCGCAGATCAGCGTCTTGACCTCCGCTCCCATCCGGAACCGGACGAGCAGATCGACCGTCTGTTCCCCGACACGGGAGTCCATAAGCTCCTGCCAATCCTGAGCACGGGGAAAGAGCTCTCGCAAGCGGTGGGCCGCGTCCTTCTTGATTTCATTGATACGGACCATGGTTTCACTTGTTCCGTCATTTTCAGCAGTCGCTGAAACACTAGAGGCAAGTGAAACTCGTGTCAAGTAAAAAACGTTCCGGATTGGGACGACGGTTGTCGCAGGTCAAACCGTCGTCGCGGAAACGGCGTCGCGTTAACGGCCGCGGCCTCCCCGGGGCCCGGCTCCGGCACTGGCGAGCGGGTCCGCCGAAGCCCCCGTTGCCGGCCCGGATCGACGAGCTGGTCGCGCTCCTGGAGCGCACCAAGAATGGCTTCGGCCCGGCGGAGCGTGCGACCCGGCGCGAGCTGCTAGCCGCGCTGGCCCGTGGCCGGATCCGGGAGCCCGACCTGCTGCTCCGCTACCACGAGGCCCTGTGCTTCCTCCGGGCGTACCCGGACGGGCCCGGGACGCTCGGCGCGGTGGAGGAGGCGCTCGCGGCGATCCCCGCCCGCGTCGCGGCCCTTGGCCACCCCGAGCGGCTCGACGAGACCGGGATGGCCGGCACCACCCTCTACTGTCCGCTGTCGTACGCGGCAGCCCGGTGGCTCGCCACGCGCTTTCCCGACGCCGTCGAGCTGGACTGGCAGGATGCCGAGACCGAGACGGCGGTGGGCACGCTCCTGCCCTGGCTCTCCGGGCTGGCGGCCGAGGAGGCGCTGGTGGAGGTGGGCGTGCCCTACCGCGAGTGGCTCGCCGCGGTCCGGGGGCCGGGCCCGGGCAGCGACCTCGCCGCGATCCTGGGCGGCCTCGCGGGTGGCCCCGACGCCGGCGCGCGGCAGGCGGCGTACGACGCGATGGCCGTGCGGACGCGCTGGCGGCTCGGCGACGGCCCCGCCTCGCGCACGCGGCTCCGGCTGCCGGCGCCGCGGATCTTCTTCCACCGCGGCCCGCTCCGGCGGGTGCGCGGGCGGCTCCGGCGGTGGCTCCCGGGCGCGCCGGTCGCGGTCCGCCAGGCCGGACGGGACGAGGCGACGGCGCTCCTCGACGCCGCCCGGGCGGCGGTCCTCGTCCGTTACCGCGAGGTCCACGCCTTCAACTTCGCCGAGCCGGCCGACGTGCGCGTGGCGGATCTCGGGCGCGGCGTCCAGATCGCCTGGTTCGGCCTGCGGCCGGCACACCGGCTCCCGCTGCGGGCTCACTACGGGTACCTGGTTCTCAAGAACGGCCTGCCGGTCGGCTATGGCGACGCCTCGCTCCTCTTCGAGCGCGTGGAGCTGGCCTACAACGTCTTCGAGACCTTCCGTCAGGGCGAGTCGGCCTTCATCTTCGTCCGGCTCCTCGCGTTCCTCGGCCAGCACCTCGGCGTCCGGGTCGTCTCGCTGAGCCGGTACCAGATCGGCTATCAGAACGACGAGGCGCTGGACTCGGGGGCCTTCTGGTTCTACGACAAGCTCGGCTTCCGCTCGGAACGGCCGGACATCGCGCGCCTCGCGGTGAGCGAGCGGCGGCGGATCCGCGCCGAGCCCGGCTACCGCTCACCACGGGCGACGCTGGCGCAGCTCGCCGAGGCCGGCATGATCGCCACGCTGGCCCCTGGCCAGGCGACGGCGCTCGACGTGCGGCGGCTCGGGCTTCGGGCCGCGGCCGCGGCGGCCGGGCGCCACGCGAGTCCGGCCGGCCTGGCGGCGCGGGTGGCACGGGCGCTGGGCGCGGGCGGCTGGCGGGCGTGGCCGCCGCCGGAGCGGCTCGCCCTCGAGCGGCTGGCCCTGGTGCTGGCGCTGATCCCCGACCTCGAGACCTGGCGGCCGCGCGAGCGCCGCGCGCTGCTGGAGGCGATCCGGGCGAAGGGCGGAACCGACGAAGCCGGGTACCTGCGCCGCCTGCGGGGTCACCGCCGGCTCCGGCGGTGGCTGGTCGATCTGGCCGGCGAGACGCCGCGTCCGCTCGGGACTTAGCCTGCGGCGAAATAAGTGGACCAGATCTCCTTCGGTTTCCTGCCGGCGTGGGAGGGAATCATTGAGCAGCCCGACCGATGACCTGGGACAGTTATTTCGCGGCAGGCCTTAGGGTTGGTCGGACTCCAGCTCCTCGAGGCGGTCGTCGTCGAGACCGAAGTAGTGGCCGATCTCGTGCACGACGGTGTCCACGACCAGGGCTTCCATCTCCTCGATCGAGTCGCAGTCCTCCTGGATGGGCCCCTGGTAGATGGTGACCACGTCGGGCAGCACGCCCCCGTAGAACGAATCCCGGCGGGTCAGGTCGGTGCCGCGGTAGAGCCCGTAGAGGGTGTCGGGCGGCTCGATCTCCATCTCGGCCAGCGTCGCCTCGTCCGCCCAGTCCTCGACCACCACGGCGATGTTCTCGAGCTTCTCCCGGAAGCGTCGCGGCAGGCGGGTGACGGCCCGATCCACCAGCGCCTCGAACTGCCGCCGCGTCAGCTTCACGCCCGGCTCCCCCTGTTCACGCCGCCGCCCCCTCGGCGGCGAACCGGAGGACGGCGCGGACGACCACCGACGGCTGCTCTTCCGGGATGAAGTGGCCGCAGTCGGGGACGGGGAAGCCCTCGACGCGCTCGCACCGCGCCTGCCAGGCGCCGAGCATGTCGGCCGCCTGGGACGTGCGGCTCTGGCCCCAGAGAACGAGCGTCGGCGCGGCCACCTTGCGCTGGCGGTCGCCGGCGTCGTGCTCGAGGTCGACGGACCCCCCCGCCCGATAGTCCTCGAAGGCCGCCCGCATGGCGCCGGGCTGGCGGAAGCAGCGCACGTACTCCTGGATGGCCTCCTCCTCGATCGCGGCCGGGTTGTACGCCAGGGCCCGGTAGAAGTGGCGGAGGTAGATGTCCTCGCGGCCCGCGGTCAGCGCCTCCGGCAGGTCCGGGACCTGGTGGAAGAGCCAGTGCCAGATGCGCCGCACCCGCTGCTGGTCGAGCTGGGCGAAGACGTCGTAGGTGGGCGCGATGTCGAGGAGGACCAGCCGGGTGAGCAGGTCCGGGTGGTCGAGCGCGAAGCGATGGGCGACCCTGGCGCCCCGATCGTGGCCGACCAGCATGACCGGCGCCAGCCCGAGGACGCGGATCAGCTCGGCGACGTCGGCGGCCATCGTCCGCTTGTCGTAGCCGCCGGCCGGGCGATCGGAGTCGCCGTAGCCGCGGAGATCGGGGGCGACGACGGTGAACCGATCGGCGAGGGCCTGCATGACCTTCCGCCACATGTGCCCCGTCTCGGGGAACCCGTGCAGGAGGACCATCCCGGGGCCGCTCCCGAGCCTCCGGTAATGGATCCGCACGCCGGGGGCCACCGTCACCACGTCCCGCATCATCGGAGGGCGTGCGTCTCAGCTATGTCGTGAATGTGGATAGCCGGGTCGAGGACCGAGCAGCCCTAGGACGCAGGGCGGCGCCCACCGGAGGCGTACGCCCTGGTACGCCGAGGATGGGCGCCGCCCGAGGACGACGGGATGCGACGGTCATCGGCCCGGCTACAGACCACGGACTCGTTCGACGCCTATCACGTCCTTGATCGCGCCGATCGCCCCCATCACGCCCTGGAGCTGATCGAGGTCGGCCACCTCCACCGTGAAGTGGTTGATGCCCTTCCGATCCTCGGTGACCGTCACCTCCGCCTTGACGATGTTGACCTGCCGGGAGGAGATGGCGGTCGAGATCTCGGCGAGCAGGCCGGGCCGGTCGCGGCCGATGAACACGGCGATCTTGACCGGTAGCGGGAGCTTCTCGGCGATGTCCCACTCGACCTCGACGGTGCGCTCGGTTTCCACCGCGCCCGCCGCCAGGTTCGGGCAGTCCCGGGTGTGGACGGTGATGCCCCGGCCCCGCGTGATGAAGCCGACGATCGGGTCGCCGGGCACCGGCGTGCAGCACTTCGCGAAGCGGGCCAGGACGTCGTTCACGCCCTTGAGCGTGATGCCGGACTCCCCGCGGGACCGGGCCAGCGCCTTCGTGGGTCGCGCCGGCTCGGGCTTCGTCTCGGCCTGGGTCTCGGCCGGGAGGAAGCGCGCGATCACGGTCTGGACCGACGTCTTGCCGTAACCGAGCCCGGCCAGGAGATCGTCGACGGTCGAGTAGCCGTGCTCCACCGCCAGCTTCGCCATCTCGGCGGACTCCAGCAGCGTGGTCGGGGCCAGCCGGTGCTTCTTGGCCTCGCGCTCGAGCAGCTCCCGCCCCATCATCACCGAGCGCGCCCGCTCCTCGGTCCGGAGCCACTGCTTGACCTTCGAGCGGGCCCGGGTCGAGCGGACGACCTTCAGCCAGTCGCGGGACGGCTTCTGGGTCGGGGAGGTCACGACCTCCACGATGTCGCCCTGGCGGAGCGGCTGCCGGAGCGGCACCAGCTTGCCGTTCACCCGGGCGCCGACGCAGTGGTTGCCCACCTCGGTGTGGATCGCGTAGGCGAAGTCGATCGGGGTAGAGCCCTCGGGGAGCGCCTTCACGTCGCCCTTGGGCGTGAAGACGTAGACCTCGTCCGGGAACAGGTCGACCTTGACGGTCTCCATGAACTCCCGGGGGTCCTTCATCTCCTGCTGCCACTCGAGGAGCTGGCGCAGCCAGACGAAGGCCTGGTCGAAGCCGTCCTTGCCGCGCTTCTCCTTGTAGAGCCAGTGGGCCGCGATCCCCTCATCGGCGATCCGGTGCATCTCGGGCGTCCGGATCTGGATCTCGATCGGGTCGCCCTTGGGGCCGATCACGGTGGTATGGAGCGACTGGTACATGTTGGACTTCGGGATCGCGATGAAGTCCTTGAACCGCCCGGGGACCGGCTTCCAGAGGGAGTGGACGACGCCCAGCGCGCCGTAGCAGTCGCGGACCGTCGGGGCCAGGAGCCGGACGGCGGTCAGGTCGTAGATCTCGTCGAACTCCCGGCCCTGCTGCATCTTCTTGAAGATCGAGAAGAAGTGCTTGGGCCGCCCGGTGATCTGGGCCTGGATGCCCACCTCGCCGAGCTTCTTCGACAGGATCGCGATGACCTGGTTGATCTCGGCTTCGCGCTCGAGCCGCCGCTTGGCCACGCGCCGCTGGAGATCGTCATACGCCTCGGGGTGAAGCACCCTCAGCGCGAGGTCCTCCAGCTCGCCCTTGACCTTGGCCATGCCGAGCCGGTGGGCGAGCGGCGCGTAGATGTCGAGGGTCTCCTGGGCGATCTTGCGCCGCTTGTCGCTCGGCAGGTACTCGAGCGTGCGCATGTTGTGGAGCCGGTCGGCCAGCTTGATCATGAGGACCCGGATGTCCCGGGCCATCGCGACCAGCATCTTGCGGAAGTTCTCCGCCTGGCGCTCCTCGCGGCTGGCGAACGCGAGCTTGCCGATCTTGGTCACGCCATCCACCAGCTCGGCGATGTCGGCGCCGAAGCGCTCGGCCAGGATGTCCTTGCTGGTGGCGGTGTCCTCGAGGACGTCGTGGAGGAGGCCGGCGGTGACCGTGGTGACGTCCATCTTGAAGTCCACCAGGAGGCCGGCGACCTCCAGGGGGTGGACGTGGTAGGGCTCGCCGGACATCCGACGCTGGCCGTCGTGGACCTCCTCGGAGAACGCGTAGGCCCGCCGGACCAGGTCCAGGTCGGCCCCGGGCTGGTAGCGGGGGATCTCCGAGAGCAGCTCGCCGAGCGTCCGCATGGCGGTGTAGCCTTCTAGTGTATCGCCTCCCGGTCGCCCGGGGGAGCCGGTTTCTGAGGCACGCGGACGCGTCCCGTTCGAGACCAGAGGCCCCGGGGACGACTCGGTCGGAGATTCTCGGTGGCCTACCGGCCGGCGCCCGCCTTGGCGACGGCCTTCTTGCCGTGCCGCTGGCGGGCCTGGACCCAGGCCTCCCAGTCCACGATGAGGGGGGCGGCCACGAAGATCGACGAGTAGGTGCCGGTCACCACGCCGATCAGCAGCGCGAAGGCGAAGTCCCGGAGCACCTCGCCACCGAACACGTAGAGGATCGCCACCACCAGGAACACGGTGAGCGAGGTGAGGATGGTCCGGGACAGCGTCTGGTTGAGCGCGGTGTTGATGACGTCGGCCAGCGTCTCGCCCTTGCGGGCTCCGCGGCTCCGGTGCTCCCGGATCCGGTCGAAGACGACGATGGTGTCGTTGATCGAGTAGCCGACGATGGTCAAGAGCGCCGCCAGGACCGGGAGCGACATCTCCCGGTTGGTGAGCGAGATGCCGGACAGGGCGACCAGGACGTCGTGGATCAGCGCGATGATGGCCGCCACCCCGCCCTTGAAGTCGAAGCGGAAGGCCGTGTAGGCCAGGATGCCCACCATGCCCCACAGCACGGCCTGGACCGCCTGCCACTGGAGGTCCTTCCCCACCTGGGGGCCGACGAACTCCAGGCGCCGGACCTCGAAGCCGGGCAGGCCGGCCTCGCGCAGCCCGCTCTCCACCCGCTTGGAGACCTCCTCCAGTCCGCCACCCCCCGCCGGGACGCGGATCAGGTACTCCTGGCGATCGCCGAACTCCTGGATCACACCCTCCCCGAGCCGGACCCGGTCCAGCGCCTTCCGGACGTCGTCGACGGTCGTGGCCTGCTGGAACCGCACTTGGATCAGGGTGCCGCCGGCGAAGTCGATCCCCTTCTGGAGCCCGCCCTTGTAGGCGATGTGGCCCAGCCCGGCCAGCGTGACCAGGGCCGAAAGCAGGTAGGCCCAGCGGCGCTTGCTGATGAAGTCGTACTTCGGACTGACGAAGATCTGGAGCATGGTGGCCTCAGATGCTCAGCGTCTGGAGGCGCCGGCGGCCCATGTAGATGAGGTCGAAGACGAGCCGGGTGAAGAACACCGCGGTGAAGAGGCTCGCCAGGATGCCGATCATGAGCGAGACCGCGAAGCCCTTCACGGGGCCGGTCCCGAACTGGTAGAGGATGACCGCCGACACGACGACGGTCACGTGAGTGTCGATGACCGTGGTGAAGGCGCGCTTGAACCCCGCGTCGATGGCCGCCCGGACCGATTTGCCGAGCCGGAACTCCTCCCGGATGCGCTCGAAGATCAGGATGTTGGTGTCGACCGCCATGCCGATCGTCAGCACGATCCCGGCGATGCCGGGGAGGGTCAGGGTGGCGTGGAAGGCGGCCATGCAGGCCAGGAGGATGACGAGGTTGAGGATGAGCGCCAGGTCCGCCACCAGCCCCGACAGCCGGTAGTAGATGATCATGAACAGCACGACCGCCAGCGCGCCGGCCAGGGTCGAGATGATGCCCTTGCGGATCGAGTCGGTGCCAAGGGACGGGCCCACGGTCCGCTCCTCCAGGATCTGCACCGGGGCGGGCAGCGCGCCGGCGCGGAGGACGATGGCGAGATCCCGCGCCTCCTCGGGCGTGAAGCCGCCGGTGATCTGGGCCTGCCCGGAGGGGATGCGCTCGCGGATGACCGGCGCCGAGTGGACGTTGCCGTCGAGCACGATGGCCAGGCGCTTGCCGACGTTCTGGTCGGTGGCCTCGGCGAAGCGCCGCGCCCCTTCGCTGTTGAAGGTGATCGACACGTAGGGCTCGCCGGAGTCGCCGATCCGGACCTCGGCGTTCTGGATGGTGTCGCCGGTCAGCAGCGTCCGCTTGCGGACGACGTAGGGCACCTTCGTCTCCGCCTTCGTCTGACGGTCGACGTGCCGCCCGTACAGCACGTCGTCACCGGGGGGTGGCCCTTCCTTGACGGCCTTCTCGAGGTCGGCCTGCTCGTCGAGCAGCTTGAACTCGAGCACCGCGGTCTTCCCGATCAGGGCCTTGGCCCGGGCCGGATCCTGGATGCCGGGGAGCTGGACCAGGATGCGGTTCTCCCCCTGGCGCTGGATCGTCGGGCTCGGCCACCCCGAACTGGTCGATGCGGTTCCGGATGGTCTCCAGCGCGGTCCGGACGTAGCTGTCACGCAGCTCGGCGATTCGCCGCTCGGTGAGCGTCAGCTCGAAGCGCCCGGCCGCCGCGTCCAGCGTCCGGACCGCGAGGCCCGTGAACTCGTTGAACACGGGCTGCGCGTCCTTGGCCGCCTCGGGCGAGGTGAGCGTCACCAGGATGGTGTAGGCGCCCGGGGGCGTGACCGGGGGCGGGACCGGGGCCGTGACCTGGGCGCCGATCCCCTTCTTGTCGAGCGCGGCCCGGAGGTCGGCCGCCGTCCGCTCGACGGCGCCGGCCAGCGCCTTGTCAACCTCGACCCCGAGGACGAGGTGGATCCCACCCTGGAGGTCGAGCCCCAGGTTGATCGTCTTCCGCGGGGGGTAGAGATACCACGCGGCGGCGACGATGACGGCCACCACCACGGCGATGCGAAGCCACAGATGTCGCGGCATGCTCCGTTTCTCCCGGCCTCAGGCCGATTCCTGCTCGCCCCGGGCCGCCCCGTGGGGCCCGGTCACCGCGCTCCGCAGGCACTCCACGCGTACGGTGTCCGCGATCCGCAGAGTGACCGTCTGCTCGTTGAGTCCGACGACCGTCCCGATCAGCCCGCCGCTGGTGACCACCCGGTCGCCCTTCTTGATACTTGCCAGCATCTCCTCCCGCCGCTTGCGCTCCCGCTGCTGCGGGCGGATCAGGAGGAAGAAGAAGATGGCGAAGATAAGGACCATCGGGATGAGCTGGATCATGATGGCCCCCGGGCCGCTGCCGCCCCCCGGGGACGGGGCCATGGCGTAAGCGAGGTCGATCACGTCCGGTCCTCCTGCACCGGCGCCTCGGCCGGCACGGTGACAGGCTCGGCCTCGGCCGAGCCATAGACATCGAGAATCCGGCGGCGCAGGCGCTCGAACGTCCCGGCCGCGATGGCGGCACGCATCTCGGCCATGAGACCGAGGTAGAAGGTCAGGTTGTGGAGCGTGTGGAGCCGGTAGACGGTCAGCTCCCGCGCCAGGAACAGGTGCCGGAGGTACGCCCGGGAGAAGTGCCGGCACGTCTGGCAGGGGCACGCGGGGTCGAGCGGCTGCCCGTCGCGAGCGTGGGCGGCGTGCTTGATGGTCAGCAGGCCGTGCCGGGTGAAGAGCTGACCGGTGCGGGCATGCCGCGTCGGCAGGACGCAGTCGAACAGGTCGACCCCCGCCGCCACCGCCTCCACCAGGTCGTCCGGTCGGCCCACGCCCATCAGGTAACGGGGCCGGCTCGGCGGCAGCGCCGCCGCGGTCTCCCCCACCAGCTCGACCATGAGACCCCGGGGCTCGCCGACGGCGAAGCCGCCGAGGGCGTAGCCGTCGAAGCCGATCGCGCACGTCGCCTCGGCCGCCGCCCGCCGGAGGTCCCCGTACATCCCGCCCTGCACGATGCCGAAGCACGCCTGGCCTGGTCGGGCGCCGTCGGCGTGCGCCGTCTTCGCCCGCCGGGCCCAGCGGAGGGTGCGCGCGAGCGAGACCTCCGTCTCGGCCCGGGTCGCCGAATGCGGCAGGCACTCGTCGAGGGGGTGCAGGACGTCGGCGCCCAGGTCGTGCTGGACGGAGACGGCCAGCTCGGGCGTGAGCAGGTGCTCGGCCCCCCCGTCGAGGTGCGAGCGGAAGCGGACCCCCTCCTCGCCGATCGTGCGGAGCGCCGCCAGGCTCCACACCTGGTAGCCACCGGAGTCGGTCAGGATCGGGCCGTCCCAGGCCATGAAGCGATGGAGCCCCCCCAGCTCGCGCACGAGCGCGGCGCCGGGGCGGAGGAAGAGGTGGTAGGTGTTGGCGAGGACGATCTGGGCGCCGACCTCCCGGAGATCGGCGGGCGTCAGGCTCTTGACCACGCCCAGGGTGCCGACCGGCATGAACGCCGGCGTCTCGACCACCCCGTGCGGGGTGGTGAGTCGGCCCCGCCGCGCCGCGCCGTCCTGTGCCGAGAGCTCGAAGCTCATCAGAGGATCAGCATGGCGTCGCCGTACGAGTAGAACCGGTAGCCGGAATCGATGGCGTGGTGGTAGGCGGCGAGGATCCGCTCGCGCCCGGCCAGCGCCGAGACGAGCAGGAGCAGCGAGGAGCGCGGGAGGTGGAAGTTGGTGAGGAGGGCGTCCACCGCCCGGAACCGGTGACCCGGCAGGATCGTCAGCTCGGTCCAGCCGGCGCCCGCCGCCACCGTCCCGTCGGGGCCGGCCGCGGTCTCCAGCGCGCGCACCGTCGTGGTCCCCACGGCGACGACGCGGCGGCCCTCGGCCCGGGCCCGGGCCACCGCGTCGGCGGTCGACGCCGGCACCACGTAGGATTCCGCCTCCATCCGGTGCTCGCTCAGCCGCGCGACGCGGACCGGGCGGAAGGTGCCCGGGCCGACGTGGAGCGTCACCCGGCGGAGCTCGACGCCCCCGCCGGCCAGGGTCGCCAGTAGCTCGGGGGTGAAGTGCAACCCGGCCGTCGGCGCGGCCACTGCCCCGTCCCGCTCGGCGTAGACGGTCTGGTAGCGGGCCCAGTCCTCGCCGCCCGGCTTCCGGTAGCGGCGGATGTAGGGCGGGAGCGGGGGCAGGCCGTGTCGGGCCAGGAGGTCGGGCACCCCGCCGGAGGTCTCCAGCCGGACGCGCCGCTGCCCGAGGGGGCCGAGGCCGAGCACGACCGCGCGGGCGGCGCCGTCGGCGACGACGAGGACGGTGCCCACCGGGCAGTGGCGGGCCGGTCGCACCAGGGCTTCCCACTCGCCCCCGTCCAGCTCCCGCACGAGCAGCAGCTCGGCCTCCCGCCCCGATCCCTCGATCCACCCGAGGAGCCGCGCCGGCACCACCCGGGTGTCGTTGAGCACGAGGCAGTCGTCGGGACGGAGGAGGGCGCCGAGGTCGCGGACGTGCGCGTCGCGGAGCGCACCGGCCCGCCGATCGAGGACCAGGAGCCGGGAGCTGTCCCGCGGCTCCGCCGGCTCCTGAGCGATCCGGTCGGCCGGCAGCTCGTAGTCGAACCGGTCCAGCGTGAGCGCCAGTTCGGGACCTCCCGCCCACCCGATCCTTCGACGGCCTTCGGCCTTTGGCCCCCCTCCCCCACCCACCGGAGGGGAGGGGGGAGTCGGAGGACCGGGATCCTTCACACGCTCTCAGAGTCCGTGAACCCATCTCGGACGGCTTCCACTCCCCACCCAACGGCGTCTCTCGCCCTTTGGCTCTGGCCACACGGCCCTGGCGTTCCACTTCGAGCCGCGGCCCAAAGGCCGAAGGCCGTCCAACAGTCGCGGCCTCCGAGCGGGGGGAATCGGGGGGGTCTTCCGAGACCCCCCCGAAGTGGATCTCAGCCAATCCGGCTCCCCCGCTCCACGTCCTGGTCCGGGCGCAGCAGGATCACCTCCCGGCCGTTCGTGTAGGCGCCGAGCACGAGCACCTCGGATACGAAGGGGCCGATCCGCTTGGGCGCGAAGTTCAGCACGCACACCACCGGGCGGCCGACGAGATCCTCCGCCCGGTAGTGGTCGGTGATCTGCGCGCTCGACTGCTTCTGGCCGAGGGGGCCGAAGTCGATCCAGAGCTTGTAGGCCGGCTTCCGCGCCTCCGGGAACGGCTCGGCCCGGACGACGACACCGACGCGCATGTCCACCTTCTCGAAGTCCTCCCAGGCGATCAGATCGGAACCTCCCGCCTACCCCCCCAACCCCCCTCCCCCACCCACCGGGGGGGAGGGGGGAGTCGGAGGCGACAAGTCATTCACTTCAGCGTGCTCAACGCGGTGCCCGGGTAGAAGTGGGCCAGGATCTGCGGGTAGGCATAGCCCCGCTCGGCCATCCCCTTGGCCCCGAACTGGGACAGCCCGGCGCCGTGCCCCCACCCCCGCCCCTCGAACCGAGCCGCGCCGTCCACCACCATGGCGACGAACAGCGTGCTCTTCAGCACATCGTACCCGACCAGGCGCCGGAAGTCGGTCCCCTTGAGCGTCGCCGTCCCCCGCGTGTGCTCCACCGCCAGGCGCAGGACCCGCAACGACACGCTCCGCTCGAGGACGGTGAACCCGCGGACGTCCCCGACCTCGACGCCGCCCTGGCGCAGGCGGTCGGCGACGACGGAGAGCGGCAGCGTCGCGGCCCAGGAGTAGTTCGGCGAATCGGTCGAGAACCCGTCGCGGACCCCCGGCAGCGGCGGGATGCCCCCTCCCGAGAAGATCGACTGGGGCGGCTCGGTGTAGCCGCCGGAGTCCGAGTGGTAGAAGGCGGGGAAGATGGCGCCCTGCCAGGTCAGGACCTGGCCCGCCGTCGCTCGCACGGCGTCCCAGGCCGGCGAGTCCTCCGCGATCCGCCCCGCGAAGTTCTGATGCTGGTTCCCGGCCACCAGGTGGTACGGCCGGCCGGCGTTCTTCTGCTGATGGAACACGGCGAAGGTCCGGGCGACGACCGCCAGCGCCCGCAGTGACTCGGCGGGCCAGCGCTCCGGCGCCTCGGCCCGCACCGTCCCGGCGATGTACTCCTCGAGAGGCAGCTCGTTGACGAGCAGGAGCCCGTCGTTCCGCCAGACCTCGAGGGCCCCGCCGAAGTCGCGGGCCCCCACACGGAGCCCGACGCGCCGGCTCTCGAGCCGGACCCCGGGCATGACCAGACGCCGCCGCTCGACGGCGCCCCCCGCCCCCCACGTCGCTTCCATGCCGCCGCCGGCCGTCGCCACCAGGCGGATCGGGCGCCCGCCGGGGATGCCGAAGAGCGCGCGCCGGGTCCCGGCGTCGAGCACGGTGACCAGATCCGGGGCGGCCACTTCCACGGCCCGGAGCCCGTCCCCCACCTGGACGCGGATCGGCTCCGCCGCGCGAGCCGGGGCGACGCCGAGCCCGACGAGCAGCGCGAGCGCGGCAAGGGCCGTGCAACGGTCCGGGCCCGGGCCCTCATCGGCGGGACCAGAGGGTGAACAGCAGCGTCAAGATCACGCTGACCAGGATCGAGGTCGTCAGCGGGAAGTAGAAGGACCAGTTGCCGCGCTGGATGTGGATGTCGCCCGGCAACCGGCCGACCGCCGGCACCTTGTCGCCCATGGACCCCGACAGCACCAGCAGGCCGCCGATGACGATCAGCGCCACGCCGGCCCCGATGAGCAGCTTTCCCATCTCCGTCATGAATCCACCTTTCGGGACCTCCCGCCCACCCCCCCAGCCCCCCTCCCCCACCCACCGGGGGGGAGGGGGAGCCGGAGGCTCACCGATACCTCACACGTGCTCACAGCGACAGCTGAGCAGCTTTCCCATCTCCGTCATGAATCCACCTTTCGGGACCTCCCGCCCACCCCCCCAGCCCCCCTCCCCCACCCACCGGGGGGGAGGGGGAGCCGGAGGCTCACCGATACCTCACACGTGCTCACAGCGACAGCTGAGCAGCTTTCCCATCTCCGTCATGAATCCACCTTTCGGGACCTCCCGCCCACCTGATCCTTGGACGGCCTTCGGCCTTTGGCCCCCCTCCCCGGCCGCGCGACGGCCTTCGGCCTGTGGCCGGAGGGGGGGAGCCGGAGGCTCGCCGATATTCACACGTGCTCACAAGGACAGCTGTAACGGACCCTCGGTGCGATAGCCGAGATGCTGGTACGCGGCCGGCGTCGCCTTCCGGCCGCTCGGCCCGCGCACCACGAAGCCGATCTTGAGCAGATACGGCTCCACCATCTCGGCCAGGGTCTCGGCCTCGTCGTTGATGGTCGCGGCGATCGCCTCCAGCCCCACCGGACCCCCGCCGTAGTGCTCGATGATCGCCTGGACGAACCGGCGGTCCAGCCGGTCGAGCCCCCGCGCGTCCACCCCCTCCATGGTCAGGGCGGCGTCGGCAGTTGCGTGGCTGATGCGCCCGTCGCCCCGGACCTGGGCGAAGTCGCGGACCCGGCGCAGCAGACGGTTGGCGATGCGCGGCGTGCCGCGGGCGCGCCGGGCGATCTCGAGCGCGCCCTCGCCTTCCACCGTGACCGCAAGGATGCCGGCCGAGCGGACGACGATGCGGGCCAGCTCCTCGTCGGTGTAGAAGTCCAGGTGATGGAAGATGCCGAAGCGCTCGCGGAGAGGGGAGCTGAGCATGCCCGGCCGCGTCGTGGCCCCGACCAGCGTGAACGGCTTGAGCGGGATCCGCATGGTGCGGGCGTGCATCCCTTTCTCGACCACGAAGTTGACCTCGAAGTCCTCCATCGCCGGGTAGAGCAGCTCCTCGACCGGCCGCGGGAGGCGGTGGATCTCGTCGATGAAGAGCACGTCACCCGGCTCCAGGCTGGTGACGATCCCCATGAGGTCGTCGCCGCGCTCGAGGGCCGGCCCCGAGGTGGTCTTGATCTCGCTCCCCATCTCGTGGGAGAGGATGTAGGCGAGGGTGGTCTTCCCCAGGCCCGGCGGCCCGTAGAGCAGGACGTGGTCCAGGCTCTCGCCCCGCTGCCGGGCCGCCTCGACCGACACCCGGAGGCTCTCCACCGCGTCCCGCTGGCCGATGTACTCGTCGAGCCGCTGGGGCCGGAGGGCCCGCTCGAACTGGACCTCGTCGGCCAGCGGGAGCCGGCTCAGCAGCGAGGGCTCTTCCTGGCTGATTTTCGGGACCTCCCGCCCACTTCGTGACCTCCCACCTACCCCCCCAACCCGCCTCCCCCACCGGTGGACGGCCTTCGGCCTTTGGCCGGGGGGAGGGGGGGGTCGGAGAGACGGCCGAAGGAGCCAGCCGCTTCGCACGTCCGGGGGCGACTCACGGGGTCCCTCGGCGGGCCCGGTAGATCTCCTCGAACAACGCCTCCGGGCTGTCGATGTCCGGCCGTCGGGCCAGGGCCTCGCGGATCGCCAGCTCGGCCTCGCCGCTCCGGAGGCCGAGCTGGCGCACCAGGACCTCCCGGACCACGGTCCGGACCTCGTCCTCGATCGGCGCGGTCACCGGCGCCGGCGGCGCCTCCGGCTGCGGCATCAGCGCGTACTTGGCCACTTTCCCCTCGAGCTGGGCGATGATGTTCCGGCACTTCTGGGGCCCGATCCCCGGCAGCCGGCGCAGGAACCGCTCGTCCTTCCGCACGATGGCGTCGGCGATGTCGGGCACCGGCGCGACGAGCGCCCGCGCCGCCACCAGCGGTCCCACGTCCTTCACCGTGATCAACCGCTCGAAGAACTCCCGCTCCAGCTCCCCGGTGAACCCGATGAGCACCGGCCGCGGCTGGTCTCGGGTCGCGTGGTAGTAGATGACGAGGGCCAGCAGGGTGGCCTCCTCCCCGTCCCCCACCACCGCGTCGGCCAGGCCCTTCGACACCACGGGCGGCAGCACCACCTCGTACCCCACCCCTCCCGACTCGACGACGACGCGATCCTCCAGGCGCCGGCGCAGGCGCCCGCGCAGGGACGCGATCATCGCCGGCCCAGGCCGCGGGCGCGCGAGAGCCCCGTGAAGGCGAGCGCCAGGGCGTCCGCCACGTGGCTCGGGCGCGGCGCGACCGGGAGCCGCAGAAGCGCCTGCATCGCCCGCGCGACCTGGTCCTTCGACGCCGCCCCCGACGCCGTCACCGCCCGCTTGACCTCGGCCGGGGTGACGCTGAGGAGCGCCAGCTTCCGCTGGCGGCCGGCCAGACAGATGACCGCGCGCGCGTGCCCCATCAGGATGGCCGTGCGCGGCACCCGGGGGGCGCTGAAGACGTCCTCGACGACCAGGAAATCCGGCACGAAGGCGGCGAGGACCCCGTGGATGCCCTCGAAGAGCTGCTCGAGCCGAAGATCGAGCGGGTCGGCGGCGTGAGTCCGGAGGACGCCGGTCCCGAGGACGGCCGGGCCCCCGCGGCCCCCCGCCAGCACCGCGAACCCCGTTTCCGCCAGCCCGGGATCGAAGCCGGCCGCCCTCAGTTCGGGACCTCCCGCCCACCCGATCCGTCGAAGGCCTTCGGCCTTTGGCCCCCCTCCCCCACCGGTGGACGGCCTTCGGCCTTTGGCCGGGGGGAGGGGGGAGTCGGAGGTCCCATTCCTTCACACGCTCTCAGCCCCGGCCCCCCTCCCCCGATCGAGAACTGCTCACGCCGCGCCCAGCGTCTCCAGCACCTCGTCCGGGATGTCGAAGTTCGCGTACACCTTCTGCACGTCGTCCAGCTCTTCGAGCCCCTCGACCAGGCGGAGCACCTGCTGGGCTTCCTTGCCATCCAGCCGGATCGTCGACTGCGGCACGTAGGTCACCTCGGCCGACTGGATCGGAACCCCCTTCTCCTCCAGCGCCCGGCGCACGCTCTCGAGCTGGGCCGGCTCGGTCGAGATCTCGAAGAGGTTGTCGGCCCGGCGCATGTCGGTGGCGCCGCCCTCGAGCGCGAGGGTGAAGAGGTCGTCCTCGCCCACCCGGCTCGCCTCCACGAGGATCAGGCCCTTGCGCTCGAACATCCAGCCGACCGAGCCGACCTCTCCCAGGTTCCCGCCGAACTTGGTGAAGCCGTGGCGGATCTCCGGCGCCGTGCGGTTCTTGTTGTCGGTCAGCACCTTCACCATCATCGCCACGCCGGCCGGCCCGTAGCCCTCGTAGGTCACTTCCTCGTAGGTCTCCCCGGGGAGCTCGCCCGTCCCCTTCTGGACCGCGCGCTTCAGCGTGTCGGCCGGCATGTTGACGGCCTTGGCTTCCTCGATCGCGGCCTTGAGCCGCACATTGCCCTTGGGATCCCCGCCGCCGACCCGCGCCGCCGTCGTGACCTCGCGAATCAGCTTCGAGAACAGCTTACCGCGCTGCTGGTCGTTCTTCGCCTTCTTCCGCTTGATCTGCGACCACTTCGAATGGCCGGACATCGGTCACCTCCCCCCGCTCACCACGCGGCCTCGGTCGCGAGGCCCGCCTGCAGCCGTCGCACGCGCTCGAGCCGCGCGGCGTGTCGTTTGTCGGCGGCGTCCCGGTACCGTTGCTCGACCGGGGTCTCCGCGGTCAAGGGCGGCAGCCCGTTCCCGGCCCCCCGCAGCTTCACGAACGTGAGGTAGGCCGTGCACGTGTGCCGCACCTCCCCGGTGAACGGTGCCTCCGCCAGCACTTTCAGGCCGATCTCCATCGAGCGATTCCCGACCCGGTTCAGCGCGCCGTGCAACGTCACGATGTCTCCGACCCGGATCGGCGTGTAGAACTCCAGCGCGTCCATGGACGCCGTCGCCAGCGGCGCGCGCGCGTACCGCACCGCCAGGACCCCCGCCGCCGCGTCAACGATCAACAGGAGCTTCCCGGCGAACATCAGCGAGCCGTGCAGCGCGTCCTCGGGAAACACGAAGCGGCTCTCCTCGAACCGCCAGCGAAACCCCTCGGTCTCGTCCCGCACCTCGCCCGCGCGCTCGGCCCGCAGCGCGAGTCGCGCCCGCCGCGCTTCGCGCCGCGCCTGGGCCGCCTCGACGACCGCACGCTCCCGCTCGTCGGCCGGCTCGATCCGCGCCCCGATCGGCCGCGGGTGCACCGCCTCGTCGATCGCCACGAACGCCAGATGCGACGAGAGCGTCAGGTGACGCTCGCCGGTCTCCGGCCGCTCGGAGTAGACGCGGACGCCGACCTCCAGCGAGGTCCGCCCGATCCACTCCACCCGCGCCCGCAGGATGGCGATCTCTCCGACCTTGACGGGGTGGAGGAAGTCGATGTCGTCCATCGCGCCGAGGGCGACCGGCCCCCGGGCGACGCGCGACGCGGCCAGCGTCCCGGCGGTGGCGATCCACTCCATCATCCGGCCGCCGTAGATCTGCCCGGGCGCGCCCGCGTACTGAGGGAACACGTACTGGACCATCTCGGCGACGGTCTCGCCGACCGTGGGCACGCGCGCGACCCCCTTCACCTGTCGGAGGACGCCATATTCTACCCGCCCGGCCGCGCCGAAGTAAAGGCGACTAGGGGCCTCGGCGGCCCTTCCGAGGGTCAGCGGCGGCCGCGCAGCCGGGGATCGAGGACGTCGCGGAGGCCGTCGCCCAGGAGATTGACGCCCAGCACCGCCAGCACGAGGGCCAGCCCCGGGAAGACGGCGACCCAGGGCGAGGTGGTGAGGAACGCGTGGCCCTCGGCGAGCATCCCGCCCCAGGAGATGGTCGGGGGCTGGGCGCCCAGGCCCAGGAAGGAGAGCCCGGCCTCGGCGACGATGTTGCCCGCGACCCCCACCGTCGCGGCGACGAGCAGCGGGGCCATCAGGTTCGGCAGGAGGTGACGCCGGACGAGGGCGGCGTCGTGGACCCCCAGGGCCCGGGCGGCCAGCATGAACTCGCGCTCCCGGAGGGCCCGCACCTCGCCGCGAACGACGCGCGCGATGGTGGTCCAGCCGAGGAGCACGAGCACCAGGATCACCTTGTCCAGGCCGGGGGCCTGGAAGACGGCGATGATCCCGATGCCCAGAACGAGCGACGGGAACGCCATGACCACGTCGGTCACCCGCATGAGGACGGCATCCAGGCGCCCGCCGTGGTACCCGGCGAGCAGGCCCACCAGGGTGCCGAGCAGGGCGGCGGCCAGCTCGGCCCCGACGCCCACCAGCAGCGAGACGCGGCCGCCGTAGAGGATGCGGGAGAAGAGGTCCCGCCCCAGCAGATCGGTGCCCAGGGGAAACGGCGCGCCGGGCGGCCGGAGGCTGGCCGTCTCCAGGCGGTCCGGCACCGAGTAGGGATCGAACGGGGCGAGGGCCGGGGCCAGCACCGCTCCGCCGGCGAAGGCGCCGACCAGCAAGGCCCCGGCCGCCAGGGTCCGCGAGCTAGTGCCGTTCCAACTACGTGAGCCAAGATGGGCAAGCAATCCTTGAAGCACGGACTTGCCGTAATCCTCCAGTTGGAACGGCACTAGACGTGAATGCGCGGATCCGCCGCCGCATGGGCGAGTTCCACCAGCAGGTTGCCGACGACGTAGACGACGGCGAAGAGCAGGACCGCGCCCATGACCACCGGCAGGTCCCGCTGCCCGACCGCGGTGATGAGCATCCGGCCGAGACCGGGCCAGGCGAAGACCGTCTCGGTGAGGGGGGCGCCGACCAGGAGGTCCGCGAGCCCGATGCCGGTCACGGTGATCACCGGGAGCAGCGCGTTGCGGAAGGCGTGCTTCACGAGCACGACGGTCTCCGGGAGGCCCTTGGCACGCGCGGCTCGCACGTAGTCCTCGCGGATGACCTCCAGCAGGCTGGCCCGCGCCATCCGGGCGATCACCCCGGTGTGGAGGGCGCCCAGGGCCAGGGCCGGCAGGACCAGGTGGCGCCAGCTCCCGTCGCCGTACCCGGAGACGGGCAGCCAGCCGAGCCAGACCGCGAACACCAGGATGAGCATCAGGCCGAGCCAGAAGACCGGCGTGGAGATCCCGAGCACGGCCCCGGTCATCAGGAAGAGGTCGGTCGCGCCCCCGTGGCGCACGGCCGCCAGCGTCCCGGCCGCCAGGCCCAGCACCACGGCGATGGCGGTGGCGGCCAGCGCCAGCCGGAGCGTCGCCGGCAGGCGCTCGGCCACGATCTCGGTCACGGCCCGCTGCTGATGATACGAGCGGCCGAGGTCCCCGCGGAGGAGCCGCCCCATCCAGCGGCCGTACTGGACCCAGATCGGCTCGTCGAGCCCGTAGTCCTGGCGGATCCGGGCGATGACGGCCGGCTCGCCCCGCTGGCCCATCGCCGCCCGCACCGGATCCCCCAGCGAGATCGCGGTCAGGACGAAGACGAGCAGCGAGATCCCGAACAGGACCGGGACCAACGCCACCAGCCGCCGCGCGATCACCCCGAGCACGGCCCTAGTAGCCTGATCCAGTCATGAAGCCGTCATGGCGACGCGGGTCCTGTCGGCAGACCCCGCCCCCGCATGTGGCCCACACGTCCGCATGATTCGAGCCTTGAAGCGCCCAGGGTCATGGCACGTGGGTCAGATCTCCCGGCGGGGCCGAGGAGCGAGCAGCGCTAGGACGCAGGGAGTCGCCGACCGCAGGCGTACTCCGAGTACGCCGAGGATCGGGGACGACCGAGGACGACCATAGGTCGGGACGGCCGCGAGGCCGCAGGCCGAGCGCGTCCCGACCGAGATGAACGTCGCGACGCTCATCGGCCCCGCCGGCTATCGGTCCAGCCAGACCTTGCGCATGGGCGCCATGTGCATCTCCGGCGCGCTCGACATGGGCGAGCGCTCGAGCCCTCGGACGTAGGGCTTCTGCAGGAGCCGGCTCGTGTACCAGTAGACGAAGACCCACGGCGCGTCCTCGACGACCAGCTTCTCGGCCTCGCGGTACTTGGCCAGCCGCGCCGGTCCCGCTGGCAGGCGGTCGGCCTCGTCGAAGAGCTTGTCGACCTCGGGGTTCGAGTAGTGGGAGCTGTTGCCCGGCGGCCCGATGTTCCGGGTGTGAAAGAGGACGGTGAGGAAGTTCTCCGGGTCCGGGTAGTCGGCCAGCCAGCCCATGCGGTGCCACTGGGTGCCGCCATCGTCCACGAGCTTGATGTACGCGGCCCAGTCGAGGCTCGCGAGCTGGAGGGGGACCCCGTACTCGCGAAGCTGGGCCTGGACCAGCTCCACGATCCGCCGGTGGAGCGGGCTCGTGTTGTAGTGGAGCGTGATCGGCGGCAAGCCCTTGCCGTCGGGATAGCCGGCCTCGGCGAGGAGCCGGCGCGCCTTCTGCTTGTCGTGCGGGTAGCCCGCCAGCTCCGGGTTGTGGCCCGGCATGCCGGGTGGCAGCACGCCGCGGGCCGGGACCACGCTGCCCTCCATGATGACGTTGGCGATGGCCTCCTTGTCGACCGCGTGGTTCAGCGCCTGGCGCAGCTTCCGGTTGCCCTTGAGCGGAGGCTGGGTCATCGTGAAGCGGAGCGCGTAGGTGCCGAGCATCGGATAAACGGACAGCTCCCGGGAGAGCACCGGATCCTTCTGCGTCGCCCGGAACTGGCCGGACGGAACGTCAACGTGGTCGAGCCCGCCGGTTCGGTACTCCTGGAATCGCGTGGTGTCGTCGTTGATCACCCGGTAGACGATCCGGTCGAGGTAGGGCGCCCCGCGGAAGTGGTCCCGGAACGCCTCCACCACGACCTGGTCGTCGTGCCGCCAGGAGACGAAGCGGAAGGCGCCGGTGCCGACCGGCTTCGATCCGAACTCGGGGCCGAGCCGCTCCGCCTCCTCCCGGGGCACGACGAACGCGGCGTCGTACGCCATCAGGCTGAGGAAGGGCGCGAACGGCCGCTCCAGCGTCAGCTCCAGGGTGGAGTCGTTGACCACCCGGATGCCGCGGATGTCGGTGGCCGGTCCCTTGATCACCTCGGCGGCGCCGGCCAGCTTCTCGACGACCCACGGCTTCTTGCCGCGGGCGGCGCGCTCGAGCGAGTACTTGAAGTCGGCCGCCTTGACCTCGCGGCCGTGGTGGAACCGGACGCCCCGGCGCAGCGTGAACGTGTACACGCGCTGGTCCGGGGAGATCGTCCACCGCTCGGCGATCGCCGGGACCGGCTGCATCGACTCGTCCAGCTCGACCAGGCCGTCGAAGAGCTGGCGGAGAACGGCCGACGACGTCGTGTCGGTGGCCTGGGCGGGATCGAGCGTCGGGGGATCGGCGCCGAGCACGGCGCGGTAGCCGCCCCCACGCTTCTGCCCCTGGGCCGGCCCGGTGGTGGCGACCAGCGCGAGGCACACGACGAGGCCGGCGATGACGCGGGCGATCCCCGTGGACATCATGGACTCCCTTCGGGCGGGGCCGGCGCGGGTGCGACCGGCGGTGGCAGCGGCGCGACTGGTGGTGGCAGCGGCGCGACTGGTGGTGGCAGGGGTGCGACCAATGGTGGCACCGGCGCGACCGGCGCCGGCGCAGGCGGCGCCGATGCGGCCGGCGCCGGCGCGGCCGGCTCGGGCGGCGCCTCGATCCAGACCCGGTCGAGGCGGTGGCGGCCGCCGGAGTCGAGGCGCAGGTCGCGCACCCCGGGTCGCGCCACTGCCCACTGGAGCCGGACGTAGAGCGGCAGGTACGGGAGATCCTCGGCCAGCTGGGCCTGCAGACGCTGGTAGAGGCGCAGGCGCTCCGGCCGGAAGCCGAGCTGACTCGCGCGCAGCAGCATGCCGTCGGCGAGGGCATTCCGGTAGAAGGCCACGTTGGTCGCCGCGCCCGTAATCGCCCCATCGGAGGCGACCAGCGGCCGCAGCACGAAGTGGGGATCGTCGATGAGCTCCTCCACCTCCACGAGCGCCAGCTCACCCTCGCCCTGGCGCAGCGCCTGCAGGTAGGCCTCGCCCGCCAGCTGGCGGACCGGTACGGTGATTCCCGCGACCGCGAGCGAGAGCCGGATCGCCTCGGCGAGCCGCGCGGTGTCGACCCCCGTCGACGCCTCCGGTGCCAGCAGGGTCAGGGTCGGGGTCCCGGCCCGCGCCTCGGCCAGGAGGCGCCGGGCCCGGATCGGGTCGTGGGCCGGCGCCGGAGCCGCGCGGGCCGCCCACGCCCCGGGCGGGAGGTAGGCGGCGTGAGGCCGGGCCGCACGGCCGAGGGCGGGGCCCACGAGCGCCGGATCGAGCGCGAGGGCGATGGCCTGCCGGACGGGCTTGCGGACGAGCAGGCCCGCCTGGCTCCTCAGGACCAGCAGCCCGAGCTGGCGGGTTGGTGCCGTCACGACCTGGAGTCCGAGGCCGCCCCACGCCGGCGCCGCCCGGGGGAACAGGACGTCCAGGCGACCCCCGGGCTGGAGCTCCGCCAGTCCCGCCGCGTCGTCGGCGGCCTCTTCGAAGACCAGCCGCGCCAGACGGACCTCCTCGCCGGCCGCCCCCGCCTGGAGAACCAGCCGCCCCGGGCTCCGCTCCGCCAGCCGGTAGGGTCCGGTGCCGAGAAAAGGAACCGGGTTGTCAATTTGCGTCAGCGCGATGGCCAGCGCGGGATGGGCGAGCACCGCGAGCAAGGGCGAGAAGGGCTGGTTGAGCTGGATCTCGACCGTTCCCGAGGCTCCGCGGCGCACCCCGCGCACGACCGCGCTCTTCCCGCGGAAGAGCCGGAGCCAGGCCTCGGCCGGCTCCCCACCGTCGGCGGCGGCCAGATGGCGGCCCAGTGACGCGACCACGACGTCCGCCGTCAGCGGCGTCCCGTTGTGGAACTGTACATCGGGCCGGAGGCGAAACGTCCAGGTCAGACCGTCGCGCGACACGGTCCACTGCACGGCCAGGCCCGGCTCGAGGTCGCCGCGCTCGCCGACCTCGACGAGGCCCTGGTACATCTGCCGGAAGACGACCAGCCCGGGGCCCGACCCCGACGCCGGATCGAGCGACTCGGGGAGGCGGGAAACGCCGACGCGCAGCTCGCCGGCGGGCTCCGCGGGCGCGCTCGCCACCACGGCCGCGCCGAGCGCGACGCCGGCGACCGCGAGCGCCAGGCGGGCGAGGCCCCGCCATCGACGCACCGGGTGACGACCTCGATGCCGGCGCGGGGCTGTTCCGCTCATGCGTTTGCCCTCCGGTCAGCCACGACAGCGTGTCCTGGCATGGTACCGGGCCGAGACCCGAGCAGCCCCCGCAGGCCGAAGGCCGTCCGAAACGACGCAGGGAGTGGCCGACCGCAGGCGTACTCCGAGTACGCCGAGGATCGGCAACGACCCCAAAGGCCGAAGGCCGTCCGAACGACGACCATAGGCCGGGACGGACGCCCCCAGGCCGAAGGCCGTCCGCCAAGGCCGAAGGCCGTCCGAGCGACGCAGGCCGAGCGCGTCACGGCCGAGACGGAAATCGCGACGGGTCTCGGCCCGGGACGCCTCATGCGCCGATTATAGAGGGTGGCTGTCCGGGCGGCGATGGCGTCCTCGACCACCGACCCGGGAGCCATCGGCGCGCGTAGAGGGTTGTAAGGAGGAGGGGCCACGCCCGGAAGAGCTGCGCGATGGCCGGTGCGAAATTCCGGCCGGTCGGCGGCGAGTCGCGAGGTAGCGCGTGTGGTCGGGCGACGATGCGGGCGTCTTTCTGGCACCCCCGTTGCACCGGTGACAGGTCGAGAGGAGTGGCGAGGGCGAAACAGAACGGTCGAAAGGGCCGTATGAACCCAACAAACTTGACATTCTTTTTCGCCACTGCCTATACTTGCTCGACCCAGCGCCGGGATCTCGTGCGGAGGCGGTTGGGGTCGGCGTGAGCGAGCCGGCCGAGGCTCACGAAAGGAATGGGGGGCCATGAAAGAGTTCGAGAAGAAGGGTGGTCCACCCCGTGAATCGGAGGGGGTGAAGGGCCTGTCCAAGTTCCTGCCGATGTCGGAATCCGCGTACCGCCGCCGACTCACCGAGTACGAGATCCAGATCCAGGATCTGCAGGCCTACATCCGCTCGCTGGAAGCCGAGACGGTCCACCTCCGCAAGAAGCTCGACGAGGCGCCCAAGGAATCCCTGATCCTCGAGAACAAGCTCCGGGAGGCGAACCGCCAGCTCGTCCAGGCCTTCAACCAGAACGAGAAGCTGGTGAACGCGCTCTACGAGGCCCGCGAGCAGATCACCTCGCTGAAGGAAGAGGTGGACAAGCTCTGCGCGCCGCCCTCGACGTACGGCGTGTTCCTCTCGCTCAACGAGGACGGCACCATCAACATCCTGGCCGCCGGCCGCAAGGTGAAGGTGAACCTGCACCCCGCCATCAAGCGGGAGGGGATCAAGCCGGGGCAGGAGCTGGTCCTCAACGAGGGCCTGAACGTCATCGAGACGGCGGGCTACGAGATCCAGGGCGAGGTGGTCATCCTCAAGGAAGTCCTCGACGAGGGCCGGGCGGTGGTGACGCTCCGCGCCGACGAGGAGAAGGTCGGCATCATCGCCGATCCGCTCCGGACCCTGAAGCTGAAGGTCGGCGACCACATCCTCATGGACGGCAAGTCTGGCTACCTCCTGGAGCGGCTGCCGAAGAGCGAGGTCGAGGACCTGGCCCTGGAAGAGGTGCCGGACATCAGCTACGAGGACATCGGCGGCCTCAGCAATCAGATCGAGACCATCCGCGACGCGGTGGAGCTGCCGTACCTCTACGCCGACTACTACAAGGAGCACAAGCTGGCCCCGCCGAAGGGCGTGCTCCTCTACGGGCCGCCGGGCTGCGGCAAGACGATGATCGCCAAGGCGGTGGCCAACAACCTGGCCCAGAAGGTCTCGGAGAAGCGCGGCGAGAAGATCAAGGGCTTCTTCATGAACATCAAGGGCCCCGAGCTCCTCAACAAGTACGTGGGCGAGACCGAGCGCAAGATCCGCGAGATCTTCCAGAAGGCCAAGGAGAAGGCCGCCGAGGACGTGCCGGTCGTCGTCTTCTTCGACGAGATGGACGCGCTCTTCCGCACCCGCGGCTCGGGGATCTCGTCGGACGTCGAGACCACGATCGTCCCCCAGCTCCTGGCCGAGATCGACGGCGTCGAGGGCCTGAAGAACGTGATCGTGATCGGCGCCTCCAACCGGCAGGATCTCATCGACCCGGCCATCCTCCGGCCCGGCCGGCTCGACGTGAAGATCAAGATCGACCGGCCCGACAAGTCGGCCGCCGACGACATCCTGGCCAAGTACCTGACGCCCGACGTGCCGATCCACGAGCAGGAGATCCGCCCGCACGGTGGCGACGTCCAGGCGGCCATCAAGCGGCTGATCGACACCGCCGTGGAGCAGATGTACGCGCTGACCGACGAGAACCGCTTCCTCGAGGTCACCTACGCGAACGGGGACAAGGAGGTCCTGTACTTCAAGGACTTCGCGTCGGGAGCCATGATGGAGTCGGTGGTTCGCCGGGCCAAGAAGCTGGCCCTCAAGCGGTACATCGGCTCCGGCGAGAAGGGCATCGTGCTCGAGGACCTCTTGAGCGCGGTCCGGGAAGAGTTCAAGGAGAACGAGGACCTGCCCAATACCACCAACCCGGACGACTGGGCCAAGATCGCGGGCAAGAAGGGCGAGCGCATCGTGTACGTGAAGCCGCTGATGGGCGAGAGCAAAGAGAAGACCCGGCCCGTGGATCGGGTCACGACCGGGCAATACCTGTAAACGAAGGGGTGAGGGTCGCGCCGAGCGCCGCCCTCACCCCTTTTCTGTCAAGACGGTGAGGGCGGCATGGCCATCCCGAAGGTGATGGGAATCGAGACGGAATACGGGATCACCGTCCGCAACCAGCCGGACTTCAACCCGATCCTGTCCTCCCTCCTCCTCATCAACTCCTACGAGACGTACCGCACCGCGCGCATCCGCTGGGACTACGAGGCGGAGAGCCCGCTCCGGGACGCCCGGGGGTTCGAGTACGCCGAGGAGAAGGAGCTGCCCTCGAAGGAGGAGTCCCGCCTCATCAACCTGATCCTCTCCAACGGGGCGCGCTTCTACGTGGATCACGCCCACCCCGAGTACTCCACGCCGGAGTGCACGAACCCGCGCGACCTCGTCATCTGGGACAAGGCCGGCGAGCGGATCCTGAACATCTCGCGGACCCGGGCGGAGGCGGTCTCCCCGCCCGAGCAGCGGATCCTCATCTACAAGAACAACACCGACAACAAGGGCAACAGCTACGGGACCCACGAGAACTACCTCATGGACCGGCGCTGCCCCTTCACGCGGATCGTCCAGCACCTGATGCCGTTCCTGGTGACGCGGCAGATCTTCACCGGAGCCGGCAAGGTCGGCTCCGAGAACAACCTCGAGTACACGCCGTTCCAGATCTCCCAGCGGGCGGATTTCCTGGAGACCGAGGTCGGGCTGGAGACGATGCACTCGCGGCCGATCATCAACACCCGCGACGAGCCCCACGCCGACCCCGAGAAGTACCGCCGCCTCCACGTCATCGTGGGCGACGCCAACATGTCGGAGTTCACCACCTATCTGAAGGCGGGCACCACGGCCATCGTGCTCTCGATGCTGGAGGACGACTTCATCGACCGCGACCTCTCCCTGGACAACCCCGTCCAGGGATTCCGCACGATCTCCCGCGACCTGAACTGCCGGGCCACGGTCCGGCTGAAGGACGGGCGCAGCGTCACCGCGGTCGGGCTCCAGCGCGAGTTCCTCGAGCTGGCCCATCGCTACTACCGGGACCGGGAGCTGGACACGGTGACCAAGGACGTCCTGGTGCGGTGGGAGTACGTCCTGGACCGGCTGGAGCAGGATCCGATGACCCTGTCGCGGGAGCTGGACTGGGTGATCAAGAAGGACCTGATCGAGAGCTACATGGCGACGCACGACATCGACTGGACGGACGCCCGGGTCGCGATGATCGACCTCCAGTACCACGACATCCGGCCTGGCAAGGGCCTCTACTACAAGCTCGAGGAGTCCGACGCGGTCGAGCGGATCGTCGCCGACGACGAGATCACCAAGGCCATCCACGATCCCCCCAAGGACACCCGGGCCTACTTCCGGGGCATGTGCCTCCAGCGGTACTCCGAGGACATCGTCTCGGCGTCCTGGGACTCGGTCATCTTCGACCTGAAGGAAGGCCCCCTGAAGAAGATCTTCATGCTGGAGCCCCTCCGGGGGACCGAGGCCTTCGTCCGCCAGCTCCTGGACGAGTCTCCGACAGCCCGCGATCTACTGCGCAACATCTCGAAGCCCAGCGTGGTATAGCACGCGGGGCCGATGAGCTTCGCATCGCGTCGTCCTCGGTCGTCGCCCATCCTCGGCGTATGCGGCATACGCCTGCGGTGGGCGACTCCCTGCGTCCTAGCGCTGCTCGCTCCTCGGCCCCGCTCGTTGGCGTGCTAGCCCGCAGGGGCTAGACTAGGTAGGACCCACCACACGGACCTGCCGGGGAGTCGCTCGCCTGCGCGACTCCCTGCTATAATCGCGTCCGGGAGAACCCATGCACGAGCGGTGGCAAGGTCTCTTCGGTAACTACCTGAACTCGAGCTTCGTGGAGCTGCTCCGGGCGCACTCACCGGAGCACGTGGGGGCCCCTCTCCTTGCCCGGAGGGCCGTCGGCGCACGCCGAGGCGCCCGGGCGCCCCGGCGTGCCGATCGGGACGACCATTCTCGCCATCCGGTACGCCGAGGGGGTCATCGTGGCCGGCGACCGGCAGGCGACCGAGGGCTACCAGGTGGCGCACCGCCGGATCGAGAAGGTCTACAAGTCGGACGACCATTCGGCGATCGCCATCGCGGGGGCGGCGGGGCCGTCGATCGAGATGGCCCGGCTCTTCCAGACCGAGCTGGAGCACTACGAGAAGGTCGAGGGAGACGGGCTCTCGCTGGAAGGGAAGGCGAACAAGCTCGGCCAGATGATCCGGATGAACCTGCCGGCCGCCATGCAGGGGCTGGTGGTGGTGCCGATCTTCGCCGGCTTCGACCTCAAGCGGGGCGATGGCCGCATCTTCAAGTACGACATCACCGGCGGCCGCTACGAGGAGACGGAGTACTACGCGACCGGCTCCGGCGGCAAGGACGCCCGGACCACGCTCAAGAAGGTCTACCGGCCGGGCTGCTCCCGGGAGGAGGCCCTCCGCATGGCGGCCGAGGCGCTCTTCGACGCCGCCGAGGAGGACGTCGGGACCGGGGGTCCCGATCCGGTCCACGGCGTCTATCCGACGATGAAGGTCATCACCGCCGCCGGGTTCGCGGAAGTGCCCGAGCCCGAGGTGCGGGAGCACTGCGACACCGTCATCGCCGTCCGGCGGGCCGCCAACAACCGCAGTCCGCAGGGATAGGGACCGATGCCGCTTCCGTACTACGTCTCGCCCGAACAGATGATGAAGGACAAGGCCGAGTATGCCCGCAAGGGCATCGCCCGCGGCCGGTCCATGATCGCGCTGGAGTACCAGGACGGCATCCTGCTGCTGGCCGAGAACCCCTCGACGCTCCTCCACAAGATCTCGGAGATCTACGACCGGATCGCGTTCGCCGGCGTCGGCAAGTACAACGAGTTCGAGAACCTCCGGATCGCCGGGGTGCGCCACGCCGACATCAAGGGGTACAACTACGACCGGGAGGACGTCACCGCCAAGTCGCTGGCCAACGCGTACTCCCAGGCGCTGGGGAACATCTTCACCGAGGGCATCAAGCCCTTCGAGGTGGAGGTGCTCGTCGCCGAGGTGGGAGAGGCCCGCAACGGCAGCAAGAACGAGATGTACCATATCCTCTACGACGGCACGATCGAGGACGAGCTGAACTACGCGGCGATGGGCGGGCAGGCCGACGAGATCCGGCGGTTCCTGAAGGACCACTACCGTGATGGCATGCCGGTCGCCGAGGCCATCCAGATGGGGGTCCGGTCCCTGACCGTGACCCAGAACAAGACGCTGACCGAGCGGGACCTGGAGATCGCCGTGCTGGACCGGAACCGCGAGCGCCGGAAGTTCCGGCGGATCACGGACGCCGAGTTACGGTCGCATCTGGGCCGCGGCGAAGCGCCCACAGACGGGGCGGCCGACCGCCCCACGGGGAAGCCATGAAGCGTCGCATCATGGGCCTGGAGAACGAGTACGGCCTGACCTGCACGCTGAACGGCCAGCGGCGGCTGTCCCCCGACAACGTCGCCCGGTACCTCTTCGAGAAGGTGATCCCGGGGGCCCGCAACGCCAACGTCTTCCTGGAGAACGGCGCCCGCCTGTACCTCGACACCGGCTTCCACCCGGAGTACGCCACGCCGGAGTGCGACGACATCATGGAGCTGTGCATCCACGACAAGGCCGGGGAGCGGATCGTCGAGGACCTCCTCCACCAGGCCGAGAAGCGGCTCCGGGAGGACGGCATCTCCGGGAACATCCTCCTCTTCAAGAACAACACCGACTCGGCCGGGAACTCGTACGGCTGCCACGAGAACTACCTGGTCTCGCGGGACGTCTCCTTCCAGCGGCTGGCCGAGGCCCTGATCCCGTTCTTCGTCACCCGCCAGATCTTCGCGGGAGCCGGCAAGGTCCTCCAGACCCCGCGCGGCTTCCACTACTGCCTGTCCCAGCGGGCCCAGCACATCTGCCAGGAGATCTCCGGCGCCACCACGTCCTCCCGCTCGATCATCAACACGCGGGACGAGCCCCACGCCGACGCCGAGCGCTACCGCCGCCTCCACGTCATCGTGGGCGACTCGAACATGTCCGAGATCGCGACGTACCTGAAGGTCGGGACCACCGCCATCGTGCTCGACATGATCGAGGACGGCTACTTCGACCGGGACTTCAGCCTGCAGTCGCCGGTCCAGGCCATCCGCGACATCTCGCACGACCCCACCCTCCGGGAGACCGTGAAGCTGAAGGACGGCCGGTCCATGAGCGCGCTGGAGATCCAGCGCGAGTACCTGGAGGCCTCCCGCAACTACTACGACCACCAGGAGCCCGACTCGGTGACCCGGGACGTCCTCGATCGCTGGACCGATCTCCTGGACCGCCTCGAGACGGACCCGATGTCGTGCTGGCGCGAAATCGACTGGGTCATCAAGAAGGACCTCATCGAGAACTACATGGCCCGGCACCGGCTCTCCTGGCGGGACCCGCGGGTCTCGCTGATCGATCTCCAGTACCACGACATCCGGCCGGACCGCGGGCTCTACTACCGGCTCGTCCAGAAGGACATGATCGAGCGGCTGTCCACGGACGAGGCCATCGAGCAGGCCAAGCACACCCCGCCCCAGACCACCCGCGCCCGGCTGCGGGGGGAGTTCATCCGCCGGGCCAATCTCAAGGGGAAGGACTACCGCGTTCGACTGGGTCTACCTGAAGCTGAACGACCCGGAGCGCGAGACCATCCTCTGCAAGGACCCGTTCCAGGCCCACGACGAGCGCGTCGAGCGCCTGATCCGCTCGTTCTAGCTCCACCGCCTGTTCCCTCTCCCCCACCCGGGGGAGAGGGTCAGGGTGAGGGGGAGACCACGCGCTCCTGTGGACCCTCACCCCAGCCCTCTCCCTGGAAGGGAGAGGGAGCCGAATGGGAGCGACTCCCGGGACCGTGATGAGGGACCCCGGCCTGACCGAGGCCGAGCGGGCCATCCTGGCCCGGGTTGACGACGACGAGATCGTCCGCTTGGCCTCGGACCTCGTCCGGATCCCCTCGTTCACCACCGAGGAGACCCCCTGCGCCGAGTGGCTGGCAGGCTACCTGGGCGACCAGGGCCTGGAGGTCGAGCTCCAGGAGATCGAGCCGGGCCGGAAGCAGGCGGTCGCCCGGCTGCGGGGCACGGGGGGTGGCCGCTCGATCATGCTGAACGGCCACATCGACATCGACCCGCTGGCCACCGGCTGGACCCGCGATCCGTTCTCCCCGTGGATCGCCGACGGCAAGCTCTACGGCCACGGCATCTACAACATGAAGGCCGGGGTGACGGCGATCATCCTGGCCACCCTGGCCCTCGAGCGCTCCGGGGTGCCGCTCCGCGGCGACGTGGTGCTGGCCTGCGTGGCGGCCGAGCTGAACAGCGGGATCGGCACCCTCCACGCGATCCAGCACGGCGGCCGGACCGACGTGGCGGTGGTCGCCGAGCCCTACGGGGCCCGGACCATCCTGACCAAGCACACCGGGTCGATGGACGTCGTGGTGCACACGCTCGGCCGGGCCATGCACATCAGCCGGAAGGAGCAGGGCTCGGACGCCATCGCCAAGATGATGCGCGCCATCGCGGCGATCAACGCCATGCGGTTCACCTGCACCCACGACCCCGACCTCCCCGGGCTCCCCCGGCTCAACGTGGGCTCGGTGATCGGCGGCCGGGGCCGGAGCTACAACCTCCGGGGCGCCTACACGGTGAGCGACTTCTGCTCGGCCTACGTCAACGTCCGCTTCAACGCGAGCCAGAGCGGCGAGACGGTCCTGGCCGACCTCCGCCGGACGCTCGACGCCCTGAAGGCCGAGGACCCCGAGTTCGCCTACGAGATCGAGTTCCCGCCGGCCCTCGAGCGCGGCCTCGGCCGGCTGGCCAAGGCGGCGGTAGATGTACCAATCACCGAGCCCATCGTCCAGATGGTCAAGCGAAACCTGAAGCGCGTGAGCGGCGACGAGCCCGAGCACCTCGGCGTGCGCCTCCCCTACAGCTACGCCGGGAACGACACCACCCACCTGTGGGCGGCCGGGATCCCCTGCTGCATCTACGGGCCGCTCGGCGGCTACACCGACTACCACGACGTCTACACGTACCTCGCCGACATCTTCCTCTGCACCCGCGTGCTGGCTCTCACCGCCCACGAGGCGACCGCCTGACTTCCGGGAGCCGGTATACCGCTCAGGTTCCAGCCGAGTTTCGACGGCAGGAGATCGGCTGGCTGGTGCTGGAGCACGACCCGGCGGACACCGGAGGGTGGTTACCTGTTCTTCCACCGCGACTTGACGGCGCCGTGCGAGTTCGACAGCTTCCATAGTTCTTCGGGCACCCGACGCTCGGGTCGGCCCCTCCGCCCCTGGCCCCTTCATCGTGAAAATCCCCGCTGGACGATAACTTGCCGGAGAGATGCCGCCGGGCAATTTCTGACCATCACTGGGCCCTCGATTGTTCCACTATCCACTTGAGACTGCTGGAATAATTCTTTGTGGCACGGCCGTTGCTATATCAACGGCAGCAGCTTGAAGTTGACACTCGGTCGCGCCTTCGCGAGCGTCTCGCGAAAGCGCAAACCCTGAACAGGAGCCGCAGATGCTCTCGCTGGATGGCCGAAGGCAAGCCCGCCATGGTGCAGGCGGACGAACGCCCATCGCGCGAGTCGGATTCTTGCGCGGAGTAATCATCCTGCTCGTGGGATTGGCGGTCCAGGCGTCCGCGGTCCTCACCGACGTGGGCCGAACCACGGACGCGTCCCCGCCAACCCCCGAGTCAGTCGTCACGACCTATCAGACGCAGATTCAGCCGATTCTGGTCGTCAAGTGCGCCGCGTGCCACACCGCGACGCCCGAGCGCCCGCTCTACTACTCCATTCCCATCCTGAGCTATTGGAGCCAGCCGTTCATCGAGGACCACATCCGCAGGGGGCGCGTGCAGTTCGATTTCTCAGGCGGGTTCCCCGTCGGCCGTGTCGGCGCAGCCCATGAGTTCATTGCGCGGCTCCGCGACTCCGTGCTGGACCGGAGCATGCCGCCGGTGGAATACACGCTCGTTCATTGGACTCATCGCCTGACCGAGAACGAACGAAAGGCCATCCTGGACTGGGCCGAGGCCGGCATCGCGTTGTTGAACACGGTACGAAGCTCGCGCGAGAACGAAGCGGTGGACTCTCCGGACATTCCAGAGAAGATCGCGGCGGCCATCGCGGAGGCGTGCCCCTTGGCGCACCCAACGGACGCCAAGGCGCGCGACGCCTGCGGCGAGAAGCTGGCGCAGTCGGAGATCCTGAAGACCCGGATGCGGGAGCCGTTTCTCTGGGGAGGACAAAAAGCCGCTGGAGACTACGACCTGGAGCATTTCGCGTCGAATCGCTTCAATCCGCTGGTGTACCGCAAGATGTACCTGTCTCTCTTCATGTTCGACAAGAACTACCGCGTGGAGCGCATCGGCGATCAGGCCATTCTCCACATGCCGGCCCACTTCCGAGGACAGCTCGACGCGGGCGAGTATCCCTATCCCTTCTGGCATTCCGAGAAGAAGTGGGACGCGTACAACTACGCGACCGAGGTGATCCTCGTCTACCAGGAGGGCAAGCTCAAGGGGGCCGTCCGCTCGGCCGTGGCGGACAAGTCCAGGCCGAAGGTGGCCAAGACGTGGGATCACAAGTGGCACTGGTTCAGCCCGGGAGCCAACCACGAGGCAGACCAGGCGGAGCCGCGGGTCACGCTCTACTCGTCCCTGTTCACCCCGACGAACCCGCACGTGAAGGAGTTGGACTCGGCCTACCGGAAGCTCGCGCTCGGGTTCAATCAGTTCAAGTGCTTCGAGTGCCATACGCCGACAAACCAGGCCAAGATGAACATGCTGGAGTTCTTCAACTTCCCCAACCAGGCCCTGGCCGGTCGCAACCGGATCATCACGGTCCTCGAGGAGAACTCGATGCCGCCGATCGACGGAATCGAGAATCCCCGGGACCGCCAGACCATGATCGAGCTCGCGCGCGACTTCAAGCGGATTGCCGACGAGGCGCTCGGGTTCGAGAACGAAAAGCTGGAAGACAGCCTGATTGGGCCTATCGAACACCCGGCGAAATAACACCTGCGCGCAGGGGCTTCAGAACTCAGACGGTTCGCAGAGGCCTAGCTTTCCAGAAGTAGTTGTGGATGCCACCGGCGGTGTAGAAGCCATCGATCCCCACCCAAATCCCGCTGTTCCCGCCCGCCGAGTCCGAGCTCCGGATCGAGCTGGCCGCCCCCAGCAGCAGGAGTTGATCAGAACCTTGGCCGAACTTCTGCTGCGCGCCGCGGCCGACGCGCGCGTGACGCGGCGGCGGTCAGCGCCGGTCGGAGGCGAGGGCGCCGGCCGGCGCGGCGACGCCGGGCGCCACCAGGCGACGCCACAGGACCAGCACATAGACCAGGGCCGCGGCGCCGAAGTACAGCTCCATGGGCTCGGCGAGCCCCAGGTTCCGGCCGGTGATCGGCGACGGCGGCATCGAGCGGAAGAGCCGGAGCAGCGCGGCCAGGGCGGCCAGGGCGACCAGCTCGCCGTGCGGCAGCAGATAGTGGGCCCAGCGGTCCCGCGCGTAGGCGGCGGGCCGGAGCCGGGCCACGGCCGGCAGCACGATGCCGCCCGTGGTGAAGACGACGACCGCCAGGTCGTGGAGCTTGCGGTTCGGCGTGTGCCCGAACAGGTTGTGGAGGTTCGTCTCGCGCTGGGCGTTCCGCTCGGCGAACCAGGGCGGGCTCTCGAAGCCGAGCAGGTGCTGGCCCCAGCTGATCTCCTCGAACGCGACGAACAGGGCGGCGAGCGCGAAGCCGACGTAGAAGGCCCGGTACAGGGGCCGGACCACCCCCCGGGTCCTCGCCGCGAGGGCGAGCCCGACGACCCCGGCGGCCCCGAAGAACACGGCGGTGAGGATCTCGATCACGCCCTGCTCGGAGAGGAACCACCGCCGGAACGGCTGGGGTGCCAGCAGGAGGCCGCAGTAGTAGCCGACGATCCCCAGGATCGGGACCACGACGAGAAGGACCCGGCTCGCTTGCCCTGTCACCGCTCGACACCTCGGCCGTCGCCCGCACGATATGCCCTCCGCCCGGGCCACGCAAGGCCCCGGCGGCCCCGCGGACTGCTATCCTGTCGGGACGAGGCACATGGTCCGGTGATCATCGCGACCCTCTCTCACCTCGGCCGGGCCCGCGGCCGCTCGGCGACCCGCGACCGCTGGCTGCTGCTCGGCCTCACCCTCCTCCTGATCGGACCCGGCATCGGGTGGCGCGAGCCCTCGGGCGTTGACGAGGAGCGGTTCGCCGGGATCGCCCTCGAGATGCTCCAGGAGGGCGAGTGGCTGATACCGCACCGGGCCGGCGAGGTGTATTCCGACAAGCCCCCGCTCTTCTTCTGGCTCGTGGCCCTGGGGACGTGGCTCACCGGCTCGGCGGCGCTGGCGCTCCGGCTCCCGGCGCTGGTCGCCGCGCTCGTGTCGGTCGCGCTCGTCCAGGACCTCGGCGCGCGGCTCTGGCAGCGCCGGGTCGGCCTCGCGGCCGGCCTGCTGCTGCTCGCCACCTGGCAGTGGGTGGACGTGCTCCGCGACGGCCAGATCGACGGCCTGCTCGTCCTCTGGACCACGCTGGGGCTCTACGGCCTGGTCCGCCACCTCGCGCTCGGCCCCAGCTGGGGCTGGTACGCCGTCGCCTGGGCCGCCATGGGGCTGGGCATCGTGACCAAGGGCGTCGGGTTCCTGCCCCTGCTCCTGTTCGTGCCCTACGCCGTCGGTCTCCGCCGCCGGGCGCGGTGGCTGGTCCCCCCGGCGGGGGGTGACCGCCGCTGGTGGCTCGGCCCGCTCTGCCTCGTCGCGGCCACGCTGGTCTGGCTCGGTCCGCTGGGGGTGCGGGTGGCCGGCTCGAGCGACCCGGCGCTGGCCGCCTACCTCCGCGACCTCTTCCTCCGGCAGACCGGCGAGCGGCTGGTCGCCGCGTGGCAGCACCGGGAGCCGTTCTGGTATTTCGCGGTGGAAGTGATCCCGCTCTACTGGCTGCCGACCGTGGCGCTCCTGCCCTGGCTGGTCCCCGGGTGGTGGCGCAAGCTCGCGCGGGGAGACGGCCGCCTCCTGCTGCTGCTCGGGTGGATCGTGCTCGTCGTTCTGTTCTTCAGCCTGAGCACCGGCAAGCGGAAGGTGTACGTCGTCCCCGCGCTGCCGGCCCTGGCGCTCGCCGCGGCGCCCGTCGTCCTGTGGCAGATCCGCCGGCTGATCCGGATCCCGGGCCGGCGCCGCCTCGTCCGGTTGGCGGTCGTCGCCTACCTCGCCGGCTTGCTGACGTACGTGCTGGCGGAGCCCTGGCTCCAGGCCGGCGGTGACTCGCGTCGCGCGCTGATGGCCCGGGTGGCCGGCCGGATCGGTCCGGACGCCGAGCTCGCGCTTGTCGGCTGGCGCGACGGCTACTGGCTCCATGCTCGGAACCCGCTGGTGCACTGGGGCTACCGCGAGACCCCCGCAGAGGTGCCGCGCGCCGCGGCGTGGCTGCGAGAGGGCAAGAACCGGTGGCTGCTCGGCCCCGCCGGCCTCCTGGCGCCCTGCTTCGGGCTCGAGCGCGCGGTCCGGATCGGTCGCGACAAGGACGAGCTGTACCTGGTACACGCCGGCCACGCCTCCGGGGACTGCGGCGGGCCGACACCCGGCCCGCGCTACCACTTCCGCTGGCGCACCCCTTACGGCTGAGAGGGCGTGCAGGAGACGTCATCGCCCGGATGAACCGCGACTATCTGGCGGCGGCGCTCCCGGGGTAGAATCCCGCCCGACGGCGGCCCGCGGACAGCCGCCCTCGGGAGGGATCGTATGGCGGCACACGCGCTCTACCTGGTGCGGATGGACGTGGCCCACGACCACGAGGCCACCTTCAACGAGGTGTACGACCGCGAGCACGTCCCGAACCTCCGCGCGGTGGCGGGGGTGCGGCGGGCCAGCCGCTACCGGCAGCCCTCGCCCACCGAACCCCGCTACCTCGCCGCCTACGAGCTGGACGGGCCGGGTGTGATCCAGAGCCCGGCCTTCAAGGCGGCGGGGGAGGCGGGCCGGTGGCCGACGGCGGTGCGCCCGCACACCATGAACCGCCACCTCGTGGTCTACGAGTGGGTGGGCGGGGCCGCCGCCCTCACCGGCAAGACCCCGTGCGTGTTCTGGGTCATGATGGACGTGGAGCCCCACCGCGAGGCGCTCTTCAACGAGCTCTACGACACCGAGCACCTGCCCCTGCTGCTCAAGCTGCCCGGCTCCGTGAACGCCGTGCGCTACCGGACCACCGCCGCCGGGGAGCCGCGGTATCTCTGCGCCTACGAGGTGGAGCGGACCGACCTGCCGATGTCCAAGCTCTGGAACGACACCTCGGACATCGGGCGCTGGAGGCCCGAGGTGCGGCCGTACACCTACAACAAGCGCTTCATCGTCAGCGAGCGGATCCTCTCCGCCTGAGGCGGTCCGTGTTGTAGAACTCCGACGTCGAGAAGAGCGCATAGGCTACTCCGGCCTGACGCCCATGGCGCGAAGGGCCTCTGACACGCGGATCAGGGCTCGGGCGGAGTGGTAGGGGCACTTCCACTCGTGCCCCTTGTTCAAAATGAGAGGCCGGCCGTCCCATGTCGTGGCTTCAAACCAGTCACCGCCGTCGTGGTCCGTCTGATAGGTCCAGACCCAGTCGAACTGCTTCTCGAAGGCGGTCAGGTACTTCGTGTCGCCGGTCCAGCGGTACGCCTCGATGGTCGCGATAAGCATCTCGGCCTGTTCCCACCAGTGCTTCGCGAGCCGTTCCTTGTCGAGATACAGGGCACAGACTGCGCTCCCCGCGGAGGGTCCGTACCTCGCCACACCTCCGCGCGTCCGGTCGAAGCCGTACGTCAGGGCGTGGTCGATGAGGCCAAGGACGCTCTCGCGGACCGTGGCGCGTGGCTCGCCGAGGGTGTCCACGGCGTCGAGGATCAGCCACGCGAGCTCGACGTTGTGACCGTAGGAGGTGACGAGCTTGCCCTCGCGGCGCGATCCCAGCCGCCACGCGCGGTCGAAGTGACAATCCAGTGCGCAGCGATCCCGGAGGTGGAGACCCTTGACGAGCAGGACCTCCAGAATCCTCCGAAGGGCCGTGGCGTGCCGGCCTTTCCCGGACGCTCTTGCGAGGGTCGTCAGGCCCTCCAGAAGGTGCAGATGGGTGTTCACGGTCTTGCGTTCCTGACCATTCCCCGGGGGAACCCTCCAGTCGCGCGCGAACTCCTCTCTGACCCCCAGCTCTCCGTCATCGGCCTTCTCATAGAGAACATCGAACACCGTCTCGGCCCAGCCAAGAGCACCCGCATCGCCCGAGGCCATCGCGAACTCGGCGAGAGCATATATCGCGAATGCGTGGCCGTACGTGACCTTGCGCGCGTCCACGGGCTGCCCGTCGCGCCCGACTCTCCAGAAGAAACCGGAGTGCTCGGGGTCCCACATCCGCTCCTTCAGGAACCTCACGCCCTGGCCGGCCCGCTCGAGGTAGCCCCGATGAGCGAGGCCGTGCCGATGCGCCGCGGCCAGGGTCCAGATCATTCGCGCTTGCATCACGAGGTGCTTGTCAGTGGGACCCAGCCGTTCACCTGTCCGGTCGAGGTGGGTGATGAACCCTCCGCCCTCTTCGTCCCAGGTGTTGCGCGTCCAGAACGGCATGATGTTGTCGGCGAGGCTGGCCTCGGCGTTCCTGAGGATCGTGGGGAGCCGGTCCAGCCGCAGCCCGGGGGACCCTTCGTAGCGGCGCCCCCTGGACCAGACGCCCGCGAACGCCGTCCTGTTGAGCCGACTCAGCGAGACATGGACGTCCTGGCAGAGTCGCTGACCCAGTTCCAGCCTACGCCGCACGAGTTTGCGCGCGGACTGAGGAGTGAACCGACGCACTAATCGATGGATCTCACCCACCGCGGCCCTGATCTGGTGTGGGGTCGAGCCTGGGTCGTGGCTCCACTTCAGCACGTGCTCAGTCTTGCTGCAATCGAAGAACGCCCGGTTGCCACTGAGGTCAGCACGCACCGGCACATTGGGGAAGAACTCGTGTCTGGCGCGACGACGCACAACACCCCCCGGGGGGCGACGGCCAAGAACAGGGCATCATGTTGACTACCCCTCCGGAAGGTCTGACGGTCAGTCGCGGTCGCGAATGAGCGGCAGCGTGGAGCAGTGGATGCCGCCGCCGTTTTGCTGGGACTCCGCGTAGTCGAGCGGCACCACCTCGACCCCGTGGTCGGCGAGGCGCCCGGCGGTGCCGTCGCCGTTGTTGATGGCCAGGAGCACCTTGCCCGGGCGGACGGCCAGGCAGTTCACCACCCGGGGGTTGTCGGCGTGGTGCACCTCGACCCAGCGGATCTTCAGCTCCCGGAGGGTGTCCAGGAACCAGTACGGCGTCCGCTCCAGGTTGATCAGCGCCAGGCCGTGGTCCACCATCACGATCTGGCCGTCGATGTGGAGCGCGTGGCCGGCCAGCGGGACGCGGATCAGCCGGATCCCCTGCACCGCCAGCACCTCCTCGATCTGGCGCGCCGCCTCCTCGTTCTGCCGGTAGGAGAGCCCGACCACCGCGGTCGTCTCGTCCAGGAGGGCGAAGCTCCCGCCCTCGAAGAGCCCGATCCCGTGGATGGTCCGCAAGATCGGCATCCCGAGGCCGGCCAGCGCGCGCGTGACGTAGGCCTCCTCGCCGCGCCGCCCGGTGCCCGGCCGGGTCCCGACCGGACCCATCCGGCAGACGATGACGCCGCCGCGGACGACCACGCCGTTGTCGCGCGTGTACATCGCCTTCGGGTCGGCCGGCGACCCGTTGACGTGGACGACCTCCACGCCCTCGCGGCGGAGGGCCGCCACCATCGCGTCGTGCTCCTGCTGCATCTTCGCGAGGTCGGGGGCGCGGTCGCCGCGCCAGTACCACTGGGCGTCGTCGTCGATCAACGCCTCGATGGTCGGATCGTAGCGGTCGGCGGTCATCAGGCGGATCTCGTCGCCCGGCCGGTGGACCAGGACGAGCCGCAGGGTGCCGACGTCGGTGTAGACGCCCCACCGCCGGCCCCAGACCCGCTCCTGCATCGCCTCGTCCTCGAAGACGGGCAACGCCTGGGGCGGGATGCGCTTGAGCACCTCGTGGTAGTACTGCCCGCTGTCCTTGAGGCTCATGGAGTGCCTCCTTCCGGGCCGTCCAGGCGCGGGCGTCATTTCCGATGGCTGCTCGCCAGCGCGGCCGCCAGCCCGAGGCCGACGTACATGCCGCCGGAGACCCACCGCCCGCCCGTGAGGAGCCGTGGATTGCCCTGGAGCCAGGTCGCCGCCGTGCCCGCCGTGACCGCGTAGAGCCCGTCGGTGATCAGTCCCAGCAGCATGAAGAGCAGCCCCAGCCCGAGGACCTGCATGCCGACGCCGCCCCGGGACACGTTGACGAACTGGGGCAGGAAGGCGAGGAAGAAGAGGGCCGTCTTCGGGTTGAGCACGTTCACCACCACACCGTCGACGAATGCCCGGCGCAGGTCACGCTGAGCGGCCGTCCACGGCCCGGGCCACGGGACTGCGGTCGAGCAGCCGGCGGATGCCGAGGAAGACGAGATAGGCCGCGCCCAGGTACTTCACGGTGCTGAACGCGGTAGCCGAGGCGGCGAGCAGCGTCGACAGGCCGGCCGCCGCCGCCGCGACGTGCACGAGCGTGCCGGCGTGCACCCCCAGCATGGAGACCAGCCCCGCCCGGCGACCCTGGTCGATGCTCCGCGTCACGATGTAGAGAACGGCCGGGCCGGGCGTGAGGAGCAGCAGAAGCGCGGCCACGACGAAGATGGCGAGGCTCGACGGGTCCGGGATCGCGATCATGGAGCTTCCTCCTTCCACGGGATGGAACGGCTCGACGACCCGACCGTATTCTACCCGGGCCCACCCCCGGCGCGAGCCCCGGATTGCGCCCGGGCTCGCGGGAGCGATACGATCGGCAGCGCCGACGAAGCCGACAAAAGGAGCCACCCGTGATCAAGAACCCGATCCCCTGGCCGAACGGCGCCCGCTGCGCGGCGGCCTTCACCTTCGACGTGGACGCCGAGAGCCTGCTCCACTTCTACTTCCCCGACACCGCCCACAACCGCGTGACGATGTCGTCGGTGCTGCGCTACGACGTCGAGGTGGCGGTCCCGCGCCTCCTGGACATCCTCGCCCGCTACGGCCTCCGCCAGACCTTCTTCGTGCCAGGCTGGTGCATCGAGACCTACCCGCGCGCGGTCGAGGCCATCCTGGCCGGCGGCCACGAGCTGGGGCATCACGGCTACTGGCACGAGAAGTCGAACCAGCTCTCCGCCGACGAGGAGCGGGCCTGCCTCCGGCAGGGGCTGGAGGCGATCGTCAAGGCCTCCGGCCGCCGACCCCACGGTTACCGGGCGCCGTCCTTCGCCTTCTCCCGGAACACGCTCGACTTGCTCCTCGAGGAGGGCTTCGAGTACGACGCCTCGCTCCAGGGCGACGACATTCCCTATGTGATCGGCAACGGGCGGGCGACCCTCATCGAGGTGCCCCACGACATGTCGCAGGACGACTGGTCCCAGTACGTCTGCATGAAGGACTTCGGCTACATGCTGCCGATCGCCTCGCCCCGGCGCGCGATGGAGGTCTTCCGCACCGAGTTCGACGCCGCCTGGAAGTACGGCGGGCTGTGGAACGGGGTCTGGCACCCCTTCGTCTCCGGACGGATGCCCCGCTGCGAGGCGATCATCGAGCTGATCGAGCACATGCAGGCCAAGGGCGGGGTGTGGTTCGCCACCCTGGAGGAGATCGCCGCCCACGTGAAGCAGGCGATCGCCGCCGGCACCTGGCACCCGCGGGTGGACCGCCTCCCCTACTGGGACCGCCCCCTTCCCGGCATCCCGGCTGCCAAGGGCGTCCGCTCAGACTAGCCCCCATCGGCGATCATACGGAGCGGGCTGCACCCTAGCGTGGTGGAATTGCCGATCAGGGCTAGGAGCCGCGGGCGTCGGGGGCCAGGATGCGGGCCAGGAAGCGGCGGGTCCGGTCGTTGCGTGGCTGGACCAGCACCACGTCGGGCGGGCCCTCCTCCACGATCGCCCCGTCGTCCATGAAGACGACTCGGTCGGCCACCTCGCGGGCGAAGCCCATCTCGTGGGTCACGACGACCATCGTCATGCCGTCGGCGGCGAGGCCGCGCATCACCTTGAGGACCTCGCCGACCAGCTCGGGGTCGAGCGCGGAGGTCACCTCGTCGAAGAGCATGACCTCCGGCTCCATCGCCAGCGCCCGCGCGATGGCGACCCGCTGCTGCTGGCCGCCGGAGAGCCGGGACGGGTACTCGTCCGCCTTGTCGCGCAGGCCGACGCGGTCGAGCATGGCCAGGCCGATCCGCGTCGGCCTCGGCGCGGGGACGCCGGCGGACGACCAGGAGCGCCTCGATGACGTTGCCGAGCGCGGTCCGGTGGGGCCAGAGGTTGTAGGACTGGAAGACGATGCCGATGCGCGCCCGCAGCTCGTTGATCCGCCGGGCCGGGTCCCGGACGCGACGGCCGGCGGCGTCCACGCCGGTAGCCGATCGGCTGGCCGTCCACGTGGACGAGCCCGGCGGTCGGCTCCTCCAGGAAGTTGATGCAGCGGAGGAGCGTGCTCTTCCCCGAGCCGCTGGGGCCGATCAGGCAGACGACCTCGCCGCGGGCCACGGCCAGGTCGATCCCCTTCAGCACCTCGAGCGCGCCGAAGGACTTCCGGAGCCCCGCGATCCGGATCATCGGCTCGCTCGTTCCCGCTCCCCCGCCTCGGGGGAGAGGGACAGGGTGAGGGGGCGCCTTCGCCGGGGGCGCCGAACCCTCACCCCGACCCTCTCCCTGGAAGGGAGAGGGAGCGGAAGGCGGCTCGACGGGCGCCATCAGAGGTACCGGGTCATCCGCCGCTCGAGCCGCCGCCCGGCGTAGACCATCAGGTCGTTGAGCGCCCAGTAGAGGAGCCCGGCCATCAGGAGCGGCTCGATCACGCTGTAGCTCTCCCCGATCACCCGCTGGGCCGCGAAGGTCAGCTCGGGCACGGTGATGACCGAGAGGAGCGACGACCACTTGATGACGCCGGTGAACTCGCTGGTGATCGGCGGCAGCACCATGGCCGCCATGATCGGCAGCACGATCCGGCGCAGGGTCTGCCCGTAGCTCATCCCCAGCGAGCGCGCGGCCTCCACCTGCCCCCGGTGGACCGCGGTGATCCCGGCCCGGAAGATCTCGGCGGCGAAGGCGCCGGTGTAGAGCGACAGCGCGAGGATGCCGGCGGCGAGCGCGGAGAGCCGGACCCCGTAGAGCGGCAGCACCGAGTAGACGAAGAAGATCTGGACGAGGAGCGGCGTGCCCCGGACGACCTCCACGTAGGCCCGGGCCGCGCCGGCCAGCGCCCGCCAGGGGGAGAGCCGGGCCAGGGCCGCCAGCAGCCCCAGCGTCAGGCCGATCAGCGTCGCCGCCACGGCCAGGGCGAGCGTCAGCGCGGCCCCGCGCAGGAAGTCGGGCCAGTGGCGGGCGACCAGGGACCAGTCGAAGGTCACCGGCGGGTCACCGGTAGACGCGTCAGGCGCCGCCAGGCGGTCGCCGAGGCCCAGGCGATGGCGACGTTCACGACGAAGTAGAGGGCGGCGACCGTCACGTAGATCTCGGTCGGCCGGGTGATGCGTCCGACGATCTGCTGGCCGACCCGGGTCAGCTCGATCAGCGCGAGGACCGAGACCAGGGACGAGGCCTTGACCAGGCTGGCCGCCTCGTTGGTGAGCGCCGGCAGCACGTTGACGACCACCTGGGGCAGGACGATCCGGCGAAGACACTGGGCGCCGCTCATGCCGAGCGAGCGGGCCGACTCGACCTGGCCGCGGGGCAGCGCCTGGAGGCCGCCCCGGAGGATCTCCGCCGCGTAGGCGCCGCCGTTGACGCCGAGCGCGACGACGCCCGACTGGAAGGGCGAGAGGTCGAGGCCGACCAGGGGCGGTAGGTAGAAGATGACGAAGAGCTGGAGGAGGAGCGGGGTCCCCCGCACCGCGTCGAGATAGAGGAAGGTGAGCGCGCGCAGCGCGCGCGAGCGGGAGCGGCGGCCGAGCGCGACCGGCAGCGCGATGAGGCCGGCCAGGACGATCCCGAGCGCCGAGACCTCCAGGGTGACGAGAGCCCCCCGCAGGAGCAGCGGGAGGCTCTCGATCACGACCCGGAGGTCGAAGCCCACCGGCCGGTCCCGGCGCGGTCGCTACTTCATCAGGGTCGGGACGTCCGGCGTCTCCATCACCAGGCCGAACCACTTCATCTGCAGCTCCTTCAGCGTCCCGTCCTTCTTCGCCTTGAGGATCTGGGCGCTCAGGTAGTCGGCCAGGTCCCGGTCCTCGACCCGCGAGGCCCAGGCGAAGTAGGTCCGGTCCCCGAGCTGGCCGGCCAGCTTGTACTTGCCCGGCTGCTGCTTCATGAGCCAGGCCAGGTTCGGCAGGCCGTTGGGGGCGGCGTCGATCCGGCCGTTGTCGATGTCGGCGTAGATCTCGGTGAAGCCGACGTACTCGCGGACCTCTTTCATGCCGGTCCCCGTCTTCTTCTTGAGCTCCTCGCTGTAGGCCTTCATCTGGTCCAGGTACTTCGTCGCCTGCGGGGCCCCGATGGTCTTGCCGGCCAGGTCCTCCGGCTTGCCGATGGCGGCGTTGTTCGCCCGGGTGACGATGCCCGTCGTCCCGTACGCGGTCGGCACCGTGAACGCGAAGCGCTTGGCGCGCTCCTCGGTCCCGAAGAGGGCGGTGGCGATCATGTCGTACTTCTTGGCCTGGAGCCCGGCCAGGAGCCCCTGGAAGGGCAGGTCGAGCTGGTTGACCTTGACGCCCTGGGCGACCAGGTCCTTCATCACGAGCGCCAGGAGGTCGGCGTGGTAGCCGACGATCTTCCCGCCCTCCACGAACTCGAACGGGGGGTACTGCGCCTCCGTCGCGACCACGATCTCCTTCCGCTTCTTGATCTCGTCGAGCAGCCCGGCCGCCTCCAGCGGCGCGGCGACCCCGCCGGCGAGGGTGGCGCCCACGGCCAGCACGACGATCCGTCAACTCCAGGCGAAGCTGCTCATGACATCTCTCCTCCGTTGGATGGGTTCGCGGGCCGCGTCGCGGGCCCCGCTCGGTCGGCTAGCGTAGCAGGGACGCGCCGATTCCGCCACCGCTGCCCGCCGGTACGCGCCCGGTGGCCGGTTTCGCGCTAGCATGGGTGCCAGGAGGGCCCCGATGAAGATCACCGCCATTCGCACGACGCTGGTCGACGTGCCGCTCGCGCGGCCGATCGTCTCCCGCATCCGGACGAGCGAGACGATGACGCTGCTCCTGGTCGACCTCGAGACCGACCAGGGGCTGACCGGGCAGACCTACCTGGTCACCTTCGGGCAGGACTGGGGCCGGGCGGTGATCGAGCTGCTCCGCGGGCTCGAGGCGCAGGTCCGCGGCATGGACCCGCGCGAGACTACGCCGCTCTACCGCAAGATCTGGCAGGTCTCCTCGATGGCGGGCCGGCGCGGGCTGGCCGTCTTCGCGATCTCGGCGATCGACACCGCGGCGTGGGACGTCGCGGCCCAGGCCCTCGGCGTCCCGCTCTGGCAGATGCTGGGCGGCTCGGCCGCCCCGGTGGAGACGTACGCCAGCGAGGGGCTCTGGCTGACCGACGACCTCGGCAAGCTGGCCGCCGAGGCGGCGGAGCTGGTGAGCCACGGCTTCCACGCCGTCAAGATGCGGCTCGGCCGTCCCCGCGAGGCCGACGACCTGGCTGCCGCCCGGGCGGTCCGCGACGCGATCGGCCGGGATGTCCGCCTGATGGCGGACGCCAACCAGGGCTGGGACGTCCACTACGCCCTGCGGATGGGGCGCAAGCTGGAGGACGCCGGAATCGACCTCACCTGGTTCGAGGAGCCGATTCCCCACGACGACGTTCCCGGCCAGGCGCGGATCGCCGCCGAGCTGGCCACTCCGCTGGCCACCGGCGAGAACGCCTACGCCCCCTTCGGCTTCCGCGAGCTGATCGAGGCCCGGGCGGTGGACGTGATGATGCCCGACCTGGAGCGGATCGGCGGCGTGACGGGCTGGCTCCGGACCGCGGCGCTGGCCGACGCCTGGCGGCTGCCGCTCGCCTCCCACCTCTTCCCGGAGCAGTCCTGCCACCTCATGGCGGCCAGCCCTACCGCCTACTACCTCGAGCACATGCCGTGGGCCCAGCCGCTCCTGGCCGAGAAGCTCGCGCTGGTGGATGGACGGGTTCGGCTGCCGACGCGCCCCGGCCTCGGCCTCGTCTGGGACGGCGACGCCGTGAAGCGCTGGAGCGTTCCCAGCTGATCTAGAGCTCGACCGGGACCGCGCCCGGGTGCGTGGCCATCCGGGGGAGCTCGGCGTTAACCCGGAGGCCGTCCTGCTTGACGATCCGGGCCGGCGTCCCCACCACCGTCGAGCGGGGCGGGACGTCGCGGTTCACCACGAAGGCGTTGGCCCCGATCTTGGCGTGGTCGCCCACCCGGATGGGCCCCAGCAGGACCGCGCCCGTCCCGATGAAGACGTGGCTCCCGACGATGGGGTGACGCTGGCCGTGGTACTTGCCGGTCCCGCCCAGCGTCACGTTGTGGAACATCACGCAGTGGTCGCCGACCACCGCCGTCTCGCCGATCACCACGCCGGTCCCGTGATCCAGGAAGAACCCCGAGCCGATGCGCGCCGCCGGATGGATCTCGACGCCCGTCCAGAACCGATTGAGCACCGAGAGAAACCGCGCGAGGACCCGGAGACGCAGCCGCGCGTGGAGCCAGTGAGCCACCCGGTGCAGGAGGATGGCGTGGAGCGGCGTATGGCACAGCAGCACTTCCAGCCAGCCGTGGGCCGCGGGGTCGTTCCGCCTGACGGCCCGGATGTCCTCCAAAGCAGTCCCCAGCATGGGAGCCTCCCCAAGACACGAACGCCCACGACCGGAGGTCGCGGGCGTCGTCGAACGCGAGTCTGGCGCCGGAATCCCTATCCGCTCGTGATCTGGCAGTCCTCCGGCCGGGAGGGGGGACAGATGCAGTCCCGGCACCGCACGTCGATGTCGGTCGAGGGCCGTCGCATCGTTCCTTCATGCTACCGGCATCGGGCCGGCTGTCAACCAGTGCCCCTCTCAGCGCCACGCTCACGTCCTGACCGACGGTGGATGCTACGATGGGACGCGTGCTCGGCCCACCCGCCTCGGAGCCCCCCCGCTATCGCTTCGTGGTGCTCGCGCTGATCATGGGCGTGCAGACGGCGACCAACGTCGGCGCCCTCGGGCTCCCGTCCCTGGCCCCGATGATCCGGGCCGACCTCGGGCTCTCCCGCCAGGAAGCCGGCTCCTTCATCTCGGCGTTCTACGTCGGCGGCGTCCTCACGTCGTTGCCGGCCGGGTGGCTCGCGGACCGGGTCGGGGTCCGCTGGACGCTCCTGTTCGGTCAGGGGATCGTGGCCGCCTGCTTCGCGGCCATGATGCTGGCCGCAGACTATGCCGCCCTGACCGCGGCGGTGCTGCTCGCCGGCGTGGGCTACGGCGCCGTCAACCCGACGTCCACCAAGGGCGTCCTGGTCTGGTTTCCGGCGGCGAGCCGTGCCACCGCCGTCGGCATCAAGCAGGCCGGCTTCCCGCTGGGCGGAGCCTTCGGCGCCCTGCTCCTGCCCTCCCTGGCCGGGCACCTCGGCTGGCGCGGCGCCCTCGGGACCGCGGCGGGGCTGATCGGGCTCAGCGCGGCCGCCGCCGGACTGGGCTACCGCGAGCCGCCGGCCGACGGGACCCCGGGGCCCGGAGCCACCCCCCGCCGGCCGCGCGTCGGCAAGGTGCTGACGAGCCGGCCGATCTGGCTCGTCTCGCTGGCCACCTTCCTGTTCGCGGCCGTGCAGGTGGCGTGGATCAGCTACCTGCCGCTCTACCTCAGCGAGGTGGCCGGGCTGTCCGCCGTCGCGGCCGGGGTCGTGCTCGGCCAGGCCCAGCTCTCGGGCACGCTCGGCCGCGTCGTCTTCGGAGTCCTGTCCGACCGCGTCTTCGGCGGGCGCCGGCTGGTCGTGCTGGTCCTGGCCGGGGTGGCCACCGCCGCCCTGTGCCTCGCCACTGCCTGGGTCGGCCCGCGCGGCACCGGCCTCGCGCTGTCGCTCGTCGCCCTCGGCTTCGGCCTGACCGGCATCGGCTGGAACGGCGTCCACCACACGCTCCTGGCCGAGATCGCGGGCCGCGACTCGGCGGCGACCGCGGTGGGCCTGTGCCTGGCGGTCTCCTCGATCGGCGTCATCGTGGGCGCCCCGCTCTTCGGCGCGGCCGCCGACCGGCTGGCCGCGTACGACTGGGGCTGGTACGGCCTGGCCGCCGCCATGCTGGTCGCGCTCGCGCTGCTGGCCGGCGTCCGCGAGCCCCGGAACCGCCCCTGGCTCTGAAGATCCGGGCGGCGTCCCGATCATCGGACCCGGAACCGACAGCGCGAGCGCCCGCGCCGTGACTTCGCCGGCCAGCTGGAAGGCGACGAGGCAGGTCAGGGCGCCGAGCATCTCACGCGCTCGAGGGAGGCGGGGGCGCCGGCTCCGGCGGCGTCGGCAGCCCCGGAGACCAGGCAAGCACGCCGGCGCTGGCGGCCAGGGCCACGGATGCGATGACGAGCGCTTCCCGGAAGGAGCCGTTCGCCCGTGCGAGGTAGCTCACGCAGAGGGGGCCCACGATCTGCCCCGCGGCGAATGACGACGTCATCGCCGCCATGAGGCCGGTGGCCTGGCCACCCGCGACCCGCCGCGCCTCCTGCATGCCGGTCATCGTGATCACCATGAAGGTGCCGCCGACGAGGAGGGCGGCCCACAGGATCCCGACGACGCCGGGCCAGACGATGGGGAGCGCCACGCCGAGCGCCATCACGCAATGGCTCAGGCTCCACAGACGTCGGTTCCCGAAGAGTCTCGACAGCCCGGCAGCGGCGAACGGAGACGCCGCCGCGGCGGCGCCGAACAGCGGCCAGGCCCACCCGAAGATCGACGGATCCCGGAGGGCCTGCCGCGCCATGACCGGGAGGAACGTCGCGGGGATGATGTAGCCGAACCCGAAGGCGCCGTAGCAGAGCACGAGGCGCACCCGGTCGGCGCTCCAGCCACTTCCGGGGCTCCCCGGGGGTCGGTCCGGCGTCGCCGCCTCGACCTCCCGGCCGAACGCAGGCCAGACGAGGGCCGTCGCGACGAGCGCGATGATGCCGAGGCCGGTCCACGCGTACGGGGAGCCGGCGCCCCTTGCCATCAGCACCAGGCAGAATCCGCCGGCCACCGCGATCCCGACGCCGACGCCGGCGAAGACCGCGCTGCTCAGCACGGGACGCCGGAGCGGGGCGAGCCGGTCCAGGCACCACGCCGACCCGAAGACCAGCACCCACGCGCTCCCGACCCCGGCGATCGCGCGCAGCGCCACCCAGTCCCCCGGCCGGTGCGTGACCGCCATCGCGACGGTGACGGTCCCGATCGCGCCGAGACCGACGCGAATCGCCGTCGTGGGTCGGATCCGGACGACCATGGCCGACAGGGCACCGAGCAGGTAGCCGAGGTAGTTGGCCGAGGCCAGCCACCCGCCCTCGGCGACGGACAGGCCGGCATCGACCTGCATCATCGGCAGGATCGGCGTGAAGGCGAAGCGCCCGATTCCCATGGCGACCGCGAGCGCCACCAGTCCCGCGACCGCGACGACCGCGGGCCGTCGGATCACGTTCTCCCGGGCGCGCCGAGCGGCGGGGCGCGCCGTCACCTCACCCTCGTCCGGATTCCCGGGTCCCATCGCTCTCCCGCGCAGAGTAGGCGGGGAGTGGACTTGCCACAATGGCCATTTATCGGGAAACTGGCAGGCCATTTACGGAGGGAGCATGGAGGATCGAGGCGGTTCCCCTGTCGGCGTTCCGGGTCCGGGCTCCTGGCCCGCCGGGGCTCGTTCTCGGCTTCGCCGCGTGCCCGGCGGCCGAGATCGAGGCGGCCGTGGACCGGCTGGCCGGCGTCCTCGCCGGGTGCTCGCGGCGGGCGGGGGTGCCGGTCCGTCCACCGCGGCGCCCTGCCTGATATAATCCGCGGCGTGTCTGCTCCCGCCGGTGCGCGCGCGGTCCCGGCCGGACCGCGGGTCTTCTACGGCTGGATCGTGCTGGCCGCCGCGGTGGCCATCGTGGCGGTCGGTATCGGCATCATCATGTCCCTGGCCGTGTTCCTCAAGCCGCTCGAGGAGGAGTTCGGCTGGAGTCGCTCCCTCATCTCGGGCGTCGCGCTCGTTAACTGGCTGATCTTCGGGCTCGGGGCCTTCGTGTGGGGCGCGCTCTCCGACCGGATCGGCACGCGGCGGGTGGTCGGCCTCGGCGTCCTGCTCCTGGGACTCGCCATGCTGCTGTCGAGCCGGGTCGGCGCCGCCTGGCAGCTCTACCTCGCGTTCGGCGTCCTGGGCGCCGCCGGGTCCAGCGCCTTCTACGTGCCCCTCTCGGCCACCGCGACCCGCTGGTTCGCGGCCCGCCGGGGGCTGGCCCTCGGCCTGCTGAACGCCGGCATGGGGCTCGGGATCATGATCGTGCCGCCGACCGCCCGGGCCCTCATCACGGCGCTCGGGTGGCGGGCGGCGTTCGCGCTCTTCGGACTCCTGACCTGGGCCGTCGGCCTCGCCGTCATCCGGTGGATCCACGACCGCCCGGCCGACCTCGGGCTCCAGGAGTACGGGGCCGGCGCGAGCCTGTCGAGGCCCCCCGCGACCCCGGCCCGGCGCTTCACCGTGGGCCAGACCCTCCGCCACCCGGCGTTCTGGCTGATCGGGCTCGTGCACTTCGGCTGCTGCGCCGCCCACTCGGGCCCGATCTTCCACATGGTGACGCACGCGATGGACCTCGGCGTCCCCCGGATGGCCGCTGCCGTCATGCTGGGGCTCTCCGGCGCCACCAGCATCGGCGGCCGGATCAGCAGCGGGCTCCTGGCCGACCGGTTCGGGGCCAAGCCGGCGCTGGTCGGGATGCTGGCCCTGCAGGCGGTCGCCCTCTCGACCTACCTGGCCGCCCACGACCAGGTCCCCCTGTTCGCCGTGGCGCTCGCCTTCGGCTTCACGTACGGCGGGGCGATGCCCCTCTACGCCCTGGTCGCCCGCGAGTACTTCGGCGAGCGGGTGATCGGGACCGCCTTCGGCGGGATCTTCTTCATCTCGGCCATCGGCATGGGGCTGGGGGCCTACGCGGGCGGCCTGGTCTTCGACTCGCTCGGCTCGTACTGGACGCTCTACCTCGGCAGCACCCTGGTCGGCGTCGCGGCGGTCCTCGCCGCGCTCGGCCTCCGGGCCCCGGGACCCGTCCCCGCGCTCGCCGGCGGCCGCTAGAATCTCGGGGGGGCTCGGAAGCCCCCCGAGACCCCCCCTCGGAGGGCGCGGCGAAGCCGCGGCTCGGAGCGGAACCCCACGGCCGCGCGGCCAGAGCCAGGGGGCTGCGAGAAGCCGGTGGGGTGGTCGGACTGGGAGTCGCCGCCATTTTCCTTGCGGCCACTGAGCCGGCCCGGCTACCCACCGTCCGGAACGCGCCCCGGCGTGAATTCCCGGCGCTGGGTTTCCGGTTGACAGCTTCGGGGCCCGATGCTATACGATGGCCAATCCTGGTGTTCTCGGGCCAGGGTTCAACTCTCGGTGCACAGGTCCCCGATCTTCGCCTCTCCGTGCGTCACCCGGGACGGCTCCCCGTCCGAGGGGCGCATCCGCGTGGTGGTGGAACCGCTGGGACGTCCCATCCTCGACCTAGGAGGCACAGCATGGCCAGCGAGCGAAGCGGGCGAACCCTGATCGGCCGCCGGGCGTTTCTCAAGACCATGTCACAACCAGAGGCGGCGATGTCTCGACAGCCAGCCAAGGATCGGGAGGGAATCATGACGATGAATCGGCGAACGTTCGTGCGAGTGACCGGGGCGGCCGCGGCGGGCGGGGTCGCCGGGATCCTGGCCTCCGGGCGGGCCCCGGCCTACGCCCAGGGCACGAAACTCCACATCGTGCGGTGGGTCGATTTCGTGCCCGCCTCGGACGAGACGCTGAAGACGAAGACGGTCCCGGCGGCCGAGAAGGCGCTGGGGGCCCAGATCACGCTCGAAACGATCAACGCCAACGACATCCAGGCCCGAGCCACCGCGGCCATCCAGTCGAGCAACGGACCCGACATCTTCCACATGCTCCACAACTGGGTCCAGCTCTACGCCAATAGCGTCGCGGACCTCAGCGACGTCTACCAGGACATCAACAAGGCCCAGGGCGGCTTCTACGAGGCGATCAACCTGCAGACGGCCGGCCCCGGCGGCAAGCGCCTGGCGGTGCCCCACGCCGTCGTGGGCGCGCTGATCGCCTACCGGAAGTCGCTCTTCGAGGAGGCCGGCTACAAAGAGTTTCCGAAGACCTGGCAGGAGTACCGGGAAGCCGGCAAGAAGCTCAAGGCCAAGGGCTACCCGATCGGCCAGACCCTGGGACAGACCTTCGGGGACGCGCCGACGTTCAGCTACACGTACCTTTGGGCCTTCGGCGGCAAAGAGGTCGAGAACGACGGCAAGACCGTCGCCATCAACTCGAAGGAGACGCTGGAGTCGGTCAAGTTCATGGCCGCGATGTGGAAGGAAGCGTTCGACGAGGGCGGGCTCGCCTGGGACGACTCGAACAACAACCGGGCGTTCCTGTCCGGTACCATCTGCGCGACCCTGAACGGGGCGTCGATCTACATCGAGTCGCTCCGGGGCAAGGAGAAGTACAAGACCGACAAGGGGGCCCTGCTGAACACCGACATCCGGCACGCGCCGAACCCCGCCGGGCCGGCCGGGGCCTTCCTCAACCACACGACCTTCCACCACGCCGTCATGGGGTACTCGAAGAACCAGAAGCTCGCCAAGGACTTCCTCCGCTGGTTCCACCAGAAGGAGAACTACGAGCCCTGGTTCCTCTCCCAGAAGGGCTTCAGCGTGGGCCCGACCACGGAGTGGGAGAAGCACAAGATGTGGGAAGAGGATCCGGTCATGCTGCCCTTCCGCACCGGGGCCCGGGCGTTCCGCCTGTTCGGGTACGCCGGCCCCCCGAATGCCAAGGCGACCGAGGTCCAGACCAAGTACATCATCACCAACATGTACGCGAAGGCCGTCCAGGGCATGGCGCCGGAAGAGGCGGTCAAGTGGGCGGAGAGCGAGCTAAAGAAGATCTACGCGTAGGCTGATCGCCGGAGGCGCCGGTCTTCCGGCGCCTCCGGCCATGTGGCCTGGCAACGGAGAGACTCGACGGATGAGCGGACGGGGCGGTGGCGGTTCCTGATCCCCACCTGAGGCCGGTCGCGGGCGGCGCCGCCCCGGTCGGGGAGGCCATCGCCCGTCCCGCGACCTTCCGCGTCGCCGCCCGGCGGAGCGGCGGGGCGGCCCAGCTCTTGGAAGACGAGCGGGTCCTGGGCTTCCTGCTACTCCTCCCCACACTCGTCCTGCTCGCGCTGTTCATCGCGTATCCCTTCGTCAAGGGCGTCTGGCTGTCGCTGACGAGCGCGACCGTGGGTAATCCCGGGCTATTCGTCGGGCTCAAGAACTTCGTCAAGATCTGGAACGACTCGATCTTCCAGCAGGCCGCCTACAACACCTTCATCTACACGGGCATCGCCACCGTCTTCAAGCTCGCGCTGGGGATGTGGCTGGCCCTGCTCCTCAACCGCCACTTCCGCGGCAAGCGGCTGGTCCGGGCCTCGATGCTCCTGCCCTTCATCATCCCGACGGTGCTCTCGACCTTCGCCTGGAAGTGGATGTTCGACCCGACGTTCAGCGTGCTCAACTGGTCGCTCTACCACATGGGCGTCATCCAGACCCGGATCGGCTGGCTCACCGACCCCGTGCTGGCCCTGGGGTCGGTCATCGTCGTGAACGTCTGGCGGGGCATGCCGTTCTATGCCATCACGCTCCTGGCCGGGCTCCAGACGGTGAACCCCGAGCTGCACGAGGCGGCGGCCATCGACGGCGCCAACGCCTGGCAGCGCTACTGGCGGATCACCTGGCCGCTGCTGCTGCCGGTCACGATGGTGGTGACGCTCTTTTCGGTCATCCAGACCTTCGCCGACTTCCAGCTCGTCTACGTGCTCACCGGCGGGGGGCCGGCCAACTCGACGCACCTGTTCGCCACCTACGCCTACCAGATCGGCATCGCGACCGGCCTGCTCGGCGAGGGGGCGGCGGCCTCGCTGGCGATGTTCCCCCTGCTCTTCTTCATCGTCGTGATCCAGCTCTGGTACATCCGCAGGGTGGAGAACGCCTGATGGCCGGCCGGGCGGGATCGGGCGCGGGGATGGTCGAGGGCACCCACTGGCGCAAATGGGTCTTCTTCTACGTCCCCCTCACCGTCTTCGTCGTCGGCACGCTGTTCCCGTTCTACTGGATGCTCATCACCGCCTTCCGGCCGGACGCGGAGCTCTACCGGCCGTGGCGCGCCGTCAACAACACGCCCTTCTGGACCACGCACCCGACGTTCGAGCACGTCGTCTACCTCTTCAAGAACACGATGTTCGGCACCTGGCTCTACAACACGATGTTCATCGCGCTCATCTCGACCCTCATCTCGATCTTCTGCGGCCTGCTGGCCGGCTACGCGCTGGCCCGGCTCAAGTTCCCGCTCGCGGGCGGTATCGGCACCGGCATCTTCGCCACCTACCTGGTGCCGCCGACACTCCTCTTCATCCCCCTGGCCGACATCATCCGGAACTTCCGGCTCGGCGACACGCCGTGGTCGCTCATCCTGACCTACCCGACCTTCCTCATCCCGTTCTGCACGTGGCTCCTCATGGGCTACTTCAAGACGATCCCGAAGGAGCTCGAGGAGTGCGCCCGCATCGACGGGGCCAGCCGTATCCGGGCGATGGTCCAGATCGTCTTCCCGATCGCCATGCCCGGGATCCTCTCGGCCGGGATCTTCGCCTTCACCCTGTCCTGGAACGAGTTCATCTACGCCCTCATCTTCCTCTCCTCCCCCCAGCAGAAGACGGTGCCGGTCGGCGTGGTCTCCGAGCTGATCCGGGGGGACGTGTTCTTCTGGGGTCCGCTCATGGCGGGCGCCCTGCTGGGCTCGGTGCCCGTCGCGCTCATCTACTCCTTCTTCGTGGAGCACTATGTCGCCGGCCTCACCGGCGCCGTGAAGGGGTGATCGGGCGCCGCCCGGGATGCCGTGAGCAACGGCCAGGAATACGCGGGGCGGCCGACTGCCGCCGTGGCCGTCCCTCAGCCCCAGGCCTGGCTTGCCACGCTGAGGCTGGGACGGGAGAGCATCCAGGGCCTCCTGTGGGTCGCGCCCGCCTTTCTCTACCTCGCGTTCTTCATCGCCTACCCGTTCGTCATGTCGATCTACCTCAGCGTCTCCAGCGCCCGGGTCGGCTCGACGGAGTCCCACTTCGTCGGCCTCCTCAACTATTCCCGGCTCTTCGACGATCCGGTCTTCTGGCAGACCGTCCGGAACTCGTTCGTCTTCACCTTCGGCTCCGAGCTGATCCGGCTCGTCATCGGCCTGCCGCTGGCGTTCGCGCTCAACCGCTCGTTCAAGGGCAAGCGGCTGGTTCAGGGACTGATCCTCATCCCGTTCGTCATCCCCATCGCGCTCTCCTCCCTGGCCTGGAAGTGGATGTTCGACTCGCTCTACAGCGTCATCAACTGGATGCTGATGAAGGTCGGCCTGATCGACTACCCGTGGCAGTGGCTGGGGGAGCCGGGGCTGGCCATGTGGTCGGTGATCATCCTGAACGTCTGGCGGGGCTTCCCGTTCTCGGCGGTGATCCTGCTGGCCGGCCTCACCGCGGTGCCCCAGGAGGTGATCGAGGCGGCCAAGATCGACGGGGCCGGGCCGCTGCGCCGCTTCCACTACGTGGTGGTGCCGATGATCCGCCCGATCCTGTTCGTCGGGCTGCTCTACTCGATCGTCTTCTCGTTCACCGACTTCTCCGCCGTCTGGCTCCTGACCCAGGGCGGCCCGTACAACACCACGCACGTCTTCGGGACCTACGCCTACAACATCGGGATCAATGCCGGCGACATCGGGATGGGTGCCGCCATCACGCTGTTCATCTTCCCGCTGCTGGCGGTGATGGTCATATTCCTGCTGCGCGTGCTACGGAGGGAATAGGATGACGGCCCGGGCCGCCTGGCGGAAATTCAAGCGAGACTACGGCCCCTACCTGCCGCTGTCGCCCTACCTCTTCGTCGTCCTCTTCCCCTTCTACTGGATGGTCATCACCGCCTTCAAGCGCAACAACGACCTCTACAACCTGACCACCGCCCCGTTCTGGTTCAAGGAGGCGCCGACGCTGGAACACCTCCGGCTGCTCCTCCAGGACACGCTGTTCCTGACCTGGCTGCAGAACAGCGTCCTGGTCGGCCTGTCGGTGGTCGTCATCACGCTCCTCCTGGGCCTGCCGGCGGCCTACGCACTGGCCCGGATGCGCTTCCCGGGCAACCAGACGCTCTCCATCGCGATGTTCCTGTCCTACCTGATCCCGCCGGCGCTGCTCTTCCTGCCGCTCTCCCAGCTCGTCCGCGGCCTCGGCTTCACCGACTCGGTCTGGTCGCTGATCGCTGTCTATCCCTCGTTCACCGTCCCCTTCTGCACCTGGCTGCTCATGGGCTTCGTCCGCACCGTCCCCCGCGAGATCGAGGAGAGCGCGCAGATCGACGGCTGCACGCGGTTCCAGGCCTTCAGCCGGATCATCATCCCGGTCATCGTGCCCGGCATCATCACCGCCGGGATCTTCGCCTTCACGCTCACGTATCAGGAGTTCATCTACGCGCTGACCTTCATCTCCGCCTCGGCCAACAAGACCATCGCGTACGGGGTGACGACGGATCTCATCCGGGGGGACGTCTTCTACTGGGGGTCTCTGATGTCGGGCGCCCTGCTCGGCGCCATTCCGGTGGCGATCATCTATGCCTTCAGCCTGGACCACTTCATCCACGGGCTGACGGCCGGGGCGCTCAAGTAGCGCGCAACCCTTCACCCAAGGAGGAGCACATGGCCAAGCTCACCCGACGGCAGTTCCTCGGCGCCACCGCCGGCGCGGCGGCGGCGGTGGCCCCGCACGCCTGGATCCGACCCAGCTGGGCCCAGCAGAAGGAGCTGAAGATCCTGACCTGGAGCCACTTCGTGCCGGAGTACGACAAGTGGCTCGACCAGTTCGTGGCCGAGTGGGGCGCCAAGAACGGCGTCAAGGCCACCGTCGACCACATCCCGCACCTCCAGCTCCCGGCGAAGATCGCCGCCGAGGTGGCCACCCAGTCGGGTCACGACGTCGTCCTGCTCATCGCGTCCGGCACCGAGAAGTTCGCCCCGGCGCTGATCGACCTCCACGACCTGGGCGAGAAGCTCGGCAAGAAGTACGGGGGCTGGACCCCGCTGGGCGAGAACTACTCCAGCTACAAGGGGCGCTTCTACTCCATCCCCGATTTCTTCATCGACTTCCCGGGCCTGTACCGCAAGGACCTCTGGACCGAGCACGCCGGCATGCCCAACGGCCCCGACTCCTGGGACGACCTCCACAAGGGCGGGATCAAGCTCAAGGCCAAGGGCTTCCCGGTCGGGATCGGCCTCGCCCACCACAACGACTCGCGGAACTCCTGGCGCGGGATCATGTGGTGCTACGGCGGGTCGGAGGTCGGCAAGGACGGAAAGACGATCACGTGGAACTCGAAGGAGGTCCGCGAGGCGCTCAAGTACATGAAGGCGCTCTACAAGGACACGATGACGCCCGAGGTCCTGGCCTGGGACGACTCCTCGAACAACCGCTTCCTCGCCTCCGGCCGCGGGTCCTGGATCCACAACCCGATCAGCGCCTACCGGTCGATCGAGAAGGAGAACAAGGAGCTGGCGTCCAAGATCCACATCCAGCTCTCGCCCCGGGGCCCGGTGACGCGGCTCTCCTTCGCCAACTGCCTGGCCAACGGGATCACGAAGTTCTCCAAGAACCAGGACATCGCCCGGGCGTACCTGGAGTCCCTCACGGACAACTTCAAGGAGGCCTTCAAGGCGTCCACCGGCTACAACAACCCGTTCCTCAAGGAATTCGCCAAGGGTCCGCTGCCGATCATCAGCGAGGACCCCAAGCTCAAGGTCCTCGAGAAGTCGCCGGAGTACCACGTGACCGTCGGGTACCCCGGGCCCCTGACCCCGGCCGCCGACGAGGTCTACCAGCAGTTCGTGATGATCGATGCCGTGGCCCAGTTCTGCGCGGACAAGATGGACCTCGAGGCCACGGTCAAGTGGGGCGAGGACAAGCTCCGGGCCATCTACTCGAAGTTCGTGTAGCCACCCGGCGGTGTGGCGGCGGGAGCCGGCGGCCGGTCGCGGCCGGCCGGGGCCGGTGAGCCGGCTCCCCCGCTGGACCCCGGTCCTCCTGACGCTCGGCCTGCTCTCGACCGCGGGCGCCCAGGCTCCGGGCCCGGCGGCCGGGCCGGGTCGGCCGGAGGTGGTGGCGACCGGAATCCCGCGGCCAGCCCAGGTCGTGGTGGATGGCCGCACGCTCACCGTGCTGGGTCCCGGACTGCGCGGCGACGCGGCCGGCGAGCTGTACCACATCGAGCTGGACGGGCGACTGCCCGTCGACCTGGGGATGCAGGCCTCCCGGCGCCTCGGCTTCAGCGACGGCCGGACGGCGACGCTGGGCAGCCTCGCCCTCGACCCGGCCACTCGCCGGCTGTTCCTGGGGGAAGAGAACGGGACCCGTGTCTACCGCCTCGAGCCGGACGGCCGGCTGGCTCGCTACGCCATCGGCCTCCACCGGGTGCCGGCGGGCGGCGCGCTGGCCTTCGACGCGGAGGGACGGCTCCTGGTCCTCGATTTCATCGATCGGACGCTGGCGCCGGGCGAGGACAGCGGGCCCCGTGGCCTGGAGCCGCTCCGCGAGGACGACTACCGGGGCCCCCTCCTGTTCCGGCTGACGCTCGACCCGACCTTCGCCCTGCCCCGGCAGCTCGATCGGCTCGTCCCCCTGTTCCCGCGCTCGGGCGAGACCAGGACCCCGGGATACATGGGGCATTTCGTCGCAGTGGCGCCGCTCCCCTCGGGTGAGGTCGCGCTACTCGAGCCCACCGGCGCCCTGCTCCGCCTGCTCCCCGACGGCGCCGTGGGCCGGCTGACCCGGCTGCCGCGTCACGGGGAGTACAACCGGACCAGCATGCTGGCCGCGCCCGACGGCACCCTCTTCGTCAGCGGTGGGTTCCACGTGGCTCGCGTCTTCCGCGTGTCGCCGAACGGCGCCGTGGAGACGGTGGCGGAGGGTCTCCGGGATCCCGCGGGCATCGCCCTCGACGACCACGGCTACCTCTACATCGCCGAATCGTCGCATCACCGGATCGTCCGGCTGAAGGTGCGGTAGTCATCCGGGGGGTTCTGGACAGCCCTGGACAGCCCCGGACGGCCCTTGACAGGGGACCCCCGGCTGGCGATCCTAGCTGCGGCCAGCTGCGGTTGACGGCGACCGAGTCCTGGCGTCGCCGCCCTAACCACGGGAACATCACCGACCAGGGACCCAAGGGAGCGTCCTCATGGCACAAGTCGTGCTCAAGGAGCTGGGGAAGAAGTTCGACGAGGTCGTCGCGGTCCGCGACGTCAACCTCACCATCAAGGACAAGGAGTTCATGGTCCTGGTCGGGCCGTCCGGGTGCGGCAAGTCCACGACCCTCCGCATGATCGCCGGGCTCGAGGAGATCACCTCGGGCGAGATCTTCATCGGCGAGCGGCTGGTCAACGACCTGCCCCCCAAGGACCGCGACATCGCGATGGTCTTCCAGAACTACGCCCTCTATCCGCACATGACGGTCTACGACAACATGGCCTTCGGGCTGAAGATGCGGAAGTTCCCGAAGCCGGAGATCGACCAGCGGGTCCGGGAGGCCGCCCAGATGCTCGGCATCCAGGAGCTGCTGGCCCGGAAGCCGCGCCAGCTCTCGGGCGGCCAGCGCCAGCGAGTCGCGGTCGGCCGCGCCATCGTCCGGCACCCCCAGGTCTTTCTCTTCGACGAGCCGCTCTCCAACCTCGACGCCAAGCTGCGCGTCCAGATGCGGGTCGAGCTGAAGCGCCTCCACGAGCGCCTCGAGACGACGACCATCTACGTGACGCACGACCAGGTCGAGGCCATGACCCTGGGCGACCGGATCGTGGTCATGAAGGACGGGCTGGTGCAGCAGGTGGGCGATCCCCTCGGCATCTACTCCAATCCGCGCAACAAGTTCGTCGCCGGCTTCATCGGCTCCCCGGCCATGAACTTCATGGACTGCACGATCGTGGGCGACGGAGACCTCGCCGTGGAGTCCCCGGGCCTCCGCATCGCCGTACCACCGGCCCTGAAGGCGGCGCTCGAGCGGTACCGCGGCAAGTCGGTGACCCTCGGGGTCCGCCCGGAGGACATGCGGGAAGTGTCGCCCGACGACCCGAAGCAGTACCGGGTCGACGCGGTGGTGGAGGTGGTCGAGCCGCTCGGGAACGAGATCCTGCTCGACGTCCGGGTCGGCAAGCACCCGCTGGTCGCCCGCGTCCCCCCCACCTCCCGGGTGCGGCTGCACGAGCAGATCCCGCTGACGCTGAACCCCGAGCGACTGCATTTCTTCGACGCGCAGACCGAGCAGGCGATCGAATAGTCCAGATCCCCGGCGGGGGGCCGCCCGGCCCCCCGCCGAACGTGCTCCCCGCCCGATGAAGCTCCGCCACCCGCTTCGTGCCGTCACCCTGCTGGCTCTCGCCGTGATCGCCGCGCCGGCCGACGCCGTCGAGCCGCTCGTCGTCGGCGAGATCAACTCCCGGACCGGCCCGCTGGCCGCCCAGGGGCTGGCGGTGGCCCAGGGGATCCAGATCGCGGTCGAGGCCGCCAACCTGCGGGGCGGCGTCGCCGGGCGGCCGGTGCGGCTCCTCGAGCGGGACGACGAGGGCAAGCCCGAGCGCGCCATCGCGGCGGCCGAGGAGCTGACCGCGCGCCACCGCGTGGCGGCGCTGATCGGGGGCTACGTCGACAGCCTGGTCGGCCCCGTCAGCGAGGTCGCCGAGCGCAGCCGGACGCCCTACCTCGCGACGGCCTCGCTCGACGAGCGGCTCAGCCAGCGCGGCTACCGCTACTTCTTCCGGGTCTCCAGCCTCGAGCCCTACATCGAGTCGACCGTCGGCGTGGTCCGGGACGCCCTGCGGCCGGCCCGCGTGGCGATCCTCTACTCGTCGACGCCCGGTGCCAGCCAGCTCGCCACGCGCCAGCGCGACGCGCTGGCCGCCGCCTCCATCCCGGTCGCGGTCTTCGAGCCGTTCTCGCCCGGCCTGGCCGACTTCACCCCGCTGCTCAACCGGGCCCGCGACAAGGACGCCGAGGTGCTCCTCTCCGACGCCTTCTTCGCCGACCATCTCCTCATCGTGCGGCAGCTCCCCCGGAGCGGGTGGCGTGCCAAGGGGTTCCTCGGCGCCTTCGGCCTCGAGTTCCCGGCGGTGATCCGCGAGCTGGGCGCCGCGGCCGAGGGCCTCCTGGGAACGACGGCCTGGCAGCCGGGGGTGTTCGTGCCGGCTGCCCCCGACGAATCGCGGAGCTTCGTCGACGCCTACCGGAACCGCTTCAAGCAGGAGCCGGTGCCGCTGGCCATGCACGGCTATGCCGCCGCTCGCGCGCTGCTGGTCGCGCTGGAGGCGGCCGCTCGCGACGGCCAGCCGGCGGCGGGCGAGCCCCTGCGGGCGGCGCTCGGCCGCGTCAACGTCGAGACGCCGCTGGGCCGGGTCCGGTTCGCCCCCGATGGCGACCCGCTCTTCTACCAGCGGGTGATCGTCCAGATCCAGGGCGGCCGCCACGTCGTCGTCTACCCGGCCGGCGCGGCCACGGCGCGCCTGATCCATCCCCGCCCGTCCGCGTCCTAGCGGGCAGGGCCGATGAGCGTCGCAATGTTCATCTCGGTCGTGACGCGCTCGGCCTACGTCGATCGGACGGCCTTCGGCCTGTGGGCGCTGCTCGCTCCTCGGCCCTGCCCCCGAGGAGGCAGCTCACCTGCATTGGTTTTGGCGCCCCAAGGACCCTGGTGAGCCTGACGACGCTGGGCGAGGCGGTCCTCGCCGGCCTGGCCAACGGCGCGTTCTACGCCTTTCTGGCCCTGGCCTTCGCCGCGGTCTTCGGGCTCACGCGCGCGCTCAACCTCGCCCACGGCGAGTGGGTCCTGCTCGGCGGCTACCTCGGCTACACGGCCGGGCGCCTCTCCGGGTGGCCGCCGCTCGTGCTGGCGCCGCTCGCCGCCGTCGCCCTGATCCCGGTCGGCCTCGTCTGGCGCGCGCTCCTCCACCGGGTGCGGGAGCCGGTCGAGCTGAACAGCATGGCGCTCACCTTCGGCCTCTCGCTCCTCCTCCAGGACGCCATGCTGGCGACCTGGTCCGCCGACTACCGCATCATCGCGACCGCGAGCGAGGCGGGCGCCGCCACCGGGATCCTCGGGATGTCGGCTCCGCGGGGGGCCGCGGCCGGGGTCGCGCTGGTGACCATCGTCGGGCTCCAGCTCCTGCTCGACCACACCCGGTGGGGCATCGCCCTCCGGGCCACGGCGCGGGACGCGGGGACGGCCGCCCTCCTCGGCGTCAACACGGACCGGGTCTCCGTGGTGACCTTCGCGGCGGCGGCGGCCATCGCCGGCCTCGGCGGCGTGCTCTTCGCCGCGTCCCACTACCTGCACCCCGGGGCGGGCGTCGAGCTGACGCTCTCGGCCATCACGCTGGCGATCCTCGGCCGCGCCTGGAGCCGCCGGGAGCCGCTGGTCGGCCTCCTGGGCGCCGGGCTCGCGATCGGCCTCCTCGAGGCGCTGACGCTCGCCTGGGCCGGCCCGCGCTGGCGGGAGCTGGTCGTGGTCGCCGTGCTGCTGGCCGTGCTCCTCGCCCGCCCGGGGACCCCCGAGCGAAAGCCCGCCGGATGAAGGCGCTCCCGGTGGCGATCCTCGCCCTGGCCCTGGCCGGGCCGCCGCTCCTCGGCTTCGATCCCTATGCCCTCTACGTCCTCGGCGCGGCCTTCCGGTGGGCCACCCTGGCCAGCGCGTGGAGCCTCCTCGCCTTCGCCGGCCAGATCTCCTTCGGCCACGCCGTCTACTTCGGGGCCGGCGCCTACGCCAGCGCCCTCCTCAGCCAGCGCGCGGGGTGGAGCCCCTGGCTCGCCGTCGCCGCCGCCGTCGGCGTGGGCGCCGCGGTGGCCGTGCCGATCGGGCTCACCGCCCAGCGCCTGGCCGGCGCCTACCTGGCGCTGGCCACCTTCGCCTACGCCGAGGGCGGGCGGCTGATCGCGCTCAACTGGACGGCGCTGACCGGCGGCGGCGCCGGGCTGATCGGGATCCCCGCCTTGCCAGCCCTGCCCGGCCTGCCTCTCGAGCTGACGCGCGACCGCGCCGGCGGTTACTACCTGGCGCTCGGCCTCCTGCTGCTGGCGCTCGGCGCGTTCGCCGGGCTCCGTCGCACGCGGGTCGGGCTGGCGTGGGCGGCGATCCGCGAGTCGCGCCAGCGCGCCCAGCTCCTCGGCGTGAACCCGGCGCCGTACACGCTCCTCGCCTTCGCCTGCTCCGGCGCCCTCACGGCGGCGGGCGGGGCCCTCTACGCCCACGCCGTGCGGTTCATCGAGCCGGACCTGGTCTTCGGCCGCGCGCTGTCGCTCCTGCCGCTCATCATGGCGGTCTTCGGCGGCGTGCACGCGCTCCTGGGGCCGGCGGCCGGCGCCCTGCTCCTCTACCTGGTCTCGGAGGTCGTGCTCCAGCCGGCCCTCCCGCGCCTCCACCAGCTCCCCTACGCGGCGGCGCTCATCCTGGTGGTGCTGGTCTTCCCGAAGGGCCTGGCCGGCCTCCTCCGTCGCGCGTGATGCTCGAGCTCCAGCGGGTGAGCAAGCGGTACGGCGGGCTCGAGGCGCTCCGCGAGGTGAGCCTGGCGATCGAGCCGGGCTCGCTGGTCGCCGTCCTCGGGCCGAACGGCGCCGGCAAGACGACGCTCTTCGACGTCGTCAGCGGGCTCGTCCGGCCGACCGCCGGCGCCGTCCGGTTCCAGGGAGCCGACCTGACCCGCCTGCCGCCCCACCGGATCGCCGCCCTCGGGATCGGCCGGACCTTCCAGATCGCCCGGCTCTTCAACGACCTGCCGGCTCTCGACAACGTCCTCGTCGGCGTCACGTTCGGCGGCGGCCATCGCCGCCGCTCCGCGAGCGAGCGCCGGCGACGGGCCGAGCGGCTGCTCGAGCTGGTCGGCCTCCACGATCGGCCGACCGCGCGCGCCGGGGAGCTCTCGCTCGGCCAGCAGAAGCGGCTCGAGCTGGCCTGCGCCCTCGGCCCCGAGCCGCGGCTGCTCCTCCTCGACGAGCTGTCCGCCGGCCTGACGCCCCGGGGGCGCGAGGAGGTCATCCGCTTCTACGGCCGGCTCCGGGCCCGCGGGCTCACGATCCTGGCGATCGAGCACTCGGTCGGCGTGCTCGCCGAGCTGGCCGACCGGATGGTGGTGCTGGACCAGGGCGCGATCGTGGCGGACGGCCGGCCGGTCGAGGTCCTCGGCTCGCCACGGGTGAAGGAGGCCTACCTTGGCGACGAGGAGTAAGAGCAGTGAGGGAATGGGGTGCTCCGGCTCCCCCCTCCCCGGCCAAAGGCCGAAGGCCGTCCGACGGTGGGGGAGGGGGGCCAAAGGCCGAAGGCCGTCGAAGGATCGGGTGGGCGGGAGGTCCCGAACAGACGTCGGTCGCGCGCTGGCGCTGGTCGCGCTCCTCCTGCTGCCCTCCGTCGCGGCGCGCGCGGAGCCCCGGCTCTACGCCATCGACCCGGCCCGCAGCCAGCTCCGCTTCTACGCGGTCTCCCGCTTCATGGACGCCGACGGCGGCTTCCGGCGTTTCGGCGGGGAGCTGCGTCTCGAGGACGGACGTCTCGAGACGGCCGCCGGCCGGGTCACCGTCGAGGTGGCCTCGATCGACACCGCGAACGGGACGCGGGACAACCACCTGCGCAGCGAGGACTTCTTCGACGCCCGAAGCCACCCCGAGGCGACGCTCGTCGTCGCGGGGGTGCGGCGCGAGGGCGAGCGCGTCCTCGTCGGCGGCGAGCTGACGATCCGCGGCGTGAGCCGGCCCGTCACGGTGCCGGTCACCGTGGCCCTCACCGGCGGGGCGATCCGCGTCACCGGCGACCTGGTCGTGAACCGGCAGGAGTTCGGCATCGCCTACCAGAGCCGGCTCAACCCGATCAAGGACGACGTCAAGGTGCGCTTCGACCTCACCCTGGTGCCGAGATGACGCCGCTGCTGGCCGTCGAGGGCGTGAGCGCGGGCTACGGAGGCGCCCTGATCGTGCAGGACGTGTCGATCGCGGTCGGGGCCGCGGAGCTGGTCGCCCTCGTCGGCGGCAACGGCGCCGGCAAGACGACGCTCCTGCGCGCCGTCACCGGCCGGCTGCCGCTCCGCGGCGGGACCATCCGGCTCGACGGCGTCCGGATCGACGGGCTGGCGCCCTACCGCATCGCCGCGCTCGGCGTGGCGACGATCCCCGAGGGCCGCGGGCTCTTCGAGGAGCTGACGGTGGGCGAGAACCTCGAGCTCGGCGCCTACCTGGCACCGGCGCGCCGGGAGGCGATCGCCGCCCGCGCCATGTGCGAGGAGCTGTTCCCCCTCGTGCGCGACGCGCGGGACCGGGCGGCCGGCACGCTGTCGGGCGGCGAGCAGCAGATGGTGGCCCTCGCCCGCGGCCTGATGGCGCGGCCCCGGCTGCTCATCCTGGACGACCCCTTCCTCGGCCTCGCCCGGACGGCGATCGCGCGCTTCTGCGCCGTCCTGCGCGAGCTGACCCGCGTCCGGGGCGTCGCGATCCTCGCCGCCGGCCAGCACGTCCGCCGCCTCCTCGGGCTGGCCGACCGGGCCTACGTCCTCCAGCAGGGCCAGGTCCTCACGGAAGGACCCGGACCGGCGCTCCTCGAGGACCCGGAGGTGCGCCGCACGCTGCTCGAGCTGGCGCCTGGCCAGCCTCCGACCCCGGGCCGATGAAGCGGATCCTGCTCGGGGCCGCCGGCCTCGTCACGCTCGGCCTCGTCGCGCTGGTCGCCGTGCTGCTCCTCGCCCCGCTCCCGCCCAGCCCGCCGGGCCCCGAGCCGGGTCGCTCGCTCTTCCACGCCCACTGCGCGACCTGCCACGGCTCCGACGGACGCGGCGGCTCCTGGCGGGCCCGGCTCCTCCTCCTGCGCCCCGGCAACCTGGCCGGCCCCGAGACGGCGGCCCTCCCCGACCAGTACCTCGCCGACATCATCCGGCAGGGCGGTTCGACCTTCGGCAAGCCGGGCATGCCGTCCTTCGGCTTCACCCTGACCGACGGCGAGATCCAGGCGCTGATCGCCTACCTCCGCGCCCTGCCGTCCGCGCCGAAGCTATAATGCGGGGCACGCGATGGCCCTCCTCGAGGTGGATCGGGTCTCCAAGCGGTTCGGCGGCGTCCAGGCGCTGGCCGACGTCTCCTTCGCCGTCGAGCCGGCGCGCATCACGGGCCTGATCGGCCCCAACGGGGCCGGCAAGACCACCCTCTTCCACGTCATCGGCGGCTTTCTCTCCTGCGACGCGGGTCGCATCGTCTACGACGGCCGTCTCATCGGCTCGCTGCCGCCCGACCGGATCGCCCGGCTCGGGATCGCGCGGACGTTCCAGGACGTGAAGCTCTTCCGCCGGATGACCGCGCTCGAGAACGTGCTCTTCGGCGTGCCGGACCAGGCCGGCGAGCGCCTCGCCGGCGCAATCCTCGGGCGCCGGCCGCCGGCCGCGCGCGATCCCGCCCGGCACCGGGCCCGTGAGATCCTGGAGCTGGTCGGCCTCGGCGACCGGGCCGAGGAGGCGGCCGATCGCCTGGCGTACGGGGATCAGAAGCTCCTGGCCATCGCCCGGGTGCTGGCGACCGACGCCCGGCTGGTCCTGCTCGACGAGCCGGTGGCGGGGCTGCCTCCCGCCATGATCGACGGCATCCTGAGGATCATCCGGGACCTGGTGGCGCGCGGCCGCACCGTGCTGCTGGTCAACCACAACATGGAGGCCGTGATGGGCGTCTCCGACTGGGTGGTCGCCCTCGACCACGGCCGGCTGATCGCCGCCGGCCCCCCGGCGGCAGTCCGGGCGGATCCCGTCGTGGTGACCACGTACCTGGGCGGCAGTCTCGATGCGCCGCCCGGCGCGTCGCCCTGAGAGCGTGTGACGGAATGCGGCCCTGGACTCCCCCCTCCCTCCGGCCAAAGGCCGAAGGCCGTCCACCGGTAGGGGAGGGGGGCCAAAGGCCGAAGGCCGTCGAAGGATCGGGTGGGCGGGAGGTCACGAACTGATGGCCCCCCTGCTCGAGATCACCGGGCTCCGGGTCAGCTTCGGGCCGAAGCCGGTGCTGTTGGGGGTCGATCTCGTGCTGGAGGACGGCGAGGCCGCGGTCATGTCCGGGCCGAACGGCGCCGGCAAGACCACGACGCTCCACGCCATCCTGGGGCTCCTGCCCTACCAGGGGCGGATCCGCTTCCGGGGCCAGGACCTCGCCGGGCGCTCCGTCGCGGAGAACCTTCGGGCCGGCCTCACGCTCGTGCCGCAGGGCGGCCTCACTTTCGGCGAGATGACCGTGCGCGAGAACCTCGAGCTGGGGGCGTGGACCCTCCCCGACCGGACCGCCCGGCGCCGCCAGCTCGAGCAGGTGCTGGCGCTCTTCCCGGTCCTGGCCGAGCGGGCCGGGCAGCGCGCGGCCTCGCTGTCGGGCGGCGAGCGGCAGATGCTGGCCATCGGCATGGGGCTCATGAGCGCCCCCACCCTGCTGCTGGTCGACGAGCCCTCGATCGGGCTGGCCCCGCTCGCGCTGGAGAAGACGCTGGCCAAGGTGAAGGAGATCAACCGGGGGCTTCACACGACGATCCTGATGGTCGAGCAGAACGTCCGCCAGGTGCTGCCGATCGCGGATCGCGTCTACCTGATGAAGCTCGGCCGGCTCACGGCGCTCGAGGGCGCCCCGGCCGACCTCCTCACTCATCCGGAGCTACTCCGCGCCTACCTGGGCTGAGAGGGTGTGAAGGAATGGATCCCCCGACTCCCCCTCCCCCCGGCCAAAGGCCGAAGGCCGTCGGACGGTGGGGGAGGGGGGTTGGGGGGGTGGGAGGGAGGTCCCGAAACTGACATGGCAGAGCCCAAGCGCTACGGGCACGCGAACCGGCCGGTGGAGTTCGGCGAGCTGCCGCCGGGGGTGCGCCACCAGGTGGAGCGGATCGTCGCCGACGACGGGGTGCCCTCCCGGGGCATCCTCTACTGGCGCGGCCCGACCGTGCCGCCGACCGTCGTCTACCTGATGCACCCGCGCAGCGACTTCTCACAGCACTACACGATTCCCGCGCTCGTCGAGCAGGGGTACGCCGCCTTCGGGCATGCCAGCCGGTGGGTGAACAACGACACCGCCATGATCCACGAGACGGTGCTGCTCGAGATCGCGGCCGGCATCCGCCTGCTGCGCGAGCGGCACGGGGCCCGGTCCGTGGTCTTCCTCGGCAACAGCGGCGGCGGGTCGCTCTTCGCCTTCTACCAGGCGCAGGCGGCGACGGCGCCGCCCGGCCGGCTGGCGGCGACCCCGGCCGGGGACCCGCCGGACCTGAACGCGCACGAGCTGCCGCCGGCCGACGGGTTCGTCTCGCTGGCCGCGCACGTCGGGCAGGGCCGGTTCCTGCTCCGCGCCATCGATCCGTCGGTGACCGACGAGGGCGACGTCCTCTCCTGCGACCCGACGCTCGACCCGTACGACCCCGCCAACGGCTTCCGGGTGCCCCCCGCCCCGACGCGCTACGGCGCCGAGTTCGTCGAGCGCTACCGGGCCGCCCAGCAGGCCCGCGTGGCGCGGCTCGACGCCCGCGCCCGCCGGCACGTCGCCGAGGAGGCCTATTTCCGCGCGCGCCTGGCCGAGCCGGGGGCGGCGGCGCTGCCGCCGGCCGAGCAGGGCTTCCTGCGACGGCGGGCGTCGCGGGACTGCATCATGGTGATCTACCGGACTGCCGCCGAGCTGGCCTACCTGGACCTCTCGCTCGAGCCGAACGACCGCCGGCCGGGCGACCTCTACAGCGACCGGCCCGACCTCGCCAACTACGGCTCGCCCTTCGCCTTCGGCCGGCTCGCCACGCCGCGGGCCTGGCTCTCGACGTGGTCCGGTCTCTCCTCGCGCGCCTCGCTCCTCGACAACCTCCCGCGAGTGAGCCTCCCGACGCTGGTCGTCGGCTACAGCGGGGACAACGCGGTCTACCCGCGGGACGCCGAGGCGCAGCACGCCGCCGCCCCGCACGCCGACAAGACCTTCGCGATGATCCAGGGGGCCGACCACTACGGCATCCCGCTGGCCGGCGTCACCCGGGACACCCGGGCGGAGGTGCTGGCGCTCCTCGGGAGCTGGCTCCGCGCCCGCTTCCCGGCCGGCTGAGCCGCGGGCAGGCCGGATCGGAGGTTCTCTCGTCCCGCCAGCGGCACCGCGTGCTCAGGCGGGCAGTGGCACGCTGAAGACCGTGATCGGATAGAGGCAATAGTAGTCGAGGCTCTTCAGGGCATTGTCGGACGAGTCCGCCTCGCACAGGGCTGAGCGCCGAGCCCAGTCATCGGGCGTCAGCAGCTCGCGCAGGCGATCGCCCCAGTTGCGCGCGAAGACCGTGTTCTGGATATAGTCGTGGTCGGCCGGCCCGAGCGGGGCCCGGCGCTCCAGGAGGTAGCTCCGCATGGTCACCCCGGTGAGCCCCACGGCCCGGAGTGATGCGAGGGTGGTCTGGCGTCGCTCCTGGAACGACCGCCCGCCGCCTTCCTCGAGAGTGCGCCGGATCTCGGCCAGCTGGATCCGACGCTCGAGCTCGGGGTGACCGGGCAGGAAGAGCGCCGAGAGGAGCTGCGACTCCTTGATGACGATCCGGCCCCCGGGGCGCACCACACGCCGGAACTCGCGCAGGGCCCGCTCCGTCTCCACGATGTGGTGGAGCACATCGCCGCACCACAGCCAGTTGACGCTCCGATCGGGCAGCGGGATGGCCGTCCCGTCGCCCTGGCGGAACTCGAGCCGGCCGGCCGGGATGCGGCTGCCCACGAGGGCGCGGGCCGCTTCGACGCGCTCCGTCTCGGGCTCGAGGCCGATCACGTGCCCCGCGCTCCCCACGGCCTCGGCCATCCAGAGGCCGTAGAGCCCGACGCCGCAGCCCACGTCGAGCCCGCGTGAGCCCGGGGCCAGGGCCAGATCGGCGATGATCCGCCGCGCCTCCGGTTCCTGGAAGCGGTTCATCCGCTCCAGCGACTTCCAGGGCGCTTCGCCTTCTCCACTTCGTGGGGATCCCTGACCGTGTGAGTGCATGGCGCGGGCTATCCTATCCGAGCGTCACGGGGAGGGCCAGCGGAGCTACTCGCCGGCTGCGACGGTGAACTCGACGCGGCCCTCGGCGTCGGGAGTGGCCGCCGGAGTCGCCGGGCCGCCCGTGGCCTCCGCGTCGATGAGGCGCTCGGCCGGGATCCCCTCCCCGGTGAGCAGGCGCTCGCGCGTCGCGTCGCGGCGCCGCTGGCCGAGCCCGTCCACCTACCGGGGCCGGCGCCGCCGGGCTATAATGGCGGCGCCCGAGTCGATTCCAGCCGGCACAGGAGGACTCATGGCACTTCCACCGCCCGAGCGGCTGCATCACGTCGCGTATCTCACCCGGGACACCCAGAAGACGGTCGAGTTCTACACGAAGTACCTCAACATGAAGCTGGTGGCGCACGCGCAGAGCGAGACGGTCCCCAGCACCCGGGAGCCCTACCCCCACCTCCACACCTTCTTCCAGATGGCGGACGGTGGCTGCGTGGCCTTCTTCGAGATCCTGGGGTTGCCCGACCAGGAAGACCAGACCGTGGTGCCCGGCTGGGTCCGTCACCTGGCGCTGCGGGTGCCCGACCGGGACGCCCTGCTCCGCTACAAGAGCCAGCTCGAGACGAACGGGGTGAAGGTGCTGGGTCCGGTGGACCACGGCTTCTGCCACTCCATCTACTTCTTCGACCCGAACGGGATCCGGCTGGAGCTGACGTGTGACGTCCGCGGCTTCGTCCCCGAGGACGCCGCGGCCGCCGACGACGCCGTCCAGGCCTGGAACCGCCGCACGGGCCGCCTGTCGGCCGCCGTCCGTTAGCACGCGGGCCCAACGAGAGGAGAGCCGCCATGATCACGAAGCGCGCGATCGTCCTGCTGGTCGTGGCCGCCACTCTCGGCGCCCTCCTGGTGCCACTCGGCAGGGGCGGGGCCGCCGAGGACACCTACCGGATCGGCGCGCTCCTCATCATGTCGGGCCGCGGCAAGTTCTACGGCGAGGTCATGAACCGCGGCGTCGAGATGGCGGTCGAGGAGATCAACAAGGCGGGCGGCGTCAAGGGCAAGAAGCTCGAGGTGATCGTGGAGGACTGGGGCTACGAGACCAAGCGGGCGGTCTCCGGCTTCATCAAGCTGGCCGAGGTGGACCGGGTCCCGGTGGTGATCACCGGCGGCAGCGACGCGGTCCTCGCCATCGCCCCGGTGGCCGAGAAGTACAAGGTCGTCAACTTCAACGCCGCCGCCAACTCGGCCGACATCCGGACCGCCGGCGACTACACCTTCAGCAACCTCAACGACGCCGTCGTCAGCGCCTCCGAGCTGGCCAGCTTCGTGGCCGACCGGAAGAAGCTCCGCAAGGTCGTGTTCTTCGGGGAGAACACCGAGTACGGGCTGAGCAACGCCAAGGTCTTCAAGAAGGTCTTCGCCGACAAGGGGGGGACGGTGCTCGAGGAGATCCTCTACACCGGACACCCCACTGACTTCAAGTCGCCGCTGACCAAGGCCAAGGCCCTGAACCCCGAGGGCCTGGTCCTGATCGGCACCGGCTCGGACACCGGCCGGGTCCTCAAGCAGGCCAAGCAGCTCGGGATCACCGCGCCCTGGTTCGGCTCGGCCGAGGGGGTGACCCAGGCGATGCTCGAGCTGGCCGAGGGCGCCGCCGAGGGCTTCGTCTACGTCGACAACGCCTTCGACCCCCAGACCGGGACCCCGGCCATGAAGGCCTTCGGAGAGCGGTACCGGAGCCGGTACAACCAGGACGCGATCCTCTACGTCGCCACGCACTACGACGCGATCCACCTCATCGCCAGGGCGATCGAGCTGGGCGGCTACTCCGGCGACGGGATCAAGAACGGCCTCTCCCAGATCAAGGGCCACCATGGCGTCCTCGGCACGATCGCGTTCGACCGGGACGGCGCCGTCACCCTCCCGGTAACCTTCAAGACGGTAAAGGACGGCAAGTTCGCGACCTACCGGGATTAGGGGCGGGGCCGATGCTTCAAGGAACCTAGAGCTCTTCCCCTCCCGACCCTCTCCTCCGTGCAGGGTGCGAGGGGACGATGTCGATGCCGCTCCAGCTCCTCGCCAACGGGCTCGTCGAGGGCAGCGCCTTCGCCCTGCTCGCCCTGGGCTTCGCGCTGATCTTCGGGGCCACTCGCATCTTCCACGTCGCCCACGGCGCGGTGTACGGGGTGGCGGGCTACATGCTCTACGCCTTCGTGACGCTGGCGCGGCTCCCCTTCTGGCTCGCGCTGGGCCTCACCGTCGGGCTGGCCGCCCTCCTCGGGATCCTGATCGAGCTGGTCATCTATCGGCCGCTCACCCGGCGAGGCGCCTCCCACATGCTGGTGCTGGTGGCGTCCATCGGCACGCTGATCTTCATCGACAACGCGGTCGAGATGATCTTCGGCGGCGACAACAAGACGGTGAGCGTGGGGGCCCGCCTCCAGGAGGCCATCCCACTCGGCCCCATCGTGTTCACCTACCTCCAGCTCATCGGCCTGGCCGTCGCCGGCGGCTGCCTGGCGCTGCTCAACTGGCTCCGCCGGTGCACCGCGGCCGGTCAGGCGCTGCGGGCGGTCACCATCAACCCGACCATGGCCCGGATCGTCGGCATCGACATCGGGCGCGTCCGCCTCCTCGCCTTCGGGCTCGGCTCGGCCCTGGCCGCGGTGTCGGCCGCCATGGGGGCGGTGGACGTGGGGCTGGAGCCGGGCCGCGGCCTGCCGGTCGTGCTGGTGGCGGCGATCGCGGTCCTGGTCGGCGGTGCCGACACCTTCACGGGGGCGGCCCTCGGTGGCCTGATCCTGGGGCTCGCCTTGAATCTCGGCCTGTGGCGGATCGACGCCGCCTGGCGGGAGGCGCTGGCCTTCGGGGTCATGCTCGTCTTCATCCTCGCCCGGCCGACGGGGCTGGTAGGCCGGCGGCTCGAGCGCCACGAGGTCTAGGGGCGGGGCCGATGAGCTTCGCAACGTTCATCTCGGTCGGGACGCGCTCGGCCTACGGCCTCGCGTCCGTCCCGACCTATGGTCGTCCTCGGTCGTCGCCGATCCTCGGCGTACTGGGAGTACGCCTGCGGTCGGCGACTCCCTGCGTCCTTCGAACGCCTCCCGGGGCGCTGCTCGCTCCTCGACCCCGCCCCCGAGATCTGGACGCATCCGCCACGATCCTGGCGCTTCGAGGGACCTGAGCGTGGGGACGTACCTTCTCTACCTGGCCGTCACGACGCTGATCTACGTGATCCTGGGGGTCTCGCTGAACCTGATCATGGGCTCCGCCGGCATGTTCTCGGTAGCCCACGCCGCCTTCATGGCGCTGGGCGCCTACGCGACGGGTGTCCTCACCGTCGTCCACGGCTGGAGCTTCTTCCCGACCGTGCTGGCCGGGATGGCGGTGGCGGCGGCGGTGGCCTTGGGGCTGGCCTGGCTGTCGCTTCGCCTGCGCGGGAACTACTACGTCATCGCGTCGTTCGCCTTCCAGGTTATCATCGTGACCGTGCTCCTGAACTGGACCGCGTTGACGCGCGGCCCGATGGGACTCCCCGGCATCCCGAAGCCGTCGCTCCTGGGGCTCTCGTTCGACTCGTATCGCGCCTTCCTGGTCCCCACCGGGCTGGTGGCCGCGGTCTGCTGCGGGGCGGCCTGGCGGCTCGGGCGGTCTCCCTATGGGCGCGTGCTCCGGGGCATCCGGGAAGACGAGGCCGCGGTGCAGTCCCTCGGCAAGAGCGTCACCTACTACAAGGTCTCGGTCTTCGTGGTCGGCTGCGCCATGGCGGCGGCCGCCGGCAGCCTGATGGCGGCCCACCTCTCGTACATCAGCCCGCGGACCTTCGGGATCGAGGAGTCGATGTTCATCCTGTCGATCGTGATGATCGGCGGGCTCGGCAACTTCTGGGGCCCGTGGCTCGGGGCCCCGGTGATGCTCCTGATCCCGGAGGCGCTCCGGTTCCTCGATCTCCCGGCCGAGGTCGGCGCCAACCTCCGCCAGATGGTCTTCGGAGCCCTGCTGGTCCTCTTCGTCCTGTTCCGCCCCGGTGGCCTGATGCCGGAGCGATAGGAGAGACGGAGGCATGAGAGGACGAACGATGAAGCGAGTCTGGACCGGGGTGGTCGTGATCGGTCTCAGCTGCGTCGGGCTGTCCGGCTGCTATGTGGTATCGCCGTATCCTCCTCCGGCCTACGTGTACCCGCCCCCCCCATCCGGGCCGCCGCCCGTCAGAGGGGCCGCGCCGCCGCCCCAGGGGGCACCCGCGATGGCTCCCCCGCCGCCCAGCGCGAGCCCGGGCCAGGCGCCGGCGGCCCCGGGCGCCCCGGGCGGGTCCGCCAGGAATTGCCAGACCGTGACGGTGGAAGGCCACGCCGAGACCCGCGTGATGCCGAACGGACAGCGGGAGACGGTCTGGGTTCCGACCCATGCACGGCAGCTCTGCCAGTAGGAGACGATGAGGAGGTCGTGGAGGCGATGCGGGTCGTCAACCTCGCGGAGACGTTCGGACGGTTCGCTGACCACTGGTCGCCGAAGGTCGTGGGCGACGTGAACGACATGCACGTGAAGGTGGTCAAGCTCGCGGGTGAGTTCGTCTGGCACCATCACGACCGGGAAGACGAGCTGTTCCTGGTGGTCGCCGGGCGGCTCCGCATGCGGCTCCGTGACGGCGACCGTGAGGTGGGCCCTGGCGAGTTCATCATCGTCCCCCGCGGCATCGAGCACTGCCCCGTCGCGCTGACCGACGAGGTCCACGTGGTGCTGCTCGAGCCGAAGGGAACGCTCAACACCGGCAACGTGTCCAGCGAGCGGACGGTCGCCGAGCCGGAACGTCTTTAGTCCGGAGGAGCCATGGCCAAAACGACCCCGACCATCACCAAGAAGGACATCTCGAGCCTCCGCAGCACGCTCGAATACCTGCGGGAGACGGGCGAGCTGCTTGCCTCCGAGGTCGAGATCGACCCCCACCTCGAGCTGGCCGCCATCCAGAAGCGGCTGGACGGCGGGCCGCCGCTGCTCTTCGAGCGGGTCAAGGGCTACCCCAACGCCCGGCTCGCCAACAACATCTACGCCTCGGCCGACCGCATCGCCCGGCTGTTCGGCGTCGAGGACCCCCGGAAGTTCAAGTTCAAGGCGGTGGAAGCGATCCGCCAGCCCCTCCCGCCGATCGAGGTGAAGGACGCGCCGTGCCAGGAGGTGGTCGTCACCCGGGACATCGACGTGTGGGACCGGGTCCCCATGATCTCGCACTCGAAGTCCGACCCCGGCCGGACCCTCGGCGCCGGCAACACGGTCGTGCGCGGCCGGTTCTTCTGGGGCGGCTCCCACATCGGCTACAACCGGATGAACTTCCGGGGCCCCGACTACTCGAGCTTCCAGATCTCCCCCGGCTCCCACATGGACATGGTGGCGACCCACTGGTACCGCCAGGAGCCGATCCCGATGACGATCAACATCGGGGTGCCGCCAGCCTGCACGATGATGGCCGGCTCCGGCTTCACCTACATGATCCTGCCCAAGGGGGCGGACGAGCTGGGGGTGGCGGGGGCGCTCCAGGGCTTCCCGGTCGAGCTCGTGAAGGCCCGGACGGTGGACGCCTGGGCGATCGCCAACGCCGAGTACGTGATCGAGGGCTACCTCGACACGACCCAGAAGGTGTGGGAGAGCCCGGTCGCCGAGAAGGACGGGAAGCAGGGCGTCTACCCCTTCCACCCGGAGTGGGCCGGCTACATGGGCAAGTCCTACCGGACCTACAAGTTCCAGGCGACCGCGATCACCCACCGCCGGGACAAGCCGATCTACTACGGTCTCATCGTCCACGGCATGGACGACCACTACATCGACGTGTCCATGCGGGAGGCGGCCTTCTTCGAGGTGGCCGACCGGATCTCGCCCGGCTTCTGCGTGGACACCCACATCCCGATGGGGCTGACCGACTGGGGCGGCGTGCTCTTCCAGGTGAAGAAGCGCCGGCAGCGGGACGAGGGGCTCCAGCGCAACATCCTCACCGCCGCCATGTCGATCTCGCTCGGCATGAAGCTGGCGATCGCGGTGGACGAGGACATCGACATCTACACGCCCGAGGACATCCTGTGGGCGATGGCGACCCGGACGACGCCCGAGAGCATCCAGACGGTCTGCGCCGGTGGCTTCGGCCAGACGTTCCAGCCCAGCGCCCGCTCGACCGCCGGCGAGCGCGACTGGACCCAGAGCAACATCCGATTCCAGGGTGGCCTCGCCATCGACGCCACCGTGCCGTTCGTCTACAAGGACGCCTTCGAGCGGGCCCGCTACGAGGTCGAGCTGGTGGACCTGGCCCGGTGGTTCACCCCCGAGCAGATCGAGCGCGCCCGCGCCTCCCAGCACGGCTACGCCAAGTGGATGGCCGAGCGCGGCGTATAGATCGATGGCCTCGACCTCTTCTCCCTCTCCCCCGCCGCCAGCGGGGGAGAGGGTAGAGGTGAGGGGGAGCGTGGTCGCCTACCGCGACATCGATTCCCTCATCGCCGGGCACGCCCAGGGAGCGAGGCGGGCGGGTCTACCTCGAGTCCCTCGACCCGCCCGGGCGGCTCACGTTCGCCGAGCTGGACGCGCTGACCAGCCGCCTCGCCCGTCTCCTGGCCGACCGCGGCCTGCGGGCCAACGACCGGGTCTCCGTGCTGAGCGACAACTGCCTGGAGCTGGTCGTCTGCCTCCTCGGCATCCAGCGCTACGGGGCCACGGCGAACCCGATCAACGTCGAGGTGAACGCGAAGAACGCCGGCCAGATGCTCGACGACGCCGGGCCGCGTCTCGTGTTCTGGCAGCCGGGCCTCCCGGACGAGCTCGTCGCGCTCGCCCGGGGAGCGGGCGCCGAGGCCCTGCCCTTCGACGCGCTGTTCGGCGCCCTCGGATGCCTCCCGGCGACGCCCGGCGAGCGCCGGGTGGGCGGCCCGGACGCCATCGGGCTCCTGGACTACACGTCGGGGACCACCGCGACCCCCCGGGGGGTCTGCATCAGCCACGCGGCGTGGTTCTACATGGCCCGCTCGCTGGTCGAGCGGCTCGGGATCACCGGCGCCGACCGGCTCCTCGAATACCGGGCGCTGTCCTGGGCGTCGTCCCAGTGCCTCTCGCTCGGCCCCAGCCTCCAGGCCGGGGCCACCCTCGTCCTCGCGCCCCGGTTCTCACGCCGGCAGCTCTTCGACTGGATCCGCGATCAGGCGGTGACCATCGCCGCCGGCGTCCCGACCGTCTTCAGCATGCTGCTCGAGACGCCGCTCGCGGTGACGGGCGACGACCTTCCGAGCCTGCGCTTCATGACCTCGAGCGCGGCGCCCCTGTCTCCCGACACCCAGCGCGCGTTCGAGGACCGCTACCGCATCCCGATCGTCCAGGGCTGCGGCATGACCGAGGCCGGCTTCATGGCGATCAACCCGCCGGACGCTCCGCGGCCGGGCTCGATCGGCCCGGCGGTTCCGTACCTCGACGCCCGGTTCGTGGACGACGCGGGCGTGACGTGCCGGCCGGGGGTCGAGGGCGAGCTGGTCGTCGGCGGGCCGGCGATGGCCAGCGCCTACCTGACCGAGGGCGGCCGGCTCGTCCCCATCCCGCCCGAGGGCTTCCGGACCGGCGACCTCGGCCACGCGGATGCTGACGGTTACCTCTACCTCACGGGACGCAAGAAGGACCTCATCATCCGGGGCGGCGTCAACGTCGCGCCGATGGAGGTCACGACGGCCCTCCTCGCCCACCCCGGCGTCGCCGAGGCGGCCACCATCGGCGTGCCCGACCCCGTCTACGGGGAGGCGATCGCCTGCTTCGTCGTGGCCCGGCCCGGGATCGCGCTCACGCCGGCCGACCTCCTGGCCCACTGCCGCTCCCGGCTGTCGGAGTTCAAGTGCCCGCGGCACCTCCGCCTGGTGGACGCGATCCCGAAGAACGACCGCGGCAAGGTGGCCCGCGAGGCCCTGCGCGGGCTGTGGGACGGCGCTCTGTCATGAGACTGGTCGTCGGCATCGCGGGCGCGACCGGCGCCATCTACGGGATCCGGCTCCTGGAAGTGCTGCGGGGCGCCCCCGACGTCGAGACCCACCTGGTCGTCAGCCGGGAGGCGCGGCGGATCATCACGGAGGAGACGGACTACCCGGTCGAGCACGTCGAGGCGCTGGCGACGGCGGTCTACGACGATCGGGACATCGGCGCCGCGCTGGCCAGCGGCTCGTTCCGGACGGCCGGCATGGTCGTCGCGCCTTGCGACGTCGGGACGCTCTCGGCCGTGGCCCACTCGCTGGCGGGGACGCTCATCGCTCGGGCCGGTGACGTGACCCTCAAGGAGGGGCGCCCGCTCGTGGCCGTGGTGCGGGAGACGCCGCTCCACCTCGGCCACCTGCGGGCGATGCTGGCCCTCGCCGAGATGGGCGGCGTCATCCTGCCGCCCTTGCCGGCCTTCTACCCCCGCCCCCGAACGGTGGACGACGTCGTGAACCACACCGTCGGCCGCGTCCTCGACCGCTTCGGCATCCCCCACGAGCTGGTCAAGGAGTGGACCGGCACCACGCGCGCGCGCCGCCGTCCGGACCCGGGGTAGCGCCGCTCCCATGGCCCCGCGGCTCACCGACGCCCTCCGCGCCCTCGCCGAGCCGATCTGGCGGGCCCAGCACGAGCACCCGTTCGTCCGCGGCATCGGGGACGGCAGCCTCGACCTCGAGCGGTTCACCCACTGGGTCCGCCAGGACTACCGGTTCCTGATCGAGTACTCCCGCCTCTTCGGCCTGGCCGCGGCCCGGGCCCCCGATCTCGACACGCTCGGCCGCTTCGCCGATCTCCTGCAGGCGACGGCGCGGACCGAGATGGACCTCCACCGGGCCTACGCCCGCGAGTTCGGCATCACCGAGGCCGAGCTGGAGCGTGAGCCGATGGCCCCGACCACCCGGGCCTACACCGACTTCCTGATCCGCGTGGCCGCCACCGGCGACTTCGCGGAGCTCGTCGCCGCCCTCCTGCCCTGCATGTGGGGGTTCGCCGAGATCGGGCAGGTGCTGCAGGCGCGCGGCCTGCCAGCCGAGCCGCGTTACGCGAAGTGGATCGAGATGTACGCCGACCCCGGGTTCGTCGGGCTGGCCGAGTGGTGTCGCGACCTCGTGGACCGGCTGGCCGAGAACGCCGGCGAGGCCGGGCGCCGGCGGGTCGAGGAGGCGTTCCTCACCTCCAGCCGCTACGAGTACCTCTTCTGGGAGATGGCCTGGCGCCGCGAGACCTGGCCGGTGTGAAGATTTCGGGGGGGTCTCGGAAGACCCCCCCGATGCCCCCCCTCGGAGGCCGCGGCGAAGCCGCGACTCGGAGTGGAACGCCCCGGCCGCTCGGCCGGATCAAGGGTCGCGAGAAACCGATGGGCGGCGGAAGCGGGAGCCGTCCAGCGTAGCGTATCAACGCATGCGTGACCGCCGTCGGCGACATCGGCCGGGAAGCGAGTGATCATGCCAGCTCGAGCCCGGCGGCGAGAGCGGGTCCCTCCTGACCGCCGATTCACGCCTGCTCGGTGAGCCACACCTCAGCGGGACTCCGCACGGTAGAGCGTGAGACCAGGGATGTCGCGGAAGTCTCCTGGGTTCAGCGTCCAGAGGGCCGCCTCGTGGCTGAGCGCACTGGCGGCGACGGCGAGATCCAGCTCCCGCTGGCGGGCGCGTGGCACCGCGCTATAGAGCCGGGCCGCGAGAGCCGCCTCGTCGGGACCGAAGGGCACCGCCTGCCCGCGCGGCAGGAGCTCCTCCTGGTCCGCGAGCTCGGTCTCGACGCGCGGCCCTCGAAGCCACTCGTACAGCACCAGGGCCGAGATCGTGATGCGCTCGCCCTGCTCGATGACCCGCCGGAGGGCGCGTGCGGAGCGTCGTGCACCGGTCAGCGCGTCCACGAGCACCGACGTGTCGAGATGGATCAACGAGGCGCGCTCGCTGGGCGGCGACGTCCCCACCGGCGACGGGCCGCGCGGATGTCGCGCAGCTCCGCGTCCACCTCCGCGGCCGGTCGGCTGGGTGGTCGCCCGATCGCTCGGTCGAGAGCCGCGAGCATGCGCTGACGCTCGCCTTCGCTCAGCTTGTCGGCGCGGGCGGCGTACTCCCCGATGGCCTCCCGCACCACCTGGCTCTGGGGCTTCCGCACCCTGGCCGCTGTACGGCGGAGCTGATCGACGGTCGCCTCGTCGAGCGTGAATGTCACCTTGACCACGTCAGCCATACTACCATAACGGTGGTAGACGTGGCGTCGGGGATCGGGCCCGTAGGGCTGGGCGCGCTAAGCTTCCCCGCGGACGGCGCGCTTGAGCTGCTCGAGGTGATTCTCGTCGTGCCAGGCCATCAGGGTGACGAGGTCGTCGACGCTCATCCGCCCCCGAGTCGGGTGCACGCCGCCGCGCTGCCACTGCTGGGGGGCGAGGCTCCGCAGGTAAACCAGCGACTCCTCCCGGCGACGCCGGAAGGCGTGCAGCGCCTCGACCGCGTCGTTCCGCGAGTACTGGCGCTCGTCGGCCCAGCGGTCGGGGTCGGCGGGCAGGAGCTTCGGATCGTCCATGGCCGCGATCGTCTGGAACCGGAGCATGAACGACTCCTCGGTGTCCCGGAGGTGGCAGACCACCTCCTTGCCCGCCCAGGCCTTCATGGCCGGGCGCTTGGCGAGCACGGCCTCGGGCTGGCCGCCGATCGCCAGGGCGATCTGGTCGGCGGTGTGCGTCATCCGCCCGAGGCGCTCCTCCCGGGACTGCTTGGCCACGTCCTCGATGGTCAGCATGCGACGGCTCCTTTCCTAGACGATCCCGCGCGCGCGCAGCGCGGTCAGCTCCGACGGTGACAGTCCGAGATGGCGGGTATAGACGGCGGCGTTGTCGGCGCCGACCGGCCGGCACGCCCACTTGAGCCGGGGCGGGGTCCGCGACATCTTCCAGGGCGGCGCCTGGAGGAGGAGCGTCCCGTAGTGCGGGTCCTCGACCCGCTGGAAGACGCCCCGCTCCCACCAGTGCGACTCCCCCAGGGTGTCCTGGGGACTGTTGACCCGCGCGGTGGCCACCGTGCCGGGACCGCGCTTGTTCAGCATGTAGTCCATGACCCGCTCGAGCACTTCCTGGGAGGTCAGCCCGGCCGACCACGCTTCCAGCTCCTGGTGGATCGCCGGCTGCTTGTCGGCGGCCGTGCGGTCACGGACGTTCGGGAAGCGGTCCTTCAGCTCCGGGCGTCCCATGATGTTGGTGACGCCGGTCCAGTTCGCGTCCGAGAACCCAGCGATGAACGAGTAGCCGTCCCGGGTCTTGACGAGCGTGTACGGGAAGACCGAGATGTTGAAGGCGCCGGTCCGCTCCCACACCTGCTGGTGCGAGTGGTACCAGTGGACCCCGTAGTCGCTCATGCGCATCTCGCCCTCCGCCGGCGAGACGTCGCAGAGCTGACCGCGCCCGGAGGCGGCCCGCCAGGTGAGCGCGGCCAGCGCGGCGAACGCGGCCCAGCCGCCACCGATGTACCAGCCGGCCCACGACCCCTGCCGCGTCGGTACCGCGTGGGGCTGGGGGCCCTCCGGTCCCTCCGGCTCGCCGGTGATGTACGCGACGCCGGAGAGCGCCTGGCTCGTCACGTCGTGGTCGGGGATCGGCGAGGCCGCCCGCGGCCCGAACTGCCCGTAGGTCGAGATGGCGACGTAGACCAGGCGCGGGTTGAGCTGGCCGAGCTGGCGGTAGCCGAGCCCCCAGGCATCCATCTGCCCCGGCCGGGCCGTCTCGATCAGCACGTCGGCCTTGGCCGCCAGGCGACGGAGGAGCAGGCGGCCCTCGGCGTCCTCGAGGTTCAGCGTCACGTGGTGCTTGTTGCGGCCCTCCACCAGGTAGGCCAGCCCGGTGTCGCCGTGCATCAGCCCGTCCGGCGAGAAACGGCGGGCGGGATCGCCGGCGGGAGGCTCGACCCGGATCACGGTGGCGCCGAACTCGGCGAGGATCGAGGACGCGAAGAGGCCGGCGAAGTTCGCCTGCGAGCAGTCGAGGACGAGGAGGTCGTCGAGGGCCTCCGGCTGCTGGCGGGCGGTGGCCGGATCGGTGAGGGCCTTCGCGTATTCCGACCAGGGCAGCGTCGGATCCGGATCGGGTCGCGGCATGGGCTGCCCCTACACGCCGGGCTGGTCGACCGCGACCCCGTCGGGCGGCTTCGCCCCGACGCGGTCGGCCCAGCGGCCGACGGCGCCCCGTGCCTCGAGCGCCTGGATCTCCGAGGGCGCCAGCCCGAGGATCGTCCGGAACACGTGCTCGTTGTGCCAGCCGACGGGCCGCGCGGCCCACCGGATGCGCCCGGGGGTCGCGGAGAGCTTCGGGGCCGGGCCCTGCTCGACCATCGGGCCGTAGAGCGGATCCTCGTACTCCCAGACCGCCCCCCGGGCCCGCAGGTGGGCGTCCTGGTAGCGGTCGGCCGCGCTCGCCACGCGGGCGGCCGCGAACCCGTGCTTCTCGCCGAGGGCCTCGAGGTCGGCCCGCGTCCGCTCGGCCGCCCAGGCCCGGACCCGGGCCAGGATGGCCTCGCCGTGGGACGGCTCGAGCCGGGCGGCCAGCGTGGCGAAGCGCGGGTCGTCGGCCAGCGCCGGCGCGTCCATCGCCGCGCAGAGCCCCCGGAACTCGGTATCGGTCACGGCGGCGACAGCGACGAAGCCGTCGCGGCAGCGCGCGATGTCCGAGGCCCCGAGCGCCCGGTCGCGATTGCCGGCCGGCCCGCGGCTCTCGCCGGTCAGCCCCTGCAGTAGCCAGGTCCAGTCGAGCGAGCGGATGAGCCCCTCGGACTGCGCGTAGTCGATGAGCTGCCCCTGGCCGGTGCGGCGGCGGTGGTGGAGGGCGACCAGGGTCGCGGTGGCGGCCAGCATCGCGCCGAACCAGTCGCCGATGAAGATGCCGCAGGTGATCGGGGGCCGGCCGGGGAAGCCCGTGATCCCGATCATGCCGGACACGGTCTGGGCGACCGCGTCGTAGGAGGCGCGGCCGAGGGAGAAGGGTCCCCACTGGCCGAAGCCGGAGTTGGCGACGTAGACGAGGCCGGGGTTGAGGGCCGAGAGGTCGCGGTAGCCGATCCCCCACCGGTCCAGCGTCCCCGCCCGGAAGTTCTCCACGAAGACGTCGGCGCGGGCCGCGAGCTGCTTGAAGAGGCGCTTCCCCTCCTCCTTGTGGAGGTCGATGCCCACGTGGTACTTGGAGTGGTTCTCGGGGAAGAAGCCGAGCGACGCGTTCTTCCAGAAGGTCCCCCGCGGCGTCACGTAGCGCATGGTGTCGCCGTTGGGGGGCAGCTCGACCTTGATGACCTCGGCACCGAACTCCCCGAGGAAGTCGGCCGTTGACGGCCCCAGGACCAGCGTGGTCAGCTCGAGGACCCGGATGCCGGCCAGCGCGTCAGGCTTGTCGAAGATCTTCGTCCGGTCGAAGAGCTCGGCCGTCCACCGGAAATACTCGTCGTCGTTTGCCGGGGCCATGTCGGGGTCCCTCCACGGTCAATCGCAGATCCGGGCTCAGGAAACCGTAGCAGATCGGTGCGGAACGCGCAACGTGACGGCGCGCGCCGCGTGCTAGACTGCGCGCGGCCCCATGGATCCGGCGATCGGCATCCGGCCCTGCGTGGCTGGCGACTCCGCGGCGGTGCTGGAGCTGTGGGCGCGCTCCGAGGCCTCGCCGAGCCCGACGGACAACCCCGAAGCCCTCGCCCGGCTCATGCGGGAGTCCGCCGCCGTCCTCCTGGTCGCGCTCGACGGGGATCGCGTCGTCGGGACGGTCATCGCCGGGTGGGACGGCTGGCGCGGCAACATCTACCGCCTGGCTGTCCTTTCCGAGTACCGGCGGCGTGGGATCGCCCGGGCGCTCGTGGCCGAGGCCGAGGCGGCCCTCCGGAGGTGGGGTTGCATTCGCATCTCGGCGCTGGTCGAGCACGACCACCCGTGGGCGGTCGGCTTCTGGGAAGCCGCCGGCTACCGCCGGGACACGCGGATGGTCCGCTACGGGAAGACGTCCTAGGCGAGGAGGGTCGGGCGGAGGCGGGTGAGGAACGCCTCGCCCGCGCGGTCGTCGGTCGCGAGATCGATCAGGTCGGGTCCGGCGACGCCGAGGCCGAGCGCAGCCGCGCGGGCGATCTGCTCCTGCTCGAAGACCCGGCCCCGCGACGCAGCCGGCGTCGTGCCGTAAAGCCGCAGCACGGCCACGCCCACCGCATCGACCGCCACCCGGTCGGTCCCCGCGACGAGCACGCCGGGGACCACCTTCCGCCCGGCCTCGGGCCCGCCGTCCACGAAGGCCTCGAGCCCGTCGAGCAGCACGACCGCCGGCCGATACAGGAGGTTGATCTCCGCGATCATCTTCCGCTGGGCGCCGGAGCCGTGCAGCTCGCTCATGTAGTTGTACCCGTCCGGCCCGAGCTTCGCGACCGCGCCGACCGAGTTCTTGAGCGAGAGCGTGACGTGGCCGCCGAAGCGGTGGGTCTTCAGGCAGCAGGTGGAGACGATGGCCTCCGCCTCCTCGAGGAGCCGCGGGAACAGGACGCCCCGCTGCCAGTGGCTTCCCGGCAGCGGATGGGCCACCCAGTCGCGGGCCGGCAGCTCGTCCAGCACGACCGGCGCGAACCCGCGCCGCGTCCCCTGGGCGAGGACCCCCTTGGCCTCCATGACCTGGCGCGTGTTCCCCATCCCGCTCCGGTCGGCCACGGTGACCCGGCTGGCGCCGGCCTCGCCGAGCCAGTCCACCAGCGCGTCCAGCGTGTCCGGGTGCGTCGAGCCGGGGAACGGGTCGGCGGAGTTGAAGTTGGGCTTGACGACGACGTGACGCCGCGCGAGGCCGCCGGCGCCCAACAGAGCCAGGGCGCGCCGCACGCCGTCCCGGCGGTCTTCCGCTTTGACCACCACCACGCGCGCCCGCGCATCCGCGCCGGCAGCCGGGCCCCAGCGGTCGGCCAGCAGAGCTACTCCCACCGCCGCGCCGGCCTGGAGGAGGGTGCGCCGCCGCATGGCCGGCTACTTCGTCTCGGCCGGCTTCTCGGCCGGTGTCTCCGCCGGCTTCTCGGCCGGCTGGTCAGGTGCCTTCTCGGCCGGTCCTTCCGCTTCGGGAGGCTCCACGCCGACCACCCTGACGTCGAAGTGGAGCGTCTTGCCGGCCAGCGGATGGTTCAGGTCGATGACGACCGTCTCGTCCTTGATCTCCTTGATGCGGACCAGACGGGTGGCGCCCTCGCGGCTTCGCGCGAGCAGCTCGGCCCCCACGCTCAGCGAATCCGCGGGAATCAGCTGCTTGGGGACCTCGGCCACCGCCTGCGGGTCCACGGCGCCGTAGCCCTCGGCGGGGGCCAGGATCACTTGCTTCGCCTCCCCGGCGTGCATGCCGTTGAGCGCCCTCTCCAGACCCGGAACGATCTGCTGCTCGCCCTGGACGTACGTCAGCGGATCCCGACCTTTGTTGGAATCGAGCACCTTGCCGTCGTCGTCGCGGAGCGTGTATTCGAGCGAGACCTTCGAGCCGGCCTCGATGACCGGCGCGGCCTTCGTCTCGTCGGCCCGGGCACTGATGACCGGCAGGAGCAGGAATCCCACGGCCACGGCGAGGGTCCGGAACGCGTTCATGGCGCCTCCAGGCGACGGGGGTGGCCTGCGTCTCGTCGGAGTCTACACCCCGGGGAAGGGTGGCGCCAGGAAAACTCCCCCCGGTGCCGCGTGACCGGCGGTCCGCCGCCGCCACGATCGCCCGTGTCCCGGCGACGCCCGCGCTATTGCCCGGAGCCCCCGGCCCGGCTATCATCGGCCCAACGACCCCAGCGCCGCACACGGGGGAGGTAGGTCCATGAACATCGCGCACGTCCTGGCCCGCAAGAGTCTCCGCGTCGTCACCATCCGCGCCGAGGCGTCGATCGGTCAGGCCCTGGGACTCCTGGCCGAGCACAACATCGGGGCCCTGGTCGTCATCGAGGAGGCCGACCGGCCGATCGGCATCCTCTCCGAGCGCGACATCGTCCGGGCCGCCGCCCGCGACGAGAAGGTCTTCGCGCGCCTGGTCCAGGACCTCATGACGCGCGACGTGATCGTCGGGGTGCCCGACGACGACCTGAAGGCCGTCGGCCACACCATGACCGAGCGCCGCATCCGGCACTTGCCGGTCGTGGAGCACGGCAAGCTCGTCGGCATCGTGTCGATCGGCGACATCGTGAAGGCGCAGCGGGACGAGTACGAGGGCGAGGTCGACACCTTGCAGATCCAGATCGCGGAGCACGGTTAGGGCCGGTCGCGCCCGAGAGCCATGGGTCAGCCCGGGAGTGAGGCGCGCCCACTGCGCGTCGCCATCGTCGGGGCGGGCCCCGCCGGCTTCTACGCGGCCGACCAGCTCCTCCGCCAGGACCGGCTCGCCGTCGAGGTCGACATGTTCGACCGGCTGCCGACGCCGTTCGGCCTGGTCCGCTACGGGGTGGCGCCCGATCACCAGAAGATCAAGGCGGTCACCGCCGTGTTCGACAAGACGGCCGTCCCACCCGGGCTTCCGCTTCTACGGCAACGTCGAGCTGGGCAAGCACGTGACGCTGGCCGACCTGCGCGCGCACTACCACCAGCTCGTCTTCACCACCGGGGCCCAGACCGACCGCCGCATGGGCATCCCCGGCGAGGACCTCGCGCGGGAGCCATCCGGCCACCGAGTTCGTCGCCTGGTACAACGGCCATCCCGACTACCGCGACTACCGGTTCGACCTCTCCCGGGAGCGGGTGGCCGTGGTCGGCGTCGGCAACGTGGCGGTGGACGTGGCCCGCATCCTGTGCCGGACGCCCGAGGAGCTGGCGAAGACCGACATCGCCGACTACGCGCTGGAGGCGCTGGCGGCGAGCCGCGTCCGCGAGGTCTACCTGCTCGGCCGGCGCGGCCCCGCCCAGGCGGCCTTCACGAATCCCGAGATCAAGGAGCTGGGCGAGCTGCCCGGGGCCGACGTCAGCGCGGTGCCCGAGGAGGTCGAGCTCGACCCCCTGACCCGCGCCGCGCTCGAGAAGACCCCCGACCGGGCGACGGCGAAGAAGGTCGAGATCCTCCAGGAGTACGCGCGCCGGCCGCCGGCCGGGAAGCCGCGGAAGCTGGTCCTCCGCTTCCTGGTGTCGCCGGTCGAGCTGATCGGCAACGAGGCCGGTCAGGTGACGGCGATGCGGCTGGTGAAGAACGTGCTGGCCGCCACCCCGGCCGGCACGCTTCAGGCCCGACCGACGGACCGCTCCGAGGAGCTGCCGGTCGGTCTCGTGTTCCGCTCGGTGGGCTACCGGGGCGTGCCCCTGCCCGGTGTGCCGTTCCACGAGAGCTGGGGGGTGATCCTCAACGAGAAGGGACGGGTCATCGACCCCGACACCCGGCAGCCGGTGACCGGTGAGTACGCCGCCGGCTGGATCAAGCGCGGCCCGACCGGCGTCATCGGCACCAACAAGCCCGACGCCGCCGAGACGGTGGCCGGCATGCTCGAGGACGCGGCCGCCGGGCGGGCGCTCGAGCCGGCCCATCCCGAGGCGGGCGCCGCCGAGGCGCTGGTCCGCCAGCGCCAGCCCGACTGGATCTCCTACGCCGACTGGCGGCGGCTCGACGAGGTGGAAGTGGCCCGCGGCCGGGCCCAGGGCCGCCCGCGGGTGAAGCTGACGAGCGTGGAGGAGATGCTCGCCCTCCTCGGCCGCACGGGCTAGCCGTCGTAGGTCGCGCGGCGCGCGAGGCCCCGCTGGAAGGCGAGGTAGGCCTCGCGGGTCATCGGCGGCTTCGCCTGTGCCAGCACCGCCCGCGCCCCGGCGGCGCCGTCGCCCAGCAGATCGACCGCCATGCCGGCCAGCAGCTTGGCCATCCCGACGTAGGCCAGCTCCGGGTCCGCGATCGCGTAGTCCGCCCCGTGCCCGGTCCCGCGGGCGCCGCCCAGGAAGGGATGGAGGATGGGCATCACCTGGCTCAGGTCGCCCATGTCGGTGGAGCCCGTCTTGTGGCCGCCCGGCTGGTAGTGCTCGGCGCCCAGGAGCGCCACCGCGTTGTCCCGGAACATCGCCGTCATCGTGGCGTCGCAGCTCATGGGCAGGTACCCGGGCAGGGTCACGATCTCCACCTGGGCGCCCAGCGCGAGGGCGCCGGCCCGGAGAGCCCGGTTGACCCGGGCGTCGGCGTCGAGGATCGCCTCGACCGACTTGCCGCGCACGTAGGTCTCCAGCCGGACCTCGGCCGGGATGACGTTCACCTGCGAGCCGCCGTGGGTGATGATCGGGTGGACCCGGATTACTCTCACGGCGACAGCCGGGGTGCGATCACCCACTCGACGACCCAGGCTCGCTCGGCTCGGCTCAGGCATGCGACCGTTCCCGTCTCGAAGTGGATCAGCTCCCGCCCGGCCTCGCCGATCAGGAGCCGCGACGCCAGCCGGCCGAGGTGGGGCATGTGACCCACCAGCACGACGGGCTCGGCCGCCGCCTCGCACTCGGCCGCCGCGACTCCGGGCTCGTCGCCGGGCGCCAGCCCCCCGGCGGCCCGCACCCCGCCGGTCGGCGCCAGGGCCGCGGCCAGGATCTCGGCGGTCTGCCGGGCGCGCAGGAGACCGGAGTGGCGGATCTCCGCCACGGGCGGACGCAGGACGGCGACGAGGCGCGCCACCCGCTCGATCTCGGCCCGCCCTCGCTCGCTCAGCGCCCGGCTCGCGTCGTCGGCGTCCGGCCGGGCCTCCCCGTGGCGCACGAGGTAGATGGTCATGGTCGGCGGGCCGAAACGTTACTACAGCATGGGCCGGGACGCGAGCGGATTGGCCGCGGGGTGTAGCACGTCGATCGCCCAGCCGAGGTCGAGGCGCTCGCCGCCCCAGCTCGGACACCCCGTCCGCGCGCCGATCGCCAGGCCGCGCGCTCGATTCGCCGTGACCAGCGCCCAGATCGGGTCGGCCGGCACCGCCGGCGGCGCCGGCACCTCGGGAATCGGCCGGCCGTTCGGCGTGCGGAAGTGGAGCGTCCCGTCGACGTCCCGCTCCACCTGGTAGCCCTCCTCGTGGACCGCCCCGTGGTGCAATCGACACAGAAGGGCAAGATTGTCGAGCCGCGTCGGCGTGAGCCGCCCCCGCACCACCAGCATCCCGTCCTCGTCCGGATACACCTGGAGCGACCGCCCCCGGTGACGCGCGGTCGCCTCCTGCCCCTCCACCTGCCGGTCAACCCGCCGCCACCCCCGCACGATCCGCTCCACGTGGGCCGCCGTCCCCGCCCGCCCCACCGCCAGGAGCCGCGCCTCGGTTTCCGGCGTGGCGACCCGCGTGAGGGCGCGCACCTTCGAGTACGACAGCTCCCCGCGCTCCAGAGCCGCGGCGAGCTGCGGAAGCGCGCCCAGCGCCCGCGCCACCCGCACCCGCTCCCGGGCCGCCCCCAGATCCAGCCCCACCCGCCAACTCAGCCATTCGGCGCAGGAGCGGGCCCCGTTGGCCCAGCCGCCCCGGGCGTCGAACTCGCGGATCAAGGTCAGCAGCCGGGCGGTAGCGGCGTCGAGGTGGGCCGAGAGCTCGGCGATCTCGTCGCCGAGCTGGTCGAGATCGGCCGCGGGGGTGGCGGGCGCGAGCGTCGTCGCAAGCTGCATGGCGAGCCTCCTGGCTCGCACTCTATCACCTGAGTTTCGGGACCCCTGGGAGGCCTCCTGACCGTCGCTCGTCGACCGGGGAATGATTTTCGACTCCACGCCGGCGGCGCGCGGTCCCGCAGGCCGGCGCGGCCCGCTGGGCGGACCTGAAGGCCAGGGCTGCGATGGCCACCCACCCCGGTCATCAAACCCTGTCAAGCAGAAAGTACAGCGCCCGGGGCGGGGGGGAGATGAGCCACGGAGAACGTGGTGCGACATGACCGAGGTCGCGACCCCATAGACCCGGTAGATCTTTCAGTCCCCTCCTCCTCGGGGAACGTGGTGCGACTGCTGATCAAGAAGGAAGGACTCCTCGACAAACGCATGGACTTCGCTCACCGGCGCGAGGCGTATCGTTAGGTCAGTGGCACTACTCGGTGCCCGCCTCAGCGTATCTCACGCCGATGCCGAACCGGCGGTGCAGGCGGTAGAAGTACAGGCCGTAGTCCTCGGGCACGTGGAGGCGCTTCCTGCGGAAGCCGGGCTCCTTGTCCCGGAGGTACCTCAGGATCGCCGCTTCCCGGTCCGCGGGGAACGGAAAGCCGACGCCGGTGCTCATGGAGAACTCCCCGGCATCCAGCAGGCGGGCGGCGAGGAGCGCGCCGGGAACCGCCGTCTCGGAGAGGCCGAGGTCGATCAGCTCGATGGGTGAGCCGACCTCGCCGGATCGGGTTGCCGCGAGTCGATCGACGAGCGTGATGTCGCTCCCGGGGCGAGTATCGATGATCTCGAAGAGCGAGAAGGAGGCCCGCTTCATCGCGCCGCCGAAGCGGCGCTCGTCGTCGGTCCAGTCGGATTCCGGCACCTCATCCTCGAAGTGCTCGATAGCACTCTTCCCTGCCCACCGCTTGTCGTAGATCATCCGGTCGGACATCACGTCGGTGTCGTCCTCGTCTGCCACGAGGATCCCCTTTCGCCACAGGCCCAGCTCCATCGCGGTCGAGACGATGACATGTCTCGGGATCACCGCGAGAACCTTTCCGTGAAACACTCGGCCGGCCTCCCGGAGCCGCCGATAGGATCGGATGGTGGCGAGCGTGCTCATGGCGCACCCGACGGCGCGGCGTCACCGGGCCGTCTCGGCGGGGCCGTCGTCGGCTCGATGTCGTTGTCGGACAGCCACTCCAGCATGGCGGCGCGCAGGCGGTCGGCCTGGAAGGCGAACCACTGCTCACACTCGCGGGGGTCGCTCGCGAGCGCGTCCTTGAAGCGGCGGAAGGGGCGGCTGCCGCCGAGGGCCTGCTGGAGGGACTGGCGCACGCGGGCGTCGGGCAGGGTGTCGGCGAACTCGGCCATCCAGCCGTATTCGACCGAGGACTCGAGCGGCTCGACGGCGAGACCGGCCTCGACCTTGTCCTCCGACAGGACGCCATCCTCGGGCTCGCCGCCGAACGAGTGAATCGGGGAGAGGCGGACCTCCCCCGTCCGCAGGTCCAGGTAGGATGCGTGCTCATCCGAGTGCATCGTCAGCGCCAGCTCCAGGTCGTCCCAGTCGATCGGCACCCGTCGGAGCCCCCGCTCTGCGGGGTCGAGCTCGTGGCCATCGGGATCTCCTCGTGGGTCCGGAGGGCCGTCGCGTCGGGCGGCGGCGCCGTCTCGAAGACGAGGTGGTACGGGCAGCGTTCCCGGATCGGGCAAGTCTCGTCGGGCCGAGCCGGGCAGGTGAGCGCGCGGAAGGCGTGGCCGAAGGCGCCGCGGAGGGTGGAGCCGAGATACGCGGGGAGGGCGAGCGGCTCCAGGGCCTCGACGGTCACGCGGTACCGCGTCAGGCCGAGAGACCGCTCCCCTGTCCCCCCCGCGCACAGCGGCCCGACTATAGCGGAGCCGGTGCCGGGGCGCAACCGCGCGGCCAGGGCCGGTGTTGGTCCGCTACGTGCGGCAGCCCACCGCCCGGCGCTATGCTGGGCGCCGCCATGGCGCGCCGCGCCGTCTCGGCCGAGCAGCGGGCGTACTACCGCGCTCACATCCCCGAGGCCGTCCGCGAGGACGGCCTCCCGACCGCCGAGATCGCGGCCCGCACGGGGCTGGCCGCTCGCAGCGTCACGAAGCAGCTGCAACGGCTGGGGCAACGCGGCGTGACGGTGGCTCCGCCCCGCCTCCCCGTCCGCACCCGAAGCACCGCGTGCCGGACGCGGAGGTGCTGGCGCTGATCGAGTCGGGGCTCTCCGCACGCGAGGGCGCGCCGAGGGAGAGCCGGCTCCGCCGCCACGCTGAGCGATCCGGGAGAGGCGAGCCGCGCCCGACGAATCACTCCTCAGTTGGCGCGAATGTCACCCCGGGCGGGGGAGGCCCAGCTCCGCCCACAGCCATCCGGAGTCGTAGGCGGGGTGCCCCTGGCGGCGCTCGCGCTCGGCGCGGCTCTCCATGTCCTTGAGGAGCGCGACCAGCGGCGGCCGGACGGCCGGGAGCCCGGCGGCCTCGCGCGGCGTGTGGTGCCCGAGGGCCGGGAGTGGCATGTCGGGCCACCTCCGGTAGTGCGCGTCGAGGAACTGCGCCGCCAACTCGGCCTGGACCTCGGGCGGGACCTCGTCCGCCGCGTCCCGGTCGGCGTCGGCCTGCTCCTCGAACGCTTCATCGACGTCCCGGTACGTCACCTCGCGGAACCGGACGGCCCGCCCGAGGAGACCCTCCAGGAACCCCCGGCCCCGGGCGGCCCGAAGGCGCGAGGTGGCCTCGAACCGGATCGACTCGCCGTCGAGCACGATCGTCCCGAGGCTCCGCCGGGGCGCCTCGCCGGGACGCCAGGGCTGGGACGTGACGACGATGCCCCAGGCGGTGTCGGGAGACTGGCGGTCCGGGTCGCCCGGGAGCGGCTCAGGCTCGGTCCAGACGTAGCTGCCGTCGTCCTGCGTCCCGAGATCGGGATGGCCCGCGAGCGCGCGGGCTACCGCGGCGCCGTCCCGGAGGTCGAACGCCACCGTGGCCAGCTCGACCGGGTCGCCTTCCGGGGTCAGGAACGGCGGAACCGGCGGCAGCGCGGTGTAGTCCAGCCAGAGCTGGTGAAAGAGCGCGCCGGCCTGCTTGAAGAAGTCGGTGAGATCTCCGCGGGGGCTCTGGCGGAGGAAGGCCCGGTGGGCATCTCGCAGCTCCGCCAGCAGCTCCTCGCGGTCGCCCGCCGCGAACACGTAGGGGACGCCTTCCAGCACCAGGTCGCCCTCGGCGCCCGGCATCGTCCGCACGGCCATGAGGTCCCAGCGCACGAGCTGGCGGGTGGCCAGGCGCTCGCGGACCCACAGCCTCTCGTCCGTCCAGAGGTCGACGAGCCGGAGCCCCTCGTCCGGCCGGACCTCGACGACCTCGTACAGCCGGAGGTGCGTGTGTCGCATCCGCTCGAGGTACTCGCGCTCACCCGTCCGGAGCCGGCTGCCCTCGCGCTCGAGGAAGAGCTCCGCGACGGTGCGCCCGCTCTCCAGGACGAAGTCGAAGGCGAACCACAGGTGGTACGCGCGCTCGTCCGGGTCGAGGTCGCCCAGCTCCTCGGCCTCCTCGTCCGAGAGATCGTCGAACCGATCCTCCCAGAACTCCCCGTCGGCGACGTCGTGCTCCGCCTCGAACTCCGGACGGTGGGCGGAGTGGAAGAGCTCGGCGAGAGCGCTTTCGCGCTCGGCCATCGTGAAGGGCTGCCCGGCCGATGCGTCCTTGCCGAGGCAGCACCGCTTGAACTTGCGCCCGCTCCCGCACGGGCACGGGTCGTTCCGACCGGTCGCGGTCACGCCACCACCCTCCTCATCCGAGTCGATCGGGTCGAGCCGGTACGCCCCGAGACCGAGCGTCAACCTCCAGCTATAGCCGAGGAAGGCGCTGTCGGCAAGAGGGAACAGGGGAGAGGCCGCGAAGAAATGGCGGCGACTCCCCCATTCCGAGCGACCCATCGGTTTCTGGCGACCCCTCTGGCTCTCGCCGCGCGGCCGTGGCGTTCCGCTTCGAGGTTCTCAGATGTCGCGGCCCCGCTGCGCCAGCACCGCCTTGGGCAGGACGATCCGTACGGCCATCACCGGCCGCGGCGAGGTGCCGATCTTGAAGTCCCCGACCAGCGAGGCCAGCATGTACGCCTCGTCGGGGAGGAGTCCGGTGGCGCGGGTGATCACCCGGATGGCGCCGCGGATCGCGTCCCGGCACGCCTCCTCGAGGGTGGGCCCCGTCCCCACCACCTGGAGCGTGTCCGGCGTCTCGATCACCGGCCGGTCGAGGAACGCGGGTCGCTCGAGGGTCACCCGCAGCGTCACGGTGGCGTCGCACTCGAGCCCGGTGCCGCACGCGATCCCGTCGCCGATGATGGCGTGGGGGTCGGCGAGGAAGAGGAGGGCGCCGGGGACGAACACCGGCAGGTGGCAGGCCGTACCGGCCCGCAGCTCGTTCTGGTCGAGGTCGCCGCCGTGGGGGCCGGCGAAGCCGAAGTGGTCGAGCACGACGGGCATGGTGGCGAGGGTGCCGAGCGACGGGCGGATGGGGATGCGCACCGCGCCGAAGTGGATCTGCCCGTCGGCGATCCGCGAGACGCGGACGGCGGGCCCGGGGAACTCCGCGGGCAGGAACCCGTAATTCCGCATGACCACCGTCACCCCCTCCGATCCGACGTCGATCGCCAGCAGGTCGACCCGGAGCGAGTCGCCCGGCTGCGCCCCCTCCACGACGATCGGCCCGGTGATCTGCCCCAGGGGATGGCCCACCGCCTCGTCGGTGAACGGGGTCGGCAGCCGCGCGGGGTCCCGGATGCCCGTGAGGCCCTCGCGCACCTCCACGGTGACGACCTCGCCGGGTCGCACCGTCAGCATGGGTCGGGTGTCCGGCTTCGCGTCCATCAGGTAGACGTCCGGGTTCGGCTTCAGCGATTCCACGAGGTCAGCCTCCTTCCGCTCGGGCTCGACGGGTCATGGAGTCCCCGGTCGCCCGACCCCGACATCGACGCCGTCCAGGGTCAGCTCGTCCGCGCGGTGGCACCGGACGAGGTGGTCGGGCGCCACCGGGCGGAGCGGCGGGGGCTCCGTCCGGCAGACGTCCTCCACGAACGGGCACCGCGGGTGGAAGTAGCAGCCGGCCGGCGGATGGGCCGGGCTGGCCACCTCGCCCCGGAGGGCCACGTCGCCGCTCGGCAGGCGGGGATCGGGGATCGGCACCGCCTTCATCAACGCCGCCGTGTAGGGATGCCGCGGACGGCGGAAGATGGACGCCGCCGGGGCCAGCTCCACGAGCTGCCCGACGTACATGACGGCCACCCGATCGCTGATGTGCTTGACCACCGAGAGGTCGTGGGCCACGAAGAGGTAGGTCAGGTGAAGCCGCTGCTGGAGCTCCAGGAGCAGGTTGAGCACCTGCGCCTGCACCGAGACGTCCAGCGCCGACACCGGCTCGTCGGCGACCACGAGCCGGGGCTCCGTGGCCAGGGCGCGGGCGATGCCGATGCGCTGGCGCTGGCCCCCGCTGAAGGCGTGGGGGAAGCGGTAGAGGTACTCGGGGCGCAGCCCCACCAGGCGCAGGAGCTCCGCCACCCGGTCCCGGCGCGCCCGGCGGTCGCGGAGCCCGTTGACCAGGAGCGGCTCGCCGACGTTGTCGAAGAGCGTCATGCGCGGGTTGAGCGAGCCGAACGGGTCCTGGAAGATCATCTGGATCTGGGGCCGGAAGCGGCCGCAGCGCCTTCCGGGACAGCGGGGCCAGGTCGACCACGGCGCCGTCGCGGGTCCGGAAGAGGATTTCGCCGCTCGACGGCGCCATCGCCCGCAGGATGCAGCGCGCCGTCGTCGTCTTGCCGCAGCCGCTCTCGCCGACCAGGCCCAGCGTCTCCCCCTCCTGGATCGCGAAGCTCACGTCGTCGACCGCCCGGACCTGGCCGACCACCCGGCGGGCGAAGCCCTTCTGGATGGGGAAGAACTTCCGGAGGTTGCGGACGTCGAGGAGGGGGGCCGCTGCGACGCCGGGGACGTCGCCCGGCCCCGTCACGACGCGGCCTCGACGTCGTGGTAGAGAAAGCAGCTCACCGACTGCCGCTCGCCGACCGGCCCGGAAGCGGGAACCCGGCGGTCGCAGACCCCCCGGATGACGTCGGGACAGCGGGGATGGAAGGGGCACCCGGGCGGCCGGTTGAACGGGTGCGGGATGGAGCCGCTGATGATCGGCAGCGGCACCCGGGGGGTGACCTGGAGGGTCGGGATCGAGCGCAGCAGGGCGCGCGTGTACGGGTGCCGGGCCGCGTGGAAGATCGCCTCCACCGGGCCCTGCTCCATGACGCGGCCCAGGTACATCACCACCACGTGGTGGGCGATCTGGGCGATGACGCCCAGGTCGTGCGTGATGAAGATGATGGCGGTCCGGTGCTTGCGTCCCAGCTCCCGCAGGAGGTTCAGGACCTGGGCCTGGGTGGTGACGTCGATCGCCGTCGTCGGCTCGTCGGCGATCAGGAGCCGTGGCTTGCAGGAGAGCGCCATGGCGATCATCGCCCGCTGGCGGAGCCCGCCGGAGAGCTGCCACGAGTAGGCGTCGAGGCGCTCGGCCGGCATCGAGATACCGACGTCGCGGAACAGGTCGGCGGTGATCTGGCGGGCCTCGCGGCGGGAGAGCGGTGGGCCCTCCGGCCGCCACTGCCGCCAGTGCAGCCGGATGGCCTCGACGATCTGGTCCCCGACGGTGTGGACCGGGCTGAACGCGGCCATCGGCTCCTGCGGGATCAGGGCGATCTCGGCGCCCCGGATGGCGCGCATCGCCGGGCCCCGGGACGGCAGCCGGGTCAGGTCGACGACCCCGTCCGCCCCGGCCCCGGCGGCGCCCGGACCCGGGCGCTGCCGGAAGAGGATCCGGCCCCCGACGATCCGGCCCGGCGGCTCGACGATCTGCAGCACGGCCTTCATCGTGACGGACTTGCCGCAGCCGCTCTCGCCGACGATCCCGACCACCTGGCTCGGGAACACGTCGAAGCTGACGCCGTCCACCGCCCTGACGGTCCCCTCGTCCATGGCGAAGGTGACGTGCAGGTCCTGAACGGACAGGAGGGGGGTGGCCGGCCCGCCGTCAGTGGGAGTAGGGATCGGCGGCATCCCGGAGGCCATCGCCCACGAGGTTGAACGCGAGAACCGACACGATGACGACGAGCCCCGGGGTCAGGAGCCAGGGGGCCAGCGCCACCGTCTGGATGTTCTGCGCCTCCTGGAGGAGCACGCCCCAGCTGATGGCGGGCGGGCGCAGCCCGAGCCCCAGGAAGGAGAGCGAGGTCTCGTTGATGATCATGGCCGGGACGGCCAGCGTGCTGGTCGCGATGATGTGGCTGAGGAAGGTGGGGACCATGTGGCGGCGGATGATCCGGGGCCGGCTGGCCCCGGCCAGCTCGGCGGCCAGCACGAAGTCCTCCTCGCGAAGCGCCAGGAACCGTCCCCGCACCTCGCGCCCCAGTGTCGTCCAGCCCACCAGGGACAGGATGACGGTGATCGCGAAGAACACCTGGGGCGGGGACCAGTGGCGCGGCAGCGCCGCGGTGAGCGCGAGCCAGATCGGGATCGTCGGGAGCGACTGCAGCAGCTCGATCATCCGCTGGATCACCAGGTCGGGCAACCCGCCGAAGTAACCGGAGATGCCACCCAGCAGCACTCCAAGCACGACGCTCAGGGTCACGGCGACCAGGCCGATCGTCATGGACGTCTGGGTGCCGTGCATGAGGCGCGACCACTGGTCCCGCCCCAGCCGGTCGGTCCCGAGGAGGTGAACGCGCTCGCCGGCCCCGTCGGCCGACGCCCACCAGGTGCCGGCTGGCCGGGAACAGGCCGAGCACCCGGTACGGGTACCCGGGGGCGAAGAACGCCACGTGGACCTTCCGCCCGGGATCCACCTGCCACTCCATGCGGAGCGTCGTCGGGTTCCGCTTCCCGGTGATCGCCGGAACCCAGGGGCTCCACCGCCAGCCGTCGAGGAGGTGCAGGCGCTGGATCGGGATGAAGGCCAGCCGGGCCTCCGTCGCCTCGGGGTCCTGCGTGCTGAAGACGTCCGGACAGAGAACGACCGCGTAGAGGGCGAGGAGCGCGGCCGCGCTCGCGAGGGCCAGGCGGTGCTTGCGGAAGCGCCACCAGACCAGGGTCCAGTTCGACGCGACCGAGATCCGGTCCTCGGCCGCCGACGCCGCCAGCGGCTCGTCGAGAACGTCAACCGCCGCCGCCTCCGTGGGCTCACGCTCGGGGACGCGTCGGTGTCACGTCAGCGCCCGTCGAAATGCCACGGCATGGCCGACAGGTCGAGTCCTCGGGGGCGGGGCCGAGGAGCGAGCAGCGCCCACAGGCCGGAGGCCGTCCAATGGACGCAGGGAGTTGCCGACCGCAGGCGTACTCCGAGTACGCCGAGGATCGGCAACGACCCAGAGGTCGGGACGGACGCCCAAAGGCCGAAGGCCGTCCGATCGCCGTAGGCCGCGCGCGTCCCGACCGAGATCGATGTTGCGAAGCTCATCGGCCCCGCCCCCCTAGCCTTCCATCCGGATGCGGGGATCCAGCCAGGCCAGCAGGACGTCGGAGACGAGGGTGCCGATGATGGTCAGGAAGCAGTAGATCAGCAGGATGCTGCCGGCCAGGTACATGTCCTGGTTGATCAGCGCCCGCAGCAGGAGCGGCCCGATGTTGGGCAGGTTCATGACGGTCGCGACGATCAGGCTGCCGGAGAAGAGCGCGGGAAGGTACCAGCCGATCGTGCTCACCAGCGGGTTGAGGGCGAGCCGCACGGGGTAGCGGAGCACCAGCCGCCACTCGGAGAGCCCCTTGGCCCGGGCCGTGGTGACGTAGGGCTTGTTCAGCTCGTCGAGGAGGTTCGCCCGCATCACCCGGGTGAGCCGGGCCGTCCCCGCGACGCCCAGGACGACCGACGGCAGCCAGATGTGCTTCAGCAGGTCGAGCACGCGGGCCAGGCTCCACGGCGCCTCGACGAACTCGGACGAGAACAGCCCGGTGATGCCGATGCCGAAGTACGCGAAGGCGCCCCACATCAGGATCAGCGCCAGCATGAAGTTCGGCGTCGCGACGCCGACGTAGTTCAGCACCGTGAGGACGTAGTCGAGGAGCGACCGCTGGTGGGTGGCGGAGTAGATCCCGGCCGGGACGGCGACGAGCCAGGTGAAGACGAACGACAGGAGCGCCAGCATCACGGTCAGCACCAGCCGCTCCCCGATCAGCTCGGTGTTCGGGCGCTGGTACTCGAGGGACAGGCCGAGGTTCCCCCGCAGGAGGTTGGCCATCCACTTGAGGTACTGCACGTACATCGGCTGGTCGAGCCCGTACTCCCGCCGGAGGGCCTCGAGCTGCTCGGCGTTGATCGAGGTGCCGGACGACGCCAGCGTCGCCGTGTACGCGGTCAGGAAGTCGCCGGGCGGCGCCTGGACGATCGCGAAGACGGTGACCGAGAAGACGAAGAGCAGGACGGGCAGGAGGACGAGCCGCTGGAGGACATATCGCGTCATCGTCGATCAGTCCGGGCGGCGCCCACCCGCGTCAGGCACAGGTTCAGCATCTTCGGAGTCACGATAGTAGTCGGCCGCACTGCGACCGTCACTCATCTCTCGATCGGTTGACGGGCCTGATGATACAGCCGGACAACCTGGAACGTGTCCGGAGACTTCCGGTAGTAGAGTCGGTAGGGCGGGATCGGCCAGGTCTGCACGGTGCGGCCATCGCCGAGGCGAACGAAACGGCCTTCGACTCCGCCAGCAGCAAGCAACCCGACAATCTCGGCGATGTGAGCCAGGAAGTGGTCGGCGGCCTCGACGTTCTCTTCCGCGGGATGGCGATAGGCCTGACCGATGTCGTCTCGCGCTTGAGGCGAGACGACGACGGTCATCGGCGCCTTTGGTCCCCGCGGAGCTGACTCACGACGTCGGCGAGAGACAACCCGCGACCGGCGTCGAGGGCGTCGAGAGCCGCTATGATCCCGGCCTCCTCGCCCGGTGTCAAGCTCACCTCGTCCAGGGGCTCGACCAGGTACCGGCCGGGCGGGAGATCACGCAGCTGGTCCGGCATCTTGCGGCCATCCCAATCGATGATCGTCGGGGCCATGGGTGGCTCCTTCCCCGTGGTTCGTTGATCCACCATCGGTGCCATGATACGCCCCGGCGGAGAGGAAGGCGCGCGCCCCGCGCTCGGCCTCACCCCGACCGCCCGGAACCGGGGGGTGAGGGCAGACCATTTCGGCCACCCGCGCCAGGGGCGCGGTGCCGGCCGACCTGCCTCTCCCTGGGAGATGGTATCGGAGGGGACCCACCGTTCGTCCAGTGGGCCCCCTCCGGTGGCTATCTGGCGAGGAAGAACTGCTCGGTGCGGGCGTTGCCCGGGCTCCGGAGCGGCCAGTCGTTCCCGAGAGTCTTCGGCACGTTGTGGAACCGCGTTCCGGCCACGACCACCCCCTGGACCATCGGGGTCAGGCCCACCGTCCCGATCTCGTAGACCTGGTCGGCCCAGATCCGGAAGATCTCCTGGGCGGCCTTGACCTGCCCATCGGGGCCGACCGTCCGGGCGGTGTCCACGAGCTCCATGATCCTCTTGATCGGTGCCGGCGGCTCCATGCCCTCCTTGCCCTTGGTCTGGGCCCACTGCGCGAAGAGCGGCCCCAGGGTCAGGATCGGGGAGTTGCGGGGGTCGACCTTGGCGTTGCCGGTGAAGGGGAAGGCGGTGGTGTCCTCGTTCCACATCTCCGTCTGCAGCTCGTTGGCGTCGCGCATCTTGAAGTGGAGCGCGCGCTCGCGGATCTGGACGATCACCTTGACCCCGACCTTCTCCCAGTCCTTGGCCACCAGCTGGGCCACGTCGGGCCAGGCGGCGAAGTTCGGCACCACGGAGAGCTCCAGCGTCACCGGCTTGCCGGTCGGCATCAGCCGGAGGCCCTGGCCGTCCTTCTTCGAGAGCCCGAGGGCGTCCAGCATCTTGTTGGCCTCGTCGGGCTTGAATTGCGTGTACTTCTTCGCCCACTCGTCACCCGGGAAGTAGGGGTGCCACGGCGCGGGAATCGCCTGCCGGGGCTCGCCCAGACCGAGGAAGACCGACTCCTTGATCTGGTCCCGGTTGACGGCGTAGGAGAGCGCGATCCGGAACTCCTTGGAGGCGAGCAGCTTGGCCAGCTCCGGGTCGGCCTTGTAGGACTGGTTGAAGGCGACCACCGCGTCCGAGCCCCCGAAGGTCGGCCAGGTGATGACCCGGTACTTCCCGTTCTTCTCGTTCTCCTTGAAGACGGGGTAGTTGGTCATCTGGATGTGCCGCTCTTGCATGTCGAGCTCGCCGGCGATCGCGGCCAGGTTGAGGGACTGGATGTCGGCGAAGAAGGTGAAGCGGACCTCGTCGAGGTAGGGGAGCTGGTTCCCGTCGGGATCCACGCCCACGAAGTAGGGGTTCCGGCGCAACGTGAACACCTGGTCGCTGACCCGGGTCGCCGGCACCCACGCCGCCATCGTCGGCCGCTCGGGGTTCTCGAACGGCGCGTTCCTCGAGGCGAACAGCTCGGTCCACGTCTTGAATCCCGCCGCCTGGACGAGCTTGTCCACCTCCTCCTTCTTGGCGTAGCCCACGTGGAACTTCTTCAGGTAGTGGGCGGGCAGGAAGACCGCGTAGGTCCGGTCCCCGCCGTCCTGGTTGGCGAGGGCGGTGAGGAACAGCGTCGCCGGCTGCTTGTAGGTGAAGCGGACGGTCTGGGCGTCGATCTTCTCGACGGAGGCCGGCGTGCCGTCGCCGTTCCGCACCCATCCCGGCACGACCGGCATGAGGTCCTTGTTCAGCACGACGTCCTTGTACCAGAACACGATGTCGTCGGCCGTGAAGGGCGCGCCGTCCGACCACCGGGCGCCCTTGCGCAGCTTGATCGTCCACGACTTGAAGTCCGGCGACGACTCCCAGCCGGCCGCGACCTTCGGCTCGATCTTGGCGCCGTCCGGGGAGAAGCGGACCAGCGCGTCGTAGACGACGCGCACGTAGTTGTTGAAGTCGGCGGGGCCGAGGAAGCCGCGCCGCCAGACACCGCCGTACTGGCCGGTGCGCTCGACGACCGGAACGACGAGCGGGTTCTCGGGCAGGCGCTTGTCCACCGACGGCAGCTTGCCGGCCTTGACCTGCTCGGCCAGCCCGGGCGCTTCCTTGTACTTGGGCTGCGCCGCGGCCGACGCCGGCAGGCCGGCCGATACGGCGACGGCCAGAAGCAACCCGATGGCAACGATCACCAGTCGTCCTCTGTCGAGACCCATGTCGGTCCCTCCTCTCAAGGTTGGGGGCAGTCTAGCCCAGTCCGAGAGGTCCCGGAAGACCCCCGGGCCAGGGGCGCCACGGGGGCCGTCAAGTGGACGTCGGGCTTCCCAGGTTCCTCGCCGGGCGGGGCCGCGCCGCCCGTGGCCGATCACGTCGCGATGATCCCGCCGGCCTCGAACGGTATGGTAGCCTGAGGAGCTGAATCGCGGGGAGGAGGAGCCATGACGATCGACGAGTTCACGTGGGGCGGGACGCTGACCGGGTACGTCGCGGCGCTGCTGGTCCTGGTGGTCGGGGTGGCGTTCGGGGTGCTGGTGGGTCGCGCGGTCGAGGGCCCGCGTCGTCAGGGTTAGACCGTCGTGATCAGCCGAACAGCGCCCAGAGGAGCAGGAACGGCCAGGTGGCGACGAGGGCGACGACGGCGGCGACGAGGGGCGGCCGCCGACGCCAGTCGGCCCCACTGTTCAGCAGACAGACCTGCGCCTGGCACACGCCGCAGGTCCGGCCGGGTCGGGGGAGCGATTCGCCGGGTGCGAGCACGAAGATTCCGACCTCGCAGCGCCCGCACCGCCACCCGTTGGCCTTGAAGTCGCGCTCACAGTAATACACGAGGTGATTCGCCGCCACGAGGACTTGGGCGGAACCGAGAACGGCGGCCGCGGCAGAAGAGTGTGCGTGCATGTCGACACCCCCGACGAGTGGATCGCACCTGCAGACATTGTCACCGCATCGGCCGCGCCGATTCCAGTCCTTTCTTGATCCGGTCGGCGTCGCGAAGTCCCAAGTGAGACAGCGCATTGCGCCGGTAACGAGCGCGAGGAGGCCCGGCGCGGCGTCAAGGCTCGGATGGTGGCGCGGATCCGGCCCCATGGCGCCCCGTGACGGAGGAGGGGGGCCGGTTTCGGGCACCCGGTCAGTTGGTGTATGGTGAAGTCCCTGTGGGTCCCGGCGCGACCGCTCGTGTGGTGGTGGTCGCCGCAGACCCGCTGCCGTGCAGCCGGGCACCCCGTGTGCCCAGGAGGTGTCGCCGATGAACGTCTCACGCCGTATGATACTGGCCGGCGCCGCGGCCTCGGTGGTCGCGCGGCCACGCTTCGCCAGCGCGCAGGCCCAGACGATCAAGATCGGGGTCCTGTTCGACCACACCGGCCCGTTCTCCGCCGCCGGCTCGCTGAACTGCTGGCGCGGGGCGAAGATGATCATCGACTACCTCAACGAGAAGGGCGGCGTGCTCGGCAAGTACCGGATCGTCCAGGTCGACGGCGACAGCCAATCCAAGGCCGAGGTGGCGATCAACGAGGCCGAGCGACTCATGAACGTCGAGAAGGTGGACATCCTGGCCGGCATCTACTCGAGCGCTCACGCCGTCCCGCTGGCCGAGAAGGTCGACAAGCAGAAGCGGTTCCTGTGGATCACCACGGCCATCGCGGACAACGTGCTGAAGGACCGGAACCTCCAGTACACGTTCCGCCCGCAGCCGAACGGCGGGTTGTTCGGCGCCTACTCCGTCAAATACATCGCCTCCTACTCGCCGGAGCGCTTCAAGAAGCAGCCGAAGGAGCTGCGGGTCGCGATCATCTACGAGGACGGCCCCTACGGCACCGGGGTGGCCGCGGCCAACGACGAGGAGGCCAAGGCGCAAGGCATGAGCATCGTGCTCAAGGAAGGGTACTCGATCAACGCCCCCGACCTGTCCTCGCTCGTCACCAAGCTGCGGGCAGCGCGGCCCGACGTGCTGTTCCATACCGGCTACGCGCCGGACATCGCCCTGTTCCTCCGCCAGGCCAAGGAACAGGGCCTCCGCGTGCGGGCCTACGTGGGTCACGGGGCCGGTCACAGCCAGATCGACAAGCTGCAGGAGGCCTTCGGGAAGGACATCGAGGGCTTCCACACGGTCGATCCCATCGCCGCCCAGCTCCTCGACGCGAAGAAGCTCAAGCCCGGCGTGGGCGAGATGACCCAGGAGCTGGTCAAGCGGTACGCCCAGTTCGAGAAGGACATCCCGGTCCGGGCGATCGCCCCTCACGTCTCCATGGGCTTCAACAACCTGTGGATCCTGTTCACCGACGTGGTGCCCCGCGCGATCCAGAAGCACGGCGGGTGGAGCCCGGACGCGCTGGCCAAGGCCGCCCGCGAGACGGACATCCCCGAGGGCGGGACCATGCAGGGCTACGGGGTGAAGTTCCACCCGCCGGGCCACCCGATGGCGGGCCAGAACGAGCGCGCGTTCCCGGCCGTCTTCCAGGTGGTCGAGGGGAAGTTCGAGCTCGTCTATCCGAAGACCGTGCAGACCGCGAGCCCGATCCTGCCTCTTCCGACCTCGTCGCCCTGGGCCCTCCGCTGAGAGCGTGTGAAGGAATGGGGTCCTCTCCGGCTCCCCCCTCCCCCCGGTGGGTGGGGGAGGGGGGTTGGGGGGGTGGGCGGGAGGTCCCGAACTGAGAGCGTGTGAACGAATGGAGCCGTCCGGCCCCCCCTCCCCCCGGTGGGTGGGGGGGTTGGGGGGGTGGGCGGGAGGTCCCGAATTGAGTACCGCGGGGCCGATCGCAGCCCGCTGACCTCAGGCGGAGCCGGGCGCCGGCCGTCACCGGCGCCCGGCGCTTTCGGGTGCTGACCGTCACCGGCTTGACCAAGCGGTTCGGGGGCTTTGTCGCCCTGAGCGGCGTCGCCTTCGAAGTGCACGAGGGCGAGATCCTCGGCCTCATCGGCCCCAACGGCTCCGGAAAGACCACCCTGTTCAATTGCATCTCGGGGGCGCTGGCGCCGACGGCGGGCTCGATCCGGTTCCGCGGCGAGGAGATGGGAGGACTCACGCCGGACGCCATCTGCCACCACGGGATCGCCCGCACCTTCCAGATCCCGCGACCGTTCCGCAAGCTGTCCATCCTGGAAAACGTCGCCGTCGCCGCCCACTTCGGCACCAACCGCCGGACGACCGAGGCGGCGGCCCGAGCCCGGGCGCGCGAGGTGCTGGAGCTGGTGGGCCTCCCGGCCGACGACGCCACCTCCCCCGCCCTGCTCGGCGCGGCCGGGCTCAAGAAGCTCGAGCTGGCGCGCGCGCTGGCCACCGCCCCGACCCTGCTCCTGGCCGACGAGAGCCTGGGCGGGCTGGACCCCGGGGAGATGGCGGCGGCGGCCGAGATGCTGCGGCGGATCCGCCGCGAGCTGAAGATCACGATCGTGTGGGTCGAGCACATCATGGCCACCCTCATGCGGGTGGTGGACCGGGTCGTGGTGCTGGACCACGGCGAGAAGATCGCCGAGGGGCGGCCCCACGAGGTGGCGGGCGACCCCCGGGTCATCGAGGCCTACCTGGGCGAGAAGCTGGTCCTCAGCGACTGATGCTCCAGCTCGAGCACGTCACCGCGGGGTACGGCCACTTCACGGCGCTCTGGGACGTGAGCCTCCGGGTGGCCGCCGGGGAAGCGGTGGCCGTGGTCGGCCCCAACGGCGCCGGCAAGACGACGCTGCTCCGGGTGATCTCGGGGCTGGTGTCGCCGCGCGGCGGCGCCATGGACTTCGAGGGGGCCTCGCTGGTCGGCCGCCAGGCCCACGAGGTGGTGGCGCGCGGCATCGCCCACGTCCCCGAGGGCCGGCGACTCTTTCCCGGGCTCAGCGTCGCCGACAACCTCAAGATGGGCGCCTTCCTGCCCGCCGCGCGGCGCGCCTTCCGCGAGAGCGTCGAGCGCGTCTACGCCCTCTTCCCCATCCTGGCCGAGCGGCAGAGCCAGCGGGCCGGCAGCCTCTCCGGCGGCGAGCAGCAGATGCTGGCGATCGGCCGGGCGCTGATGTCGCGTCCGAAGCTGATCCTCCTCGACGAGCCGTCGATGGGCCTGGCCCCGGTCATGGTGCTCCGCGTGTTCGAGCTGATCCGCCAGATCCGGAGCGAGGGGTACACGATCCTGGTCGTCGAGCAGAACGTCCGCCAGGTGCTGAAGCTCGTGGACCGAGCGTACCTCCTGGAGGTGGGCCGGATCAAGATGGAAGGGCGCGCCGACGCCCTCGCCGAGCAGGACTTCGTGCGCAAGGCCTACGTCGGGCTCTAGCCATCCATGATCGACCCGATCTTCCTGGTCGAGGCCGCCGTGAACGGGCTCCTCCTGGGCGGCGTCCTCGCCCTGCTCGCCCTCGGCCTCAACCTGATCTTCGGCGTCATCGACGTCGTCTGGATCGCCTACGTCGACCTCGTGATGCTCTGCATGTACGCCGTCTACTTCCTGGTCACCGTCTACGGCTGGCCGGTCTGGCTGGGCGGGGTGGCCAGTATCGGGCTCGGCGCCCTGCTCGGCGTGGGCGTCCACCTCCTGATCATCACGCCGATCCTGGGGAGCCCTCCGCTCAACCAGTTCCTGGCCACCGGTGGTCTCCTCTTCTTCCTCCAGTCCTTCGCCACCTTCCTCTGGACCACCGACCACCGGACCGTCCGGCTGAGCCTCCCGATCATCGAGATCGGCGGCATGTTCCTCTCCTTCGCCCGGCTCATCGCCTTCGGCCTGGCGGCCCTGGCCATGGTCGGGCTCTACCTGTTCCTCACCCGCACGTACATGGGCACCGCCATCCGGGCCGTGTCCCAGGACCGGGAGGCGATGGCCCTGATGGGGGCCAAGCCCCAGCGTGTCTACCTGGTCACCTCGGCCGTCGGCGGGGCCATGGCCGGGCTGGCCGGGGCGCTGCTCATCATCCAGTACTCGGTGCACCCGTTCTTCGGCGCCGCCTTCGGGCCCCTCACCTTCATGATCTGCGTGCTGGGGGGCCTGGGGAACATGCTGGGCGCCTTCGTGGCCTCGTTCGTCATGGGCGAGATCATCTCCATCGGCGGCGTGCTGATCTCGACCGAGATGGGCTACGTGATCGCCTTCGTGGTCTTCATCGTGATGATGTTCGTCCGGCCGGGCGGCATCCTCGCCCGCCGCGAATGACCCTCTCGGTGTCACCTCCGCACGGTCGTCCCGTGCCACGTCGGGATCGCGGTCGCCCCCCCTCCCCCCGGAAGGTGGGGAGGGGTCGGGGGTGGGGGGCGTACCCAATGACCGCCGGCCGGCTGCTCGGTGGGGCCCTCCTGGCTTTCCTCGCCATCGCGCCCGGCCTCCCAATGGGCGGGATGCGGGACTACATCGTCCACGTGGCCGTCCAGATCTTCATCTGGTCGTTCATCGGCGGCGCCTGGTCGCTGATGGGCCGCTTCGGCCTCGTCTCGCTCGGCCACGGCGCCTTCCTCGGCGTTGGCGCCTACACGACGACGCTCCTCTGGAACTTCTACGGCCTGACCCCGTGGATCGGCGGCCTCCTCGCGGTCGCCCTCACCACCGTGCTGGCCCTGGTCGTGGCCTACCCCTGCTCGCGCTTCCAGGTCGTCGGCCACTACTTCGGCCTGGTCACCCTGGCGGTGGGCGAGGTGATCCGGCTCCTCATCATCGCCGAGCGCGACTGGACCGGCGGCTCCCTGGGGCTCTCCCTCAAGCCGTCGGCCGGCGACAGCCTGTGGGCCATCCAGTTCGCCGACAAGCGGGTCTTCTACTACGGGGCGCTCGTGCTCTGGCTGGCGGGTCTCTGGGTCTGGGCCCGCCTCGACCGGAGCATGGCCCGCGCCGCGATGGAGGCGATCGGGGAGGACGAGACGGCGGCGGCCTCGGTCGGGATCCACGTGACGCGCTTCAAGCTCGGGATCAGCGCGCTCTCCGCGGCGCTGACCGCGCTGGGCGGCGTGGCCTACGCGCAGTACATCTCGTACGTGAACCCGGACACCCTGTCGGGCATCGGCGTGTCGCTGCGCATCGTCTTCGCCGTCGTGCTCGGCGGGATGTACTCGCTGCTCGGCCCGACGGTCGGGACCGCCCTGACCATCGCGCTGGGCGAGTCCCTGCGGGTCGTCTTCGGCGTCAAGCTCATCGGCATGGCCGAGACGATCTACGGGCTCCTGCTGATCCTCTTCATCATCTTCCTCCCGGCCGGCATCTACGGAAGCCTGCGCGCCCTGCTCGCCCGCCGCGACCGCCCGGCGCTGCCCCGTCCCGCGTGAGCCGCGGCACGCTGGCGAGCGCTCGCCCGTGGCTGATGTTACGAAGGAGGAATCGGATGACACGAGAGCCGGAAGGGATGGCGATGGACCCGGCCAGCCTGGAAGCCCGGCAGCGCGGATATCTCCCGGGACTCCTCGGCATCCGGTTCGTCGAGACCGGCCGGGAGCGCGTCGTGGCCGAGCTGACGATCCGGGACGAGCTGCGCACCATCGGGGGCGCGCTCCACGGCGGGGCCATCATGGCCTTCGCCGACACGGTGGGGGCGACGGCCACCGTGCTGAACCTGCCACCGGGCGCCTGGACCACCACGCTCGAGTCCAAGACCAACTTCTTCGCGGCCGGGCGCGACGGCATCGTCCGGGCCGAGTCGACGCCGCTTCACCGGGGGAAGCGGACCATGGTCTGGCAGACGCGGGTCACCGACGCCGCGGGCCGGCTGCTGGCCCTGACCATCCAGACCCAGATGGTTCTCGGCCCCGAGCCCGCCTAGGCCTCCTCCTGCCCTACGTCGAGCCGGACAACCTGCGTCGCCGCTGACACGCCACCTCGTCGGAGGGGAGCCCCGTTCGATCGCGGGGCCGCCTCCGAATCCCCTCCCCTCCCAGGACGTCGGAGCGGCGTGCCACGAACCGACCGGCCGGCGGCAGGCGTCCAACCTCCCGGGAATCACCGGTCCCATTGGGGGCCCGAACCGTGCTATCGTGAGGCTCCCCCCTCCGGGGAACACGACCCGATGGAGAAGCCACCGGTCAGTCCTGCGGATCTCGAGCGGGTGGCCGCCCACGCGTTGCCGATGGTCCCCGACCGACCCGACGGTGTCGGCGTCGGCCTCGGCTCCGGCCGGGCCGCGGCGGCGTTCGTGCGGGCCCTCGGGGCCCGGGTCAAGCAGGGCCTGCGGGTCCGGGGCGTTCCGACCTCGGACGCGACGGCCGCCCTGGCTCGCGAGGTTGGCATCCCCCTCGCGGAGCTGGACGGGACGCCGCTCGAGCTGACGGTGGACGGCGCCGACGAGGTCGATCCCCAGCTGAACATGATCAAGGGCTACGGCGGCGCCCTGGTGCGCGAGCGGATCGTGGCCGCGGCGTCCCATCGCCAGGTCATCCTGGTCACGCCGGACAAGATGGTGTCCCGGCTCGGGGAGCGGGGCCTGGTCCCGGTCGAGGTGATCCCCTTCGCGCGCCCGTTCTGCGAGCGGCGGCTCGTGGCGCTGGGCTGCCGCCCGGAGGTCCGGATGGTGAACGGGCGGCCGTTCATCACCGACAACGGGAACCTGACGCTGGACTGCGGGATCGAGCCCCCGACCGACCCGGCCGCCTTCGAGCGCGCGATCCGGGCGATTCCCGGCGTCGTGGACACTGGGTTGTTTCTCGGCACCGCCCACACGGTGCTCCTCGCGGAGGCCGGGGCGGTGCGCGTGTTCACGCGCGACGGCGCGCGAAGCTAGCGCCCGGCATGGCGGAGGTTGGCAACCCGCTGACGGCCGGCGTGGAGGCCGGCCTCCTGCCGGCCCCCTGCACGGTCGTGATCTTCGGGGGCAGCGGCGACCTCGCCCGCCGGAAACTCCTGCCGGGCCTCTACAACCTGGCCCTCGACGGCCTCCTCCCCGGCTGCGCCATCGTCGGGTTCTCGCTGAAGGACCTCGCCGGCGAGGCGTACCGGAAGTTCGCCCGCGAGGGTGCGGAGCGCTTCTCCCGCCGACCGGTCGAGGAGGCCTCCTGGGCCGACTTCGAGCGCTCCCTCGACTACGTCCCCGGCTCGTTCACGGACGCGTCGGCCTATCAGCGCCTGAAGGCCACCCTGGAGTCGGTCGAGCAGGCCCACGGCCTGCCCGGCAACCGGATCTTCTACCTCTCCATCCCGCCGAGCCTGATCGGCACCTGCGCCGAGCAGCTCCGCGCGGCGGGCCTGGTGTCGGCGCCCGGCGATTCCCGGTGGACGCGCGTCATCGTCGAGAAGCCGGTCGGTCGCGACCTCGCCAGCGCGCGCCAGGTCAACGAGACGCTGGCCGGCGTCTTCGACGAGCGCCAGATCTACCGGATCGACCACTACCTCGGCAAGGAGACCGTCCAGAACATCCTGGTGTTCCGCTTCGCCAACTCGTTCCTGGAGCCGCTCTGGAACCACAAGTACGTGGACCACGTCCAGATCACGGTCGCCGAGGAGGAAGGCGTCGGGACGCGCGCCGGCTATTACGAGGAGTCCGGCGCCCTCCGCGACATGGTCCAGAACCACATCCTCCAGGTCCTGTGCCTGACCGCGATGGAGCCGCCGCGCTCCCTCGATCCCGACGTGGTCCGGGACGCGCGGCTCGATGTGCTCGAGAGCCTCCGCCCACTGGATGCCGCCGAGGTCGAGCGCTCCGTCGTCCGTGCCCAGTACGGGCCGGGCTACCACCACGGCCAGAACGTGCCCGGCTACCGGCGGGAGGAGGGCGTCAAGCCGGACTCGACGACCGAGACCTTCGTCGCCCTGCGCTGCTACATCGACAACTGGCGCTGGGCCGGCGTGCCGTTCTACATCCGCACCGCCAAGCGCATGCCGAAGCGGGCCAGCGAGATCGCCGTCCAGCTCAAGGCGGTGCCCCAGATCCTGTTCAATGCCAACCCGAACGTGCCGCTCGAGCCCAACGTCATCTCGATCCGCATCCAGCCGGACGAGGGCACCTCGCTCCGGATGTGCTCGAAGCTCCCCGGCCCCCGGGTCCGCATCTTCCCGGTCCGGATGGACTTTCGCTACGGCACCACCTTCGGCGACTCCTCGCCCGAGGCGTACGAGGGCCTCCTCCTGAACGTGATGGCGGGAGACGCCACGCTGTTCATGCGGCGGGACGTCGTCGAGGCGTCGTGGTCCTGGGTCACGCCGATCCAGCAGGCGTGGGAGCGAGGCGGTGCCCGCTGGCTGCCCGAGTACGCGGCGGGGAGCTGGGGGCCGGTGGAGGCCGACCGGATGATGCAGGTGGACGGCCGCGCCTGGAGGACCTTGTGACCTCCGGGCCGGTCCCGGCCGTTCAGGCGCCGCGCGAGGTGAACATCGAGGCCATCGAGCGCGAGCTGGAGGCGCTGTGGCGCGCCTCGGCGGCCGTGGCGGACCCCGAGCATCCCGTCGTCCGGGCCTGCATGTCGAACCTCCTGGCCGTCTGCAAGACCGACCAGGAGGCCGGCGTGGTCATGGGCGAGCTGCCGGAGATCCTCGCCCGGCACCCGGCGCGGGCGTTCGTCCTGGTCGCCGACGAGGCGGGTGGCGGGGACGACATCGACGCCTACGTCGCCGCCCACTGCCACCGGCGAGAGATGGGCCAGGTGTGCGGCGAGTCGGTGACCCTGCTCGGCCGGGGAACAGCCGCGCGCCGCCTGCCGTCCACCGCCCGCAGCCTCCTGGTCGGGGACCTCTCCACGACCCTCTGGTGGGCGACGCCCGAAGCCCCGGTGCTCGGCGGAGCGCTCTACACGGAGCTGGCCGCCATGGCCAGCCAGGTCGTCTTCGACAGCCTGGGCTGGCTCGATCCCGTCCGCGGCATGACCGCGATGACTCGATTGCTCGCCGGCGGACCGGGTGGATCCGGCTCGGCGAAGCCGCCGCTCCTGCACGACGTCTGCTGGCGGCGGCTCCGGGGCTGGCGGCGCGTCCTCTCCCAGGGGCTGGACCCGGCGTTCGCCCCGGGGATCCTCGAGCACGCGGCCGAGCTAGCGCTCGAGCACGGGCCTCACGGGCTCACCCAGGCGTGGCTCCTCGTCGGCTGGCTCGCCTGCCGGCTGGGCTGGAAGGCGGAAGCCGGCAAGGTGGCGGCGGGCACCGAGGTGTCGTGGCGCTTCACGACGGGGAGCGGGCCCCTGCGAGTGACGATCCGGCGGTTGCCCGAAGGGCCGCCGGAGATCCGATCGCTGCGCCTGACCCCGACGCCGGGTCGCCCGGCGGCGCCGGTGGTCGCCGAGAGCCTCGGAGAAGGCCGGCTCACGGTCCGGAGCGACAGCCCGGCCGGCGGGAGCCGCAGTCTGGCGCTACCGATCGGCTCCCGGGCGGCGATGGTGGCCCGTCAGCTCTCCGACCTGGCGCCGGACCCTCTCTTCCACGACACCCTCGCGGTGGCGTGCGCGATGGCTGGGAGCTTACACCCATGAGTGGTCGCACCATTCAGGTGGTCGAGGACGCGGCAGCGGTCGCCCGAGTCGGCGCCGAGCGGTTCGCCGCCCTGGCCCGCGAGGCGGTCGAGGCGCGCGGTCGCTTCACCGTGGCGCTGTCCGGCGGCTCGACGCCGAAGGCGCTCTTCCAGCTCCTCGCCCGGGAGCCGTTGCGGTCGGCCGTGCCGTGGGACCGGGTCGAGCTGTTCTGGGGCGACGAGCGCTGCGTGCCGCCGGATCACGCGGATTCGAACTACCGGATGACGCGGGAGAGCCTTCTGGACGCGGTGCCGATCACGCCGGCGCGGACCCACCGGATCGAGGCGGAGAAGGACGACCACGCGGCGATGGCCACCGCCTACGAAGCCGAGATCGCGCGGGTCCTCGGGGGAACGCCGGGCGGGACCCCGCCGGTCTTCGACCTGGTGTTCCTCGGCATGGGTCCCGACGGCCACACCGCCTCGCTGTTCCCGGGCACCACCGCGCTCGGCGAGCGCCGGCGCTGGGTCGTCGCGAACCACGTCCCGAAGTTCAAGGCCGACCGGATCACCCTGACCTACCCGATCCTGAACCGGGCCGCCCGGGTCGTCTTCCTGGCCGCCGGAGCCGACAAGGCGTCGGTGCTCCACGAGGTTCTGGAGGGGCCGCCCGCCCTCGAGCGACTGCCCTCCCAGGGCATCCGGCCGGACGCCGGCGAGCTCGTCTGGCTCGTGGACCGGGCCGCCGCCGCGCAGCTCACGACGTCGATCGCCTGACCGCCGATGACACGGAGCAGATCCTAGACACACCCCTCACCCTGCCCTCTCCCCGTCGGGAGGGGGTGCGGAGGTGGATATGGCACAGAAGGTGCGGATGACCCGGGGCAAGTTCGACGGCATCAAGGCCGTCGCCGACGAGAACGGCATCATCGCCGCCGCGGCGATGGACCAGCGGGGCTCGCTCAAGAAGGCGATCGCCAAGGCCAAGGGGGGCGATGCCAGCGACGCCGAGCTGACCGAGTTCAAGGTGCTGGGCACACGCCTCCTGACGCCGTACGCCTCGGCGATCCTGATGGACCCCGAGTACGGGATCCCCGCGGTCCGGGCCAAGGCGCCGACCGCCGGCGTGCTGCTGGCCTACGAGAAGACCGGCTACGACGCGACCAAGGCCGGACGCCTGCCGGATCTCCTGGACGGCTGGTCGGTGCCGCGCCTCCTCGCCGCCGGCGCCGACGCCATCAAGATCCTCCTCTACTACAACCCCGACGATCCGCCGCAGGTCAACGAGATCAAGCACGCCTTCATCGAGCGGGTCGGCGCGGAGTGCTCGGCCTGGGACGCGCCCTTCTTCCTGGAGCCGGTCTCGTACCACAACCAGTTCGACGACAAGAGCCTCGAGTTCGCCCGCGTCAAGCCGGACTACGTGACCCGGTACATGATCGAGTTCTCGAAGCCCCAGTACGGCGTGGACATCCTCAAGGTCGAGGTGCCGGTCAACGTCAAGTACGTCAAGGGCTCGCTGGCCTTCGAGGGCACCGCCGCTTACTCGCTGGAGGAGGCCAAGGACCACTTCCGCAAGGCGGCCGCCGTCGCGAAGCGGCCCTTCATCTACCTCTCCGCCGGCGTGACCGACGAGATCTTCCGGGCGACCCTCGAGCTGGCGGCCGACGCCGGCGTCGGCTTCGCCGGAGTGCTCTGCGGACGCGCCACCTGGCAGGACGGGATCCCCGCCTACGGCAAGGGCGGGCCGGCGGCCCTGGAGGCGTGGCTGAAGGACCGCGGCCGGCGCAACATCGAGGCCCTCAACCAGGTGCTGCGGAAGGGGGCCAAGCCCTGGTACGAGTTCTACGGCGGCCTCGACAAGATCGAGATAGTGGACGCGGCGCCGACGCCGATCCCGAAGGCGGGGCTCAAGCAAGTCTACGCGGGGAGGATCCAGTAGGGTGATCCTGGCCGGCGACATTGGCGGGACCAAGACGGTGCTCGCCGTCTTCGACGAGGGCGGCGACCGCCTCAGCCTCGTCCGCGAAGAGGTCTACCCGAGCGCCAGCGCGGTCAGCCTCGAGGAGCTGGGCGCCAAGTTCTTGGAAACCGTGGGGCGTCCGGCGGTGCGGGTCGCCTGCTTCGGCGTGGCCGGCGCCGTCGTGGACGGCCGGGCCAAGGCCACCAACCTGCCCTGGCAGATCGACGAGGCCACCGTGTCGAGCGCCCTCGGCATCTCTCCGGTGCGCCTTCTCAACGACCTGGAGGCCGCCGCTCACGGCGTGCTGGTTCTCCCGCCGGAGTCCGTGCACACCCTCCAGCCGGGCACTCCGCCCAAGGGTGGCGGCACGATGGCGCTGATCGCGGCCGGGACCGGGCTCGGCGAGGCCATCATGCCGTGGGACGGCCAGGTCCACCGGGTGATGGCCTCCGAGGGCGGTCACGCCGACTTCGGCCCCCGCAACGAGCTGGAGGCGGCGCTCTGGGAGTTCCTGCGCTGGGAGTTCGGCCACGTGAGCTGGGAGCGCGTGCTCTCGGGGCCGGGGTTCCTCAACGTCTACCACTTCCTCCGCCGCCACCGGAAGCTCGTGGAACCGACCTGGCTGACCGACGAGATCAAGGCGGGGACCGCGAGCGCGGTGGTGTCCCAGGCGGGGCTGGCCGGGAAGGATCCGGTCTGCGCCGAGACGGTCGTCCTCTTCATCTCGCTCTACGGCGCCGAGGCCGGGAACCTGGCGCTCAAGGCGCTGGCCGTGGGCGGCGTGTTCGTCGGGGGCGGCATCGCGCCGAAGATGCTGTCGGCGTTCAAGGTGGCGACGTTCGTCGACGCCTTCGCCGAGAAGGGGCGCATGGCCCCCGTCCTCCGGAACATTCCCGTCCACGTCATCCTGGACCCCCGCGCCCCGCTCCTAGGCGCCGCCTCCCGCGCCCGCACGCTGTAGGGGGCGGGGCCGATGAGCTTCGCAACGTCGATCTCGGTCGTGACGCGCTCGGCCTACGGCCTCGCGTCCGTCCCGACCTATGGTCGTCCTCGGTCGTCGCCCATCCTCGGCGTATGCGGCATACGCCTGCGGTGGGCGACTCCCTGCGTCCTAGCGCTGCTCGCTCCTCGGCCCCGCCCCGTCTTCGACTAGCACAGGTCCTGAGGCTTCCATCGCGGGCGCGCAGCGGTGGTTCGGGCGGCGCATCCCGGCGACTGGATTGCCATCCGGAGGCTGTGCTGCCAGACCGGGGATGGCGGTAACCCGATCGAGCCGAGGCGGTGGGCCTTCTTCGCCGAGGTGTGGATCGGGGCGTACGAGCGGCTGGCGCCGGGCTGGGCTCTCGTGGCCGAGGAGGGGGGCGGGCTCGTCGGCTACCTGACCGGCTGCCCCGACTCCGCCGCCTTCGAGCGGGCCCGCGCCTTCCGGATCACGCTCCCGCTCCTGGCCCGGGTGGCCGCCGGGCGCTATGGCTGGACCGTTAACACGCGCCGCTTCGTCCGTCGCGCGTTCGGGCTCGCCCACGCCGTCGAGGAGCGCTTCCCCCCCGACCTGCTGGCGACCCTGTCCGCCCGCTACCCGGCACACCTCCACATGAACGTCGCCGCCGGCTCCCGCGGTCGAGGCCTCGGCACGGCGCTGGTCGAGCGGTATCCTGGGGGCGCTGCGCGAGACCGACGCGCCGGGCGTGCATCTCTTCTGTGGCGCCGGCCCCCTCGGGTTCTACCAGCGGCAGGGCTTCGCGGAGCTGGCCAGCCTCGAGCTGCCTGACGGGTTCCGGCTCTACGTCCTGGGCCGGCGGCTCGGGGACACCGGCTGACGACGGCCCCCCGGCCAGCGCGGAGACGGCTGCCGGCCTATCGCGCCGGGGTCTTCTCGCGGAGGACGCGGCGGAGGAGCTTGCCGGTTCCGGGGCCGGCGGGCCCCGGGGCCCGGGGGAGCTGGCCGGCCCACTCGATCTCCCGGGGCAGCTTGTACACGGCGATCTTGTCCCGGCAGAACTCGACCAGCTCGACCTTCAGCGCCTCCGACGGCTGGATCCCGGCCTTCAGCACCACGTAGGCCCGGGTGTTCTGACCCCGCACGGCGTCCGGCACGCCGATGACGCCGACGTCGACCACCGAGGAATGCCGGGCGAGCGCGTCCTCGATCTCCTCGGGACCGATCCGGTAGCCCGAGGACTTGATGAGGTCGTCCTCGCGCGACATGAACCAGACGTAGCCGTCCTCGTCCATCGTCACGAAGTCCCCGGCGCGGCACCAGCCGTTCCGGACGGCCGACTTCTGCTTGTCCGGGTCGCGCCAGTACACGGTGCCGGTCGGCCCCCGGGCGATCAGGAGCCCGACCTCCCCCGCCTTGGCATCGGCCCCGTCCTCGGTCAGGACCTTGACCTCGTAACCCGGCACCGCCGGTCCGATGGCGCCAGGCTTGACGCGGCGGGTCACGGCCGAGGAGACGAAGACATACATCATCTCGGTCGTGCCCAGCCCCTCGTAGATCTCGAGCCCGAAGGTCTCCTTCCAGCGGTGGTAGGTCTCCGCTCCGAGCGACTCCCCGCCGCCGGTGCAGATCCGGACCGACGAGAGGTCGTAGGTCTGGCGGGCGTTCGGCACCTGCATCATCTTGCGGTAGGCCGTCGGCAGGATCGAGACGACCGTGATCCGATGCTTCTGGATCTGCTCGAACATGCCCTCCGGCGTGAAGCGGGGCAGGAGCGAGGCGGCGGCGCCGAAGCGGAACGGGATCACCGCCTGGGTGGAATAGCCCGCGGCCAAAGAGAGCGGGGCCGGCCCGCCGATCACGTCGTCCGCCGTGACCCGCCAGCCGTACTTGGCGAAGCCGTCGGGGACGGTCAGGGCCTCTTCCATGAAGTGGACGGTCCCCTTCGGCAGCCCGGTCGTTCCCGAGGTGTACAGGAGCACCGATACCGCATCCCGGTCCCGGCGGGCCGGCTCGCACCGCTCGCTCCCCTTCGCGATCAGCTCGCCGTAGGGGATGTACCCCTTGCCCTTGATCTCGGCGGCGTCACCGCCGATCACGATGACGTGCTTGATCCGCCGCAGCTCGGCCTTGGCCTGCTCGACCTCGGCCATGAGCGGCGCGGCGACGATCAGGGCCACCGCCTCGGTGTTCTCGGCCACGTGCGCGATCTCGGCCCGCGAGAAGAGCGGCGAGGTCGGCACGATGACGGCCCCGATCTTGATGACGGCGAAGTTGGCGACGAGGGCGGGCGGGATCGACGGGGCGCGGAGAAGCACCCGGTCCTCCTCCTCGATCCCGAGGCCGCGAAGCGCGCTGCCGAGCCGGTCGATCGAGCCCTGGAGCTGCCGGTAGGTGAGCTTCTGATCCTCGTAGAGGATCGCGACCCGGTCCCCGCGTCCGTCCGCCACGTGGCGGTCCACCAGCTCCTCGGTCGAGTTCAGGCGCTGCGGATAGCTCCGGTGCTCGGGCAGCGTGTAGATGCGCTCCGGCCACAGCTCCCGGGGGGGGAGATAGGCCGCGGGGATCTGGCCCATGACGTCGCCTCTTTCTCGCGCGCGGTCGGGCTAGTGCCGTTCCAACTCGTTCCAGCTAATGGTTTCGAGGAGTGCGGCACGTCGGTGCTTCAAGAATCGCGTGTCCATGTCGGCTCATGAAGTTGGAACGGCACTAGGACGCGCCCGTCGTCAGCTTCTCGAGCGCTTCCTCGACCCCGACGACCCGGTTCAGCTCGCGGTCCATCCGGGGGAAGACCTCGGCCGGATAGCGATCGCCTTCGAAGATCATGAGGGCGGGGACCCGGCGGCCGAAGTCCTCCTCCAGGGCGCCCTTCATGCCGAAGACCGCGCGCTTGGCGGCGCTCGGCCCCGTCACCGCCTTGTGGTAGACGGGGAAGACGTCGCGGGCCTCGCTCAGGTCCCGGGCCTCGGCCTCGATGCCCTTGGCCCGGAGCCGGCCCAGCAGCTCGAGCGCCCGCTCCGTCGAGAAGGGGAACGCCTCGCCCGGCCGGTGCTTCGAGGAGTAGTAGAGCTCCACACGCTTACGGGCCGGGGCCTTGGCGACGGGGCCGACGGCGGCGGCCGCGGCGGCCGGCCGGTGGACGCGGGCGCCCTTCTCGTACAGGGGGCACTCGGTCACGCCTTCCTTGAGGATCAGCGTGAACGGAGCCTCCCACTTCTTGCACCCGCCGACGAACGCCTTGGCGATGTTGGGGTCGAGGGCGGGCGCGAAGTGCGTGCAGGAGAAGCACAGGATCTCAGCCATGCCGTCATCTCCTCCCGGGGGAGGCCGGTTACTTGGGCTCGACGCCCTCGACGATGTAGCGGGATCGGGAGCCGACCAGCTCGTCCGCCTTCAGCGGGCGCCCCGACACCAGGCGGCCCCGGGCGTTCCGCACGACCGGCTTCGGCTTGCCGTAGACGTCGGCCCGGGCCTGGGGCGCCGGCCGCGTCTTCCCGGGCCCCACCACCGGCTGGTAGTCGGGGGTGTCGGCGAACCCGGGCAGGACGAGCGGTCCCGTCTCCTGCTTGGTGGGCTTGGGCTCACCCACGGAGGCCCCGCCGGCGATCTCGACCGCATACACGGTGTCGCAGCCGGCGCACTTCGTCCGCCCCTTGAAGTTCCAGAAGGGATACGGGTCCAGGTAGTTTTTCACCCCGCACTTGCACTTCAGCATCATGGCATTCGCCTCGTCGGGGTCAGGCCTTTCAATCTATACATTCCGCGACACTGCCGGCCGGATTGGCAAGAATGAAAGGCCTGACCCCTCAGATGACTTCATCCGATTCGAGCTTCTTGATCTCCTCGGCGGTCAGGCCGCAGAGCCGCGAGTAGATCGCCTCGTTGTCGGCGCCGATCGGCTTGAGTGCCCACTTCACCCGGGGCGGGGTCTCCGACATCTTGAAGGGCGACCCCTGGGACAGGACGTCCCCGTACGTCGGGTCGTCCATCCAGAAGATCGAGCCGCGCTCTCGCCAGTGCGGGTGACTGGCCACTTCCTTGGCGTTCCACACCGGCTGGTTGAGGATGCTCGCGCGGTCGAGGGCCTGCGCCGCCTGCTCCTTCGTCTTGTCGACCGCCCACTCCTCGAGAACCTTGTAGATCTCGCGCTGGCTGTCGGCCCGGACGCGGACGTCGTGGCTCTTGTAGACCCGCGCCAGCTCGGGCTTGCCGACGGTCCGCGCCAGCCGCGCGAAGTCGTCGTCCTCGTACGCCGAGATCAGGAGATAGCCTTCCTCCCGCTCCTGCGGGTTGTCGGAGGTCGGGTAGGAGGATTTGCCGCACTTGACGATGCCGTGGACGCACAGCTCGGTGTCCCAGTTGCCCCACCGTTCCCGGATCACGCCGTAGCGGCCGTAGAGCGGGAGGGCGTACTCGAGCTGGCGCGAGACCCCGTGGACCTGGCTGAACTCGAGGAAGGTGCCCTGCCCCGAGACGTTGTCGCGCCAGTACAGGGCCGACAGCGCGTGGGTGGCGGCCATCATCCCGCCCCAGTAGTCGGCGAGCCAGATCGTGTGCTTGGCCGGCGAGCCGCCCAGCTCCTCGGGCTGGCCGGTGATGGCGAAGGCCCCGCCCTGGGCCTGGCCCAGGATGTCGTAGGAGGCCCGGACCCGGCCCGGCCCCCAGCCGCCGAAGCCGCCGCACCAGACGTAGATGAGCCGCGGGTTCACCTCGCGGAGCTGCCGGTACCCGATGCCCCACCGGTCGAAGGTGCCGGGCCGGAAGTTCTCCACCATGATGTCGGACTTGGCGGCCAGCTTGTACATGAGCTCGCGCGCCTCGGGCCGGTGGAAGTCCATCGAGATGAACGACTCGTTGAAGTTGGCCCCGAAGAAGCCGAGCCCGGTGCCGGACTGGGGGACCCAGCGGGACAGCGGATAGAGGAAGCCCTCGTTGCCGGGCGTCGAGTGGCGCATGGGCTCGCCCCGGCGGGGCGCCTCGATCTTGATGACCTCGGCGCCCAGCTCCCCGAGGTAGGCCGCACACGACGGCCCCAGGATGTACTGCGTGGCCGAGAGCACGCGGACGCCCTTCAGCACCTCGGGCTTGCCGTGGACGGCGGCCGGGCCGAACGTCTCGCGGCAGTAGCGCTCGAACTCGGGGTTGGACGGGGCCTGGGCCGCCCGACCGTTCCCGTTGCCGCTGGCGCGCGCCGCCGGAGCAGCGCGCCGGACTTTCGCCTTGGCGCCTTGGGCGCCTTGGGCGCCTTGGGAGCGGGCTTCCTGGTGGCCATCAGATGACCTCCTGCTTCCGGAGCCGGGCGAAGTCGTCGCGGGTCAGACCGAGCAGCCGCCGGTAGACGTCCTCGGTGTCGTACCCCACCGGGCGGCCGATCCACTTGAGCCGCGCCGGCACCTTCTCGGCGAGGTTCGGCGAGGAGCCGACCAGCACCTTCCCGTAGAGCTGGTCGTCGAACTCGGTCACCTGCCCCCGGTACTTGAAGTGTGGGTACTCGGCGACCTCGTGGACCGCCATCACGCCGCCGGAGGCGACCTCCTGGCGCACGAGCTTCCGCTCCGCCTCCGCCCGGGTGTTCTCCTTCAGCCACTCGCAGAGGAGCGTGTAGGTCTTGACCTGGCGAGTGTGGGGGAGCCGCTCGGAGACATTGCGCAGGTTGGGGTCGGCGATGATCTCCTCCTCGGCGGCCGGGACCTCGTCGCCGACCGTCTTCCAGATCCGGTACCACAGGCGGTCGTGGCCGCCGCCGACCATCATGAAGCCGTCCTTGCACGGGTTGACGGCGTAGATGTTGATGGCCAGGTCCCAGTTGCCGTAGCGCGGCCGGATCGAGCCGTCCATCCCGTGCCAGGCCCAGTTGTAGTCCAGGATGCGGATCACCGCCTCCGCCGCGGTCGACTCGATGAACTGGCCCCGCCCGGACGTCCGCTCCCGGTGGACCAGGGCGGAGACGATGGCCATCGCCGCCGCCGTGCCGCCCACGTGGTCGGCCATCCACATCCCGGAGCGGGTGGGGCGGCCGCCGAACTCCTTGGGGTCGCCGGTGGCGTGGACGAAGCCGCAGGCGGCCTGGGCCACCGGGTCCCGCATGCCCGGCTTGTCCTTGAGCGGCCCCCACTGGCCCCGCTGGCCGACCCACGCGTAGACGAGCCGGGGGTTGATCTTCGAGAGCTGGCGGTACCCGATCCCCCACTTGTCCCACTGGCCGGGCGGCGCGTTCTCGATGATCACGTCGACGTGGTTGGCGAGCTTCTTGAGGACGTCCCGGCCGGCCGGCTTCGAGAGGTCCAGCGTCACCGAGTACTTGTTCCGCATCTCGTGGAGGAAGTGGAGCCCGACCGCCTCGCCCCGCGCCTTGTCCTTGACCATGTACTCCTTGCGGCCGAAGGGCGTGAGCTGCCGGAGCGGATCGCCGCCGGGCGGCTCGATCTGGATGACCTCGGCCCCCAGCTCGGCGAGCATCGAGGACGCCCAGTGACCGATGATCATGCCGGTCGAGCAGTCCAGCACCCGGACCCGGTCCAGCGCCTCCGGCTTCTTGAAGGCGTCCTTCGGGTGGACGATGGACTCGAGGAAGGTGGGGTAGTTCTTGGCCGGCTCGGCGAGGTTCCCGTAGACCTCGTCGGCGGTGGGCACGGGCGTCGCGGGCCAGGGGGGCGGCCGCCGATCGGCGCCGGCGGGTCGGTTCACGTCGCTCCCTGCGGCCATCTCGACTCCTCCTTCATGGGGGCCGGGCGCCGCCGCCGACCGGGCGCGGGGCCCGGCGAGGTCGCGGCTCGGCGGTCGGCGCGGGGAAGGTCGCGTGCTCATAATCGGAAAAGGGCGGTGGCCGTCACTATAGCAAGAGCGGCGTGGCGCCTTCAAGGGCGGCGCCGCCACCCGGCCGCCACCCGGCCGTTTGCCGCACCGCTCGGCGGCCTGCTAGACTCGGGTCATGGGCGAGCCACCCGCGGGCGCCCGCGGCCGGATGGAGAGCCGGTTCGGCCCGCTCGGCCGCGGAGCCCGGCGGCTGACGGTCGCCGGGCAGGCATACACCCTGCCCGAGGTCATGCGGCGGCTCGGCATCGACTTCGAGGGCTGCCGGACGATCGACGGCTTCGCGCTGGATCCGGCCCACTTCGCGGTGCGCTACTACGACCCCGACGAGCAGCATATCGTCGTCCACGAGTTCGACGCCGACTTCCGCTACTTGACCGAGATCCGGGTGCACGTCGCCGAGTGGGTCGGCGACGGGGCGCTCACCCCGGGCGATGGGCCGGAGGAGGAGGCGCGGTGGATCTCGACCTGATCCGGAGCCTGGCCATCCCGGGGACGACGAAGATCGTCCTGCTCTCGTCGGACGGACTCGGCGGGTTCCCGCATCCGGACACGGGACGCTCGGAGCTGGAGACGGCCCGGCTGCCGCACCTCGACGCCCTGGCGCGCCGGGCGAGCTGTGGCCTGATCCGCCACGTGGGCCCCGGCATCACGCCGGGGAGCGGGCCGGGGCACCTCGGGCTCTTCGGCTACGATCCGCTGCGCTACGTCGTCGGCCGCGGCGTCCTCGAGGCGCTCGGCATCGATTTCGACCTCCGTCCCGGCGACGTCGCCGCCCGCGGGAACTTCTGCACGGTGGACCGGGAGGGGCGGATCACCGACCGGCGGGCCGGGCGGATCCCGACCATCCGGTGCGTCGAGCTGGTGGAGCAACTCCGGACGATCCGCCTGGCGGGCGTCGAGGTCCTCGTCGAGCCGGTGAAGGAGCACCGCTTCGTGCTGGTGCTGCGGGGGCCCGGCCTCACGGGCCACCTGTCCGAGACGGATCCCCAGGCGATCGGCCAGCGCCCGCTCCCCGTCCGCGCCCTCGCCCCGGAGGCCGAGCGCACCGCAGGGCTGGTCAACGCGTTCATCGCCGAGGCGGGGCGGCGGCTCGCCGACGCGTCGCCCGCCAACATGGTCCTCCTCCGCGGCTTCGATCAGCTCCCGGTGCTCCCGCGCTTCCCCGAGGTCTTCGGTCTCCGCGCCGCCGCCATCGCCGCCTACCCGATGTACCGGGGCCTCGCGCGACTGGTCGGCATGGACGCGGTCAAGACCGGCGGGACCTTCCCCGAGGAGGTGGCGACGCTCCGGGCGCACTGGGACGCCTACGACTTCTTCTTCCTCCACTACAAGGACACCGACAAGGCGGGCGAGGACGGCGACTTCGCCGCCAAGGTCTCCGCGCTCGAGCGCCTGGACGCGGAGATCCCCGGCATCGAGGCGCTCCGGCCGGACGTCCTCGCGATCACCGGCGACCACGCCACTCCCGCCGTGCTGGCGGCGCACTCCTGGCACCCCGTCCCGGTGCTCCTGGCCGGTCGCTACGCGACGGCCGACGCGGTCGAGCGTTTCACCGAGCGAGCCTGCGGGGCGGGGAGCCTCGGCACCTTCCCCTCCCACCACCTGATGCCCCTGGTGATGGCGAACGCGCTCCGCTTCACGAAGTTCGGCGCCTGATACCTTCGGGGGGATCTCGGAAGACCGTCGGAGTATCGCGGGGCCTGCGGCTGGCGGTGCTCGGTGAAGAGCAGCGTCCGAGCGCCGGCTTTGCCGGCGCAACCGAGGGGGGCATCGGGGGGGTCTTCCGAGACCCCCCCGAAGAAGCTAGCGGGCCTTCACGGATTGACCGGCTGCGGGGGGTCCCGTAGGCTGAAAGAGGGGAGCCGCCGCCCCGGAGGTGGAGTCGGTCATGCGGAGCATCTGGGACGACATCGTCGTGGTGGAGACCATGCGGGGCGTCGGGCGGCGCCTGGCCGACGTGGTGCCGAACGTGCTCACCATGGTGGCCCTGCTGCTGCTCGGGCTCGCCATCGGCGCCGTGGCCCGGTCGCTGGTCGTGCGCGTCCTCCGGGCCGTCCGCTTCAGCGCGCGGTGCGAGCGCTGGGGCGTTCAGCAAGCATTGGCACGCGCCGGCATCCTGCGCGAGCCCGATGCGCTGGCCGGCTCCCTGGTCTTCTGGGGGATCTTCCTGCTGTTCGCCATGATGGGGATCGACGCGCTGGCGCTCCCGGGGATGTCCGGCGCGACCTCGATGGTCGTCCAGCTCATCCCCAACGTCCTGGCCGCCGCGCTCATGCTCGTGGTCGGCTGGCTCCTGGCCAACTTCCTCTCGAACGCCGTCCTCATCGGGTCGGTGAACGCCCGCATCGTCGAGGCCCGGGTCCTGGCGCGCGCGGTGCGGTGGGCGGTGCTGGCCTTCACGCTGGCGGCGGTGCTCACCCAGCTCGGGATCGGACGGGAGATGGTCATGATCGCCTTCGGGCTCACGTTCGGCGGGATCGTCCTGACCTTCGCCCTCGCCTTCGGCCTGGGGGCGCGCGACCTCGCGCGCGAGGTGCTGGAGCGCCGCTTCCGCCAGCGGGAGACCTCCCCCGAGGACGACATCGCCCACCTGTAGGGGTCAGGCCTTTCATTCTCAACAATCCGGTGGCTCAGAAGACCAGGATCAGGAATGTTAAGAATGAAAGGCCTGACCCCGTTCGTCTCGAACGGGACAGCCTCGGCGAGAAGGCTGTCCCGGCGGGCGCCCTCCACGGCATCTTCACCGAGCGCGCCCGCGAGACCTTCCAGCTCTCGGGCCTCCGCGCGCACCCCGCGTACATCCGGGCCCTCGGCCTGATCAAGCTGGCCGCGGCCCGCGTGCACCGACGGCTCGGGCTCCTCCCGCCCCGGGTGGCCCGGGCCATCGAGCGCGCGGCTGCCCGCGTCGCCGCGAACGAGCTGGACCAAGCGTTCGTCCTCGACGCCTTCCAGGCCGGGGCCGGCACCCCGCACCACATGAACGCGAACGAGGTGATCGCGAACCTCGCCAACGAGAGCCTCGGGGGCCGCCGGGGCGCCTACGTGCCCGTCAACCCGAACGACCACGTGAACCGGGGCCAGTCGTCCAACGACGTGACGCCGGCCGCCGTCCGGCTGGCCGCGCTCGCGCTCCTGCGCCCGCTGGATACCGAGCTGGCCGCGCTCGAGGCGGCCTGGCGCCGGCTCGCGCGGGCCGAGCGGAGCACGGTGAAGCCCGGCCGCACGCACCTTCAGGATGCCGTGCCCATCACCTACGGCCAGGTTTTCGACGGCTACGCCGAGGCCCTCGCCGCCGGCCGGGCGCGCCTGGTGGCCGTCCGCGCCGAGCTGAGCCGGCTCGGGCTCGGCGGCACCGCCGTCGGCACCGGGATCACCGCCCACCCCCGCTTCGCCCGGGCGGTCGTTCGCGAGCTGGCGCGCCTCACCGACGAGCGCCTGCGGCCGGCGCCGTCTCCGGTCGCCGCCGCCTGGAGCATGACCCCGCTCCTCACCGCCTCGGCCGCCGCCCGGGGGCTCGCCGTGGACCTGGCCAAGATCTGCCGGGACCTGCGCCTGCTCGCCTCGGGGCCGCACGCGGGGCTCGCAGAGCTCCGGCTCCCCGCCGTGGAGCCGGGCTCGTCCATCATGCCCGGCAAGATCAATCCCTCGGTCGTCGAGGCCGTCGAGATGGTCTGCTACCAAGTCTGTGGCAACGACGCCGCGTGCCTGCAGGCGGCGATCGCCGGGGAGCTGGAGTTGAACGTCATGACCCCGCTCCTCGCCTTCGACCTCGCCTGGAGCCTCGATCTCCTGACCCGGGCGGTGCGGCTCCTGCGCGAGAAGTGCGTGGAGGGCCTCCGAGTGGACCGGGGGCGGGTCCGCGCGCTCGTCGAGGGGAGCCTCGTCCTGGCCACCGCGCTGTCCCCCTACCTCGGCTACGCGATGGTCGCCGAGCTGGTGAAGGAAGCGCTGCGGACCGGGCGGCCGCTCCGGGCCGTGGTCCGAGCCCACAACCTGATCCCCGCAGCGGCGCTGGACCGGATCCTCGACCCCCTGGCGGTCACCCGGCCGACCCGGCCGAACCCGCGCCTGGTCGCCGCGATCCGGCGCCGGGCGCCCTACGCGGAGCTCCGGCGGCGGCTCGGACGTCGGCTAACTAGCCGATTTGACAGGTCGTCTCGTCGCTTTCGCCGCCGGCCCGATTCCGTTAAGATAGTGGGCGGTCCATGCGCCGCGTCATCGTTTGCCCCACGGATTTCCTGTTCCAGCTCCTTCAAGGCTCCGGTACCGCCGCCGGCTCCCAGATGGGAGAGCCGCCGGTGTACATCGTGGGCGACGTGCGGACGCGGAGCCGGCTGGCCCGCCGCGAGGTCGAGGCCCTGGCCGGCTCCCTGGACGATCCAGCCGTGTACCGACGCGCCCGCCTCTCGCCGGGCAATCTGGTCCTGCTCCTGTCGGGCCCGCGCGCGCCCGAGCCAATCCTCGACGCGATCCTCGAGGTCGCGCCCGGTGTTCCGGTCCTGCTTCTCCACCAGGGCGCCGAGCCGCCGCTCCTCCCGCAGTACCCCACGGTGACGCGCTCCTCCTGCCGCGACTCTTCCGCGAACTGCTCCGGCCCGAGATGGAGCGCGCCTGTCTCCGGCTCAAGGTCGAGCGGATCCGGGCGCTGGCGGCCGACAAGGAGCGGATCGGCATCCTGCTCCAGGACGACCCCGACCCCGACGCGCTGGCCAGCGGGCTCGCCCTCCGGGCGCTCCTCGGCCGCACCAAGGCCACGGCGCCGCTGATCACCTTCGGGCGGATCACCCGGCCCGAGAACGTCGCGATGGTGTCGGCCCTGGAGATCGAGGTCGAGCACGTGACGGTGGACGACTCTGGCCCGCTTCGACGGGCTCGCCATGGTCGACGTGCAGCCGAGCTTCTGCGAGGAGCAACTCGGCGAGCTGCTCCTGGTCATCGACCATCATCCGGAAGCCCGGGGCGGCAAGGCGGCGTTCCGGGACATCCGCCCTTCCTACGGCGCGACCTCCACCATCCTGACCGAGTACCTGCGCGCGGCCGACGTCAAGATCACCGAGCGCGTCGCGACGGCGCTCTTCTACGGGATCAAGTCGGACACGCTCCACCTCGAGCGCGGCGGCACGCGGGCGGACATGGAGGCCTTCGCCTTCCTCTACGAGCTGGCCAACCACAACATCCTCCGGCGGATCGAGCGACCGGAGCTGCCGCTCGACGCGCTCGATGCCCTGGGCGACGCGCTCGTGCATCGCCAGATCATCCACAACGTCCTCTTCGCGCACCTCGGCCGGGTGAGCCGGCCGGACCTCATTCCACAATTCGCCGACCTCTGCCTCCAGGTGGCCGGGATCGAGTGGTCGGTGGTCTCGGGGCTCACCGGGGACGAGGTCCACGTGTCGGTGCGGAACGTGGGCTACGTCCGGGCCGCCGGCGACGTGGTCAAGGAGGCCTTCGGCCAGCTCGGCTCGGCCGGCGGCCACCGGACGGCCGCCAAGGCGGTGATCCCGGCCCGTGACTGGGAAGCGCGTGTGGGGTCGCTGGACCCGGCCACGATGCGGCGGGCCATCGCGACCCGCTTCATCCGCGCCCTCGACGGCACTCCGTCCGACCGCAAGCACGGCTGATCCGGCCCGGTCCGCCGGCCGCGACAGCGCGGCCCCCGCCGAAGTCAACTAAGGGCTGTTCCGGGTTGGCCCGGAGTGCTATGGTGGCTCTTAGTCATAGCTACGCGCGATTCCGCGCATCGTGAGCCACCCCGGCCGTGTTTCCGGAGGCGCTCGGAAGATGACCAACCGGATCCGCCCTTCCGCTCTGGCTCTGGCCCTCCTGGTGTCCCTCTCCCCCGTCCCGGCGTGGGCCGCCTCCGGCTGCCTCACCGTGGGGCAGGAGCGGAGCAATCCGCCCCAGGCTGCGGCGCGGCCGTACCAGCCAGTCAACGGAACGGGCGGCTTCTCGGTCTTCGGCGCGAACACGCTCGCCGGCGGGGGGTTCTCGGTCGGCCTCGGCTACCTGGGCGAGGACGCGGTCTGCCAGCAGCTCGACGGGGTCTTCGATCTCAACACGCTCTGGCTAGCGGTCGCCTACGGGATCACGGACCGGCTCCAGATCGGGTTCGACGTGCCCTACACCTGGTACGAGGCCGACCGGGCCGGCCACGACGGCTCGAGTGTCGATGATCTGCCGTTCGGGCTCGTGTACCGCGTTCTCGACGAGGGGCCCGTCGCGCCGGCGCTGGCCGTGGTGGGGTTCGCCGTGGCGCCGACCGGCGAACGCTCCGAGGGAATCGGGCCGAACGAGTGGGACGTCGGGGGGAAGGTCGCCCTGAGCAAAACCCTGCCCGGGGGCCTGCTCGGCCATGTGAACGTCGGGTACACCTACTCCGGCCGGGGAGGCCTCAATCAGGCCGATCAGTTCACCTCCGGCGTGGCGCTCGAGTACCCGCTCGGGCCGCACTTCTCCCTCGTCGCCGAAGCGCTGGCCGACACCAACCGGCGCACGGGGAGCGACCGCCACTCGGACTGGGTGGCCGAGACGCGCGCCGGCTTCCGGCTTCGATGGGGCGGGTTCCTGGTGAGCGTCGCCGGCCGCAAGGGCCTGACGAGCGACGCGCCCGACTGGGGTGTCTTCGTGCTGGTCACCTACACCCACACGCCGTCGAAGGTGGCCGCCGCCCCGCCGCCCGCCGCCGCGGCTCCGGGCCCGCCGGCCGCCGTGCCGGGCCCGCCGGCTGCGGTGCCGCCTTCGGCGCCCGGCACGCCGGCCGCTCCGGCCGCTCCGGCTGGGCCGCCGCCGGCCCCAGGCGCCCCGGCCGCCCCCGCCGGCCCCGGCGCCCCGACCCCGGGCACCCCGGTTGCTCCCGGCCCCCAGGCTGCCCCCGGCGCTCCAGCAGCTCCAGGTGCTCAGGCCGCCCCCGGTGCCCCGACGGGTCCCGGCGCCCCCACCGCCCCGGGCGCTCCAGGTGCTCCCGGCCCCGGCGCCCCCATCACTCCGGGCGCCCCGGGGGTACCGTCGCCGCTCGCCGCGGTGCCGCCTTCGGCGCTGCCGGCGCCCGTGCGCTCCGCCATCCGCGACGTCTACTTCGAGTTCGACCGCTACGACCTCACCGAGGACACCAAGCGGACGCTCGAGGATCTGGCGCAGGCCCTCAAGGCCAATCCCGGCTTCAGTGTCCTCATCGAGGGGCACGCCGACGAGCGTGGGACCCCCGAGTACAACCTGGCCCTCGGCCAGCGTCGCGCCCAGGCCGCCAAGGACTACCTCGTCGCTCTCGGCCTGGATGCGGCTCGCATCGACACCACCTCGTACGGGGAGGAGCGGCCGCTCGACCCCGGCCACAACGAGCTGGCCTGGGCGTTGAACCGGCGTGCCCAATTCGTCGTGAGGACCGGCCGATGAACCGGAACAGAGGTCGCAGTGCACGGGTCATGTCCCTGGCCACCCCGCTCCTCGCGCTCGCCCTCGTCGCCGGCGCCGCGACTCCGAGCGGGCCCGCCGTGGGGGCGTGGGCCGCCTACCAGTGGACCTCGTCGCTGAGCCACGAGGTGCCGATCGTCGTCCGGCAGGAGCGCCCCGGCGGCCAGGTGACGTGGTCCGTCAGCCGGGAGTCGACCGCGCCGCCGCCGCTCTTCGTCACGTACGCGATCGTGGGCGGCGACGCGAAGACGTACACCCTGCAGATCGTCACGAGCCGGGTCCTCGACGGATCACCCCTGTCCGTCACCCAGATCCGGGTGGACCGCGCCTCGGGCAAGGCCCTTCGCAGCGTGACCCGGACTCCGAAGGGCGTCGCGTCAACCCCGGACGATCCCCTCCGGCCTTTCCGGCAGGCCGACGTCAAGGGCACCCCGGAATCGGTCAGCGTGCCGGCCGGCCAGTTCATGGCGGTCCGTGCGCCGTATCGGGACGGCACCGTGTGGGTCTCCGATCTGGTCCCGGCCATAGGCCTCGTCAAGGCGACGTTCCCCTCCGGGACCCTGGAGCTGGTGCGAAGCGGCCCCTCGGGCGCAAAGGACCTCCTCCGCTCGTAGGACGCATGCAGCTCCTCTTCATCGTCCTCACGCTCCTCCTGCTGGCCGTCGGACTCTTCGCCCTCCAGAACTCCGAGGTGGTGACGGTCCGGTTCTGGCCCGGGCAGTTTCAGGCCTCGCTGGCCGCCGTGATTCTCGGGGCGACGGCGGGCGGCGCCCTCATCGCCGGGCTCGTCGGCCTCGCCAGCCGGCTGCGCCGCTGGCAGCGCTCTCGCCGGGCCAGCCCCACCGGCATCACGCCCCGCGACGCCGCGCTCCCGCCCCCGGCATCGCCACGGTCGGGCCCGCCCGCTCGGCCGGGAGCCTGAGCATCGCGACGGAGCGGGAGGAGTCGGCACGGCTGCTCGACGACTCGAGGCAGCCGTCGTTTCTGGGTCTGGCGACGCTCTTACGCCGATTCCTCCGGCAGTCGGAATCGGGCGTGTGAGGTTCCGTGAATTCGGCGCTTGGCAGCCCGGGTCGAACGTGCTAGAAGTAGGTGCCGCCGGCTCGGCCTCAAGAACGCGAAAGGAGATCGGGACTTGGACGTCTCTCTCGAGGAGCGGCAGGTCAGGCGAGCGTATGATTTCTACTCGCCGGTCTACGACTTCCTCTTCAAGAAGATCTTCGAGCCCGGACGCATCGCCGCCGTGCGCCTCCTGGGGAACCCGCCGCGAGGCCGGGTCCTGGAGGTCGGGATCGGCACGGGCCTGAACTTGCCCTTCTACCCGCCGGACATCGACCTGGTCGGGATCGATCTCTCCGAGGGCATGCTGAAGAAGGCGCAGGAGAAGGTCGAGTCGCTCCACATGGACAGGGTGACGCTGAAGGTCATGGACGCCTCGGCCATGGACCTGGCCGACGGCGAGTTCGACGCCACCCTGGCCACCTACGTGATCAGCGCCGTCCCCGACCCGGTGGCGGTCCTCCGCGAGATGCGCCGGGTCACCAAGCCGGGCGGCGCGATCGTCATCCTCAACCACTTCCGGAGCCAGAACCCGCTGATGCGCCGGATCGAGGACGCGCTGGCGCCGGTGTGCGCCCACCTGGGCTGGAAGACCAACCTGGCCCTCACGCCCCTCCTGGAGACCGTCGGCCTGACACCCGAGGTCGTCCGCCGCGTGAACTTGCTGCGCGGCTGGCACCTCGTGAAGTGCCTGAACCGCACGTAGAGCCGCATCCGGCTCAACTCCGGAGACCGCCGCCGGGGGCGGACGGCGGCGATCCACCGCGAACTGGAACACCGGGTTTGACGGCCGGCATGTTCGGCTGCGCGTGATGACGCGAAGCGGGGAGGGGTCGCCCCGCTCGACGGGTCCGATCAGCGAGCCCCCGCGGCAGCGTTCTCGCCCTTTCCCGGCGCTTGACACACTCCGCCGCATCAGAGACGCTGAGGGCCGTCATGGGCCGAGCCGCTCATCGGCCGTACCGCGACCGATTGGAGCTCGGATGCCGGTGAGACGATGGTAGGGCTGCGAGATTCCAGAGCGGTGGACGAGACTGGCCACGCCGACGTGGTCACGGAGCCGCGGAGGTGGGGCCGAGGCCTGCGGCGATCCGTCGCGATGATCGAGTCCAACCCGAGGGCGGCGTTCATCGTCTTCGCGCTCGTGCACGCGGCACTGTGGACGGTGCTGCCGACGATCCTGTGCCGCAACCTCCCCCTCGACGTCATCGAGGGCGTCGCCCACGGCCAGGAATGGCAGATCGGCTACTGGAAGCATCCGCCGCTGCCGTGGTGGTTGATCGACGTCGTGCGCACCATCGCCGGCCCGCGCCTGTGGCCCCTCTTTCTGCTCGGGCAACTCGCGGTCGTGCTCTGCTTCTGGGCGGTGTGGCGTCTGGGATCCACGATCCTGCGCCCGGTGGAGGCCCTCGTCGCCGTGGTGCTGCTCGACGGCTGCGTCGTGTTCAACCTCCACACGATGGAGTTCAACCACAACATCGTTCAGCTGCCGATCTGGGGCCTCACCGGCTGGAGCCTCTATCGTGCGTTGGTCGATCGCCGACGAGCCGATTGGATTCTGGTCGGGCTCTGGCTCGCGCTCGCCTTCTACGCGAAGTACGCCGCGGTCACGCTCGTCGCCCCGCTCCTCCTGTTCTCGATGGTCGATCCCCAGGCCCGACGGTGCTGGCGCACGCCCGGTCCGTATCTCGCCATCCTCACCTTCTTCCTCGTGCTCGCCCCGCATCTGGTCTGGGTCATCCAGGGGGGCTTCAGCCCCGTCGAGTTCGCCTTGAGCCGGGCCCCGAAGGCGAGCGGGCTGCTGCGGCGCGCCTACGTCACGGGGGACACCATCGTTTCGGCGCTGTCGCTGATCGCCCTGGTGTTCCCGCTGTTCGCGGCGCTGATCGGCGGGCGCTCCCGCATGCCGGCGGCAGCGGCCGTGTCCGATCCGTTCGCCAGACGCTATGCGGTCGTCCTGGCGCTGGGACCGTTCGCCACGGCGGTCCTCACCAGCGTCGTCATGGGGCGCGGCCTGCAAACGAAGTGGGCCTCTCCATTCTGGTGCTTCATCGGTCTGCTCCTGGTCGTTCTGTGGCGGCCCGTGATCGACCGCGTCACCCTGACGCGCTTCGTGACCGCCTGGGGCGCTCTGACGATCCTGCTGATGGGCGTTCAGACGGGCGCCCAGCTGTTCCACGTGGGCGGAGGGGAGCGCTGGGCGACGCAGTTCCCTGGTGATCGGCTGGCCGCGACCGTGACCGAGACGTGGCAGCGCGAAACCAACGATCGCCTCTCGTACGTGATCGGCGACTTCTGGTTGGCCGGCAACGTGATCTTCTTCTCGCCGGATAGTCCGCATCTGTTCCACGAAGCGAACGTCTACTTCAGCCCGTGGATCGACGTCGCCGACGTACGGCGCCGCGGCGCGGTGCTCCTGTGGTCGGCGGCGCGCAACGGCGAGATGCCCGGGCACATGCGGGCGGCCTTTCCAACGGCCGAAGACCGTGCGCCCCTCGTGATCCGAAACCAGACCTGGCGTGGAGAGCGTGAGTGGCGAATCGGCTGGGCGTTTCTGCGCCCAGCCGGAAAGTGAGGCCGGCGATCGTCTCCCTCGTGGTCCCCACCTACAACGAGCGGGACAACATCGTCCCGCTGCTGGAGGCGATCCGCGCCGCGATGGCTGGGCGGGGCCTCGAGGTGTGGATCGTGGACGACGACTCACCGGACCGGACCTGGGAGTTGGCCTCGGACTATGCCCGCTCGCACCCGGAGGTTCAGGTGATCCGGCGAACGAGCAAGCGGGGCCTGAGCGGGGCCGTGATCGAGGGCCTCCTCCGGGCCCGCGGTGACTTCCTGGCCGTCATGGACGCCGACCTGTCGCACGACCCGGCGCTCCTGCCGCGGCTGGTGGACGCCGCCGCCGGCGGAGCCGACATCGCGGTCGGCTCCCGGCGCGTTCCGGGTGGGGGGGCCGAACATTGGGCCTGGCACCGCCGCAAGGCTTCCGACCTGGCCACCGCGCTCGCCCGGTGGTGGCTCCGGGTGCCGTTGTCCGATCCCATGAGCGGCTACTTCGTGCTCCGTCGGGCTGTCTTCGAGGGTGTCCGCGACCACCTGCAGCCTCGAGGCTACAAGATCCTCCTGGAGATCGTCTGCCGGGCCGGGGCGGTGAAGGTCATCGAACTGCCCTACGTGTTCCGCGAGCGGCGGCAGGGGGTCAGCAAGGTCAGCCCCAGGGTGGGGTGGGAGTTCCTCGCGAGCCTGTGGGACCTGCGGGCGGAGCGGGCCCGGCGGTAGGCTGACGGCCTGTCAGTTCGGGACCTCCCGCCCACCCCCCCAACCCCCCTCCCCCACCCACCGGGGAGGGGGGAGTCGGAGGACCCATTCCTTCACACCCTCTCAGTTCGGGACCTCCCGCCCCCCCCTCCCCACCCACCGGGGGAGGGGGGAGTCGGAGGACCCATTCCTTCACACCCTCTCAGTTCGGGACCTCCCGCCCACCCGATCCTTCGACGGCCTTCGGCCTTTGGCCCCCCTCCCCCTCTGTTCGGACGGCCTTCGGCCTGTGGCGGGGGAGGGGGCGCCGGACGAACCATTCCTTCCCCACGCCCTGCCATCAGCTCGGGCTGGTTGCGTGTCATAGCCGCGTGGTCCGCCGAGCGGCTGGCCAAGTGATGGGTGAATGGCGTTCCCACGCCGGCGGATCGCTGGGCCGACTCCTGGTCGGCTGGGCCACCTGCGCGGCAATCCTGGTGCTCGCCGTGCCGCTCGGCCAGCGGCTCTCGGCCGGCGCCACCGCCGCCCGGTTCCTGGCGGAGTTCCTCACCGACGGACACCGGCCCTGGCTGACAGCGGGAGACCGCCCGCCGGTGCGCGAGACCGTGACCCTCCCCGGTGGCGCCCCCGCCGACGTCTGGCGGGTCCCGGGCGGTCTCCCCCTCCCGCCCCTGGTCCTCGTCCACGGCCTCACGCCCGACGGGAAGGACGATGCGCGCCTGCAGTGGTCGGCGCGGCTCCTCGCCCGGGGGGGCTTCCTCGTCCTGGTGCCCGACCTCCCGGGACTTCGCGCCCAGCGCCTCCGGCCCGACGACGCGCGGATCGTCGCCGCGGCGCTGGCGACCGCCGGCGGAGGGTCCGGGACCAGCGGGGCCGGCGCGGTGGTGCTGGCAGTCAGCGTCGGGGTCCAGCCGGCGCTGGCGGGTGCCGCGAGCGCGCCCGGGCCGGTGCGGTTGGTGGTGAGCCTCGGGGGTTACGCGGAAGCGCGGGAGCTGGTTCGCTACTTCACCACCGGCGCCTGGGCGTTCGGCGGCGCCGCTGGCCGCGCGCGGCTCGACCCGGCCCTGGCGCGCGCGTTCCTCGCGTCGAACCTCGACCTGGTGCGCGACCTCGACGACCGGGAGGCGGTGCGGCGAGCCCTGGCCGGGGCACCGCTGCCGGCGACGGTGGGCGCCGAGGCGCGGGCGGTCCTGGCCGTCCTCGAGAACCAGGACCCCGACCGGGTGGACGCTCTCCTGGCCGCCCTGCCGGCGGGGACGCGGGCACTCCTGGACGTCCTCTCACCCGCCCGGGACGTCGGGCGCCTGCCGGCGCGGCTCCTCCTGGTTCACGGACGCGACGACCCGGCGATCCCCTTCACGGAGAGCCGGCGCCTGGCGGCGGCCGCCGACCCGGCGCGCACGCGGCTCGTGGTGGTGAGCCTGCTCGCCCACGTCGAGGGCCGCGCGCCGGCCCTCGTCCAGCAGGCCCGCGACCTCCTGGCGCTCTGGACCGTCCTCTACGAGCTCTTTCGCGGCTGAGCAGGCGGTATCGGTCAGCGACCCTCGGATTTCAGCACGACGTACTGCGAGCGACCCTCGCGCTGGACGAAGAGCAGCACCTCCTGCTGGGACCGCCCGAGGGCGTCCTCGAACGACTTCAGGTCCTTGACGCGCCGGCGGTTCACCTCGACGATCGCGTCACCCGGGCGGATGCCCGCCCGCGCCGCCGGGCTGTCTTCCTCCACGTCCGAGACGAGCACCCCCTCGCCGGCCGGCAGCTTGAACTGGCGCGCCAGCTCGGGGCTGATGGGCTGGACCGACAGGCCCCAGCGCTCGGTGCCGCGAGAGGCGACCACCGGCTCGTCGGCCGGCATCTCCCCGATCTTCACCGACAGGGTCTCCCGGCGGCCGTCGCGCAGGACCGTGACCCGCGCCGCCTTGCCGGGCTCGGTATCGGCCACGATCTTCTGCAGGTCGGGCACCTCGGCGGTCTTCCGCCCCTCCACCTCGAGGATCACGTCGCCGCTCTTGAGACCGCCGGTCTCGGCCGGGCTACCCGGCATGACGTCGGCCACCAGGACGCCGTCCCCCTCCTTGACCCCGAACGACGGCGCCAGGTCCGCGGTCAGCGGCTGGATCCGGATGCCCAGCCAGCCCCGCGTCACGCGTCCCGTCGCCACGAGTTGAGGCATCACGCGGCGGACCATGCTCGCCGGTATGGCGAAGCCGATGCCCTGGCCAACGGAGACGATGGCGGTGTTGATGCCGATGACCTTGCCGTCCAGGCTCACCAGCGGGCCCCCCGAGTTGCCGGGATTGATGGCGGCGTCGGTCTGGATGAAGCTCTCGTAGGTCGTCACGCGGAGGTCCTGCCGGCCGGTGGCCGAGATGATACCGACGGTGACCGTGCGGTCGAGCCCGAAGGGGTTGCCGACGGCGATCGCCCACTGGCCGACGCGGAGCCGGTCGGAGTCGCCCAGCTCGGCGGTCGGGAACTCCCCGTCGGCCTCGATCTTCAGCACAGCCAGGTCCGTCTTGGGGTCGCGACCGAGCACCTTGGCCTTGAGCTTCCGCTTGTCCGAGAGCCCGACCTCGATCTCGCCCGCGTTCTCGATCAGGTGGTTGTTGGTCAGGACGATGCCCGACTTGTCCACGATCACGCCCGAGCCCTGGCTGCGCGCCTCGCGGCGCTCGGGCGGGCGCTGCCGGAAGAAGCGCTCGAAGTCCTCCCCGAAGAACTCCCGGAAGCGCCGCTCGAACTCCCGGCGCTCGGGCGGGCTGAGGCGCTCGCGCGGATCACGACCCTCCCGGGGCCCCCGCTCGCGCGGCGACTCCTTGGGGGTCGCGTCGATATGCACCACGGCGGGCATCACGCGCTCCGCGACGGAGACGAACGTCCGCTCGAGGCTCTCCAGGATGGCCTTCGGGTCCGGGGGCGGCGCCGGGGCGGTTTGAGCGGCCACCGGGAGCGCGCCGAACACGAGGAGCGCGACCAGACTCACACGGACCATCGAAGCTCGACTCACGTGGACTCCTCCTCCGGACCGCGCACCGGGTCCAGGTGAAGCCGGACCCGCAGCACGGTCCTCGTCTCTCGGTGAACCGGCGCCACGGTCCCGCGCCGCACGCCGATCACCCACACCATGGTCTCGCCATCCGATCCGGGCGCGACGAGCAGCGGCCACCGGTCGCGCGCCGAGGGCGCCGCGCCGGTGGCGGCGAGCAGGCGGGCGACCCGGACGGGTCGATCCTGGCCGAAGGGCACCAGGCGGTCCCCGGGGCGCCGCGGGCGCACCCGGAGCGGCCCCGGGAGCGCCTCGGCGTCGATCCACACCTCGCCCGCCGGGTCCGGGGCCGGGTCCTCGAGCGCGAACGGCGTCCGCTCCGCGACCAGCCGGCCCCCGAGCGCCGGGAGCCGCGTCTCGCCCGGCACCACCAGCGGCACCGATTCGCCGGCCGGCTCCCCGCTCACGACCCAGAGGGCATCGCGGCCCCGCTCGACGCCGAGTCCGGCCGGGAGCCGGACGCGGGCGCCGACCGGCGCGTCAACCAGCGCCGCCAGCGCCTCGAAGTGCCCCGCCCGGAGCCCGGCCCGGACCTCGGGACGCGGGGCCAGGTCGAACGAGCGCCAGCCGAAGCACGGCCTTGAGCGCGCCGGCCGGCAGCTCGCGCAGGGGCGCCAGGTCGAGGGCGAGGCCACCGAGCCCGGGCCGGAGGAGGCCGGCGACGCGAGGCGCGAGCAGCGCATCGAGCGCCGCCGACAGCTCACGGGCGGCGGCCGCGGTGCGGCAGAGCGCCGTCGTGATGCGGGGCCAGCCGTGCGCCGCGATGAGCGGCAGCAGCTCGTGGCGGATCCGGTTCCGGAGGAGCTTCGTGTCCAGGTTGGTCGCGTCCTCGACCCACGGCAAGCCGTGGGTGGCGAGGTGAGCCAGGACGGCGGCCCGATCCACCTCGAGCAGGGGCCGGACCACCGCCCCGCGTCGAATCGGGATCCCGGCCAGACCGCGGGGGCCCGCGCCCTGGAGGAGCCGCATCAGCACCGTCTCGGCCTGGTCGTCGGCGGTGTGGGCCACCGCGATCCGGGTGGCCCCCGTCGCCCGGGCCATGCGTGCGAGAGCGGTGTAGCGGACCGCGCGGGCCGCCGTCTCCGGCGAGCGGCCGGGCCGGTGCGGCACGTGGACCGCCTCGACCGCGACCGGGCAGCCCAGGCGGGCGGCGAGACCCCGGACGAAGGCGGCGTCGCGGTCGGCCTCCGCCCGCAACCCGTGGTGGACGTGACCGACGGCGAGGGTCAGCGCGAGCTCGGCGCGCAGGCAGGTGAGTGCGTGGAGGAGGGCGACCGAATCCGGCCCGCCGGACACCGCGACGAGGAGCGAGGCGCCGGGGCCGAAGAGCCGATGGCGGGCGGCAGCGGCCCGCATGGACGCAACCAGCGGCGGGGACTCCGGGGACGCCTCGGGCCTGCCGTTCATTGCTGGCGCCGCGCGGCTATCCGGTCGGGGGCGACTCGCCCTGCAGCCCGACCCAGACCGCGCCGTCCTCGAAGATCTCCCGCTTCCAGATCGGCACGGTCTCCTTCAGGCGGTCGATGGCGAAGTGACAGGCCTCGAAGGCCTGCTGCCGGTGCGCGGCGGAGACGGCGATGATGACGCTGGCGTCGCCGATCCCGAGCCGCCCGATCCGGTGGGCCATCGCGACCTGCTGGACGTCCGGCCACCGCCGGTAGACGGCCTCGCCGATCTCCTTCATCTTCGCCTCGGCCATCGGGACGTGCGCCTCGTATTCGAGCGCCACGACCCGCCGCCCGGCGTTGTTGTCCCGGACGACGCCGAGGAAGACGACGACGCCGCCGGCCTCGGGCACGGTAACCGCGTCGGCCAGTGCGTCGGCGGACAGCGGCTCAGCGGTGACGCGGATCATGGCGACTGCCGCCACTCACGGGCGGGAAGCAGGCCACCTCTTCGCCGGGCTGGAGGGCCCGCTCCGGGGTGACGTAGTCGTTGCCGACGGCGAACAGGGTGTGCGGGCGGTACCGGGCGAGCACGGGGTGCGCGGACGAGAGGGCGCGCCACACGTCTTCCACGGTCGCGCCCTCCGGGACATCCACCTCGACACGGTCCCGCCCCGCGGCCTCACGGTAGCGGGCGAACAGGCAAACCGCCACCTTCACGGCGGGACCGGCGAGGGGCGCGCCGTCAGGCCTGGAAGGAATGCCCGCAGCCGCAGGAGCCCTTGGCGTTGGGGTTCTTGATCGAGAAGCCCGAGCCGTAGAGGCTGTCCACGTAGTCGATCTCGACCCCGTCGACGTACTGGACGCTCATCGGGTCGAACGTACACCCTGACGCCTTGCGACTCGGCGACCTGGTCCCCGTCCTGCTCGGCGTCCTCCCAGCCCAGCTCGTAGGAGAAGCCGGAGCAGCCGCCGCCCACCACGCGGAGCCGGAGCCCCCACTCGGGCTTCCCTTCCTCCAGGCGCAGGTCCTGGACCTTCTTGGCGGCCGATTCACTGATCGCGATCATGCATGCCTCCTCGAAGCGGAATGAATTGACGTGGCTCGACTCCGAGTATACCAGATGCCGGCGACCCCCCGAAACCCTTGACTTTCCTGACCGCACCCGTCCACCGGGCCCCTCGGCGAGGCCCCCTGAGGCCGGGACGGACGCCCCCAGGCCGAAGGCCGTCCGATCGACGCAGGCCGAGCGCGTCCCGGCCGGGATGGAGGACGACCGCGGCGACGGGTATCGGCCCGGGCTCACCGGCCGTGGAACTTCGGCCGCCGCTTCTCCATGAACGCCGCCGTCCCTTCGCGGTAGTCCTCGCTCTCGAACGCGCTGATCTGCAGGCGGCCGATGTCGGCCTGCCGGGCCACCCCCCCGTCCTCGACGATGGACTCGACGATCAGCTTGGCGCCCTGGACCGAGAGCGGGGCGTTCTCGGCCACCTTGGCCAGGTACTCGTAGGTGTGGGCGGCCACGTCGGCGGCCGGCAGGACGCGGTTGACGAAGCCGATCCGCAGGGCTTCCGCGGCGTCGAGTGTGCGCGCCGAGAACAGGATGTCCTTCGCCGCCGCCGGGCCCACCAGGCTGACCAGGCGCTTCACCGAGTGGAGCCCGTAGATGATGCCGAGCCGGGCCGCCGGGATGCCGAACTTTCCGGTGTCCGCGGCGAACCGGAGGTCGCAGGCCAGCGCCATCGCCACCGCCCCGCCCATGCAGAAGCCGTAGATCATGGCGACCGTCGGCTTCGGGCAGGTCTGCAGGGCCCGGTAGGCGCCCTCGGTGCGCTTGTTGTACGCCTCGGCGGTCGCGCGGTCCTTCCGCTGCTCCTTGAACTCCGAGATGTCGGCGCCGGAGGCGAACGCCTCCTCGCCGGCGCCCCGGACGACGATGCACCGCACCGCCGGGTCGCGGACGAGCCCCTCGATGACCTCCGGGAGCGCCGTCCACATGGCGAGATTGAACGCGTTCCGGACGTGGGGCCGGTTGAAGACGATGGTGGCGATGTGATCACGGCGTTCGACCAGGATCTCGTCGCTCATGTGGGTCCAGACCTCTAGGGCAGCGGTGTTTCCGCCGCGACCTTCTCCGCCAGGGGACGGTCGATCGCGACGGCGTCATGGCCCGCGGCGCTCAGGATCTCGCGGGTGTGCTGGCCCGGCAGCGGCGAGGGCGCGGTGGCCTTCGCCCGTGTGCGGTGGAGGAACACGGGCAGGCCCACGACCCGAACCGGGCCGTGGACGGGGTGGTGCACCTCCTCGCGGATCACCTCCGCCCCGAAGTCCGCCCAGAGATGGGAGAGGGGCATGCGACGCCTACGCCGGTCGAGACCGCCCGGGGCGATTCACGCGAGCGACACGGACTCGGGTGGTGGCGGAGCTAGTCGTCGTCCCCCTCCTCCTCGTCCTCCTCGTCCTCCTCGTCGTCGTCCTCCTCGTCTTCGAGATCCTCGTCGTCGTCGAGCTCTTCGTCGTCGTCTTCGAAGTCGTCGTCGTCGAGGTCCTCGTCCTCCTCGTCGTCGTCCTCCTCCTCGTCCTTGTCAAGCTCCTCGTCCTTGTCAAGCTCCTCGTCCCCGTCGTCATCGGTCGCGTAGTGCGGGTTTTCCTCGTCCTCGACGTCTGGGCGCCTCCGCAGCCTCATAGCTCCTCCGTGGGATCGTTGCCTTGATGTCAGAAAGCGATGTCGTCGGTGCGCCTTTCTTCGGGGTGGGGACGATGAACCGATTATAACAAAGGGGTCGAGCGTGTCCAGCCGAGCGGGACGGGGTATAATGCGACGTCGGCGCCGTGCTGCAGCGACGGCGCCGGCCCCCCCGCGCCCTCCGCCGCGTGCGTCACTCCTGGGTCCTGGAGTGAGGAGAAGCGGGGCCCGCGAGGCGACGAGGACGGCGGTGTAGCTCAGAGGCAGAGCAGGGGTCTCATAAGCCCTTGGTCGGAGGTTCAAGTCCTCCCACCGCCACCACCCTCCAGGCCCGAATCCCCGCGCCCGGCGCGGGGCAGGTCATGTCCGCGGCCCCGGGACTCCTGGGATGGATTGTGATCGGGTGAGACGGGTTTTGATGGCGAATCGTAGCGAAATTCGTAGCGAAGTTTTTTGGCGACGCCGGCGGTAGCCAGGCGGGACCTTTCTGACCATCGGCCCGGGCCCGACGGAGCCGGCCGCGGTCCTGCCCCGGCCCGGCCGGTTGAATGCCGGGTGGCCGCCATGGTGGGCATGGAGCACGGGGGAGCCCGTCTCGATCTCGTCGTCTCGCAGGTCACGGCCGATGCCGAGGAGGTCGGCGGTCCGGCGAGCGATGCGCCTCACCTGCTTGGCGGTCTCCTTGGGTCTCGCCGTCGACGGGACTTGAACCCGCCGCCTCTAGCTTGACAGGCCTGGGCCTTGCCCGGAGGGAGCCCGCGCCGCAGCTCATGGTGGACGCGTCGGTCAGCTACGGCTCGAGCGGGGGTGGCGTGTACGAGGCTCGAAGGGGCCGCTTGGTCGGGCTGGTCAACACTTATCGCACCGCCCGTGTCTCCCTTCCTGCGCATTTCGGCGATCGTGATCACCTAGCCGCCGACGCCCAGCGTCGCTCCGCTCCGACCATGATCCCCGATCGAGCTGATCACGATGAAGCGATCTGTAGCTCTCGAGCTTCCCCTCCTTCCTCCGTGACGGTCCTTTTAGCACGATTCGGTGCGCGTTGTGGAGTAGGCGATCGCAGATCGCGTCGGCCAGGGTTGGATCGGCCACGTAGTCGGGCCACTGGCCGGGCGGCAGCTGGCTGGTGACGATGGTCGAGCGGGTGCCGGAGCGGTCCTCGAGGATCTCCAGCACATCACGGCGCTCGGCCTCCTGCAGCGGCGCCAGGGCCCAATCGTCGAGTAATGTGGAGCTAAACATTACTCGACTAATGGTGAGCCGTCAGTAATGTGGAGTTGACCGTGTAGGCCGCAGTAATCCGTTCTGTCCTGCCTTCCTCAGCTTCACATTACGTCGCACGTTCGGGATCAGGAGGAAGCCCAACTCGTCCAGGAACACCAGATGGGTGTTCAGGCGCTGGGCTTTTTTTTGATGGCGACCCGGCGATAGCGTTTCCAATGCGCGATCGCCGCCTCATCGCGTTCGACCGCCCGCCGCTCGGGCTTCTGGCAGGACCAGCCAAGGGTGGCCAAGTCCCGCCCGACATGGGCGCGGTGCAGAAGCACGCCGAACCGCCGGCGGATCAGGGTGGCGATCCGGCCGGTGGTCCACAGGTCGGTGGCGAAGCCAAACGCGGCGGCGCTCTGCCCGAGCAACCGAGGCAGGCGCGCCCGATGCCGGGCCGTCATCAGTCCCGTTTACCCTGATCGGCCAGCCCGTGGAAGTCCACCGCCACAACGGCACGCTGCGGATCCTCCACCGCGAGGCCGTCGTGGTCGAGCATCCGGAGCTCCAGGGCAAACATCAACTCCGGATCCTGCCCGAGCACGGGCCTGGCGCCAGCGCCCGCACCGCCCGCCAGCGGCACTCCAGCCCGCCCCCCACTCGGGGCCGCGCGCCGACGGCGGTCGTTGAGGTCCGCGACCTGGCCGTCTGCGACGCGCTCCTGGGGAATACGGAGATAGCAGCCCCCCTCTGAACTCACAGTCCTGGAGGCGCTGAGCGATTGCCGCCGCCGGCCGGGGCCGCCGAATCCGTCGTCCTGGCCGAGGTGGGGCCATGAAGGCCGCCAGCTCAAGCGCCTCCACGAGCACCTGCAGCGTCTCCGTCTCTTCAAGAGCCGCGAGCGGCTCGAGGCCCTCTTGCAGGAGGCGACGACGAAGGAGCTCACCTTCGCCGACTTCCTCGACCAAGTCCTCACCGAAGAGGTCGCCTCCAAGACGGCCAAGCACGTCACCATGCGACCCAGCTCGCCCGCTTCCCCTTCGTCAAGGGGCTGGATGCCTTCGACTTCAGCTACCAGCCCTCCCTCGACAAGAAGCAGGTCCAGACGCTCGCCACGTGCCACTTCATCGAGCATGGCGAGAATCTGGTGATCCTCGGCCCCCCGGCGTTGGGAAGACGCACTTGGCAATCGGCCTCGGGCTCACGGCCATCGAGCGAGGCTACGGGGTCTTGTTCACCACGGCGGCCGCCCTCATCACGAGCCTCACCCGCGCCGTGGCCGAGGGGCGCCTGGACGACCGACTGAAGGTCTACACGACGCCGCGGCTGCTCATCATCGACGAGATCGGCTACCTGCCGATCGACCGGGCCGGGGCCAACCTGTTCTTCCAGCTCATCAGCCGGCGCTACGAGCGCGGGGCCATGATCCGAGCAACCAGAGCTTCGGCAGCTGGGGGGAGGTCTTCGGCGACCGGGTCATCGCCACGGCCGCCCTGGACCGCATCCTCCATCACGCCATCACCCTGAACATCCGGGGCCAGTCCTACCGGCTCAAGGACAAGCTCAAGGCCGGCCTCGTCCGCCCCGCCGAGGCCACGGAGTGAACCCGGGGGGTGAGGAATTTTCGATGACCGCAGCTGGGGAGATTGGGGTGCCCGTTGACACCACAGCTTCTCGGTGCAGTGCGCGTCATTGAGCTCCCGGTAGGTGGTCTGGATGAGCTCCCGCACCCGATCCCGGACCTCGACCTCCAGCGCCCGCGGGGAGGCCCGGCCCCGCAACCCATGCACCAGGCCCCGGATCGCCTTCTCCTGATAGCGAGCCTTGAGGCTGCGGAACTGCCGGAGGCTGAGGCCGAGGGCGTGAGCGCCGTGGGCATTGGTGATCTGCCCGGCGAGGGCCGCCTTGACCAGCCCGGCCCGGGGGGCCTCCTTTCGACTCATCGTGACGGTCTCCCATGTCTCCATGGGAGGACATTTCTACTGAACAGTTAGGGAGGACATTTCTATAGACCATCAAGAGGCGGCGGAACTGCCCTTGCCCGCCGGCACGCTGCGCGCTATTCTCTGGCCACCGGAGGCCCGAGCCGGGGTGACGCGGGGCGAGGACGGGGATCGAGAAAGGCGCATAGGACCGCCTAGCCTCCTGGATACAGTCCGCCGTTGCAGCTTGGGCGTCGAGATGACAGTGCTGCCCGCGGTGGCCGGGCAGGCAATGGGGAGTCAAACTCGTCAAGCGTACACCCACCACTACCAGTTCCCGCTTGGCGAAGAGGGAGCAGAATGGCTCTGTGGGGTGACCCGAAAAGGGATCGCCGACCCGAGGATTTCGGACGCCGAAAATAGAGAGCTGGAAGGTTGGAAACGCTGCGGCGGCTGTCGCCGCCGAGGGCGTAACGGCGCAACCACCGCCGCCGCCGTTGTTCGGCACGATAGCGGAGCTGGACGCGTTGAAGTGACCATGGACGTGGAGAACGGGCCGCGCAATTACCAGACCACTGCGTGTGATTGACAGAACCATTTCGAGGATCGCGCAGTCGGTATCCAGACTCGGCAAGGTGAGCGGCGGGTGATGTCAGGTGGGGGTGAGCCTGCCGTGGAGGGCGACCAGCGCCTTGCTCGCGGGTACGATCGCAGCGGCCCGCGACGCGCGAGGCGGTTGTGCTGCTGTGGACAATAGTCCGAATCTGCAGAGGTTTCGAAGAGTCCGTCGCGACCAAGCGCCTGGGAACAGCATGAGACCATCGATTCGCAGCTTGATGTTGGCGATCAGGAGCAGGGGCAGGAGATCATGACCTTGAGATCCCCACGTACCCGGACGGCGGGCGATCGCGTCGGCCGCCTGAGGGCGCGCCTGACCGATCGGCCGCGAGACGCCGCGAGGTTCTGTAGACTTCACCGGCCTTCCGTTTTCTTGAGGGACCTTCGATGAAGGCGCTGGCAGCGTTCGTCAAGGACTTCGCGGGGCTTGTCCGCCGCCACCTTTTTCTCGGTCTGGCCTGGGGCGCCGCATCGTCCGGCCTCGTTTTCGCCTATGGAGCGGCCGTCGGACGATACGAGGTCTTCCCCTATTCGCTGATCGCCGCCTCTTACCGAGGGATACGATCCGGCTACGGGATGATCACCGCGCTTTCCGGCCGTTCTTCTCCGGGATCGACTCCCGCGCCGAGGCCACGCCTCTATCGGGCGATCGAGAAGAGCGACTTCCGGCACCAATCCTTGGTCTTGAACCGCATCCTCGTGCGAGGGGACCGTGGCCACCCGTTTTGGGATGTGAGCAAAGGAGGAATGAAGGGCGGCGGCGTGACCGATTTCGGGGGCGATGTCCTGATCCTCGAGGGCCAAGGCCGCATGATCCGCCTTACCCTCCGCGATCAGGACGTGCAGCTCGAGGAGGTACCTTTTGCCGCACCCCACAACGGACTCGATGCTCTACGTGAGTACTTCCTCGCGCACGGATCGAAATCGGCGTCCAGGCCGCCCGTCGAGCCGATCAGACTTCGCTATGAAGGCATTCTGGCAGTGCCGCGAAAGAAGGGCGCCACCGAGGTCTTCGTTGGGTATTCCGCCTGGGATTCGGAAAACCGCTGCTATCAATCCCGCGTGGCAAAGAAGACCGTCTCAAGTCTCGGCGATCTTGCTGACGGAGCGGATTGGAAAGTGATCTACCGGTCAAAGCCTTGCCTCCAGCTGGTTCTAGAGGAAAGTCTGCCGCTCATCTGGTGGCAGGGCGGAAACCGCCTGGCTCTTTTCGACGAGCACCATCTCGTCGTGACCATCGGCGACTACGGCCATGACGGGATAACCCGCCCGGACCCGCTTCCAGCCGAGCGTGACAACGACTATGGTAAGACCATCCTGCTGAACACAGAAACGGGCGAGTATCGCCTGATCTCGATGGGGCATCGCAACCACCAAGGGATCGTGGTGACCAAGGAAGGCGTGTTCACAACCGAACACGGACCTCAGGGCGGCGAGGAGCTGAACCTGATATCGCGAGAGAGGATTCAGCGGGGCGAGATCCCCAATTTCGGCTGGCCAGCGGAAACCTATGGAGTGAATTACAACACGACATCCTGGCCCTTTTCACTCCGCCAGCAGCGGCACAGCCGCTTCGAAAAACCGGTCTTTGCCTTCATCCCCGACGTCGGGCTTTCCAACATCACCTACGTCGAGGGCTTTCACCCGGACTGGGACGGTTCGCTCCTCTTGGCATCGCTCAAGGACGCGTCACTCTACCGCACGATCTACGATGGCGGCAAAGTTCGTTTCATGGAACGGATTCCGATCGGTTACCGCATTCGGTACGTCCACCAAAGCGGCAACGGGGCGATCGTCATGTTCCATGACGACCAAGCCGCCCTCACCATCTTACAGAAGGCGTCGGCTTCCGTGAGTGTCGAAGCTCCAACGGTACCCGAGCTGTCATCCTGCCTGGTCTGTCATTCCGGTGCCGGCGCCCCCAGTTTGTACAGAATGTTCGGTCGAAAGGCGGGAACGCAACCCGGCGTGAATTATTCGAACGCGCTGAGGAAATCCTCGTTTACGTGGACGGAACGTACCCTGCAAGACTACATCCGCAACCCGCAAGAGATCGTCCCGGGAACGACGATGCCGGCCCAGCAGGTGGGTGAGGAAGGGTTGGCGGCGATCATTGAATGGCTGAAGGCCAACACGAAGGAGGCACGGCCTTAGGTCGAATGGCTGAAAACGGAGGAGGGACTCGGCGATGGCCCGTCCGCTTTCGTCAACGCCTGCCGCCCTCGCGGTAAGAGGAGTTTCCAGTCACGGGTTTCTGAAGACCCACCAACTTCTTCACGCGGCAAGTTCAGCCTCCGGAACCTGGCGACGGAGGCGGTATCACATCAACGCTCACCAGATGCTCCAGTCACTCTTCCTCGTATGTGGCGGCCTAGAGTTGACCCGGCTGTGAATTGGCCCGGCAATACGGCATCTCGGGGTTTTGCTACTACCACTATTGGTTTAACGGCAAACGACTGTTGAACAGGCCGTTCGAAGAAGTACTCCGTTCGGGCAGGCTAGTTTCCCTTCTGTCTCTGTTGGGCGAACGAAAACTGGCTCGGGCTCGCCGCCCGGACGCTCCCGCGCCTCAGCCCGTCGCGTTTCGAGGTCTGGGACGGCTGCCCGGCGGCGTACCGCTTCGAGTACGTGCTACGGCTCCCGCAGCCGGTCGGCGACCAAGACGATCCGGAAGCGTTTCCGCCCCGACCCTCGACGGCGTGCGGCACGTGCCCGTGGGTGAACCGCTGCCCCGCGGGCCAGGCCGCGCTCGAGGCGATGGACGAGGCGCCGATCCCTGACGACGTCGAGGCCCGCCGGCTCGCCGGGCTCCTCCTCGCCGGCGAGGCCCGGGTCGGGCGCCTCCGCGAGCGCCTCAAGCAGTACCTCGAGGATCAGGACCCGCTGGCGGTAGACGACCTGGACGTGGGGTTCTTCCCCACGAGCGGCCGCTATGACCCGAAGGAGGTCGCTCGCGCGGTGGCCGATGCGGGGGGCGATCCCTGGCCGCTCCTTTCCGTGGACTCGCGCGCCCTGAGGGCGCTCTTCACGCGGCAGCCGACGCTGGAGGCCGCCCTCGCCCCGGCGCGCACGCCGACCCCGCCCTGGTTCGGGCACCGGAAGGCCAAGCCGGAGGAAGGGGCCACGCTGAAGCTCGGGCGGTCCAGCGGAGGCTCGCGGGCCGCGCCCGAAACCGTGGCCGGCGCCGACCGAGTGGACGGTATCCCGTGAGGGACCAGCCGGATGTCGGCGGAAGCCCCACCCCCAGGGGTGACGACATGACCGGACGCACTCGACAGAAGGATCCGACGCTCCAGATCCCCGACCGCCGGCCGGAGCAACCCGATCCCGAGCCGGCCATCCGGATCGCCGGCTCCTGGCGCGGGGAAGCATTCGGGGCCGGACGTGCAGCCGAAGGTTCGGTTCCGCAGCGAGCAGACCGTCGCGCACTACCTGAAGGCCCTCCGGCATCTCTGCAGCTTGGCCGTGAACGTCTGGGATCCGCCGTTGCTCGAGCGGGACCCCTCGCGCCGCGTGCGCCTCCCGATCATCGACCGCTCCGCGCCGATGCTCCCGGACGCGGAGACCTGGGAGCGCCTCGTAGCCTACGCCAGGGCCCATGAGCCGGAGCTGCATCCCGTCCTGTTCTCTGGCGCCGGCACGACCCGGCGATGATCACTCAGTACGGCGAGGTCCTCCGCGCCTTCCCGAAGAAGGCGTGGGACCGGACGCGCAAAGCCTGCGGGCTCCCGACGCTCCGCTTCCACAATGCGCGGCACATGACGGGTTCCGTGATGACTCGGGCGCGGGTCGATCCGAAGACCGTCCAGACGTGGCTCGACCACGCGCAGATCACCACGACCCTGGGGATCTACGCCCACTCCGACGAGTCCACGATGCTGAAGGCCGCACGGAAGCTCGAGCGAGGGCTGCAGCCCAAGAATCGAAGACGGGAATAGGAGGGTTCCGGATACCTACGCGAGGGTGGGACTTTCGGCAGTTCTGGCAACACGTTAGCAGCCGGCAACACTGCTTTCGAGCGTACGATCCAGCGATCGAATCTTGACGATAACGCGACGGAGCTCCATACTGGTCCATAAGACGAGCGGCACCATGGCTACGGCCTTCGCAAAGGAAGCCCGCCGCGTCCACGAGCGCGGCCATCTGAGCGACCAGCTCATCGCGCGCGCCACCGGCGCCGCGCGGAGCACCGTCCGCGGCTGGCTCGCCCTCAGGAACGAACCCACCGGCCGCCGCGCCGAGCGAGTGGCCGAGCTCTCGGCGATCGTCGAGCGATTGGCCCGGATCATGCGCCCCGAGTACATCCCCGTGTGGCTCACGAAGCCGCTCGAAGCCCTCGACGACGAGAAGCCGATCGAGCTCATCGCCCGCGGCGACTACATGCGCGTGGCCCGCCTCGTCTCCAGTCTGGAAGAGCCCGGCGCGGCCTGAGCGTGGCCCTCGCCGTCGACGCGGTCGCCGTTCGGCAGCGTCGATGGTGGCGCCACACGGTCCGCGGCGCCGACCCGCTCGCACGACGGGTCCCCCCACCCGACGGCCGCTGGCAGCGTGGCGCGATCGTCGAGGTCGTGTATCTCGCCAGCGATGAGGCCACGGTGTGGGCTGAATGGTATCGGCACCTCGCCGAGGCGGGAGTCCCGCCCACCCAGCAGATGCCGCGTGATCTCTGGACATGGGCGGTCGATCCGGGCCTCGAGGTCGCCGATCTCGCAACCGCGGAGCGCCTGAAGCGGGTGGGCCTCGCAGTCCCGCGCCCCGGACGGAAGACCTGGCCGCCGTACCAGGAAGTCGGCGAGACGCTCTGGCGCGAGGGCTGGCCGGGCCTGCTCGCGCCCAGTGCTGCGCGACCGCGCGACGGCCTCGTTCTCTGCCTCTTCCACGAGACGGAGCGCGTGCCGCGCGCCCGACCGCTTCCCCCGCCTCGCGTGGTCCGTGAGCCGCCCGCTCCACCGCCAGGGATGACGACCTGATCGCCAAGCAGCCGGCTGCCGGGCCACGACCCGGAGGCCGTGGCTCGCGGCTAATCCCAGTCCTGCGGGAGTCTGGTTGACGATGCACAGGCCGGTGTCGGTGCTTGATGATCCGTCTCAACCTGGGGGCTCCGGCCGCCCGTAAAGGCCGGGAGCCTGGAGCGCGCCCCATGGCCGCTCCCCTGCGAGCCACCGGCCTTCGGGCTCGTAGCGCCGATCGTAGCGCCGATCGGCTAAGTCCCCGCGGCAACAGGCGGGCGCCAGGGTCTCATAAGCCCTTGGTCGGAGGTTCAAGTCCTCCCACCGCCACCACCTCTCGCAACCGGTTCCCGCATCAGACCCGGGGATTCGTGTTCTCTCGACCCCGCCACCCTCGCCATGGACTACGAAACGCGAGCGGTGGCGCGGATCCGGTTTCTGACTCGCACAGGGGCAGGGCGCACCACACGTCACTCGAAGGGAATCGTGTTGATGACGTGGTCCAGGGTCTTCCGGAACTTGAGGTCTTCCTGGAGGAGGGTCTCGATCTTGTGCACGGCGTAAAGGACCGTCGTGTGATCCTTGCCGCCGAAGCTCCGGCCAATGTCGGCGAAGGAGTCGCTGGTGAGCTGGCGGGCGAGGTACATGGCGACCTGCCGGGGGAAGGCCACCGCTTTGGTCCGCGTCTTGGAGCGGAGATCGTGGGGCTTCACGCCGAAGACTTCGCTCACGCGGCGCTGGATGTCGTCGATCGTGATGAGGCGTTCCTCGGTTCCCCAGATGTTGGCGAGCACTTCCTGGGCGAGATCGAGGCCGAGCTCGCGGCCGGTGAGGCTGCAGAAGGCGCGGATGCGGACGAGGGATCCTTCCAGCTCGCGGATGTTGGACTTGACCTTGTTGGCGATGAAGTAGGCGAGGTCGTCGGGGAGCGCCACCCGGTCCAGCTCGGCTTTCTTCTTGAGGATGGCGACCCGCGTCTCGAAATCGGGCGGCTGGATGTCGGCGATGAGGCCCCACTCGAATCGGGAACGGAGACGCTCCTCGATCTCGGGGATCTCCTTCGGGGAGCGGTCGCTCGAGATGACGATCTGGCGATGCGACTCGTAGAGGTCGTTGAAGGTGTGGAACAGCTCCTCCTGGGTCCGCTCCTTGCCGGAGATGAACTGGATGTCGTCGATCAGGAGGAGATCGATCGTCCGGTAGCGATGGCGGAAGTCGGGCGTCTTGTCGTAGCGAATGGCCCCGATCAGCTCGTTGGTGAACTTCTCCGTGGAGAGATACTCGACGCGGAACTGGGGGTGCGTCTGGCTGATCTGGTGGCCGATCGCGTGGAGGAGATGGGTCTTGCCGAGCCCGACGCCGCCGTAGATGAACAGCGGGTTGTAGGCCCGGGAGGGCAGCTCGGCGACGGCGAGGCAGGCGGCCTGGGCGAACTGGTTGGAGGAGCCGACCACGAAGGTGTCGAAGGTGTAGCGGCCGTCCAGCTCGGCCGGTGGCGGGGGCGCCGGGGGGGCCGGCAGTACCCTGGGGGACACTCCGGCCGCTGGGCGGTCCACGGAGACGGTGACCTGGGCGTGAGGGCCCAGGCAGGTCTCGGCGGCCGCTTGGAGGTCCGGGAGGTAGTGATCGACGATGTAGCTGCGGAGGAACTTGCTGGGGACCCCGATCTCCAAGTGGGTGTCGCGATGGGCGAGGAGGCGGCCGGGGCGGATCCAGGTGTCGAGGGCCTGCGGGGGCAGCCGGGCCTCGAGAGCCGTAAGGAGGCGCTCCCAGAGAACGTCGTGCATCGCGGGGACTCCTGCTCCAGCCGAAGGACGGTTTCCCACCCGGTTATCCACCGGTGTGGATAACCTCGGAAGGCCAGACGGACCGTCAGCGAGCGACCGGAGTCGCGCCGTCGGCGAGCCGTTTGGGAGTGGCGAGTCGGTGCCTCAGCTCTTCGCCAGCCGTTTGATCTCGCGCTTGGGGAGGCCCTCGAGGCGGCCAAGCAGCGCCGTGAGTCGGCGCTCGGATGTGCGATCGGCCAAGATGAGTCGCTTCGACCGGCCACCGTTCACGATGAAGGCCGCCCAATCGTCGAGGGTGGGTGTCCCGCGCCACTGGATCACGACACCACTGCGGAGGGTTTGCCGGCCTTCGGACTTGGCCAACGGTTTCCGCGGAACATCCACTGCATGGCCCTCCCTGTCGAACCCGGAACGAGCACACGGCGCCGTCAACGCCCTCTATGAATCGTCGGTAGCGCGGTGGCTGTCAAGCGTTTGTTTCGTCAATCCTCATGCAGCGGCGCGACACCAACATCGTGGAGACCGTGGATCCACCGGGCATTCGCTGGGGCGACCCTCGTGGATGTCGATCTGGTGCGGCGTCACGACCGGGACCTCGCTCACCAGGGCGCCACACGCACCGAATCGCACGCGGTGCATGACGGTGGATAAGTGGATAACTCTCCTCTGAGGATGCGGTCCCAGCGGGTCAGCCGTGGTTGGCGGGAACTCGCTGCAGGACCGCCAGTTGGTGGCGGAGGGCCGCGTTCTCGTGTTGTTGAGCCTGCCAGTGCTCGCCTCTGCTGAGCCGGAGGCGGCGGCACCTGGCCGTCGCTCACCGCGGGCGTCGCCCGGCCACCTGGCTCGCGTGACGCTCGAGCGCGAGGGCATAGCACTTCTCGATCTCGTTCACCACGACGTCCTGGCTGAAGCGGTCCAGCACATACTGGCGTTGCTTCCGCCGGTCGAAGTCGCCCAGGCGACCCACGAGTCCACGGATGCCCTCCGTCAGTCCCTCGATCGAGTCCGGGGCCACGACCACGCCGTGAGCGTCCGTGACGTAGGATTCCGGCCCGCCGCTCCGCGTCACCACGACCGGGAGTCCGACACTCATCGCCTCGACGACCGCCACCCCGAACGACTCGGTCACGCTCGAGCAGACGTAGATGTGCGACTGCCGGAGCAGGTCTCGGACCTCTGGATGCGATCGCTCGCCGTGGAACCGGACCCGCCCGGCGAGCCCTAGTGAGGCGGTCGCGGCCTCGAGCCGAGGTCTCAGGGGACCGGCTCCCACGACCTCGAGCTCCAGCGGACCGTGATCGCTCGCGCCGATCCGCGCCACGGCCTCCAGGAGGTTCAGGATCCCCTTCCGCGCGATGAGGTGTCCCACCGTGATGAGCCGGAGCGGAGGTGGCGGGACCGACCCATCGGGGCTGAACAGCTCGGTGTCGACCGGGTTCGGTACGACGTCGATCTCGCGTTGCACGCCCGCCCGATAGAGCAGATCCCGCTGCGGAGGGCTGACGCCGATCAAGCTTTTCGCCGCGTGCATCGCGTACAGCGCGCGCTCTCGGTCCCACTGCGTGCTCATCAAGAGCGCCGGCCGGCTCACATGCTCGGTCAGGACGAGGGGGACGTCATACCGCTCCGCGAGGCGGGCGCCGAAGTAGCCGGCCTCGATCGCCACGTGAGCGTGGATGAGGTCCGGTGGTGCCCCGAAGAGCCGGCCCGCTTCGGCGAAGCCGCGCCGATAGAGCCTCCAGATGACGCTCTCGTAGGCCTTCGAGGCGCGCGGCGTGTAATTCGGCCCACTCAGATGGAGCTCGACCAGGCTCGCAGGACCCTGGCGGATTCGGCAGCGGTCGCCCCAGCCCCATGGACGCCGGAACAGCGACATCGGCCGGGGCACGGGGACGACCACGACGCCGCACCGTCTCGCCAACGCGGCCGCCTGGACCTGCAGAAAAATGCCGTACGTGGGGTGGTCTGCGTGCGGGTACCAGGAGGGGAGGAAGAGCACACGCAGCCTTCCCGATTCCGCGCGCATCAGCCGAGATCGGCGCGCGGCGTCGGAAGCGGACCGAATCCCGGCCGGCGCCGATCGTGACCCCGCACTTGGCTCCCGTCCTGCCTGGTGGCTTCACCCGGCCGCGGAACGCTCCAACCGGTCGGAAGGGCCCCCGGGCGTGCTAGGCCTGACCTCGAAGAAGCTCGGCCTGGCGGCGCGTGTACCGGGTCACGATCCAGCGGCTGACCACCCTGTCCAGAGGAGCCACCAGCCATTCCAGCACGAGGCGGATCCGCCAGGCGGGGACCCAGCGGAAGAGAGGCCGGATCAGGTACAGCTTGCGCCGCCAGGAGAGGTTCTTGTACTGCCGGAGGAAGTATTCATCTTCGGTCAGGTTCCACTTGTCGCGGAGGTGGTGCAAGCTGCCCAGCGTCCAGGCATCGTTCCAGCGAAGGATGTAGTAGGGCATGTCGGCGAACGCGAGCGGCTCATCCCCGGCGTAGGTGATGATGGAGGCCGGCTCGATGTAGATCGTACCCCCGGCTTGGGCCACCGCCATGCAGAAGTCGAGGTTCTCTCGCACGCTCAGCAGCGCCTCGTCGAAGGGACCGACCTTCTGGAACACGTCGGTCCGAGCCATCAGACAGTGGAACTCGGCGACGGAGGTCGGCTCACGGCGAAGCTGCTCGCGCACGTCGCTCAGCCGCTGTCCCTGCCGGGAGATCTTGTCGATGAGGTGTCGCTCGATCCGTCCATCCACGCGGTCCTCGCGAACACCGCACTCCCCTCCGGCGAAATGGATCACCTGGTGGAGAGGCATCCCTTCGCAGTTGAGGGGACCGACGATGGCGGCCCCGGTCTCCTCGGCACACCGGACCAGGGCGCCGAGCCAGCCGGGCGCGACCACGACGTCGTTGTCCATGAAGACGGCATACCGTGTGGTGACTCTGGCCAGCCCGAGATTTCGCGCGCGGTTCGGGGAGAGGTAGTATTCGGTCCGAACGAGCTCGAAGCCCCGAAACGCGGCCTGAGCCCGCAGATACCGGCGGGTCCGGGGCGGAGAGCCCCCGTCCACGTAGACCAGCCGGAAGCGTATGTCGGTATGCTCGTAGATGCTCTCGAGAGACTTACGGGTGACGCTGAACCGTTCCCGCGGTACGACCACGATCGTGACCTGCGGTTCCATGTCTCAGCCCTCCGTGGATCTCGATGCTACACTAGGACTCCGCCCTGGAACAAGCCGCCGCCAGCTGCGACGCTCACAGACTGCCGCCTGGCAGTCCGCTGGAGCTGCGGTTCCCGGAGCTGCCGCGCGCTCGACCGCGCGTTCCGCGCAGACTCGTCAGCGGCCCGACCTCGCCGCCCGCTCGCGCCGAGCGCGGGCCTCCCGGAGCTGGCCGCGGCGCCTCGCGCGCGCCCACGGAGGGGTGGTCAAGGCTCACCAGCGGAAATCGGCCTCCCCGGTCGCCTGGACGTCGGCGGCCCCGGATCGCTGTTTCGGGAATGTCGCATTTGTCGGGAACGTGCGAATTGTTTTTCCCAATCTAGACGCTTTGTTTTCACGCACTGAGTGCGGCGCACATGATTTTCGGTCAAGTTCGCGATTAGTTATCGAGGTCAAGCTGGCTCGGGTCTTGCTTGAGTGGATGAAGGGCTGGTCCATGTTCCGGCGAGAGATCCGCGTGACGGTTGGCGGCGACACGGAACCCGCACGCCGGCCCGGGCCTGCGTGGCCACCGACGGGGACGCTGGGGCCCTCGGGCGGCCGATTTCTCTGATCCCTTTCCGGGGTCGACCGGGTGAGGGCGAGCCCAGCCGTACGGGCCCGGAGAATGGAGGTGGACGTGCCGGAGAAACGCCTGATCAAGAACCCCTCGGTCGTATGCACCGAGATGGAGGACGGGGGGGTGTTGCTCGACCTGGACACCACGTCCTACTACAGCCTGAATTCGACGGGCCTCGAGATCTGGAATCTCATAGATCAGTATCCCACTGTTGAGGCGATCGCCCGGCAGTTGACGGTCCAATACGAGGTCGACCTTGCGCACGCGACGGAGAGCACCGAGCGGGTCGTCGGCAACTTGGTGCGCGAAAATCTGGTTCACGACGAAGCGAGATGAGCCGGATCTCAGAAAAGGGCCGACGAGGGAGCGACGCGCAGATCAAACCGTCAGTTGCCGGTCTTCGGGGGAAGGGTCGAGACCTTGTATGCCGGCGTTGACCCGCGAGACTCCACCATCGGCCCACGGATGACGGCCGGACTGAGATCGCTGGCGAAGACGGGAGTCCTTCTTCTCTATCCGTGGAGCTGGCTGTACGATGGGTGGCGCGGGCTCTCCTCTTCGCACCCCCGCACGCTCGCCTCGCGGTCGGGCCGATTCACCTCCTTCGAGCGGACCGTCATCGAAGCAGTGGTTTGCCATATCGTACCCACCGATGACGGCCCCGGTGCCCACGAGGCGGATGCCGTCGGCTACATCGAAACCGCCAGCGACGCCGCGCCAGCGTTGCACCTGCGTTATCGGCGTGGCGTCGCCTGGCTCGAGTACGCCGCGCAAAAGTGCTTTCGCCGATCCTTTCTCGCGCTGACGGTCGGTCAGCAGCGACAGATCCTGGTTCAGCTGGACTTGCGCGGACAGTCGCCGTTCGAGCAGGGGCGCCTCGCCCTCTTCTATCACGACCTCCCGATGGCCCGTGAGTTCTTCTGGACCGTGCGCCGGCATGCCTTTGAAGCCTTCTACATGAGCGCCACCGGCCGAGAGGTGCTCGGGTTCGGGCCGCCTATCCAGACTCCCGAGGATACGGCGACCCCGCCCTCCCTGCCCGCGAGGCATCCGTGAATCAGGGCGAGGTGGATGTCTGTGTCATCGGCTCGGGCGCCGGCGGCGCGGTGGTGGCTCAGCGCCTCGGGGCAGCCGGGCTATCGGTGGCGGTCGTGGAGGCTGGCCCGCGGTTCGACCCGCGGCGCAACTTTCACAGCCACCGGCCGGACCGGGAGGCGTTTCCTCAGCTCCTCGCCGGTCCCCGGCAGTACACATGGGGGCCGTGCGAACGGCTGCAACGCTCGTACTCGGATCTTCGCTCCTGGTCGAAGGCCCGCGGGCTCCACAACTCGACCAGGCGGCGGACGCCACCCCGCGTCTTCCGGGTGAAGGGCGTGGGGGGCAGCACCCTGCATTACGAGGGAGAGGCGCATCGCCTCGCTCCGGAAGGGTTTCGGCTGAGGTCGCTCACCGGCGTGGGCGCCGATTGGCCGATCTCCTATGAGGACCTGGCGCCCTACTACCGCGAGACCGAAGCGGTTCTCCAGGTGGCGGGCCCTCACCACAATCCCTTCAAGCCTCGCCGGGAGCCCTATCCCCGCCCACCCCACCCCCTGGGCAGAGGCAGCGAGGTCGTCCGCCGGGGGTGCCAGGAGTTGGGACTCACCTTGCTCCCCAACTCCCTGGCCATCCTCTCGCAAGCCGACGACGGTCGCCCTGCGTGCGACTACTGCAATGGTTGCCTCTGGGGTTGCATGACCGGGGCCCGGTCCAGCATGGATCGAACCTTTGTCCCGATGGCCGAGGCCACCGGGCGTGTCCAGATCCACACCGAGGCCGTAGCCACCCAGATCGAGCTCAACGGCCAAGAACGGGCAACGGGCGTCGTCTATCTCGGGTCGGACGGGATCCCGCGTCGCCAGAAGGCACGCGTCGTGGTCCTCGCCGGGGGAGCGCTCGAATCGCCGCGACTGCTTCTCCACTCCGCCTGCCCGGCGTTTCCGAATGGTGTCGCCAACGGCAGCGGCACAGTAGGACGGTTCTTCCAGGAAACGATCACCCTGAGTATGACGGCACTGTTTGCCGACCGCATCGATGCGCACCGCGGTGTGCCGATCGAGGCGCGGATCTGGGACTTCAATCGTCCGGAGAAGAGCGACCGCTTTGCCGGTGGCGTCCTGTTGGGGGTGTCCGCTCTCGACGTCATGGGGCCCGTGGCCTACGCGCTGGGTCTGGCCCCGGGATGGGGCAGTGAGCACAAGGCGTTCATGCGCGAGTTCTTCGGACACGCTTTGACCGTGTACGGGGTCGGCGAGCAGCTTCCCCACGCGAGCAACATGGTAATGCTCGATCCGGAGGCGAAGGATGCCCACGGGATTCCGCTGCCCCGGATCACCACCTGCCTGCGCCCGAACGATCTGGAGATGCTTGCCTTCATGCGTCGCCAGATCGGCGAGATCTTGCGCGCCGCCCGGGCGGTGGAGATCATCCAGCAGCGTTCGTCATACGACATGAGCTTCATCACGCACATGGGTGGGACGTGCCGGATGGGTGACGATCCCCGAACCTCCGTCGTGAACGGGTACGGCCAGGCCCACGACGTGCGAAATCTGTTCGTGACTGATGGGAGCACGTTCGTGACTCAAGGCGGGGGCGACTCGCCCTCCCTGACCATCCACGCCCTCGCGATGCGGGCGGCCGATCATCTGGTCCGGGAAGCGCGGCGGGGGAACCTGTAGCGATGGGAACGGTCAAGGAACCCGGCGGCCACCGCGCCGGGATCGAGGGTAGGCGGATCGGGCGGCTCGAGCGCGTGCTCGAGGATATTCCGTTTCTTCGAGCGGGTGAGGTCCGCTGAATTGGCGGCCCCGCCCTTGACCGTCCAGTCGGTGTCTCTCGCCTGCCGAGACTCGGTGGTGCGCGAGTTCCTCTCCGGCTACCTGCGCTATCTGGAGGCGGGACTCGGCCACCTCGGTCCTCAGCGGTTCTACCTGCGGCTGACCGTTGTGGCGCCGGAAAAGCTTCCGATCATTCCCCTGGCCGCCGAGCCGGTCAGCCGGCATCCGAACTACCGCACCGCGAGCCTGGGTCGTCATTTTTTCTACGACTCGGGAAGAGGCGCGTGCCTACGGGTGACGCCCACCGCCTCGAGGGCGACAGTGTGGGTCAGCCGGCAGGCGGCTTCCAATCAGCGACTCCTGATGGAGCTGGTCTCGGTCGCTCTCCTCGAACTCGCCCGGCACCGCGGGTTCTACGGCGTCCATACCGCCGCCGTGACCAAAGACGGCGCCGGGTGTCTGCTCCCCGGCCCGTCAGGCAGCGGGAAAACGTCCCTGGCGCTCGCTCTCATCCGCCATGCGGGGTTCCAGTACGTCACCGACGATTTCGTCTTCCTCGCGGGCGGACCGGACGATGTCCGCTGCGTTGCATTCTTTCGGACGTTCAACCTCGACCCGATGTGGGTGGATCACTACACCGAGCTGTCGTTCATCAAAGAGCTGCCACCGCTCGAAAATGGCAAACGGAACTTCAGTCCTGAGCAGCTATACCGTGGATCCCATGTCGGAGAATGTCGGCCCGCCTTCATCGTGTTCCCGCGAATCGTCGCCGGGCCGGAGAGCGTCCTCCGACCGATCCCCCAGACGGAGGCCTTTAGGCGCTTGTTGGGCGAGAGCGCACTTTCCCCGAGCCCCCAGCTCGCAAGACGGCAGCTGGCAACCCTCGGCGCTCTCGTCCGGCAGTCGTCAACCTACGAGTTCCTCCACGGCCGCGATTTCCTCACGGATCCCGGTCGGGCCATCAGGGTCCTCGTTGCCGGTATTCAGCCACGAACAGCGGGGAGGGCCCGTGCGCTCTAGCAGTCCGTTCCGCGGTTCGTGGGTCCGGAAGGCTGTCCTGTTCGTCCGAATCTGGACCTTTGTCTCCATCCTTCCCCTTCTGCTTCGGCTGTGCAGCCTGCCGCGCCTGCTTCAGCTTTGCACTGCCGCGGCTCGCGCGCACCCCGCTGACGACGATCTCGTGGTGGCCTGCACCGACTCTGTCCTGAGACGCCGGATGTGGAACCCACGCGGCCCCTGTCTGGCGCGGAGCCTGACGCTCTACCGGTTCCTAGGCGGCGAGGCGGCGAACCTGGAGATCTGCTTCGGAGTCAAATACGAAGACGACCAGCCGCCGTATCGGAGCGTGCGCCGGTTGCTCGGCCATGCCTGGCTGGTGCGAAACGGCGAGCTTTACCTGGAACGGGATACCCACCAGACCAGGAGGTTCAGGGTGGTCTATCGACATCCCGGCCGGGAGCGTCAAGCGACATGAATACACCTCTCGCCGAGGAGCGGCGCCTGCTGATCGAGCTGGGCCGGCGCGCCCCGCGGCTCGCGTCGAAGGACTTCCACCCCGGAGCATTTCGCTGGGACCACGTTGCCGCCACGGCTGCCGATCACCGTGTCGGGCCACTCGTGTACCGTACGTTGGCTCCCCTTGTCGCCAGCGGACAGGGCGATGGCCCTGTGCGGGCCCTCGCCGAGCGCTGTCGGGCCCTCTACGTCCACAATCTCGCGCGCAACGCCTACCTCTACCGTGAGTTGGGAGGGGTACTGGAGGGGCTTCATCAGGCCGGGGTCCCGGTGGTGGTCCTGAAGGGGGCGGCCATGGCCCCCTCGCTATATGGGGACATCGCCCTCCGGTACATGGGCGACCTCGATCTTCTCGTGCCGAAAGAGACGCGGGCAAGGGCCATGGAGCTGCTGGAAGAGCGCGGGTATCGCCTGCATCCCATCGTCCCGGCCGACCTCCGGGCCCGCGCACGACGTGCCGGCCTGTTGCCCCGATCCCGGGGCCCGGTCAACGTCCAGACGACCGCGAAGATCTATGCGCGCTTTCACTTCCACTACCAGCTCTGGAGGGAGGGGCAGTTCTTTCCGCTCGAGCTCCACTGGCACATCGCCAAGCCGGGCACAGGCGTCAACATCGCCGAGTTGTGGCAGGAGGCGCAGGCGACCACAATCGCTGGCGTCGAGACTCTCTCTCTCCGCCCGGAGCACCTCCTCCTCCACCTTTGCCTCCACCTCACGGGGGACGCCTACGGGCAGCTCCGGCTCGCTCGCCTCGTCGACATCGACCTGGCCGTGACTCGACAGCGACTCGACTGGGCTCATCTGGGCGGCGCGGCCGAACGGTATGGGATTGCCCGACGGGTCCGAGTGGCCCTGGGACTCACGCAAAGGGTGTTGGGGACCGCGATCCCGCCGCAGGCTCTGGCCGGCGGTGGGATGTGCGAGCGGGCGCTCATCGATCTGGTGAGCCGTCGGTGGCTGGCCGACCTCGGATCCTGTGCGCCAGACCAGGCCTCCGCCTTTCACGCACTGCTCTGGCACCTCGCGAGCGAGGAGCGATGGGTCGGTGTCGGGCGCGCCCTCTACCGAACGGCGGTGCATTACCCGGAAGACAATCGGTTCCTGCCCAAGCGATACCCGGAATCTGAGCTCCTGAACTTCCTCTACTCGTTTCATCCCGCCCGCTGGTGGGGCATGCGGGCGAAGGACAGGCGGGCGGCCGTCCGATGAATTGGCATGCGGCTCGGACAATCGCCTTCGCCCAGGCCGCCGCGAAGACTCGTCTGTTCAGACACGTCGCACGCGCAATCTCGACCCGGTGCCAGAATCTCCCGCTTGTCGCGTCGAGGCGCGGCCGGGCCAGCGCCGCGGACGACGGTCCGGCGCCCATTCTCGGTGAGGAAGAAAAGCGCTCTCTCCTTCATCTGGCCCGGACGGTCGTCACGCACCACCTGGGCGGCGAGCGAAACGGGACGATGCCGGTCTCGGCACCCCGGCTCCTGCACCGCACCGAGCCCGTGTTCGTGACGTTCTGGGTCGATGGGACGATGCGGGGGTGCCGCGGCGAGGGCGGCGGATCCCTGTTCCACAATACGGTCCTCGCGGCCCAGCGGACGCTTCGTGACCAGCGCGTCGTCCCCCTCGGAGCCGATGAGCTTTCCCGCCTGAGGATCGAGCTCGAAGTGCTGGGCCCGGCGAGTCGCGTCCGAGCGCGCCGCTTGAAGCGATTCGTCGAGGTGATCGAGCCGGGGATCCACGGGGTGATGGTGGAGAAAGAAGGGCGGCGGGCACTGTTCAAGAGCGCGATGGCCATCACCAGGAACTGGAAGATCGGCGAGTTGATTCCGCAGCTCTGTGAGAAGGGCGGATGGCCGCGGAAGGCGTATCGCCGCCCGGGAATCCGGTTTTCGCGCTTCTGCTCCACGAGCTTCATCGAGGGGGAGGGTGGCGTCGCCGTGTGCGACCTGCTGCGCGCCAACCGGCTCGTCAGCGCCCGGGACTGGTCTCCGGATCGGATCGCCGAGGCGATCCGAGAAGGGGCCGAGTTCCTGGTTCGCACCCAGCGGGCCGATGGTGGGTTCGCCTACCAGTATGCGCCGGCCGAAGGCCGGTATGCCCCGGAAGACAACGTGGTGCGCCAGGTCGCCACGACCTGGCTGATGGTGAAGCTGGCCCACCGCTTCGGAGACGCCCGGTACTGGGCAGCGGCCCGACGGGCGCTCGCCTTCGTCCAGGGGAAGACACGGCCCGGGCCGGCCGGCGCGAATAGCGCCCTGGTGGACGGCGATGGCGGAGAGGTGACGCTCGGCGCCACGGCATTTGGCCTTCTGACGGTTGCCGCCGCCGAGGACGATGGGTTGTTGGCGCTCGGACAGCGGTTGGCCGAGGCGATCCTCTGCCTCCAGCAGCCGAACGGTCGATTTCTCGCGTATTTTCCCCCGTCAACGCGGGCCGACGGGCAGGACTTCTACCCGGGCGAGGCGATGCTGGCACTCATGACTTTTCACGCCCGGCATCCCGACCCGCGATATCCCGAAGCGCTCCGACGAGCATTTGCCTCACTACCGCGACTTTTTCCGCCGGGAGCGACCCTCGGCCTTCCCTCCCTGGCAGATGGCCGCCTACGCGCAGCTCTACCGGCTGACTCGCGAGCGCGACTATGCCGAGTTCGTGTTCGAGATGGCCGACTGGATGCTGCCGCGCCAGTACACCGGCGTCAACGCCCCGTATCCAGACTACGTGGGCGGATACGCGGGCGGCCGGGTGCCCGGGATTCCGAGCGCCACCTATAACGAGGGGATCTTGGAGGCATACGACCTTGCCTGCCAACTGGGGGAGCGCGAGCGCGCCGCCTTGTATCAGCGGGCGGCGCTGACCGCCGTCCTCTTTACTCTACGCCTTCAATTCACGAAGGATAACAGCTTCTACGTGGAGCACGCGGAGCGAGTCTGGGGTGGGTTTCGCGCTTCGCTGGCGGATAGCACGATGCGCATCGATCACACTCAGCATGCCGTGAACAGCCTACTCAAGGCGGAGCGGTATTTTGGGACCTCACGAGCGACGACGAAAGGGGGTGATCGTGTCCGGGACCTGCTGGGCATCACACGCGGAGCGAACCTCTGAACCGGAAAGGCGGATTCATGACAGAGCGGAAGGCGGAGTTCGTCGAGCCCGAGCTGGTCAAGTACCACGAGAAGCTTGCGGACCTCACCGCCGGGGCGGTCGGGTATAACACCGACGACGCTTCAACGCCGACTTAGGACCAAGGCAGGTAAAGTTCGTCGAGCCGAAGCTGGTGAAACGCGAGTAGAAGCTCGCGGACATCACCGGAATGGACGGCATCGGCACGTCGTCCCCGATGAAGCGCCGGGAGCCGCAGCCGCCCGGCCAGCAAGGTGGCGTCAGCGCCAGGCTGGCCGGGACGGCAGCGGTCGTCGAGCGCAAACGGAGCAGAAGGGTGGAAGGGTGGATTGAAAGCCAAGGGAGGAATGATGGAGCCGCGCAAAGAGGAGTTTGTCGAACCGGAGCTGGTGAAACACGAGGAGAAGCTCGCGGGCCTCACCGGCGTCGGGTCCGCTAGCCCTGATGACACCGTGGACGGGTATGCCGGATAGGGGCGAAGGCCTCTACTAGATGGAAAGCCGTCGCCTCGGCGCCGATGGGCACGTCATTCGGGCGCATCCGCGTCGAGGCGGCGGCGGTCAACGGGTCGGCACCCCAAGGTAGTCGAAATGACCGGAACCCAAGAGCGGCCATCCGTTCACGGCGGGCGTGGGAAGCTCGGTCAGCACCAGTCAATCGGCCGCCTAGTACAGGATCCGACGAATGCGCAAACTTCTTCATCTTGACAGCCTCGTTCGCCCAAGTCAGAGTGTGCGTCGGTCGTGCAAGCTCGGCGTTTTCCACTTACCGGGCAGGCGTGCCATGCTTTGGAAGCGGCTTTAGGACCGATTGAGCGAGGAAATGAAGCAAAGACCGGAAGGCGCCCAAGTTGTTGAGGAGCATCTCTTTCGCTTTGTGGCAAGCTTGGAAATCAAGAAGGCTCTGCGACTTCAGTATCCAGTCACCATCATCACGATTCTTTCGAGTTCTGTCGAATCGGCTGAGCCGATGGCTCGGCTCGTAGGCGCGGCTATCCGCGGCTCCGACCTCGTTTGCCTCATGCCCTCAATGTCGGGGGTGCGGCTTCTTCTCATTGACGTAGGGCTCGAGGAGATTGCGCCCGTCATTGGGCGACTGAATCAGGAGCTCTCGGATCTCGCCCCGATGGGCTTCGGTTCGGCGTGCTTCCCGACGACGGGGTCCAACCTTGAAGAACTACTGACCCAGGCAGAGACCCAAGCCCGCGCTCAACTATCGAGCTCATAGCAGGCAGCTCGTAAGCGCAAGGCCTCTCCGCGCCCGACCTCAGCCGGCCTCGACTCTACGGTTTCCGGTTCGCGTCACGAAGAATCCGCGATCGATCAGAATGTCGCGATCCCGCGGAAACCGTCGCTCGCGTGGCGACCGGTGAGACCCCTCGTTCGGCCCCTCGGCAATCCGCCGATCCCAGATGATGGTGGTACGCCCGTCCCTCCTGTACCGGGCCTGGAGTTCTTCGAACAACTCGACGGCACCCCGCCGAACGACGATGAGTCGGGGCCGTCTGTCTCGCATGGTCCTCCATGGAGCATCCGGCGTGCCACTCGGCGTCCATCCGCTCTAGCTTACCAACAGATTGATTTAATGAGTGTGCCGCACGGCCGACTCCGCTGAACGCTCACTTCCTGATCAGGGGTGGTGTTAGGAATTGACCACGGACAATCCGGCGCCGCTCGGCGCCCACAATGAGCAACGGCAGCGAGGTTCCGCAGCGCGGGCGGAAGTACTCGTGAGGGCCAACTCGAGGATAAGCGAAACCGGGTGAGGCCGCGACGCGAGACCGTCTGTTCACCTGAATCGCGCGGTGCCGATGGCCAACACGGAGAGGGACCTCCAAACGGCGGGGAATGCCCAAACAGTCAACACTTGAAGGCATTGACAAGCGTACAGAGTTACCCTCACCGTACGCGTCACTTACTTCCCATTTAGGAGTCGATCATTCGTGATCTGCGTGTGCGCGTGGTGTGACCGCGTCCTCGGGGAGAAACCGCCGCTGGATCTCCACAATGTCCCGCATGGGATCTGCCTCTCTTGCCAGGACCGGGTTCTCCGCGACCGACCGTCTCGGCCCCCGCGCTCCGTTCTTGTCGTGCCGGTCAGCGAGCCGGATCTCTTCAGGCATCTCCTGCACACCTTCGCCGACGTGCCAGACGTGCGGATCGTGGTGGACCGTCGACGGACCGAACGGCGTCGAACGCTCGGGCTGGGCCCGCCGGAGCGTCGGCATGGCGAGCGCCGCCTTCGAACGTTACGGCCAGTGACGCGGGTCGCCGACGTCCTCGTCGGCTAGACCGTCTCAACCCACATGATCCCGCTCCTCGGACCATCGGGTGAGCCCCTCCACACCACCATGATCCTCCGCGGCCTAGAGACGTGGGTCTGACACCCTACCGACCGCGGCTGCTCGTCGTCCGGGCGGATGAGATGCTGCTCTACCAGGATCTTCGCCGACAGTACGGGCCGGACACCCAAGTCATTCTCGACCGGCGGCGACGAGAAGGACGGCGACCGGATACTGCCCGGGAACGACCTGACGGCGAACGGCGCCGACCATTGACCTGGGGGCAACGAAGCATGTGGACGCAGTTCGGCTACTTCGTCATTCAGGGGTAGTTAGCGCCGATCGGCGATTACCGGAGACCGATCGCCATACTCGGCACCGCTCGGGCAGCCGACGTTTGGGGCGATCGCATGCGTTCGAATGACGGCCACCCACGTGGCGTTGACATCCACCCGATGGAGCGAGCTCTGGCACGGCGCCAGACCTGGGGCTCGCGTGGTCGCGATCATTCGACGAATCGCCGATCGGGGTTAGGAAGGCGACCGACCAGGGCGCCTGACGCTCGGGATGCCCGCGAGACCCCGACGATAGCGTCGGAGGCCGTGGCGCCGCTTCAGCACGCTGATGCGCGCTCCACAACCGGTCCGCCATCTGAGCGCAGCTCGAACGGCGCGCGGCCTGCCGGACCACCGCCCAGGCGTGTCCCATGAGATCCGGTAGGCGGCACGAACCCGAAGACCCGCCGTGCCACGCCGCGTTTCCGGTCGCGCCGCCGCACGACTCCGTCGGTCACCTCCGTCCGAAGCCGCTTCAGCGTCCGGGTCACACGCGAACCCATCCCAGATCTTGCACATGGATCGCTCGGCGACCCGGTCCGCTTCTTTCTGAGCGGCGTTGATCTAGCTGTTCACGATCCTGATCACGCCGTTCACCAGTCGGCCGTCATGACGCGCCGCCAGGTCGGCGAGCGCCGCGTGACCGGGCGTCGGCCGACGTCGAGCGGACCGACGGGGCGGCTCCGCGTCGAGCGCGGCGCTCGCTTCCTCGATCGCCCAGGCGAAGACCGTCTACCTCGACGCCATCGCCCTGCGGGTCCGGAGCGCTGGGAAGGTCACCAGCGTCCCGGTCCTCGGCGTGGTCGCCATTCGCGCCGACGGCCAGAAGCAGCTCGTGGCGCTGGACCTCTGCGGCGGCGAATCGTTTGACGCGTGGAAGGGCTGCCTGGACGATCTGGTGGCCCGCGGCCTCGGGACCACAAACGTGATCGAGCGGCTGCATGAGGAGTTCCGGCGCCGGGTGAAGACCCAGGGCAGCCTGCCCACCGAGGACGCGGCGCTGGTCCTCCTCTTCGGCCTCGTGGCCAGCGGCCAGATCCGGCTGCGGCGCGTCGACGGGTGGCGCGACATCCCGGCGGTGCTCAGTCAGCGACGGCGAAACGCGGCATGACGCATCGCGCAGTGGCGCCAGGATCGCGTTCGACGGGCGTACCGATTCCGGGGCATGCCCGAAATCGCGTCTTTCGGGCCATCACGCCCCGAGGTATGCTGAGCCATCCCGATTCCGACGGGAGGCGAGTATCACGGTTCCACGGCCCCTCATGATAGTCAGCCTTGCCATCGCTCTCGTGTCCGTGCCGCCCACCGCTGCGGCACAGCAGGCCTCGGTCCGCGCATACCACGTCGGTGTGCTCCACCCCGCCTTCGGCGAGCGAACGCCGGCCTTGGAGGGACTCAGGGCCGGACTCAAGGCGGCGGGGTTGGAAGAGGGTCGCGACGTTGTCTTCGATGTCAAATTCACCCGGGGAGATGTTCACGCACTTCCCGCAGCCGCGAAGGCCTTGATGGCCGGAGGCGTGGACGTGATCTTCACCGTTGGCGAAGCCCCAACGAGGGCCGCCATGGCGGCAACCGGGACGACATCGATCGTCTTTGCAGGGGTGGGGGACCCCGTAGCGGCCGGGATTGTCAAGGCTACGGCACATCCAGGAGGAAATGTGACCGGAGTGTCAGGCCTGGAGACCGAGCTGGCACCGAAGCGACTCGAGATCTTGAAGGCCCTCGTCCCGAGCCTTCGCCGTGTCTGGGCCGTTCACCATGTGGACGATCCGTCGGCGGCTGCAGCCGCCCGGGGCGCCCAGGAAGCGGCTCCGCGTCTGGGCGTGCAGGTCATCGCGCGACCCGTTCGCACGGCTGAAGAGCTGGCGAAGACGCTGAAAGGCATCCCACAGGGCGACGGGCTGCTAGCACCCTATGACACCATCCTCAATGTGCCGGGACAGATGTTGGTGGCATCGCTGCAGGCTCGGTTGCCCGTGATCTACCCCGCGGCACTCTGGGCCCGGGCAACGCTTCCTGGGGTGGCAGAGAGCGGGCTTGGCGGGCTGGCGGCATATGGATCTGATTACGAAGCGGAAGGAGTTCAGGCCGCACGGCTGGTCGCGAAGATCTTGCGGGGTCAAACGCCTCGCGACCTTCCCGTCGAAGACGTCACCCAGGTTCGCCTGATCATCAACCTTAAGACTGCCAGGGCTCTCGGCCTGACGATCCCGCCGTCCGTGCTCGCGCGGGCAGACGAGATCATCGAGTGATCCAGCGTGGTGCCGAACCGGAAGTTGCGTCCCGACATTTCCACCAGAATAGGGACACCACCCGCCCTTCTCGCTTCCACCAGAACGGCACAGACTTCGGCTTGCAATGAGCTGATGTTCTGTGCACACTATGTGTATTCGCGTTCGTATTTCGCCGCCCACATGATGGGAGATTGTGCCGCCAGATTGAGCCTCTAGGCTTGGCACCTTAGTTGCTATGCATGAGGCTCAGCACCACGCTATCGCAAGTCCCAGACTCGGGAGGGAACCGAGAATGTCCGAGAATCGTCCAGTGGATCAGACGAGGCGAGAGATCCTTCGGAAGGCGTTGTACGTGCAGCCGATCATCCTTACGCTCGCCGCCAAGCCGGCGTTCGCGCAGGGAGGCTCGGGCAACTACACGCAGGGAGGCTCGGGCAACCACACGCCGGGAGGCTCGGGCAACCCCCCGTCGGGGAATCCCCCTCACCAAGATCCACAGGTTGCTAGCCAGGGTGGGACAGGCCAGGGTGGGACAGGCCAGGGTGGGACAGGCCAGGGTGGGACAGGCCAGGGTGGGACAGGCCAGGGTGGGACAGGCCAGGGTGGGACAGGCCAGGGTGGGACAGGCCAGGGTGGGACAGGCCAGGGTGGGACAGGCCAGGGTGGGACAGGCCAGGGTGGGTTAGGCCAGAGTGGGACAGGCCAGGGTGGGACAGGCCAGGGTGGGACAGGAGTGTGGCGGATTCACTAGCGGGATGTCCTTTAACGCCATCGAGGACGCGGACGTAGGGCCGCCGCGGGGGCCGGCGCGGGTGATGATGTCGGCGTGGCCGTCGCCGTTGACGTTGCCGGCTGCAGAAGAGGGTGGGGCGAACTCGATCCCCGCCTTGACCGGGAGCCCTAGCGAGTAGATCTTCGACAGGCGCCTACTCGATCACCCGGGCCCCGCTGCCATTTTGCTCCTCAGCGCCTCCTCTATTGCGTTCCTCAATTCCTCTATCCGGAACGGCTTCTGCAACAGAACCAGCGCTTGGGCCCTGGCCCGCTCTCTGTCCAGATTCTCGGCAGAGCCGGTGACCATGATGAGGCCCGCAGCCGGCCCGCGGCGCCGGACGCCCTCCACCACTTCCCAGCCGGAGAGGCCCGGCATGTTCAGATCGGTAACCACCAGCTCGTAGATGCGCTCCTCGTATAGTGCGAGCCCGGCACGTCCGTCAGCAGCCGCATCGACGTGGAACCCCAGAGAGTCAAGAACCTCGGAGAGCAGGTGGCGGATGCTCGACTCGTCGTCGATGACGAGGGCTCTCAACCTTACGGCGTCGGCCGAAGGCGAGAATCGGGCCTCCGCGTCGCCTCCAGCGGTCGTCACCCGAGACCCCGGGGGCCCGACACCTCATGAGTCTCCGTGCGTCCCCGCCGCGGCTGCCTCCGACCGGAGATCCGAAAAGCTCGACAGACGGCCGGACCCGCCGCCGGCCTCGGCCCTCGACAGGGGGTCTACGATGGCGCTCCCAGTCGCGGGCCCCATCGGGCGTCTGCCGACTCGCTGAGTGATCACAGGCGCTCCGAATCCAAACTCGAGGACCGCTTGCGCAAGCTCGATCGGGTCGTGGTGGATCTCGGGCCCCCCGATTCCGAGGAGGTACACCGCACGACAGTCCAAACGCTACACGCGAACGAGACCGCCGGTCAGCGAGGCGAGGAGGGGAAGCTGCTCGGGCGACGCCTGGATCCGGATGCGACGTCCACGACCGAGACGGGAAAGTCCACGTGAGAGCACGTCGAGACCGAAAGGGTCAACGATGGTCACCCGCGACAGGTCAAGCACGATCTCCCGGGCCTGTGGCGGCGTACCGGCGAGACGCTCGAGTGCGTGGCATGCTGTTCAACCCGTTGATCTCCCCCTCGAACGCGAGTACCTGCTGCCCCTGGCGGACGCGCTTGCGAACCCACAGGCGTGCGGCACTCACGGCCCCGAACCCAATCCGAAGACGAGCCACGTGCGAAGCAGAGGCAAACAGCGGCCGGCCCCGAATCGGCGTTGACGAGCCTCCCGCCTGACTATCGCGTGCCTCGAAGGCATCGATGCCTCAACGGGCAAGCCTCGTGCCAGGGGTCAGCACGGGTCCCCCTGCCGGAGCGTAGACGGCAGCCCGCCCGTTCTGTCCCGCCGGACAAAGCCCAGGAGACAGCGTCCCCCCGGGATGTGGGGCTATCGTCGTCGGTGCCTCTGGTCAGGCCGAGGTATGTGCAGGAAGTGCCCGTCTGAGGCCTCCATCCAGGAGTGGGGAACCATGTGTAAGAGCGGTCACATTGTCGGAAGGCGGCTCCTTAGCGTGGCGAATCGGCGTGCTTGTCAGAGCGTGCCCGCGAGGCGTTCTCGTGGTCGAGGACGCCACCCCGAGGATAATCAATGCGACTGCCCGTCACCCGCGGCCAGATTCTGGCCGCCGCCAGAGGCGCCGAACTGTTGCCAACCAAACCAGGCGATCAATCCTACGATTGTGCCGCCGCTCAAGACGGCGAGCATTCCCCCCGCCGTCTCGGCGCTGGCTGGCCAGCCGATGACCGCCCACCATTGGAAGAGCGTCCAGCCCGTCGTCCATGCTCCAAGCCGGCCAAGGGAGCGGTTCAAGAGAGGACAGACGCAGCGCCGAGAACCTGGCGTCGCTGAATGAAGGCGCAAACAACGCGTGCGGGCATTCCTCGGCGCACACTGGGGTGCGCACCTGCGCGGGTCGGCCGATGATCGCCGGGTACCACCGTCAAGACCATACGCAACCCGTGTGCCCAAGTCTAAATTCGCCGTGGTGCGAAATGGCTAGGAGGACTGATGCAGGAGGAGCGCGTGTTCATGGCAGCCGGCCGCCGACTGTGAACGTCAAGTACTATTCCAGGCACCCGGCGATCTGACGGCGACGCTCGGCGGAGGGGACCGGCGAGGCGGGTCCCCTGGGGCGGCCTCCAGCACTCATACCCGACGGGCGGCCCACGGCCCGGGCGACACGCCGTCCGAGATCCTCGAAGCCTCGGCCCTGGTAGGAAGTCGGGTAGCCGCCGCCGACTATCCGAGACAACCCGGCCCGGGCGGCTTTGGCCGTCCGGGCTCGGCGCCGGCGACCCGAGCCTACCGCGCGGGGGCTGTGACGAAGACCCCTCCCGTGAAGGTGGGATCGTACGCGAAGAAGGAGAGCCGGGGAACCACGCCGGTGCCCGCCAGCCCGAATACCTGGACGTGGGTGCCACCGCCCGGCTCGGTAAGCGTGACGACTTCTCCGATGCCGTCAGCATTGAGATCGCCGACAGCCACGCGAACACCCCCCCCGAATTCTGGCATCTCCGCGAGGAAGCCGGTCAACTCGCTCACCTGATTATCCGTGACACGCCAGATCCGCACATGGGGACCGCCGCCGGGGCCGGCCCCCGTCACGATCTCGGCACGGCCATCGCTGTCGAGGTCGCCCGCGGCGACGAACACGCCGCCCGTGAAGTCCGGACTGTCCGCGAAGAATCCGACCAGCTCGACGGCGCCCGAGCCGATGATCTTCCAGACCCGAATCTGCGGGCCACCCCCCGCCCCCGCCGCCGTGATGATCTCGGCCCTTCCGTCGCCATCGACATCGGCCGCGGCGACGAAGACACCACCCGCGAACCCCGGGTCGAAGGCGAGGAAGCCGGTGAGCTCCCGGACGCTCGTCCCTTCGATCTTCCACACCCGCACGTGGGGGCTGCCGCCGGAACCGGCCGCCGTGATGATTTCAAGCGTGCCGTCGCCATCGACGTCGCCTGCAGCGACCTGCACCCCGCCGCTCAACGCCGGGTCGTACGCCATGAAGCTGATGCCGGTGCTCAGCCCCCTCAACCCGAAGACTCGGACGTGAGGCCCGCCCCCGGGCCCGACCCCAGTGACCAGGGTCTGCGCGCCGTCCAGCGCCGCGGTGGCGAGGAGGAGCCCACCGGAGAACGCCGCGTCAGGGGCCATGAAGTTCAGGGAGGCGCCGTCGGCGCTGACCGCGAAGCTGCGGACGTGGGGCCCGCCGCCGAAACCCGCCCCCGTGAACTGGCGGGGTTCCGCCTGCGCCCGGGTGCGCGCGGCGGCGCAGGCCTCGTTCGAAAACGCCGAGGCGCCGGCTGCGTTGACGGCGCGGACCCGATAGCAGTAGGGAACGCCTGCCATCAAGCCCCAATCGACATAGGAGGTCGTGTTCGGCCCCATCACGGCAACCTTGCGGTACTGCCCGTCCAGCCCCTTCCGTTCGACCTCGAAGCCGTCTTCGTTGCTGGCGTTGTCCGTCCAGCTGAGCACCAGATGAGCGGCATGCGCCTCCCCGGCCCACAGGGCCAGCGCGAGGAAGAGCACGACAACGACAGGCCCCGCGCCGGGAATGCTCGGCAGGAGTATCTTCAACCAGTCCTCCTCGTTCGACCCAGGAGTCTCCCGCGCTGTTGACGCCGCAGCCACTGCGCCTTTCCGTCGGTCACGGTCGCATCGACATGGCTCGTCACATCGACACCCACTTGCGTCGCTTGGCATATTGCCGCCGGGGCCAGCCTTGCTCTCGATCCGGAAGCCGGACTGAGCAAGTGGCAGGTGGGGAAAGGACGGCCTTCGCGGCGAACTCGAGGTCAACCTCCAAGGGCCGGAGGCAAGGGCCGGAGGCGACCACCGCGCCGTGGAGGCCGGTGTGCGCTCGGCAGTCCAGCCGCCCTATCCCGGCCCCGCGCGGCGCGGGACATGGGCCCGTAGCCTTGCGTCGCACCCTTTCGGGTCGTCTGCCTCGATCGGCCGCAATTCTCCGGTCACTCGGCTCGTCGCTGCGAGAAGTCCAAGTAGATCGCCAAGCCTGGCTCCATACGAAAGACCCGATAGCCCGCACGCCGCCCGGATGCTGGCGATCGTACTCAGCCTTGCCTCTCAGCCCCCGACAGTATCACCGTCGAGCGGGGCCGGGTCAATAGGAATGATCCCTCGTCAGGGATAATCCCCTAGTCCCGACCAGGAAGTATTTCGGAAGGGGTTCTCCTTTCGGGCTGCTGAGTCAGGCGAGGTGAGTGATGATCGGGAGCCGGTAGAACGCGAAGGATAGGTTTTGTTCCGGCCTGGCTCGTCGAAGCGCCCCGCCACGGGGGACGGACTCGGACGCCGGATTCCGTGGCGGACCAAGACGTCAAATCCATCTTCGTGTCTGTGGCCCGGGTCCCGTTCCCGGCGTGCGGCATGCCGTCACGAGAACCACGCGGTTGCCGCGATGTCAGGGTCAGACCAGCGCGTCTGAACGCCGGGTCGTACGCCATGAAGCTGATGCCGGTGCTCAGCCCGCGCAACCCGAAGACTCGGACGTGCGCGCCCTGACACGCGCCGGCGCCCCCCCCCGGGGCCCGCAGCCGCACCCCTCCACCCGCTTCTTGACCGCGAGCCCGTGGCGGCTCAAAATGGCTTGGGGTGGGCGGGCGATCGCGGTGCCGCCCCCCCCTTCGCCCCGATAAAGCGGGCCGTCCCGGTGTCAGGCTAGGGGGTCCGCAGGGGAGGGCGCATTCCGCTCACCCGGGTCGCACGGCGAGGGAGCCGAGGGAGTGGCGTTTGTCCATTCTATGGCCGGATCGCTGTCTGGAATACCATCTGTTGGATAAGATCTAGTGACATAGCGAAGCGGCAAGTCACCATCGTGCGAATTCTGTTCTGGGCTCGGCAGGGAAACCGGCTTGGCAATCGAGTGTATGTCCTCGCCCATCTCGTAGCTGCTGCGACGGAGCACGGAGCCCGGCTTTGGCTTCCCGCGATCGAGCCGTATGCAGGGCTTTTCCCCGAAATGCAGATCGGTGCGATCCCCGTATGGCCGCCGCATCGAGGGCGCTCAGTAGCTATGACTTGGCTTCGCAGGTGGCTGGTGGCTGGTTCGCGAAGGTCATGCGGCCTACTCCAGCGGATGGACGCATTGTCCGTCCTGCCGCCTGGAGTAGCTTACCTGAAGGCTTCGGGAGATCCGAACTGCAAGAGCTATCCGTCGCGTGTCTTACTCGGAGAGCCTCAGACGCACAGTCTACTCCAAGATCATTCTATCGTGGTACTGGACGGCCCCGGTTTCTATTATCATCACGCTCTTCGGAAACCGGAGATTCGGAAGGAGGTCCGCCGGTTCTTGCGTCCTGATCCGCTTGTGGTGAAAGAGGCCCAAACTGCAATCAGCCCAGCCCGAGCGGCCGGGGACTTTCTTTGTGGAGTGCATGTACGACGGTCGGACTATCGTCACTTTCAACGGGGCAGATATTTCTTCTCAGACGACGAGTATCTGCGGTGCATGGAGGCGGTTCGGCGGTGGCAGTCGGCTCGCAGCGTATGCTTCCTCGTAGTCTCCGATGAACGGATCTCGCCCCGCCTTCTGGCGTTTGAAGGGACTTTTCGAGGACCAGGGTCTGTTTACGGAGATTTCGTTTCGCTTTCGCAGTGCGATTTCATCATCGCTCCTATGAGTACGTTCTCCGAAGGCGCATCGTTCTTAGGAGACGTTCCGATCGCCTCCGTTGAGAACGACGGCTCAACCTTCGACCGGGCGACGAGCGCAACCTTGGGGAGCTCGGAAGCCTCCTACGCCGCGTTGCGCGCTAGCGTACTCGCCGAAGCGGCCGGCTCGGGCAACACAGATCAGGATTGATGATTTGGATTCTTGGAAAACACGGTGAGGCGGTTGCCTTCTGGCAGGGCCAGCGCGGAAGACGTTGCAATCAGTAGGTTCAGGGTGCCGCGTGTCACGTGCAAGAGTCGATAGGTGGCTGGCACCCGCGCGTCGGCAATCTTCCTATCCGAGGCTCCGCGTGCCAACCAAGCCAGAACACCGGGAGTCCTCCGAGCAAGAACCCGAGCAGCACGTTCCCGACAGAGAACGCGGACCCACGCAGCCCACTGATCAGCCATTCCAGCAGCAGGGATAGTATTGGGAGACTGCTGACGAGCAGCATCGTGACCGCACTTCTTGTCTGCCCGTACCGCCTCTTGGCGATCATCAAAAGACATCCCAACGGAACGAAGGTGGCCAGGTAGTACAGAGCGAGATCCTGTCTCACATTGTTGGGGTCCGAATAGACCCGGGCCCAGGTGGTCTTGGGACGAGCCGGCGTCAGGAGACCCACCAGAAGCGCCCGGGGATCCGGATCTAGATGCAAGCTGGCTGAAGCCGCCCGGCCGTTGACATACAGCCGAAGGATCGAGCCATCGTAGGTTGCGATCAACTGGCGCAGGCCGCCAATCTCGAAGACGTCGGCAACCCGCAGCTCCGGGGGAGCGCCATTGCCGCCGGTAAACGGAGTTCGCAGCCGTACGATGGCGTCCGACCCTTGCTGTCCGATTGTGAAGTTACGGGCACGAGGACTGCTGGAAATGGTCACGATCCGAGCAGGGCCTCTCTGAAGGGTATTGGCGGGGGCACAGATCACGATGACCGTGAACTGGCGGGTTCGGCGCAACCGGCGTCCCAGGTCGGTTGCCGGCTCGACGCTTTCAAGCCAGGAACCTCCTGCGAACGTGACCCCGGTTCGTCGCGATGCCTCCACTGTCCGACCCCTCCACACCAAGTCCGGCAGATGACCGCTGTGATCCTCGAACGGCGACTGCCCTTGAAAGTCATAGCGGGCGAGCAAAGCGCCGTCGGTGGGCGCCAGCGCCCCGTTTGCCGCAACCATTCGGGCCTCGCCATCGGAAATCGCCCGACCCACGATCTCCAGTCGATCGATCCACCCGGACCAGGGGTGGTCTCCCGTGGGCTCGTTGCCGACCACCAACGGAAAGTAACCATCCCAGTTGCTGAAACCCGTTGCCCAGAACAGCACAGGCAGGGGCAGCAGCAGGGTCATCGAGACGTACGCGAAAAGGCTCCCGGTCAGCCACCGAACGGACAAACGACCCGTGGCATTCCGGATCAGTGCGCATAGCCATCCAAGGATTGCCGGTCCCCATCGAACATGACACAGGTATCCGATGACGCCCCCGACGCCATTGCTCACCACATCATGCACCGAGGCGGTCCGGGTGGGTATCATGGCCTGAAGCACTTCGACCCCGATCGAGAGACCGAGAGTCGAGGCAAGGCTGAGTAAGAAGCCGACGCGCCTTGCCATCCTCCTGTGCTCGGCCACTGCAGCCAGGCCAAAGCCCAGCGGAGCGAACAGGACGACATTCGCCAACACGTCGGCCGATATACGGCGAACAGAATAGTGCGAGTCGGCCGCATGCGCATCAGACCCACCGACAAGATGATAGGGGAACAGGGTGAATGTCAGGATCACGGCAACGGCACCGCGCGCAAGGACGCCAGAGAGCGCGGCAGTACCCACTCAGCCGCAACGCCTCGTGGGAGTCCTGCCCCAATCCGAGAATGGATCAGGCCGCCAGAGCATGACTGATCCGGTCGCAGTCTCCAGCACCACGCGCCGCCCGAGCTGGTCGATCACTCGTGCAGACCGGGACTGCCTGTTTGGAATCGTAGCGG
>CAVPSB010000024.1:0-98873 GCA_963708025.1 uncultured Candidatus Rokubacteria bacterium | reverse complement strand
TGCAGGACCGCCATGGACGTCGCGCGTGTCCCAGCGCTCGCCGTCCGCGAGACAGGCCAAGCTGGTCCACCGAAGCCACGGCTCCTCGACCGCGTCCGCGAAGCGATCCGCACCCGCCACTACAGCCGCCGCACCGAGAAGGCCTATGTCGCGTGGATTCGCCGCTACATCTTCTTCCACGGCAAGCGCCACCCCGCCGACATGGGAGCGGCGGAGTTGACCGGCTTCCTGACCTCGCTGGCCGTGGACGGCCAGGTGGCGGCGTCGACCCAGAACCAGGCACTCAGCGCGCTCCTCTTCCTCTACCGCGAGGTTCTTCACCAGGAAGTCCCCTGGCTCGACGACCTGGTCTATGCCAAGCGCCCGCACCACCTCCCCGTCGTGCTGTCTCGCGACGAGGTCCGCGCGGTCCTCGCCGAGATCCACGGCGTCCCGCGGCTGATGGCGGTCCTGCTCTACGGTGGGGGGCTTCGTCTGCTCGAATGTGCACAGCTCCGCGTCAAGGACGTCGATCTCGCGCGCAACCAGATCGTGGTGCGTGCCGGGAAGGGAAGCAAGGACCGGCTCACGATGCTGCCGGCCGCCATCAAGGCAGAGCTCGTCCGGCACCTCGAGTCGGTCCGTGGCCAGCACCGGGAGGATCTCGAGGCCGGAGAGCCGGGTGGGTCGAGCTGCCGTGGGCGCTCGCCCGGAAGTACCCCAACGCCGGTCGCGAATGGGCCTGGCAGTGGGTCTTTCCGGCGACACGACTCTACGTCGACCGGCTGACCGGACAGCGCCGCCGCCACCATCTTCACGAGACGGTTCTGCAACGCACGGTGAAGACGGCCGCCCTCCGCGCGGGTGTCGCCAAGCGGGTGAGCTGTCACACGTTTCGCCACTCTTTCGCTACCCACCTCCTGGAGGATGGCCACGACATCCGGACGGTCCAGGAGCTCCTGGGCCACCACGACGTGAGCACGACCATGATCTACACCCACGTTCTGAACCGGGGCCCGGGCGCGGTCCGGAGCCCCGCCGACCGGATCTTTGACGCATGATCTCCACCCCGCCCCACTGGCGGGGCCCAGCCTCCGACCGCACTCGACGGTTCCGCAGAGCACGGCCGGCTTCACCACCCTGGCGTGAGCCAACCGATGGAAATCTCACGCTGACCTCTCGAGTCGCTGCGGAGCCCCCCGAGGCCACTACACTGCAGCGCGCGCTGCGTCACTGTTGCTCGACAGTTCCGCCGAATTTACGTTGAACCTTATTCGTTCGGCTGCAACATCTCGACAAAGGAGGTTTGCTATGAAACTCCGTCTCTATGTTGTCTCGGTATTGGTGCTCGCTCTCCTGTTCGTGCCAAGGCTCTGGGCTCAGGATATCCAGGCGGACGCAGTATTGAAGGCCCGCGAGGCGGCGCTGGCCGCTGGCAATCTTGATGCCATACTGAATTTGTTTGCTGACGATGCGGTTGTGGTGACTTCGAGCGGACGTTTCTTCATCGGTAAAGAGCAGGTCCGGGGGTGGGTCCAGGACCAAGTGGACCGTCGCCAACGCGAGGAAGCGGGGTCCCGATACATCTCAGGGAACAAGCTCTCCTGGGCGGGCAAGGTGTATCGTGAGGACTGGCACAAGCTCGGGGTCTCTCCCCTGGATGTCACGCAAGACGCCATCATTCAGGGGGACAAGATTAAGTTCTTTAACACCACGTTCACCCCAGAGTCAGCAGCAAGGTTGCAGGCAGCCCGGCAGAAGAACTAAAGGTATCAGTGATGTTCGCATCGGTATTCCTGGCCGAACAAAGCGCTGCAGCCGACGCCTTACAGCCTACGCGTCGCTCCGGCTTCCAGGCGCGGCTGAGCGCCAGCGTTGGGCGGACGATCCGGGAGGACAGCGCGCGATCCCCTGAAGCAGTCTCCACCCCTCGAAAGGAACATCGCAATGTCGAAGGTTGTCGCAATCATGTCCATGTCGCTCGACGGCTACGTCGCCGACCTCAACGATGGCGTGGCCGAAGTGTTCGACTGGTACTTCACCTCGGGCGACGTCGAAATCCACACCGGAGGGTCGGACCCCATGACGTTCAAGGTGTCCGGGCCGAGCGCCGAGCACCTTCGCGGTCTCACGTCCGGACTTGGTGCCGTGCTCACCGGCCGACGCACCTTCGACGTCGCCCAAGGCTGGGGCGGAAACCACGCTTGGGGACCAGCATTCGTACTTACCCACCACGTCCCCGCCGGATGGCCGCGGCCCAACTCGACTGTACACTTCGTGATCGACGGCATCGAAAGCGCCGTGAACCAAGCCAAAACCGCCGCCGCCGGGAAGTCCGTTGGCGTCCACGGCGCCAACACCATCCAGCAATGCCTGAATGCTGGGCTCCTCGACGAAATCCACGTCGACATCGCGGCGGTTCTTCTTGGCTCCGGAGTTCGACTCTTCGACCGCCTCGCCGACACGCCAGTCGTCCTTGGCAACCCGACGGTGATCCGGGGCGTCGGCGTTACACACCTGCGCTACCCAGTACGCAAGGCGTAGTCGGACCCCACACCCTTTCTCGCCCGGCGGTGAGCTTCAGCTCGGTGAGACGTTCACACGCGAGGGCGCCAACGACGTCTTCGACAAGTAGCGCGCCGCCCAACTTGGATGTTGCAGCTGACGAGGCCCTCGCTGCGCTCGGGACCTCGCAGCTGAATACCGATCGTTGGACGACTGCAATGAATAGAACCCTGGCCGAGGAAACGAGCCTCTTGATGCTGAGGCTGAGTGCGAAGCTTGACGCCCAGCTATCGAGAATCAGGAGCCAGTGTTCGGACGAGGAGTTTCAGAGATATCGCCGAGGCTTCGGCTACATCATGGGATACATGCTCATTGAGGTCATGAATCCCATCTACGCGGAGCACCCCGATCTCAAACCAGAGCAATTGGGCGGCCCGTATCGCGTGCCCCCATCGGTGCCCTGAGGTCGGCGTGCCAATAACCGGTTGTCTAACCCCGCAGTACAGCGCACCGGGGGCTCGCGTTGCTCGCCTCCCGGCCGCTGACCGCGAGCGTTCGGCGACCGCTCCGCATCCCAACGGTGATAAGATGGTTCACCAATCATGCGCAAACTCATCGTCTGCAACCTCGTCTCGCTCGACGGCTTTTACTCCGGCTCGGGCGGGGACGTCATGGCCATGCCGTTCGACGACGGCTTCTCCGACTACAACGCGGAACGGCTCCGGGCGGCCGACACGCTGCTGCTCGGGCGCAAGTCGTACGAGGGCTTCCGGTCCTACTGGCCCGCGATTGCCGAGGACGTGAGCCAGCCGGCTGTGGAGCGCGAGATCTCGCGTCTCAACGCCGCCATCGAGAAGGTCGTGGTCTCGAACAGCCTGAAGCCCGACGAAGTCGAGGGGTGGGGCCCGACCCGCGTCGTGCGGAGGGCGGACGCGCGTGCGGAGGTCGCCGCACTCAAAGAGAGTCCGGGTCGGGAGATCCTGATGTTCGGCAGTCACCTCCTCTGGAACGACCTGCTCGCCGCCAGCTTGGTTGACGAGTTGCACTTCATGATCGGTGCCGGCGTGGTCGGCGAGGGGGTGCGGGCGTTCGAGACGCGGCCGCCTGGCTCGCTCCGCCTGCTGGACACCCGCACCTTCGACGGCTCGAGCCTGCTCCTGGCCCGGTACGCCGTCGAGCGCTGACCGCGACGCCGCGCCCGGACGCCGAACCAGGCGCTGCAGCAGACGGCGGGGGCCGATAGGTTTCTGGGACTTCATCGCCTCAGTGGCCTCCGCCGCTGCTGAGCTGTGTCGTTAGGCAGCAGGATCACGACTTACTGGCCAACCATAGAGAAATGGTAGAGTGAGTGGCGGGCAGAACATCCATGGGCAAGATCGAGAAGATCGAGCAAGAGGTCCGGGCGCTCTCTCCAGAGGAGCTTGCGGAGTTTCGCGCCTGGTTTCTGGAGTACGACTGGGCAGCCTGGGATCGCCAGATCGAGCGTGATGCTCAGGCGGGCCGCCTGGATGACCTTGCTGCTAAGGCCCTTCGTGATCACGCTGCCGGCAAGACCACACCCCTCTGACTCATCACGCGTCTCCCGACTTCTGGGCGCTATATCGTTCCCTGCCGTCCGAGGTACGCGATCTCGCCGATCAAGCGCATGCGCGCCTGAAGCAAGATCCCCGGCATCCGTCACTTCATTTCAAGAGAGTCGGCCGGTTCTGGTCTGCGCGAGTCGGCTCTCACTATCGAGCCCTGGCCGTCGAAGCGCCCGACGGACTCGTCTGGTTCTGGATTGGCAGCCATGCCGACTACGATCGCCTGCTTGGCTAACAACCGCATCGAGCTGACGGCGCTTCGCGCCGCAGCTCATACGGTGCGTTGGGCAGACCCTGGCACGGTGCATCGGGAAACGCATGACATCAGCTGTCGCTAGCCTGAGCTCCATCTTCGCCGTCTTGATGCTCACCGTGTCGCTTGCAGGCGCGCAGCCGGCGGGAAAGGTCTACCGCCTCGGCGTCTTGGGGGACAAGACCGCGGACTCCAACGAGATCCTTCTCTGGCAGACCTTTCGAGAGGGTCTGCGGGACCACGGGTGGACCGAGGGCGTGAACATTCGAATCGAGTCCCGGTGGGTCGAGGGCAACGTCGCTCGGCTCCCTGAAGTCGCGGCGGACCTGGTCCGGCTCAAGCCGGATCTAATCGCAACGCGGGGATCGCTTTTTACGGGGGCCCTGAAGGCAGCGACATCCTCTATTCCCATCGTCTTCGTTGGCCATGCAGATCCAGTAGAGACCGGCCACGTCGCGAGCCTTGCCAGACCCGGTGGCAACATCACAGGGATGGCCGTGCTTCAAACCGAGCTCGGCCCGAAAGGCCTTGAACTCCTGCACTCTGCCGTCCCGGCGGCCGTTCGGATCGCCGTTCTTTGGCATCCCGGCACTCCGTCCGCCGTCCCCGGGCTCAAGGCTCTAGAGGAGCCAGCGCGGCTACTCCGGTTGGAGCTGCAGCCCGTGGGAGCACGAACTGCCGGCGAGCTCGACGGCGCCTTCTCGACCATGGCCCGAGGCGGCGCGCAGGCCCTGCTTGTGTTCAGCACCCCACCCTTCATCACCGCGAGACAGCGCATCGCGGAGTTGGCCATTGCACACAGGCTGCCGACAATGGTCCAGGGCAGGCACTTCGTGGAGGCAGGCGGTCTGATCAGCTACTACCCCAATCCCGTGGATACCTGGCGGCGCGCTACCGCCTACGTGGACAAGATCCTCCGCGGCGCGAAGCCGGCAAACCTCCCCGTGGAGCAAGTCACGAAGCTCGAGCTCTTGATCAACCTCAAGACAGCCAAGGCGCTCGCCGTGACGATTCCACAATCCGTGCTGCTGCGCGCAGACGAGGTAATTCAGTGAAGTCGCGCTGCCCAACAGCACGCTTCAACGGACGGCGGGCTCGCGTTGCTCGCCCGCGGCCGTTGAGCGCAGCGTTCGGCGCCTTGAGCCGAGCGGACGATCGGGAGTAAGGTAAGGCAATGGCTGAGCCGATCGTGACCTCGTCGCCGGACATCCTGGGCGGTACGCCCGTGTTCGCCGGAACGCGAGTTCCGATCCAAGCGCTAATCGATTACCTCGAGGGCGGCGAGCCGATCGACGACTTCCTGACGGGGTTTCCAACCGTCAGGCGGGAGCAGGTCGTGGCCTTCCTCGAGGAGGCCACGGCGCGAATGATCTTTAAGGCGTCGGTGAGGGGGCTCCTCGACGAGTGCGTCGACCGCCGCCTCGCAGCGGATATCCAAGGACACGACGTGAAGACGGCGCCAGAAGCAGGCTGGGCTGCCTCTGGCCGAAGTCCGCGCAATCGCCAAGGAGGCCTACATCTACGGCTTCCCGATGGTCGACAACCCGCGTATCCGGCACGCCTACTTCGTCGACATGGCCAACCCGGAGTACAACGCGCCGTATGACCAGCACTTCAACATTCCGCGCTTCTACACACCCGACGACAAGGCCATTCAACGGCCCAGCTCGGAGACGGGTGAAATGATGAAGTACAGGTCGCTGCTGATTCGGGCGCACCAGTTGATTGAATGAGAGCCGGGAAAGAGTTGCCCAGCTCCGCGCTAAAGTCGGCCGGCGCGTGAGCGTGCCGCCGCTCGCTCCACCCCTTGTCGAAAGGCGAAGTGATCATGTCCACCAACACCGTCCGGCTTCACCGTGTGCTCCGTGCGACGCCGGAGCGTGTCTATCGGGCGTTCCTCGATCCCGATGCCATGGCCAAATGGCTTCCGCCGAACGGCTTCACGGGCAAGGTCCATCACATGGACGCCAGAGTCGGCGGCACCTACAGGATGTCGTTCACCAACTTCACGACGGGCCAGAGCCACTCGTTCGGCGGAGAGTATCTCGAACTGGTGCCACACGAGCGCATTCGCTACACGGACAAGTTCGACGACCCAACACTGCCCGGGCAGATGCAGGTGACGGTATCCTTGAAGAGCGTGTCCTGCGGAACTGAGTTGAACATCGTGCAGGAAGGGATACCCGACGTCATTCCACTGGAAGCCTGCTATCTCGGGTGGCAAGAATCGCTCACGCTCCTGGCCAAGCTCGTCGAGGCGGAGATTGCGGGGTAACGAGGTGCCGCTCAACCCTCGCGGCAACCGCCGGGCGAGGGCCGGCGATGAAGCCAGCCAGGGGTGACGTGCCGCACAGCCTCCGCATGCACCTGACCAGCTACAGCGGACGGCGCCCACATCCGGCGGCAGGTGATGCAGGGCAACGACCTCGAGCCGACGCTGCGCGAGGCGCTGACGGTCGGGAGGCCGGCAAGGCGCCGCGGAGGCGAATCGTCGGTCTCCTCGGGCGCGGTGCCCGCCGGGTCTCGCGTCCGGGGCGGGACTGGGCTAGCATGAGTCCGGCGCATGACAGCCACCGACGAGCGCAAGCTGGTCACGGTGCTCTTCGCCGACCTGGCCGGGTCGACCGAGCTGGCGGTCCGCCACGATCCCGAGCACCTCCGGGCCCTCCTCTCGGCGTTCTTCGACGAGATGCGCCAGCAGATCGAGTCGTACGGCGGACTCGTCGAGAAGTATGCCGGCGACGCCATCATGGCCGTCTTCGGCGTGCCCCAGGTCCACGAGGACGACGCCGAGCGCGCCGTGCGAGCGGCGGTGGCGATGCGCGACAGCCTGGTCCAGCTCAACCCCATGTTCGAGCAGGAGTACGGCGCGGGTCTCGCCCTGCGGATCGGCGTCGCCACCGGCGAAGCGGTCGCCGCGGCGACGGCCGTCCGGGAGTTCCTCGTCACCGGCGAGGTCCCGAACCTCGCGGCCCGGCTCCAGTCGGTCGCCGACGGCATCGTCATCGGCGAGGAGACGTACCGCCTCGTCGCGCCGATCCTCGAGGCCGAGCCGACCCCCCCGCACCGCCTCAAGGGGTTCGCCCAGCCGGTCACCGCCTGGCGGGTGCTCGGTCTCCGGGCCGTCGAGGCGCGCCCCCGCGGTGTCCCGGGACTCTCCTCCCCGGTGGTGGGTCGCGACGCCGAGATGGCCGCGCTCCGGGGCTGCGTCGACGATCTTCGCCGGGGGCGCGGTCAGGTGGTGTCGATCGTCGGCGAGGCGGGGATCGGCAAGACCCGGGTCAAGGCGGAGATCCGCGACAGCCTGCCCGAGGGCGTGCGCTGGCTCGAGGCCCGCTGCCAGTCCTACGCCCAGAACACGAGCTACGCCCCGATCGTCCAGATCCTCCGCAGCGCGCTGGGCCTCCGGGCGGCGGAGACGCCGGCCATCGCCCGGACCAAGCTCCGGGTCGCCCTCCGCGCCCTCGCCGGCGAGCGTGCCGAGCAGGTCCTGGGGGCGCTGGCGCACCTGCTGGGCGTGGACCTGGGGCCCGGCGCCCCGGCGGTCCCCCCGGATCCCCGGACGCTCCAGTCCCAGATCGTCCTCGCCACGCGGGCGATCCTGGAGGGGCTCGCCCAGCGAGGTCCGCTCGTCGCGGCCATCGAGGACCTCCACTGGGCGGACGCGGCCTCGGTCGAGCTGCTCCCCGTGCTGCTCGAGCTGACCGACTTCCAGCCGCTCATGGTCCTGGTCACGAGCCGCCCCGAGACGGAAGGCAACGCGTGGATCTTCCGCCTCCACGCCGAGCGCGACTACGGCCACCGGCTCACCGAGGTCCGGCTGGCGCCGCTCGGCGCCGCGGACAGCGAGCGCCTCGCCGACAACCTCCTGCGCGTGTCCGAGCTCCCCGACGCGATTCGCCGCCGAATCCTCGAGCGTGCCGAGGGCAACCCCTTCTTCCTGGAAGAGCTCATCCGCGCGCTGATCGAGCAAGGCGTGCTGCGACGCGACGGCGAGCGCTGGGTCGTCGCGGAGAATCCGGAGCGATGGCCCCTCCCCACCACGCTCCGCGGCCTCCTCGCCGCGCGGATCGATCGCCTCCCGGCGCCGGCCAAGGCCGTGGTCCAGCGCGCCGCGGTCATCGGCCGCTTCTTCGAGTACCGCACGCTCCGGGCCCTGGACGACGAGCCGGGCGAGCTCGACCGGGCCCTTCCGCATCTCCTCCGCGCCGAGCTGATCCGGGAATGGGCCAGGCTCCCCGAGCGTCAGTACGTCTTCAAGCACGCGCTGACCCAGGAGGCGGCGTACGCGAGCATGCTCGGCGAGCGGCGCAAGGCGCTGCACGCCCGGGTCGCCGGCCACCTCGAGGAGGCGCCGGGCCAGGACTCGGCCGAGCACGCGGCGGTCCTGGCGCGCCACTGGGATCACGCCGAGAACTGGGAGCGCGCGCTCCACTACACGGTGGGCGCGGCGAAGCGGGCCCACGCCCTCTACGCCCGTCCCGAGGCGCTCGCCCACTACCGGCGCGCGCTCGAGCTCCTGCGCCGGCTCCCGCCCACCGAGCCGTACCGCCTCACCCACGCCGACGTGGTCATCGAGTTCGTCCAGGTGCCCGGGTGGGCGCCGGACGCGGCCGCCATGGAGGCCGGCCTGCGCGAGCTCGAGCACGCCGCCGAGCACGCCCGGACGCGCGGGGACACCGGACGGCTGTTGCGCCTTCAGGCCTTGCAAGGCGTGATCCGGAGTGACGAGGAATTGCTCCGCGGCGCCGTCGAGCGTGCCCGGTCGCTCGACGAACCCGTCACCGAGGCCTTCGTCGCCGAACAGTATGGGCATCTCCTCGGAAGGCTCGGCCAGTACGAGCGCACCCTGGAGCTCTTCGCCCGGGCGATCGAGATCCACGCGGCGCGGGGGGACCGCCTCCAGCAGGCGCTCAACATGAACTTCGGGGGGCGATGCTACTCCGCGCGCGCCGGCGCGCTCGAGCGATCGCTCCAGTACGCGGCCGGGGTCCGCGCCATCGCGGAGGAGTCGAACGACGTGCGACTCCTGGCCCTCCGGGGGATGGAGGCCGAGCCGTACTACTACAAGGGCCTGTGGGCGGACGCGGTGCGGGTCGCCGAGGAGAGCTTGCCCATCGGCTGGGAGATCGGCGAGGGCGGCAACATGCTCTTCGCCTCGGCCTGGCTGGGCCTCGCCTACCTCAAGCTGGGCCGCCGCGACGACGCCCGGCGGGTGATCGACCGGGCACTCCGCGAAGGCAAGATCCGGTATGCGGCGGCACTCCGTTCGCGCTGAGCTACATCACCATCGCCCGGGTGCTCGCCTACCTCGCCGATGGGGAGGTGGAGTCCGCGCTGGCGCTCGCTCCCCAGGCGCTGGACCTCGCCGAGCGGAGCCGCTTCGGGCTCGAGCAGGGGGCCGCACAGCGCGCGCTGGGCCTCGCCCAGGAGGCGGGGGGCGACCGGGAGGCGGCCGAGCGCGCGTTTCGCCGAAGCCTCGAGATCCTCGCGGGCATCCAGTCACGTCCTGAGCTGGGCCAGACGCTCCTCGCCTACGGCCGCTTCAAGCTCGCCCATGACCGCGCCGAGGGCCGAAGGCTCATCGAGCGGGCGCGGGCCACCTTCGACGAGATCGGGGCCACCGGCTGGCTGGCCGAGGCCGAGCAGGCGCTGGGAGCGTAGGGCGTGGAGACCTCTGCGGGCTCCGCGGCGCGGTAGACGGTCCAACTTGCCGTGGCGGCTGCTGCCCTTCCCGCTGTGCCGGCAGCGTTGATCACCGCCGTCAGCGCGTACTTGGGCGGTGTCGCCCTTGTCGCCGGGGCATTCATCACGAGCGTCATTGGCGATACTGCGGATGTGATCGTCGAAAAGCTCTGCACGCGGGTTGGCCTGTGCCCTTGAGCGCCATGACTGAGCACTGCAGTGGGCCGGCTTCGCCGGCCGCTGAGCGCTGGCGTTGGGCAGACAGCGAATCGTGAAGACCAGAGAGCCGAGAAAGCCAGCGAAGCTCAGGCCAGGGGACTACGTCGGCGTGGTGAGCCCATCCTGGGGTGGCGCGGCGTTGTTTCCACACAGGGTTGACAACGGTGTCAGGCAGCTCGAGTCGATGGGGTTCAAGGTCAAGCTCGGCCGGCATGCCCTGCGAGAGCGAGGGTTCGTTTCGGCAACGCCGGAAAACCGGACGCGCGACTTGCACGACATGTTTCGTGATCCGGAAGTGAAATTGATACTGGCAGGTCTTCGAGATTCGTGAAGGAGCGGTGGTTGAAGGAGAGGCCCCGTGACCAAGGCGACCCGCGGTTCGCCCAACGCCACACGCCGGTGCGCGAACACGTCGCCGTGAGTTAGAGTAAACGGCGACTCGCTGAGGGAGGAGCATCGCCATGCCGTTCTACGAGAGAGGACCCGTCCGCATCCACTACGAAGAGGTCGGCTCCGGCTTCCCCCTGCTGCTCATCCCGGGCGGTGGCCTCAACTCAGCTCTCTCATCCTGGCGGACAGCCTCGCCCTTCAACCCGATGGAAAGGTACAAGGACGACTTCCGCTGCATCTGCGCCGACCTGCGCAACGCCAACCCCGGCCAGTCCAGCGGCCCGCTGGAGATCGACCGCCCCTGGGACGCCTACGCCGACGACCAGCTTGGGCTGATGGACCACCTGGGCATCCGGGAGTTCATGGTCATGGGCTTCTGCATCGGCGGGCCGATGATTCACAACCTCATTCGGCGGGCTCCGGAGCGCGTCGTCGCGGCCGCGATGATGCAGCCCAGCGGCTTCAGGCCTGAGATCCCGGACCTGTTCTACCAGAACAACGTCAAGGGCTGGGGGCCGCCGCTTTGCGAGAAGCGCCCCGACGTCACGATGGCGATGGTCGACGACTTCCTCACCAGCATGTACACCAATCGCGCCGACTTCGTGTTCACCGTGTCGCGGGACTTCGTGCGCTCCATCCGGACGCCGCTGCTGGTTGCGCCTGACGACGTGCCCGCGCACCCGTACAAGGTCGCGATGGAGGTGGCCAGCCTCGCCCCGAATGCCGAGGTGACCATCTATCCCTGGAAAGATTCCCCGGAGCACATCGACGAGGTCGTGGAGCATGCGCGGCGCTTCCTCAAGGCGCACGAACCCAGCAGAGCCTAGGAATTCCACTTCAGGGGAGCTTCTTCGTCCACGGGCCTGGCGAGGAGCCGAATCGGGGGAGGGAGTAGCGTGGGCCAGTACGCGCTGCGGCGGCTCGGGCTCCTGGTGCCGCAGGCGTGGCTCACCGTCTCGCTCCTGTTCCTGCTCTTCCGGCTCGTCCCCGGCGATCCGGCCGCGCTGATCGCGGGGCCGGGCGGCACCCAGGCCCAGATCGACCGGCTCCGGCAGGAGCTGGGCCTGGCCGCCCCGCTCTGGTCGCAGTACCTCGCCTTCCTGGGCGATCTCCTCCGCGGCGACCTCGGCCCCTCGTTGAGCTTCGGCCGGCCGGTCGGCGCCGTCATCGCCTCCCGGATCGGCCCGACCCTCGCGCTCATGGCGGCCAGCCTCGGGCTGACCGTGGCGCTTGCGCTCCCGGCCGGCATCCTGGCGGCGGTCCGACCCCTCGGGGCGGTCAGCCAGGGCATCACCGCGGCGACCATCCTGCTCCTGTCGGTCCCCAACTTCCTGGTTGGCCTCCTGCTGATGGACCTGCTCGTCGTGCGGCTCGGCTGGCTGCCCGCTGCCGGCACCGGCGGCCTGGCCTTCCTCGTCATGCCGTCGCTGGCCGTCGCCGCCCGGCTGGTCGCGCTGGTCAGCCGCACCACGCGGGCCAGCGTCGTCGAGAGCCTCGGCGAGGACTACATGCGGACCGCGCGGGCCAAGGGGCTGGCCGCGGCCGCGCTCCTCTTCCGCCACGCGCTCCGCCCGGCGCTGGTCCCGATCGTCACCATGCTCGGCCTCCAGGCCGGCTACCTCCTCGGCGGCTCCGTCGTCATCGAGACGCTCTTCGCCTACCAGGGGCTGGGCCAGGCGATGATCAACGCGGTCTCGATGCGCGACTACTTCCTGGTGCAGGGGATCGCGCTGGTCTACGTCGCCGGCTTCCTCCTGCTCAACCTCCTGGTCGATCTCTCGTATGGCCTCGTCGACCCGCGCATCCGGTATCGCTAGGCGCCTGCCCCGCCTGGTCCGCACACCGGCGGTCGCCGCCGGGATCGGGCTGATCGCCGGCTTCCTGCTCCTCGCCGCCGCCGGGCCCTGGCTGGCCGGGCGCGATCCGCTCGAGCAGGACCTCGCCGAGTTCCTGCAGCCGCCGTCGGCGGCCCGCTGGTTCGGCACCGACGAGCTGGGCCGGGACCTCCTGAGCCGCGTGGTGGTGGCGGCCCGGGCCGACCTGGTGCTGGTCGTCGCGGGCATCGCGCTGGCCACCGCGGCGGCGCTCCCCCTCGGGCTCGCCGCCGGCTACGTCCAGGGCACGCTCGACCGCGTCGTCACGGCCCTGAGCGACGCGGTCCTGACCTTCCCCTCGCTGGTGCTGGCCGTCGTCCTGGTGAGCCTCTTCGGCGCCGGGCTCCGCGGCGTCGTCGCCGCCGTGGGTCTCACCACGGCTCCCGCGCTGCTCCGCCTCATCCGGAGCCTGGTGCTGCAGACCTCGGCCCAGGACTACGTCGACGCCGCCCGCGCCCTCGGCGCCGGACACCCGGCGATCGTCGCCCGCCACGTCCTGCCCAACATCCTCGGGCGCAGCATCGTGTACACGACGCTCCTGGGGAGCCACGCGCTCCTGACCATCACGGCGCTCGGGTTCCTCGGGCTCGGGATCCAGCCGCCGGCGCCCGAGTGGGGCAACATGCTGGCCAACGCGCGCACCTATCTGGCCACCGCCCCCTGGCTCACCGTGTTCCCGGCCGTCGCCATCGTGCTCTTCATCCTGGGGCTGAACCTGCTCGGGGAGGCGCTGCGGGACCTGCTCGACCCGAAGCTCCTCTGGCGGCCGTAGGCGGTTTCCGCTGGCCTGGCCCGCTACGCCTCGGCGGCGCGAGCGAGGGGCCCGGCCGGATTGTTGGACCTGGACGGATGGGTTATCGTCGTTGCCAGCCGACATAGGGCGCAGGCATGGTCACCGTTTTCCCGTGGCTCGGCGGCTCCGGCTGATTCGCCTCCGGCAGTGAGAGCGCGTGGGAGGGACGATCCACGATGAAACTCGGCATTGCCATACCGCAGACCGATATCGGTGGTGACCCGCTGGCGGCCGCGATTTTGCGCAAGCGGCGGAGGCCACGGGCTACGATCACCTGGCGACCTACGATCACGTGCTCGGGGCGAACACGGCCAGCCGGCCCGACTGGGCCGGTCCGTACACGTCGGCGCACTGTTTTCACGACACCTTCGTGCTGTTTGGCTATCTGGCGGGGCAGACGACCCGGATCGAGCTGACGACGCAGGTGCTCATCCTGCCACAGCGACAGACGGCGCTGGTGGCGAAGCAGGCCGCCTCGGTCGATGTGCTCTCGGGCGGGCGGCTTCGGCTCGGCATCGGCATCGGCTGGAATCCGGTGGAATACGTCGGTCTGGGCGAGAACTTCCACGATCGAGGCCGTCGATCCGAGGAACAGTCGCCGTCATGAAGGCGTTGTGGGCCGACCCCCACGTCACCTTCCAGGGTGCCTGGCACGACATCCCCGACGCCGGCATCAACCCATTGCCGGCTCGGCGGTCCATTCCAGTCTGGTTCGGTGGTCATGCCGACACGGTACTGCGCCGCATCGCTCGCCTGGGTGATGGCTGGATCATCCTTGCCTATCCACCCGATGAAGTGGCCGGCCGGGAGATCGGGAAGCTGCACGCCCATGCCCGCGAGGTCGGCCGCAAAGAGGGGGACATCGGCATCGACGCATGGATGTCGATGGGTGGCCGCACGCCGGGGGAGTGGCGCCAGGAGGTCGAGGCCTGGCGTCGGCTGGGCGTCACGCACATCACGTTGAACACGGCGTTCGAGCGCCGCCATCACAAGCGTATCGACGGCAGGTCAACGGATGCCCATGTCACGGCCATGCGCCGTTTTCACGAATCGGTGGCCGACCTGTTGTGAGGCGTGCCGAGACGCGGCGTCCGGCACGAAGCGGCGCCGAAGAGTTGGTGGCGCATGTGAAGAAGCGGGGTAGCGTCCACACGGGAGGATGGGTGTGCTAGACGGGAGGAGCGTGCTGGACGCGATCGGGAACACGCCGCTCGTGGAGCTGCGGCGCATCGTGCCGCCCGGCTCCGCCCGGGTGATCGTGAAGCTCGAATCCACCAACCCCACCGGCAGCATGAAGGACCGGATGGCTCGCGCGATCGTGGAGCGTGCAGCGGCGACGCGCCGGCTCCCGCCGGGTGGAACGGTCGTCGAGTACACGGCCGGGACGACCGGGATCTCGCTCGCCTTCGTCTGCGGCGCGCTCGGCTTCAAGGCACACTTCGTGTTCTCCGACGCGTTCAGCGAGGAGAAGCGCTACACGATGCGGGCGTACGGGGGAGAGATCACGGACGTGCCGAGCGACGGCGGGAAGATCAACGAGCAGCTGATCAAGACGATGATCCGGACTGCCGAGGAGCTCAGCCAGCGGCCGGGGCACTGGTGGGCGGACCAGCTCAACAACCAGGACGGCGAGGCGGGCTACCATCCGCTCGGCGAGGAGATCTGGGAGCAGACCGGCGGGCACGTGAGCGCGTTCGTCCAGGCGGTGAGCACGGCGCACTCGATTCACGGGACGGCGCGCGCGCTGCGCCGCCACGACCCCCGGGTCCGCGTGGTGGCGGTGGAGCCGGCCGAGTCGGCGGTGCTGTCGGGCAAGCCGTCCGGCTCGCACCGGATCGAGGGCATCGGGATCGGGTTCATCCCGCCGCTCTGGAAGCCGGCCGAGGTGGACGAGATCCTGACGGTGACCACGGACGAGGCCAAGGCGATGGCCCGCAGACTGGCGCGGGAGGAGGCGATCTTCACCGGTCCCTCGACGGGCGCCAACGTGGTCGGTGCGCTGCGGATCGCGGCGCGCCTCGGGCCCGGCGCCACCGTGGCCACGATCGTGGTGGACTCCGGCCAGCGCTACTCGAGCTCGGACGTGTTCCGTGGCGTCTGAGTCAACTGGATCGAGCGCTCGCCATTGACGGGTCTGCGGGCGCTGGGCCTGGTTGCCGTCCTGGTGCTCGTGATGATCTTCTGGGACATGCCGGCACCGAGGTGAGCGCCGTGTCGTGGGGCACGCTGGGCGTCACGGGATCGAGAGCGCGGGAGGCCGGGTGAAGCGGCTGTTCGCCGTCATCCGTTCACGCGGGCCGGCCTGGGATCATTCGCTACCGCTGGACGACCAGGTCGAACTGGGCGGCGCACGCCTCGTTCATGAACGGGCTGGCCGACGAAGGGTTCGTCGCCCTGGGGGGTCCGCTCGAGGGTACGCCGGATGTCCTGCTGGTCGTGCGCGCCACGGACCCCTCCGAGATCGCCGACCGCCTGGCCGCCGACCCGTGGGCGCGGAACGGCTTGTTGATCGTCAAGCAGACCTGTCCGTGGTGGATCCGGCTCGGCTCGCTGGCCGAGTGACCGGACCGCCGGGTCGCACCGCGTCGCGGTGGCCCGTCACCGCGACCGTGGGACCGGCATGAGCGCGAGGGGAGGGCAAGCGTGAACGAGGCCGGCGTTCTCCAGAGGATCGGACGGGGCGGCGTGGGGCTGCCGGTGTTTCTCGCCGTCGTCGTCTTCGCAGCCGGGGCCGTCGCCGCGCCGGACGAGGCGGCGCTGGGCAAGGACGAGGGCTATCCGGTCTGTCCGCCGTCCCTGCGGCCGGAGACGCGGTGCCTGATCGGCCTGGTGAGCCGGTTCGACGAGATGTTCCCGGCGCGCAAGGTGGCCCGGGGAGCGGAGGCGCGACCCCTGAAGCGGGCGGCGGGCGAGCCAGCACTCCGCTACACCTTCCAGTCACGGACCAGCGGGCTGGACGACTATCTTGCCCGCAACCGCACCACGGGCCTGCTGATCCTGAAGGACGACACCATCCTCGCCGAGCGGTACCAGTACGAGCGCAAGCCCGAGCACCGCATGAACTCCTACTCGATGGCCAAGACGATCGTGGCCATGCTCGTCGGCGTCGCGCTGTCCGAGGGAAAGATCCGCTCGCTCGACGATGGCGCCGAGCAGTACGTCGCCGCGCTCAAGGGCACCCCGTACGGCGAGACGCCGATCCGCCACCTGCTGACGATGTCCTCGGGCGTCCGGTTCACCGAGAACTACAGCGGCGCCGACGACGTGGCGACGCTCGCGCGGCTGTCGGTGCTGGGGGACAGCGCGGGAGGGGCCGCGACGGTCCTGCCCTTCCGCACGCGCGATCGCCCGCCGGGGGAGCGCTTCTCCTACTCGTCGGCCGAGACGCAGGTCCTCGGCCTGGTGCTGCGCGCAGCCACGGGGACACCGCTCGCCGAGTACCTGTCGGCGAAGATCTGGCAGCCGATGGGCGCCGAGGCCGACGCCTCCTGGGCCATCGACCGGGGTGGCTACGAGACGGCGTACTTCGCCGTCAACGCCACGGTGCGCGACTACGCGCGCCTCGGCATGCTGCTCGCGAACGATGGCGCGCTCGACGGCCGTCAGATCATCCCGGCCGGCTGGGTGCGCGCGGCGACCACACCGGCGGCCCGCCAGTTCGAGCCCGGCCACACGGGCTCGTTCTTCGGCTACGGCTACCAGACGTGGATCGTGCCCGGCCCGGACCGGCAGTTCGCGTTGCGAGGCCTGCGAGGGCAGTGCGTGTTCGTGCACCCGGGGTCGAAGCTCGTGATGGTCCATACCGCGGCGCGCGACGTCGGCGATTTCGGCTCGGAGCTGACCGCCCTCTGGTTCGGGGTCGTGAAGAGCCTGGCCAATTGAGTGTGGACGCCGGCGGCTGGTGCAAGGAGGTATGGTTCACGCGATCGAGCATGATGGCGCGCCATCGGCACTCCTGCCTCCGATGTGATGGCTGAGGCCGGCTGCGGCCGCCGGTCGGCGCTCCTCTGGATGCTCGGCCTGATCGGCTGCCACCGCGAGGCCACGAGCCGGGTGCTGCTGGCGAGCGACAGCCTGCCGCCCACGGACCGGCCGGAGCCCTTCGGCGGCTCGAAGGGCGGGGACGAGCGTGCCGTGGCCGGCGTCAAGCTGTGCTGGTGCCCGGCGGGCCGGTTCCGGATGGGAAGCCCGCCGGACGAGCCGGAGCGACGCCCGGGCGAGGACCAGGTCGAGGTGACGCTGACCCGAGGCTTCTGGATGGGCAAGTACGAGGTGACGCAAGGGCAGTGGAGACAGGTGGTCGGGGAGCTGCCGGGAGCGCTGACGCCGGCGGGAGTGCCGAGGGGGCTGACTGCCCCGTCTACAACGTCAACTACGCCGAGGCGGAGGCGTTCTGCCACGAGCTGACCGACCGTGAGCCGCGAAAGCCGGTGGCCTGCCCGAGGGCTGGGAGTTCCGGCTGCCCACCGAGGCGCAGTGGGAGTACGCCTGCCGGGCCGGGACGCACGACCGCCACCGCGTTCGGCGACAAGCTGAGCAGCACGCAGGCGAACTTCCAGGGCAAGCCGTACAACGGCGCCGAGCCCGGGCCGTCGCTCGACCAGGCCGCGAAGGTCGGCAGCTACCCCGCCAACGCCTGGGGCCTGCACGACATGCACGGCAACGTCTTCGAGTGGTGCCGGGATTGGTATCACGCGAAGCTGCCGGGCGGCACTGATCCGGACCTCTCGTCGGTGCAGGGCGCGCGGAACCGAGACGGCACCTTTTCGCGGGTGCGGCGGGGCAGGAGCCTGGACCGACGACGGCTGGCCGTGCCGGTCGGCCTTCCGGCTGCGGTTCGAGCCCGAGCGCCGATCCGACCACATCGGCTTCCGGGTCGCCGCCGTCAGGCTGTAGCAAGCCGGCCGGCCGGGCCGGCTGACGCCGCAGGCGCTCGCGGCGGTCTCGTCGGTTGACAGCCCGCGGTGCGCGGGCTAGCATCCGACCGCTGCCGGCGACTCGCCCGCGGGAATGTCGTCAGCGCGCGAGGACGATGACGACGATGCCGGCGGCGATGGCGAAAGCGGCGGCCAGCCGGCGCCCCATCGCCCCCTCGGCGAGCCACAGGCCGCCGATCACCACGGAGATCGGGATCGCCGCCTGGCGTATCGCGTTGACGGCGGCCACGTTGGCGCCCCGGCCGTAGGCGAGCAGGATCAGGTAGTACGAGGAGTAGGCGAGTCCGCCTAGGACGAGGTAGCGGAGCGGTGCCGGCGCCCACGCGGGCGGCGAGGGACCCGGCGGCGGGGCTGGCGGGCGGCTCCGGTAAAGGGCGGCGAACACGGGGACCGTGATCGTCTGGACCCAGAAGAGGACGGCGACCGGGTCGGCCCGGCGCACCGATCGCGAGTCGGCCAGCGCGTAGACCGCCGAGGCGAGGAGCGCGAGGACGGCGAGGCCCAGGACCAGGGGCTCCGACAGGAACCGGGCGCCGCGCCGGTACTGGATGGCCAGGCTGCCCGCCAGGACCAGGGCGATCCCGACGAGGAGCACCGGCCGGTAGTGCTCGCCGAGGACGAGGAAGCCGGCGGCGACGATGGCGAGCGGCGAGGCGCGGATGATCGGGTAGTAGGCCGAGAGGTCGCCGCGCTTGAGGACGCCGACGATGGCCAGCCCGTAGGCGATCTGACCGGCCGCGGAGACGAGGAACAGGGGCCAGACGACGAGACCGGCGGTGAGGGCGACGCCGCCGATCACGGCGTGAGCCAGGGCGACCAGGGTGACGGCGACGTTCAGCCCGACGAACGCCGCGTCGGGATCGGGGTCGCGCTTGAGCAGCGCGTACCAGAGCGGATGCAGCACCGCCGAGGTGAGGACGAGAGCGGCGGCGAGCGGATCCATGTCGAAAGCGCCAGCATACCACCACCGAGGAGAGACAGATGACGCCACCCGTGGACCCGAACCAGGTCCTGATGACCGGCGAGAACTCCTTCATCCGGCTGAGCCCGGACGGCGGCAAGACGATGTCGGACCGCTTCAGTCACTGGCGGGTGCTGTGGTGCCCGGCCGGGGCCGGTCACGTCCTGTTCGCGCAGAGCCCGCTCACCGACGGCCAGGTCCGGATCTACAGCGACCAGATCGCGGTGGCGCGCTGGCTCCAAGCCAGCATCGAGACGCTTCTCCACGCGCCGTTCGCGGACCCGAAGCTGCCCGTCATCGACGCCGCCTTCGAGCGTGACGGCGATCCCCGCTCGTCGGCGACCGAGAGCGTCGTGTCGGGGGCGGACTCGATCACGCTGACCTGGTACGACTGCATCGAGCCGTTCGTCCTGAACGCGCCACCCGGCTTCAACAACCGGCCGATCGGGGTCTTCAGCACGTTCTTCCCGGCGCGGGGGGCCCAGGTCGAGCTGAACGGCCGCTTCGCGACCGGGCTGCCGTGGCCCGAGATGCGCGGCGACCGGCAGAGCTCGAGCGCCTGCCTGGCCTGGTCCGAGACCTGGGTCAAGCCGAAGCCCTGAGCGCAAGCGATCCCCCTCCGGCTCCCCCCTCCCCCAGCCAAAGGCCGAAGGCCGTCGAACGGTGGGGGAGGGGGTTGGGGGTAGGAGGGAGGTCCCGAGAGGTCCCGAACTGAGGCCATCGAGCGCTCCGGCCTCGAGCGCTCCGGCCCCCCTCCCCCCCGGTGGGTGGGGGAGGGGGGTTGGGGGGGTAGGAGGGAGGTCCCGATGATCCTGGACGAGGCGGCGGTTCGCCGGCTACTTCGGATGGAAGAGGTGATCGCCGCGATGGAGGGAGCCCTCGCCGACTTCTCGACGGGAAAGGTGGTCCAGCCCGTGCGAAGCATGCTGCCGATCGCCGACCACGAGGGGTTCCTCGGCCTGATGCCGGCCTACGCCGGCGCGCTGGGGGTCAAGCTCGTGACCTTCTACCCCGGCAACCGGGGCATCCCGACCCACCACGCGGTCATCCAGCTCTTCGCGCCCGAGACCGGCGTCCCCCTCGCCATGATGGACGGCCGGCTCATCACCGAGGAGCGCACCGCGGCGGTCTCGGCGGTGGCCACCAAGCTCCTCGCCCGCCCGGACGCGTCGGTGCTCGCGCTGATCGGCTCGGGGGTCCAGGCGAAGAGCCACCTGCACGCGCTCCGGCTGGTCCGGGAGTTCCGCGAGGTGCGGGTGTGGAGCCCCCGCCACGCCGGCGAGTTTGCGCGCGAGTTCGGGGTCCGGGCCGCGGCGTCGGCCGAGGAGGCCGTGCGGGGCGCCGGGGTGATCGTGACCGCGACCACCTCGAAGATCCCCGTGCTTCGCGGGGAGTGGCTGTCGCCGGGGGCCCACATCAACGCCGTCGGCGCCCCCCGACCGGACTGGCGCGAGCTCGACGACGCGGTGCTGGGGCGCGCCCGGCTCTACGTCAACTCGCGCGAGGCCTGCACCAAGGAGTCGGGCGACGTCATCGCCGCCGGCCGCCCGCCCGTCGCCGAGCTGGGCGAGGTCGTCGCCGGCACCCGGCCGGGCCGCCAGTCCCATGATGAGATCACCCTGTTCAAGTCGGTCGGCCTGGCGGTGGAGGACGTGGTCACTGCCGACCTGGTCTACCGCAAGGCCCTGAGCGCCCGCGCTTCCTGAGGATCCGTCGCCCCGCCGGCGCGGGATGGTGGCCGGCGGCCCGCCGATCTGGGATAATGGCCGGGCCCGGGCCCGACCGCCGGCCCCCGTCCGCTCCCCGCGAGGGGTGGCTCCCGCCATGCGGATGTCGGGCGCGACCGGACGCGGGCAGAAAGGGCTTCGATCCATGCTGAGCCAGGAGAACCCCACCCGCACGGCCGAGCTGGAGGCGCTGCGCTTCGCCTGGGGGCCGGAGCGGTTCAACCGCCGCGTCCATGAGATCCCGGTGGTCATGCGGGCGGGTCCGGTCGACCCGAGCGTCATCTCGCTGGCCTTCGGAGCGCCGGCCCCCGAGCTGTTCCCCGCCGACGGGCTCCTCGAGTCCGCCCGCGAGGCGCTGGGCAATCCCGCGGACTGGGCGGTGGCGCTCCAGTACGGCCAGGTGCAGGGCAACCCGGTGCTGCTGGCCGAGCTGGCGAAGAAGCTCGAGCGGGAGGAGGGGCGGCCGATCCCGCCGGAGGGGCTGGCCATCACCAGCGGCTCCTCGCAGGCCATCGCGCTGGTCGTCCAGGTCCTGGCCAACCCCGGCGACACGTGCCTCATCGAGGCGCCGACCTTCATGGGCACGATCCGCACGATCCGGTTCCACGGGCTCACCGCCGTCCCCGTCCCGGTCGACGCCGAGGGCCTCGACCTGGACGCCCTCGAAGCCACGCTCGGCCGGCTGCGGGCGGCCGGGACCCGGCCCCGCTTCCTCTACAGCATCCCGACCTTCAACAATCCGACCGGGGTCACGATGCCGGTCGCCCGGCGCCGGGCACTCCTCGACCTCGCGGTCGCGTCACGACGTCCCGATCGTCGAGGACGACGCCTACGGCGACCTCCGCTTCGAGGGGACGCCCGTCCCCGCGCTCCACGCGCTCGACCGCCACGGCGTGGTCGTGCGCCTCGGCACCTTCTCGAAGATCGTCGCCCCCGGCGTCCGCCTCGGCTTCGTCCTCGGCGACCCGGCCCTGATCCAGCGCCTCCAGCCGTTCAAGGGCGAGGGCTCGACGAACGGGCTCACCTCCCTGATCGTGGGCACCCTCATGAAGAGCGGGCGCCTGGCCGCCCACATCGAGGTGCTGCGGCGGAGCTACCGGACGCGGCGCGACGCGATGGAGGCGGCGCTGGCGGCCGAGATGCCGAAGGAGGTGGCCCGGACCCGGCCGGAGGGCGGCTTCTTCGTCTGGCTCACGCTGCCGCCCGGCACCGACGTGGAGAAGGTCACGGCCCGGGCGGAGGCGGAGCGCGTGGTGGCGATGCCGGGGACCGCCTGCTTCCCGGACGGGCAAGGGACGCACCACATCCGGCTGTCCTTCAGCCTCCAGCCGCTCGACCGGCTCGCCGAAGGCGTGGCCCGCTTGGCCCGCGCCATTCGAGCCGGTCTCCCGTAGGCCGCGCACCGCGGGACGGGTCGCCCGGCGGCCCGCCCCGGCCGCGCGTCACCGCCGCCCGGGCAGCTTCCGCAGGTAGTCGACCACCTCGTCAGTCGGCACCACGTCCCCGAGGTCCAGCTCGATGTCGAGCAGGTTCACCTCGTGCATGATCTCGCAGCGCTCGCCGATCGCCTCCCGGGGCACGATGACCCGGAAGCTGTCGGTGGCGTCGCGGCAGGTGGCGTACACGCAGTGGCTGGTGCTCACCCCGGTCACGATGAGCGTGTCCACGCCGAGCGCGGTCAGCATCTCGTGGAGGTGCGTGCCCTTGAAGGCCGAGGCGTAGCGCTTCGGCAGCAGCTTCTCGGTGGGCCGGCGGTCCAGGCGGGGATCCAGCTCGAGGCGCCGGGCGAAGCCGGGGCCGATCTTGAGCGCGCTCTTGGCGTCGTGGGGCGACGGCGGCTCGGCGGGATCGTACGCCCAGGTCGTGAACACGACGGGGATGCCCGCCGCCCGGGCCGCCTCCAGGAGCCGGCAGGTCGCCGCCACCACCGCGTTGACGTCGCTCCCGATGCCGGGCTCGTCAGGATCGGTCCACGCCAGGGCCAGGTCGATCACGATCAGGGCCGGGCGCCGGCCGAAGCCGACCGGCCCGCCCCAGCCCTTCTTCCGGTAGCGCTCGCGGAGGTCGGCCAGGTGCGCGCGTAACGGCTCGCGCAGGGCCGCCGGGAGCCGCAGGTCGTCCGAGCCGAAGGGGAGCCTCTCCTCGGGGGTTGCGGTCATCGCAGTCGTCCTCTCATCGTGCCCGGTGGGCGTCAGGCAGCGCGCGGCCGCTTATCGACGTTGCCACCGGATCTCCACACCGTCGCTCGACCCCAGGGCAGTACGCAGGAGCCCCAGCAAATGCTCGGTCGCTCGACCGTCGCCCAGCAAGTCGATCGTGGCCGCGTTGACGTAGTAATCCTGATCGTGCGACGACTCCTCTTCCATTCCGTTGACGAGGACCTGTAGATCGGCCTCGGTGATGCTGCCGATCAACTGATTGGTCTCTGCGTTGTACAGGTCGATCATGTGGCACGTCCTTTCGGCTCAGAGCCGCCGGGCGATCCGCGGATCGAGAAGATCACGGAGCCCGTCGCCCACCAGGTTGATCGCCAGGACGGTGACCGCCAGGAAGGCGCCCGGGAAGAGGATCGTCCACGGCCCGACCTGGAAGCTGTTGCGGCCCTCCGCCATGATGTTCCCCCAGCTCGGGATCTCCGGCGGCGTGCCGGCCCCGAGGAAGCCGAGGGCCGCCTCGACCAGCACCGCCGCCGCGCAGATGTAGGTCGCCTGGACCACGAGCGGCGCCAGGGTGTTGGGGAGCAGGTGGCGCGCCAGGATCGTGGGCAGGGGGGTCCCGATCGCGATGGCCGCCTCGATGAAGGGCTGCTCGCGGAGGGTCAGCACGACGCCCCGGACCAGGCGCACCACCCGGGGGATCTCGGGGATCGTGATCGCGATGAGCACGGTCTGGACGCTGGCCCGGGTGAGCGCGATCAGGGCAATGGCGAGCAGGATCCCCGGGATGGCCATGAGCCCGTCCATGACCCGCATGAGGATCGCGTCGGCCGTGCGGAGGTAGCCGGCCACCAGCCCGATGCAGAGCCCGATGGTCGTGCTCAGGAGGGCCACGCCGAAGCCGACGAGCAGCGAGATGCGGCCGCCGTAGAGGGTCCGGCTGTAGACGTCCCGCCCGAAGCTATCGCTGCCGAACCAGAATCGCTCCGACGGCGGCTTGAGCCGCGACACCGGGCTGAAGGTGACCGGGTCGACCGTGTGGAGCCAGGGGGCCAGGATCGCCACCAGCGCCACCCCGCCTAGCAGGGCCAGGCCGAGCACGACCGTCGGGTGCCCGCGCAGGAAGCCGAGCGGCCGCGCGGCCGCCGTCCGGCGGGCCGCGGGCAGGTCGATCTCGGAGGCCGTGACCGCGGCCATCAGTCGGGCCGGGGGGGAGCTGCGCGCTCCATCAGATCGCCGCGGCGCCTCGGGCCTGCGGCCCTCGGTGCGCCGCGTCCCTCCGGGCGCCCCGGCCCCCCCTCCGGGGCTTTCCGTGCTCACGAGTCCGCGGCGATGGCTTCACAGCGCCTCAGTAGCGGATGCGCGGGTCGAGAAAGGTGTAGCTCACGTCGATGAGCAGGTTGACGAGCACGTACACGCCCGAGAAGACCAGGATGACCCCTTGGATGATCGGGTAGTCCCGCCGGAGGATGGCGTCCACCGTGAGTCGCCCCACGCCCGGGATGGCGAAGACGCTCTCGGTGACCACCACGCCCCCGATCACCAGGGTCAGCCCCACCCCGATGATGGTGACGATGGGCACCGAGGCGTTCTTGAGCGCGTGCGAGACGAGCACGGCCAGCGGCGGCAGCCCCTTGGCCTCGGCGGTGCGGATGTAGTCCTGGGTCAGGACCTCGAGCACGCTGGCCCGGGTGATGCGTGCGATCAGTGCCATGTAGATGATGCCGAGGGCGAAGCTCGGGAGGAGGATGCTGCGGAGGCACGGCCAGAGCCCGCGGTCCAGGCTCACGTAGCCCTGGACCGGCAGCCAGTCGAGCCGGATCGCGAAGAGATAGATGAGGAGGTACCCCAGGACGAAGACCGGAACGGAGAAGCCGAAGACGGCGAAACCCATGACGCCGCGGTCGAGCCAGGTGCCGGCCCGCCAGGCGGCCAGGACGCCGAGGGGGACCGCCAGCGCGACCGCGATGATCAGGGTCGTGATCGAGAGCACGATCGTCGGCTCGATCCGCTGGCGGATGAGCCGGGCCACCGGCAGCCGGGAGAAGATGGAGGTCCCCAGGTCGCCCGTGAGCACGCGCCCGATCCAGGCGACGAACTGGACGTGGAGCGGCTGGTCGAGGCCGAGCTGCTTGTGGATCCGCGCGATGTCCTCGGCGGTCGCGTAGTCGCCGGCGATGATGGCGGCCGGGTCGCCCGGCGTGAGGTGGAGGAGCCCGAACACGAAGACGGCGACGACCGCCATGACGGGGATCGTCGCCAGGAGCCGGCGGACGAGGTAGGCGCTCACGCGGGAGGGCGGGACCGGCCCGGGTGCTGATCGCCCGGGCCGGTCCGAGAGATCCCGACGGCTACTTCTTCTCGATGTTCCAGAGCACGAGCCGCACGGTGTCCAGGATGCCGCTCAGGTTGTTCCGGTAGGCGATCGGCGCATAGAACTGGCCGACCGGGACGTAGGGCACCACCTCGAAGAACCGCTTGTGCATCCGCTCGACCAGGGCCTTCTGGGCGGCCGCGCCCTGGACCAGCGGGAACTCCAGGCGCATCTTCTCCAGCTCCTCGTCGCACGGCCAGCCGAACCAGTTCTTGCCGTCGCACGGCGTCGTGAACGGCGGGTTCGTCAGCGGGTTGCCGAGGGCCAGGCCCCCGCCCCAGGTGTGGAAGAGGTTCCAGCCCCGGGGGTTCTTGTCCACCGGGTCCTTCAGCGCCCGCCGCGCGCTCTGGGTGCCCCAGTCGATCGTCTGGAGGTCCACGTTCATCCCGATCTCGCGGAGCTTCTGCGCCGTCACCACCGCCTGGGCGTGGGCGATGTTGGTGTCGGCGGGATCGAGGAGGACGACCCGCTCGCCCTTGTAGCCGCCCTCCTTCAGGAGCTCCTTGGCCCGGGCGATGTTCTGCTCCTTGGTGTTCGTGGCCCAGGGGCCGACCCCGGCGGTGGTGCCGTACGGCGTGCCGCAGATCAGGACCGCCCAGCACGGCTTCTCGTACTCGGGGTTGCCGACGATCGCGGCCAGGTAGTCCTTCTGGTCCCCCACCGCGTAGAGGAGGGCCTGCCGGTTCTTGACGCTGTTGAAGGGCGGGTTGAGGTGGTTCGGCCGCATGACCGCCTGGGTCCCGACCCGGTCGATCACCTGGATGGTGATGTTGCCGGCCTTCTTCATGAGGGGCAGGTGGTCGGTGGTCGGGATCTCGATGGCGTCCACCTCGCCCTTGATCAGCGCCTGGGTGGCCGTGTTGGCGTCGGGGATGACGATCCACTCGACCCGGTTGACCTTGGCCAGCTTGGCCCCCGCGAAGCCGTCGGGCGCGTCGCTCCGCGGCTTGTAGAGTGGGTTCTTCTTGTACACCACCTTGCTGCCCGGGACCCACTCCTCCTTGACCATCACGAAGGGGCCGGAGCCGATCGGCTCGGTAATCTGCTGGTCGGAGGGCGTCTTCGCCTCCGCCTCCCGGTGGATGAAGAGCGGGTTTTCCGGCGTCCCCAGCATCTCGATCACCAGGCCGAAGGGCTTGGTCAGGTGCAGCTCGAAGGTGCTCGGCCCCGTCACGGGCATGTCCTTCACGAAGGCCACCAGCGTCTTGCCGACGGGGTTGCGGTCGCACCAGCGCTTGAGCGACGCCACCACGTCCTTGCCCTCGACCGGGCTCCCGTCGCTGAACTTGAGGCCGTCCCGCAGCTTGAACTTCCAGACGAGCCCGTCCGCGCTCTTCGAGTACGTGTTGACCATCTGGGGCTTGTACTCGAGCTTCGCGTTCGGGGCGAAGAGCACGTCGTAGACCATGTAGCCGTGGTTGCTGGTGATGTTGTTGGTGGTCCAGACCGTGTCCAGGATCCTCAGGTCGGCCTGCGGCACGATCCGGAGCACCGACTGGGCCTGGGCGGCGGTGGCGCCGGCCAGGGTCAGGACCGCGACGACCGCGAGCACTCGACGCCACTGCCTGGCGAAAGGACGCATGCTGGGGCCCTCCTTCACGGGTGGTTCCGAGGAGAACGTGGGTGTCGTGATGATAGACGAGGGCCCGCGGCGGCCGCAAGGGGGCCGGTGCGCGAGGGCCGGCGCACGGGGATGCGACCGGGCGGGCGGGGCTACGGCGCCTCGAAGAGGGAGAGCTGGCGGGGGGCGCCGGTGATCGCGTCGAAGTCGGGACCGGCCAGCATCCGGAGGACGGCGTCGGCGATGGGGCGGAGCTGCTGGGTCACGTAGTGCTCGTGGTCGGGCGGCGCGGTGGTCTCGCCGACCGACTCGGGTCCGGCCTGGGTCATCAGGTAGGTCACGATGCGGCCGCTCGGCCCGCCCTGCTTGCGGGCCGCCTTGACGTGGGGGGGCGTCGTCTTGGTGTAGGCGGTCAGCGGCTTCCGGATGGCCTTGCGGTAGGCCAGCTCGTCGTCGTAGCGGCCGGCCCGGAGGTCGGCGACGAAGCTCCGGACGAAGTCGTCCACGGGTCGATCGTGGAAGACCAGGGCGAGCAGCTCCTTCTGGAACCGCCGGGCGACCTGGCTCCAGTCCCGTCGCACCGCCTCCAGCCCGACCAGCTCCAGCCGGCCGTCCACGAGCCCTGCGTAGCGCTTCTTGCTGCCCGTCTCGCCGCCCCGGACCTCGGGCATGAAGAATCGCGCGTACACCTTCTCGAACTCGAGCTCCAGGTGGCTGCGGACGCCGAACTCGCCGGTCAGGGCGTCGGCGACGTCTTGGCCGATGGCGTCGCGCAGTGCCTCGCCCCGCGTCGCGGCCCGCTCGGTGTCGGGTTCGCCGACGTCCACGAAGAGCGAGTCGGTGTCCCCGTAGATGACCCGGTGACCGCGCCGCTCGACAGCGGCGGCCGCCAGCCGGATCACGTGCTGGCCCGCGGTCGTGATGGCGTTGGCGACCGCGGGGGAGAACAGCCGGCAGGACGAGGCGCCCAGGACGCCGAAGAGCGAGTTCATCAGGATCTTGGTCGCCTGGGCCCCGACGTGGTCGCCGGCCGCCCGGGCGGCGGCCCGCTCGGCGGCCAGCCGCGCGACCAGCTCGGGCAGGATGCCGGGCATGTCCCGGCGGAACGTGGCACCGCCCGGCGTCCGGATCGTCCCGTCGGCCGGCATCTCGGCGACCCGCGCGGGAGGCAGGTACGTCAGGGGATCGATGTTGAACGTCCGGATGATGCTCGGGTAGAGGCTCTTGAAGTCGAAGACCAGGATGTTCCGGTAGATTCCGGGCACCGAGTCGAGGACGAGGCCGCCCACGATCCCGGGCCCGGCCGGATCGCTGACGGCGCCCACCGACGGCGCGACCCGGCCGCGGGCCCGGAGCGCGCCGAGATACAGGGAGTCGACGGCGGCGATCTGGGCGCCGACCCGGTCGAGCTGCATGCCGGTCAGGAGGCTCCGCCGGACGGTCAGCTCGACGAGCCCGGTGCGCTCCAGGATCTCGAGGACCAGCCGGGCGTCGTGCAGGTTGTAGGCGGCCAGGCTCGCCGGGTCCTCCCGGTAGGCGCGCTCGATGTCCGCCCCGCGGTGCTCGGGGCCGAAGAGCTTCCCGGTGCCGAGGATCGCCCGGGCCGCCGTCTCCAGCCGGTAGTCGTCGAGCCGCACGAACCCGCTCCGGAGGAGCGCCAGCCCGTCGAGCACCTGCCGCCCGGCGAGCACCGCCCGCGACTCCCGCGTGAAGCTCTGGTCCCGCCGGATCTCGACCTCGTCGTCGGTCCGCCCGAGGGCGCAGCGGAGCCCGAGCCGGCGGCACGCGCGCAGCAGCACGCCCATGTCGAAATCGCAGACGTTCCAGCCGGTCAGCACGTCGGGGTCCACGGCCCGCACGTGGGCCAGGAATCGCCGGAGGCACTCCCGCTCGTCGGGCGCCGTCTCGACGTGCGGCGGGGCGCCGACGCCGCCGCGGCCGACCAGCCACACGCGGTCGCCGCCGGCCCCGGCCGCCGCGATCGAGTAGAGCTGCCGCCCGTCCAGGCTGGTCTCGACGTCGAGGGAGAGCACCCGGAGGCGCGGCGTGAACGCGGCCGGCGCCAGGCTCGGATTCCGGTAGAGGCGGCCCACGCCCGGTCGTCCCTCCCAGGGGCCGTCCACGGCGAAGGCGCCACGGATTCCCCGGTCGATCAGGTACCGGTAGGCGAAGCGCAGGTCGGCCTCGAAGCACTCGACACCGGCCTCGGCCAGCCGGGCCCGGAGGGGCGGGACGTCGCCGGGCAGCCGAACCTCGACGCGGACGACCGGCTCCCCGGCGAAGGTGCTGAGCTCGCCGGGGACCAGCCGCGCCTCCGGCGCGAGGGGCGCCACCCGGGCGCCGTCGGGCGCCCGGACGAAGAAGTAGGGCGGGAGCCGGTCGTCGACGACGAGGGCCGGCTCCCCCGTCTCCAGGACGGCGTGGAGGTGGACCTCGGGCCGGCCGCGCGCCACCCGGTAGGTCGGGGTGAGGATGAAGCCGCGCTCCGCCATGTCGCCATTGTCCCATGGGCGAGGAAGCGCACAGAGCGGCCCGGGCGGCCGTTACGGGAAACTTCCGGTGGGCGGCGTTACCCCGTAGAATGACAGGCCAGCCGGAGTCGGGGATGCCGCCCAGGACCGCGATCGCGAAGAGCCGTCCGCTGCTCGGAAAGCTCCTCCTCAAGGCGGGGCTGGTCACGAGGCAGCAGCTCCAGGACGCCTACCGCGCCCAGGCGGAGGCGCGGCCCTACGTCCCCTTCGAGCAGATCCTGGTGAACCGCGAGGTCCTGACCCAGGCGCAGCTCAACGCGATCCTCGACGAGTACCACAAGAAGCACCGCCTCGGCAGCATCCTGGTCGAGACGAAGACCATCACCGAGGAGCAGCTCCGGCAGGCGCTCCAGGAGCAATCGAAGGCGGGCCTCCGGCTCGGTGACGCGCTCCTGAAGCTCAACCTCGTCAACGAGCGGCAGATCAAGCAGGCCCTCTGCAAGCAGTTCGGCGCCACCTTCGTCGAGCTGGACGCCGTCACGATCGATCGCAGCCTCATCCCCCTCGTCGCCAAGAGCTACGCGCAGCACCACCGGGTCATCCCGATCGCCCGGACGGACGACGGGCTCCAGGTGGCCATGGACGACCCGGCGGACGTCGAGGTCATCGAGGAGCTGGAGGTCTCCACCCGGCTGTCGATCGAGGTCGTGACCTCCACCTACGCGGCGTTCCAGCGGGCCTTCCTGCGCGCCTACGCCGACGCCGGGACGCTGGCCCCGCCGGCACCGGTGCCCGCTCCGGCCCCCCCGCTGGCGCCCGCGCCGACCCCGCAACCGGTGCCCGCCCCGGCCGGGGCTCCGCCGCCAGCCCCAGCCCCCGTCGCGCTCCCGCCGCCTGGACCGGCCCCGGCCCCTGTCACCCCACCGCCGCCACCGCCGGTCCCTCCGCCAGCCCCGCCAGCGCCCCCGCTCCGGCCTGCCGCGGCGGCCCGACCCACGCCCGGCCCCGAGGAGTCGGAGGCGGCGGCCTTGGCCAGGCTGCGCGCGGACTACGAGACGGTCGTGAGCGAGCGCGATGCCGGCGCGCGGGCGCTGCGGGAGCTGGAGGCGCGCCACGCGGAGACGGCGCGAGGCCTCGCCGAGCTGCAGGCGGCCGACGCGACGCTGCGGGCGGAGCGGGAGGCCGGGGCCCGGGCCCGGGGGGAGCTGGAGGGCCGCCACGCGGACGCGGCCCGGGCGCTGGGGGAGCTGCAGGCGGCGCACGAGGCGCTCCGGGCGGAGCGCGATGCCGGCGCGCGGGCGCTGCAGGAGCTGGAGGCGCGCCACGCGGAGACGGCGCGAGCCCTCGCCGAGCTGCGGGCGGCCGACGCGACCCAGCGGGCGGAGCGGGAGAGCGGGGCCCGGGCGCGGGGGGAGCTGGAGGGCCGCCACGCGGACGCGGCCCGGGCGCTGGGGGAGCTGCAGGCGGCGCACGAGGCGCTCCGGGCGGAGCGCGATGCCGGCGCGCGGGCGCTGCAGGAGCTGGAAGCGCGCCACGCGGAAACGGCGCGAGCCCTCGCCGAGCTGCAGGCGGCCGACGCGACCCAGCGGGCGGAGCGGGAGAGCGGGGCCCGGGCGCTGGGGGAGCTGGAGGGCCGCCACGCGGACGCGGCCCGGGCGCTGGGGGAGCTGCAGGCGGCGCACGAGGCGCTCCGGGCGGAGCGCGATGCCGGCGCGCGGGCGCTGCAGGAGCTGGAGGCGCGCCACGCGGAAACGGCGCGAGCCCTCGCCGAGCTGCGGGCGGCCGACGCGACCCAGCGGGCGGAGCGGGAGAGCGGGGCCCGGGCGCGGGGGGAGCTGGAGGGCCGCCACGCGGACGCGGCCCGGGCGCTGGGGGAGCTGCAGGCGGCGCACGAGGCGCTCCGGGCGGAGCGCGATGCCGGCGCGCGGGCGCTGAAGGAGCTGGAAGTGCGCCACGCGGAGACGGCGCGGGCCCTCGCCGAGCTGCGGGCGAGTCGGGAGGCTCAGGAAGGGGAGCGGGGGCCCGCGAGCGAGGCCCAGCGGGAGCTCGAGGCGCGCCACGCGGAGACGGCGCGGGTGCTGGCCGCGCTGCAGACGGAGCACCAGGCGCTGCGGATCGAGCGGGATGCGGCGGCCCGGGCCCTGCGCGAGCTGGAGGAGCGCCACGCGCGGGTCCTGAGCGTGACCAAGGGCTCGCAGGAGACTGTCCGGCAGGAACGCGAGGCGACGGCCCAGCGGCTGCGCGACCTCGAGGCGCGGCACGCCGAGGCGACCCGGGCGCTCGGCGCGCTGCAGGCCGCTCACGACGCGGTCCTGAAGGAGCGCGAAGCGGAGCGCGAGGCGAGCGCCCAGGCGATGCGCGACCTGGCCGCGCGCACCCTCCGCGACCTGCAGGCCGCCCGGGCCGCCCTCCGCGAGGAGGAGGCCAAGAGCGCCGAAGCCGCGCGGGCGCTGGCCACGCTCGAGGCCGCCCACGTCGCGCTCCGCCGGGAGCACGAGGCGGCGATTCGCGAGCGTCGCTCCTGATTTCCGGGACCTCCCTCCCACCCCCCACCCCCCACCCCCCAACCCCCCTCCCCTCCCACCGGGGGGTGTCGGAGGAAGGTGGTTGCTCAGGTCTGGTGCCTTCGTTCCCGGAGCAGCAGCACAGCGACGATCCGGATCACGCCCAGCCCGGCCGCCGTCCCCCACACCGCGCCGAACCCGAGGCCGTGGTCCAGCATCGCGCCGTAAAGCGGCCCGCCGATCGAGCTGGCGAGCTGGCCACCCGTGTTCACGATGCCGATCGCCGTGCCGGCGCCGATCGCCGCGAACCGCTCGCTGGTGAACACGACCTGCATCGGGATCGTCGCCGCCATGCTCGCGCTCACGAGGAACGCGGCCGCGATGGCCATCCAGGCCGCGGGCGCCGTCAGCAGCACCAGCCAGCCGGCCAGCGCGAGGATCGAGCCGATCAGCAACACGGGGCGTCGTGACGTGAGGCGGTCGGAGAGGGCCCCGAAGAGTGGCGAGAAGACCATCAGACCCGCGAGGACGATGCCGGTGCTGGCTCCGGCGCCGATCACCCCGAAGCCGTGGACCTGGCGGAGGTAGGTGGGCATCCAGGAGAACGTGGCGACCTGGGCGAGCATCCCCACGAAGGAGACCCCGACCAGCAGCAGCCAGAAGTCGGGGTCGCGCGCGAGGGCGAGGAAATGCCCCGATCCCCGCCGTCGCTCGGGCTCGAGCGGAGGCAGTCCGACCCCCACGGCCAGCCACAGGGTCAGCGCCGCCACCGGGAGCGCGAGGAACGCCCCGGTCAGTCCGAGCGTCTCGAACAGGACAGGGAGCAGCATGATCGCCAGGATCTGTCCCGCCCCCACGCCCGCCTCGGCGACCCCCATGGCCCGGCCCCGCAGCCGCGGGTCGAAGGCGGCGAAGGTGTAGGCGATGGTGGGCGTGTAGAGGAAGCCGCCGGCCGTTCCCACCAGGAGGCGCGCGGTCACCGCCAGCGCGTAGTCCGCGGTCACGGCGAAGAGGGCCGAGCCGAGCGTCGCCAGCGTCAGGCCGACCAGCATGAGCCGCTTGGGGCCGAAGCGCGCGGTCAGGAGCCCGGCCAGGAGCTGGGCGAAGCCGTAGGCGAGGGTGTAGGCGCCGATCACGTTGCCGATGCCGGTGTAGTCGGTGCCGTACCGCGCCCGCAACTCTTCCACCAGCGGCACCGGGCCGAGGCGGACCGCGTTGTGGAGGGCAAGGGCGCCGCACAGCATCAGCATCGTCGGCCATCGGAATCCGGGCACGGGCGGTATTGTCACACGGCCCGGCGGATCGGCCCGGAGGAGTTCCTTCCGGGCGCACCCTCGTGGTGTACGTGCGGGTGGGGCTAGGTCGTCCGGGGACTCCTGGTCGGCTCCATCGAGGGCTGACCGGCCGCGGGCCGGTCGTGGGGGCGGGAGCGGGGCTGGCGATCGGCTCCTTCGACTCTCCTCACGCCTCCTCGGGCTCCGGGTCGTCGTCCGACTCCACGTTCAGCTTCCGATAGAGCGAGGCCAGGCTGATGCCGAGGAGCCGGGCGGCCTCGCGCTTGTCGAACTGGGTCTGGCCCAGGACTTCGAGGATGTGCTGGCGCTCGAAGCCCCGCACGGCCTCCCGGAGGTTAGCCGGGTGTGCGGCCGGCGCTTCCACGGCCACGTCCTGGGACAGGTGGCGGAGACCGATGAACTCCCCGTCGCCCAGGATCATGGCGCGCTCGAGCACGTTCTCCAGCTCACGCACGTTGCCTCTCCAGCCGTGGCTGACGAGGACGTGCAGCGCCTGGGGCTCGGCACCGCGAACCTGGCGGTTCAGCTTGACGTTGAGCCGGCGGATGAAGTGGTCCACCAGGGGCGGGATGTCGCTCCGGCGCTCGCGGAGGGGGGGCAGCCAGAAGCGCACGACGTTGAGCCGGTAGAAGAGGTCCGTCCGGAACCGGCCAGTCTCGATCTCGCAGCCGAGGTCGCGGTTGGTGCTGGCGATGATGCGGACGTCGAACGGGCAGCGGCCTGGTGGCCCCCACCGCCCACACCTGCTTCTCCTCGATCACCCGCAGCAGCTTCACCTGGAGCGGGAAGGGCAGCTCGGCGATCTCGTCGAGGAAGAGCGTCCCGTGGTCGGCGGCGGCGAACAGGCCGGTGTTCGCCTGCACGGCGCCGGTGAAGGCACCCTTGACGTGGCCGAAGAGCGTGCTCTCGAGCAGGGCCTCGGGGATCGCGCCGCAGTTCAGCGGCACGAACCGGTGGTCGCGGCGTCGGCTCGACACGTGGATCGCCCGGGCCACCAGCTCCTTCCCGGTGCCGCTCTCGCCCGTGACCAGCACGTTGCTGGGGGTGGGCGCGCACCGGAGGATCTGCTCCCTCACGGTGCGAATGGCGATGCTCTCGCCGACCAGGATGTCGGCGACCTCGGGCGCGTGGAGCGGGCGCTCCAGGGGCCGACTCGCCCGGCCCGTGGGGTGGTCGCGCAGCAGGCGCTGCACGCACAGCGCCAGGTCCTCGAGCAGGAACGGCTTCAGCAGGTAGTCGCCGGCGCCCTTGCGCAGGGCCTCGACGGCGGTCTCCACGGTGCCGTGACCCGTCATCAGGATGACCCGCGCCCCCGGGTTGCGCAGGCGCGACCGCTCCAGCACCTCGAGCCCGCTCGCGCCCGGCAGGCGGATGTCGGCGACGATGACGTCGAACGCGTTCTCGTCGATGCGGGTCAGCGCCTCGCTGCCGCTCCCGGCCGTCGCGACGCGGTAGCCCTCGGCCTGGAGGAATCCCCCCAGGGCCTCCTGCATGGTGGGCTCGTCGTCGACCACGAGAATCGAGGCATTCATGATTTCCCCTCCAACCCGGCGGGCTCGCGCTCGATCACCCGGCCAGCGGGTCGAGTCGCGACCCTCCGCACCCCTCGGGGTCGAGGCCGCCGCCATCCCGGTGGCGGAACCGTGGCTGACGACCGGCCTGAGCCCGCGTCCGTGGTCGTGTCGAAGATTGACGGCGCCTTGTCCTCCCGCATCCCGCGGGCCGGTGTCGTGGAGTTCGGTCCCGCACACGGGCGGGTGCGCCGACGGCGCCGAATCCCTCCGCTGTCTGCCTCAGGAGCCGATGAAGGGAGCGGAGATCACCGGCATCTTCTGACGTCCCGAACCGGAACCGGTCGATCGAAGCGGTGGATGGAGCATCCCGGCCATGGGAAGCCTCCACCTCGTTTCCCCCGCGCGCCGGGCTCCCGTCCGTCGCACGCGCGGTGAGAGTAGCGCGCTTTGCCGGTCCCGCACAAGGGGCGATCCGCGCCAGCACCCGCTTTCGGCGAGATGGCGTTCTCATGTATGAGAACCGCGGTCCGCATGGATTCCGGATCCTGAGAAATCCCAGATGGGACGATTCGCCATAACCCCTGGATTTCCGGAGTCCCCGCAGTCATCGGCCGTGGCACTGCCGTTGCTCCTTCCCTCCCGGCCGTTGGTTGTTCCGAGCGGTTCACACCTGCGGGGAGGTTGTGCAAGTGAAAGCTAAGATTTCCCTCGGAGTCGTCATCGCCTTCTTGGTCTTGGGAACCTTCCAGTTGCTGCCCGCCGACTTCGGGGCCAAGGACCCGGGCGCGCGGGGCGGACGCCGGCCGGGGCCGGTGGTCCCATTGCCGGGCTTGAGCGCCGCGGAGACGGCCATGTTCGACCAGGGTCTGGAGGACTTCTCGGAGAACGAGGAGGTTCGCTGACGGCGTCGGACCGCGGTTCAACGCGTCGGGTTGCGCGTTCTGCCATGTCGCAACCGGCGACCGGGAGGCACGAGTCCGGCCCAGAACCCTCTGTTCCGCTGCCGTGATGGCCCCGTTCAATTTCAAGGGCAACATCATCCCGTCCTTCATCACGCCCGAACGGCCCCATCCGCGAGGCGCGCTTCCAGTTCAATCCCGACGGCAGCCGCGACGGCGGTGTCCACGCCCTCTTCGTGATCACCGGGCACCCGGAAGCCGGGGGCTGCAACATCAAGCAGGAGGACTTCGAGCGGCAGGTCCGGAACAACAACATCATCTTCCGGATCCCCACGCCGGTCTTCGGCGCCGGGCTGATCGAGCAGATCTCCGACGGCACGATCCTCGCCAACCTGAGCGCCAGTTCCTCGACCAAGGCGAATCTCGGTATCAGCGGGCGCCCCAACCGGAACGGCAACGACGGGACGATCACGCGCTTCGGCTGGAAGGCCCAGAACAAGTCGCTGCAGATCTTCTCCGGCGAGGCCTACAACGTCGAGATGGGGATCACCAGCGAGTCGTTCCAGCAGGAGCGGGAAGAGGATCCGAACTGCCAGTTCGCCCACGTGCCCAACGACGTGACCGAGAGCACCGGCACACTCAACGCCATCGACAACTTTGCCAACTTCCAGCGCTTCCTGGCGCCGCCGACGCCGGCGTCCAACGGGTTCGGGAGCGTGTCCAAGGCTTCGATCGACCGGGGGCGCCAGAAGTTCTCCGACGTCGGCTGCGCACCTCTGCCACACGCCGACGCTCAAGACCCCGGTCAACACCACCGTGGCCGCCCTGGCCAACCAGAACGCGAACCTCTATCTCCGACCTGGCGCTCCACGCCATGGGGCCCGGGCTCGCCGACGACATCCTCCAGGGCCTGGCCCGCGGCGACGAGTTCCGGACCGCCCCGCTGTGGGGTCTCGGCCAGCGGATCTTCTTCCTGCACGACGGGCGGACGACGATCTCATGGAGGCCATCCAGGCCCACCGGAGCTCCGGGAACTCCAAGTTCCCGTCCTCGGAAGCCAACAAGGTGATCGACAACTTCAACAACCTGAGCGAGTCCGACCAAGCAGGACCTCCTCAACTTCCTGCGGTCCCTGTAGCCCTCCCTTCCTGTGGCCGGGGCGCGCCCATCGCCGGGCGCGCCCCGGCCGCACGGCCGACCTTCAGCCGCTACACCAGCGGCCACGGGTAGCGGTGGCCGCTCTCGTCGGTCGGGAAGCGGCGCTTCGCCAGCAGCGCGCGGCCGCGCTTGACCAGCGCCTTCCCCTCGGCCGGGGAGAGGAGCGCGGCCAGCTCGTCGGGCAGGTCGGCGTCCAGCAGGCGGCGGATGTCCTCCACGAGCCGGTCGGGGATCGGCTGGCCGCCGAACTCCCAGATGACCGTCCGGAGCTTCGGCTCGATGTGGAAGCTGAGCCCGTTGTTGACGGCGTAGATGCGCCCGTCGGGGCCGAGCAGGCAGTGGCCGCTCTTGCGGTCGGTGCTGTTGGCGAGGAGGTCGAAGGCGCAGATCCGCCGCAGCGCGTCGTGGTGCTCGGGTCGCTCGTAGAGCGTGAAGTAGTGCTGCTCGAAGTCGGCGGGGACGAAGAGCTGGAGCGAGCCCTCGCCGAGGGGGCCGTCCCGCGGCACCGTCAGCGGGACCAGGCCCCAGCCGAGGGCCTCCGACAGGAGATAGGCCGCGATCTCGCGCCGGTAGAGCCCCGGGGGGAAGTCCCAGAGCGGTCGCTCGCCGCGACCCGGCTTGTACACGGCGAGCGTCGTGGCGTCGTCGAGCCGCAGCTCCACCAGGAACGTCGCGTTCGAGCTCCACGGCATCCGGCCCTTGACCGCGATCTCCCCGCGGGCCAGGAGGTCGAGGGCCGCGACGTCCGCCGGCATCGCCTCACGTCGCGTTGCGACGGGCGCCGTTCTGCCGCGGGCAGATGTGCCCGTCCGGGTCAATGGGACGGCTGCAGATCGGGCAGGCCGGCCGGCCGGCCTTCACGAGCGCGCGGGCCCGCTCGACGAAGACCATGGCCTGCGCGCGGCTCACCGCTACCCGGGCCGAGGCCCGATCGACCCCCTCGGGGGCCTCGGCGGCCTCGGGGGCCTCGCCGGCCTGCTCGTCCCGTTCCTCCTCGTCCTCGCGCAGCTCCTCGTCGGCCACGATGACCACACGATCGCGGGACTCGTCGTAGCCGACCGCCAGGGAGCGGACGGGCCAGGCGGGGGTGAAGGGCTCGAGCAGCGCCAGGTCCCGGGAGACCGACTCGGCCCGGGCCGCCCCCGGCACCTTGGCGAGGAGTCCGGCCACGTACTCCGCCAGCGCGCCGACCTGCTCCTTCTCGATCTTCAGGGTGAGCACGACGCCGTCCTCGCGCGCCTGCAGGTAGAAGACCCGCTGGCCGGGGGGACCCACGGTGCCGGTCGTGAAGAAGTCGGGGGTCTTGAAGTCGAAGGACTGGCTCATCGCCCGAGCAGTCCGGCCAGGTCGCCGTCCAGCGAGTTCACGGTCAGCACCACGGGTCCCTCCACGTGGTAGGCAATCGCGGTGATCGAGCCCGGCGAGATGACGATCCGCTGGAACAGGTCGAGCGGCGTCCCCAGGGCGTGGGCCACCGTCGCCTTGATCGGGTCACCGTGGGACACCGCCACGACGGTCTCGCCCGGGTGGCGGGCGACCAGTCGCTCGACGGCCGCGGTCATCCGCGCCTGCATCTCGGTGAACGACTCGCCGCCCGGGAACCGGAACCCGCTCGGATGGTGCTGGATGACCCGCCACTCCGGTCGCTTCCGGAGCCGACGGAGCCGCCCGCCCGTCCACTCGCCGACGTCGAACTCGATCAGCGCGGGCTCCACCCGCACCCGGAGCTTCTTGGCCGCGGCGATCGGCGCCGCCGTCTCCCGCGCTCGCTCCAGCGGGGAGGCGTAGACGGCGGCGAGGCGCTCGAGCCGGCCGAGCCGCGTCGCCGCCACCTCGGCCTGGCGGCGCCCGGCCGCGCTGAGGGAGAGGCCGGGCGCCCGGCCGGGCAGGACCTTCCCCGTCGTCGGCGTCAGCCCGTGCCGGACGAGCAGGACCAGGGTCGGCGGCGTCGCGCGCGGGGGCACGGGGATCATCGTACACGAATGCGGTATTCTGAGATGCCGTGGAGCCATCGCCCGGGAAGCCTGAGCGTGGAGGGATCCGGAGGGGGGGGCCGGGCCCCCGGAAGGGCGCGACGTCCCGAGGGCCGCAGGCCCGAGGCGTCGCGGCGATCCGGATGGAGCGCCCAGCTCCCCCCCGGCCCGACTGAACTCGCCATGGGAAACACCTTCGGGCAGCTCTTCCGGGTCACCACCTGGGGCGAGTCCCACGGCGGCGCGATCGGCGCCGTGGTGGACGGCTGTCCGTCGCTCCTGCCCTTGTCCGAGGCGGACATCCAGCCCGACCTGGACCGCCGGCGGCCCGGCCAGAGCCTCCTCACCAGCCAGCGCAAGGAGTCGGACACGGTCCGCATCGTGAGCGGCGTCTTCGAGGGGCGGACCCTGGGCACGCCCATCGGCCTCCACATCCCCAACGAGGACATGCGTCCCGCCGACTACGCGGAGATGCGGGAGAAGTACCGCCCGAGCCACGCCGACTACACCTACGACGCCAAGTACGGCGTGCGCGACTGGCGGGGCGGCGGCCGGACCAGCGCGCGCGAGACCGCCGGGCGTGTCGCGGGCGGCGCCATCGCGCGGAAGCTCCTGGCGCAGCGCCACGGCGTCGAGATCGTGGGCTGGGTCGGCAAGGTCGGCCGCCTGGTGGCCGACTGCGACCTCGAGAAGGTCACCCGGGCCGAGGTGGATCGGACCCCGATCCGCTGCCCCGATCTCGCCGTCGCCGAGCGGATGATCGCGGCGGTGGAGGCCGCGCGCAAGGACGGGAACTCGCTGGGGGGCGTGGTCGTCTGCGCCGTGCGAGGCTGCCCGCCGGGCTGGGGCGAGCCCGTCTTCGACCGGCTGGAGGCGGACCTCGCCAAGGCGGTGATGAGTCTCCCGGCGAGCAAGGGCTTCGAGATCGGCTCGGGCTTCGCGGGGACCGACCTCACCGGGACTCGAGCACAACGACGAGTACTACATGGACGGGGACCGCGTCCGGACCCGCACCAACCGGAGCGGCGGCGTGCAGGGCGGCATCAGCGACGGCGAGACGATCTACTTCCGGGTGGCGTTCAAGCCGACCGCGACCATCCTCCACGAGCAGCGCACGGTCACCGTCCGGCACGAGGAGACCACGATCCAGGGCCGCGGCCGCCACGACCCGTGCGTGCTGCCGCGCGCGGTGCCCATGGTCGAGGCGATGGCCGCGCTGGTCCTGGCCGACCACGCCCTCCGCCACGACGCCGTCCGGCCCCGGTAAGCCGATGCCTCCCCGCCTGCGCGGCGTCGCGCTCGCCCTCGTGCTGGCCGGCTGCGCCGCCTCCACCCTCCCGTACACCCCCGCCCAGCAGCCGGCGGGGTTCCCCATCTCGGCCGATTACAAGATCGTGGGCGACCGCCTGCGGATCGAGATCGACACCCGCGGCTACCGTCTCGAAGACGTCCGGGTCCTGCGTCCCGACGGCGCCGCCGTGCCGGCGCAGACGATCGAGCACCCGGGTCCCCGGGGCGGCAGCGGCCTGAGCCTGGGGCTCGGCGTCGGTGGCGCCGGCGGGAGCGGGAGCGTGGGGATCGGGGGCGGCATCGGCATCGGGACGACGCTGGGCGGCAGCCCCCGCGTCGCCGGGAACACGCTGGCGTACTTCCCTCTCCCCGAGGTCGGCCCCGGTCCCTGGCACCTGCTGATCAAGGTCGTCGGCGTCCAGCCCGTCGACATCCTCCTCGACCCCGCGCGGCGGTAACCGATCATCGCCGGGGATCCCGGGCTGGCCGGCGTGGGCGCGCTCGGGCTCAAGCTCGTCATCACGCCGCTCCTGATCGCCGGCGCCACGCTCGCCGGGCGCCGGTGGGGTCCCGGGGTCAGCGGGTGGGTGGCGGGATTCCCGCTGACGTCCGGGCCGGTGTCGGTGTTCCTCGCCCTCGAGCAGGGCCCGGGATTCGCCGCCCAGGCGGCCGTCGGCACGCTCCTGGGTCTCGCGGCGATGGCCGCCTTCTGTCTGGTCTACAGCCGCGCGGCCCCGCGGGTGGGGTGGCTCGCGGGCATGGTCGCCGGCGTGGCGACCTTCTTCGCAAGCGCGCTGGTGCTGGCGCAGGCCCCGCTGCCGGTCGTGCCCGCCTTCGGCCTCGTCTGCCTGCTGCTGGCCGGCATCGCAGCCGCCATGCCGGGGCTGGCGGCGCCGCTCGGCCTGGCGGCGCCGCCCTGGTGGGATCTGCCGCTGCGCATGGCGACCGCCACCGCGGTGGTGCTGGGGCTCACGGCGGTCGCCGCCCTGCTGGGGCCGAGGCTCACGGGCTTCCTGTCACCGTTCCCGGTGTTCGCGCTGGTCATGGGGGTCTTCACGCACCGCGTGCAGGGGCCGGCCGCCGCCGCCCGCCTGCTGCGCTGGGTGGTGATCGGCTCCTTCGCGTTCGCGGCGTTCTTCCTGGCGGTCGGCGCGGTGCTGGATCGGCTGGGGATCGGCGTGACCTACCTCGTCGCGACGGCGGCGGCCTTGACAGTGAACGCGGCGGCGCTGTACATCGGACGGCGCGTGCTCTGAGATTTCCGGACCTCCCTCCCCCCCCCCGGCCCCCCTCCCCCACCCACTGGGGGGAGGGGGGAGCCGGAGGGTCTGACCCCAACATTCCGCGAGAGGAGCCCATCGTGCTCGACCTGCTGATCCGGAACGGCCGGGTGATCGACGGAACCGGCAACCCCTGGTACCGCGCCGACGTGGGCATCCGCGGCGACCGCATCGCGGCGGTCGGCCGGCTCGACCGCGAGTCGGCGCACGCGCACGATCGACGCGGACGGCCTGGCGGTCTGCCCGGGCTTCGTCGACATGCACACCCACTCGGACCTGGCGCTCCTCGCCGAGCCGACGTGGGAATGCAAGATCATGCAGGGCGTGACGCTCGAGGTGCTCGGCCAGGACGGGCTCGGGCTGGCCCCGGTGACCGACGCCACCCGCGAGGTGCTCCACCAGCAGCTCATGGGCTGGAACGGGCCGGGACCGAGGGTGGCCCGGGACTGGTCCACCGTCGGCGAGTACCTGGCCCGCTTCGACCGCCGCGTCGCCCCGAACGTCGCCATGCTGATCCCCCACGGCACCGTCCGGATGGCGGTGCTGGGGCTGGACGACCGGGCGCCGAGCGCCGACGAGCTCTCGCGCATGCAGGCGGTGGTAACCCAGGGCATGCGGGAGGGCGCGGTCGGTCTCTCGGCCGGCCTGACCTACACGCCGGCCTGCTACGCCACCGACGACGAGGTGGTGGCCCTGTGCGAGGCGATCCGGCCCTTCGGCGGCCACTACCAGCCGCACCACCGGAACTACGGCGCCCGGGCGCTCGAAGCCTACGCGGCGAGCCTGGAGATCGGGCGCCGGGCCGGCGTGCCGGTCCACCTCACCCACGCGCTGATGAACTTCCCCGTGAACCGCGGGCGGGCCGGCGAGCTGCTGGCCATGATCGATCGCGCCCGGGCCGGCGGGCTCGAGGTGACGATGGACACCTACCCGTACCTGGCCGGCATGAGCTACCTCCACGCCGCGGTGCCGAGCTGGGCCCACGCCGGCGGCGGCCCGGCCTTGCTCGAGCGGCTGCGCGACCCATCGGCGCGGGCCCGGATCCGGGCGGACATGGAGAAGGGCTCGGACGGGTTCAACGGGATGCCCATGGACTGGGGCATCGTCGTCATCGCCGGGGCCAGCCTGGAGGCCAACCGCCCGTACGTGGGCCTCAGCATCCGGGACGCGGCGGCCCGCGCCGGCCGCGACCCGTTCGACTTCTACTGCGACCTCCTGATCGCCGAGCGGCTCGGCGTCGGCTCGCTCACCTTCTCGCGGGAACGAGGAGAACGTGCACGCGATCATGCAGCACCCGGCCCACACCGCGGGGAGCGACGGCATCACCATCGGCCAGCGCCCGCACCCCCGCGCCTGGGGCACCTTCGCCCGCTACCTCGCCGAGTTCGTGCGCAAGCTCGGGCTCATCCGGCTCGAAGAGATGGTGCGGCACATGACCTCGCTCCCGTGCCAGCGCCTCGGCTTCCTCGATCGCGGGCTGATCCGGGTGGGGGCGGCCGCCGACGTCGTCTGCTTCGACCCGGACACGGTGCAGGACACCGCGACCTACGAGAACCCACGCCAGCACCCGCTCGGCATCCCGTACGTCGCGGTCAACGGCGTGCTGGTGAAGGACGGGGACCGCCACACCGGCGCCCTCCCCGGCCGCGCCCTCCGCCGGGTCTGACGGGGGCCACCCACAGCCCGCGCCACCAAGGGACGCGGGGAGGTCCGATGCGCTTCAGGAATTCGAGCTCCTTGCCTGTTCCCCGGCGACTGTGGGAGGAACTCGCGGCGGCGATGTCCCTCGGGGGCATCTTGCCGGGGTGGTGGCCGATGACCTCGGCATGTACCCGGCTAAGACGTTGCGCATCACCATCCGCCGCGAGCGTCGTGTCCCGGCTGGACAGGTGGTCACGACGGGTCGCTACACCTATGGGCACATCACCATCTCGCCTTGCATTCACTGCACGCCGGCGTCTCTGACGCAGGTCTACCTTCACGAGTTCGTGCACGCATGGCTTCATCAATACCATCCCCGGCTCTACGACTGCCTGGAGTCATGCCGCTTGGCGGAGCGGTTCGCGAACGCCGGGTACAGGGCACTTGGTGGAAGAATGCGCCCGACTCTGCGACCTCCGCTCGCTGGCGAGGTCCCTGACAGCGTCCGCTCCCGCCACGGTCGGGACGTGGCGGCCGAAGCCGGCCGAGACGAGAGGGATGCTTCTGCAAAGCTGAGTGCGTGACGCAAGTGACGTACTCGCGTGTGACGGCCGTGCGGGAAACGTCGCGTGGACGATCCTCAGAGCGTCGAGCCTCCGCCGGGAAGCCGGACCCGCAGGAAGTGGGTGCGCTCGTGCATCGGCCGGGCGAGGAGCCGGCGGATCTGCTCGCGCAGGGCCCGCTCGCTCTCGCGCCGAAGCGCGGAGCGGGGCCTCTTCGATGGTCTAGCGGGCTGTCCCTTTTTCACGGAGGGTCGCCTCCAGGACCGGCAGAACCGCGCGGTCCCGCGCCCGGCCGGCCGCTCGCTTGCTCCGGATCACGTCGCGCAGGTCCGCGACGAGCAGCGACGCGTCGCCCAGGCGCGCCGTGCTGGCGCGGGCCCGCAGGCTCTCGAACGAGCGCACGCCGTCGAGCCGCGGCATGAAGTCCGCCTGGAGCCCCAGGTCGTCGTTGACGAGGCGGAAGAGCTCGGACGCCGGGTAGTACGGGGTCAGCAGCATCGCCCCGAGGTCCCGCGCCACCGCCCGGAGCTTTCTCAGGTTGCCGCTCGTCTTGCGGAACATGAAATCGAAATCGAGCGTCGTTACCGGCGCGCCCTGGAGCGCGGCGGCCGCGTTGCCGACGAGCACGACGTCCAGACGCCGCGTGGCAAGGGCCCGGGCGAGGCGCTCGAGCAGCGGTCGCGCGTTCATGGTCGGGCAGTCCACTCCGGGGGGCGCGGCGCCCCGCGACGGCTACCGGGCCGTGCGGCAGAAGAGCGCGTAGTCGAGGTCGCCCGGGGAGTGGCCGGCGTCGGTCAGCATCGCGGCGATCTCGCTCCGGTGCTGGGTAGCGTGATTCGCGCACTGGAGGATGCCCTGCCAGCGGGCCAGCTCGTAGGGCTGGCCGTCGAGGGTCCGCCCGTGGATGGCCTGCCGGAGGCCGTCCTCCGTGAGGCCGGCGATGTAGCGCCGGCGCTCGGCGATCAGCGGCGTCCACGCCTCCCGGATGGCGGCGAGGCTCGGGAGCTCCTGCGTGGTGGCCATGGGCGGCAGGGTCTCCTCCTTCCACCGGGCGAACCACCGGCGATCGGCGCCCAGGAGGTGCACGAAGGTCTGGTGGATCGAATCGTAGCCCTGGGACCAGCGCCGCCCGAGCTGCTCGTCGGTCAGCGTCGCCGCCAGCGCGAGCAGCCGCTCGTTCGCCCACACGCCGTACTCGTACATCGAGCCGAGAATCTCGCTGTTCATGGCCCCTCCTCGGGTTCGCCGCCATTATATGCCGGCCGGGCGCGGGGAAGCTTGGCCGCCACCGCGCGGGCTGCTAGAGTGAGCGGCATGGGCGCCGATCCCTTCACGCGGCCGCCCGGGCTGCGGCCCGGAGACCGGATCGCCGTCATCGCGCCGGCCAGCCCGTTCGATCGCCCGAGCTTCGAGGCTGGCCTCCGGGTACTGTCCGAGCGGTACCGGCCGGTCTTCGACGAGGGCTGCTTCGTCGGGACGCGGTACCTGGCCGGCGACGACTCCCGGCGGCTCGACGAGCTGACCGCCGCGCTCAGCGACGACTCGGTGAAGGCGATCGTCGCCGCCCGCGGCGGCTACGGCACGCTGCGACTCCTCGCCGGGCTCTGGCCGAAGCTCCAGGCCGCCGGCTTCCCCCCGAAGCTCGTGGTCGGCTTCTCGGACATCACCGCGCTCCACGCGGCGCTCCAGGCCGCCGGCTGGGTGAGCATCCACGGCCCGGTGGTGACCCAGCTCGGCACCCAGCCTCCCGCCGTCGTGGACCGGCTCGTCCACCTCCTCGAGTCACCGGGGGCGCCGGCGCCACCGCTCCGGGGCACGCCGCTGGCGGGCGGGCTGGCCGAGGGGCCGCTTCTCGGCGGCAACCTCTCGGTCCTCACCCGCCTCCTCGGCACGCGCTACCTGCCGGCCCTCGACGGGGCGATCCTGCTGCTCGAGGACGTGGGCGAGCGGCCCTACCGCCTCGACCGCATGTGGACCCATCTCGCGCTGGCCGGCGTGTTCGAGCGAGTGCGCGGCCTCGCCCTCGGCGACTTCACCGGCTGCGAGGAGCCGGACGCCGACTACGGCAGCGCGGAGGTGCTGGCGGCGCTGGTGGCGGAGACCGGCCTGCCGTGCGTCGGCGGTCTGCCGATCGGCCACGGCGCGGTGAACGCGCCGGTCCCCCTCGGCTGCCGGGCGCGGCTCGACGCCAGCGCCGGCACGCTCGAGATGCTGGAGCCGGCGGTCGCCTCTCCGGTGTCGTGAGCGAGCGGCTCCAGGGTCTGCTCGACGAGGGGGTGGCGTCCGGGGTCTTTCCGTGCGCGCGGGCGGTCGTGCTCGCGCGGGGCGCGCGGGTCTTCGAGGGCGGCGCCGGCGGAGCGACGGCCGGCACGGTCTTCGACCTCGCCTCCCTGACGAAGGTCATGGGCACGACCGCGGCCTTCCTCTCGCTCTGGCACCACGGGAAGCTCGAGCCGGAGACGCCGGTGGCCCGGTTCGCGCCGACCGCGGCGCTGGGCCGAGCCGGCGTCACCCTGGCCGACCTGCTCGCCCACCGCGCCGGGCTCCCGGCGTTCGTCCCGTTCTTCGAGCCCGTCATGCGGGGGTCGTCCCGGCTCTTCGACGCCGACTGCCCGGCCGACACCCGGGCGCGGGCCCGGCAGGCGGCGGTGGCCGAAGCCCTCGCCACGCCCCTGGAGGCGCCGCCCCGGACGCGCCCCGTGTACAGCGATGTCGGCTTCGTCGTGCTGGGCGAGATCCTGTCGGTCGCCGCCGGGGCGCCGCTCGACGCGGTCGTCACCGAGCGGGTGGTGGCGCCGCTCGGGCTCACCACTCACTTTCGCCGGCTCTCGGCGCCGTCCTCGGCGGCTGCGGCCGGTCCGATCGCGCCCACCGGGTTCACCCGCCCCCGCGAGCCGGCCCCCGGCCAGGAAGGGCGGTGGACCTCCATCGAGCGGCGGCCCTCGCGCCCCGGCGAGGTGGACGACGACAACGCCTGGGCGATGGATGGTGTGGCCGGGCACGCCGGGCTCTTCGGCACCGCCGGCGACGTCGCCGCCTTCGGCCAGGCGGTGCTCGACGACGTGGGCGGGCAGGCCCGGCTGGCGGCGCCCGGGCTCTGGGCGCGCGCGCTCGAGCGGGACGCCGCGACTCCTGGCAGCACGCGGGCCCTCGGCTTCGACACGCACCGGCCGGGCGACCCGACGGCGGACGCCTCCGCGGGCCGCTGGCTCGGGCAGGCGCCGCCCGGCGCGGTGGGCCACCTCGGCTTCACCGGGGTGAGCCTCTGGATCGACCTCGCCCGCGCGGCTCGTCGTGGCGCTGTGCACCAACCGCACCGCGCTCGGACGGGCCAACACGCGGATCCGCGGGTTCCGTCCCCGCTTCCACGACGCCGTGATGGAGGCGCTCGGCGGTGCCGCCTGACGCGGCCGCCGGACGACGGCCGGGTTCTCGCCGACATCGACCCGGCGAGCGTCCACCGGATCCACCTCGTCGGCGTCGCCGGGATCGGGATGGGCTCCTTCGCGGGGATGCTGAAGGCCGCGGGCTACGAGGTCACCGGCAGCGATCGAGAACGTCTACCCGCCGATGAGCGACATGCTGGCGGCGTGGGGCATCCCGGTGCTGACGCCGTACGCGCCCGGCCAACCTCGACGCGGCGAAGCCGGACCTGGTCGTCATCGGCAACGTCATCCGCCGGGTCAACCCCGAGGCCACCGAGGTGCGCGCCCGCCGGCTGCCCCAGATGAGCTTCCCGGCCGCGCTCGGCGCGCTTCTTCCTCCGCGACCGCCACTCGGTGGTCGTGGCCGGGACCCACGGGAAGACCACGACCTCCGCGCTGCTGGGCCACGTGCTGGTCGGCGGCCGGGCGCGACCCGTCGTTCCTCGTCGGCGGCGTCACCCGGAACTACGCCGCGAACTACCGGCTGGGCGGCGGGCCGCACTTCGTGGTCGAGGGCGACGAGTACGACACCGCGTACTTCGACAAGGGGCCGAAGTTCCTCCACTACCGGCCGCGGACGGCGATCCTCACCAGCGTCGAGTTCGACCACGCCGACATCTACCGGGACCTCGCCCACTACGAGTCGGCCTTCGAGCGGTTCGTCCGGCTGCTCCCCGCCGACGGCCTCCTGGCCGTCAGCGCCGCCTATCCCGAACGCCGTCCGGATCGCCCGGGCCGGCCGCGGCCCGCGTGGTGACGTACGGCGGGACGGTCGGCCGACGTACGTCGCCCGCGGACCTCGCGCTCGGCCCGGACGGCGCGCGCTTCGAGGTCGTCGAGGCCGGCGCGACGCTCGGGCGAGGCGCATGCTCCCGCTGGGCGGCGCCCACAACGTCGAGAACGCCCTCGGCGTCGTGGCGGCGGTCCGGGGCCTGGGCCTCGCGTTCGACGAGATCCGGCCGGGGCTTGGCGACGTTCCAGGGCGTCAAGCGGCGCCAGGAGGTGCGGGCCGAGGTCGGCGGCGTCCTGGTGATCGACGACTTCGCCCACCACCCGACCGCCGTCCGCGAGACGATCGCCGCCATCCGCGCGCCGCTACCCGGCCCGCCGGCTCTGGGCGGTGTTCGAGCCGCGCTCGAACACGAGCCGCCGCAACATCCACCAGGCGGAGTACGCCGAGGCGCTCGCCGGCGCGGCGCGCGTCCGGCTGAAGGTCCCCGAGCCCCACGACAAGGTGCCGGCCGACCAGCGGCTCGACGTGTCCCGGCTGACCACGGCGCTCCGGGCTCGGGGGATCGACGCGGCGGCCGCGGCGGAGGCGGACGCGCTCGTCGTGGAAGTGGCCGGCGACGCTGCGCCCGGCGACGTCGTCCTGGTCATGTCGAACGGGGCCTTCGGTGGGTTCATCGAGAAGCTCCTGGCCGCGCTCGCGCGCCGGTGACCCGACGCCTCGCCGCCGGGGCGATCGCGCTGGTCCTGGCGCTGGCGGCGGAGCCGGTCGGGGCAACCCGGCCGCTCGACACCGACGACACCGAGACGCAGGACCCGGGAACGGCGTCCCTGGCTGGTGGGCGAGGTCGTCGGCACCGTGAGCACGGGGCGCGGCGGGGACACCGCGCTGATCCGTGGGGGCGTCGCCTGGGCGCTGACCCGGGCGATCACGCTCGACGCCGCCCTGGCCGGAGGGCTGGCCCATGACGGCCCCGACATCGTCCTCCGCATCGGCCTGGCGATCGCCTTCTGAGGCGCGGACCGCGAGGGCCGCCGCGGATATCCGGCTCATCTGGGACCGGAGCCCGTGCCCAAGAAATCTTCGACGGCCGCTCGGCCTAGGCCTATTTTAGAGGCACATGAAGCTCGAACCGGCGCCGCCCGAGGTCATCGAGGGGTTCCTGAAGGAGCTGCTCGGGGCCCGCAAGGCCCTGAGGCTCTATCCGGCAGCGAACCCCCTGGCCGTCGAGTGGGTCCAGCGCCTGCACCGCGCCGCCGAGAGCCTGTTGCGCGATCGAGCCCTCCTGCGCCTCCAGGTGACCCAGGGCGGATTCGAGTGGGACGGCGGGCAGCTGCCGACGCGCGACCGGGCACTGGAGGCTTTCCGCTTCGAGCTGGCGACCCGGAAGATCACCGAGATCTCCATCGCCGCCGGTGTCGAGGCCGGCGAGCTGCGGGAGCTCCTCGAGTTCCTCAACGCCGGCCCCCGGAGCGCCGAGGCCAGCGACGAGGCCCGACCCCCGGACCTCCAGACGAAAGGCCACATCGCGCTCGGCGGCTCCCTCTCCCGCTACCACCAGGCGGAGGGGGTGGCGACCGCCGCCGTCGGACCGGATCTGCTCGAGGCCGCCGTGCTGGAGATCCTGGAGGGGGTGGAGGCGGCCTTTCGCGAGATCACCTACGACCGCGTGCGACTCTCGGCCTGGCTGAGCGAGCTGGCCCGGGGTGACGAGCCCGCCCTGATCGTCGCCCGGGGGATCCAGATGCTCATCCCGCTGTTCGAGGTCGAGCCGGATCGCGAGCTCCGCTATCGCACCCTGACCGAGTCGATGATGGCGCTCAACGAGCCGCTCCGGACGGAGGCGCTCGCCGTCTGGCTCATGCCGGCCGTGCGGAGCGATTCCAACATCGTCAAGCTGCTCGGGCGGTTCTCGGGGGACGACTTCGCGGAGCTGGCCGGGCTGATCCCGGTCGAGGTGCTCCAGCAGCTCCGGGTGGACATCGAGGCCTCGCCCATGGAGGAGTGGATCAAGACCCGGATCAGCGAGAGCCTCGAGGACGCCATCACCGAGAAGCAGGTCGCGGCGACGCCCCTGGAGCCCATCATCGCGGAAGACGACCCGCTCCTGGCGCCGGTTCGCGAGGCCGTCCGGGCCGGCTGCGCGCCGGAGCGCGTGCTCGAGCACAGCGTCACCGTCCTCTATCACCTGGTCGGCGAGACGGAGTCCGAGGGCTATCCGGTCCTTCTCGGGGAAGTCCTGGAGGAGGCGGGCAACGACGCGCTCGGGCAGGGCCAGCTCCCGATCGCGCTGGGCATCGTGCGGTGGTTCGCCGAGCCCGAGCGGCTGCGGCCGGAGTGGCACGCCGAGCATCAGCGCCGCTACCAGCTCCTGCGCCGCCGGCTGGCCGGACGGGCCCACATCACGCGGCTCGCCGACCTGCTGCGCCGGGAGGACCGCACCGATCATGTCCGCGATGCCGCGGCCTACCTCAAGGCGCTGGCCCGGGAGGGCGTCGAGGAGTTCATCGACATCCTCGGTGACGAGCCCGAAGGGCCCGCACGGATCCGGCTGGTGGCGGTGCTGGAGACCATGGGTCCGGATGCGGAAGCCGCGATCCGGGCCCGCCTGGCCGACAAGCGCTGGACCGTCGTCCGGAGCATGGTCACGCTGCTGGGGCAGGTGGGCAGCGCGGCGACGCTCGACGCCGTGGTCAAGGTCATGGCCCATCCTCACCCCATGGTCCGCCGGGAGGTGGCGCGCGTGATGGGCGTCCTCGGCGGCCGGCGCGCGATCCGCTGGCTCCTGGAGTGCCTGGCCGACGGGGAGATCGAGGTGCGGCGGGCGGCGCTCAAGGCCATCCAGGCCCTGGTCGAGGCCGGGAGCGTCGCGCCCATCCGCGACTTCCTCGCCAGCCCGACCCGGACGGTCGCCGACATCCTCGTCAAGCGCGAGCTGATCGCCTCGCTGGCCGCCACCGGTCGGCCCGAAGCCCGGGAGATCCTGGACGCGATCGCTCGGCGGCGGCTCTGGTGGTGGCGGGGCAACGACCGCAAGGTGCGCGCGATCGCCCGGGAGACCGTGACGAGCACGGGACCGGGCCCCGTCCGCAGCGCGTCGTCGGGGCCACCGGCGGCTCAGGGCGCGCCCGTTCCCGACACCAGCAAGAAGTAGGGCGGCCGCCCCGTAGGGCCTACGCTCTCGCCTGCCCCTTGTTGCTGCCGTCGGCCGCGACGTCCAGCACCACACCGTGGTCCTCGCAGATCCGGCGCAGGCGCGCGGGCGGCGCGGCGTCCGTGACGAAGTGGCTCATCTCGGAGATGTGACCGATGCGCACCGGCGCCGACCGCCCGTACTTCAGGCTGTCGGCGACGAGGATCACGCGGCGGCTGTTCTCGACGATCTTCCGCGACACCTTCACTTCGCGGTAGTCGTAGTCGAGAAGCGTGCCGTCCTCATCGATCGCCGACGTGCCGATGATCGCGTAGTCGACCTTGAACTGGCTGATGAAGTCGACCGCGGCCTCGCCCACGATACCGCCGTCGGAGTGGCGCAGCACTCCGCTCGCGACGATCACCTCGACGCCCGTGTAGCCCTGGAGGATGTTCACCACGTTGATGTTGTTGGTGATCACCATCAGCCCCGCGTGCGAGCGCAGGGCAGTGGCGACCTGCTCGGTGGTCGTGCCGATGTTGATCAGCAACGAGCAGTCGTTCGGAATCAGCTGGGCCGTCTTGAGACCGATTCGGCGCTTCGCGTCCGTCGCGAGCTGACGACGTGCCCCGTAGGCCAGGTTGGCGACGCCCGAGGGCAGCATGGCCCCGCCGTGATAGCGCTGCAGCAGTCCCTGGTCGCACAGCTGGTTCAGGTCCTTGCGGATCGTTTGCGGGGTGACGCCGAAGTGGGTCGCCAGCGAGTCGACGTCGAGACGGCCGGAGTCGCGGGCCAACGCGATGATGTCGGTCTGGCGCGGCGTGAGAAGCGGCATTGGTCCTGTCCCTGGTTTGGCGATCCGGTTTCGTATTATTTCGTTCTTGGGGTCACAAGGCAAGGGTTTTCTGTCTATTGACATTCGTTTTGTTTCGCTCATAGGATTGGGCCGGCAGTTCCCCCGGGGCCAGCGGTTCCACGGCCGTTCCACCTCAAAGGAGAGGAGCGAACATGACGACGTACCGAAAGTTGGGGGCGACGCTAGCCCTCGCCGTCGCGGCGGCCTTCGTCCCCGCCCATGCGGGCATGGACGAGGCAAAGAAGTGGGTCGACAAGGAGTTCCAGCCCTCCACGCTGACGAAGGAGCAGCAGCTGAAGGAGCTGGAGTGGTTCATCAATGCCGCGAAGCCTTTCAAGGGCATGGAAATCAACGTCCTGTCGGAGACGATCCCGACGCACGAGTACGAATCCAAGGTGCTGACCAAGGCATTCCAGGAGATCACCGGGATCAAGGTGAACCACCAGCTGCTCGGCGAAGGTGAAGTCGTGCAGGCCGTGCAGACGCAGATGCAGACCAACCGGAATCTCTACGACGCCTACATCAACGACTCGGATCTGATCGGGACGCACTCGCGTCTGCAGTCGGCGGTCAATCTGACCGACTGGATGGCGGGGGAAGGCAAGGACGTCACGCTGCCGACGCTGGACGTCAACGACTTCATCGGCAAATCGTTCACCACCGGGCCGGATGGCAAGCTCTGGCAACTGCCGGACCAGCAGTTCGCCAACCTGTACTGGTTCCGTTACGACTGGTTCAAGCGGCCGGAGCTGAGACAGAAGTTCAAGGAGATCTACGGCTACGAGCTGGGGGTCCCGGTCGACTGGTCCGCATACGAGGACATCGCCGAGTTCTTCTCCGTGCATGTGAAGATGATCGACGGCGTCCGCATCTACGGCCACATGGACTATGGCAAGCGCGCGCCCGACCTTGGCTGGCGGATGACGGATGCCTGGCTGTCGATGGCGGGCGCGAGCTCGAAGGGTCTGCCGAACGGCCGGCCGATCGACGAGTGGGGCATCCGGATGGAGCCGGGCTCGTGCAACCCGTCCGGCGCGTCCGTGTCGCGCGGCGGCGAGACGAATGGTCCCGCTGCGGTCTACGCGGTCCGCAAGTGGGACGAATGGCTGCGGAAGTACGCGCCGCCCGGAGCCGCCGACTACGACTTCTATCAGTCGCTGCCGGCGCTGGCCCAGGGTAACGTGGCGCAGCAGATCTTCTGGTACACTGCGTTCACCGCGTCCATGGTCGCGCCGAAGAGCGCCGGCAACAACACCGTCGACGACAAGGGCAATCCGCTGTGGCGCATGGCGCCGTCTCCGCACGGGCCGTACTGGGAAGAGGGCATGAAGCTCGGCTACCAGGACGCCGGATCGTGGACGCTGTTCAAGTCGACGCCGGTCGCTCGCCGCAAGGCCGCCTGGCTGTACGGCCAGTTCGTCATCTCGAAGACGGTCTCGCTGAAGAAGAGTCACGTGGGTCTGACCATCATTCGCGATTCGGATATCAACCACAAATCCTTCACCGACCGTGCGCCCAAGCTCGGAGGGCTGGTCGAGTTCTATCGATCGCCCGACCGGGTGAGGTGGACACCGACGGGCGTCAACGTGCCGGACTACCCGAAGCTTGCGCAGCTCTGGTGGCAGAACATCGGTGACGTGAACTCGGGCGCCTTCACGCCGCAGCAAGCGATGGACCGGCTTGCCAAGGAGATGGACCAGGTGATGGCGCGCATGGAGGACGCCGACAAGAAGGACAAAGTCTACGGCGGCTGCGGCCCGCGGCTCAATCCCGAGAAGGATCCGAGCGAGTGGCTCGGCAAGCCGAACGGTCCGAAGGCCAAGCTCGCCAACGAGAAGCCGAAGGGAGTCACGATCGACTACGATGAGCTCGTCAAGCGCTGGACCAAGCGCTAACGGAGTCGGCGGGTCACCACGCGACGAGAGGACGGGGAGCCGTGGGCTCCCCGTCCGCGTCGACTGACAGCGGTTTGGAGTGTGCCGCCCCTCTGGATTCGGAACCGTGACGCTCGCGCTCAAGAAGGTCGTCCGGCGCGTCGGTGGGCAGACGCACATCCACGAGACGAGCATCGAGCTGCAGTCGGGCGGATTCAATATCCTTCTCGGCACGACCCTGGCCGGCAAAACCACCCTCATGCAACTGATGGCCGGGCTGGTTCATCCGAGCTCGGGCGAGATCTGGTTCGATGGTCGCAACGTGACCGGCGTGCCCGTTCAGAAGCGCAAGGTCTCCATGGTCTTCCAGCAGTTCATCAACTACCCGAACCTCTCCGTGTACGAGAACATCGCGTCGCCGTTGCGCGTCGCGCGGGTTGAAGAGGCGACGGTCAGGGAGCGCGTCGGCCAGATCGCCGAGCTGCTGCAGCTGACGCCCTTCCTGGAACGCAAGCCGTCCGAGCTGTCCGGCGGACAGCAGCAGCGCACCGCTCTCGCGCGGGCGCTGATCAAGGATGCCGACCTGGTGCTGCTCGATGAACCACTGGCCAATCTCGACTACAAACTTCGCGAAGGCTTGCGCGACGAGTTGCCTCGCCTTTTCGCGGACCGCGCCTGCACCGTCGTCTACGCGACGAGTGAGCCGTCGGAGGCGCTCCTGCTGGGCGGACACACCGCGACCGTCCACGAGGGACGCATCACGCAGTACGGCCCGAACGGAGCGGTCTACCGGCGCCCGGTCGATTTGACCACGGCGCGGGTCTTTTCCGACCCGCCGATCAACACGGCGAATGTCGTCAAGCACGGGGATCGGATCAAGCTGTCGGAGCTGGTGAGCTGGACCGCCGAGGGCAGCCTACGCGCGCTGCCCGATGGCGCCTACACGATCGGCCTGCGACCGCATCACGTGCTGCCCGCGCCGGGTCGGGGCCGCGGCGTGGAAGTGGATTGCCGGGTACTGATCGCCGAGATCAGTGGATCGGAGAGCGTGATTCACTTTGACCTCGGTGGGCTGACCTGGGTCTCGCTCTCACACGGTGTGCACGGTTTCAAGGTGGGCGCAACGGCGCGCTTCGAGCTGGACGTCGCCAGATGTCTATACTTCGGGTCGGACGGCTCCCGAGTCGCCGACTGAACTGACGCCAAGGATGGCCCGCGTCAGCCTCGAGCAACTACGACACAGTTACGTGCCAAGGCCGACGCGTGAGTCGGATTGGGCCCTCAAGGGGATCGATCTCCAATGGGCTGACGGTGGAGCCTACGCGCTGCTCGGCCCGTCCGGTTGCGGCAAGACGACCTTGCTGGACATCGTTTCGGGCCTTCTGCGGCCGACCGCGGGGCGCATACTCTTCGGCGACGTGGACGTGACCGGCAGCCCGCCGGATGATCGCAACATCGCGCAAGTGTTCCAGTTTCCCGTCGTCTACGACACGATGACCGTGTACGACAATCTCGCCTTCCCGCTGCGCAATCGCGGCGTGCGCGAGTCGCAGGTGAAGGCAAGAGTGCACGAGATCGCGGCATTGCTCGATCTGGAAGCGATGCTGCCGCTGCGCGCATCGGGACTGACCGCCGACGGCAAGCAGAAGATCTCGCTGGGCCGCGGCTTGGTTCGGTCGGACGTGAACGTGATCATGCTCGACGAACCGCTGACGGTGATCGATCCGCATCTCAAGTGGCGCCTGCGCTCCAAGCTCAAGGAGTTGCACCAGCGCATCGGCATCACCATGATCTACGTGACTCACGACCAGACCGAGGCGATGACCTTCGCCGATCAAGTGGTCGTGATGCACGAGGGCACGGTCGTGCAGGCCGGCACGCCGGTGGAGCTCTTTGAACGGCCGCGGCACACCTTTGTCGGCCACTTCATTGGCTCGCCGGGCATGAACATTCTGACATGCGAGCTGGAGAACGGCGTGGCGCGCTTCGCCGGGCAGCCGATTCGGACCGCGAACTCCGTCACCAAGGCGCCGGCCGGCGCCCGGACCGAGATCGGAGTCCGGCCGGAATTCGTTCGATTCGCCGAGACCGGAATTCCCGTGCGGGTGGTCAGGGTCAGCGACGCGGGGCGACACCAGATCGTCGAAACCCGACACGACGAGACGGTGATCCGGCTGCTGATCGACGAGCACGAGGCGGTGCCGACGGGGGCCGCGCATGTGAGCTTCGACACCACGTTCACGCAGGTGTATGTCGACGGCTGGCTCGCGGGGTGAGGGGAACATGCGCGCTAAGACGGTGAACCAGAAGGCCTGGTGGCTGGTATTGCCGGTCGTCGTGCTCGTCGGGTTCAACGCCGTCGTTCCGCTGATGACGGTCGTCAACTATTCGGTGCAGGAGACGTTCGGCAACAACAGGTTCTTCTTCGAAGGCGTCAAGTGGTTCGACACGGTGGTGCATTCGGGGCGCTTTCACGATGCGCTGAAGCGCCAGTTGCTGTTTACCGCCATCATTCTCGTGATCGAGATTCCACTCGGCGTGGCGATCGCACTCGCCATGCCACGGAAGGGCGCGTGGGCATCGGTGTGCCTCGTGCTGATGTCGATGCCGTTGCTGATTCCGTGGAACGTCGTCGGCGCGATGTGGAACATCTTTGCCCTCCCGGACATTGGCCTCCTCGGCTGGTCGCTGAACGCGGCCGGCATCGACTACAACTTCACCCGACAGCCAGTCGCCGCGTGGGCGACGCTGATCACGATGGACGTGTGGCACTGGACGTCGCTGGTGGCGCTGCTGGCCTACGCTGGTCTCAGCGCGATCCCCGATGCGTACTATCGGGCCGCGAAGATCGACGGTGCGTCCTCATGGGCCGTGTTCCGCCACGTCCAGTTGCCGAAGATGAAACACGTGCTGACGATCGCGGTACTCCTGCGGTTCATGGACAGCTTCATGATCTACACCGAGCCGTTCGTGCTGACCGGCGGGGGGCCAGGCAACTCGACGACGCTGCTGTCGATCGACCTGGTCAAGATCGCGCTCGGACAGTTCGACCTTGGCCCGGCGGCGGCAATGTCGCTGATCTACTTCCTGATCATCCTGCTGCTGTCGTGGGTGTTCTACCGCGTGATGACCCGGGACGAAGGACAGTGATGAAGCGCATCAAGTGGCTCGTGCCTGCGCTCTACATCGCGTTTCTGATGCTGCCCATCTACTGGCTCCTGTGCATGTCGTTCAAGAACACCAACGAGATCCTCGGCAGCTTCACGTTGTGGCCACAGAACTTCACGTTCGAGAACTACCGTCGGATCTTCACGGATCCCACGTGGTACAGGGGCTACATCAATTCGCTGATCTACGTCGTGATCAACACGGTGCTGTCGGTGGCAGTGGCACTGCCGGCGGCCTACGCGTTCTCCCGGTACCGGTTCCTCGGCGACAAGCACCTGTTCTTCTGGCTGTTGAGCAACCGGATGGCGCCGGCGGCGGTGTTCGCACTGCCATTCTTCCAACTCTACTCGGCGGTCGGACTGTTCGATACGCACATCGCGGTCGCACTGGCGCACTGCCTGTTCAACGTTCCGCTCGCGGTCTGGATCCTGGAGGGCTTCATATCGGGGATCCCGAAGGAGCTCGACGAGTTGGCCTTCATCGACGGCTATTCGTTCGGGCAGTTTTTCGTCAAGTTTCTCCTGCCGGGGATCGCTGCCGGTATCGGCGTGGCAGCGTTCTTCTGCTTCATGTTCTCTTGGGTCGAGTTGCTCCTGGCCAAGACTCTGACCTCGGTCGAGGCCAAGCCGATCGCGGCGACGATGACCCGCACGGCAAGCACGTCCGGCTATGAGCTCGGCTTGCTGGCAGCGGCGGGCGCGTTGACGATCGTTCCGGGGGCGGTCGTGATCTACTTCGTTCGCAACTACATCGCGAAGGGATTCTCGCTCGGCCGGGTGTGACGGGTCGGCGCGAATCGTCGAGATGCGCATGGCGTGGAGCGGGATGCAAATGCGGGAAGGCGCTCGATGCCGATGAGCTGGATGGCATGGACGTGGCAGACGGCGGCGTTCTTCACGTTCATCGGTCTGCTGCTCGTCGGCATGAGCATCTGGGAGTGGCTCTCGCCGGGCGGCGCTCCTCGGCGGGGCATCCTGGCATTCAATACGACACGCGGAGACCGACTGTTCATCTCGTTGCTCGCCGCCGCGTTCCTCCATCTGATCTGGCTCGCGCTGATGGGGACGCCGCTGTGGGGCGCGACCGTGCTGTCGCTGGTCGTCGCGGCGAGTGTCTTTCGCTGGGGGTAGCCTCCGCTTCACGAAACTTTACACGGCGCACACACGCCGGCAATTCCCGTCCGCCATCCTTCCAGGCAAGCAGGCCGGGCACGCGCCTGCGAAACCCAGACAGCCCGGGGCCGCGACGGACCCGTCGCGGCCGGGATGGAGGAGGACGACCATGGAGCGACGGACGATGATCGGACTGGCGGCAGGGATCGCGGCGAGCCTGGCGGTCGGCGCGGGGGTCGCCGTCGGCACCGGCGCTGCCCACGCGCACGGCGGCTGGCGGGCCGGCATCATGAAGCGGATGGTGTCGGCGGCGATCGACGACGCGCTGGACAAGGCCCAGGCGACCGGCGAGCAGCGCCGGGTGATCTACGCCGCCCGCGACCGGGTGTTCGCGACGGTGGAGGAGGTCCGGGCCGGCCGGCACTCCCACCTCGAGGAGGGGCTGGCCCTGTTCGAAGCCGACCAGGTGGACCCCGCCCAGGTGGAGGCGCTCCACCAGCAGGCGGAGGCCGGACGGCAGCGCGTGCGGGAAGCGATTCACCAGGCCCTGGTGGAGGCCCACGACGTCCTGACGACGGCCCAGCGCAAGGAGGTGGCCGACTACGTGCGGGCCCACCGGGCCGGCCACTTCAACTGAGAGCGTGTGAAGGAATGGGGTCCTCCGGCTCCCCCCTCCCCCCAGCCAAAGGCCGAAGGCCGTCGAATGGTGGGGGAGGGGGGTTGGGGGGGTGGGCGGGAGGTCCCAACTGATAGTGTAGGGGCGTGGCGACCCGCGTGGCCGCGCTGCTCATCGACGACGACGCCCGTTTGGGCGCGCTGGTGGCGGAGTATCTCGGCCGGAACGAGATCGACGTCACCGTCGCCGGCGATGGGGAGCGCGGCCTCGCGGCCCTCCGGAAGCGCCGCTTCGACGTGGTCCTGCTCGACGTGATGCTGCCCGGGGCGGACGGGCTGGCCGTCTGCCGGCGCCTCCGGGCCACCCCCGGGCTGGCCTCGGTCCCGGTCGTGATGCTGACCGCCAAGGGGGAGGACGTTCGACCGCATCGTCGGGCTCGAGCTGGGGGCCGACGACTACCTCGCCAAGCCCTTCAATCCCCGGGAGCTGCTCGCCCGCATCCGGGCCGTGCTGCGGCGGAGCGGAGCGGCGGGGGCCCCCGCGGGCACGCCGCGCTTCCGCTCGGGGAGCCTCGAGATCGACTTCGACGCCCGCGAGGTCACCGTCGCCGGCCGGCGGCCGATCCTGACGCACTACGAGTTCGAGCTGCTCTCCGCCCTGGCCCGGGCGGCCGGTCGCGTGCTCTCGCGGGAGCAGCTCCTCGACGCCCTCAAGGGGGAGGCGTTCGAGGCCTTCGACCGGTCGATCGACGTCCACATCTCCCGGCTGCGGGCCAAGCTCGAGGCCAACCCCCGGGAGCCGCGCCACATCAAGACGGTGCGGGGCATCGGCTACCTGCTGGCCCGCGAAGGCGACTGAGCCACGATGGAGTCGTCGCCGAGGACGGGTAGCGAGGAGAAACCGAGGGCCGGGGAGGAGCGCGGAGCCCCCCCGGCCCGACTGAAGCGCGGTGAAGCGTCACCGAGGACGGGTGAGCGAGGAGAAACCCGGAGGGGGGGGCCGGGGGAGGAGCGCGAGCTCCCGCGGCCCGACTAGCGCGGTGAAGGCGTCCCGAGGACGGGTAGCGAGGAGAAACCCGAGGGGGGGGCCGGGGGAGGAGCGCGGAGCTCCCCCCCGGCCCGACTGACCGGTGGCGCGACTCTACGGCCGCATCTATCTCCACTTCCTCGGCGTGCTCTTCGTCGTGGGCCTGGCGGCGAGCGTGGTGTTTGCCGTCGGTCAGCGCAACGCCTTCCAGCGCCAGGTCACCGAGCGCGTGTCCCGGCACATCGGCTCGCTGGTGGCCGAGGCCCTGGCTGATCCCGCCGAGCTGGGCCGGCGGCTGCGTCAGCTCCACGAGGACCTGGAGATCGACGTCACCGTCCGGGGCCTCGACGGCCGCGTCCTGGGCGCGGCCGGCCTCGAGCTCGGGCCGCTGACCGCCACCGAGGCGGCCGATCTCCGCGCCGGTGGCCTGGTCACCCGGCCGGCCCCGGTGTGGTTCGTGGCGTCGCCGGTGCGGGCCGCGGGCTCCCGCGCCGTCCTCGGCTTCGTCGAGGTCTCGCTGCCGCGGCGGTTCCGTGTGACCGCGCTCTTGCGGCCCGGCCTCACGGTGGCCCTGGTGCTGCTCATCGTCGCGGTCGCGGCCGCGCCGCTGGCCCGCCGCATCTCGCGGCCGATCGAGCGGCTCACCGAGGCGGCGCGCCGCCTCGGTCGAGGGGAGCTGGCCTATCGCGTGCCCGAGGCCGAGGCAGGCGGGCGCCGGGGCTGGTGGCGGCGGCACCGGGGCCCGCGCATCGACGAGCTCCGGGAGCTGACCGGCGCTTTCAACGACATGGCCGACCGGGTCGAGCGGCTGGTGGCCGGCCAGAAGGAGCTGCTCGCCAACGTCTCGCACGAGCTCCGCTCGCCCCTCGCCCGCATCCGGGTGGCCCTCGCGCTGCTCGCCCGGGATGGTGAGAGCGAGGCCCGCCTCCGCGACGTGGAGGGCGACCTCGCCGAGCTGGACCGGCTGATCGACGACGTCCTCACCACCGCGCGACTGGACGCGACGGGGCTGCCGCCTCACCTCGGACCGGTGGACGTGCCCTCGCTTCTCGGCGAGCTGGCCGAGCGGGCGGCGCACGACCCGCTGGTGGCCGGCAAGGCGGTCCGCGTCGCGGACGGCCCGCCGCTCGCCGTGGTGGCCGACGGAACCCTGCTCAAGCGCGCGCTCTGGAACCTTGTCGAGAACGCCGCCAAGTACGGGGCGCCGCCGATCACGCTGGCCGCGCGCCGCGAGACGACGGGCGTGGCGCTGAGCGTCGAGGACGAGGGGGAGGGGATCGCGCCGGCCGAGCGGGAGCGGGTCCTGACCCCGTTCTACCGGCTGGACCGGGCCCGCACGCCGAGCGCGGCCGGCGAGGCGCCGCGGGGCTTCGGCCTGGGCCTCACCCTGGCCCGGCGGATCGCCGAGGTGCACGGTGGGACGATCGTGATCGAGGCGGCCAGGGTGGTTGACGGCAGCGAGCGCGGCTGCCGTGTGACGATCGCGCTCCCCGCCGAGCCCCCCGCCGTGGCCGCTGGCCCGCGACCAGCGCGTTCACCACCACGCTGACCGCGAGCGCCGGGGGGCCGTTCGCCTTGGTGGCCGCGGGGCCCTGCTCGAGCGCGCGCTCCCCCCCGGCCCGCGCCGCGACGCCCGTCCCGGGCTATTCAACAAACAGAAAGTTGACTTACACTTTATTAAAGTCCACCATCGGGGTGGAGGTGGCCATGCCCCGGACCGGCCGCGGCCCCGAGCGGTGGGCGGATCAGCTGAGCGACGAGGATCTCGCGTTCGTCAAGCGGTTCGTGCTGGCCTCGGGGTCGCTCAAGGAGCTAGCTCAGGCCTACGGCATCAGCTACCCGACCGTCCGCCTCCGGCTGGATCGCCTCATCGACAAGATCAAGGTCCTGGACAACGAGACGATCACCAGCCGGTTCGAGCGACTGCTCCGAGCCCAGTTTGCCGACGGCAAGCTCGGCATGGACACCCTGAAGCTCCTCCTGACCGCACATCGCGACGAGACGGGAGGTCGCCATGAAGCGCTGGATCACCACGCTTAGCCTCGTGTTCTGGGGTTCGGCCGCGTTCGGCGAACAGACCCTCCGCGATCTGTCCTGGGGAAGCCTCCACACCGCGCGCCCACCGGCCGCCGGCACCGTGCAATCCGCGGACGCGACCGCCGGCTTCCCGTACCTCCGCATCGTGCACGCCGAGGACGTGCCGACCCGCCTGACGGTCCTGACCCTGGACGCGCCGGGCGTCACGGGCTTCCCCTACGCCCTCGCCGGCTCCGTTCGGTACGAGGGCGTGCGTGGACAGGGTTACCTCGAAATGTGGAGCGCGTTCCCGAATGGGGGGCGCTACTTCTCCCGGACGCTGGGCTCCGGCCTCCTCCGCCCTCTCCAGGGCACCACGGACTGGCGGCCCTTCATCCTCCCCATGTTCGCGGACGCGGGCACGCCGCCGCCGGCTGGACTCACGCTGAACGTCGTGCTCCCCGGGCGCGGCACCGTGGACCTGGGGCCCCTGCGGCTCGTCCAGTACCAGCCGGGGGAGGACCCGTTGGCGGCGTCGGGCCAGTGGTGGAGCGAGCGGACCGGCGGGCTCGTCGGCGGCGCCCTGGGCGGGATCATCGGCCTCCTGGGCGCGGTCATCGGCTGGCTGACGTCGCGCGGCGTGGCGCGCGGGTTCGTGCTGGGCGCGACGAAGACGCTCGTGACGCTCGGCGTGGCGGTCCTGGCGGCCGGCATCGCGGCGATGCTGCGCGGCCAGCCGTGGGCCGTGTCCTACCCGCTGAACCTGGCGGGGCTCCTCACGACGGCGATCTTCGGTGCGCTGTTGCCGTCGATCCGGCGGCGCTACGACGTGCTCGAGCTCCGCAAGATGCAGGCGGCCGACGCGCGCTGACCGCCCATCAGCTCACGAGAGCCTGGGCCGGGTCGCTCGCCGACCGCCTCATCCTGGTGTCTCCCCCGACGGGGGAGACGGGGGAACGGGCTCGACCGAGACACGGACCCGGTTCCGGCCCTCGTGCTTGGCCTGGTAGAGCGCCTGGTCGGCGGCGGCCACCAGCACGTCGGGTGAGACCCCCCGCTGGGGCACCATGGTGGCCACCCCCAGGCTGATCGTGACGTGGACGCCGACCCGGGAGCCGGCGTGGGCGATCTGCAGGCTCTCGACGCCGCCGCGCAGGCGCTCGGCCAGGAGCGCCGCGCCGCCGGAATCGGTCCCCGGGAGCACCACCACGAACTCCTCCCCGCCGTACCGCGCCACCAGGTCGGCGGGGCGATTCAAGGTCGCGCTCAGCGCCCCGGCCACCATCTTCAGGATCTCGTCGCCGGCCTCGTGGCCGTAGGTGTCGTTGTACGCCTTGAAGAAGTCGATGTCGGTCATGATCACGGAGATGGGCGTGCCGTCGCGCAGCCCCCGCCGCCACTCCCGCTCCAGGAACTCGTCGAAGCGGCGGCGGTTGGCGATGTTCGTCAGCCCGTCCAGGAAGGACAGCCGCTCCAGCTTCTGGTTGGCCTCCTCCAGCGCCAGGACCATCCGCCGCAGCAGGAGCTGGGTCCGGACGCGGGCGATCGCCACCGGGAAGTCGATCGGCTTCGTCACGTAGTCGTTGGCTCCCAGCTCCAGCGCCTCGACGATGCTGTCGCTGTCGTCGCTGGAGGTCACCATGACCACCGGCAGGTCGGTCACCGAGTGGATCCGCCGGATGGCCTGGAGCACCTGGAAGCCGGTGAGGCCCGGCATCTTGATGTCGAGCAGCACGACGTCGAACGGCTCCCGGGCGATCAGCTCGAGGGCCTGGTCGCCGTCGGAGGCCGGCGTGACGGTGTAGCCGATGCGCTCCAGCCGGCGGGAGAGCATGTCGCGGGTCATCTCGTCGTCGTCGACGAGGAGGAGCGCCCCGTGCTCGACCCGGGCGGTGAGGGTCCGGTTGACTTGGGTCATGATGTACGGGGCACCTGCGCGATCATGAGGCAGAGGCTATCCTGCCGGGGCGCGTCCGGTCAAGGAAAGCACCGTATTTCGGGACCTCCCGCCCCCCCGATCCTTTGACGGCCTTCGGCCTTTGGCCCCCTCCCGATTGACCGGATCGCCAGGACGGCTCGGGCCTACGGCCCTCGCGACGTCCCGTCCCTCCGGCGCCCACTGGGGGGAGGGGGGCCAAGGAGTAACTGACTTCTTCGCGCGTCTTCAGCAACCCGGGGCTGGTCCGGTCGGAGGCGCGCCGAGCCGCGCGACGAGGGCCTGGTGGATCGCCTCCTCGAGCACGTTCCAGCGCTGGCCGAAGCGGAGCGGCGCCGCGCGCCCGAGCCAGCACCGCGCGGTCTCGGCGTCGCCGAGCTCGAGGGCGGTCAGCGCCACCAGGCCCCACGGGTAATCGTCCTGGCGCAGGGACAGCCAGTCCGTCCGGTGCCGGCGGCGCCACTCGGCGAAGGCCGGCCGGGGGTCGCCGGCCGGGGTCGGCAAGTCGAGGAGCCACGGGTACGTCTGGGCGACCACGTCCGGGTAGAACGCCCGGCCGAGGCGCTCCTGGGTGGAGACCACGAACGTGCCGGTCTCCGCCCGCCAGAAGACGGTCAGCACGTCGCGCGCCAGGTAGGCCGCCTGGACGTCGGTCTCCCGGGCGCGGCGGGCGTCGCCGAGCCGGAGCTGGTCGCGGGCGATCGCCTTGAGCGCGGCGTGCACCTCGACGTTGTCCATGAAGAGCGTGGTCGGGTTGGTGCGGGCGATCCGGTAGACGCCGAGCGCGGGATCGCGGAGCGACGCGAGGTGGGCCTCGGCCGTCCGCACGCTGGTCTGCCATGCCGCGGGGATGCCCGCGTCCGGCGCCAGCCGGTAGAGCAGCTCGAGCCAGAGGGCGAGCATCGCGTCGTCCGCGTCGGCGTCGCCGCATGCCCGCCAGACCTGGCCATCGCGACAGTAGCGCTCGAACCGCCCGTCGAAGCGCTGCCGGGCGAGCGCCCAGCCGACCCATCGGCCGGCGGCCTCGCGGACGTCGAGCCCGGCGACGTCGGCGACCACCAGCGCCTTCGTCGCGAAGTACGGGTTGACCAGGGCCCCGCCCGCGTGGAGCGGCATCGCGCCGTCGGCCTCCTGGTACGGTCCGGGCTCGAACCGCGGCGCAGCGGCGGCGGTCCCGAGCGCGAGCAGGCTGATCATCCCGATGATCCCGACGGTGGCCCGTCTCACGGCGTGTGAACCAATGCGGCGGCCCTCGCTGCACTCAGAGTCTGCGAAGGAATCGGGGCCTCCGGCTCCCCCTCCCCCCGGTGGGTGGGGGAGGGGGCTGGGGGGTGGGAGGGAGGTCCCGAAGACCTCACTGAATCGGCAGCCGGACGGTGAAGCACGCCCCGCCCTCCGGCCGCGTCGCGGCGGTGACGGCGCCCCCGTAGCCCTCGACGATCGTCTTGACCAGCGCGAGACCCAGCCCGGTGTGGCCCGCCGCCGTCTTGTCGCTGCCGGGCCGGTCGGTGTAGAAGCGGCCGAAGACGAGCGCCTCGGCGCCCTCCGGGATCCCGGGACCGGCGTCGGCGATCGTCGCGATCGCCGTGCCGTCCCGCCGGGCGAGGTCGATGCGCACCGTTCCGGCCGGCGGGGAGAAGCTGACCGCGTTGTCGAGGAGGTTCTCGAACACCTGGGTCAGCCGCTCCGGCGAGCCGCGCGCCACCACCGGCTCCGGCGAGGCGGCGAGCTCCAGCCGCACGCCGTTCACCCCACGGAGGCGGTAGCCGTCGACGATCGCCGGCAGGAGCTGGCTCAGGTCCACGGGGCGCCGCTCCTCGGTCTCGAGGCCGGCGTCGATCCGGGCCAGCTCGCGGCAGGCGGCCAGCAAGTGCTCCACGCGGGCCACCTCTCGCTGCACGATCGCCAGGAAGCGGCGGCGGCCGGCGGGATCGTCCACCTCGGCCAGCATCTCGCTGGCACTGCGGATAGAGGCGAGGGGGTTCCGGAGCTCGTGGGCGAGGTCGGCCGCGAACGACTCGGTGAAGCGCGCGTGGTCCTCGAGCCGGCGCGTCAGCTCCTCCAGGGCGCGGGCCAGCTCGCCGATCTCGTCCCGCCGCCGGGATCCCACGAAGCCCTTCCGGATGCGACCCCGCCGATCGACGATCCCGTGCGACTCGTCGCGGAGCTGGCGGAGCGGGCGGACGATCGTCGTGGAGACCAGCAGGCTGAGCACGATGGCGACGGCGACCGAGGCCAGGAAGACCTGGAAGACGCCGAGCCGGGTCTGGTCCAGGACTCGGAACAGGCGGGCGGTGGACTGCGAGACCTGCACCGCGCCGGCCACCCGGGCGCCGGTCCACACCGGGAGCGCGCTGTACAGGGTGACCGAGCGCCGGGCCCCCGGGGACATCCGGGTGCGGGCCCCGTAGCGTCCGGCGAGGGCGTCGCGGACCTCGGGCGTCGTCAGGAGCTGGGAGGGCGCCAGGTCCTCGGATTCCGGGTCCGCCACCGGCGGCGACGGCGCGAAGAGGCGCTGGTACGCCCGGTACAGCCAGGCGCCGACCTGGTAGAGCGGGGCATCGCGGGTGCGCGGCTCCCGGGCCTCGCGGGAGGGGGCCTCGGGCTCCGGCTCCCGGCGGGGACCGAGCTGGCTGGAGTCCGCGAGGATGCGGCCCTCGCGGTCGACCACGCGCAGCCGGGCCTCCGACTGCTGGCGGAGCCGCACCAGGATCGCCTCGGCGTCCGCCGCCACGACCGGGCCCCGCTCGGAGAGCGCGGCGGCCAGCACGCGGCCCTGCTGCACCATCGCCCGCTCCTGCGCGTCGAGGAGCTGGCGCTCGTAGACGTCGAGGTAGTACACGGCCGCCGCCGGCAGGAAGACGAGCAGCAGGTTGAAGGCCAGGAGGCGCACGGCGATCCGCGAGGGGAGCCGCGCGAGCCGGGTCATTCGGGTCCACCCCCACCCCCGACCCCTCCCCACCCTCCGGGGGGAGGGGCGGCGGCCCGCAGTTGCGACGCGGCGCGAGGCCAGGAGACCGAGCGGATTGGCTCCCGATGTCTCACTCGGATTCCTCGCGGTAGCGGTAGCCGACGCCGTGGACGGTGTCGATGCCGGTGAAGCCGGGATCGATCTGCGCGAACTTGGCCCGCAGCCGCTTCACGTGCGAGTCGATCGTGCGCTCGCTCACGTAGGCGTCGTGGGGGTAGCCCTGCTCCATGAGCTGCTTGCGGCTCTTGACGTGACCGGGATGGCGGACGAGGGCGGCCAGGATGAGGAACTCCGTCAGCGTCAGCGGGACGGCGGCGCCCTTCCAGCGCACCAGGTACCGGTCGAAGTCGAGCGTGAGGGCGCCCAGCGCGAGCGGCTTCGGCTCCGCGGCCGGGGCCGGCTGGCTGCTGGCCGCGGCCCGGCGGAAGAGGACCCGGATCCGGGCGATCAGCTCGCGCATCGAGAAGGGCTTGCAGAGGTAGTCGTCGGCCCCCAGCTCGAGCCCGAGCACCCGGTCCAGCTCCTCGTCGCGGGACGTCAGGAAGATGATGGGCAGCGTCTCGCTCCGGGCGCGCAGCCGGCGGCAGAGATCGAGCCCATCGAGGCCCGGCATGAGGATGTCGAGCACCACCACGTCGGGTAGCCGCTCCTGGAACGCCTGCCAGGCCGCCCGGCCGTCGGCGAAGGTCTCCACCCGGTAGCCCTCGCGGCGCAGAGCGAAGCTCACGGTCTCCCGGAGGCCCGGCTCGTCGTCGACCACGGCGACCAGGCCTCCGCGCGGCGGGGTCATGCCGGAAAGGATGGCGGGCCGGGCGAGGGCCGTCAAGAAAATCCGCTGCCACGATTTCGCCACATCTCGCCGCCTACATTCCCCGGGTTGACCCCGCTCCGTGCACAGCGACCCGGTCCAATGGGGGCAGACAGCGGGGCTCGACCCTGCGACAGGGAGGTGGGCGATGCGACTGGGGAGGATGCTCTCGCGGTGGGTGGGGACGATCGGGCTCGCGCTCCTGGTGGGGGCCGGGCTTGGAACGGGCCGGGCCGGCGCCGGTGAGGCGCTGGGGCCCCCGGTCGGACTCGGGGAGACGGGACGAGGCGCGCTCCTCGTCAGGACGGACGTGCCCGGCCGCTTCCAGGAGGCGCCGCTGCTGAGGACCGACGTCCGGATGCAGGTGACCGGCCTGGTCGCCCGGGTGGAGGTCGCCCAGCAGTTCGCGAACCCGACCGAGGAGTGGCTCGAGGCGATCTACGTGTTCCCGCTCCCCGAGTCGGCGGCTGTCGACACGCTGCTGGTGCGCGTCGGCCCCCGGGTCATCGAGGGCCGGATCCGCGAGCGCGAGGAGGCCCGGCAGACCTACCAGCAGGCGAAGCAGGAGGGGAAGAAGGCCTCGCTCCTCGAGCAGGAGCGCCCGAACATCTTCACGGTCTCGGTGGCCAACATCGGCCCCGGGGAGCAGGTCGAGGTCGTCCTCCAGTACCAGGAGGTCCTGCGCTACGACGCAGGCGAGTTCCGGCTGCGCTTCCCGATGGTCGTGGGCCCCCGCTACATCCCCGGCGCCACCGCCATCCCGGGCGACCCCGGGACGGGGTGGGGGGTCAACACGGATGCCGTGCCCGACGCCGCCCGCATCACCCCCCCGGTGCGGCACCCGCGGCAAGGCCCGATCAACCCGGTGACCCTCGCGGTCGACCTCGACACCGGGTTCCCGCTGCGCCGGGTCGAGAGCCCCTTTCACGCGGTGGTGGCGACCCCGCTCTCGCCGACGCGCCAGCTCGTGACGCTGCGGGACGGGGAGGTGCCGGCCGACCGGGACTTCGAGCTGGTCTGGGTGCCGGCGGTCGGCCACGAGCCGGCGGCGGCCCTGTTCACCCAGTGGCACGACGGCGAGCACTACGCGCTGGTGATGCTGCTCCCGCCCCCGGCCGACGCGGCGGGGCCCCGCCTGTCGCGCGAGACGGTCGTCGTCGTGGACACCTCGGGCTCGATGGCGGGGGCCTCGATCGAGCAGGCCCGGCTCGCCCTGGGCGAGGCGCTGGGCGCCCTCCGTCCCGGGGACCGCTTCAACCTGATCCAGTTCAATTCCCGCGCCCAGGCCCTCTTCCCGTCCACGGTGTCGGCGGGGCCGGCGGAGCTCGCGCGCGCCCGGCAATGGGTGGCCGGCCTCCGGGCCGACGGCGGGACCGAGATGCTGCCGGCGCTGCGGGCCGCGCTGGAGGAGGACGCCGGCCACGACGCCGTGCGCCAGGTCGTCTTCATCACCGACGGCCAGGTCGGGAACGAGGACCAGCTCTTCCGGTACATCCAGGAGAAGCTCGGGCGCAGCCGGCTCTTCACGGTCGGCATCGGCGCGAGCCCGAACTCGCACTTCATGACGAAGGCCGCCGAGTTCGGCCGCGGCACCTACACCTACATCGGCAGCCCGACCGAGGTTGGCGAGAAGATGACGGCGCTCTTCCGGAAGCTCGAGCATCCGGTCCTCGCCGGGCTCGCGGTGAGCTGGGACCGGGCCGACGTCGAGGCCTGGCCCGAGCGGATCCCCGACCTCTACGTGGGCGAGCCGATCGTCCTCGTGGCTCGGCTGGGGACCGACCCGCGGAGCGAGCTCACCCTCACGGGCACGCGGGGGACGCAGCCGTGGGAGGTCACGCTTCGCCTCGACGCCCGGACCGACGAGACGGGCATCCACAAGCTCTGGGCGCGGAAGAAGATCGGCTCGCTGATGGACGGCCTGCGGGAGGGCGCCGACCGCGACGAGGTGCGCGGCGCGGTGGTCGCCGTCGCCCTCCAGCACCACCTGGTCTCGGCGTACACGAGCCTGGTCGCCGTCGACGTCACGCCGACCCGGCCCGATGGCACGCCCCTCGCCACCGGGATCGTGCCCACGAACCTGCCGGCCGGGGCGGAGCACGAGAAGATCTTCGGCGGCCTGCCCCGGACCGCGACGCCGGGCCCCCTCTATCTGGTGCTCGGCCTGGCCTGCCTGGGCCTCGCGCTCGGCGTGCGGCGGTGGGCCCTCGCCCCGGCCCGGCCGGGCACCCCGATGAGGGCGTGCAAAGGAGTCGGTTCCTTCGGCCCCCCCTCCCCCCAGCCAAAGGCCGAAGGCCGTCCAACAGTGGGGGAGGGGGGCTGGGGTGGGAGGGAGGCCCAAACTGAGAGCGTGTGAAGGGATGGCGTCCTCCGGCTCCTCCTCCCCCAGTGGGTGGGGGAGGGGGGCTGGGGGGGTGGGCGGGAGGTCTCGAACTGAGACCGCGCGCTGCGCGCTGGCTCGCTCTCGTCCTGCTGGCACTCGGTATCGGATTCTTCGCCGCCGGCGGCCGGATCTACGCGAAGGCGAAGCTGGCCCAGTTCCTCCTCCATCGCGCCTGGGCCGAGACCCGGGCGACGGGGGCGCCCGTCAAGCCGTGGCCGTGGGCCGACACCTGGCCGGTGGCGCGCCTGGCGGCGCCCGCGCACGGAGTCGATCTCATCGTGCTGGCGGGCGTGAGCGGCCGCACCCTGGCCTTCGGCCCCGGCCATCTCCCCGGCAGCGCGCCACCCGGCCAGCGGGGCAACACGGTGCTGAGTGGCCACCGGGACACCCAGTTCCGATTTCTCAAGAATCTGGCGCCCGGCGACGAGCTGCGCCTCCTGACGCCCGACGGGCGCAGCCGGGGCTACGTGGTGCGCGAGGCGCGGGTGGTCGACGCGAACGACACGTCGGTCCTGGTGGAGGACGGCCGGCCGCGGCTCACCCTCGTCACGTGCTTTCCATTCGACGCGGTGGTGCCGGGCGGGCCGCTGCGCTACGTCGTGGAGGCGGAGTCGCCCGACCCGCCCTCGTCCCCCAGGTGGGGCTCGAGCGCGCGGCGCTGGGCCGCGACCTCCGCGGGGAGCTCGCCGTAGACGTGGTCGAACATCTCGGCGAGGCGCGCCTCGCGCATCCGGGCCTCGGCCCGCTCGATGGCCGCCCGCACCTCGGCGTCGGCCTCGGCGTCGAGCCGCGCGTGGATGGCGTCGTCCACCAGGCCCTGGCCCTCCAGGTAGCCGCGGAAGCGCGGGAGCGGCTCCTTCGCCTCCCACGCCGCGACCTCGGCGGCATCCCGGTACTTCGTGGGATCATCCGCTGTCGAGTGCCCGCCGAGCCGGTAGGTCACGGCCTCGACGAGCGTGGGGCCACCGCCCTGCCGGGCCCGCTCGACGGCCTCCCGGGTCGCGGCGTAGACGGCGAGGAGGTCGTTGCCGTCCACCTGGACGCCGGGGAAGCCGTAGGCGATCGCCTTCTGGGCGAGGCTCGTCGCGTGCGTCTGCCGGGCCACCGGGACCGAGATCGCCCACTGGTTGTTGACGCACACGAACACCACCGGCGTCTCCAGTACGCCGGCGAAGTTCAGCGCCTCCTGGGTGATGCCCTCGGAGCTGGCGCCGTCGCCGAAGTAGCAGAGCGTGACGCTGCCGTCCTTCTTGTAACGCGCGGCGTAGGCGACGCCGACCGCGTGAGGCACGTGGGTGCCCATGGGCACGCACACGGGGAGGTCGTGGATCCCGTCCGGGACCCGCATGCCCTCGGTGTAGCCGGCGTAGAGAAGGATCAGGTTCTCGAGCGGCCAGCCACGCCAGACGTACGCCGCCCACTCGCGCCAGACCGGCACCAGCCAGTCAGTCCGCCGGAGCGCGTAGACGCTGCCCAGCACTGCCGCCTCGTGGCCGCGGGCGGACAGGTAGGTGCCGATCCGGCCCTGTCGCTGGAGGCGCAGCATGCGCTCGTCGAACCGGCGGGCGAGGAGGAACGTCCGGTAGAGCCGCACGAGGTCGTCGGGTGGGATCCCGGGATCGAGCGCCCGATCGACGCGGCCGTCGGCGTCGAGGATCGAGAGGCGCTCGACGGCGGGGAGGTCGAGCTTCCGTCGCGGCATCGTGAGTGAGCCTCCGCGCCTCACCCGAGCGGGATGGCCGGGGCGGCCCGCCGCGGCCTGCAGCCTGCATTCTAGCCCGCCCTGGCAGCACCCGCAACGAATGGTCGCGCACGAATGGTCGCGCTCCCGATCGGGAAGCGGACTCCCGTTCGCCCACGCGGGGGGATGGTATTCTCAGCCCCGGGATGACTGCAGGCCTGGAACACCACGCGAGGCCCCGGCGACGAGCCGGCGCTCGTGCGAACGCTCGAGGCCGTCATCGATCGCCGCCGGCAGGGCGCCCGGCGGGGGACGGAGCTGGGAATGAGCGGTGAAGTGGAGGGCCGGGGGGGATCGGTGCCCCGGTGGCTCTTCATCGTCCGGGGCGACCGGGAGGCGCTCTACGCGCAGCTCCGCCTGGCCTTTGCCGGCTCGCCGGTGGTCCAGGTGATCCTCGACCGCCGGCACGAGGAGCGGCGCCGGCGGGCTCTCCCGGTGGCGGTGGACCAGCGCCGCGGGGACCGCCGGTGGCCGGCCCTGAGCCCGGCCGAGCGGGACCTCTGGGAGCACGCGGGTTTCCGCCTGGTGCTGCGGCCGCAGGAGATCGAGGTCTACGAGACCGGCGGCTGAGGCCATCGGGGGGGTCTCGGAAGACCCCGATTCCCCCCTCGGAGGCCGCGACTGTTGGACGGCCTTCGGCCTTTGGGCCGCGGCTCGAAGTGGAACGCCGGCCAGCACCCGGGGTTTGCGAGAAGCCCAAGGGTGGTGGAATTGCGAGCCTGCGGCGCTGGTGAGTGACCGAGGGGTACCGCCGGACCCTCGGTGACCGGCGGGGAACCAATGCGCCCCGGTCCGCGTTGCCCTAGCGTCAAGGCAGCATCCGCCAGCCACCCGTTTGCGAACCCCGAGAGGAGGAGACTCATGGACCGACGGACCATGCTGCGCCTGGGGATGGGGATGGCCGCCGCCGGGGCGGTCGGGGGACTCGGCCGCCGGGCGCAAGCCCAGGCGCCGCCCTTCGAGACCCGCAAGATCACCGACACCACCTACGCCTTCCGCTACCAGTTCCACCAGTCGATGTTCGTCGTGACCCCGGACGGCGTGATCGCCACCGACCCGATCGGCTACCTGCGGCCCCAGGCGGTCACCACCTACGTCGACGAGATCCGCAAGGTCACCCCGGCGCCGATCCGGTGGGTCGTGTACAGCCACCATCACTTCGACCACATCGACGGCGGCAAGCCCTTCAAGGACGCGGGGGCCCGGTTCCTCGCCCACCGGAACGCCAAGGCCCACCTGGAGGCGCTCAAGCGCCCGAGCACCGTGATTCCGGACGAGGTCGTCGGCGACTCCCGGGAGCTCGAGCTGGGCGGCGTCAAGGTGGAGCTGACCTACGTCGGGCGGAACCACTCGGACAACAGCCTGGTGATGCGGGTGCCGAAGGACCGGCTCATCTTCACGGTCGACTTCATCCCCATCGAGACCGTGCAGTTCCGCAACATGCTCGACGGCTACCTGCCCGACTGGTTCGACTCCCTCGACCGGGTCATCGCGATGGACTGGGACCGGATGATCCCCGGCCACCCCTACGCCGGCGGACGGCTGGGCACGAAGGACGACGTCCGCAACCTGAAGCAGTACATGACGGAGCTCTCGGACGCCGTGCGGCCGGCCGCCGACCAGGGGAAGTGCTGGGACACCGCGATGAAGGAGATCAAGCTGCCGAAGTACGAGAAGTGGGGGAACTACGAGCAGCACCTTCCCGGGAACATCGAGCGCTTCTGCTCCTTCTGGGGCCGCGGCTATTAGGGCATACTGAGGGCGCGCGCCCGACGGCGCCGGCGGCGGTCCACCCCGCCGCCGGAGCCCATGACCGGGCGCGCAGCGAGGAGGATCGAGCGATGCGGCTACCCTGGTCCAAGGCCCGGATGCCGAGCGAGGCCGAGGCGCCCGCCGGCCGGGCGGAGCCGATCCCGGTGCCCGACCGCCACTTCGTCACCCGCCACCCGCTGAAGCCACCCTTCCCCGAGGGGCTCGAGCAGGCGGTCTTCGGCCTCGGCTGCTTCTGGGGGGCCGAGCGGAAGTTCTGGCAGACGAACGGTGTCTACACCACGGCCGCGGGCTATGCCGGCGGCTTCACCCCGAACGCGACGTACGAGGAGGTGTGCGGGGGGCTCACCGGGCACGCGGAGGTCGTGCTCGTCGTCTTCGACCCCGGCGTGGTGAGCTACGAGGAGCTGCTCCGGGTCTTCTGGGAGTCGCACGACCCGACCCAGGGCATGCGCCAGGGGAACGACGTGGGCACCCAGTACCGCTCCGCGATCTTCACCCACGGCGACGCCCAGCAGAAGGCCGCCGAGGCCTCGCGCGACGCCTACCAGCAGGCCCTGAGCCGGTGCCGGCCACGGCGCGATCACGACCGAGATCCGCCCGGCTCCCGCCTTCTACTACGCGGAGGACTACCACCAGCAGTACCTGGCGAAGAACCCCGGCGGGTACTGCGGGCTCGGCGGGACGGGCGTGGCCTGCCCGACCGGCGTCTCGGCCCGCGCCTGACCGGCTCTTGCCTCTGGCTCACCCTCTCCCCCGTCTCGGGGGAGAGGTGAGGGTGAGGCGGGCCAGCCGCCAGGTTCCTTGACGCGCCAAAGTCATGGCAGATGAGTCAAGTCCTCTGGGGGCGGGGTCGAGGAGCGAGCAGCGCTAGGACGCAGGGAGTCGCCGACCGCAGGCGTACTCCGAGCCCCAATCGGCGAATACTGCACCGTCACCTTCATCAGCGGTCCGAGAGCCGCTCCTACTCCGCGCCCTCTCCCTTCCAGGGAGAGGGTCGGGGTGAGGGTTGATAGGGGGACATGGCTTCCCCTCACCCTAACCCTCTCCCCCAGAGGGGGAGAGGGAAAGGGGTGCAGCCCGCGCTGGATAATCGCCGATTGGGGCTAGTACGCCGAGGATCGGCGACGAACCGAGGACGACGCGATGCGACGCTCATCGGCCCCGCCCGCGTCAGTCGTACACCGTCTCCATGTAGTGACCGCCGTCCACCACCGTCTCGATGACGGTCGGCCCGTCCGCCTGGAGCGCCTCCTTCAGGGCCTTCTCCAGCTCGGCGGGCGTGCGGGCGGTGACCGCCGGCGCGCCGAAGTAGTGGGCCGGCGCGTCCCGGTCCTCGGTCCCCAGGTCCGTCCCGTACAGCGCGAAGCGACGGCGCTCCTGCTTCACCTGGATGAGGGCCAGCCAGCGGTCGTCGAGCACCACGATCGGCAGCGCCAGCCCGAGGCGCCTCGCCACCGCGACCTCGCCGCAGGTCATCTGGAAGCAGCCGTCGCCAATCAGCGCCACCACCGGCCGGTCCGGGCGCGCGAGCTTCGCGGCGATGGCCGCCGGGAGGCCGAAGCCCATCGACGACCAGCCGTTGGTGATGAGGAACGTGCGCGGCTCGTGGGCGGTCCACTGTCCCCCGATCTGGTGGGTGTGGGCGCCGACGTCGAAGGTGAGGATGCCCTCGCGCGGCAGGAGCGCCCGCACGATGTCGATGGCCTGGTGGGGCGCGAAGGCGGAGACCGCCGGCCGGAGCGCCGTCTGGAACCGGTCCCGGTGCCGCCGGGCCGCATCCGCGGGCCACTCGGGGGCGAGCGCCGGCAGCCGGAGTAACGCCTCGAGCGAGGCGTCGAGGTCGCCCACGACCTCGTGCGCGATGGTGACGCTCGCATCCGCGTCCACCGGGTCGACGTCCACGCTGAGAAGCGGCACCTTCCCGATCCAGGCCTCGTACTCCACCTCCACCACGTCGTAGCCCAGGCCGACGACGAGATCGGCGCTCCGCAAGAGCTCGCGCTGCACCTGCCGCCGGGCCCGCTCGATGCAGCCGAGGGACAGGGGGTGGTCCTCGTCGATCAGCCCCTTGGCCATCGTCGTCGACGCGAAGGGAAGCCGGTGCCGCTCGACGAATTCGCGCAGGAGACCGGGGCGGGCCATGCGCATCGCCGAGGCGCCGAGGACGGCGACGGGGCGCCGGGCCTTGCCGAGCAGCTCCGCGGCCTTCTGGATCGCGGCCTCCGGGGCCGGCGGCCGCCGCCGCCCCCTCGGGATCGGCGGCACCTCCTCGACGGCCGGGGCCAGGGCGACGTCCTCCGGCAGGTCGATGTGGACGGGCCCCGCCGGCTCGCTCACCGCCAGCTCCAGGGCCTCGGCCAGCACGGCCGCCACCCGGCCCTTGCGGAAGGCGAGGCTCGCCTTCGTCAGTGGCCGGAAGAGAGTCGCGTGGTCGATCCACATCTGGATCCGACGGCCGAGCTGGGGGGTGTGGAGGTTGCAGGTGATGGCGAGCATCGGCGAGCGGTCGAGCCAGGCGCAGCCGACGCCGGTGGTCAGGTTGGTCGCGCCGGGCCCGAGCGTGGCGATGGCCAGCCCGGGGACGCCGGTGAGCCGGCCCGTCACGTCGGCGGCGAAGGCGGCCGACCCCTCGTGGGCGGTGAGGACGAAGCGGAGGCCGCCCAGGCGCATCGCCTCGATCAGGGGCAGCACGTTGCCGCTCGGGATGCCGAAGCCTCGCTCGACCCCGGCGGCCTTCAGCGTCTTGACGATCAGATCGGCGTTGTTCATCAGGCTCCCGCTCCGCGGTAGATGTTCAGGATGTCCTTGAGGAGCGCCGCGGCGGCGCCCCGGGGATCGCTCTTGCCGCCCAGCACCGTCACGCGGTGCATGGTGTCGGTCGTGTAGGTGATCCCCTTCTCGGCGCCGTCCACGGCGGCCAGGGGATGGTCCGCCGGCAGCGCCTCGGGGGCGACCCGGGCCCGCACGCGGCCGGCCGCGTCGCGATCGGCGCGGCCCACCAGCCGGTAGACCTTCCCGTCGGCGGAGGCGCCGCGCACGGCCTCGGCGGCGAGGCCCGTGATGCCGGTCCGCGCCACGTCCTCGGGGGCGAGGTCGCTCCCGAGGCACACGTTGGCGATGAGGGCCAGCTTGTTCGCGGTGTCGTACCCCTCCACGTCGAGCGTGGGGTCGGGCTCCGCGATCCCGAGCCGCTGCGCCTCGGCCAGGGCGTCGGCGTAGCCCTGGCCGCCCCGCATCCGGGTGAGGATGAAGTTCGAGGTGCCGTTCAGCACGCCCTCGATGGCCAGGATCTCCGTCCCCGCCAGGCAGACCTGGGCGACATCCAGGGTGGGCAGCGCCGCCGCGGCCGCCGCCGAGAGCTTGAGCGCGGCGCCGTGCCGCGCCGCCAGGTCGCGCAGCTCGCGGTAGTGGTGGATGAAGGGGCCCTTGTTGGCGCTGGCGACGTGCATCCCGCGGCCGAGCGCCGCCCGGACGTGGCCGAGCGCGGGCTCTCCGGTCTTGATGTCGGTCGGCGTCGTCTCCACCAGGACGTCGGCCTCCGCCCCCTGGACGAGGTCGATCCCCTGCCAGCCCGGGCGGGCGTCGGGATGCCCGGCCAGGCTCCGGTGCGCCTCGAAGAAGGCCGCCGTCGCCTCGGGGGCGAGCCCGCGCGGCTGCCAGACGCTTCCGCCCAGCTCGCCCACGCCGACCAGGTCGAGCGTGACGCCGTGGGTCGCTTCGACGGCGGCGCGCTTGGCGTCCACGACCCGCGCGAAGGCGCGCCCCACGCGCCCGAAGCCGCACACCACGATCCGGATCCGCTGGCCCACGCTCGTGTCCCTCCCCTCGGAGTCGGCTGTCGCCCCTCCGTGATGCCACGACACCCGTCATCGGTCAAGGGAGGGTCCGGCGCGGTCGCCCTCACGGCGCCTCGACAGCGGTGCCGAGTGGAGGCATCATCGCGCGGTGGAGCGCCACGCGCAGAGGTGATCATGGACGCCGGACCGTTGTTCGTGCCCGAGGGCGGGTTCCATCAGCCGACCGAGTCGGCCGTCGGCCCCTGGGACCCCGACCTCCTCCAGGGCAGCGCCTCGGCCGCCCTGCTCGCCCGGGCCCTCGAACGGGTCGATTCGCCGTACCCGGCCCGGCTGGCGCGCCTCGCTTTCGACCTCTGGCGACCGGTCTCGCGGCGGCCGGTCACGACCCGCCTGTCAGTCCTGCGCGAGGGCCGGAAGGCGCGCAGCGTGGAGGCCTCGCTCGTGCAGGACGATGGCGTCGTCGCGCGGTGCACGGGGCTCTTTCTCCGCCTCGATCCCGGCGTCACCCCACCCGGGACTGGGCCCGCCGCCGTCCCGCCCGGCCCCGACGCCGGACGGACCATCCCGCCCCACGTCAAGGCGTGGAGCCCGTTCTTCACCGGCGTCGACACGCGGGTCATCGAGGGTGACCTCCTCGAGCCGGGCCCGGCGACGGCCTGGTTCACGCTGACACGGCCGCTGGTCGAGGGCGAGGAGAACTCCCCGCTGGTCCAGGCGGTCTCGGCGGCGGACCTGGCGAGCGGGATCTCGGCGGTCGTCAACCTCCGGAGCTGGACCTTCGTCAACGCCGACCTGACCGTCACCCTGTGGCGATCGCCGGTCGGGTCCTGGATCCTGGTCCGGGCCGAGACCCACGTGGGCGACGCGGGGACGGGCTCGACCCTCGGCAGCCTGCTCGATGCCGGGGGCCCGTTCGGGTCCTGCGCGCAGAGCCTCCTCTTCGACCGGCGACCCGGCGGGGGCCCACCCTCGCCGCGGTGATAGAATCCGCGCCGTATGTCTCGACCGGTGTTTCCGCTGCGCGCGGTCACCGCGCTGTTCCTGGAACGCCAGCACCTCACCCGGCCGCGGGCGCGCGGGCTGACGCCCGGCCGGCTGGTCCGCTTCGTCGAGGACGTGGGCGGGCTCCAGCTGGACTCCATCAACGTCCTCGATCGCGCCCACTACCTCACGGTGTGGAGCCGCTTCGGCCCCTACGACCGCGCCCGGCTCGACCGGCTCGCCTATCGGCGGCGGCTCCTGTTCGAGTACTGGGCTCACGCGGCCTGCCTCGTGCCGGCCTCGACGCTGCCCTGGTGGCGGCGGGCCATGCTCGACTACCGCGTCCGCCACACGGGCTGGTCCCGGTGGCTCCAGCGGAACGCCCGGGTGCTGAGCCGGGTGACCGACGCCATCCGGGCCAACGGGCCGATGAGCAACGGGGACTTCGAAGGCCCGCGCCGCGGCGCGGGGCGCGGGGGGTGGTGGGACTGGAAGCCCGTCCAGCACGCGCTTCACTACCTCTGGATGACCGGGGCGCTCGCCATCGCCTCCCGGCGCAACTTCCAGAAGCGCTACGACCTGCTCGAGCGGGCGATGCCCGACGTGCTCGGCCTCACGCCGGTCTCGCCCGAGGAGTTCGGCCGCTGGCACCTGGAGCGCTCGCTCCACGCGATGGGCGCGGCGACCGAGACCGACCTGAGTCGGTATCTCACCTATCCGCGCTTCGCGCCGGGCGTCCGCCGGGCCGCGCTCGCCCGGATGCGGGAGCGGGGCGAGGTGACGGAGATCGAGGTCGAGGGGGTTCCCGGCCGCTGGCTCGCGCTGACCCGGGATCTGCCGGCGCTGGCCCGCGCCCGCCGGCGGCCGGCGGCCGCCCGCGGGCACCACGCTGCTCTCGCCCTTCGACTCCCTCCTCTGGCATCGTGACCGGGTCTCCCGGCTCTTCGGCTTCGACTACCGGATCGAGGTCTACACGCCGCAGACCGAGCGCGTGCACGGCTACTACACGCTGCCCGTTCCTCCACGACGGGCACCTGGTCGGCCGTGTCGACGCCAAGAACCACCGCGCCGAGCGGCGGCTGGAGGTCCGGGGCGTGCACGTCGAAGGCTGGCTCGCGGGCGGGGCTCCGCCCCCGGGAGGCGGGGACGCGCTCGACCCGGACGCGGCGCTGGCCGGGCTCGCGGAGGCGCTGGGCTCCCTGGCCACCTTCGCCGGCGCCGACCGGGTGACCCTCGGGCGCGTGGCGCCGCGCCGGCTGCGGGCGTCGCTGGCCCGGCGCCTGCGCGGTGTCGCTTGTGGCGTCCCGCCACCCACGGTAAGCTCGGCGCGATGAGCACGTCCTGGACTCTCGTCAACCCCGCCACCGGCGAGCCGCTGCGCGACGTGCCCTACACCTCCGACCGCGAGCTGGCGGCGATCGTGACGGCCGCCCGCGCCGCCCAGCGCGAGTGGCGCCGGGTCTCCGGTCGAGGAGCGCGTCCGCGTCGGTCGCCGGGATGGTGCCGGCGTTTCGCGCGATGGCCGACCGGGTCGCCCTCGACATCAGCCGGCAGATGGGGAAGCCGGTCACCGAGGCGGCCCGCGAGATCGAGACGATGATCGACCGGACGGAGACGATGGGCCGGCTGGCGCCGGCGGCCCTGGCCGACGAGCCACTCCCCCCGAAGGACGGATTCGCCCGCTTCATCCGCCACGAGCCCCTCGGGGTCGTGCTCGACATCGCCGCCTGGAACTACCCGCTCCTCATCGCCGTCAACGTCATCGTCCCCGCGCTCCTGGCCGGCAACGCCGTCCTCGTCAAGCACGCGCGGCTGACGCCGCTCTGCGCCGACCACTTCGTCGAGGCCTTCGCCGGGACCGGGCTGCCGCGGGGGCTGATCGCCGCCGTCCGCCTGGACCATCAGGCGACCGCCCGGCTCATCGGCTCGGGCGACGTCGGCTACGTCTCGTTCACCGGCTCGGTGGCCGGGGGGCGCGAGGTCTACGGGGAGGTGAGCCGGCGCTTCATCGACGCCGGCCTGGAGCTGGGCGGGAAGGACCCGGCCTACGTCGCCGACGACGCGAACTTCGACTTCGCGGTCGCCAACGTGGTGGACGGTGCCTTCTACAACGCCGGCCAGAGCTGCTGCGCCATCGAGCGGGTCTACGTCGCCCGCGGCCTCTTCGACCGCTTCGTGGAGGCGGCGGTGGCCCTGGTCCGCGAGTACCGGCTGGGCGACCCCGAGGACCGGGCGACGACGCTGGGGCCGCTGGCCCACGAGCGGGGGCGGCGGGTGGTCGAGGAGCAGGTGGGCCAGGCGCGCGCCGCCGGCGCCCGCGTGCTGACGGGCGGCCAGCGGTGGGGGAGCCGCGGCTTCTTCTACGCGCCGACGGTGCTGATCGGCGTCGATCATTCGATGGCGGTCATGCACGAGGAGAGCTTCGGACCGGTCATCGGGATCATGCCGGTCGCCGACGACGCCGAGGCGATCCGGCTCATGAACGACAGCCCCTACGGGCTCACCGCCTCGGTGTGGACCCAGGACATGGACCGGGCCACGCGCCTCATGGCCGAGCTCGACGCCGGGACCGTCTACGCCAACCGCTGCGACTACCTGGACCCGATGCTCCCCTGGGTCGGCGTGAAGGACAGCGGCAAGGGCTGCTCCCTCTCCCACCTCGGCTTCCGCCACCTCACCCGCCCGAAGAGCTTCCACCTCCGCACCCGGACGTGACCGGCCCCTCGGGTCGTCCCACGCTGAGACCGGCGCGCCGTGACGCCGTGCGTTACCATAACCGTTGACAGCCCGCCGTGCTCGTGGCAACGGACCGGGAGAGCGACAATTGGGATCAGGAGCGTGGAGATGAACCCTGTGTTCGCCTTCAGGTCCCTGTCGGTGGCTGAGCGGCTCCAGCTGGTCGAGGACCTCTGGGAGAGCATCGCCGAGGAGGCGCCCGATGAGGCGTTGCCGTTGACGCCCGAGCTGGCCGCCGAGCTCGATCGCCGGTTGGCGGAACACGAGGCGGACCCATCGACCGCGATTCCGTGGGATGAGGCCCGGGCGCGGATCCTCGGGGGCAGGAGAAGGCCCACGGAGTGAGCGGTGCGGAACGCGCCCTGGTCGTACGACCGCGCGCCGAGCGGGAAGCCGCGGCGGCGTTCGCTGGAACAGATCGAGGACATCCTGGTAGATTTCCAGACCCGGGCCAAGGCGTCGCCGGGCCGCCCTTGATCCCTGCTGGCCACCCGGTAACGGGTGGAGAACCTGAGCTGCGCGCTCAGTTCGGATCTCGCCGCACCGGTCAAGCTATCGCCACTCGCTCCGAAGCCTGGCGAGATATCCAGGAGGGTAGACCCCCGTCAGCCGGCCTGCGAAACGCGCCATCGGACCGATCACGCGGGCGAGCACGATCCGGCCCCGTCCCGCCGCCGCGACTCGCAGCTCGTCACCCGGCTTCAATCCGGCACGCCTGAGCGTCTCGACCGGGATCGTCACCCGGTTCCTGGCGTCGATGCGCATGTGCCGTCGGGTCCGCCTGCGCCTTGGTGATTTCATGCTCGCGCTGCGCTTTCCTTGCACGGCTTCCTCTGGGTAGTCTACCCTGACCAAGTGTGCGCGAGATCGAACCCGATCGCGGCGGCGAAGGCCCGCCCGACGTGACGAGAGAGTGGGCGACGGACGTCGTCGTCATCGGGGCGGGGGCGGCCGGGATCGCCGCGGCGCGGAGTCTCGTCGCCGCCGGGCGGGAGGTCGCGGTCCTGGAGGCGCGGGACCGGGTGGGGGGGCGCGTCTGGACGGCCCGCGACCTGGCCCCGTTCCCGGTCGAGCTGGGCGCCGAGTACGTCCACGGCGAGCACGTCGTCACCTGGCGCTGGCTGCGGGAATTCGGGCTGGACGCGTTCGACGCCCATTCGCCCCGCCGCTCCCGGAGGGGAAGCGCGAGGCGGTCGAGCGGCTCGGGGCGGGGGCAGTCGACAAGGTGGTCCTCGTCTTCGACGCGCCCTTCTGGCCGGAGGCGATGAGCGGTCTCTTCAGCGACCTCGATGGGCAGAGCTGGAAGCTGCCAGGATGGGGGCGCGCGGAGCCCGCGCCCGTGCTCCGCGCGCTGATGGGTGGGCGCGCCGCCGAGCGCTTCGAGGCGGCGCCGGATCCGGTCGCGAAGGCGGTCCGCGAGCTGGAGACGGTGTTCGAGGTCGACCTCGGCGGACGACTCCGCGCGGGCCGCTTCGTCGGGTGGGGGACCGACCCGTGGGCACGGACGGGCTACTCGTACGTCCCGCCCGGTGGGCGCGGGCTGCGCGCCGCGCTGGCGGCGCCGGTGGGCGGCGTCCTCTTCTTCGCCGGGGAGGCGACCCACGTCGTGCGGCCGTGCACGGTCCACGGCGCCATCGAGAGTGGCGAGCGCGCCGCGGCCGAGGTGGTGCAGCATGGGTGAGGCGGGCGAGACGGTCGCGCGGCGGCTCGCGCGCTTTGTCGTCGGGCTCGAGCTGGCGGCCGTGCCGGCCCCGATCGTGGCGAAGGCGCAGGGGCTCGCGCTCGACACGCTCGGCAACGCCCTGGCCGCGTCCGGCGAGGACTTCGGCATCGCCGTCCTGGACGTCGCCGAGCGGCTGGGGGGCCCGCCCGAGAGCGCGCTGATCGGGCGCCGGGGGCGCGTGGCGGCGGCGAACGCCGTCCTCGCCAACGCGACGCTCGCCCACGGCCTCGACTTCGACGACACCCGCGAGGACGCGATCGTCCACACGGGGTGCATCGCGGTCACCACGGCGCTGGCGGTGGGCGAGGCGGTGGGCGCGACGGGCCCGGCGGTCCTCGCGGCGCTGATCGCTGGCGTGGAGGTGATGTGCCGGGTCGGCCTCGCGGTTCCGGGCGCCCTCCACGCGCGCCACTTCCACCCCACCGCCATCGCCGGCAGCTTCGCCGCCGCGGCGGCGGCCGGGAAGCTCCACGGGCTCGCCGAGGACCGGCTCGCTCACGCCTTCGGGATCTGCGGCAGCCAGGCGAGCGGGATCATCGAGTACCTCGCCGACGGCTCGTGGACCAAGCGCCTCCACGCGGGCTGGGCCGCCCACGCGGGGGTTACCGCGACGCTCCTGGCCCGGTCGGGCTTCACCGGGCCGGCGACCGTCTTCGAGGGCGCGCACGGGCTCTACCAGGCGTTCGCCGGCGGCCACGACGCGACGCGGCTCGAGGGGCTGCTCGGGAGCCTCGGCCGCGCCTGGGAGCTCGGCGAGCTGACGCTCAAGCCGTACCCCTGCGGGTCGATCGCCCAGCCGTACATGGACGCGGCGCTCCGGTTGCGCGAGCGGCACGGGATCCCGCCCGAGGCGATCGCCGCCATCCGGTGCCGCACCGCCGCCGGACCGGTGCCGCGGCTCTGGGAGCCGCTGGCGGCCAAGCACGCCCCCCCGAACGGCTATGCCGCGAAGTTCAGCCTGCCCTACCTGGTCGCCGTGATCCTGGTCAAGGGGCGGGCCGGGCTCGCCGAGTTCACCGATGCGGCGGTGCGGGATCCGGACGTCCTGCGCGTGGCCGGGCGGGTCGGCTACGAGCTGGACGCGTCGATCGACTATCCTCGCCAGTTCGTCGGCGACGTCGAGGTCACGCTGGCCGACGGGCGGGTCGTCCGCGAGCGGCAGGACCGGCCCCGGGGCGGCCCCGACGCCCCGCTGAGCCGCGAGGAGCTGGAGGCGAAGTTCCGGGGCAACGCCGGACTCGCCCTGCCCGGGGCGCGGGTGGAGGCGCTCATCCGGGATGTCGCAGCGCTGCCCGCTGCCCCCGGCCTGGCGGAACTTCTCCGCGACCTCGCCCCGTAGCCCAGGTGTCGCCGGAGTATCGCGGGCTGGCCGGGCCGGTATGCGAGAATCGGCCAGCGAGAGCTCGGGAACTTCCACCGGCCCGCCCCGTCTAAGGGGGTGATCATGACGCCGCCGCCTCCCGTCGCCGACGTCGCGACCCAGCCGGTCCGGTCCCATGCGGGGACGGCGGCGGTCCCTCGGCCTTCGGCGGGGACCTGGCGCCGCGTCGTCCGACTCGCGGCGGCCGCCGAGGTCCGGGACCCGCGCCTCTACCAGATCGCCTCGCTCGCCGGCCTCCTCGTCTTCGGGGTCATGCGGCTCGACCTGGAGGTCCAGGGGATCCAGGCGGCGGCGATGCTGCTGACCGTGCTGGTCACCCAGTACGCCGGCGCGCGACTCGGCGCCGTCCCCCGCTTCGATCCCCGGAGCGCGCTCATCTCGGGCCTCTCGCTCTGCCTGCTGCTGCGCACGAACGTCCTCCTCGCTCGCGGTCGCTGACCGCGGTCGTGGCGATCGCGGAGCAAGTTCGTCATCCGCGTCCGCGGCAAGCACGTCTTCAACCCCACGAACTTCGCGCTCGTGGCCATGATGCTGCTCACCGGCGCAGGTCTGGGTCTCGCCGGGCCAGTGGGGCAGCGTCGCCTTCTTCGGCTTCCTGATCGCCTGTGCCTGGGCGGGCTGGTCGTGAACCGGGCCGCGCGCAGCGACGTGACCTACGCCTTCCTCGGCTTCTACGCCGCCCTGGTCCTCGGCCGGTCGCTGGTGGCTCGGGCGACCCGCTGGCGATCCCGCTCCACCGGCTCCAGAACGGCGCCCTCCTGCTCTTCACGTTCTTCATGATCTCGGACCCGCGGACGACGCCCGACTCGCGGGCCGGCCGCATCCTCTTCGCCGTCCTGGTGGCCGCCGGGGCGTGGGTGCGTCCAGTTCCGGCTGTTCCGGACCAACGGGCTCCTGTGGTCGCTCGCCGCTCTGCTCGCTCGCGGTCCCGCTGATCGACCGGCTGCTGCCGGGCGCGCGCTACGAGTGGCGGCGCCGGCCGCCCGGGGAAAGGAGACACGCGCCATGAACCCGAAGCGCCTCGTCGCCGGGGCCATCCTCGTCGCCGCCGCGCTGTCGGCGGCGGGCCGCCCTCGCCTTCTGCGGCTTCTACGTCGCCAAGGCCGACACCAAGCTCTTCAACCAGGCCTCGCAGGTCGTGCTCGTGCGCGACGAGGACCACACCGTCCTCACCATGGCCAACGACTTCCGGGGCGACCCGAAGGAGTTCGCGATCGTCATCCCGGTGCCGACCGTGCTCGAGAAGGGGCAGATCCGCGTGGGCGAGCGCGCGCTGATCGAGCACCTCGACGCCTACTCCGCGCCGCGGCTCGTCGAGTACTTCGACGACAACCCGTGCGAGCGCCGGCTGCCAATGGCGGCGGCCCGGGGCGCCGCGGACCAGGCTGCGTCGCCAGCCGGCCCGCGGAGCGCCGACAGCCTCGGGGTCACGATCGAGGCCCAGTACACGGTCGGCGAGTACGACATCCTGATCCTGTCCGCCACGCAGAGCAGCGGGCTCGAGACCTGGCTCCGCGAGAACGGCTACCGCATCCCGGCGGGGGCGACCGCGGTCCTCGGCAGCTACATCAAGCAGAACATGAAGTTCTTCGTCGCCAAGGTGAACCTGAAGGAGCAGGCGAAGCTCGGCTTCACCTACCTGCGCCCGCTCCAGATGGCCTACGAGTCGCCCAAGTTCATGCTGCCGATCCGGCTGGGCACGGTGAACGCCGACGGCCCGCAGGAGCTGTTCGTCTTCGCGCTCACCCGCAAGGGCCGCGTCGAGACGACGAACTACCGGACGGTGAGGCTCCCCACCGGCATGGACCTGCCGCGTCTACGTGAAGGAGGAGTTCGGGCGCTTCTACAAGGCCATGTTCGCCGAGCAGGTGCAGAAGGAGGACATGCGGGCGGTGTTCCTCGAGTACGCGTGGGACATGGCGTGGTGCGACCCGTGCGCCGCCGACCCGCTGTCGACCGAGGAGCTGCGCGAGCTGGGCGTCTTCTGGGTGGACGAGGCGGCGCCGGGATCGGGAGTCCTCCCCGGGCCGGGGCGCATGCCCGTTCCGCCGCGGGGGGGCCCGGCCGCCCAGGCGGTCTTCGTCACCCGGCTCCACCTCCGCTACGACGCCGAGCACTTCCCGGACGACCTCGTCTTCCAGGAGACGGCCGACCGCGCGAACTTCCAGGGCCGGTACGTCCTGCGGCACCCCTGGACGGGAAGCGACGACTGCGTCGAGGCTCGGCAGTACCGCGACCAGCTCTCGCAGCGGCGGGAGAAGGAGGCGCAGACGCTCGCCGCGCTCACCGGCTGGGGCATCGACGACATCCGCAAGAAGATGAACCTGGGGCCGGGCGCGCCCAAGGTGGACGAGCGCAAGTGGTGGCAGAAGATGTGGGGGAACTGAGGACGCGTGAAGCAATCGGTGCCTCCAACTCCCCCCTCCCCCGGTGGGTGGGGGAGGGGGGGTTGGGGGGGGGGGGGGGGGAGGTACCGATGTCAGCCCGAGGACAGACCGCCCGGGGTCAGCACCAGCCGGAAGGTCCCCCGGACCGGCTGCCCGCCGGAATCGATCAGCGGGAAGTACGTGGACTCGATCGTCGCCGACCGCACCGCCCACGACGAATCCGCGGCGGTTCCCGTCTCCCAGCGCTGGAGGAGCCACGACTGCACCCCGCGCCACCACGGAGGCACGGCGAGCGGGCCTCCGGGAGGGAGCGGCACCGCCTGGTGGGGCTGGGTGGCGTGCCGCTCCGCGGTCGTGTAGCCGTTGTGGGCGAAGGAGAGCTCGAAGAGATTCGGAACGCCGGCCGCGTTCAGGACTGGTGACAGCCGAAGCACCCGCCCCTTGACCCCGACCTGGTCGCCGTAGAGCCAGGCCTCGGCCACCGGGATGCCCTCCGGCGTCCGGAAGACGACCCGGTGGGTCCGCAGTCGCTCCTCGCGCGCCGGCTGGTCCGGCGGCGCCCAGCGCACGGTCCGGGTGCCCGTCTCGCCGGTGACCTCCACGAGGAGCACGGGGCGATCGCCGGTGAGGGCGAGGAAGCCGGCGCGCATCAGCGTCAGGGACGCCAGCAGCAGGAGCACCAGGAGCAGGACGAGCTGGGCCAGGAGCCCAGCGGCGCCCGGCCTCCGCTCGGCCCATCCCATCGCGCGACGGACGGCGACGCCGGAGAGCACCAGGAGCGCCACGAGGATCGCGACCGCCACCGCGGCGCCGTCCCAGACGACCATGGAGGCGCTGAGCGAGGCGTAGACCAGCCCGGCGGCCAGGAAGAGGGCGACCGCGCAGCCCCGGAGCAGCGTCACCGCCAGGGGGCGCCGTCGATCGACGGCGAGCAGCACGAGGGCGCGGAGGGCCAGCGCGAAGAGCGCGGCCAGGATTCCGGCCTGGACGAGGCTCAGCACCTGCATCAGGGCGCCCAGGAAGGCGGCCGGCAGCGCGCTCACGGGCGCAGGATATCACTCCCCGAGCGCCCGCCGGCCGGAGGGGATGCTAGACTCTGCCCATGACCCGGGTCGCGATCCTGGACGACTACCAGGGCGTGGCGCTTCGCATGGCCGACTGGGGCCGGCTCCCGGCGGGGACCGACGTCGTCGTCTTTCCCGACCACCTCGCGGACCCCGGGGCGGTCGCCGCCCGGCTGGCGGAGTTCGACATCGTCATGGCCATGCGGGAGCGGACGCCGTTCCCGCGCGCCCTGCTGGAGCGCCTGCCCCGGCTCCGCCTCCTGGTCACCTCGGGGATGCGCAACGCCGCCATCGACCTGGCCGCCGCGGCCGAGCGCGGCATCCTCGTCTGCGGGACGGGCGGACTCCCGTACCCGACGGCCGAGCTGACGTGGGCGCTGATCCTGTCGCTGTTCCGGCGCGTCCCCGCCGAGGACCGGGCGACCCGGGCCGGTCACTGGCAGCAGAGCGTCGGGCTCGGGCTCAACGGCAAGACCCTCGGGGTGCTCGGCCTCGGCAATCTCGGGTCGCGGGTGGCGCGGATCGGCCGCGCGTTCGAGATGGACGTGATCGCGTGGAGCCAGAACCTCACCGCCCAGCGCGCGGCCGAGGTGGGCGCCACCCTGGTCGGCCGGGACGAGCTCCTGGGGCGGGCGGACCTCGTGACGATCCACCTCGTCCTGAGCGAGCGGACCCGCGGGCTGATCGGCGCCCGCGAGCTGGCCCTGATGAAGCCGAGCGCGTACCTCGTCAACACCTCCCGGGGCCCCATCGTGGACGAGGCCGCCCTCGTCGGCGCGCTTCGCGACGGGACCATCGCCGGCGCCGGGCTCGACGTCTTCGACGAGGAGCCGCTGCCCCCCGACCACCCGCTCCGCCGGCTCCCGAACACGGTGATCACCCCGCACCTGGGCTACGTGACCGAGGAGACCTACCGGATCTTCTTCGGCCAGGCGCTCGAGGACGTCGAGGCGTTCCTGCGCGGCGCGCCGGTCCGGGTGCTCAAGCCATGAGGACGGCATTCACATGAAGCTCCTGTTCGTCGGCGCCGGCGCCATCGGCAGCTATCTCGGGGGGTTCCTCGCGCGGGCCGGCCACGAGGTGACGCTCGTGGACCCCTGGGCCGCCCAGGTCGAGGCCATTCGCGAGCGCGGGATCGGCGTCACCGGGCCACACGAGCCGTTCCAGGCGCGGCCGGCGGCGGTCCATCTCCACGAGGCCGCCCGGCTGCCGCGCGACTTCGAGATCGCCTTCGTGGCCATGAAGGCCTACGACACGGCGTGGGTGACCCAGCTCGCCCTGCGCCACCTGGCGCCCCACGGCTACGTCGTGTCGGCGCAGAACTGCTGGCCCGACCCGGTGGTGGCCGCCGTGGCCGGCCCCGCGCGGGCCGTGGGGCTGGTCATGTCGAAGATCGGCGTCGCTCTCTGGACGCCCGGCCAGGTGGAGCGCGGCTTCGAGAAGCGCGAGGGCACCGGGCACGACGTCTTCCGCGCCGGCGAGCACGACGGCGCGGTCACCCCGCGCGTCGAGGAGCTGGCGAAGATGCTCTCCATCATCGACGGGGCCCGGGCCACGGACAACCTCTGGGGCGAGCGCTGGGCCAAGCTCAGCCAGAACGCGATGAGCAACCCGGTCCAGGCCCTGTCCGGGCTCGGCTCGCTGGAGATGGCTCTCAGCGAGGCGGGCCGCGCCGTCATGATCCACCTGGCCGCGGAGTCAGCGCGGGTGGGGCTGGCCCTCGGCTGGCGCGTGCCGGCGTTCGCGGGCGTGGCGACCGAGCGGTGGGCCGACGCCGGCCGGCGCGAGATCTACGAGGCGCTCGACCGGATGCTGACGCCGGCCTCCACGGTCGGCCGGAACTGGCGCGCGTCGATGGCCCAGGACGTCGCCAAGGGCCGAGCCACGGAGATCGACCACATGAACGGCCACGTGGTGGCCGAGGGGCGGAAGCTCGGGCTCCCCACGCCGGTCTCGGCGGCCGTGGTCGACGTCGTGCACGAGGTGGAAGCCGGGACGCGCGTGCCCGCGGCCCAGAACATCGAGCTGGCGCTGCGGCGCGCCGGCGTGTAGCTCATCGGAGGGGCCCGCGCTCGGAGGTCCCGCCGGATTCTCATCGTCTCGGATGAAGCGTTAGCTCACGCCTGACGCGCCGGACAGGAGAAGGAGAACCCGATTCATGACGCTCACCATCGGCGTCCTGCATCCCGGCGAGATGGGCAGCGCGGTGGCGGCGGCCGCCGTCGCGGGCGGGGCCCGGGTGCTGTGGGCCGCCGAGGAGCGGGGGGCGCAGACTCGCCGGCGGGCCGAGCGGGCCGGCCTCGAGGACGCGGGCACACTGGAGGTCCTCGTGCGACAGAGCGACATCGTCGTGTCGGTCTGCCCGCCGCACGCCGCCCTCGACGTCGCGCGCGCGATGGCCGCCCGCCGCTTCGCCGGCACGTACGTGGACGCCAACGCGGTGTCCCCCGCCACCGCCCGCGACATCGGCGCGGTCGTCGAGCGCGCGGGGGCCACGTTCGTGGACGGCGGCATCGTGGGCCCGCCGCCGCACCGCCCCGGAACGACCCGGCTGTATCTCTCCGGCCCCGAGGCCGGGCGCGCCGCCGCGCCCTTCGCAGGCAGTCCGCTCGAGGTCGTCGCGCTCGACGGGCCGCCCGGGGCCGCCTCCGCGCTCAAGATGGCCTACGCCGCCTGGACCAAGGGGAGCGCCGCGCTTCTCATGGCCGTCCGGGCCCTCGCCGCCGCCGAGCGGGTCGACGACGCCCTCCTGCGGGAGTGGGCGCGGTCCCAGCCCGATCTCACGGCCCGGTCCGAGGCCGCCGCCAAGGGGAGCGCGCCCAAGGCGTGGCGGTGGATCGGCGAGATGGAGGAGATCGCGGCGACCTTCGCCGCCGCCGGGCTCCCCGACGGCTTCCACCGCGCGGCGGCCGAGGTCTACCAGCGGCTCGCGCAGTACAAGGACGCGACCGAGCCACCCCCGATCGCCGAGGTGGCCGCCGTCCTGGCGAGCGGGGTCGCCGGCCGGCCCGAGCTGCCGGTGCCGTGAAGATCGATCGCCTGGACCACCTGGTCCTGACCGTCCGCGACGTGGAGGCGACGATCACGTTCTACAGTCGGGTGCTCGGGATGGAGCCGATCACGTTCGGCGGCGGCCGCCGGGCGCTCGGCTTCGGCCGTCAGAAGCTCAACCTCCACCCGGCCGCCGCGCCCCTGGCGCCCCACGCTGCCCGACCCGCCCCGGGGTCCGCCGACATCTGCCTGATCACCTCCACGCCCATCACCGAGGTCGTTGCCGAGCTTCGGAGCGCGGGTGTCGCCATCGAGAAGGGCCCGGTCTCCCGGACCGGCGCGATGGGGCCGATCACCTCCGTCTACCTCCGCGATCCCGACGACAATCTCATCGAGGTCTCCAGCTACGAGCGGATCGCGTGACGAGCGCCGTCGAGACGGTGCCACCGGCCGACCACCCGATCCTCTGGCGCCGGCTGGATCAGCCAGGTCACGAATCCGCCAGGCTCTCCCGGCGGCCCGACGGCTGGCACCTGAGCGGCACGGCGGTCTTCGCTCACGAGGCCCGGCCGTGTCGGCTGGAGTACCGCGTGGTCGGCGACTCCGGGTGGCGCACCGTGTCCGGACGCGTGACCGGCTGGATCGGGAGCCAGACCGTCGAGATCGCCCTGTCCGTCGATGCGGGACGCCGCTGGCGACTCGACGGCACGGAGTCCCCCGGAGTGGTGGGCTGCGTTGACCTCGACCTGGGCTTCAGCCCGTCCACCAACCTGCTGGCGATCCGCCGGCTGGGTCTGGCCGTCGGGCAGGAAGCCGAGGTGAGGGCCGCCTGGCTGGGCTTCCCGGGCCTCACCCTGGAGCCGCTCGACCAGCGCTACCGCCGCCTCGACGTCACGACCTACCGGTACGAGAGCGACGGCGGCCGGTTCGTCGCCGACCTCCAGGTGAACGCGGCGGGATTCGTCGTCCGCTATCCGGGCCTGTGGGACGCCGAAGCCGTCGGCTGACCCGGGCGACCTATCCCACCCGAGGGTAGCTGGCGATGTAGTCTACCAGCACGTAATCCCCAAGGCGCCCAGGCTGGGCGAAGATTCGAGGTTGACGCGGCTCGGGCTTGGGTTGCCGTTAGCCACCATGGTCATCTGACGCGTTCCGGTCCGGCTCCTTGGCCAGGAGCCGCCGGGGTCGTGAGCGGTCAGCCACCGGCTTGCCGCCGAGGATCCAGCGACATAAACAGTCTAAATACACTTGACAAAAACTAGGATATCACCGAATATAGTTTCCATGCCGAAGGCTCGGCGGTCGGCCGCTCCCAACCAGGTGCTCCGTCTCGTGAAGACATGGCTACCAGCGTCCCTCGTCAAGGAGATGGATGGGACCATCCTTAAGTCGGGTGGCGCCTACAACGGGCGCGACGACTTCATCCGGGAGGCGATCGCGGACCGGATCGCCGACGAGCGCGTCCGTCCCGCCGGCGGGCCTGCTCCCGTCCTCCTCCTTCGCTCGAGCGCGAAGAGCGACGAGCGGGTCTTGCCCAACCGCGGCGGTACTCTGGACGCCGAGCGGCCAATAGCCATCGAGTCGATCACATCGTTCAGCGGCCGAGTCCCTGTCCTGCCACCCCATTCCGCAGGCGGCATGCTCTACGGCCTTCACAATCGCGACTACCCTACGTTGTGGGCCGCGCACTCTTTGATCAGCATGGCGACTAGCCGTGGCGGTCCGATCCCGTGGCCCGAGTTCCTATCGAACCTACTAGAAGCCGCGTGGAAGATCGGCGCACAGCTTGCGACAGCCGACGAGGAGCGCGCGTCCGATGAGATGAAGGCGGCGATCGGATTTCCGACGAACGCGGAGAAGCGGCAATCGTCGGAGGCTCGCTTCATCGAGCACATGGTCGGGATGCCCGATCGCGAGGGCGGGCCGATCGGGCCGCTTTTCGCGATGAAGCTTGCTGGGGCGGGTCCGGCCAGCACCGGCTACGTCGTGGCGCCGACCGACAAGGGAAGCGAGCTGCTAAATTCCCTCGCCGCTGTCGGGCTCGTCGCGAGGCCACCACACGTCGATCAGGCTTGGCGTGCCTTCCGCGGGCACTTGCGAGCGACGCTCCCCGACGACTACGGGGCGTGGCTCGGAATCCTCCGGACGCTCGTCGAGATGCCGACGCGCCAGGGCCTATTGCGCCGCTTCGCCGCAGAGTGGCCTGGAGCAGCGGCCTCGACAAATGTGGCGGGATACATCAGCCGAGGGCGCGAGTGGGGGCTAGTGGAGCCGAAGCTGAGTGAGGGGCGGTACGCGCTGACCGAACTCGGGCGGCGTGAGGTCGAGGAGGCGACGACATGAACCGGATGGTCGAGATGGCGCTCAACGCGAGAATGGTCGCGGACGTGGAGGCACTTGAGCGGGAGCTGAGAAGCGGCGGCGCCCGGCGCATCCGGTTCCTCGGCGACCGCGAGACGAACTGGTTCGACTCTGTCAAGCGCCGCCGACCCAAAGGGGCTCCTCTTCGAGCGCGCGACGAACGAACTCGATGCGCTCATCGAGCTCGAGGTGCAGCGGCAGCACGCCAGCGTCGCCGCGCTTACCTCACCCGCTGCGGCCGCGCGGAAGCTCTTCGACATTCCGAAGGCAGGTCTCGCCGAGATGACAACGGACCAGCGCGAGCGAATTGGGAAGCTCGCACTGGTCATCCTCCTTGACTCGGACGACTCGAAGCGGCGTCCGACTGTCGCGTTCCGGGACTTCGGAATCGGCGTCTCTCGGGCGGAGTCGCCGTACACGCTGCTCTCGCTCGAGGCGAGCAATAAGCTTCGAAAGCTGTATCAGCATGGCGTGTACGGGAAGGGCGGTTCACTCGCATGCATGTTCAGCGCGGCGACCGTCCTTGTGATGCGCAAACAGCCGGAACTCCTCACCCGTGGCGAGATCGACGAGGTCACGGTTGCGGTCGTCCGGTGCGAAGATAGTGATGACTACCGGCTTCCCTTCTTCCGCTACCTCGTCTGCGACACCCCTGAGGACCCGAAGGGCCTTCCCTGGGCGTGCACGGCGGAAGAGGCAAGCCAGTTCGAGCCCGGCGTATACGTGGCACACATCGGCTACCAGGCCGACCGCATGGGCCAGGAGACGTGGCAGCAGGACGACAGTATCTACGCCTACGCCGAGACGGTGCTGTTCAGGCCGACGCTTCCATTCGGTCTCGCCGACAATCGCACACCACCCGCAAACCGCAGGCCTGAGGGTCGTGGTGTCAGCGTCCTTTCCGGCCTGGGCCTGCGCCTGCAGCGCCTCGAAACCCCATCAGATCGAAAGAGTCCTGACGACGCCGAACACGCGCCGCTCCTTCGAAAGAGCGAGTTCTCCTCTGTGCCCGTTCCCGGCATTGGGACCATGCGCGTGCGCTGGTGGCTCTTCCGTGACCTCAACCGCCGTCGGTCCTACGTTGCGCGCGGTTATGTCACTGTTCTCACCCACGACGGCCAGGTCCACCACGCCTGGGATCAGCAGCGCTTCCAGACACTCGTGCCGAGCCGTCGCCGGGTCGCCGAGCGGATCTTTGTCGAGGTTGACCTCGAGGAGGTACCGCGCAAACAGAGAATCCAGATGCTCAGCTCGATGCGCGAGGCGCTGCGGAAGACCCCAGAGGCCCGAAGGCTCGAGGAGGCCATCGCCCGCTGGCTCGAGAACGACCCTGACCTCGAAGAGGCTGAGACGCGGCTCACGCGTGAGGCGCTACAGCGAACCGCGCAGCGTATCACGAAGAACTTCCTCGAGAAGCTGAACCGGGCGATCGCCGCGAAGGTGCCGACGCTCGAGGTGCTCATCGACAAGAAGGGACGCAGTCCGAGGCCGAAGCCGCCGAAGCCGCGCGAGGACCTCTACGCCGAGCCCACGAGCTTCACCGGACCTGTCGGCATTTCTTTCCTCCCCGGCGAGAGCCATGCCTTCTACATGACGATCAATGCGGTCGACGGCTTCATCCCCACACGCGGGCAGATCGAGTTGCGCAACACGCCGGCCGACGCCGAACTCAGTCTGTCGGTCGGTGACCTGCGCCGTGGCCGCATACAACTCGGGATCTCCGCGGCCGACGAGGCTGCGCTCGGAATTCACCACGTCGTCCTCGTCCTCTCCTGGCTGCGCTCCAGTGGCGGCGTCAGTGAGTTGCGCTGGCCCCTCAGCGTCACCTTCCTTGCGGAAAGGGCAGAGCCCCAGCCCCCACGGCTGCCGAAGACGAAGGAGGGCGCGGGGCAGGCCGAGGGGAAGAAGCGCAGCGTGATCGCGCTTGTCTGGAACCGCGTCGAGGACCAGCGTGCGAGTGGGTGGACCGAAGAGACCGCGGGCGACCTACAGCGACTTGCTGGCAAGGTACTCGCTGAGATGAACCCGGACCTGTACGGCGAATTCAAGGATGTGCACACGGAGGTCGCAACGATCGTGCTGAACGAGGACTTCGCGCCGTGGGCAGCGTACAAGCAAGGTTCCGCATTCAGCGGCGACCAGGCGATGCAAATTCGTCGGGAGCGCTACGGGATCGCGCTCGGTGTCGCCATCGCGAACCTCTGGGTGCGCGAGGAAGCGCTCGCGAAGAAGCACACCACCTGGCAGATGAAGGAGAACGGCGGCGACGAGCCCGAAAAGGCGATGGACGACGTCCAGCGTCGTCGGGCGACCAGCGAGGCGGCGCGCGGCGTTCTCGCGTTACTCCCCGACTTTGACCGTCTCGCAACTGAGATCGAAGAGAGCGTTACTGCCTGAACAAATCTGGAGAAGAGCCGTCGCCTAGGACATGTTTGGCCTCCTTGGCTAGTCAATAGTCGAAAGTCGAGACGTTCGTCGCAGATGCCCGGCCTACCCCACGCGGCGGCGGCGGTTGGCGACGTAGTCGATGAGGACGTAGTCGCCGAGGCGGCCGGGCTCGGCGAAGAAGGCCCGCCCCCGGTTGATCCGCGTCACGTAGTCCACGAACTGCATCAGGTAGGGCGAGCGGTCGAGCATGAAGGTGTTGATCTTGATGCCGGCCGCGGTGCAGCGCTTGACCTCCCGCAGCGTCGCCAGGATCGTCCGCCGCGACGGCGGGTAGCTGAACTGGGACTCGCCGTCCTCGAGGTGGGCGGTCGGGTCGCCGTCGGTCACCATGATGATCTGGCGCGTCCCGGCCCGCTCCTTCGACAGGAGCCGCCGGGCGAGCATGAGGGCGTGGTGCATGTTGGTGCCCTGCTGCCACATGTTGGGCAGGGCGGTGGGGAGGTCGCGGGTCCGGATCTCGCCGGCGTAGTCCGAGAAGCCGATGAGGAAGAGCCGGTCGCGCGGGAACTGGCCCTGGATGAGCGCCTGGAGCGCCATGGCCACCTTCTTGGCCGACGGCCAGCGGCCGTAGTGGACCATCGAGCTCGACTGGTCGAGCAGCAGGACGGTGGCGGCCGAGATGGTGGCCTCGAACCGGTCCACCTCGAAGTCCTCGAGCGCGAAGCGCACCGGGGTGCCGGGCCCGCCGCGGGCGAGCGCGTTCATCAGCGAGCGCAGCAGGTTCAGGTCGAACGGGTCGCCGGGCTCGTAGGGCCGGGTGTCGCCGGTCGGCTCCCCGCCGGCGCCGGCCGGGGCGATCCGGTGGCCCCCGACGCGCCCGCGCCCCAGCCGGCCGAAGACCTCGGCCAGGGCCTTCTCGCCGAGCTTCCGGATGGTGCGCGGCGTCAGCTCCCAGCGATCGCCCTCCCGGCGGGCGAGGCCCTGCTCCTCGAGCTTCCGCGCGATCTCCTGCAGCTCGCGGACGGCCCGCTCGGCCTCGGGGCCGAGCCGGTCGCCGACCTGCTGGGGGTCCAGCCGGTCCAGGTCGCCGGAGCGCGCCGCCTGCTGGAGGGCCTGCTCGAGCCCGTCGAGGTCCTGCAGCTCGCCCATGACCCGCATCGCCGCGTCGAGCGTGAGCGGCTCGGCGCCGGCGAAGGTGTGCTCCCGGGCGAGATCCGAGGGCGGGCGCAGCGCCTGCATCAGCGCGCCCAGCTCGGCCATCTCGGCGAGCGTCGCCGGGTCGAGCGACTGCTCGAGGGCCTGCATGAGCTGGCGGCGCTGCTCGGGCGACATGCTGTCCATGAGGGACTGCATCTGGGCCATCTGCCGCTGCATCCGGTCGAGCAGCTCGTCCAGGTCGCGAGGCGGGTCGGGGCCGAACATGGGGCCGAACCGCTCCATGAACCCCTGGAAGTCGGGCTCCCGGCCCTCCAGGCGGTCGCGGAGCATCCGGTTCAGCTCGCGCAGCATCTCGCGCAGCCCGTCCTGCTGGCCCGGCGTCATGCCGCGCATCGACTGGGCGAGCCCCTCGGCGACGCTGCCGATCATGCGGCGCTGGAGCGTGTCGAGCAGCTCCTCGAAGAGGAGCTGGGCCTCGGGGTCGAGGAAGTCGTGACCGGTCAGCGCCCTGATGGCCCCACCCGGGCTCTTCGGCAGCGCGTCGAGCGTCCGCCGGGCGGCCTCGCCCCGCTCCCGGGTCGCCGGATCGCCGGCGGCGCGATCGGCGGCGTCGCGCTCCAGCCCGACGATCCGCTCGAGGCGCCGGCGCACGTCGGTCATCACGCTGTCGAGGTCGTAGCGGTCCAGGCGCTCCTTCCGGCGCTGCTGGAGCCGCTCCATCAGGTCGCGGAGCCCCGGGATGCGCTGGCCGGCCGGCCCGCGCAGGCCGCCCCGGAAGAGCTCCCGGAGGGCGCGCATGAGGTCGCCGTGCTCGAACAGGTCCTCGGCGATCCGGTCCAGCAGCGCGTCCGCGCCCGGCGCGAACGGCTCCCGCGTCCCGTCCCAGCGCGCGTACCGGTATTCCATCAATCTGAGACCCCCCCCACCCCCGTCCCCTCCCCACCTGCCGGGGGGAGGGGGGTCGGCCCTTGCGACCTCGACGCTACCCACGCGCGGCGATAGCATCACGGCCGAGTCCACCCGCCCGTCCCTTCCCCATTCGTCGACGGCCTTCGGCCTTTGGCCGGGGGGAGGGGGGTCGGCCCTTGCGACCTCAACGCTACCCTCGCGCGGGGATTTCATCCGGCTTCACTCGGGCCGGCGGCGGTCGCGGCGGGAGCCGGGCTCGTCCGCCTCCCGGCTGGCGCGCCGGTACGCGTAGCCGCCGCCCACCCGGTCGCGGTTCAGCCGGCGGGAGAGGTGGAGCCCCTCCAGGACGAACTCGACCGCGGAGGCCGTCTCGGCCGCCGAGCCGTTGGCGGCCAGCCGGTCGACGGCCGCCCGCAGGCCCTTCACGGTGTCCCGCAGCCGGACGTAGTCCGCCGACGGGACCGCGGAGCCCGTGCTGACGACCAGGCCCTCGTCGAACGCCCCCACCAGCGGGGCGAGGTCCGACCCGGGGAACCGCCGCCCGAAGACGGCGGCCACCGCGCGCTTGGTGACCTCCTCGATGACGGCCTCCTCGCGGCCCTCCTCGACCGACTCCAGCTCGATCTTGCCCCGCATCGAGGCGACGATGGCCGGCAGGTCGGTGATCCGGGGGGCGGCCGTCTTCTCGCCGAGCCGGAGCGCGCGCCGGAGCGCCGCGCTCCGGAGCGTCTCGTCGTTGGCGATGCTGACCCGGACGCTGACGCCCGAGCGCTGGTTGACCTCCCCGCTCTTGCGGGCCAGCGCGCTGATCTCGGCCACGATCTCGGCCAGGTAGTCCGGCATCGCGACGCGCGCCTCGGCGTCGCCGAGCCGGGTGCGCTCCTGCTCGATGATGGCCCGCTCGTCCCGCAGGGTCGGGGGGTAGTGCGTCCGCACCTGGGCGCCGAAGCGGTCCTTCAGCGGGGTGATGATGCGGCCGCGGTTGGTGTAGTCCTCGGGGTTGGCGGTGGCGAAGATCAGGAGGTCGAGCGGGAGCCGGATCCGGTAGCCCTTGATCTGGACGTCGCGCTCCTCCATCAGGTTGAACAGGCCGACCTGGATCCGCTCGGGGAGGTCCGGCAGCTCGTTCACGCAGAAGATGCCGCGGTTGGTGCGCGGGACCAGGCCGTAGTGGATGGTCAGCTCGTCCGAGAGGTAGCGGCCCTCGGCGACCTTGATCGGGTCCACGTCGCCGATCAGGTCGGCCATCGAGACGTCGGGGGTGGCGAGCTTCTCGCCGTAGCGCGCCTCGCGCGGCAGCCAGTCGAGGGCGACCTCGTCGCCGTCCTCGGCGACGCGCCGCTTCGCCGCCGGGCTCACCGGGGCGAACGGGCTGTCGTTCAGCTCGCTGCCGGCCACGACGGGGATCTCGGCGTCCAGCAGGCTGACCATGGCGCGGATCAGCCGGGACTTGGCCTGGCCGCGCTCGCCGAGGACGATGACGTTCTGGCCCGCCAGGAGCGCGTTCGCCAGCTCCGGGATGACGGTGTCCTGGTAGCCGACGATGCCGGGGAAGAGCGCCTCGCCGGCCTCGAGCTTCCGGACGAGGTTGGCGTGGACCTCCTCGCGGACGGTCCGCGGCCGGTAGCCGGACCGGCGCAGCTCGCCCAGCGTGCGGGGCCTGACGGGATCGGACATTCGGCGCCTCCTCCGGCGCCCCGGTCGGGGGCGCCCGCCTCCATCCTACTCCACCCGTCCGGTAGAATGGCGCACGAGGAGGCGGCGACGACCTGATCAGTCTACTGCGTGACCACGGTCTGCTCGCCCGGTACGCGCCGAGTCACCCCCTGCGCTTCCTGTACCCG
>CAVPSB010000023.1:0-161999 GCA_963708025.1 uncultured Candidatus Rokubacteria bacterium | reverse complement strand
CGTGACGTCGTCAGCCTGCTGAGGGTAGTTGACATAATGGCCTTTCTCGGCCGTTTCCCCGTTCCCCAAGGGGGCTGGCGGACGAAGGCAGCCCTGACCCACTCGACATCGATGGTGCGCGGCCGGCGCGGGCAGCGTCAAGGACCGCACCGGGCGGCCCCGCCGCGCCCCGGACTTGGGCGTCCTCAGGCGAGGGGCAGGGAGACGCGGCTGGCCCCGATCCGCCGCCGCGGATCGAGAGGCCGGGTTCCGCTCATGGAGCTCAGTCGAGGGAGGTCAGGTGGTCATGGCGGAGGCACCGCCCGGCGGGCCGGGCCCGAGCGGCTGGGCCAACCGTTGGGCGGCGAGGATCTGGCGCACGGCGAGCGGGTCCTCGACCGTGGCGATCACGCGCAGTCGCCCACCCCAGTTCGGGCAGGCCAACACGTCGATCGCAAACGCTCGTACGAAGACGGGCAACCCCGAGCGCGCGGCGTCCCCGGTTTCAATTACCTCGGAGGTAATGGCTCTCCCCTGGGCGGGCAGGGTAGAATCCCGGCTGAATCCAATTCTGTTTTAGAGAAAGGATAAGAATCCATGAACAAACGAGATATTCGAATGCTGTACGAGTACAACTGCTGGGCCAATGCGCGCATCCTCGGCGCGGCGGCGCAGATCAGCGACGCGCAATTCCTCGCCCCCGACGATTTTCCGCACGGCGGTTTGCGCGGCACGCTGGTACACACTGTGTTCGCCGAATGGGTCTGGCGAATGCGCTGGCAAGGATCGCCGCCAAATTTCCGCTTGAAGCCGGAAGATTTCCCGACCTTTGCGTCCCTCAAGACGCGCTGGCTGGAGGAAGAGATCCTGCTGATGGAATTCGTCGCCGGCCTGACCGACAAGAAACTCAAAGCGGAGTTCGATTACACCTCGACCGAGGGCGGCCAGCATCGACGCGTGCTGTGGGAGGCGATGGCGCACATGGTCAATCACGGAACGCAGCATCGCTCCGAGGCCGCCGCCATGCTGACCGACATGGGACATTCCCCCGGCGACATCGATCTCATCGTATATCTCAACGAAGGCCCGCGCTAGGTTTAGATGCTCGCGGGATTCGTGCGCCGCAATCGCTACAAGATCGCCACGTAGATCTGTTCGGCGAGCGAGATCAGCGTCTCTCGGCAGTGGAATCCAACGGCCTGAAACTGTTCCTCCGTCGTCGCTTGACTGCGGCCGACGTGCCGGCGCTTCCCTGCTTGTCCAGTCGTCTACCGCGACATAAGCCTCGCCCATCCGGAGCCCGCGCGCCCCCCGGCGTAGCGCGGTGAGTCGCTAGACGCGTTCGAGGACCGCGCGGTCCTCGACAAGGATGCAGCCGCTCTCGTCGGCGCGCCGCACGCTGTCGATGTTCTCGTTGTCCTTGGCGAGACGCTCGCGGTACTGCTCGTACGCCGCGAGGTTCGGGAAGTCGATCAGGGCCAGCGCGGAGTTGGTCGGGCCGGCGAACTTGGTCGGCAGCCAGTAGCCGACGAGCTCGCCGCCGCAGCGCGGGATGACGCTGCCCAGAGCCCGCGCGTACCGCTCGAAATCCTGGCGCTTCCGCGCGTCGATCGTGTAGCGAATGCTCAGGGTGATCATGGCATTCTCTCCTCCCATCGCATGTTGAAGACCTTCTTGAGCTGCGCGCGCCCCGCCGGCGTGACGACCACCGCTCGCGTCCCCCGCACGCGTCGCACCCAGCCACGGTCGAGGGCGAGACTCGCCAGCGCCGTGCCCACCGGGCCGGCGACGTGCGGCCGGCGCTCCGTCCAGTCCAGACACCGCCGCGCCACGGCCTGCGCCGGGCCACCGCGCACTTCGATCCCGAGCGCGCGTAGCGAGCGAGTACCGGCCGGTGTGAGCCGATAGCTGCGACCGTCTTCCTCCATCCATCGTTCGGCGACCAGCGCGTCGGCCAGCGCCACGCCCAACCGGCCCGCCAAGTGGCTATAGCAGGTGCGCGCGTCCCTGAGGCGCCGCGCCGCGCCGCTCATGTCGTCGCCGGCGAACCGGTTGGGCAGCGGCGGCGCCACGACGGCCAGCGCCTCGACGGCATGGCCCACGTCGGCGCCGGCCAGGCGGTAGTAGCGCCAGCGCCCCTGCTGCTCGACGCGCAGGATGCGGCCGGCGATCAGCTTGGCCAGATGGTTGCTAGCCGTCTGCGCGGAGACCCCGGCGCGGGCGGCCAGCTCGCCCGCCGGCCTGGCCTCGCCGCCCGCCAGGGCCAGGCACATGGCCGCGCGGGTCGGATCGGCCAGGAGACCCGCCACGAACGCGATGTTGGCTTCCGTCATCGAGCCCCAGCTTACCGCCGTCCGATGCCGGATGTTTCACGGCACGTCGAATCCAAATGTCTGCGCCGCGGTGCTACAGTGGCGGCACACGGAGGCCCAACGTGAACCCGAACGCCTACCGGACGCGCGCCGAACGTGGCGAGGTGCAGCTCGGGACGTGGATCACGATGATGCGCACACCGGCCGTCCCCAGGCTGTTGCCGGCGGCCGGGCTCGACTTCGCGCGCGCGGGGGTCTCGCACGTCGTCCAGGACCCGGAGGTCCGTGGGCCAGCGTTCGGGGGTGATCTCGCACCGCACAACTGCCCGGAGGGGAGCTTTCGGACCATCGCCGGTCCTCCGCGCTGTCGTCTCGGCAATCGCGCTACCGGCTCGATCGGCCGGGCCGCACCTCCTGCTCGTCGTACTTGTGGACGTAGGTCGCGAGACAGGCCGGGCGCAGCTCCGCGTCGCTCGCGAACCGGCCGTCGAACCGGCCGATGCGGAACGGCGCCAGGGGCGCCGGACGCTCGCCGCCGGCGACGATCCAGGCCGCCAGGTCCTCGCCGATGGGCGGTGAGATCGATAGCCCGCCCACGTTGCAGCCGCTGGCGACGTAGAAGCCGGCGACACCGGGTAGCCGGTCGATCAGGAAATGGCCGTCGGGCGTCATCGTCGGCAGGCCGCCTCGCAGCTCCACGATCCGGGCGCGCTCGAGGAGGGGAAGCTCCGCACGCACTCCGGCCATCGCGCGGCGCAGCGGATGGAGATCGAGGGGGAGATCCCGGATCTCGAAGCCGGCGGGCCGCTCGCGCGGATCGAGGTCGAGAGGGTCGGGCTCGTAGGCGCCGAACATCAGCCCGCCGCCGGCGGGCCGGACGTACGCCTTGGCGTCCATCACGCGGACGGTCGCGTGCCGCGGGTCCACCTCCGCGAGCGGCTCGGTGATGCAGAGCTGGGTGCGCACCGGCCAGAGCGGAATGGCCCACCCGACGAGGTCGCCGACCCTCCGAGCCCAGGCGCCCGCCGCATCGACCACGACCGGCGCCTCGATCCGTCCCTTCGAGGTGATCACGCCAGCGACCGCCCGGTCCTCGACGAGGATCGCCGTGACCCCGGCGTGGTCGAGCGCCACGCCGCCGCGCTCCACGAGCGCCCGGATGAACGCCCGGGGCAGGGTCCCGGGATCTTCGAGGTAGGTGTCGCCGGGACAGTGCGAGATCGCGACGGCCCGGTCGCCATGCAGCCACGGCGCGACCGTTCTGGCGGCGGCGGCGGAGACCAGCGCGATCTCGACGCCGAGCGCCTGGCCGCGGCGCACCTCCTGCTCGAGCTGCGCCGCGTCGCCCTCCAGGCGCGCCAGCTTCACGCTGCCGTTCACGACCACGTCGAGGGGCTGGCCCGTGAGCGCCTGGAAGCTCGTGAGGGTTCGCACGCCGCGGATCGCGAGCGCGGCGAGCACGTCGTCCACCTGCACCTGCTGGGCGAGGCCCGCTGCCCGGGCCGAGCTCTGCGACGCGAGGCCGGACTTGTCCACCAGCACGACCGCGCGGCCGCGCGAGGCGAGGTGGAACGCGGTGCTGGCGCCCAGCGCGCCGGACCCGATGACGACGGCGTCGGCGACGCGATTCATCCCGGCTCCGAGGAGTCTACCGCATCACCCCACGTCTTGACAGTGGGGCCGGCCCGGGCTACGGTCCGGCGTGAACGCCGCCGCTGGAGGACCGGCGCCGGCGCCTGGTTTCGGAGCATGAAGGGCCCCGTCGAGCCCAAGGAGGACAGCATGATGAGGCACGGTAGAGCGCGCGGCGCGTGGCTGGCGGTCGTCGGCGTGACGGTGATGCTGGCTCTGGTGACCGGCGCGGTGGCGCAGCAACCCAAGGTCGTCATCGCCGTCACCAGCCCCCAGTCGGGGCCCCAGGCAGCCTGGGGGACCGAGCTGATCCGGGGGGCCGAGCTGGCGCTCGCGGAGTACGACCCGGCCAAGCTCAAGTTCAAGTACGAGATCCTGCCCATGGACGACCAGGCCGATCCCAAGGTCGGCATCACGGTCGCCAACAAGCTGAAGGTGAGCAACGACGTGATGGGCGTGATCGGCCCGTGGAACAGCGGGGTGGCCATCCCGGCGTCGCCGATTTACTCGGAGGCGAAGCTGCCGCTGTTCGCGGTCGCCAGCGATCCCAAGCTGACGCGGCAGGGCTTCACCAACATCTTCCGGGTCGGCTCGACCAACGACTTCCAGGCCGTCGGCGGGGAAGCGTACATGGTCGGCGAATGGAAGAAGAAGCGGATCGCCATCATCCACGACAACACGATCCCGGGGGTGACCATCGGCGAGATGTTCCGGGACCTCGCCAAGAAGGACGGCGCCGAGATCCTGACCTTCGAGGGTGTGAACTGGGGGGAGCGCGACTGGACCCCCGTGCTCACCAGCCTGAAGCAGAAGAACCCCGATGCCCTCTACCTGGTCACCGTCTTCGCGGACGTCGCGCTGGCCATGAAGCAGGCGAAGGACCTCGGCCTCAAGCTCGACGTCCTGGGGCCGGACGGCCTGTACTCGGACGACCTCATCAAGCTGGGCGGCCCCGCGGTCGAGGGCGTCTGCGCGACCGCGCTGGGAGCCGACGTCAACAAGCTGCCGACGGCCTCGAAGTTCGTCGAGGGGTTCAAGAAGAAGTACAATGAAAGCCCCCAGCAGTACAGCGTGTTCGCGTACGAGGCGATGCACATACTCGTGCGGGCCACCGAGAAGGTCGGCAAGAAGGACCGGGCCGAGATCCTCAAGGCCGTGCGCCAGGTCACGCCTTATGAAGGCGCGCTCGGCAAGACGGTCTTCAACGACCGGGGCGACACCGTCAACCAGGTCATCGGCATCTTCTGCGTGAAGAACGGGAAGTGGGAGTACGTGAAGGCCGCCAACATCCCCGCTGATCGGCTTCCCAAGTAGGCCTGTCCTCCGGACGGTGAGCGGACGGGCGCTGCCCGGCGGCGCCCTCCCTCGCTCCGCTCCGAGTCCCCAGGAGTGCTTATGGACGGATCGCTCGGCGCGCTCTACCTGCAACAGCTCATCAACGGGCTGACGGTCGGCGCCCTCTACGCCCTGATCGCCCTCGGGTACACGATGGTCTATGGCGTGCTCGAGATGATCAACTTCGCCCACGGCGACGTGTTCATGGTCGGTAGCTTTCTCGGCCTGGTGGTGCTGGCGCTCCTGGGACCGCCCGCCGCCGCCGGCGGCCTGGCCATCGTGCTCGCCGCCGTGTACCTGGGCGCCATGGTCGGCTGCGGGGTGCTCGGCGTCGCCATCGAGCGGGTGGCCTACCGGCCCGTCCGGAGCGCGTCCCGGCTCGGCCCCCTCATCTCCGCCCTCGGCGTCTCGCTGTTCATCCAGAACGCGGTCATGCTGCTGGTGGGGGCCCGGCCCAAGGCGTTCCCCCAGCTCATTCCCAAGCAGCTCTACCACGCCGGCGGGGCGGTGTTCACCAACGTCCAGCTCCTCCTGCTGGCGACCGCGCTGCTCCTGATGGTCGGGCTCGACCAGTTCGTCCGGCGCACGCGCTGGGGGAAGGCCATGCGCGCGGTCGCCCAGGACGCCGAGGCGGCCGGCTTCATGGGCGTGGAGGTCAACCGGGTGATCGCGCTGACCTTCCTGATGGGATCCGTCCTGGCCGCCGGAGCGGGCGTCATGGTCGGCCTCTACTACGGCATCATCGACTTCTTCATGGGGTACGTCGCCGGGCTCAAGGCCTTCACCGCGGCCGTCCTCGGCGGGATCGGCAACCTGCGCGGGGCCATGGTGGGCGGGTTGCTGCTCGGCGTGGTGGAGAGCTTCGGTGCCGGGTTCGTCGGCGCCCACTGGCGCGACGTCATCGCCTTCGCGGTGCTCATCGCCGTGCTGGTCTTGCGGCCCGCCGGGCTGCTGGGCCAACAGCTCCCGCAGAAGGTCTGACCGCGCGTGGTCGCGTCTTCCGGACCGTCGCCCCGCCGGCGGCATCGTCGCCTCTTGCTCGGCCTCCTGCTGGCGGGCCTCCTCGGCTTCGGTCTGGTGGCCGACGACTACCTGCTCGACGTCGCGGTCCTGGTCGGCATCTACTCGATCCTCGGCCTGGGGCTCGGCATCGTCATCGGCCAGGCCGGGCTGCTGGACCTCGGCTACATCGCGTTCTACGCGATCGGGGCGTACTGGACCGCCCTCCTCTCCACGCACTTCGGCGTCAGCTTCTGGGTGCTCCTGCCGACCGGCGCCGCGCTGGCGGCCGTCTTCGGGGTCCTCCTGGGCTATCCGACGCTGCGGCTCAGCGGAGACTACCTCGCCATCGTCACCCTCGGATTCGGGGAGATCATCCGGATCACGCTCAACAACTGGCGCGCCCTCACCAACGGCCCCATGGGCATCATGAACGTCCCGCACCCGCGGCTCCCGATCCCCGGCGGCGGGACGTTCGATTTCGGGCTGAATCTCCAGGCGTACTACTTCCTGATCCTGGCCCTGGACGTCCTCGCCGTCTTCGTGGTCGTCCGGCTGGTCAACTCGCGCGTCGGGCTCGCCTGGACCGCGATCCGCGAGGACGAGCTGGCCGCCGGCGCGATGGGCGTGAACGTCCGGCGCGCGAAGCTGCTGGCGTTCGCCCTGGGGGCGAGCTTCGCGGGGGGCGCCGGCAGCTTCTTCGCCGGTCGCACCGGCTTCGTCTCGCCGGAGAGCTTCACCTTCGTGGAGTCGATCCTGGTGGTTTGCATCGTCGTCATCGGCGGGTCCGCCAGCATCCCGGGGGTCATCGTGGGCGCCGTCGTCTTCATCGGGCTGCCCGAGCTCCTGCGCGAGGCGGCCCGGTTCCGGTTGCTCGCGTTCGGGCTGGCGATGGTGGCGATCATGTACGCCCGGCCCCAGGGGATCCTCGGCCGCGTGTGGGTCGGCGAGCCGGGCCGGCCGGAGGACGAGCCCGCCCGCGCCCCGGCGCTGGTCCCTGATGCCTGACCCTCCAGTGGCCGCTCTGCTGAGCGTCGAGCAGGTGACCAAGAGCTTCGGCGGGTTGCGCGCCCTGGCCGGCCTGTCCTTCGAGGCCCTGGAGGGCGAGATCCTGGGGTTGATCGGCCCCAACGGCTCGGGGAAGACCACGCTCTTCAACTGCGTCACCGGGCTGTACCCGGTCAGCGCCGGCCGCATCCTCTTCGGAGCGCCACCGGTGGACCTGGGTCGCCGGGAGCCGCACCGGATCGCCGAGCTGGGCATCTCGCGCACGTTTCAGACCTTGCGCGTGTTTCCGAACCTGAGCGTGCTGGAGAACGTCCTGGTCGGCCGCCACTGCCGGCGCCGGGCCGGTGTGATCGCGGCGATCTTCCGCCCCGCCTGGGTGGTCGAGGAAGCGACGGCGGCCGAGCGGATGGCCGAGACGCTGCTCGGGTTCTTCGGCGACCGCCTGCTGCCGCGGCGAGACTGGCCGGCCCGCAGCCTGTCGTACGCCAATCGGCGGCGGCTGGAGATCGCCCGCGCCCTCGCGACGCAGCCGCGGCTCCTGCTCCTGGACGAGCCGACGGCGGGCATGAACCCCTCCGAGAAGCGCGAGATGACCGGCGTGATCCGGGCGATCCGGGATCGCGGGGTCACGGTGCTGCTCATCGAGCACGACATGCGGGTCGTCATGGAGGCCGCCGATCGCGTGATCGCGCTGAACTACGGGGAGCGGATCGCCGAAGGGCGGCCCGAGGACGTCGCACGCCATCCGGCGGTCGTCGAGGCGTACCTGGGAAAGGTGGAGACGGGTGCTCCGACTCCGTGAGGTCGACACCCACTACGGCCGCATCCAGGTTCTGCGCGCCGTGAGCCTGGAGGTCACCGAGGGCGAGATCGTCTGCCTGCTCGGCGGGAACGCCTCGGGCAAGTCGACGACCATGAAGACCATCCTGGGCGCGGTCCGCCCGACGCACGGCACCGTGGAGTTCGAGGGCCGGGTGATCAACGACGCCCGCACCGCGCGGCGGATCGAGATGGGCCTCGCCATCGTGCCGGAGAACCGCCGCGTGTTCCCCCGGATGACCATCCGCGAGAACCTGGAGATGGGCGCCTTCCTCCGGACGGATCGGCCAGCGGTCCGCACCGATCTGGAGCGCGTGCTCGGGCTGTTCCCGCGGCTGCGCGAGCGGCTCGGCCAGCAGGCCGGGACGCTCTCGGGCGGCGAGCAGCAGATGCTCGCGATGGCGCGCGCGCTCATGTCGCGGCCTCGGCTCCTGCTCATGGACGAGCCGTCGATGGGCCTCTCGCCGGCCCTGGTCGAGCGGAACTTCCGGCTGATCCAGGACATCAACCGGAACGGCGTCACGGTGTTCATGGTGGAGCAGAACGCGGCGATGGCGCTGTCCATCGCCCACCGCGGCTACGTGCTACGGATCGGTGAGATCGTCATGGCGGGGCCGGCGGCCGAGCTCTTGAAGAGCGAAGGGATTCGCCGCGCCTACCTCGGTGAGCTGTAAGGGTTCCGTATCAGGGAAGGGAGCCGTCATGGTGGAAGAAGCCCGCGTCGTCGTCATCGGATCGGGGGGATTCGGAGCGAGCACCGCCTATCACCTGGCCCGGCGCGGCGCCCGCGACGTCGTCCTGCTCGACCGACACGCCCTCGGTTCGCAGACGTCCCCACGCGCCGCCGGCCTCACCTCGAAGATCGCGTCGACCGAGCTGATGATCCGGCTGATGGACGAGACCGTGGAGGCGCTGGCCGGGTTCGAGAAGGCCACCGGGCGCTCGATCCGGTTCACGCGCGTGGGCGCCATGCGGGTCCTCCTCACCCCCGAGGGCGAGGCCCGGATGCGGCGGGACGCCGCCCACGCCCAGCGCCTGGGGGTCGAGGTCCAGTTCCTGTCGGGCGGGGAGGCCGAGCGGCTGGCCCCGCACTTTCGGGCCGGCGCGGCCCGCGCTATCCTCTTCTCGCCCGAGGACGGGTACTTCCATCCCCCGCTCGTTGCCAGCGCCTTCGCGGCGGCCGCCGCCGATCTGGGGGTGGCAGTGCGACCCCACACGCCGGTCACCGCGATCCTGCACGAGCAGGGACGCATCACCGGCGTGCGCACGCCCGGCGGCGAGATCCGCTGCGTCGCCGTCCTGGACGCGGCGGGCGCCTGGTCGGCCCTCCTGGGGGACGAGGTCGGGATCCGGGTGCCGGTGATCCCGACCCGACACCAGCTCTTCATCACGGAGCCGATCCCCGGGATCGAGCCGCACCATCCGATCGTGCGAATTCACGAGCCGAGCATATACACGCGCCCCGAGGCGGGCGGGCTGATGCTGGGCGGCTACGAGGACACCCCGCTGCAGCTCGACATGCGGAGCCAGCCCGAGGGATTCCAGATCGCGGACCTGCCCCTCGACGTCGAGGTGCTGTGGGGCCTCTACCGGGAGGTGCAGACGCACTTCCCCGCCCTCGAGCACGCGAAGATCCGCGAGCATCGCGGTGGCTTGCCGACGATGTCGCCGGACGGCCAGCACATCATCGGGCCGGTCGCCCATCTCCCGGGCTTCTACATCGCCTCCGCGTGCAACGTGGGAGGCCTGTCCATCTCCCCCGTGATCGGCCGCTCGCTGGCGGACCTGATCCTGGACGGCTCCTGCGAGCTCGATCTCGGCGAGTTCTCGATCGAGCGGTTCCGCGGCCGGACCGACGACGCCGCCGAGCTGAAGACGGCGTGCCGCCGCGCCTACGCGCGGAAGTACACCAAGGCGTAGGCGGGCGGGGCCGACGTCGTCCTCTGAACACCTCCCGATGGCCGGGATGACCACGTCGAGCGGTGGGAGGCGTCAACCGACACCGCTCACCCGTTCTGTCTCACTCGCGGCCGGCTCGCGGCGCGGCTCCCGCCACCGGGCGGGGATCGCATCGCCGGGCCAGCACGGAGGTGACGAGGGTCAGCCACATGAGCCCCACCGCAAAGCCCGCGACGACGTCGCTCAGCCAGTGCGCGTCAAGGATCATCCGGGCCAGGCCCGCACCGGTCGCCACCGCGCACGCCCCCAGGTACAGGGTGACCCGCACGGGCCGTGGAGCGTCGCGGCCGAAGACCCAGGCCAGGAGCCCCCCGGCGACGATCGTGACCAGCACGTGCGCGCTCGGGAAGCCGTAGCGGCTGATCTCGTAGATGCTGTGATGCGCCCGGGGCCGCATCACGCCAAACAGGACCTTGAGGCCCGCCGAGAGGAGCCAGGCGCTCGCCGTGCCGAGCACCAGCGCCGCGGCGTCCCATCGCCGCCGGGCGCCGGCGAGACCGGCCGCGAGGATCAGCACGGCCGCGACCAGCCCTGGACCCGTCAGCCAGCTCACCAGCCCCGCCCCGGTCCGGACCGGATCCTGGCTGCTGGCCGTCCGGACCGCTTCCCGGACCCACTGGTCGAACTGGAGCACCGTCTCGTCGTGTTCTCGCTCGACGACGTCCTCGGCCAAAGCGACGAGCAGCGGCACCGCGAGGAGGACGACGAGGCCGCGCCCGGGCCACGGGGAGCGCCGGAACGCCCGCCGGATCGCGCTGGCGGTCGGGCCGCGGCGATCGACGACGATCCACGCGGCGAACAGGCCCACGGTCGCGACGACGACCACCAGGATGGCTTTCGGCAGGTCGTCGACCAAGCCCAGGATCCCCATCACGCGAGCTCCCGCCAGCAGCACACCTCGATCCGGGTCACGGGGTGCACTTCCCAGGGGGTGCTCCGGCCCGAGTCGCCCTTGTGCGGCGAGTCACCAGCAGCACCAGCGCGCACACACTCGCAACTCCCGTCAGGTCCTGAACTCCTTCCAGACTCCCGAACGCTTGCCACCCGGGCACTCGTGCTCCTTGCCCGTGTTCGCTCAATAGACGTGGTTCACGCCGGCCAGAGGCCACGATTCCGACCGCGTGCTCGGACGGGGCCGAGCGGTGAGGGCGCGGTGGTGGGGACGCGAACGGGCTACGCGGGCGGCGCGCGGAAAGGCGGGGGCTGAGACCGACCGGGAGCGGGCGGGCTCACGGGACTGACCGGGAGCGCGAGGGGGGCTGATGTCAGGGCCGGCAGGAAGGCCAGCCTCGCGGTCGCGACCCGGGGGACGAGGTCCGAGCTGCGTTCGGGCGTCGCGGCGGCGTCGTCCTCGTCCCCGTCATAGTATCCCGACGGCTCGAGCGCCTCGGGCAGGACGATGGAGACCAGGCCGATGCCAATACACAGCAGGAGCGTCACCGTGACGAAGCGGGCCCAGCCGGGACAGACTCGCACGGGACCGATCATAGCCGTGGGGCCGGGCCAAATCCAGACCCCGGTGGCGAGCCGGCCAGACTGTGACCGTCCGGGATCCGGGGCCGTCGCCAGCGGGCAGACGCCGATCGCGCGCCCAAGAGCCTGTCGGAGTATCGGGAACGGCTGCGGCCGGCCGTGCTCGGCCGCATGCAGCGTCCGAGCGGCGGCTTGCCGCCGCAACCAAGGGGGGGATCGGGGGGTCTTCCGAGAGCCCCCGGAAGAAACTAGGCGGGCCGCGGGGTCACGGTGACCCCGCCCGGGTGCTCACCGCTGGACGCCCGAAGCCTGGCGGCCACCGTCACGAGGCAGCGCCGCTCGGACGGCCTCCACCAGCCGCTCGACGGAAATCGGCGTCTCCAGCACCGCGGCGACGCCGGAGTCTTGAGCCTCGGCGGCGAGCGCCTTCGTCATCGAGCCGGAGTACAAGATCAGCGGCGTGCGAGGGGCCGCGTTCTTGATCGCGGCCAGCAGCTCGAGCCCGCTGAACCCGGGAAGGAGGTAGTCGGCCAGCACGACGTCGAAGCGTCGCTGGGCGAGCGCGTCCAGCGCTTCGGTGACGTCGCCCACGGCGATCGTCTCGAAGCCGGCGGCCTCGAGCGCCCCCAGGACGGCACCGCGCATCGTGCGCGAGTCGTCGAACGAGGAGCACCCGGGAACGCCGCGACGTCACATCCGCTTCGTCCGGGTGATCGTACGCGGCCAGGATCGCGGCCAGCGTGCGGTCCAAGAAGGACTCGGGACCCGCGAGCGTCCGTCTCTCTACCACTCACCCCTCCCGTATCTGGCATCGCACGTCACACGGACCCAGCCGCACCCTGCATCGGATAGGGCCAGACCAGGCTGAGAATCGAGACGCACGAGCGGCGTTCGCCTTCAGCCGGCCACCTGTGGGAGGAGCTGCCGGGCCAGACGCCGCACCTCGGCGCGAAGGCTCGCGACGTCACCCGAGGCGCCGCCGAGCGTGCCGACCACGAAACACCCGTGGTCCTGCCACAAGACGGCATCGGCCACCGAGGGGGTGTGCCGGCGCTCGCTGGGCATCTCCGCGGATCCGGTCCGGGTGCGCCGGTCGAGGAGGACAAGCGCCCGGCCGGCGAGCTCTCGCCGCAGGAAGGCATGGAGATCCCGGCGCTGGCGGTCAACGACGACGATCACCCGACTCCCCCATGCCCGGTCCTTTCCGTGCTCGGCCGCTCCCGGGATCGGGAATCCCAGCACGGAGCGTGCCACGACGCCTCGTCGCGCGAGGCCCGTCATGGCGCGGATTTTCGGGGTGGGGCAGCGCGTATGGGAGGCCGGCCGGCAAGACTCTGAGCAATCTCGAGCCCAGGCTGGCTCATTCGTGGCCATCCTGGCACGCTGGTCCGGCCTCCGCCATACGGCCCGTCAGACCGCCCCCGAGGACAGCCCGACTGGTAGAACGGCCTCGACCCCCTGCTGCGCGAGGCCGGGGCGCTGCTCGATCGCCTCACGTCGGGGGCCCGCCGGGACTCGACCGTCACGGCGGGGCCGCCGGGTCGCGGAAGTTGCGACCGCGCACGGGGCGGCGCTATCACTCCCGCGTGTCGCGACCGCCCCCTCCTGGTCGCGGTCTCCGGTTCTGCGGACTGACCTACGCTCAGCTTGTGACCAGCGGAGCGGAGCCACTCCGGTGGGAAACTGACCGGCCCCCGGGCGCGGCGGCGCGAGGGCGAGGGCCAAGGTCGCGTCGCGATTGCGCTCGCGTCCCTCGTCGTCGCTGGCACGGCAGATGCTGCGCCCTCCTGGCATGCGCCTGCCACACCGGCTCATCATCGTGCGCCGAGGCGAGGCGGGAATCTTTCAAGCCATCCAGGACAACCTCGATCGCTGGCCGAAGGGAACCCGGGCGATCTGGGATCGCCGGGAACGGGAGCGCCGCGTCATGATCCGCCCGGTGACGCTGGAGCGCCGGCGCAGCGAGCGCCGGACGGCGCCCGACCCCATGTGGTACACCCACGGCTTCATCGTGGTCGAGGCGCTCCAGCCGCCCTCCGACCTGGCGACCGAGGCCGGCTAACCGGGTCCCCGCGGACTCGCGTCAGCCCCCGACAGGCGGCGCGGCAGTCACGTCGAAGCCTCCGTCCGGCCCGAGACGCACTTCCCAGAGCTCATCGAATCCCTCGTCCCGTGCGGGCGGCTGGAGCCGCTTCGCGGCGGCATAGATCGCCACGTCCGGCACCCGCTCGGCGGCGATCCGCTGCCGGTTCCGCGCCACCGCCTCCGCCACGGCCGTCGGCAGGTAGTAGCCGACGATCCGGGCGCCGTGCTCGCGCCCGAGACGGATCAGCGGCGCCCGGACGGCCGCCGTGGCGCTCACGTTGTCGACGACGACCGATCGGCCGGCCCGAAGGGCGGCCGCGATCAGCTCGCGCTGGCGAGCGTCTCCCCGCCCGGCGGGTGGCTGAAGGTCCTGACTCACGTGCTGGTGTGTCGCGGCGAGGCGAGCGCGGACGAAGCTCGACTTGCCCGAGGCCGGCACGCCGACCAGGATCACCAGCTCCATGGCCTCGCGGCGGGCACCCGGGCCGGGTTGGCCGGCTCGTCAGGCAATCCGGGCCGGGACCGTAGCCCGTAGCTTCGGGATGACGGCCCCCATCCGGCGTGGCACTCCAGCCCCCTCACGGAAAGGAGAGTCTCATGCGGCGATCCCCGGTCTTCTGGTGCACTCTCGCCCTGATCGTGCTGGTGGTCGGCCTCGGCCCCGCGCCGGCCTCGGAACAGTCGGCCGACAGCCTGTACAAGCGCCTCGGCGGCTACGACGCGATCGCCGCCGTCGGATGACCTGATCGGCCGGCTGATCGCCGATCCGGAGCTCAAGCGCTTCTTCGACCCCTTCAGCACCGACTCCCGCGCCCGGATCCGCCAGCGGCTGGTCGAGCAGCTCTGCATGGCGACCGGCGGGTCGTGCGTGTACACGGGGCGGACGATGAAGGCCTCGCACGCGGGCAGCGGGATCACCGAGGCGAACTGGACGAGCTTCGTGAACCACGCGGGCGCCACGCTCGACAAGTTCAAGGTTCCGGCCAAGGAGAAGGGCGAGGTCGTGGCCCTCCTGGCCACCCTCAAGGCCGACATCGTCGAGAAGCCGTAGGCGCAGCCGGCGCGTCCGGCCGCAAGATTCTCGCAACCCTCCCGCACGGGCCACACGGCCGGGGCGTTCCGCTCCGAGCCGCGGCCCAGAGGCCGAAGGCCGTCCAACAGTCGCGGCCTCCACCGGGGGGGCCTCGGGGGGCCTTCCGAGACCCCCCGAAGAGCTCAGCGGCGCTCGTGCTGCGTGAGCATGTGGGTGCTCCGCTCGAGTCGCTGGGCGAGGACCGTCATCACCTGCAACCCGATCTCGGGGCTGGTCCGGACCAGGTCGAGGAAGAGCCGGGCCGAGATCTTGAAGGTCACCACCCGCTCCTTCGCCTTGACCGTGGTCGTGCGCCGCCCCTGGCAGAGGACGGCGATCTCGCCGAACAGCGTGTTCCGGCCCATGGGATTGAGGGATATCTCGCGACCCTCGTCGTTGGTGAGGAGCACCTCGGCCTCCCCCTCCGTGATGATGTAGACGGCGTCCGCCGGGTCGCCCTGCCGGACGATGACCTCCCCCGGCTCGAAGCTCACGATCTCGGCGGTGTACGCGATGAGCTTGAGCCGGGCGGTCGGCAGCCCGGCGAACAGCGGGATGTTCCGGAGCGTCTCGACGTCCTTCTCCAGCGGCTGCATGGCGTGCGCCCCCTCAGGTGGTGATGCCGGCCTGGGTGGCCAGCTGGCGGAACAGGCCCGGCCGGGCGGCCAGCTCCTGGTACGTGCCGAGCTCGGCGACCTTGCCGGCATCGAGGACCACCACCCGGTCGTAGTGGCGGGCGAGGTCCAGCCGTTCGACCACCGCGATGGTCGTGCGGCCCTTCATGACGACGGCGATGCGCTGGTGGATCTCGGCGCGCCGGTCCGGCTCCAGGGCGCTGACCGCCTGGTCCAGGATCAGGATGTGCGGGCGCTTCAGCAGGGCGCGGGCCAGGGCCACCCGCTGTCGCTGCACGGAGGAGAGCCGGCTTCCGGCCAGGCCGACCGGGAACTCGAGGCCCGCCTCCAGCACGACCTCCCGGAGCCCGTGCTCGACGATCACCTGCTCCACGACGGCGTTGACCTTCTTCACCGCCAGGCTGCTCGTCGCCAGGACCTTGCCGAACAGCATGTTCTCGAGGAGGGTGCCACCCGCGAAGTAGCGCTCGCGGTCGTAAGGGGCGAATCCCTCGGCGATGGCCGGCGGCAGCGTCTCGGCGAAGCGGCGGCGGGCGGCGACGACCTTCTCCCGGAAGGCGTCGTCGATCCGGCCCAGGCGGTGTCGGGCCGGGATCAGCCGCAAGGACAGCGTGATCAGCCGCTCCTGGTCCGCGGGCGGCAGGGTCTCGGGACCGGCGCGCTCCAGCCGCGAGACGAGCCGCGTGTACTCGGGCAGCTCGCTGGCAGAGATGAGGCTGAAGTTGGCGAACAGCTCGTTGTCGGGGGCGATGTCGCGGAAGATCTCCACCATCTCGCGGGCGATCTCGGCGCCGAGCCGCAGCAGGTCTTCCCGGAGCCCGACCTCGGCGATGACCCGCCGGAAGTGGGTGTTCTCGACGAGCCGGTCCAGGGCCAGGGCGGGGAGCGAGCTCTGGCCGAAGAGGATGTTCTCGCCGATCGACGCGTAGGCGGCGAAGCGATCGCGGTCGAAGAACTCGACCACCGGCTCGCCGCCGGCCCGCTCGAACCGCTCGGCCACCAGGCGCCGCGCGGTGAGCAGGCGGCTGGCGATCTCGGGCCGCTGGGTGGGATCGATCGTCGTCCGCAGGCCGAACGCGAAGAGGTCGTCCTCCAGCCCCACCAGTCGGGTCCCCTCCAGCACCGACGCCACCAGGCCCGCCCGATCGGCGGCGCCCACTGGCAAGAGGTCCAGCCACTCGTCGGCGGCGGCCGGGACCGGGCTGGCGCCGTTCCCGCCGGCCGGGCGATGGCGGAGCCCGTAGACCAGGTTCTCGAGAACCGTGCCCGTGAACAGGCGGGGCTCACTGCCCACGTAGGCGATCTGGCGCCCGGCGACCAGGGATGGGAGCTGGGCCAGCTCGATGCTGTCGAGCAGCACCGTTCCGTTGTAGGCATACAGCCGGGCCAGCAGCATGGCCAGCGTCGTCTTCCCGCTGCCGGCGGTGCCGATGACCGCGACGTGCTGGTGGGCCTGGAGCGAGAGCTGGAGCTGGTCCAGGGCCCGGGAGGAGCCGTCGAGGACGACGGTGGCGCCCCGCAGGTCGTAGGCGCCGGCCAGCTCCGGGGTCGGCTCCGGCAGCCGCTCCTCCACCGCGAACTCCGGTCGGAGGCCGGGGGGGTCGAAGTTGGCGATGACCTGCTCGTACTTGACCCGGGCGTTCTCCTTCTGCTGGAAGTAGTTGATCAGCTCCCGCCAGGGCTCGTTGAGCTGGTTGTAGGCCTGGAGGAAGGCGACGAGGCCGCCGACGTCGAACGAGCCCGGCCGCGCGACGATCAGCCAGCCGCCGATCAGGAGGAGCACGAACACGCCGAACTTCTCCAGGAAGTTGTTGATCCACTTCACGAGGTACTTGAGGTTGTAGATCCGCAGGCGGACCACGAAGATGTTCTGGAGCTGATCCCGGAAGCCCGTCGTCTCGTACGCCACGGTGTCGTTCGCGTAGATCTCCTGGATGCCGCCGACCGACTCCTGGATCTTGTCCGACAGCCGACGGACCAGGCGGACGCGCTCCCGGGAGAGCTGGGTGACGCGCCGCTGGAGCTTCCGCACGAAGTAGACCTGGACGGGGAAGAGCACCAGCGCCGCTACGGCCATCACTGGATTCTGGTACACCATGAACCCCAGCGTGCCGAGCAGCATCGAGCCCTGGAACGCCGGGACCGAGAGCGCCTCCCCGAAGAAGTTGCCGAGGTCCTCCACCTCCCCGAGGATCATCGCCACCAGTTGGCCGGTGGAGGTGTTGCGGAAGTGGGGCAGCGGGAAGCGCAGGATCCGCTCGTACAGCTCGCTCCGAAGATTCCGCAGCATCCGCTCCGAGATGAGCCCTTCGAGGTTCTGGCGGATGTACTTGAGCGCTCCCGACGCCAGCACCGCCCCCAGGTACAGTGAGCAGAGCCAGACCAGCAGGTTGAGGTCGCCCTTGCCGATCGCCTTGTTGATGATCTGCTTGGTCAGGCTCAGCATCCAGGGGTTCAGGAGCGCCAGCACGAAGATGATGGCGACCAGGACGAGCTGCTGCTTCAGGCTGCGCCGGATGATGTAGCGATAGAGGTTGGTCTCCATGCCGCTCGCCTCCCGCCCGTCAGGCATAGGGATCGGCCGCGTCGCGCATCCCGTCGCCCAGGAAGTTGAAGGCGAGGACGGTCAGCACGACCGCCAGCACGGGGGCCATCAGCCAGGGGTAGAGGGCGACCGCGTTCATGTTCTGGGCCTCCGTGAGCAGAACCCCCCAGCTGGTGATCGGCGGGCGGAGGCCGAGCCCGAGGAAAGAAAGCGCGGTCTCGCCAAGGATCATCTTCGGAATGCTGAGCGTCGCCGAGACGATGAGGTGGCTGGTGAAGGCGGGCAGGAGGTGCTTCCGGATGACGTAGGCCGGCGAGCCGCCCATCAGGAGCGCCGCGGTGGCGAAGTCCTCCTCCCGCAGCGACAAGAGCTTGCCACGAACGCTGCGGGCCAGCCCGGTCCAGTCGATCACGCCGAGAATGATCGTGATGCCGACGTACACCAGAATCGGGTCCAGCCGGGCGGGCAGCGCGGCGGACAGGGCCATCCACAAGGGCAGCTCCGGGAAGGACCGGATCACCTCGATCAGTCGCTGGATCACCATGTCGAGCTTGCCGCCGTAGTAGCCCGACAGCCCGCCGAGGATCAGGGCCAGGACGAAGCTCACCGAGATGCCGATCAGCCCGACCGTCAGGGAGATCCGGGCCCCGTAGATGATCCGCGAGAGCATGTCCCGGCCGAGCCGGTCGGTCCCCAGGAGGAACAGGGTCCCGCCCTCCTCGACGCCCACCAGGTGCCAGTTCGCCGACCACAGGCCCCAGAACTGGTAGTCCTCGCCCCGGGTCAGGAACCGCACCCGGTAGAGGCGGGAGCGATCCTCCCGATACTGGCGCTTGAGGGTCTGCATGTCGAGCGTCATCGTGTGCCCGAACACGAAGGGTCCCACCAGCCGTCCCTCGTGGAAGAGGTGGACGCGCTGGGGCGGCGAGAAGACGTAGTCCGGGTGCCGCGTGCGAAGCGCGTACGGCGCCAGCACTTCGACGAACGGGATGATCCCGTAGAGACCGACCAGGAACCAGAGGGAGATCATCGCCAGGCGGTGCTTCCGGAGCCGCAGCCAGATGAGCCGCCACTGGGAGGCGAAGAAATACCGCTCCTGCTCGGGGGTCAGCGCCCGCTCGGGAACGGCGGGCGCCGGGAGGACCGCCGGCACACTCATTTGGGTCCACCCCCACCCCCGACCCCTCCCCACCCGCCGGGGGGAGGGGGGGCGCCCCGCAGTCCCGACGCAGTACGAGGTCGGCGGAACGAGCGGGTTGACCCAGGGTGTCTCATTCGTCTCGCCCCGACGCCTCGGGCCTGCGGCCCGCGGGCCGTCGGGCCCTTCCGGTGGGCGGTCCCGACCCCCGGACCCGCCCCGACGCCTCGGGCCTGCGGCCCGCGGGCCGTCGGGCCCGAGGCCGGGTGGCGCCCCGCAGTCCCGACGCAGTACGAGGTCGGCGGAACGAGCGGGTATCGGCCGAGCTCACCGGCTGCGCTCCGCTCCCTGCCGGATCCGCGGATCCAGCACCGCCAGCGCGAGGTCGGACAGGAACACGCCGATCACCGTGAGCACGGCCAGCAGCATCAAGAAGGAGCCGGCCAGGTACATGTCCTGGGTCCGGAGCGCGCGGAGCAGCATGGGGCCGGTGGTCGGGAGGGACAGCACGATCGACACGATCACCGAGCCGGAGATCACCTCCGGCAGGAGGTTGCCGATGTCGCTGATGAACGGGTTCAGGGCGATCCGAAGCGGGTACTTCACGAGCAGCCGGCCCGGGGGGACACCCTTGGCGCGGGCCGTCACCACGTACTGCTTCTTCAGCTCGTCGAGCAGGTTGGCCCGGAGCCTCCGGATCATGCCGGCGGTGCCGGCGGTGCCGATGACGACGACCGGGATCCAGAGGTGCTCGAGCAGGTCGACGATCTTGGCCCAGCTCCACGGCGCCTCCTGCAGCTCCGGAGAGAAAAGGCCGCCGACGCTGACTCCGAAGTAGGAGAAGGAGACGAACATCAGCACCAGCGCCAGCAGGAAGTTCGGCGTCGCCAGGCCCAGGAACCCGAGGAAGGTGAGCCCGTGGTCGCCCCAGCTGTACTGGTGGGTCGCCGAGTAGACCCCGATCGGGAAGGCGACGAGCCAAGTGAAGAGGATCGCCCCGAACGAGACGACGAACGTGAGGGCGAGGCGCTCCCCGATGATCGCCGTCACCGGCCGGTCGTACTCGAAGGAGTAGCCGAGATCCCCCTGGAGCAGCCCGGCGAGCCAGATCCCGTACTGCATCCACACCGACTGATCCAGGCCGTACTGCTTTCGGAGAAATTCGACCTTCTGGAGGTCGGCCGTCTCCCCCGCCGCCCGGAGCTCGGTGATCAGCGTGTCGAGGTAGTTCCCGGGCGGAAGCTGGATGATCACGAAGGTCATGATGGAGATCGCCAGCAGCGTCGGGATCATCAGGAGGAGCCGGTGGACGATGTACCGGAACACGCTGGACTCCTAGCGCCGACCGCGGCCAGGCGCCGGGCGGCTCCGCCGGCCGGGCTTCACGCCGGCTTCCCTTCGATTCGCCGGGGCCGGCGCGACAGCGGGGTGAGCTGGATCTCGTTCATCCGGTGGCAGCGGGCGCGGTGGTCCGCCGTGACGCTGGCCAGCTGGGGCGGCTCCACCCGGCACCGCTCGATGGCGTAGCGGCAGCGCGGCGCGTAGGCGCACCCGACCGCCAGCGTCTCGACCTGCCCGTTGCCGGACAGGACCTCATGGTCGGGCCGGACCTTGGGATCGGGCTGGAGCACGGCGGCCAGCAACGCCTCCGTGTACGGGTGCTTCGGGTGGGCGAACAGCTCCCGCTTGGGCGCCATCTCGACGATCCGGCCGGCGTACATGACCGCCACCCGGTCGGCGACGTAGTCGACCACGGCCAGGTTGTGCGAGATGAAGAGATAGGTCAGGCCCAGACTCGCCTGTAGGTCCTTGAGCAGGTTCAGCACCTGAGCCTGGATCGAGACGTCCAGGGCCGAGACCGGCTCGTCACAGACGACCAACTCCGGGCTGAGCGCCAGGGCCCGGGCGATGCCGATCCGCTGGCGCTGACCGCCGGAAAACGAGTGCGGGTAGCGACGCAGGTACTGCACGTCGAGGCCGACCATGGTCATGAGAGCCTTGACCCGCGCGGTGATCTCGCTCGAGGTGCCGGCTCGGTTCAGTCGGAGCGGCTCGCCGATAATCTCGCCAACGGGCATGCGGGGGTTCAGCGAAGAGACCGGGTCCTGGAAGATGAGCTGGATGTGCCGGCGGAGGGCGCGCAGCGCCTTCCCCTCGAGCTGGTCCACGCGGACCGGCCGGCCGTCGAGATTGAATACGATCTCGCCCCGGGTCGGTCGGAGCGCGCGCAGGATGAGCCGCGCGGTCGTCGTCTTGCCGCAGCCGCTCTCCCCGACCAGGCCGAGCGTCTCCCCCCGGGAGACGGTGAAGCTCACGTCCTCGACCGCCGGCACCACGCCCACCTGCCGGCGGGCCAGGCCGAGCAGCCAGGGCTGGTAGAGCGGAAAGTGCTTAGTGAGACCCTGGACCGTTAGGAGCGCGCCCGGGTCACGGCCCTCGTCGGCCGGCCTCCCGGTCCCGTCCCGGGTCACGATTCGCCCTCGGGTACGGAGCCACGCTTGTAGCATGCCACCAGGCGATCGGGCGTCAGCTCCTTCAGGGATGGCATGCTCTGGCCACACAGCTCGGGCTCCCCTTCCGGGCAGCGCGAGAGAAAGGGGCACCCTCTGATGGGCGCCAGGGGATCGGGGACGGTGCCGGCGATCGCCTGGAGCCGCTCGCCCTCGGGAAGCCCGAAGTGGGGCGTGCTGCGGAGCAGCGCCTGGAGGTAGGGATGCCGGGGATCCTCGAACAAGCTCGCCACCGGGCCAGTCTCCATGACCTTGCCGCAGTACATCACCGTCACCAGGTCGGCGACGTAGGCGACCACGCCGGGGTCGTGGGTGATGATCAGGAGCGCCATCCCGTAGTTCTTCTGCAGGAACAAGAGGAGGTCGAGGATCTGCGCCTGGATCGTGACGTCGAGCGCGGAGGTCGGCTCGTCGGCGATCAGGAGGGCCGGCCGGCAGGCGATGGCCATCGCGATCATCGCCCGCTGCCGGAGGCCGCCGGACAGCTCGAACGGATAGGCGTCCACCTTGCGCTCGGGATCGGGGAAGCCGACCGCCCGCAGGGTGTCGATCGCGACGGCCCGGGCCTCCGCCCGGCCGGCGCTCCGGTGGAGCCGGACGGTCTCCCCGATCTGGTCGCCGATGGTATGGACCGGCGAGAATGAGGTCATCGGCTCCTGGAAGACCATGCTGATCGCACCGCCCCGGATGGCCCGCATGGCCTTCCCGTTGGCCGGCAGGGCGGCCAGGTCCTGCGTCGGCCCGCCGTCCGGCGAGAGGAGAATGCGCCCGCCCACGATGCGGGCCCGGTCCGGCAGGATGCGGAGAATGGACTGGGCCACGACGCTCTTGCCCGAGCCCGACTCGCCCACCAGGGCCATGGTCTGGCCCCGATCCACCGAGAAGGAGACCCCGTCCACGGCCCGGACAATCCCCTCGTCCAGGTAGATGTGCGTCCGCAGCCCCTCGACCCGGAGGAGGGGCTCACCCATGATGGACTGGCCCGACGACGTGACCTGCCTTCAGCAAGGCCTTCTGTTCCCCCCTAGATTGTGACATAATGCGTGGACTTGGCGGCCGCACGGCCCCGCGAAGAGCCCCGCCGACGGCGGGACACGCCTCTCGCGGCGCCCGGGCAATCGGCATACGAATCCTACCATCGGAACGGCTCACAAACGCTGGCAATACAGCCGCTTGGTGTCGCGGCGCGAGGGCGTGGAGACCGTGGCCAGGCTCGTCATCGGAATCTCGAGGGCCCGCGGTAGAGGGAGGGCGGGACACATGGCGACACCACGACACAGTATGGGTCCGGAGGACACCGCCCCCGGGGGCCGCCCGGAGCCCGTGTCGGGCGCGTCCAGCTACCGGGTGCTGATCTATAGCCACGACTCCTTCGGGCTCGGCCACCTGCGCCGGTGCCAGGCAATCGCGCACGCCCTCGTCGAGCAGCACAAGAAGCTCAACGTCCTCATCCTGTCCGGCTCGCCCATCATCGGGCGCTTCAGCTTCCGGGCACGGGTGGACTTCGTCCGGGTCCCCGGCATCATCAAGCTCCGGAACGGGGATTACACCAGCCTGAGCCTCGACGTCAATGTCGAGCACACGCTCGCCCTGCGGGCGTCCATCATCGAGCACACCGCCCAGGTCTTCGAGCCGCACCTGTTCCTCGTGGACAAGGAGCCGCTGGGCCTGCTCGGCGAGGTGGCGAAGACGCTCCGGATGCTGAAGCGCCGGGGCGGCTGCCGGCTGGTGCTGGGGCTGCGGGACATCATGGACGAGCCCGGCTCGCTCGAGCAGGAGTGGCGCCGCAAGCGGGTCCTGCCCGCCCTCGAGCGATTCTACGATCACATCTGGGTGTACGGATTGCCCCAGATCTACGATCCGATCAGCGCCTACCGGTTCCCGCCGGCCGTGGCGGCCAAGACGGTCTTCACCGGCTACCTCCGGCGCGAGCCGCAGCCCGAGCCCCAGCTCCCGGCGGCGCTCGGCGAGGCCCTGGACCGGCGGCCCTTCCTGCTCGTCACGCCGGGCGGCGGCGGCGACGGCGCCGATCTGGTCAACGCCGTGCTCTCGGCCTACGAGCGCTTCAACGGCCGGCTGCCGTGGCCGGCCCTGATCGTCTACGGGCCCTTCCTGCCGGCCCGCCAGCGGACCGCGTTCGAGCGCCGGGCGGCCCGCCTGCCGCGGGTCACGACGCTCACCTTCCACGAGCACCTCGAGGACCTCATGGAGAAGGCCGCCGGCGTCGTGTGCCTCGGGGGCTACAACACGTTCTGCGAGGTGCTGTCGCTGAACAAGCGCAGCCTCATCGTCCCTCGCGTCACGCCCCGGGCGGAGCAGCTCCTCCGGGCCGAGGCGGCGCACGCACTGGGGCTGGTCCAGGTGTTGCACCCCGAGCGCCTTACGCCCGAGACACTCGCGGAGGCCCTGACGCAGCTCCCGGACCAGCCCCTGCCCGCCCGCCACCGGATCCCGGGCCTCCTGAACGGGCTCCGGTACATCACCGGCGAGGTGGCCCGCTGGCGCCTGGACCGGCAGGAGGTCCGCCGGGCCGTCGTCTGATCATCGGGGGGGTCTCGGAAGACCCCCCGAAGCCCCCCGCAGAGGCCGCGGCAAAGCCACGGCTCGAAGTGGAACGCCACGGCCGCGTGGCCAGGAGTCAAAGGGTTGCGAGAAGCCGAGGGGCGGTGGGATTGGGAGCCGCACGCATTGGTTCACAGTTGATCATGGCTCCAGGCGTCTGAGAGCGTGAGGGAATGGCGTGCTCCGGCTCCCCCCTCCCCCCGGCCAAGGGCCGAAGGCCGTCCAACAAGAGGGGAGGGGGGTGGGGGGGTGGGCGGGAGGTCCCGAACGTCACACCCCTCGTCGTCGTCGTCAAAGGTTACCCGCGCGTCTCGGAGACCTTCGTCGCCCAGGAGCTGGCGGCCCTCGAGCGGCGCGGCCTGGCGCTCCGGATCGTGTCGCTCCGCCGCCCGTATGACGGCCTGACGCACCCGGTCCACCGCGAGATCCGCGCCCCGCTCCTGTATCTGCCGGAGTACCTCGTGGAGGCGCCCCTGCGCGTGCTGCGCGGGCACTGGCGCGCCTGGCGCCGGTCCCCGGTCGGGTACCGGCGGAGCCTCCGGCTCTGGCTCCGTGACCTCGTCCGCGACCCCACACCGAACCGGGGGCGGCGCTTCGGCCAGGCCGGGGTCCTGGCGGCCGAGCTGGCGCCCGGTGCCCGCCTCCTCCACGCCCACTTCCTTCACACGCCGGCCTCCGTGGCCCGCTACGCCGCCGCGATGCTCGACCTGCCGTACAGCCTGTCGGCCCACGCGAAGGACGTCTGGACGCGTCCGGCCTGGGAGCTCCGCGAGAAGCTCCTCGGCGCGCGCTTCTGCGTGACGTGCACGGCCGAGAACCGGCGATATCTCGTCGAGCTCGCGCCCGGTGCGCCGGTCGCGCTGCTCTATCACGGCCTCGACCGCCGGCTCTTCGCGCCACCGCCCTCGTTCGGCTCCGGCCGGGACGGATCGGATCCCGCCCACCCGGTGCGGCTCCTCTCGGTGGGCCGGTTCCAGCCGAAGAAGGGCTTCGACGTCCTGCTGGAGGCATTCGCCCGCCTCCCCGGCCACGTCGTGCTGACCGTCGTCGGCTACGGGCCGCGCGAGGCCCCCCTCCGGGAGCAGGCCGCGCGGCTGGGCGTCGCCGGTCGCGTCCGCTGGACCGGCCAGCTCGATCAGCCGGCCGTGCGGGCCCTCTACCGGGAGTCCGACCTCTTCGTGCTGGCGCCTCGGGTCGCTCCCGACGGCGACCGGGACGGCCTCCCCAACGTCGTCGTGGAAGCGCTCTCCCAGGGCCTGCCCGTCGTGGCGACGGCCGTCGCGGCCCTGGGCGAGATCGTCGAGGACGGTGTGACCGGCCGGCTCGTTCCCCCGGAGGACCCAGCCGGGCTGGCCGACGCGATCAACGCGCTGGCCGGCGATCCGGCCGCCCGGCGGCGCTTCGGGGTGGCGGCGCTCCGGCGCGTGGCCGAGGGCTGGGACCTCGAGGCCGGCGTGGACCGGCTCGTCGCCCTCTTCGATCCGATTCTCCATCCGCATTCCCCGGCCGCGGCGCCGGTGGTCACCGCATGAGCGGGCCGGGTGGGTCAACCTGCCGGCCGTCTCCTACGCCAGGGTAGACCCGTGAGCGAGCCGCGCGCCGCCTTCTACACGCCGCTCAAGCACCCGTTCGAGCCCGAGGCGTCCGGAGACCGCGAGATCGCGCGCGCCCTCCTTCGGGGGCTGGTGGCGTGCGGCCTGGCGCCCGAGGTGGCCAGCCGGCTCCTGACCTGGCGCCGGCGCTTCGAGCCCGCGGAGGCCGAGCGGCTGGAGCGCCGCGCGGCCCTGGTGGCCGACCTGCTCGTGCGCCGCTACCGGCGGCGGGCGCCTGTCAACCGGCCCCGCTTCTGGCTGACGTACCAGAACTACTACCGGTGTCCCGACCTCGTCGGGCCGGTCGTGGCGACCGCGCTCGACATCCCGTACGTCCTCGTCGAGACCGCCGTCTCCGGCAAGAGCCGGCGGACGCCGTTTCGCCCGTGGGTCAGCGCCGCGCGCCAGGCCATCCGCCGTGCCGATCTCGTGTTTGCCATGAGCCCGCGCGACCTGCCGCGGCTGGCGACCCTGCGCGGCGCGCGCTTCGCCGCCGAGCACTTCGTCCTGCTGCCGCCCGCCGTCGATCCGGTCCGCTTCGACGCCGACACCGTTACGCGGGCCCACCACCGGGCGGCGCTCGCGGCGCGCGTCTCCGCGACCGACGGCGCCCTCCTCCTCTGCGTGGCGATGATGCGGACCGCCGACAAGCTCGACTCCTACCGCCTCCTCGCCGCCGCGCTGGCCGAGCTCCCCGGCCCGTGGCGACTCGTCGTGGTCGGCGATGGGCCGGCCCGGGCCGACGTGGAGGCCGCGCTCGCGGGACTACCGCCCGCGCGGGTCACGCTGGTCGGCGCCGTGGAACCGGAGTGCCTCCCGCCCTTCTACCTGGGCGCGGACCTGCTCGCCTTCCCCGGGCTCGGCGAGGCGCTCGGCCTGGTTTACCTCGAAGCCGCCGCCGCCGGGCTGCCGGTGGTGGCGTGCCGGGGACCGGGCCCGAGCGCCATGGTCGCGCCGGACGGCAGCGTGCTCACCGAGCCCAGCCCGGCCGCCTTCGCCGCCGGGCTGGCCGCGCTCGTCGGCGATCCCGAGCGCCGGCAGGGCCTCGGCGAGGCGGCCCGACGCTTCGTGGTCGCCGAGCGTAGCCAGGCGGCCTTCGAGCGCCGGCTGATGGACGGGTTGAGCCGGCTCGGGCTACCGTGAGCCTCCCGCCACGCAGGCTGCCGTGTCCGACCTGAGAGGGTGTGAAGGAATGGGGTGCTCCGGCTCCCCCCTCCCCCCGGCCAAAGGCCGAAGGCCGTCCAACGGTGGGGGAGGGGGGCCAAAGGCCGAAGGCCGTTCGAACGGATCGGGTGGGCGGGAGGTCCCGAACGGAAGGTTGCCTCATGAGCCGCTCGGTGTTCGTCGCGCTCGTCCGGCACGCGGCCACGGCGTGGACCGCCGAGCGCCGCGTCCAGGGTCGCGCGGATCACCCGCTCTCCCCGGAGGGCGAGGCCCAAGTGGCGCGCTGGCGGCTACCCGCGGATCTCAGCCGATTCCAGGCCGACGGGCGGCTCGGCTGGGCCGTGAGCCCGCTCCGGCGCGCGTTCGATACCGCGGGCCGGCTCGGCGCGGTGGCGCCGGTGGTCGAGTCGCGGCTCATCGAGATGGACTACGGCGGCTGGCAGGGCCTCGGCTTCGACGAGATCGATGACCTCACCCGAGAGACCGGCTGGGACGGTCGAGCCCCGGCTGGCGAGTCGCCGGCCGACGTGCTCACGCGAGCCCGGGCGTGGCTGGACGAGCTGGCGGCGAGGCCAGGGCCCGAGACCTGGGTGGCGGTCACCCACGGCGGCGTGATCCGCGTCCTGCTGGCCGCCGCCATCCGGTGGGACCTCCGCCCGCCCGCGCCCTGGCGGCTCCTGCCCGAGCGGCTCCACCGGATCCGGCGGCGCGCCGACGGCCGGCTCCAGCTCGTGACCCTCAACGAGCCGCTGGTGCCCGATTGACTGTGGAGCCGCGCCCCAAGGACGAGAGACCCCCAGGTGGGGGGGGCCAGGGGGGGACCCCCGGAAGGGCGCGACGGGCGCCCAAAGGCCGAAGGCCGTCGAACAGCCGGAGGCCGAGCGCGTCGCGACGAGACGACGGTTGGGACTCCTCCCCTGTCGGAAAATTCCGGCCCCCGGTTCTGTTCTACTGCCAGCATCTGCTGGGGCTCGGACACGCCCAGCGGTCGGCCCGGGTGGCCCGCGCGCTCGTTGCGGCGGGCGAGCGGGTCCTCTTCGTCAGCGGGGGGCTACCCGTCCCCGGTCTGGACACGGGCGGCGCCGAGCCCGTCGCGCTGCCCCCGCTCGTCGCGGCCGACGAGGCGGCGAGCCGCCTCGCGTTACCCGGGGGCGGCGCGCCGGACGCCGCGTACCTCGAGGCGCGGGCGGCGCGCCTGCGCGCGCTGCTCGTCGAGCACGACCCCGCCCTAGTGCTCCTCGAGCTGTTTCCTTTCGGCCGCCACACCCTCGCCTTCGAGCTCGGACCGCTGCTGCTGGCCCTCGCCGACGATCGCGCCCGCCGGGGGCCGGCCGCCGCGCGGGTCGCGGTGAGCCTGCGCGACATCGTGGTCAGCAAGACGAACCAGCCGTGGTACGAGCTGGCCGTGCTGGGAGTCGTCGAACGCTTCGTCGATTGCGTCCTCGTCCACGGCAGCCCCGACCTGATCTCGCTCGAACGGACCTTCGGGCTGGCCGGCCGCCTGGGCGGCCGTCTCGTCTACACGGGCTACGTTGCGGCCGAGGCGCCGACATCCCTGGCGGAGGCCTCGACCGGGGAGGTGCTGGTCTCCGGGGGCGGCGGCCGGGTGGCCGGTCCGCTCTTTCGCGCGGCGCTGGCCGCCCGCGCGCTGGCGCCCACGGCGGCGACGCGGCCGTGGCGGCTCGTCACCGGACCGTACCTCCCGGCGGAGGAGCGGGCCGCGCTCGAGGCGGAGGCGCGCGGCGCCGGCCGGCCGCCGATCGTGGTGGAGACGTTTCGCGACGACTTCCCGGACCGCCTTCGCGGGGCCGCCCTCTCCGTGAGCCAGGCCGGCTACAACACTGTGCTCGACGTCGTGCGGGCCAGGGTCCGGGCGGTGGTGGTCCCGTACGAGGGAAGCGGCGACGAGCAGCCGCTCCGCGCCCGGCTCCTCGCCGAGCGCGGCGTGCTGATCGTCGTCCCCGCCGGAGAGCTGTCGCCGGCCCGGCTCGCCGCCGCCATCGAGTCGGGGCTTTCGCGGTCCGACTTCCCGGCGCCGGTGAAGCTGGACCTCGATGGCGCCCGGCGGTCGGCCGAGCTCCTGGGCGCGCTGGTGGGGCCCGTCGCCGCCGCGCGCGCCGGTCAGCCTTCAGGACGCCGGTAGACGTGGTAGCGGTCGGTGTGCTGGACCTGACCGCGGGTGTCGACCGGGTCGAGGCGCCACGCGGTGGCCAGCGTCAGCTCCTGGTCGCTGAGCACGACCGCGCCCGGGGCGAGCCAGCCATGGGTTCGCTCGACCACGAGCTCGGGCACGGTCTCGTCCTCCGGTCCACCGGAGCCGAGGTCGAGGTGCAGCAGCAGCACTCGCCGCACGAAGCGGTGGTGGAGCGCGGGGTCGGCCAGCACCGCCGACAGCTCCCCGATGTAGAAGTGGTCGGCCGGGGGCCGCGAGCGCGGGTGCGCCACGTCACGGCGGTCGAAGCAGAAGATCTCGCGGCCCGGGAAGCGCTCGGCCAGGTGCGAGTACGAGCGGCCGGTGCCGAGGCCGAACTCGACGATCAGGCCCTCGCGGTCGCCGAGCCAGCGGGCGGCAAGGTCGATGGCATCCCGCTGGGCGATCTTCTGGCGGATGTGCGAATCCAGCCGGCTCATCGTTCCACGGGGGGGGGAGTCCCAACCTTCGGGTCGCCAGGACGCCTCGGTGCGTCCCGCCCCTCCGGCGGTCCCCCCCCGGGACCCCCCCCACCTGGGGGTTCCGAGCTCCTGCCATGACCGCGGCGTGGGACGAGGCCGCCTGGGCCGCCTTCGCGGGGGAGCTCCGCGCCTGGCAGGACGCGGGACGCGTGGCGACGTTCTGGTGGCGCGATGACGACACCGGCCGCCCCCATCCCGGCTTCGAGCAGCTCGTGGCGCTGACGGCGAAGACCGGACAGCCGCTCGGGCTCGCGGTCGTGCCGGCCTGGCTCACGCCGGAGGTCGCGGGGGCACTTCGCGACGCGCCCCACCACGTCGCCGTGCTCCAGCACGGGTGGGCTCACGCGAACCACGAGACGGCGTCGTCCCCCGGCGCCGGGAAACCGAAGCCCGCCGAGTGCGGGGCGGCCCGCCCACCGGCCGTCGTCCTCGCCGAAGCGGCGGCCGGGTGGGACCGGCTCTCGACCGCCGTGAGCGCCCGCCTGCTTCCCGTCTTCGTGCCCCCCTGGAACCGGATCGCGCCCACGGTCCTGGCGGGACTGCCCGCGGCCGGCTATCGCGCGCTCTCCGCCTTCGGGCCCCGTGACCCGCGAGAGTCCGCGCCCGGCCTCCAGCGCCTCAACTGCCATGCCGACCCCGTCCTCTGGCGCGACGGCAAGCGGTTCGCGGGCTGCGCCGCCACGCTCGAGCGGCTCCGCGATCACCTGGTCGCGCGTCGCGAGGGGCGGGTGGACCCGACCGAGCCGACCGGCCTCCTGACGCATCACCGGGACATGACGCCGGACTCCTGGAAGTTCGTGGAGGAATGGCTGACGCGACTTCGCGATCACCCGGCCGCCAGGTTCCCCGCGATCACGACACTGATTGCGCCCGACGGTGATTTGTCCTGCTCGAGCCGCTAAGCGCGGGGCCAAATGACGAGCATCGCACGGCAGGGCCGAGGAGCGAGCAGCGCCCACAGGCCGAAGGCCGTCCGAAGGACGCAGGGAGTCGCCGACCGCAGGCGTACTCCGAGTACGCCGAGGATCGGCGACGACCGAGGACGACCATAGGTCGGGACGGACGCGAGGCCGCAGGCCGAGCGCGTCCCGACCGAGATGAACGTTGCGACGCTCATCGGCCCTGCCGCCTAGTTGACCGCGTCGATCACCCAGCCCCCCGGGATCCGCCGGAGCTTGAACGCGAACGCCGACTCGTTGCGGAAGGTCCGGCCGTCGGGCTGGACGACGACGTCGCGCCGACGGCCCTTGGCCTCGGCCTGGTCCCCGTTGACGTCGATGCTCTGGATGGCCAGCTCCACCTGGTGGCTCTTGGTCTGGTCGAAGGAGGCGCGGATGTCGGCCGGGTTCAGGCCCGGCCGCACCTTCTGGAGCAGTGCCGTGTCCTTCCGCTCGATCGCCTGCCGGTAGCTGTCCAGCACGGCGCGGATCTCGGCCCGCGGATCGCCGCCGGCGGGGGGGGCATCGGCGGCGGTGCCGACGGCCCGAGCGAAGAGGCCACGAGCGACCCGGAAGTGGGCCGCCGCCTCCTTGAAGGCCGCGGCCTCGTAGCTGGCATCACCCTTCTGCTCTTCCTCGACACCCGCCCGGAAATCCCAGGCGTCGGGGCGCGCCCGCTGCTTCTCGGCGAGCATGCGCCCCCGCGCCTGGTCGGCCTCACTCTGGGCCACGCGCGCGACCCGGGCCCGGCTCACCGCCTCCCCGTAGCGCTGGGCGGCGTCCTGGTAGGCCTGGGTGGCGGCGGCGAACTGCTGTTGCCCCTCGAGGGCGGAGGCCTCGGCCTCCTTCGCGCGGGCCACGTCGATCACCTCTTTGGCCAGCCGGTCGGCTCCGCTCCGCAGCGCCTGCTCCCGGTTCGACACCACCGCAGCGCGGGCGCGCTCGACCGCCTGCCGGGCGGCCGAGGTGTCCGGCGCCGGGGTGGGCGCGGGTACCGCCTTGGGCGGGGGGAGCGCCGCTGTGGCCTTCTGCCGGGCCTCGGCTTCGGCCCGCCGATACGCCTCCTCGGCCTGGCCCCACAGGGTCTTCGCGCGGTCGAACTCCCGGCGCTTGAGGGCCGCCTCGGCGTCGCGCTCGATCCCGGTCGCCCTGGCCCACTGCGGAGGCGCGAGCTTCGGCGCCTCGGCCTGCTCGGCTCCCTGTCGCGCCTCCTGGGCGCGCTCCTGGACCTTGCGCGCCTCGAACTCCTTGGCCACCAGGACGACGGCCTCCTGCGCCTGGACGGCGGCTTGCTCGTACCCCCGCTGGGCGTCCTTGTACGCCGCCTCCGCCTGCGGGAACGCCTGCTGGCCGAAGGCCCGGTCCGCCTCGCGTTCCTTGGCGACCGCCGACGCCCAGAGCGTGGGCGCCAGCCGTTCCGCCTCCAGCCTCGTCGCCGCCTCCCGCGACGTCACGGCGAGCTTCCGGAGATTCTCGGCCGCCTCGCGGCCGGGGGCGCCCGGCGCGGGCAGGGCCGGGGTCGGAGCGGGCGCCGGGATCGGCGTCGGCGCGACGACCATCGGGGCCGGTGTCGGGGGCGCCGACGGATAGAAGAAATAGACTCCGAATCCGAGCACGACCAGCGCGCCCAGGACGCCCGCCGCGACGAGGCCGCGTCCACCTGGCCGGGAGCGCGGCGCCGGAGCGTCCCTCATCGGCGCGTCGGGCGCCGGCGGCGGGGCCGATCGGCTCGGGGCCCGGACCGCCGGCGCGGCCGGGCGGGGGCCCTCGGGCGCCTTCGGTAGCACGGGCTCGGGCGCCTTCGGCAGGGCTGGCTCCGGCGCCTTCGTGGCGGCCGGTCCCGCGCTCCGCACCACGGGCGCGGCCGCCGTGCTCCGGGCCTGGCGGAGGCCCTCCTGCGCCCGAACGTGCTCCGGGGCCTCCTGCAGGACCCGCTCGAACTCCTCGGCGGCCGCGGATGGGTCGCCGGCACGCAGCAGCTCCTGGCCCCGGGCGATGTGCGACTCGAGGGCCTCGGCCTGGAAGACGCGGGCTTCCACGTCCTCGATCCGGCCGGCCAACGCCTCGGACAGCGTCCTCAGCTCGTCGAGCCCGGCGCTGTCGGGGAGCAGCGGCGTCGTCTCGTCGTCGAGCGACCGGCCCAGCAGGCGCTCGAGCGTCGCCCGGAGCTCGCGGAGCCGATCGAACTGTTCGCCCACCTGTTCCTGCAGGCGATCGCCCTCGTTGGTGAAACCCCGGCGCACACCCTCGAGCTGCGCCCGCATCTGGCCGAGGTCGGGAAAGCGCTGCGCCGGATCCTTGCGGATTGCCCGCTCGACGAGGCTGGCCAGGCCGGGCGGGATCGTCGAGTCCAGCTCGACGAGAGGAACCGGCTGCTCGGACCGGATCTTCTCGAGGATCTCCATGGGGTCCGGGCTGTCGAAGACCGGCCGGCCGCCGAGCAGCTCGTAGAAGACGGCGCCGATGGAGAAGATGTCCGAGCGGTGGTCGACGCGGCCCCGCGCCTGCTCCGGTGACATGTAGCGGAGCGTGCCCATGATGAGCCCCGTCCGCGTGAGGCCGGGGTCGGTACCGGCCGCGATCCGGGCGATGCCGAAGTCGAGGATCTTCACCTGGCCGTTGCGGAGGACGAAGATGTTGCCGGGCTTGATGTCCCGGTGAATGATGCCCTTCTGGTGGGCGAAGTGGAAGCCGTCACACACCTGGACCATCAACGACAGCTTCTCCTCGAGCGAGAGCCGCTGCCGCTCGATCAGGTACTTCAGCTCCTGCCCGTCCAGGAACTCCATGACGATGAAGAGCTGGCCACTGTCTTCGCCCAGGTCGTGGACCACCACGATGTTCGGGTGGTTGAGCTTGGCGCAGGCCTGGGCCTCGCGATAGAACCGGGCCTTCAGCTCCTCGGTGACGTCGCCCTCGCTGGAGATGACCTTGAGGGCGACCATGCGGTCGAGGACGGGATCGTGGGCCTTGTAGACCGTCCCCATACCCCCGCGACCGATCCGCTCGACGATGCGGTACTTGCCGATATGCTCGGGCATGGCGGCGGAGACGGCGACGCCGGCGCGCTCAGCGCCGGTATTCGACGAGGATCACGCTGATATTGTCGCGGCCACCCTGGCCATTGGCCTCGGCGACGAGTTGGCGGCAGGCGCCCGGAAGATCGTTGGGGTGGGCCGCGATCACCTCGAGGATGCGCGGGTCGGCGAGCATGTTCGTCAAGCCGTCGGAGCAGAGCACCACCGTGTCGCCTTCCTGGAGGGTCTGGTCTACGACGTCGAACTCGACGTCGTCCCGGGCGCCCAGCGCCTTGGTCAGGATGTTCTTCATCCCGCCAGTCGAGGTGGGGTCGTCGTCCGGGTTCTCGCTCCACGCCAGGTTGGCCCACGAGTCGTCGCGCGTGAGCTGCGCGATCGCCCCCTCGTGGACCAGGTAGATGCGGCTGTCCCCGACGTTGGCGTAGGTCATCCGGGCCTTGAGCGAGGAGATCAGCGCGGCCACCACCGTCGTCCCCATACCGGTGTACGCCTCGCGGGAGTTGGCCTGGCGGTAGACGGCCCGGTTGGCGAGCTTGATCGCGGTGCGGAGCCGGTTCCCGTTGAAGGAGACCTGAGGGTTGAAGCCGAATGGCCAGGTCAGCTCGCGGTCCTCGTCCGAGCGCTCCACGAACTGGGAGATCACCTCGACCGCCAGGCCGGAGGCCACCTCGCCGGCCTTGTGCCCCCCCATCCCGTCACAGACCACGAACAGGCCATTGGCGGCGAAGATGCTGTCTTCATTGATCTTTCGCCGCTTGCCGATGTCGGACTCACCGTGCGCGATGAGCATCCTGGTTCCCGTGCGGGCCTAAGCGCGTCGATTGTGGCATGTCGGAAACGGTTCTGTCAACGAATGCGCGGCCATCAGGCCACCACCTCGTAGACCCGCAGCGGCCGCTGCCGGCCCTTCAGAGAGGTGGCGCCGAGGTCCTTGAACTGGAACAGCCGCTCCGTCGCCTCGTACGTCTCCTCCCCCACGTACACCTTGCCCGGCTTGCAGATCGACTCCAGCCGCTGGGCCACGTTGACCGGATCGCCCAGGACCGTGAACTCCATGCGCTGGGCGGAGCCGATGTTCCCGACGACCACGCGGCCGGTGTTCACGCCGATCCGGACCTTGAACCGCTGGTCGGCGGGCAGGCCCGGCTGGATGCTCTCGGCCTCGGCCTGCATCGCGAGCGCGGCCCGGACCGCCTGCTCGCTGTGGTTGCCCATGGGCAGCGGGGCGCCGAAGATCGCCATGATGGCGTCCCCGATGTACTTGTTGACGGAGCCCTTGAAGCTGAAGATCGTGCGGGTCATCCGGTCGAAGAACGTGTTGAGGAAGCCGGCCACCTCGCCCGCCGTCAGCCGCTCGGACATCGAGGTGAAGCCGACGATGTCGCAGAAGAGGACGGTCACCACCTGCTCGGTCACCTCGATGCTCACGCTCCGGCCGCCGAGCGACTTCTGCAGGATCATCTCCACGACATCGGGGGAGTGGTAGCCGGCCAGGTTGGCCCGGATGACCGCCTCGTCCCGGAGCTGGTCGGTCAGCCGGATCTGGCGCATGCCGATGGCGACCTGGTTGGCGACGGCGGCGACGAGCTCCAGCTCCTCCTCGGTGAAGGGATGCGCCTCGTAGAGGTTGTCCAGGTACATGACCCCGAGCGTGTCCGTCTCCGACCAGAGCGGCACGCACATGGCCGAGCGGATGTGGTACATGTGGATGCTCTCGCCGCGCTGGAACCGGGGATCGTGCCGGGCGTCGGAGGTGATGACCGCCACCCGCTCGCGGAGCACCCAGTTGGCGATGGTCTGGCTGATCGTCACCTGCTCGTCGCCCTTCCGCCGTTGCTCGACCAGGGTGGCCAGGCCCGACTCCCCGGCCCCGACCAGGGCGATCGCCCCCCGCTCGACCGGCAACACCCGGAAGAGCAGGTCGAGCGCCGTGCGGCCGATCTCCCGTAGCTCAGTGGCGCCGAGCAGCATCTTGGCCAGCTCGTGCAGCACCGTGAAGTACTCGACCTTCTTGGGGAGCGCCACCTGCTCGAGGGCGCGGACCACGTCCGGGCTCCGCGCAAAGCTCGGCAGCCGGTCGGTCGCCATCATGCGCGTCGCGTCGGCGAGATCGGGGGTGCTGGGGTCGATCACCGCCGTCCCGGGGGGCTTCTCGAAGAAGTGGAGCCGGGCCCGCCCGATCTGGATCTCGTCGCCCGGATCGAGGGGCTCCGGGTTGTTCGCCGGGAGACGCCGGCCGTTCAGGTAGGTGCCGTTGGCCGCGCCGAGGTCGACCAGCCGCCAGTCCGTGCCGCTCTGCTCGATGCGGCTGTGGTCGCGGGAGGCCCCGTAGTCCGACAGGACCAGATCGTTCCCGGCCCGGCGGCCGATGCGGAACGGGCTGGCCGCGATCTCGAGGACGCGGGGAGCCTCACCTTCCTCGTTGACGACGAGCCACGGCATGACGCGGGCGATTGTACCACGCGGGCGGGCCCGGCCCGATCCAAGGCCGGCGCCGGCTCGGGCGTGGCGTTCCACGCCGAGCCGCGAACCCCGAGGGGGGGCATCGGGGCTCCCGAGGGCCCGCGACGATCCTAGAGATCGATCCGGTCGTAGGCCGGCAGCGTGAGGAACTCGACGAAGCGGTCGCTCAGGGCGACCCCCTCGAAGACCTCGGCCGCGTCCCGGAACCGCCCCTGCTCGAACGCCGGCGCGCCGGCCGCGTCCCGGAGCCTGGCCAGCTCCTCCGCCACGAGCGCGCGCACCAGGTCCCGGGTCACCCCGCCCCCTTCTCTCAGGGCGACCGCGTGGTGGACCCACTGCCAGACCTGGGAGCGCGAGATCTCGGCGGTGGCCGCGTCCTCCATCAGGTTGTAGATGGCCGCCGCCCCGACGCCTCGCAGCCACGATGCCAGGTACTGGATCCCGACGCTCACGTTGCCGCGAAGGCCGGCCTCGGTGACCGCGCCGCCCGGCACCCGGACGTCGAGCAGCTCCTTGGGGCTGACCGAGACCTCGGGGCGCTGCCGGTCGATCTGGTGCGGCCGTGGCCCCAGGAGCCGCGCGAATGGCTCCACCGCCACCGACACCAGGTCCGGATGGGCGATCCAGGTCCCGTCGAAGCCGTCTCCCGACTCCCGGAGCTTGTCCTCGCGGACCCTGGCCAGCGCCACCTCGTTGACCTGCGGGTCCCGGCGGCTCGGGATGAACGCGGCCATCCCGCCGATGGCGTGGGCACCGCGGCGGTGGCACGTCTTGACGAGCAGCTCCGTGTAGGCGCGCATGAAGGGCACCGTCATGCTGATCTGGGACCGGTCGGGCAGCACGAAGTCCGGGCGGCTCCCGAACTTCTTGATGAGGCTGAAGATGTAGTCCCAGCGGCCGGCGTTGAGACCCGCCGAGTGCTCGCGGAGCTCGTAGAGGATCTCCTCCATCTCGAACGCGGCCAGGATGGTCTCGATCAGCACCGTGCCGCGGATCGTGCCCCGGGCGAGGCCGAGCGCGTCCTCGGCGAGCACGAAGGCATCGTTCCAGAGCCGGGCCTCGCGGTGGCTCTCGAGCTTCGGCAGGTAGAAGTACGGACCGCTGCCCCGCTCGGCGAGACGGCGGGCGTTGTGGAAGACGTAGAGCCCGAAGTCGAAGAGGCTGCCGGACACCGGCCCGCCATCCACCAGGACGTGCTTCTCGACCAGGTGCCAGCCACGGGGCCGCGCCATGAGGGTGGCGATCTCGTCCTGGAGGCGGTAAGTCTTCCCGTCCGGGTTCACGAACTGGATCTCGCGGTTCACGGCGTCGATCAGGTTGACCTGTCCTTCGACCATGTTCCGCCAGGTCGGCGTGTGGGCGTCCTCGAAGTCAGCCATGAAGACGTTGGCCCCGCAGTTCAGGGCGTTGATGACCATCTTCCGCTCGGCTGGCCCGGTGATCTCGACCCACCGCTTCTGGAAGTCCCTGGGCGGCGGGGCGACCTTCCAGTCGCCCTCGCGGATCGCGCGGGTCTCGGGCAGGAACTCGGGGAGCGCGCCCGCGTCCAGCTCGGCCTGGCGCTCGACGCGCCGCCGCAGCAGCGCCACCCGCGTCGGGCCCAGCTCACGCTGGAGCCGGGCCACGAAGGCCAGGGCCTCGGGGTTCAGGACCTCGGCCATCCGACCTTCGATGGGGGCACGGACCTCGACGCCGGGCACGGTGGGCATGGCAGCGGCTCCTCGGTGACAGGTGTGGGTTCGGCGATCCTGCCGGATGGTCGGACGACCTCGCTTCAGAGGATACGACGAACCGGCGCGCTCGGGAAGGCCAATCACGGCCAATCACGGCGCGCCGGTCCGTCGGTGGCCCCGATGCTCGGAACGGCGCTAGTGCGACGCCTCGCCGAAGCCGGCCGACCGCCCCTGCCGGGCGGCCGCCCCCGGGATGAACCGGCGCTCGAGCTCCTGGAACTGCGTCACCCGGGCCATCACGTGGTGGCTCTCGGTCGGATGTCCGACCTTCACCTTCTCGAGCGCCCACTGCGCCGCCTCCTGGGAGGCCCTCCGCACGGCCATCCGCGAGCTGGGAGGGGCTCCCGGCCGGGCCAGGCGCCGCCGGGCGCCGACCGGACGGAGGACCGGACGGAGGTCTTGACGGCGCCCGGCCTTTGATCGATTCTCGGCCTAGCTGATCCACCGCGCACCTGGAAGGGGAGGACACCATGAACATGCCGACTCGCCGCCAGTTCCTCACGTGCGCCGCCGGCACCCTCGTCCTGACCGGCATGGGAGGCCTCCGGGCCGCGTTCGCCCAGGGCAAGACCAAGCCGGGCGCTCAGGACGTGTTGCTCGTCATCGACGTCCAGAACTGCTTCGTCCCCGGCGGCAGCCTGCCGGTCAAGGAAGGGGACCAGATCATCCCCCTCGTCAACCGGCTCGGCCGGGCCTTCCCGAACGTCGTGCTCACCCAGGACTGGCACACACCAGGCCACGTCTCGTTCGCGTCGTCGCATCCCGGCAAGAAGCCGTTCGAGACGATCCAGCTCCCCTACGGCACCCAGGTCCTCTGGCCCGACCACTGCATCCAGGGAACGTCGGGGGCCGACCTGCACAAGGACGTCCAGATTCCGCACGCCCAGCTCATCATCCGGAAGGGCTATCGCCAGCAGGTGGACTCGTACTCGGCCTTCTACGAGGCCGACGGCAAGACGCCGACGGGGCTGGCCGGCTATCTGAAGGAGCGTGGTCTCGGGCGCACGTTCTTCGTGGGGCTCGCCACCGACTTCTGCGTGGCCTGGTCGGCCCTCGACGCGCGGAAGGCCGGTTTCGAGGCCTACGTCATCGAGGACGCCACCCGCGGCATCGACGCCGGGGGCTCCCTGGGCAAGGCGTGGCAGGACATGACGGGCGCCGGCGTCAAGCGCATCCAGTCGGCCGACATCGACTTTTGAGACCTCCCTCCCACCCCCCCAGCCCCCCTCCCCCACCCACTGGGGGGAGGGGGGAGCCGGAGGACCTGATCCGAGCTCCCTCGAAAAGGACTAGATGAGGCGGGCGCGGAGGCGCGAGCTGGCGAAGTTCAACCACCATCACCATGACGATGGTGACGAGCAGCACCGTCGACGCCGCCGGGTAGTCGATCATGCGCAGGTAGGTCTGGAGGTAGAACCCGATCCCGCCCGCGCCGACGAACCCGAGCACGGTCGCCGCCCGGATGTTCGACTCCAGCCGGTAGAGGATATAGGAGAGGAACAGCGGCAGCACCTGGGGCAGCACGCCGAAGCGCAGCACCTGCAGGCGCGTCGCGCCGGTCGCCGTGATCGCGGCGCCGGGCCCCGGGTCGATCCCCTCGATCGTCTCCGAGTAGAGCTTGGCCAGCGAGGTCGTCGTGTACGCCACGACGGCCAGCACCCCGGGGAAGGGGCCCAGCCCCACCGCCGCCACGAACAGGAGGGCGTACACCAGCGTGTCGATGCTCCGCAGGAAGTTGAGCGCGGCCCGGGCGGGGTAGAAGAGCGCCGGCGGAGCGACGTTCCGGGCCGACAGGAAGCCGAGCGGCACCGCGAGGGCCGCCGCGGCGGCGGTGCCGAGGAGCGCGATCTCGAACGTCTTGACGGCGCCCTCCAGGGCCGGCCTCAACACCCGGAAGTCCGGCGGCAGCGAGCGCCGGACGAAGTCGAGCATCCACGGGGTGCCATAGACGAAGCGCACCGGATCGGCGCCGGTGTCCCAGGCAGCCCAGGCGAGTGCCGCGACGCCGACCAGGAGCGCTGCCCGCCAGCGCGTCATCTCCGCGCTTCCTCCCCGTAGATGGCCTCGACCACCGCGGACGTGACCCCGGCCGGCGGCCCATCGAAGCAGACGTGCCCCGCCCGGAACCCCACGATGCGCGTGGCGTAGTCGAGCGCGGTCTCGAGCTGGTGCTGGCTCACCACCAGGGTGAGCCCGCGCGTCTCGTTGATCCGCTTGAGGATTCCCATGATGCTCCCGGTGAGCTGCGGGTCGAGGCTCGCCGTCGGCTCGTCGGCCAGGATCACGCTCGGCGACTGGGCCAGCGCGCGAGCGATCGCTACCCGCTGCTGCTCGCCGCCGGAGAGGGTGTCGGCCCGGCGGTCCGCGAAGTCGGCCAGCCCCACCTGGGCCAGGCAGTCCAACGCGAGCGCCCGGTCCGCCGGTGGGAAGCGGCCGAGGAGGCTCGGCAGCGGCGGCACGTAGCCGAGCCGCCCGGCCAGGACGTTGGTCAGCACCGAGACCCGGCGAACCAGGTTGAACTGCTGGAAGATCATCCCGATCTGGCGCCGGACCTGACGGAGCTCGGTGGGCCCGGCGCCCGTCACCGGACGCCCGGCGACCCGGATGGTCCCGGCGGTCGGCTCGACGAGCCGGTTGATCGAGCGGAGAAAGGTCGTCTTGCCCGCGCCGCTCCGGCCGATGATCATCACCCGCTCGCCGGCCTCGATGGTGAGGTCGACGCCGTAGAGCGCCACGGTGTCCGGCGGAAGGACGACACGAAGGCCCTCCACCTCGATCATCGGCGGTGCCGGGACCCGTCGCGCCGCGGCGTCCTCAGGTTCCTTGAACCGCCGGCCTCACGGCAGATGAGTCAAGTTCTCTGGGGCGGGCCGAGGAGCGAGCAGCGCCCACAGGCCGAAGGCCATCCGAACGACGACGCGATGCGACGCTCATCGGCCCGCCCGCTACCGCTTGGGCCGCCAGCCCAGCATGTCCATGGCCGCCCGGACCGGCTCGTAGATCCGGTCGTCGACGGGCTCGAAGCCGTCGATGTCGTAGAGGTCCTTGAGGAGCTGGGCATACTCGGGTCCCCGCATCTGCAGCAGCGCCGCCTTGACCTTCGCCACGACCGGGGGGTCGAGGCCCTCGCGGCCCGCGATGCCGCCCTCCGGGATGGGATCGGTCTCGGCCACCCAGGTCACCTTCTCGCGCTCGGCCGGGTCCTTCAGGTACTGCTCGCGCGCCTGATCGAACGACGCGAGCGCATCGACGTGGCCATTGAGCAGGGCCTGGAGCGCGGCATCGTGGGCGCCGGAGAAGACCGCCTCCCTGAAGAACGTCTTGGGATCGCGGTTCTGGACCAGGCCGCGCTTGATGAGCAGGACCATCGGCCACACGTATCCCGACGTGCTCGTCGGATCGACGAAGGCGATCGTCTTGCCCCGAAGCTCCTCCAGGGTCTTGATCCCCGAGTCCTTGCGGACGAAGATCCGGGACCGGTACGACGTGTTGCCGTGCCACTGGTCCTGGGCGATGATCATCGCCTTCGCCTCGCGGTTGGCGAGCACGTAGCCGGCAGGATGCAGGAACGCGAGGTCGGCAGTCTTGTTACGGAGCGCCTCCACCACGGCCGCGTAGTCGGAGGCGACGGTCACCCGAACCGGAATGCCGACCAGCTTCCCGAGCGCGACGCCGAATTTCTCGCCGGCCACCAGGAGGTCGGTCGGCTTCTGCGATGGCGTCAGCACGAGGTGGAGGGACTTCGGCTGGGCGTCAGCAGTGCTCACGCCTCCGGTCAGCATCGCCCCGATCCCGAGCGCCAGAACCACGAGCACGAACCGTCTGGTCATCGTCTCCTCCTCGAAACGAAAAACGCCGCACCGCGGAGTCGCGGCACGGCGTCGGCGAGCTCCCTGCGCTGGCATTACCCAGGTCAGGTTCCAGCGGTCGGCAGCGAGAGATTCCACGTCCCCTGGCTGCCCTCTCAGCTCGGCTTGCCCGAGCTCCCGCGATCCGCCGCCAGTCTACCCGGGCGATCTCCCGGCGTCAATCGTCGTGCCGATGGCGTGCCGATGGCGCGCTGAGGGCACTTCAGCGGAAGTCGTGGGAGGGGACGCGGGCGCCGAGCGGGGGCAGCGGGCAGACGCGCCGGGCGCGGATCGAGACGACGCCGTCCTGGTGCTGGAGGGTCCCCTCGACCAGCAGGAACGGCTCGTGGACGATGACCGCGCGCTCGCGGTCGAAGAGCGGGGGGCGGACGATCGCGTTGGCGACGCCGGTCTCGTCCTCCAGCGAGAGGAACACGAAGCCCTTGGCGGTGCCGGGGCGCTGGCGGACGATGACCTGCCCGGCCACCCGGACCGGCTCGCCATCGGGCAGCGCGCGAAGGCCGGCCGCCGGCGTGACGCCCCGCCGCGCGAGGTCGGCCCGCCGGAAGGCCATGGGATGCGGCCCCACGGTCAGCTCGGTTCCCCGGTAGTCGGCGACGAGCCGCTCCTCCGCGGTCATCTCCCGGAGCGGGGAGGGCTCCTGGAGACTGGCCTGCCCGCTCCAGAGGGGCCCCGGGGGCCGGGCCGCGCGCTCGACCTCCCACAAGGCACCCCGCCGCGTGAGCCCGAGCGCGCCGAGCGCCCCGATGTCGGCGAGCGTGACCAGTTCCTCCCGCACGAGCCCGGCCCGCGCCGCGAGGTCGTCCACCGACTCGAAGGGCCGCGCCCGCCGGGCGTCCTCGAGCCGCCGGCCGGCCGCCTCGCGGAAGCCCTTCACGGTCATCAGGCCGAGCCGCACCGCGCGGTCCTCGACGGTCGACGGCCACTCCGAGCGGCTGACGTCGACCGGCCGGATCTCGAGCCCGTGGCGCTGGGCATCCTTGACGAGGGTGGCCGGGTGGTAGAAGCCCATCGGCTGGTTGTTGAGGAGCCCGGCGTAGAACTGGGCCGGGTAGTGGACCTTGAGGTACGCGCTGGCGTAGGCCAGCAGCGCGAAGCTGGCGGCATGAGAGTTGTGGACGACGAGATCGTTGGCCAGGAAGTTGTGATCGCCCTCGATGCGCAAGTCGTACGTCGGCTGAACGCCGATCGGTTCGATCGCCGTGATCCGGTCCCAGTAGAGGTCGGATGTCCCGAGGTCGCCGAGCGCGGGCGAGTCGAAGGCTTCGGCCAGCCGGACAATTACCCACCGGCGATACCCACGCTTCGACCGATCCGGCGAGCAGATGGCTCGCACGGACACTTCGGCTCGATGGCCGACAGCCTCCCAGGTCATACCGTGGCGCCGACGTTCGGCATCGATGAGCGCCTTGACCCCCACGGGGACGATGTCCCGCGAGGCCCGAAGAGCCTCTGACGCGGCCAGCGTTCGAGCCATCTGACGCTTTCGGAAGTCGAGAAATCGACTCGCGATTCGACGATAAAACCGTCGGAGGTTACCCCGGCCGGTCACGGTGACGACGAAGCAGATAACCTGCCGGTCCCGATACGGGCGAATACGCCGGTAGAGCCGAGACACGATCCCGAGTCGGAGGAGGAGGTGCTGAACGTCCTCAGCGAGCCGGTGGGACGCAGTGTCGTATGTGGCGTGACCCCTAGACGAGAGCGAGCCGTCGCCCTCCCACAGACGAGCGAGCAGCAGCGCGAGATCGGCGTCCCGTAACTCGAACACCTCGTCGGGCAGGTATTTCTCCCGCGCGCCACACCCCCAGATTCCGAGCGTCTTCGCCCACTCGATCGCCCCGTTGGAACGCCCTCTGTCCCGGCGGCGAACGTGCACGCTGAAACAGCTCCGGTGACGAGCAATGGTAGCGCGCGTGTTGTCGAACTGTTCGACCGCGCCCACGAACTCGTCGCGTTGCCGGCAATCTGTCGTGTAGAAGTACATCGTCGTGGGGTGACACAGGTTGCCCTCGGCGATGAGGTCGGCCAGAGCGATCAGGTGGTGGCGCGGCCAACGTTTCCGCCCCAGGCCAGGAAGTGCGCGGGCCGCCGCGATATGATCGCCGACGCGAAGCTCGCCGAGTGGGCGCCAGCCGCTCATCGTCAGCAGCGGGTGCTCGCTCGTGGCCAGAAGCTCTCGGCCGAGAGCGGTGCGGAGCCGGTAGACCATCCGGGGACCGCTCGCCGTAGCGCCGAGGACACGACGCTTCTGGAGTCGCAGGTGCACGTCACAGGCCAGCGTGCTCGAAATCGGCACGCGTCCGGCCGCGACATCATCGATCCGAACTCGGCGTCCGGTGTCGGCGTCGAGCACGCGCGTATCGCCCACCACGCACTCGGGGAACCCGTACTCCGCGAAGGAGGTAATGGCCCGCACGATCTCCTCGGCCGCCTCGCCGGCGATCCCGTTCCGCGCAATGCCGGCGCGGAGCTTCGCCTCGACCGCCTTCATCCGCGCCTCCGAGCGCCGGAAGCCCAGGGCCCGGCGCAGCTCCTCGGCCTCGCCGCCGGTGAAGCCGGCGGCGACCATCGCCATACGGAGGAGCTGCTCCTGGAAGAGCGGGACGCCGAGCGTGCGCTCGAGGATTGGCGCGAGCGATGGATGGGGATACGCGACCGGCGCCCGGCCCGCGCGGCGGGCGAGGTAGGGATGCACCATGTCGCCGACGATGGGGCCCGGGCGAATGATCGCGACCTCCACCACCAGGTCGTAGAAGCGCTCGGGGCGGAGCCGCGGCAGGGTCGCCATCTGGGCGCGGCTCTCCACCTGGAAGACGCCGATCGTGTCGGCCCGCTGGAGCGCGGCGTAGACCGCCGGGTCGTCCGGCGGCAGGTGGGCGAGGTCCACGTCGTGGCCGGCCTCCCGGCACAGGACGAGGGCGTCCTCGAGGACCGCCATCATGCCGAGGCCCAGGAGGTCCACCTTCACGATCCGCATGTCGGCGCAGTCGTCCTTGTCCCACTGGACCACGGTGCGCCCCGGCATGGTCGCCGGCTCGAGCGGCACGATCTCGTCGAGACGGCCGGCGCAGAGGACCAGGCCTCCCGAATGCTGGCCGAGGTGCCGTGGCAGCCCCTGGACGCGTGCCCACAGCTCAGCGAAGCCGCGGACGCGCGGGTGGGCGGGGTCGAGGCCGACCCGGGCGAGGTGGCGGGCGGGGTCCCGGTCGGTCGGGTCGCGGTACTCGAAGTTGGGCAGGAACCTCGCGAGGCGGTCGAGGAGGTCGGGCGGGAAGCCGAGGACCTTCCCCACCTCGCGGGCGGCGCGGCGCGGCTGGTAGGTGATGACGTTGGCCGTCATCGCCGCGCCCGTCCGCCCGTAGCGCTCGTAGACGTACTGGATGATCGCCTCGCGGCGGTCACCGGAGGGCAGGTCGAGGTCGATGTCCGGCCACTCGTGGCGCTCCTCGGAGAGGAAGCGCTCGAAGAGGAGATCCATCCCGACGGGATCGACCGCGGTGATGCCGAGGCTGTAGCAGACCGCGCTGTTGGCCGCCGAGCCGCGGCCCTGGACGAGGATCCCGCGCGCCCGGCACTCGCGGACGATGTCCCAGACGATCAGGAAGTAGCCCGCCAGGTCGAGCGTCTCGATCAGGTCCAGCTCACGGGCGAGCTGGCGGCGGACGCGCTCGGTGACCGTCCGGTAGCGCTCGCGCGCCCCGGCCTCGGTCAGCGCGCGCAGATGGGCGCCCGGGGAGCCGCCGCCGGGCACCGGGTAGTCCGGGAAGCGGTAACCGAGGTCCTTCAGCGTGAAGGTCAGGCGCGCGGCCAGCTCGGCCGTCTCGGCCACCGCCGCCGGCTGGTCGGCGAAGAGCCGCGCCATCTCGGCGGGAGGCTTGAGCCAGCGCTCGAGGTTCGGCTCGAGGCGCCGGCCGGCGGCGTCCAGCGTCGTCTTGTGGCGGACCGCGGTGAAGACGTCGAGGACCCGGCGCTCGGGCGGCGTGGCGTAGCGGACGCCGTTGGTCGCGACCACCGGCAGGCGGAGCGTGCCGGCCAGCTCGAGGAGCCGGCGCGTCCGCAGCTCGCTCTCGCGCGTGCAGTGCCGCTGGAGCTCCACGTACACCCGGCCGCGGCCGAAGAGGCCGACCAGCCGCTCGAGGGCTCGGCGCGCCGCGTCCCGGCGCCCGGCCCCGAGGTCCGCCGCCAGCGGGCCCTCGACCCCGCCGGTCAGGCAGACGAGCCCGCCGGTCTCGCCCTCCAAGTCCTCGAGCCGGGCGCGGGCCCTTCCCTTGGCCGCCCGGAACTTGACGCGGGTGAGCAGGCGGCAGAGATTCCGGTAGCCCTCCGCCGTCTCGACGAGGACCGGCAGCCGCGCGCCGTCGTCGAGGGTGAGCGCGGTGCCGACGAGTGGGCGGACGCCGGCCTCGGTCGCGGCCTTGTAGAAGCGCACCGCGCCGTAGAGCCCGTCGGCGTCGACAAGCGCGAGGGCCGGGTAGCCGAGCGCCGCCGCCTGCTCGGCAAGAGCCTCCGGCTGGGAGGCGCCCTCGAGGAAGCTGAAGGCGCTGGCGGCGGAGAGCTCGACGTAGGGCATCGCCGCCGCTTGGCTAGTGCCGTTCCAACTTGTTCTAGCCAGTGCGTTCGAGGAATGCGGTACGTCGGTGCTTCAAGAATCGCTTGTCCATTTTGGCTCATCTAGCCCCGATCGGCGATTCGTCGAATGATCGCGACCACGCGAGCCCCAGGTCTGGCGCCGCGCCAAGCTCGCTCCACGGGTGGATGTCAACGCCCCGTGGGTGGCCGTCATTCGAACGCATGCGATCCCCCAAACGTCGCTGTCCGAGCGGTCCGAGTATGGCGATCGGTCTCCGGTAATCGCCGATCGGGGCTAGTTGGAACGGCACTAGCGGTCGCTCTCCGGGCGAAACCCGATCTTCACCGTCGGTCGCGGAGGTGGCTCCATCAGCCGCCGGATCGCATCGAACACTACCTTGAACTGTGCGTCGTACTTCTTTTCCAGCGCCTCGAGCTTGCGGGCCAGGTCCTTGTGGGAGGCCATCGCTTCTCGGAGCCGTACGAACGCGCGGACGACTTGGATGCTGGTGTAGACGGCAGCGGGGCTGTTCAGGATGCTGGCGAGCATGATGGCACCGTGCTCGGTAAAGGCGTGGGGCAACACGGGGGAGAACCTGAGTCGTCGGAGGTGGTCACACTCGGTGACCACCTCGTCCTTTTCCTCCCGAGTCAGCCGGAACATGAAATCCTCAGGAAAGCGTTCTCGGTTGCGCTTGACAGCCTGATTGAGCGCCTTCGTCCGGACCCCGTAGAGCTCAGCCAGATCCGCGTCCAGCATGATGCGGTGCCCACGAATGACGAGAATCGATCGCGCAATCCGCCCAATCGGGATGAGATCGGTCATGATGCCCTCCCGTGCCTATCCCTGCCTGTGCATGAGCCGTTCGCGCTCAGTCGGGCCGGGGGAGCTGCGCCCACCCGCTTCACGGTCCCTGCCCGCGGACCCCCATCCGGGCTTATCCGCGCTAACCCATCCTCGGCGATTGCGTCACAGCCGGAGCCAGGTCCCACCTGATGCACCACAAAACGGTCGGATTCTGAGGGGCCGCTCAGTCGTAGACGGCGTTGACTGTCCAGGCGCCGCGGGCGCGGTCGAGGACGAGGCGGTAGACGGCGCCGTCGGCCAGGGCCACGTCCCACTCCTCGCGCGACCAGATGGTGTCGGTCCACCACTCCCCCGCTGTCCGCCACGGCCCGGCGCAGGCGGCGACCGCGCCCGCCACCCCCGGCGCCTCGACATGGCGCGGCTGGCCGTCGCGCGCGGTGACCACCGCCGGCAGCGGCGGGGCGAAGCGGCAGCAGGCCAGCCGGCCGGCGTCGGAGAGCGTCAGGGCCGCGACCGCGGCCTGGCGCGCGACCGCCCCGGTGAACGGGACCACGCCGACCGCGTCCGGCCGATGGGTGTCCCCCAGCGCGGGGGCGCCAACCCGGTCCGGGCCGACGAGCGCGCCGAGCTGGCCGAGCGTCCGGGCCAGCTCGTGCGGGCTCGGGCGCTTCGGGGTGAGCAGATCCGGCTGCGCCGGACGGAGTCGCGCCGGCTCAGCTTCCACGGCGAGGGAGACGACGGGGGCGGGCAGCGTGAGCCCGTCGAGATCGGCCCGGAGGAGGGCCAGGAGCGTCCGGGCCTCGCGGAGCGGCGCCACGAGCGCGAGTCGCCGCCGGTGCACGGCCCCATCGGCGAGGCCCACGGTCAGCGCGAGGGCGCGGGCGCCCTGCTCGGAGAGCGCCAGGCGCGCCGCCAGCCGCTCGAGGAGATGGCGAAGGACGAAGACGAGCCCGTCGAGGTGGGTGACCTCCCAGTCCAGGGCGAGCGCCTCGACGCACGGCTCGGCGGCCACGTACGGGACGAAGGGCTGGTCGTCCCCACCCCGCGCGCGGGCCCGGAGCGATGCGGCCTCCACGCCGAGCCGCGCGAGAAGCCCGGCCGCCGGGAGCGCCGCCAGCTCGCCCAGGGTGCGGACTCCCCACCGCTCGAGCGCCGTCGCCAGCTCGGCCGGCGGGTCGAGGAGCGCCACCGGGAGCGGCGCGAGGAAGGCCGCTTCCTCCCCGGCCGGGACGATCGTCACCCCCGCCGCCGCGCGCGTCGCCAGGCCGGCGGCCGTGCGGCTCCCCGCGATGCCAACGCGCGCCGGCAGATCCAGGCTGGCGGCTCCCAGCGCGAGCCGCTCGCCGATCTGCCGCTCGTCACCGAAGAGCTCGAGCCCGGTCAGGTCGAGGTGAACGCGGTCGGGCGCGGCGGCCTCGACGCGCGGCGAGGTGGCCATGGCGACGTCGAGGAGCGCGGCCGCCGCCGAGCGCTCGGCGTCGAGGTCACGCAGCCGGCCGACGAGGCCGGGGGCGCGCGTGACCGCCTCGCCGGCGCTCATGCCCGGCCGGACGCCAGCGGCCCACGCCTCCGGGCTCGGCTCGAACACCGTGCGGGTCGTCTCGGTCCCCGCGAGGGCGGCCACCGGCCGGTCGCGCAGTCCGGGATCGCTCCGCAGCAGCGCCGCCGCCGCGAAGTGGGGCGCCCACAGACACGCGAACAATTAGAACCTCCCTCCTACCCCCCCAGCCCCCCTCCCCCACCCACTGGGGGGAGGGGGGAGCCGGAGGCGCGCCCATTCATGTGCGGAGCCGGGGATCGTAGAACCTCCCGCCTACCCGATCCTTCGATGGCCTTGAGCCTTTGGCTGGGGGGAGGGGGGAGCCGGAGGCGCCCATTCATTCACCCGCGGTCCACACCAGTGCCGCCGAGGCGCCCGGAGCGCGCTCGCGGGAGCGGACGAGCCGCGCCTCCGTCGCCAGCCCGGCCAGGAGGCCGGGGCCGCCACGCTGCCACCGGGGTCGCGTCCGGGACAGGGTGACCGCCGCGGTGGCCATGCTCCCCGCCACCCGTCGAGTCCCGGCGAGAACGAGCGTCGTCGGCGTCCCCTCGACCGCCCGCTGGAGCCGGACGAAGACGGCCGCCGGGACGCGCTGGAGCCGCCACGGGGGGAGCTCGCCGAGGTCCACGGCCACCAGGTCGAAGCCGCCGCCGCGCACGATCACATCGGCCGCCTGGAGCGCCGTCCGGAGATCCCCGCCGCACCGGACCCACAGGAGCTGCCCGAGCGTCAGGCCAGCCGCCCGGGCCGAGGCGGGATCCAGCCGGTCCGTCACGTCCACGAGGGCGGCGAGCGCGCCGCTCCCGGTCGCGCGCGCCAGGCTCCCGAGGAGCACGCTGGTCCGCCCGGAGCCCCGGGGGCCCACGACCTCCGAGATCCGTCCGCGGGGGAAGCCGCCGCCGAGGAGCGCATCGAGCGACGACAGCCCGGTCGCGGCCGCCGGGAGTCGCCCGGGGACGCAGCCGGGCCGGACCACGAACGGCGCCACGGCGGGGAGGGCGCCCAGCTCGGCCGGATCGACGCGTGAGACGCTCATGGCTTCGAGATCGGGCGGCCGGCGCCCGGCCCACGGGGCAGCGCGACCGCGTGCTCATACTAAACACGCGTTGGGTAGTACGGGCAACCGCAAGATGTGGGATGAGAGGGGTGAGCGATCCCCGAGGGATGCTACCGGGGCGGGGCGCTTCCGAGGTGGACGATCAGGCCACGGGCCTGTGGCTCGATCCAGTACGGCACCGACCGCTTGAGCGTCAGGACCAGCCGGATCACCGGGGTCGGGACCGCCCGGAGCTGGATGAAGCGGATCCGCTCGAGGATGGGCCCATCCACCTCGACAGGAGTCCGGCCGAAGCCGAACGCGACGTTCTCGAAGTCGAGGATGACGCGCGGCGGATCGGCCAGCGTGGAGGCTCGGGGACTCAGCGGGCCGTCGGCCTCGACGCTGACGCGGGTCTCGCCGGACGCCTCGGCGGGGCTGACCCGCTGGATGGTCCGCCCGCGCGGTATCCCCGGCCCCTCGGCCGGCTCTTTGCCCGGCTCCCTGGCCGGCTCGGCCGGCGCCGTGACCGGGGTCGCCGTCGCCTGAGCCGGGGCCGTCGCCTCGGCCCGCGCCGGACCCGGGGACGGCGGCGGCGCCGGCGGGCCCTCGGCCGGGCCGCTCGGCTGGCTCCGCTCCCCCGCTCCGGCATCGGCACGGCGGGCGGCCGCCGCCAGCTCACCGATCCGGCCTCCGATCGTGGCCAGCCGGCGATCCACCGCCTGGAACGCCTCGAGCTGCCGCTGCTCCAGGTCCCGGATGAGCGCCTGGAGCGCCGCCTGCACCGCTTCCAGCTCGGCTCGCAGGCCGGCCAGATCCTGGTATCCCACCGCCACCCGGCGTGTCGCCTCGACCTGGGCGCGCAGGTCGCGGACCTCGCGGCCCAGGTCCTCGACGGTCTGGCGAAGCTGGACCGGTGACGGCTCGGGCCTGCCGCCGGGATCGACGGGTCCGGAGGCGGCGCAGCCCGCCAGCAGGAGCGCGATCCCCACGCCCCGGGCGATCACCCTCACGGAGCCACCGCCTCGCCGTCCGTGGGACGCGGCCCGCCGGACCGCGCGCGGACGCGGAGCCGCAGCCCATCCACTTCCGCGGCGAGCCACAGCCGCAGGCCGCGCCCGAGCATCCGGAAGGGCGCCCCCCGCAGGTTGAAGTAGGCCTTCAGGTGGCGGCCGTCGTTCCGGTGGCCGGCCTCGCCCCGGGCGCGCCGCAGCAGCGCGAGGGCCTTGAACCGCCGGTTGTAGGCGTCCATCAGGCGATAGCTCAGGAGCGCGGGCTTCGGACCCAGGACCGGCATCCAGGGAAAGCGGCCGGGCTTCCGGTAGGCGGGGATGACGACGAACAGATAGTACTGCACGGTGTCGAGGAGGAACGCCGCCGAGCAGAGGTCCTGCTCGCCCAGGTAGAAGTACTTGTCCCGGTACACCGCACGGAAGAAGCGGTGGTACGAGCGCAGGAACGTCGCGTTGTGCTCGCGGATTCGCGAACCGACGTCCTCCCCGGCCGCGTCGGCCTTGACGATCGCGGTGGTCGCCTCGGCCGTGAAGGCGGCGTGGTCGAGCCCCGGCGAGTAATAGGGATCGAGGAAGGCGGCGGCGTCACCGAGGAGGGCCCAGCCCTCCCCCATGTACTGGCGGGTCACGTAGGGCAGGTGCGCGTAGAAGCGGAGGTCCTCGCGGCGCAGCGTGGCGCCCTTGAGCAGCTCGGCCAGCGCCGGGATCGACCCGAGGAAGCCCCGGAAATCCTCTTCCCGGCTCCGGCTCTCGTGGAGGCGGAGCAGGCGCTTGTCGAAGACGACCCCGATGCTCGTCTCGCCGTTGCCGAGGGGGATCACCCACACCCAGTACCCGAAGCCCACGTAGTGGTTCGTGGCCAGCCGCCGGGAGGCGACAGCGTGACGGCCGAGCGCCGGGATCTCGCGGGACACCAGGTCGTCGACGTGGCGGACGTCGGTCCAGCGCGCCCAGATCGCCGCGGTCGGATGCGCCTCGTTCCGGTCGATCAGCCCGAGCTTCCGCCCGAGGACCGTGGCGCGGCCGGTGGCGTCCAGCAGCCAGCGGCAGTGGGCGGTCACCGTCTCCCCGCTCTCGCGCTCGACCGTCACCTGGTGGGCGAACGCTCCCAGCGTCACGTCACGTGCCTTCGCGGGGCGGAGGAGGGCCGCGCCCTCGGCCACCGCGGTCGCCAGCAGGTGCTCGTCCAGCGCGTCGCGGCGGAGCTGGAAGGAGGGGACCGCGCTCCGGTGGTAGGCGCCCGTCTCGCTCGCCTCGGCGTGCCCGTGGACCCGCTCGTTGTGGAACCAGTAGCGCAGGCCCTCCTTGGGCAGCTGTTCCCGCTCGAGGTGCTCCCAGAGGGCGAGCCGCCGGGTCAGGAAGAGGCCGGACATCTCGGTGGTGGCCTCGCCGACCTTCTCGTCGAACCGCGGCGCCTTCTCCACGATCAGCAGGCGAAGCTGGGGACACTCGCGGCGGAGGAGGAGGGCGGTGGCGGCCCCGCTGAAGGCCCCCCCCAGGACGATGACGTCGTAGCTGAACGGCTCGGCCATCCCGCCCCCGATCCTAGCGCAGTTCGCCCGGCCACGCGCGGCGATCAGGGCCCGCCAGCCAATGCCGGCAGCGTCAATCCTCCGCCCGTCGGCTTCAGAGCCTGTAAAGGAATCGGGCCTCCGGCTCCCCCCTCCCCCCGGTGGGTGGGGGAGGGGGGCCGGGGGGGTGGAGGGAGGTCCCGATAATCTCAGGGGCCGAGGACCAGCCGCGGGACGAACAGCACCATCGACGGAAAGACGGTGATCAGACCCAGCACGACGACGAGCGGCACCAGGAACGGCGCCGTCGCCCGGGTCACCGTCTCGAAGGGGAGGTCGGCGACGCGCGCCACCACGAACAGGACGATGCCGATCGGCGGGGTCAGGGTGCCGATCATCAGGTTGAGGACCATGACCAGCCCGAAGTGCACCGGGTCGATCCCGAGCTGCTGGATCACCGGCAGGAAGACCGGCACCAGGATGACCAGCGCCGCCAAGGCCTCCATGAAGCAGCCGACGATCAGCAGGAAGACGTTGATCAGCAGCAGGATCACGAGCGGGCTCTGCGAGACCCCGAGCATCCAGGCGCCGAGCTGCTGGGGGACCTGGGCCCGGGCCAGGATCCAGCCGAACAGCGAGGACGTCATCACCAGCATGAGCACGACCGCGTTGGTCTCCACCGTCTCGAGGAACAGCCGCGGCAGGTCCCGCCAGTGGAGCTCGCGATGGATCCAGAGGCCCAGCACCAGCGCATACACCGCCGCCACGAAGGCGGCCTCGGTGGGCGTGAAGACCCCGCTCAGCATCCCACCGAAGAGGATCACCGGGGTCATGAGCGAGAGGAAGGCGCGGCGGGTCTTCGTCGCGAAGACCCGGAAGGTCGGCGCCGGGTGCCGCGGATAGCCGCGGCGGCGGTATCCCGACGATCATGGCCATGAGCGCCGCCGCCATCAGCAGGCCCGGGACGAAGCCGCCGAGGAAGAGGCGGCCGATGGAGACGTCGGCCATCACCCCGTAGAAGAGGAGGGGCACGCTGGGTGGGATGATGGGGCCGATCGTGGCCGAGGCGGCCGTCACCGCCGCTCGGGGTAGCCCTCGTCGGTCATGGCCTTGATCTCGATCGTCCCCAGCCCGGCGGCATCGGCGACCGCCGAGCCCGGGCGTGTCGCACGAGGGAGCGTGGACGGCAGATGGTGGCTCGCCCGGTAGTCGTGGAAGATCGCCGACACGGGCCCGGCGCCAGCAGGTCCCCGGTGACGGCCGCCAGGGATCGACCACCGGGGAGAGCGTCACCTCGCGATGATGCCGCGCCGGCGGCGCCTTGACAGCGGGGTACGCGGCTCGGCCGCTAGACGAGGGGATCGGCGCCCGTCCTGGTCCTCGATCTCACCGAGTGGCCCGCATCCACAATCCAGGTACGGCAGCCCGCGAGGATGCCCACGCCGAGCGATCTCCGGGCTCGGCCCGGCGAAGCGATTGACGGCTCGCCTGCTCGTCTACGAGCCCGACCGACTCGAGTTCGAAGTGTCGTCCGCCGACGCGGGCTCGCTCCTGGTGACGGCGAGAGGCTCCCGGGAGGCGGGCGTCCGTGAACGCGATACGGCCGGGCTGGGGCGAACTTCATCTTCCGGGCGGTGCCGGTCCAGGCCGGGGTGAACGCGGTCCGGTTTGCCTATCACCCCGCCGGCTGGCCCGGACTCCTGGCCGTGAGCTGGGGCACGGCGCTCATCGTGCTGGCCGGGTCGCTGGCTCGTGCCTGGAAGACCGGGCCGGGGCGGCAGGTACCCGCCGGGGGAACGGATGATGGACTACTGCCGGCGGCTGGATCTGGGCGACTTCGAGCTGAGCCGGGCGGGGAGCCACGGAGCCGACCCGCGGTACGCGCTGCCCGGCACCGAGCCTCGCTACGCCCCCGACCGGGCGTTCGACACGACCCACATCCGGCTCGACATCGCCCTCGACCTCCGGGCTCGGGCGGCCACGGCGCGGTGCACGACGACGCTGGCCGCGCTGCGGGACGGTGCCCGCGAGATCGCCTTCGACGCCGTCGGCTTCCGCGGCCTGCGCGTCGCCGGCCCCACCGGCCGGCGCCTGCCCTACCGGTACGACGGCCGGCGCCTGACCGTCACGCTGCCGCAGCCGCTCGACGCCGGCGAGGTGGTCACCGTCCGCGTGGACTACCGGGTGACGCGCCCGAAGCTCGGCCTCTACTTCCTCCGGCCCGACCGCGCCTACCCGCGACGCCCCGTCCAGGTCTGGAGCCAGTGCCAGGACGAGTACGCCCGCTACTGGTTCCCGTGCCACGACGCGCCCGGTGAGAAGGCGACGACCGAGATGCTGGCGACGGTGCCGGACGGCTTCGTGGCGGTGTCGAACGGCCGCCTGATCGCCCGGCGGCGTGCGGGGCGCGGCGGCGTCACCTGGCACTGGCGGCTGGCCACCCCGCACTCGCCCTACCTCGTCACGCTCGCCGTCGGCCGCTTCCGCGAGCTCCGGGAGACGTGGCGGGGCATCCCCATCACCTACTACGGCGAGCGGGGCCGCGAGGCCGACCTCCGCCGCGCCTTCGGCAAGACGCCGCAGGCCATGGCCTTCTTCTCCCGGGTGACCGGCCTCCGCTACCCGTACGAGAAGTACGCGCAGGTCGCCGCCGCCGAGTTCATCTACGGCGGCATGGAGAACACCACCGCCACCACCCAGACCGACACGGTCCTCCACGACGAGCGGGCGCACCTCGAGGTCGAGCCGATGGCCACCGGGCTCATGGCCCACGAGCTGGCTCACCAGTGGTTCGGAGACCTCCTGACCTGCCGGGACTGGAGCCAGGCCTGGCTCAACGAGTCGTTCGCGACGTACTTCGACGCGCTCTTCGTCGAGCACGACCGGGGCCGCGACGACTTCGCCCTGGAGATGTGGCAGAACGCCCGCGGCTACCTGGAGGAGGACCGCGAGCGCTACCGGCGGCCCCTCGTCACCAACCTCTGGCGGACCCCGTCCGACCTCTTCGACCGCCACCTCTACGAGAAGGGCGCCTGCGTCCTCCACATGATGCGCTACGTCCTCGGCGACCGGGATTTCTGGCGGGCCATCCGCCACTACGTCCGGAGGCACCGGGGGGGCTCGGTGGAGACGGCCGACCTGGTGGTCGCCATCGAGGAGGCAACCGGGCGCAACCTGCGGCGCTTCTTCGACCAGTGGGTGTTCAAGGCCGGACACCCGGAGTACCGGATCGCCTACTGGTGGGAGGCGCGGGGACGGCGCGCCCACGTCGTCATGCGGCAAACGCAGAAGACGGGCGACGACGTCGCCCTCTTCGCCATGCCGCTCGAGGTCGAGTTCGCCTGGGGGCGCCGGGCGGCGGACCGGCGGCGCGTCCGCGAGACGGTGGACGAGAAGGCGCACCACTTCACGTACCGGCTGCCGCGCGAGCCCGAGCTGGTCCGCGTCGATCCCGATCACTGGCTCCTCGGGCGGTTCGACGTGACGCTGCCGCCGGCATGCTGGCGCGCCCAGCTCGCCGGGGATCCGCACCCGGTCGGCCGGATCGCGGCGGCCCAGGCCCTCGGCCGCGCCGCCTCGGCGGAGGCGACGGCCCACCTGATCGCGGCGCTCCGCCGCGAGCCCCACTGGGTCGTGCGCGGCGAGATCGCGGCGGCCCTCGGCCAGACACGCAGCCCCGCCGCGCTGGCCGCCCTGCTCCGGGCGGTCCGCGCCGCCGATCCCCGGGTGCGCCGGACCGCCGTCCGCGCGCTGGGGGAATTCCGGAGCGCGGCGCTCCTCCCGCTCTTCACCCGGCTCGCGCGGGAGGACGCATCGTTCTTCGTCGCCGCCGAAGCCCTGCGGGCCCTGGGCCGGACTCGTGACGCATCGGCCGGGCCCGTTCTCGCCCTCGCACTCCGCGAGCGCGACTCCTGGAACGACGCGGTGCGGGTCGGCGCGGTCGAGGGGCTCGGGGAGCTGGGGGCGCCGGGCGTCCTGCCCGGGCTTCGCGCGCGCACCCGTTACGGCTTCCCCCACCCCTCGCGCATGGCCGCGATCCGGACCCTCGGCCGCATCGGGCGCGGCGACGCGGCGACCCTCCGGACCCTGCTGGCGCTGACGGCCGACCCGTACCTCCGCGTCCGGATCGCGGCCATCGTCGCCCTGGGCCACCTCGGCGACGACCGGGCTCTTCCCCGGCTCGGCCGGCTGGTCGAGGCGCTCGACGTCGAGGGCCGCATCCGCCGCACCGCCGCCGAGGCCATCCGCGCGATCCGCGGCGATGCCGACAAGCCCCGACCCCGGCCGGGCGACCGGGGTTCTCCGCTCAGGGCGTCTCCCCGGTGATCTCCGCGAGCAGCTTGAAGAACGCCTTCTTGCGGGGACTGCCGAGGCCCCAGCTCACCGGCACGCTCTGGTACCCGTCGTCGAACCCCTCGCCCCTCATCCGGTAGTCGAAGTACCCCCACGAGGCGTACTCTCCCACCGCGGCGACGAGGTTGTTCGCCGGTTGGTCGAAATCGAAGTGGTCGTCCTCGTGTTGAGCGTGATGGCCAGCAGGCCGTGCTTGCGCCACTCGGGCATGGCCGCGACGAACTCGCGCGTGTTGCGGTCAGCGTCCCACTTCCGGGTGTCCGGGTACGCCCACCGGTCGCGGGTGTCCGGGTTCAGGTCGTCGAACGTGGCCTGCACCATCCGGCTGTTCATCAGCAGGCCTTCGACCCTCTTGCCGTTCCAGGTGCGGCCCTTGTACGTCGGCTCGCCGTTGACGAGGAACCCGTCACCGCGGATCGTCACCACGGTCTTGCGCGCCGGCGGGTTCGGCCCGGGCGGGTTCGCGGCCGCCAGCACCGCGGCGACGAGGCCGATCAGCGACAGCAGGGTCGTTCGCACGGACGGGGTCGATCCAGGTCCACGAGCTCGCTGGGGTTCGGACACAGCAGGGAATCCTGACCCACTCCGCCCCGATGGTGCGCGGGCGGTGCGGCCGGTGTCAAGGGTGCGGCGGACCGGGAACGGTGGCGGGGGCGCTTCCGCCCTTTTTCGGCATCGGGGCGTGCCAGCCTGGCACCACTGGCGCACGGAGCCACACCGCCCAGCGCACCATCTGGCCGGAATCGCCATGGTATCACCACGATGGGTCACGGGCTCGCCAATGGCAGCCCTGTTGCACTGCGGTCTGTCTCGCCGGACCATCCTTGATACAGGGAGGACCCAATGCGACGACGAGCCTGGCCGATCCTGCTCGCGCTGGCGGCACTCACTCTCACCTCCGTGCTCCTGAGCGGGTGCACCAGGAAGGCCGGGGCCCCGGGCGGGACCACCGCCGTGGGCGCGGCTGGCTCCGGTGGGGTCACTGGCTCAGGGATGCCCGGTTCCGGTCCGGGCTCGAGTGCCGGGACCGGCGGGGCCGGACTGGCCGGCGGGGGCCGCGACGGCGCGTCGGGCGCGCTCGGCGCGTCAGGGGCGGCCGGGGGGATGGGAGCGGCCGGCGGGATAGGGGCGACCGGGACCACGATTCCGGCGCTCCCGTCCCCGAGCGCCTTCGCCGAGATCGCGGCCCTCCGGGACGTCCACTTCGACTTCGACCGCTACACGATCCGTGCGCAGGATGGGACGGCCCTGGAGCAAAACGCGCGCTGGCTGAAGGTCAACCCGCGCGCGCTCATCCTGATCGAGGGGCACACGGACGAGCGGGGCACCAACGAGTACAACATGGCGCTCGGCGAGCGCCGTGCCTCCGCCACCCGGGAGTACCTGGCCGGGCTGGGGATCGATCGGTCCCGGGTCACGCTGCTCACCTACGGGGAGGAGCGGCCGGTCTGCGCCGAGCGGTTGGAGAGCTGCTGGGGCCAGAACCGGCGGGCCCACTTCCTCGTGCGCCAGTGACACAATGGCCCACGTTCTCGTCGAGGTGGGGCTCGCCCTCGGTCTCGGACTGGTCGTGATGCTGGTGCTCGGGGATCTCCGGGACGCCTTCGGCTGTGACCGGAGGATGCGCCGGCAGTAAGCCGCCGGCCAGCCCCCCCGGAGGCTACTCGCCGGACTGCTGCAGGAGCTTCGCCACCAGCGCGGTCCAGCCCGTCTGATGGCTGGCGCCGACGCCGGCTCCGTTGTCGCCCTGGAAGTACTCGTAGAACAGGATGTGGTCCCGCCAGTGGGGATCCGTCTGGAACTTCTCCGTCCCGCCGTAGACCGGCCGCCGCCCGTCGGACCCCCGCAGGAAGGGGCGGGTGAGCCGACGGGAGAGCTCGGCGGCGACCTCCCACAGGGTGAGCCGCTTCCCGGAGCCGCTCGGGCACTCCACCTTCAGCCCGTCCCCGAAGAAGTAGTGGTACTTCTGGAGCGACTCGATCAGCAGGTAGTTCACCGGGAACCAGATCGGGCCCCGCCAGTTCGAGTTCCCGCCGAACAGCCCGGTGGACGACTCGGCCGGCTCGTAGGCCACGCGGTACTCCGCGCTGTCCATTCTCAGGATATACGGGTGCTCGTGGTGGTATCGGGAGAGCGCCCGGACCCCGAACGGCGAGAGGAACTCGCCCTCGTCGAGCATGTACCGGAGGATCCGGCCGAGGCGGGTCCGGTTGGCCAGGGTCAAGAGCCGCCGGACGCCGGTCTCCTCGTAGCTGGTGGTCTCCACGTGATGGGCCAGCTCGGGGCGGTTCTCGAGAAACCACTGCATGCGCCGCTTGAAGCCCGGCAGCGCGTCCACCACGTCCGGCTCGAGCGTCTCCACCGCGAAGAGCGGGATCAGCCCCACCAGCGACCGCAGCCGCAGCGGGCGCGCGCCGCCGTCGGGCGTGCGCAGGACGTCGTAGTAGAAGCCGTCGCGCTCGTTCCAGAGCTCGATGCCCTCACCGGCCACGTCGTTCATCGCCCGCGCGATGTTGACGAAGTGCTCGAAGAACTTCGAGGCCACGTCCTCGTACGCGGGGTTCTCGCGCGCCAGCTCCAGCGCGATCCGCAGCATGTTGAGGCAGTACATGCCCATCCAGGCGGTGCCGTCGGCCTGCTCGAGGTGTCCGCCGGTCGGCAGCGGCGCCGACCGGTCGAAGACGCCGATGTTGTCCAGGCCGAGGAAGCCACCCTGGAAGACGTTGCGGCCCTCGGTGTCCTTGCGATTGACCCACCACGTGAAGTTGAGAAGCAGCTTGTGGAAGACCCGCTCCAGGAAGCGGCGATCGAGCCGGCCGCGGACCCGCCCCTCGATCTTGTAGACCCGCCAGGCGGCCCAGGCGTGGACCGGCGGGTTCACGTCGCTGAAGGCCCACTCGTAGGCGGGAAGCTGGCCGTTCGGGTGCATGTACCACTCGCGGAGGAGCAGGAGGAGCTGCTCCTTCGCGAAGCTCGGGTCGATCAGGGCGAACGGGATCATGTGGAAGGCGAGGTCCCAGGCCGCGAACCACGGATACTCCCACTTGTCCGGCATCGAGAGAACGTCTTCGTTGTAGAGGTGCACCCAGCGGTGGTTGCGCCCGTGCTCGCGCTCCGGGGGCGGCGGCGGTCCCACCGGGTCGCCGCGGAGCCAGCGTGACACGTCGAACTGATAGACCTGCTTGGACCACAGGAGGCCCGCGAACGCCTGCCGGGCGACGGCCCGGGCGTCGGGGGAGAGCTCGTCCGGGATGACCGTCGCGTAGAACTCGTCGGCCTCGCGCCGGCGGGCCGCGAAGACCTCGTCGAAGGCGGGACCGAACGGCGCCGGACCCGGCCGGTCCGTGAGTCGCAGCCGCACCGTCGCCTGTTCCCCGGCGCCGAGCCGGACGGAGTAGCGAGCGGCCATCTTCGTGCCCTGCGGCGTCGCGTTGACCGCGTCCGGGTTGCCGTGGACGACGAAGTCGTTGATCCCGTCCTTCACGTACTGGGTCCGGTTCTCGCCGCCCCAGAGCCGCGCCGCGTTCGTCTCGTTCTCGGTGAAGAGGAGCGCCGGCGGCCCCTCGAAGAGGAGCCACCGGCGACCGTAGGCCCCGTGGTTGATCTCCACCGCCTGCCCGCCCTCGACCGGCTCCGTCGCCCGGACGCGCGGTCGCCGGGCGTCGATTCCCCACGACCAGGTGTTGCGGAACCACAGGGTGGGCAGGAGGTCGAGCGGCGCAGTATCGGGGCCGCGGTTGATCGCCGTGATCCGGACCAGGATGTCCTCGGCGGTGGCCTTGGCGTACTCGACGAACACGTCGAAGTACCGGTCCTCGTCGAAGACGCCCGTCTCGATCAGCTCGTACTCGAGCTGGCTGCGGTCGCGCCGCCGGTTCTCCTCCGCGAGCCGCTGGTACGGGAACTCGGCCTGCGGGTACTTGTAGAGGTACCGCATGTAGCTGTGAGACGGCGTGTTGTCGAGGTAGAAGTAGTACTCCTTGACGTCCTCGCCGTGGTTGCCTTCGTTCCCCGTCAGCCCGAACAGCCGCTCCTTCAGCATCGGGTCCCGACCGTTCCAGAGCGCGACGGCCAGGCAGACCAGCCCGTGGCGGTCCGACAGCCCGGCGATCCCATCCTCGCCCCACCGGTAGACCCTCGACCGGGCATGCTCGTGCGGGAAGGAGTCCCAGGCGGTGCCGTCCCGGCTGTAGTCCTCGCGCACCGTCCCCCACTGCCGCTCGGACAGGTACGGTCCCCAGCGACGCCAGTGGGCGCGCCGGGCGTCGGTCTCGGTCAGGCGCTTGCCCTCGGCCGAGTCGAACGGGCGAGGGTCGAGGCTCATCGGGCATGGGACGCCGGGATGACCGGTCGCGGGGGGGAGTCCCCACCACCCCTGACCCCCACCTGGGGGTCGCTCGGCCGCGATCGGCCTCGGGATGACCGGTTCGGCAGGGCGAGTCCCGACGACTCCCCCCCTGGACCCCCCCCCGGGGGTCGCTCCGCCACGATCAGCTCATCGGGCATGGAACGCCGGGATGACTTCGTCGGCCAGTCGGTCGAGCTGGTCGAGCATGGTCGGGGACGGGCCCGCCGGCCGGAGCACGAACTTGGTGCCGCCCCGGGCGATGTAGCCCTCGATGACCTCCGCGACCGCGTCGGGCGGGCCCACCGCGGTCACCGCCCGCAGGGTGGCCTCGTCGGCGCGGTCACGGGGCAGGTACGGCTCCGCCGCGCGCCAGCCCTCGGCCGGGGAGGCCGCGAGCACGAACGGGACGATCGTGCCGAAGTGGTCGGGGTCGATCGTGCGCCCGACCGCGGCCGCGTGGGCCTGGATGCGCTCGACGCCGCGGCCGAACGCCTCCGGCGCGATCAGGGAGGCGAGCCAGCCGTCCCCGAGCCGTCCGGCGCGGCGGAGGGCCGCCTCGGTCGTGCCGCCGACCCAGAGCGGGGGCGGCGTCTGCACGGGCCGGGGGACGAGCCGCACCCGGTCCAGCGTGAAGTACGAGCCCCGGTAGCTCACCTCGTCCTCGACCCAGAGTCGTCGGATCACCTCGATGGCCTCGTCCGTCCGGGCACCCCGGCTGCCGGCCGGCACGCCGGCCGCCTCCCACTCGCGCCGCTGGTCGACGCCCACCCCCACCGCCGGGAAGATCCGGCCCTGGGAGAGGACGTCGAGCGTGGCCAGCGTCTTGGCGGCGAGCAGCGGACTCCGAAACGGGCAACACGAGCACGGACGTCCCGAACTTGAGCCGCCGGGTCCGGGCGGCCACCGCGGCGATCGCGGTGAGCGGCTCGAGGGTCGGCCCGAGCAGGCGGTCGGAGAGCCAGAGGGAGTCGATCGGACCCGCCTCGCAGAGCGAGGCGAGCCGCCAGAGCAGGTCGCCCCCCGCCGGTCCCTCCGGCCAGGGACCGGGCATCACACCGATGCGGATCTTCGCCGGACCCAGCACGCCGGACACTCTACCACAGCCGGCCACCCTGGGCGCCGGGGTGCCGCAAGGCCGACCCGGGGCCGTCCGGCCCTCTTCGAGCCGTTCTCTGCCTAAAGGCTGCTAGAAACACCAGAGTCACGGAAGATGGGTCAAGTTCTCGGGCGGGGCCGAGGAGCGAGCAGCGCCCACAGGCCGAAGGCCGTCCGAAAGACGCAGGGAGTCGCCGACCGCAGGCGTACTCCGAGTACGCCGAGGATCGGCGACGACCGAGGACGACCTTTAGGTCGGGACGGACGCCCCCAGGCCGAAGGCCGTCCGATCGACGTAGGCCGAGCGCGTCTCGACCGAGATGAACGTTGCGAAGCTCATCGGCCTCGCCCCCTAGTAGTCCCGAGGGTCCAGGACGTCGCGAAGCCCGTCTCCCGCCAGATTGAAGGACAGGGTGAGGACGAAGATCGCCAGCCCCGGCCACCAGGCCATCCAGGGCGCCGTCTCCAGGAAGGCCTGGGCGGTGTTCAGCATGGTGCCCCAGCTCGGCTCGGGCGGCTGCACGCCGAGCCCGAGGAAGGACAGGATCGCCTCCCCGATGATGGCGGCGGGAATGGAGACCGTGGCCTGCACCAGGATCGAGCTGACGATGTTGGGCAAGAGGTGGTGGGCCATCAGGCGGGCGTCGCCGGCGCCGAGGGCCCGCGCCCCCTGGACGTAGTCCTCCTCCCGCGTCGACAGCACGAGCCCCCGGGTCAGCCGGATGAACGTCGGGGTGGCTGCCAGCCCGATGGCCAGCGTGGCGTTGGTGAGCGAGGGTCCCAGGATCGTCACCAGCCCGATGGCCAGGATCAGGAAGGGAAACGCCAGCCAGGCGTCGGTCAGGCGCATGAGCACCAGATCGACGGCGCCCCGGTAGTAGCCCGAGACCAGGCCGAGCGGCACGCCCACCGCGATCGCGAGGAGGATCGAGAGGACGCCGGCCCGCATCGAGATGCGTGCGCCCCAGATCACCCGCGAGAGGTTGTCCCGGCCGAGGTCGTCGGTACCGAACGGGTGGGCCCAGCTCGGGGCCTTCCGGATCGCGCTCCACTCGGTGCGCGTCGGATCGGCGGGCGCGAGCCAGGGGGCGGCCACCGCGAGGGCGACGAAGAACAGCACGACGGCCACGCCGGCCACCGCGGGGGGCCGCCGGCTGAGGCGCCGCCAGCCGCGCCGGAGCCGGCCAGCTGAACTCGTGGCGACCGGTGCGGTCCGCTCGGCGGGAACGCCGAGGGCCTGGCCGCCGCCCAGCCCGTCAGGCGCCACCGGCCGTCCCCCTGACGCGGATCCGTGGGTTGAGCAGGGAGTAGGAGACGTCGACCAGCAGATTGATCAGCACGTAGGCGCTGGCGGTGATCAGCACCACGCCCTGTACCAGGGGATAGTCGCGTGTGAACACGGCCTCGACGATGAGCCGGCCGAAGCCGGGCACCACGAAGATCTGCTCGGTGACCACCGCCCCGCTGATGAGCGCGCCCAGCTGGAGCCCGAGGATCGTGATCACCGGGATCAGCCCGTTCCGGATCGCGTGACGGAAGACGACCACCGACCCCGCCAGCCCCTTGCTGTAGGCGGTCCGGATGTAGTCCGCGCTCAGCACCTCGATCATGCTGTTCCGGGTCTGGCGCATGAGCGCCGCGGCCAGCGCGCTGCCGAGGACGAAGGCGGGCATCAGCATGCGCAGCGTGTTGCCGAGCGGGTCCTGAGTAGGGGAGACGTAGCCGGAAGCCGGCAGCCAGCCCAGGCGGACGGCGAACAGCAGGATGAGCATGATCCCCAGCCAGAAGTTCGGGACCGAGACCCCGCACAGCGACACCCCGCTCAGGAGGTAGTCCCACGCCGAGTTCCGCCGGACGGCGGCCAGCACGCCGGCCGGGATGGCGATGACGAGGGCGATCAGCAGCGAGTAGGCCGCCAGCTGCAGCGTGATCGGGAGCTTCAGCCGGACGACGTGCGCCACCGATTCGCGGGTGCGGATCGACTCGCCCAGGTCACCCCGGAGCGCCAGCCCGATCCAGCGCAGGTACTGCACGGGGACCGGGTCCTTCAGCCCGTACTTCTGCCGGATCTCCTCGAGGCCGGCCGGGTCGGCGTCGGTGCCGCCCATCACCCGGGCCGGGTCCCCGGGAATCAGGCGGACGCCGGTGAAGACGATCAGCGTGATGACGAAGAGCGTGACGACCGAGATGAGCGACCGCTGAACCAGGAACTCGATCACGGGGGCTCACCGCCCCCTCTCCCTCCCGCGGGGGAGGGAGAGGGCCAGGGTGAGGGAGGGGCGCCTAGTTCCAGGTGGCGCCCTTGATCCGGACCAGGCCGTCCGGGACGGCCTTGTAGCCCTTGAGGTTCTTCGGAAACGCCGCGATGTAGTTCGCGTGGTAGAGGTAAACGAGGTTGCGGCGGGCCAGGAACCTGTCCATGGCCTGCCGGTAGAGCGCGACCCGCTCCTTCTGATCGCTCACCTCGCGCGCCTTGTTGAGGAACGTGTCGATCGTCTCGTCACACGCCAGGGTCGTGTTCAGGCTGCCCTTGCAGGTGTGGAACTGGTGGATGTTGGCATCCGGATCGACGCGGCCGCTCCAGCCGATCTGGAAGGCCTGGAGCTTCCCGTTGTCGTCGTCGTTCAGGGCCGAGGCGAACTCGGCCGGCCGGATGCTGATGTTGAAGCCGGCCTCCTTGGCCATGCCCTGGATGACCTCCGCGACCCGCCGCTCCGGCGGCTGGTTCTGGAACCGTCAGCTCGAACCCGTAGCCTCCAGCGAGGCCGGCGTCGGCCAGCAGCTTCTTGGCCTTCACGACGTCCCGCCCCGGGCACTTCCGGGCCTTGTCGGCGAACGGACTCACCGGCGAGATGGGTGTGCAGCCCGGGGTGAACTGGCCTTCCCAGGCGACCTGGTTGAGCGCGTCGCGGTCGATCGACAGCTCGAGCGCCTCCCGCACGCGCGGATCGTTCGCCAGCGGGGTGCCGAGGTCGCCCGGCGGCTGGTCCTTGCCGGTCTTGTTCCGCAGGTTGATCGTGATCCCCGAGTACGCGAGCCCGGTCACGCTGGCGACCTCGAACTTGCCCTCCTTCCGCAGGCTCGCCGCGTGCGTCGGCGTCACGTTGTGCATGAAGTCGATGTCGCCGGAGCGTAGGTTGGCGAGCCGCACGTTGTCGTCGGTGATGATCCGGAAGACCAGCTTGTCGAAGGCGGCGGCCTTGGGATCGAAGTAGTGGGGCGAGCGCTCGAGCACGATCCGGTCCTGGGCCACGCGCTCGACGAACGTCCACGGCCCCACGCAGATCGGGGCGGTGCCGAACTTGTCGTCGAGCTTCCTGGCCTGGGTCGGCGAGACGGGCATGCCGGCGCGGTCGGCGAGGATCGCCACGATCGGGGAGAACGCCGTCTTCAGCCGCAGGCGCACGGTCGACGGATCGACGACCTCGACGGCGTCGACGTGGTCCAGCTCGCTCCGGCGGTTGCTCCCCTTCATCTCGCGGTGGCGGTCCAGTGAGAACTTGACGGCCTCCGCGGTCATGGCGGTGCCGTCGTTGAACTTCACCCCGGCGCGCAGCTTGATCGTCACGGTCTTGCCGCCGTCCGTGAAGCGGGGCATCTCGGCGGCGAGCTGGGGATGGATGTCGAGCTTCTCGTCGATCTCGTAGAGCTTCTCGCACATGTGGGCGTAGATGATGCGGCCCACGTACGTGCGGGAGAGCGTCGGGTCCAGGATGTCCGGGTCCTGGTTCAGCGCGATGACCAGCGTCTTCTTGGGGGTCTGGGCGGGCGCCGGGCCGGCGAGCACCGCGAGCGCCAGCGCCAGGGCGAGCGCGCCTCCGATCGTGATCCTGCTCATGGTCGCATCCTCCATCCTCAGCGTCAGAGTTTGATCCGCCCGAAGAGCCGCTGGGCTTCCGGGCCGTACTCCTCTCCCACCCGATGCCAGTGCGCCACCGCCACTTCGTAGACACGCCGCAGCTCGGCCACCGGATCGGCGTGATCGTCAACGCGGAGGTTGTGGTAGCCGCGGGGTCGCTCCGACGCGACCAGGATCGCGGCCGACTGCTTGCCGCGCTTGTCGCCGCCAGCGGCCTGGCCGGCCTCGAGAGCGGCGAGCAGCCGGGCCGACAGCTCGACCCCCTCGTGCGCCAGGAACGCCTCGACCATCGCCTTGACGACGCCCTCCCCGGTTAGCATGTTGCCGGCCACGGTGACGCCGTCGCCGGCGATCCGGTGTCCGCACCACTCGACGCAGCGGGCGCCGGTGTGGGCGAATGCTCCCTGTGAATCCACCCCGTGCACCTGGCGGATCTCCCGCTCGGCATCGCCCGCGAGCAGACCGGCCAGCGCGACCCCGACCGGCACCCCGGCCTCGACGAGGGCCAGGCCCTGGCGGCCGAGGTCCGTGTTGACGCGCGCCTGGGTCGCGATCGCGCCCCGCCGCGACACCCACGGCACCAGCGCGCCGACCGCCGGCCGGGCGGTGGCGACGGCCACCCCGGTGTCGCCGGTGGCGGCGTCCCGCGCGGCGATCGAGAAGGTGTGGAGGTCCACGAGGTCCCCGCTCACCCGACCCCGAGCTCGGCGGCGATCACCTCGATCTGTCGCCAGGTCTCGTCCTCGACCGGGATCCCGTGGGCGCCGCGCTCCCGCTCCATTCGCGCTTCGGGCTCGCCCGGCACCATGACGCCGCTCGACCCGGCCGCCGGCTTCGAGGAGGTCACGAAGCCGGCCAGCTCCTGCACCTGGCGGGTGAACTCGGCGAGCGGGAGGAACCGCTCGATCTCGACGAGGAGGACGAGGCACCCGTTGATGCCGGGAGCCGGCGGCCCCCCGATGACGCCGGCGCCGGAGAGGATGCCGCCCATGACTTCCACCACCAAGGCGAGCGCCGTCCCCTTGTGCCCCGCCATCGGCAGCAGGCCCGCGCGCGGCGGACCGTAGAAGGCCGTGGAGTCGGTGACGGGACGGCCCTCGGGGTCGATGGCCCAGCCGGCCGGCAGCGGCTCCTTCCGGTTGCGCTTCACGCGCACCTTGCCCTCGGCCACGACGCTCGTCGCCATGTCAACCGACAGCGCGATCCCGCCATTCGGACCCGGGACGGCCACCGCCAGCGGGTTCGTGGAGAGCCGGCGGTCGACGCCGCCGTGGGGCACGACCGAGGCGGCGCTGGCCGCGTTGGCCCACATCAGACCCACGAAGCCGCGCGCGGCGGCCAGCTCCACGTAGTCGGCGAGGCGCCCGACGTGGTACGCGCGCCGCACGCCGACCGCGGCCAACCCGTGACGAGTCGCCTTCTCGAGGGCGACCTCGGTCGCCCGACGGGCCACGACCTGGCCGAAGCCCAGGTCGCCGTCCACCACCGCGGTCGTCGGCGTGTCCTGGCGGACCTCCAGCGTGGGCCGGGGATTGATCTGGTTCTGCCGCACCGCCCCCACGTATTGCGGGATGCGGATGACGCCGTGGGAGTCGTGCCCGCGCAGGTTCGCCCGGACGAGCAGCGTCGCGAGCCAGCGGGCGTCGGCATCGGGCGCGCCGAGCGCCGTGAAGATGCGGGTGGCGAGGTTCTCGAGCTGGGGAGCGGGGAGATTCGGCACGCGGCGCCTCCTGGAATCGGGGGATCGGGGGGACGGCCTGGAACCCGGCCCAGACTCTTCTAGCACACCGCGGGCGCCGGCAGCAACCGAGGCCCGGATCGGCCGGGCGCCGGCGCCGGATCACGAGCCGCGCCGCCTCCGGGCCGGAGCGGCCCGGAGGCAGCCTGGGGCGAGCGCTACGACTTCGGCTTGGCGGCGGCCATCTTCGGCTTCGCCGAAACCGACTTCGCGTGCATCTTGCCGTCATGCTCGGTGTAGGTCACCGTCGCGCTGTCTTCCGCGGCGAGATCCGCAGCCGTCGCGGCCTTGCCGGCCTTCGTGATCTTCGTGTCCTTTTCGAGCTCGAACGTCCACTCCTTCTTGTCCTTGCCGGCCACGAGCACGAGGCTGTCCGCCGACGCGGTCTTCACGGTCCCGCTCGCGGACTTCGGCTTCTCCACCTTCTTCACCTCGGCCTTCGCCGGAGCCTTCTGAGCGGGCGCGGGGGCGGGCGCGGGAGCCGGAGCGGCGGGCACCGTCGTCGACTGAGCCAGCGCCGGAGCGGCCAGGCCAAGAAGGAACGCCACCATCACGATCCATGTCAACGAGTGTCGCATCATCGATCACCTCCTTTCGATTCCCTGTCGACCAACATGGCCCGAGTCTAGCACAGCCGCTCCCGACCATCGCGGAATCAGCGGCTCCCAGAGCCTCGAGCGTCTACCGGGTGAACGTCGGCGCGGGACGAATTGTTCCGGCGGAACCCGGGGCCGGAGGAGGCGAGCCGCTTGCCAAAGGCCGCGGCCCTCCCTACAGTAGCCGCATGCCCCTGACGGACTGGCTGGGTGCCCTGCGCCGCCGCTTCGCCGGCCGACCGCCGGCGCTCCCCGCCCTCGTCGAGCCGGGCTCTCGGGTCCGCCTGCGGAACCCGCTCGCCAGCACCCACCGGGTCTGGATCCCTGCCGGCGCCGCCGGGATCGTCGTCGGCTGGGACGCGCCCGGGCGGCGCGTCAGCATCGAGCTGGACACCCCCCGCACCGTCGTCACCGTGCCGTGGTCCTGGATCGAAGCGGAGCCACCGCCATCGGCGGCCGTCGATCTAACGCCCCCGGGCTAGTGCCGTTCCAACTAGATGAGCCAAAATGCACAAGCGATTCTTGAAGCACCGACGTACCGCATTCCTCGAAAGCACTGGCTAGAACAAGTTGGAACGGCACTAGTTCATCCTCCAACGGGGCGGCACGGCGCCTCGGCCGCCTGTCTTCGCGGCGGAGCGCTTCCCCGCTCACGGAAGTTCCCGAAGGAACGCGAGGGTGCGGGCGGGCGCGAAGGGCTCGGGCCCGGGTCCGGCGCCCGCCGGCGGCGCGGCACCGGCCCGCAGGCGCGCCAGGTCCTCGGCCCGGTCCACGTCGAACCAGGCAGGCAGGAGCGCCAGGCGGAGGCCGAGCCGCCGGACGCGGGCGAGCGTCTCCTCGAGCACGACGGACGTGCTCCACGGCATCGTCTCGAAGAGCGCGGGCGCCGGAGCCCGCAGGCCGATCAGGTAGTAGCCGCCATCCTCGCAGGGGCCGATCACCACGTCGGCCCTGCCGTCGAGCAGGTGGGCGCAGGCCTGCCGCAGGTAGGCGGTCGGCAGGCTCGGGCTGTCGGTGCCCACGGCGACGGCTCCGGGATGGCCCTCCGCGAGGAGGGCGGTCAGCACCCGATCCAGGCGCGCGCCGAGGTCCCGACCGGTCTGCGCGACCAGACGCATCGGGCGGGGTAGGAGTCGCGCGAGCTCGTCGCCCCGGTCGGCCGGCGTGAAGGCGAGGAGGGGCGCCGCCGATTCGATTCCGGAGACCTGCTCGACCTTGTCCTGCAGGAAGCAGCGCGCGAGGTCAGCGGCCTGGAGCGGCGTGAGCGGCGGGCAGAGGCGGGTCTTCACCTGACCCGGCGCCGGCACCTTGGCCATGATCGCCATCGCGACCCGGAGCGTGGAGCGTCCGGTCCCGTCCCTTCCCCCCCCCCGCTCCGCCACCCTTGCCCTCCACCACGACCCCCGGGCCGGGCTCGCCGCCGGGAGACCTCGGCCCATGATACGCGGGCGTCCCCGCGATCGGGGCTGCCGCGTCAGGTCGAGCCGCCGGGTCTCGATCTGGTGTAGCATGGAACCGCCATGCCGGCACCCCGCGGGATTCTCCGGCTCGTCCTGGCCCTAGGGCTGGTCGCTGGATGCGCCAGCAGCGGGCTCCCGCCAGAAGCCCTGAAGCGGTGGGTCGGCCGGCCGGCGGCCGCCCTGCAGAAGGACTGGGGCCCGGCGACCCGGGAGGTGCCGGACGGCGAGCTGCGGATCCTCGTCTACGAGGAAGTCGAGCAGCGAACGGCCAAGAGCGGCTTCGACAATCAGGACCCGTCCAAGCCCCGTGGCGGCACCACCTACCAGGCCGCCCACGACATGGCGGTCGAGGCCTACCACACGCCGAAGGTCTACGTGCGCTCCTACCTCTTCTGGGTCAACCGCGAGGGCACGATCGTCAATTCGGCCGTCCGAACGCCCTGATCCTCTCGCCGTCGGCCCAAGGAGGATCCATGGTGCAGATCGACCGCCAGAGCCAGCGGTATCACGTCAAGAACGACTGGCTGTCGGCGTTCTGGCACTTCTCCTTCGATCACTACTACGACCCCGCCCGCACCCACTTCGGCGCGCTCCGGGTCTTCAACGACGACACGATCCGCCCGCGGAGCGGGTTCCCGATGCACCCGCATCGCGACATGGAGATCGTCACCGTGGTGCTGTCGGGAACGCTCGAGCACGAGGACAACCAGGGCAATCGCGGGGTCCTCGAGGCCGGCGATGTCCAGGTGATGTCGGCCGGCACCGGGATCGTGCACGCGGAGCGGAACCCGTCGCTGACCGTCCCGCTCCACCTGCTCCAGATCTGGATCACCCCCGAGCAGCGGGGCGTCCCGCCGCGGTGGGCCCAGCGGGCCTTCCCCCACGGCACCGGCGGCGGTCCGGTGATGGCGCTGGCGTCGGGGGAAGACCACCCGGGCGCCCTGCCGATCGGGCAGGCCGCCACCGTCTACCGGGTCAAGCTGGGCTCCGCCGAGGCGCTCACCCACCCGCTCGACCCCGGCCGTCGCGCCTATCTCTTCGTCATCGGCGGCGCGGCCCGGGTGGGGGACGTTGCCCTCGACCCGGGCGATTCCGCCCGCCTGGAAGGCGAGCCCGCTTTCACCGTGAAGGCCGAGCGGGCCGCCGAGATGCTCCTCCTCGACCTGCCCTGACCCACCCGGCATGACCCTCTGGCCGCCGGCGCCGGACGCGCACCCGGCCCTCGACCTCGGATCCATCAGCCGCGAGGTAGAGGCCTTCGCGCGGGGGAGCCTCGCGCCCTGGGAGGCCGGATACCTCGAGTATCACCGGCGCCGCTATCGGGACACGCTCCGCCTCCTGCCCGAGGGTCACGGGCGCCGCCTGCTCGACGTCGGCTCCTTCCCGGGCCACCTCTCGGCCCTGGCCCGGGCGCGGGGCTGGGAGGTCACCGGGCTCAACAACGACATCGAGGGGGCGGCGCCGTGGGAGGTGTTCCTCGAGCGCTGCCGCGAGCGGAAGATCGAGATCGTCGGCTGCGACGTCGAGCGCGAGGCCTTTCCGCTCCCGACCGCCGCCTACGACGCCGTCCTCTTCTGCGAGCTGTTCGAGCACCTCTACTGGAACCCCTTCCACACGCTCAAGGAGATCTTCCGCGTCCTTCGGCCCGGAGGGCTCCTGATCCTCACGACGCCGAACCTCCGCCGTGCCGAGACGCTCTTCCGGTACCTTCACGACTGGGGCGCCCAGCCCCCGGTGAGCCGGCCGTTCTACGCCCTCTTCCCCTCGCTTCTCTACCATCGCCACAACCGCGAGTACACGGGCAGCGAGGTCGCCTACTACCTCGCCCGGCAGGGCAAGGACCTCTACGACTTCCGGCTGGAGGCGATGCATTACTCGGACTGCCTGGACGACGACCACGAGATCCCGACCATCACCGGCCAGCGGGTGACCGGGCTGGAGCGGTGGGCCGCCCGCCAGCTCCGGCGATGGTTCCCCCGAACGCGGGCCCAGCTCATGGCCCGGGCGGTCCGCAGCGACGCCGCCCTGATCGAGTGGGGGGCGCTCCGCGGACTCGAGGGGTTCGGCCCGCTCCAGGAGGACGAGCAGCCGATCCAGGGCTTCACGCGGCGGCTGACCTTCCCGTTCCGCCTGACCGGCCCCCGGGCCGCCTTCGAGGTGCCGCTCCCGCCCGGCGAGGGCCCGGTGTTGCTCTCCCTGATGGCGGCCCACCTCGTCCCCGACGACGCGCCCCCCGCGTGGAGCCACTGGACGCTCGACGGGCACCGGACGATGACCCTCGAGCTGCGACCGGCGCTCCGGCCGGTGCGCGTCCGCCTGCTGGTGCCGCCGGCGCTGGCCGGCCGCGGCGCCGTGCGCGTCGGCCTGGAGACGACGACGTGGCGCGACGCGGCGACCGGCCGGGAGGGCGGCCTCCAGGTGGGCGGCCAGTGGGTGCTGGCCGAGCGGCTGGCCACGCCGGCGGCGGTCGAGGCGGCGATCGCGCGCACCGCCACCGACCGCCAGGCCGAGGAGTCCTTCGACTACGGCTGGTGGCACGCGGCGGAGAGCCTGTACGTGCCGCACCGGGTAACGGCGGCCGCGATCGACGTCGGGCCCGGAGACGACGCTCAGCTCGGCCCCGGCTGGTACCACCGGGAGGACTGGGGGACGATCGGCCCGATGCGCTGGAGCGGGCCCGCGGCGGTGGCCTATCTGGCCAGTCCCGGCGACGCCCGGGCGGTCTTCGTCCGCGCCTACAGCGGGGAGGCCAAGCTCGGTTCGGTCGGGGGCCGGCTCGTCGTGGAGCACGCGCCGCCCGACGCCGCCTTCGCCCCGGCCGGCGAGGTGGCCTTCGACCTGGCCGCCGACACGTGGGCCGAGCTCTCCGCGCCGATCCCGACCGGCCCCGGCCGCGTGCGCCTCACCCTCGGAATCGGCGCCCCGCGCGTCCCGCGCGACGTGATCCCTGGCTCCCAGGACACGCGCCGCCTCGGCCTCGCCGTCAAGCGCCTCTGGCTGGCCTGATCTACCGCACCTCGAACAACGCGCCGTCGAGGCGCGGCGGGGTGACCTCGCCGATGACCGCGGCGGCGAGGTCGCCACCCTCGCGGAGCGCGGCCACCGCGGCCTCGGCGCGCTCGGCGACCACCCCGAGGAGCAGGCCCCCCGAGGTCTGCGGATCGAACAGGATGTCGAGTTCGGGTCGTGACGCGGCCCCGGGCTCCACCAGGATGGCCCGCCGGGTCCGAGCGTTCTCCGGATGGGCGGTGCTCCGCACGTCGCGGGCGAGCAGCGACGCGGCCCCGGGCAAGAGCGGCAGGGCCTCGAGATCGACGACGGCCGCGGCCTTGCTCGCCCGCAGCATCTGGCCCAGGTGCCCGGCCAGGCCGAAGCCGGTGACGTCGGTGGCCGCCGAGGCCCCGACCGCACGCGCCACCCGGGAGGCCACGGCGTTGGATCGGAGCATCGAGGCGTGGACGGCCTGCATCCATTCACCCCGCGCCAGCCCCCGCATGTCGGCCTGGAGGAGGACGCCGGTCCCCAGGGCCTTGGTCAGGATCAGGCGATCGCCCGGAGTGAGCCCGCCCAGACGGATGAGCGCGTCGGTCGAGGCGGCGACGCCGAAAATCGCGAAGCCCACTGTCAGCTCGGGCCCGGTGGTGGTGTGGCCGCCCACCAGCGTGATCCCGTCGGCGTCGAGGGCGGCGCGGGCGCCGGCCATCACCTGGTAGAGCGTCTCTTCGGCGCGGGCGGCATCGGCGTGGGGGACGTTGACCTGGGCGAGGGCGAAGCGCGGGGTCACCCCCTTGGCCCAGAGGTCGCTGGCGGCGTTGACGGCGGAGACGCGGCCCACCAGGTACGGATCGTCGGCGAAGGCCCGGAAGCCGTCGATGGTGGCCGCGACGATCTCGCCCCGCTCGGTCTCCACGGCGGCAGCGTCGTCGGGGACGGTCAGGCCCAGCACCACCGCGGGATCGCTGGCCGCGCCCAGCCGCTCCAGGGCCCGGTGGAGCGCCGATTCGCCGACCTTGGCCGCGCAGCCGCCGCAGACCATCTCGGCCATCGGCATCGCCCGGCGACGGAAGTCCGGCGCGAGATCGCCGTCACCGTCGAGGACCTGGAAGCGGCGCATGAAGCGACGATCGATCCAGTCCTTGAGCCGGAAAGCCCAGGCTCCCTCGGCGGCGAGGCCCCACTTGGTGGCGATGGCGGTGCCGTCGCAGAGGTTCAGGAGCGAGAGGAAGTCGCGCTGGGGACGGTAGGGCCGGAGCCGCCCGCCTCCGACGCGCGCGCGCAAGTTCTCGGCCAGCACCGGGCCCTGGCGAACGGCGTAGACGCCGGCCTTGGGCAGCGGCGGGCCGGCCTCCCAGGCCGCGCAGTCGCCGACGGCGAAGACGGCCTCGTGCCCGATCGCTTGGAGGGTCGGGCCGACGCGGACGAAGCCGCGCTCGTCGAGTGAGAGTCCGGAGCCCGCGAAGAGGGGCAGGCTGGCCCCCCCGGCCACCCAGAGCACGGCGTCGCAGGACAGGCGCTCGCCGCCGGCGAGGACCACCGCGTCGGCCTCGACCCGCTCGACGGCCTGTCCGGGGCGAAGGGTCACGCCGCGCGCCTGGGCCGCCTCGGCCACGCGCGCCGCCGTCGCCGCCGGGTAGCCGGGGAGGAGTCGCGGAGCCGATTCGAGCAGCCACACCCGCACCTCCTTGACACCCTCGCGCCGCAGCCGCACCCGGAGAGCGAAGGCCACCTCGACGCCGCCCGCTCCCGCTCCGACCACCACGACGTCGAAGCGATCGCGGCCGCGGGCCCGGTCGACCAGCGCGCCGGCGCGCCAGACGAACTCCCCGATAGGACGGGTGGCCAGCGCGTGCTCGCGCACGCCGGGCAGGTCGCGCCCGGCCACCGTCGATCCCACATCGAAGGAAATGGTGTCGTAGGCCACCGGCGGCCGGCCGTCGAGGCGGAGCCGGTGGTCGCCGGTGTCGAGACCGCTGGCCCGGGATGATATGCAGCGTGCCCCCGCGCGCATGGCCAGCGGTCGCACGTCGATCTCGAGGTCCTGGGCCTCGTACTGGCCGGCCACGAAGCCGGGGACCATGCCGGAATAGACGGCGATGGGATGGTTGACGACGACGGTGAGATGGACACCGGGCACCGGGGCCATGGCCCAGCGGCTGAGGACCTGGATGTGGGCATGGCCGCCGCCCACCAGGACGAGCTCGTGGCGGACCTCGGCCGTGGACGGCGACCGCATCGTCAGCACTACCGCACCTCGAAGCCCGGCCGACGGTGGCGCGCGAGCCAGAGCGGTCCGGCCGCGACCGCCGCCGACACGAGCGCCACCGCGGCCAGCGGCCCGGCTAGGCGCGACGGCGGGGCGCCGGTCAGGAGGGCCAAGCCGAGCCAGCCGCAGCCGCCACGTACCCCAGGCAGAGCGCGCTCGTGAGGAGCCCGTCGGCGCTCGTGGCGAGCGTTTCCGCGCTCCGGCCCCGGAAATCAGGCCAGCAGACGCCGAGGGCGAGCGCCACGGTCATGATGGTGAGGCTCATGAGGCCGAGGAGCCCGGCCAGGCAGGCCAGGCCGGCCGCGGACAGCCCGAGCCGCACCCCGCCGGCCAGCGCGATGCCCCCGAGCCCCAGGAAGCCGAGCGTCGCGTACACAGCCAGGCGCGCCCAGAAGAGCGGAACCAGGGGCACCGGGCTCGCGAAGAGGATCCAGGCGCTCCGGCCCTCCAGCGAGAGCGCCGGGAAGACGAAGCGCAGCGCCACCGTCGTGAGGAAGTACCCGGTGGCCAGGAGCGAGAAGGCGACGAGCTGGGCCGTCACGTCCTCGGTCCCCGCCCGGTCGGGGACGGGCACGCCGAGGAGGAGCAGCGTGTAGACGACCAGCAGGAAGGCGAAGAACCCGCCGCGCCCCAGCTCCTGCGGACTCCGGGCCACCGTCACCAGCTCCTTCTCCAGGAGGGCGCCCACCGGGCCGCGCAGGAGCACGGGGAAGGCCGGCCAGCCGCGGGGCGGCGTCGCCGAGCCTTCCGGCCGGGCGAGGAGCACGCCCTCGGAGGCGCGCCAGATGACCCGACGGAAGAGGGCCCCGCCGGCCCACCAGGTCGCCGCCGCGGCGGCCAGCGGGAGGACGAGGCTGGTGGTGAGCGCGCGGCCCGGGTGGCTCCCCTGCGCGGTCGCCAGGCCAAAGATCGACGCGGCGAAGGCATGACTCGGCCACCGCGCGAACTTGTCCTCGACGAAGTGGAGCGCGATCGTGGTGCCGTTGAGCAGGCCCGGCCTCGACGCGGGTCACGGGGCGGGGTGGCGGAACCGGAAGACGGAGTACCGATCCGTCGAGCGCAGCGCGATCGTGTCGAGGCGCCCGTTCCGGTAGACCGTCAGCTCGATCCGGCTCCCGGCGGGGGTGCGCCAGAGCTTGCGGTAGAAATCCTCGAGGTCGGCGACCCGGTCACCGTTCACGCGGACGATGACGTCCCCGTCTTTGAGCCCGGCGGCGTGCGCCGGACCGGTGGGTGACGCCCCGGCGATCGCGACGCCGCCGTCCACCGCCACCGCCCGCACCCCGAGCCACGGCCGCGGCGGCCGGGACGGACGTCCCTGGGCCAGCAAAGCCTCGCGGACCGGCGGGAAGAGGTCGATGGGGATCGCGAGGTTCTCGCGCTCCAGGCGCAGCGACACGATGCCCAGCAGGGCGCCGTCCGGATCCACGAGCGCGGCCCCGCCGAAGGCCGGGTGGCGCGGCGCCACGAAGAGGGCGCGCTCCAGCATGTACTCCCAGTAGGCGACGAAGCGCCGGGCTCCCGTGACCGTGGCCGGGATGCCGAGCGGCCGGCGGTCCTCGTCCATGCCCACCACCGAGACTGGCTGGCCGGGCGCCACCGGATCGGAGCGCCCCAGGACGGCGGCCCGATACTGGCCGCCCGCCGGCAGGCGAAGGAGGCCGAGCCCGCTCTCGAAGTCGTGCCCGACCACGCGCGCCGCCAGCCTCCGCCCATCAGCCAGCGTCACCTCGACGGAGGTCGCCTCGAGGACGAGGTAGCCGACGGTGAGCACGAGACCGTCGGCGTCGATGACGACACCCGAGCCCGCCCGATCGGGACCGAGGGTGGACGCCGAGGGCCGGTCGGGCGGGACCTGGGCCCGGATCGCCACCACGGCCGGGCTGACCCGGGCGACCGCGGTCGGGACGTCCTGGGCGGTGCTGGGGTCGAGGCGCGGGGTCGAGACCCGCGGCGCGGCCGCCCCCGCCGGCGCCAGCGCGAGCCCGACGACGAGGGCGAGCGCCGCGGTCAGCTCGAGACCTCCCACCCACCCGGAAGCCGCCGGAATCGATTGCTTCAGTTCGGGACCTCCCGCCCACCCCCCCAACCCCCCTCCCCCACCCACCGGGGGGAGGGGGGAGTCGGAGGACAAATTCGTTCGCACGCTCTCACATCCACCCCGCGCGCACCCTCACAGGCCGCGCAGCCAGCTCGCCTGGCGTCCCAGGCGGCGTCCGGGCGGTGCCGGCTCCGCGCTCTCGTCCTCGGCGTCCGGCCTCAGCGCCGCCTCCAGTCGAGCGAGGAAAGCCTCGGCGCCGATGACGGCCGCCCCCCGGCGCCGGGCCGCCTGGCCGACGGCCCGGTCCGAGGTGACGACCACGGCCTCCGGCCTCTCCGCCACCCGACGGACGATCCACGCGTCGGCCCGCTCGCCGTACCGCGTGAAGCACACCGTCACCGGACCCCGCGCCTCCTCGTGCTCGACCCGCGCGCCCTGGGCCCAGGCGTCGAACACCAGGACCGCGCGCCGGCCGCGGCGCTCGGCCCAGCGCACCAGGTCGCGGACCAGCCGCTCCCGGCCGGCCGCCGACGGCGCTTCCCCGCGCGCGTAGAGCAGGTTGTAGCCGTCGATGACCACCGGGACCGCCATGCGCCGGGCAACGCCACCGGCCGCTCAGTCGGGCCGGGGGGGAGCTGCGCGCTCCATCCGGATCGCCACGGCGCCTCGGGCCTGCGGCCCTCGGGACGCCGCGTCCCTCCGGCAGCTCGGGCCCCCCCTCCGGCCTTCCCGTCGCTTCCGCATCACCGGCGACTGGTTGCCGGCCGCTCAGCGAGAGGCGCGGGGGGTGGCTTCCGCCTCGCCGCGCCGCGGCGTGCGCTCGGGGGGGTTCGCGTACAGGCGTCGATAGTGGTGCCAGCTCGCGAACACGCGCTTGACGAAGCCCCGCGTCTCGTCGAAGGGAATCTGGTTGACGAACTCCTCGAGGTCGGCCGTGCGGCGCTCGGCGAGCCACTTCTGGACGCGGTGGGGCCCGGCGTTGTAACTGGCGACGGCGAGGAGCGGCTCGCGGAACCGGGTCCGGAGCTGGGCGAGGTAGTGGGCGCCGAGCGTGATGTTGATCGGCGGCTCCCAGAGCCCGGCCGGCTCGACGAGGCGAACGCCGGCGTCGGCGGCGACGACCCGTGCCGTCTCCGGCATGAGCTGCATCAGCCCGATGGCCCCCACCCAGGAGCGGGCCCTTGTGTCGTACGACGACTCCTCCCGGATGACCGCGGCCACGAAGAACGGGTCGAGTCCGGCGCGGCGGGCCGCTTCGCGGACGACCTCGGGGTGGCCGAACGGGTAGAAGAGCCGCCAGAACTGGTCGGTGAGCCCCGGCGCCCCCGCCTCGGCCGCGCCGCCGAACGCTCGCCGCAGGTAGCGCAGGCTGCGGCCCGCCTCGCCGATCTGGGCGAAGGCGACGCCGAGACTCCACGCGCGGTCGGCGTTGGCGGGCGACTCCCGGCCGACGGCCTCCAGCTCGACCAGGGCGTGCCCCTCGAAGCCCAGGCGCCAGAGTGCCCGGCCCTTCTGGAAGTGGCGATCGGGCTCAAGGGGCGCGATCGGGTCGACGGCGAGGGTGATCGGTGCCGCGACCGGTGCCGGGGCCGGACCCCGGACCCGCCCCGCGGCCACGATCCCGTAGTAGGTCTGCGGAGCGCGGCTGACGATCTCGCGATAGAGCGCGCCGGCCGCCGACTTGTCCCCCGCCGCGTCCGTTGCCCGCGCCGCCCAGTAGAGGCCCGCCAGCCGGAACGAGGACCCGGCCGCCGAGAGCTGCCGGAAGGTGAGCGCGGCGTCGCGGAACCGGCCGGCCCGGTAGTGGTGCCACCCGAGCTCCCACTGGGCGGAGGCCGCTGCCGGGTTGTCCGGGAAGGCCTTGATGAGGGTCTGGAACGCCGACCGCGCCGCCTCGGCCTGACCCAGCTCGAGCCGCGCGCGCGCGAGCGCGAGCCAGGTGTCCGGGACCAGCGGGGAATCCGGATGCTCGGCGACGAGCCGCTCGAGCGCCGGTACCGCAGCCGCGGTCTGTCCGGTCCGCCGGTACAGGCGCGCCACCTCGGCCAGGAGCGGCGCCCGCCAGGCGGAGGGCGGCTCGGCGAGCGTCGCCTCGAGGAGCGCGATCCCCTCCTGCCCCCGCCCCAGTCGCCCGAGGGCCGGCGCGAGCTGAACCAGCGCGCGGTGGCGAATCGCCGTCTCGGGTCCCTGCGCCAGCAGCTCCTCGAGCCCCCGCGCGGCGGAGGCGAAGTCGCCGGCGTCGATCCAGCGCTGGGCCTGGAGGAACCGCTCCTCGGGGCCGAGCGGCGCCACGCTCAACCCGTTGAGCGTGGCCAGGTCCTCCGCGACCTCCCGGGCCACCTCCCCCCACGGCGAGGCGGGCGCCTCGACCCACCGGCGCCGGAGGTCCGCGATCGCCTCCACCACTTGGCCCTGCGCGGCTCGCGCCTCAGCCAGCCGGACCAGGATGCGACCGGCCTCCGGATGATTCGGCACCTGCTTGAGGAAGCGGCGCGCCTCGCGCTCGGCGTCGGCCCACCGGCCGAGCCGGAACGACGTGTCGGCCAGCGCGAGGATCGCCGAGGGCACCAGGGTCGAGTCGGGGAAGCGATCGACGACCCCGCGGAAGCGCTCGAGCGCCGCGGCTTCGTCGCCGGCGCGCAGCAGGCTCTCGGCGGCGAAGAATGCCCCGTAGTCGGCGAGGAGCGAGCCGGCCGGCACGCTCTCGAACTGCGCCCGGGCGAGCGCCAGGTCGCCGCCGGCCAGGAGGACATGGCCCTGCCGGTACCGGTCGAGACCGGCGTCCGCGTCCCGCGGCGCGGCGAGCGCGGCGCCCGGGGAGGCGGTCAGGAGCAGGAGGACCACGAGGACGACCGCCAGCGGCATGGCTCTAGTCTAGCAGGAGGGCGCCCAAATTCCGTCTACCGATAAATGCCCTGCGTCGCGCGCCACGTGTGCCAGATCCGGTGAGCCGCCGTCGCGTTGGCGCCCACGGCCAAGACCCAGATGGCGGGGACGAGCAGATCGAAGATCGAGCCCGCGATCAGCACGAGCAGACGCTCGCCCCGCTCCATCAACCCGACCTTGCACTCCACCCCGACCGACTCCGCCCGAGCCCGGATGTAGCTGACCATCACTGTCCCGACCAGGGCCGCCAGCGTCGCGGCCACGTCCACTGCGCGGCCGAACCGCACGAAGAGGAAGAGCAGGCCGGCCAGGACCAGCAGGTCCGAGTACCGGTCGAGCACCGAGTCGAGAAAAGCGCCGAAGGGCGAGACCTGGCCCGAGACGCGGGCCAGCGCGCCGTCGAGGATGTCGCAGATGCCGGCCAGCGCGAGCAGGACGCCGCCCCAGCGCTGGCGGTCGTACGCGAAGGCCGCGGCCGAGGCGGCCGACCAGAAGAGCCCCAGGACCGTGAGCTGGTTCGGCCGGACCCGGGCACCCAGCAGCGCGCGGGCGACCGGTTCGGCGATGCGGCCGACCTCGGCCTTATAGCGTCCCAGCATGGAGGCCTGACGTCGTCTCGGCCGCGACGGGCGCGGCCGCTGGGCCGCGCTGCGCCGGGGCCTCTGGGGTCTCGGCCGCGACGGGCGCGGCCGCTGGTGCCTCGAGCGCGCGCCTGACGGCGTCGCGGATGGCCGCGGCCCGCGCTGGCGCCTCGATCTTCCGGCCGGCTCCATCCGTCACGTAGAAGGCGTCGAAGGCCTGGTCGCGCTCGGTCGCGATCTTCGCCGTCGCCACGTTGAGCCCCTGCTGGGCGAGCGCGCGGGTGATGCCATAGAGCAGACCAACGCGGTCCGGCGCCTTCACCTCCACCACGGTGTGGGTGTCCGACAACGAGTTGTCCAGGCTGACCCGCACCGCGCCGGCGGGCGCCGGCAATGACCGGCGCTGCGTCGCGAACAGCTCCTCGACCGACACCTCGCCCCGGAGCGCACGGCGCAGAGCGCCCGTCACCTGATCCCAGCGGCGCTCGTCGCGGATCGCCTCCCCGGCGGCGTCGTTGACGTGGAAGGTGTCGACCGCCACCCGGTCGGCCCGGGTCTCGATCTGCGCCGACCGGATGTTGACGTCGTGGGCGGCCAGGGTGCCGGCGATCAGCGCGAACAGGCCGGGCACGTCCCGCGTGACGACCACCAGGTCGGAGGCGCCCAGCTCCGGGTAGTGGAACAGCTCGGTGACGACCGGCTCCTCGCGCAGGCGGTCGATCAGGCGGAGATGGGCGGCCATGCGCTGCGGTGAGGTCGAGCGGACGTAGCGGTCGGACATCGCCGCCAGATGCGCCCCGGCGGCGGCGGCGTACGTAGGATCGGCCAGCGCCTGCACGATCCGGTGGGCGACGGCGGCGCGGCGGGGCGGCTTCGGGAAGCGTCCGGCCAGGCGCGTCCGGGTCCGCACGAACAGCTCCCGCAGGAGCGCGCCCCGCCACGGGTTCCAGATGCCAGGCCCGACCGCGCGGATGTCGACGCAGCTCAGGAGATAGAGCATCGTGAGCCAGGCCGGGAACCGCACGAGGGAGGCGAATCGCTCCACCGTCTTGGGGTCCTCGATGTCGCGCCGCTCCGCGGTGTGGGACAGGACGAGGTGGTGCTCGACGAGAAACTCGACGGCGGCGGCGTCGTCGGGATCGAGGTTCAGCCGGCGCGTGAGGCCCTTGATCAGAGGGACGCCCTTCGCCGCGTGGCCCGACCCCTGCGCCTTGCCGACGTCGTGGAGCAGCACGCCCAGCGTCAAGAGCTCGGGTCGCTCCAGCTCTGCCACCAGCTGGGCGAGCTCGTCGGAGTCGGCCCCCTGCCCGGGCGCCAGTCCCTCCAGCACCTCGACCGCCAGCAGCGAGTGCTGATCCACCGTGTAGCGGTGATAGTGGTCGTACTGGGGCAGGCAGGTCAGCGCGCCGAACTCCGGCAGGTACGCTCCCAGGACCCCGGTGTCGTGCATGCCGCGCAGCGTGGTGGCCACCCGCCCCCACGACCGGAGGATCCCCAGGAAGATCGCGCGCAGCTCGGGCGAGGCCCGCCAGGCGTCCTCCTCCAGCACCGGTGCCGCGTCCTCGACCGCCCGCTCGAGGTCCACGTCCAGCGCGCAGCCGAGCTGCTGGGCGTGCCAGAAGACCCGCATGATGCGCGCCGGGTCCTTGCGGAGGCCGTCGGCCTCGGTCAGGCGGAGCCGGCCGTCGTAGACGACGAGGCCGTCGGCGAGCGCGGCACCCCGGACGCGGCGGCCGACGGTCACCCGGCGGGCCAGCCCCTCGTGGGACCGGGCGATCAGGCGCGCCGAGACACGGTGGATCGTCCACGCGTGGCGGTAGTAGTCGCGCATGAACGTCTCGACGTCCAGCCGGACGGTGTCGGTCTCGTAGCCGAAGCTCTTCGCGATCCGCGCCTGCAGCTCGCGCTCCAGCACGTCCTGCTTGGTGCCGGCCAGGAAGTGCAGCTCGTTCCGGACCCGCCAGAGGAAGGTCAGCGCCTCGTCGGTGGCCGCCCGCTCCTTGCGCGTCAGCAGGTGCTTGTCCTCCAGCTCCTGGAGCGTGCGAGCGCCGAACTTGGTGAAGGCTAGCCAGAGGGCGGTGTGGACGTCGCGGAGCCCGCCGGCCGACTCCTTCACGTTCGGCTCTTGCGCGAACACCGAGCCGCCGTGCTTGCGGTAGCGCTCGTCGCGCTCGGCGAGGGTCTGCCGGAGGAACTCCGCGTAGTCCTTCCGGTAGACCTCCTGGCGGAGCGTCCGCTGGAACTTCTCGAAGAGGCGGCGGTCGCCGGCGAGGAACCGGGCCGCCTGCATGGAGGTCCGGCTCGGCAGATCGGTCCGGGCCAGCGCCAGACAGTCCGCCAGCGACCGGCACGCGTGGCCGACCCGCAGCCCGAGGTCCCAGAGCGTGTAGAGGATCTCCTGGGCCATGCGCTGGACGTACGGGGTCACCTCGCCCCCGTGGACGAGCATCAGGTCGAGATCGGAGGAGGGGTGCAGCTCGCCCCGCCCGTAGCCGCCGAGCGCGGCCAGCACCAGGGGCATCCGGCCGGGCCCATCCGGGCGGACGTCGGTGTGGGCGAGCTCGAACAGGAGCCGCAGGAAGCCGTCCATGAAGGCGGCGTGGCTCCTGACGCTCTCCTCCCCGGACGCCCCATCGGCGTGCCGGGCGCGCAGGCGCGCCTGGCCGGCGGTCAGGTGCTCGCGGAGCAGCTCGATCCGGAGCCGGCGGCGGCGATCCGGCCAGTCGGCGGCCGGGCCGATGAAGCTCTCCTGCAAGACCGCTTCGGCGCGGCGCAAACGGCGAGCGAGAGTGTCAACCATTGCCTCATGCGCCTCGGGTGGCCTCGTCGCTCGTCCCGGTCGCGACCGGCCTCCGGGCCTTCCCGGGCTCCCCAGTTTCTCCGCCCGCCTCGATCGACCGCGCGGGCGGAGCCACGCAGGCAGCATCGCGAGGATATGGCACACACGACGCTAGCATGCCGGGTAGGGGGTGTCAAACAACCGGGGCGCCGGGCGGCCGCGCTGGACGCGGCAATTGACAGTCCGGCGGCGCCCTCGGTATGATCCGAGCCGCGGATCGCCCGCCACGTCCAACGGATGCTCCAATCGGTTCGAGAAAGGAGCCCTTCATGGTGACGTCCCGGCGTCAGTTCTTCCGTGTCACCGCCGGCGGTGTGGTGGCGGCTGCTGCCGCCGCCCGACCCCGGCCCGTGCCGGCGCAGGTGCCGACCGTCAAGATCGGGACGGCGGTGCTCGCCGACTACTCGCTCGTCTCCCCGATCGTGGTCGGACTGGAGAAGGGCTACTTCAAGGCCGCCGGGGTGAACGTCGAGTTCCAGCCCTTCCGCGGTGGCCCCGACCTCGTCAAGGCCGTCCTCGCCAATCAAGTCCAGATCGGGGTGACCGGCAGCACGGACGTTCCCGTCTTCCGCGCCGAGGGGGTCCCGGTCCGCTACGTGGCGACCACCGTGGACGGGAACCACTTCACCCTCAACGTGGCCCCCGGGATCGCCCGGCTCGCCGATCTCAAGGACAAGTCGATCGGGGTCACCCGCGTCGGCGCCACCACCTGGGTCTTCGCCGTCATGCTCGCCAAGCAGCAGGGCTGGGATCCGGAGCGCGACGTCAAGATCCTCGGGCTCGGCGGGCTGGACGCCCAGCTGGCAGCACTCACCCGGGGCGAGATCCACGCCTATGTCTGGGGCGACGGGGGAGCCGTGACCGAGCTCCAGGGGAAGTCGAAGATCCTCGTCCGGCTGGACAGCGTGACGCCGAAGTGGATCAGCCAGTCGGCCTACTGCACCGACGAGTACATCAAGGGGAACAAGGACGCGCTCCAGCGCACCCTCCGGGGGTTCTTCCAGGGCTCGAAGCTCCTGCGCGAGTCGCCGAAGGAGGCCGCTCCCATCGCGGCCAAGGCCATCGGCTGGTCGGAGGAAGCCGTCCTGCGCGCCCACCAGGTCTCGGGGCCGCTCCTCTCCAAGGACGGCGCCATCAACGTCGAGGCCATCGACGTGATGCAGACGACATTGGTCGAGCTGAAGGCCCAGAAGCAGCGGGTGCCCACCGCCGACTGCTACACGGCGGAGTTCACTCCGGTCCGGCTGTGAGCTGGCGAAGGAGCGATCCGATGCAGACCTCACGACGGCAGTTCTTCCGGCTGACGGCCGGCGGCCTGGTGACCGCCGCCGGCGTGGTCACGCGCCCGTGGCCGGTCCCCGCCCAGGGGCCGACGGTCAAGATCGGCACCGCCGTCCTCTCGGACTTCGGGCTGGTGGGGCCGATCGCGGTCGCGCTGGACAAGGGGTTCTTCAAGGCGGCCGGGGTGAACGTCGAGTTCCAGCCGTTCCGGGGCGGGCCCGACCTCGTCAAGGCGGTCGTCGGGGAGCAGATCCTGGTCGGCGTCACCGGGGCCACCGACGTGCCGGTCTTCCGGGCGGAGGGCGTCCCGATCCGGTACGTCGCCACCGTCGTCGGGGGCAACTCGTTCACCTTCAACGTGGTGCCGGGCATCGCCAAGCTCGCCGACCTCAAGGGCAAGTCGATCGGCGTCACCCGCGTCGGCTCCACCACGTGGGTCTTCGCCAACCTGGTGGCCCGGCAGCAGGGATGGGATCCCGAGCGCGACGTGAAGATCCTCGGCCTGGGGGGGAACGATGCCATCCTCGCCGCCGCCTCTCGCGGGGAGATCCACGCTTTCATCTTCGGCGACTCGGGCGCGGTCTCGGAGCTCCAGGGCAAATCACGGATCCTGTTCCGGCTCGACTCGGTCACCCCGAAGTGGATCAGCCTGGCCGCCTACTGCACCGACGACGCCATCAAGGGCCAGAAGGCGGCCATCGGGGGCATCCTCAAGGGCTTCTTCCAGGGGGTGAAGCTCATCCGCGAGTCGCCGAAGGAGGCCCACGCCATCGCGGCCAAGACCCTGGGCTGGCCCGAGAACGCCGTGGCCCGCGCCGCCGAGATCACCGGCCCGCTCTTCTCCAGGGACGGCGCGATCAGCGTCGAAGCGATCGACATCATGCAGACGACGATGGTCGACCTGAAGGCCCAGAAGCAGCGGGTGCCGACCGCCGACTGCTACACGACCGAGTTCACCCCGGTCCGCGTGTAGTTTCTTCGGGGGGTCTCGGAAGACCCCCCGATTCCCCCCCCTCGGTTGCGGCGGCGAAGCCGCCGCTCGGACGCTCTTCATGGCTCGCGTCGCACTGAACGCGACACTGCATACTCCGCGAACTCCGATTCGTTGGAGGGGGCCGGTCAGCGCCAGCGGCCGAGGTGGCGGTTCAGGCTCTCCAGCGCCAGGACCACGGCGATCGACAGCACGGAGACCAGCGCGGTCGCGGCGAACAGCTCGGCCGCCCGGAAGGCGTTGGCCAGCGTGGTGAGCAGGAAGCCCATCCCCCGGATCCCGCCGAACATCTCGACCACGAGGACGCCGAGCAGGCAGAAGACGATCCCGAGCCGCATGCCGGCCAGGACGGACGGCAGCACCGCCGGGAAGATGACCTTCCGGTAGATCTGCCCGGTCGTCGCGCCCATCGAGCGGGCGATCACGATCGGCTGGCGGTCGATGTCACGCACCCCGCCCGCCACCAGGAGGCAGATCGGGAAGAAGCCCTGCAGGAGTCCGTAGACGATCGCCGGCGTCAGCCCGAGGCCAAAGGTCAGCAAGATCCACGGCAGGACCAGGATCTTCGGAATCGCGTACACCGCGATGAGAAACGGGTTCAGCACGTCGTGGAGGTACCGGACCGCGCCGATCGCCAGGCCGACGCCGACCCCGAGCACAACCGACAGCACGTAGGCGATCAGCGCTTTGCCGAGCGTCTCGCCGAGGAGGCGGAAGGCCTCGGGGCCGATCGCCGCCAGCGCCAGCGCCACCGCCGAGGGCGCCGGGACGAAGAGCGAATCCACCCACTCGAGCCGCACGACCGTGTCCCAGGCGAGCAGCAGGAGCAGAATCGAGCCGAGCTGGATCATCCGCCGCATCCAGGCCGACATTCGTAACCTCCCGCCCACCCCCCAACCCCCCTCCCCCACCCACCGGGGGGAGGGGGGCCGGAAGCATCGACTGCTTCAGACACTCTGGGACGGCGGTCCCCATTCTCGCCGCCCATCGGCTTCTCGCACCCCCCGGCTCCGGCCGCGCGGCCCTGGCGTTCCACTTCGCGCCGCGGCCGCCGCGGGGGGGCCTCGGGGGCCTTCCGAGGCCCCCGAGGTTCAGGCGACCCAGCGGCGGGCCCGCGCCTCGACGAGGGCGCCGGCGCTATCCACGACGACCACCAGGAGCAGCGCCACGATGGCCAGCGCCGCGTAGTCGGCGGTCCGCATGAAGCCGTAGGCGTGGTTGATCAGATGGCCGAGCCCGCCGCGGGCGCCCAGGATCTCGCCCACGATCACGCCCACGACCACGAGCGCGAGCCCCGCGCGAAGGCCGGCCACCAGGGTCCCGCTCATGGCCGGCAGCATCACCCTGAGGAAGCAGCTCGCCGGGCTCGCCCCGAACGCCCGCGCCACCGTGATGAGGTGCCGGTCGACCGAGCGGATGCCGGTCAGGACCGCCAGGACCACCGGGAAGAACCCGAGCAGGACGCCGAAGGCGATCTTGGACGCCGGGCCGAGCCCGAAGAAGAGCATGAGCGAGGGATACCAGACGACGCTCGGGATCGCGTAGAGCGCCGAGAGAATCGGCTCGTAGACCTCGCCGAGGTAGCGCGGCAGCCCCAGAAGGAAGCCGAGGGCCAGCCCGAGCCCCGCTGCCAGCGCGAAGGCGACCAATACCTCGACCACGGTGAGCGCGAGCTCTACGGGAAGCGTCGGGTAGGACTCGAGGCGAAGCAGGCGGACCAGCGCCGGCCCGACCCGGGAGGGCGGAATGTAGAGGAGAGGGTTCTCCCGGCGGGCCCACAGCTCCCAGGCGCCCAGGGCCAGGACCAGCAGGGCGACCCGCGCGACGACGATCCTCACAGGCCGCTCTCCATCGCGCGCAGCGACTCTTCGCGGATCGCGTCCCACAGCCTGACCCGGAGCGCCATGGCCTCCGCCCCGGTCAGATCCCGGGGCGAGGAGAGCGCCACCTCGAACGTCGCCTTGATGCGGCCCGGCCGCGCCGTCATCAATAGGATACGCTGGGACAGCATGATCGCCTCCTGCAGGCTGTGGGTGACGAACACCACGGTCTTCCGAGTCTTGGCCCAGATGCCGAGGAGCCACTCGCCCATCAGGAGCCGCGTCTGCTCGTCGAGGGCGCCGAAGGGCTCGTCCATCAGGAGGATCGGCGAGTCGAGCGCCAGCGCGCGGGCGATCGCCACCCGCTGCTTCATCCCGCCGGACAGCTCGCGGGGATAACGCCCCTCGAACCCGCGAAGCCCGACCGGCTCGAGGAGTCCGCGGGCGGTCTCCCGCCGCTGGGCCGCCGGCACTCCCTGGAGCTCCAGGCCGAACTCGACGTTCTCGAGCGCGGTCCGCCACGGGAAGAGGCCGGGGTCCTGGAAAACCATGGCCACCTTGCGCGGATCGGGGCCCCGGAGCGCGGCCCCGGCCACCCGGACCTCGCCCGCGTCCGGCGCCACCAGGCCGCCGATGATCGAGAGCAGGGTCGACTTGCCGCAGCCGGACGGGCCGAGCACGGTCACGAATTCCTGCGGCGCCACGCCGAGGGAGATCCGATCGAGGGCGGCCACGCCGCCGTCGCGGGTGGCCCACCGCTTGCTTAGATCGCGCACGTCGATGTGAGCCGGCGGCATCGGCATGGATGGTATCGCACTCCCCCGCGCCTTGACAGTGCGCGGCTCGGCCCGTACACTCCCCCCGCCATGCCGCCCCGCTGGCGCCCGATCCTCTCCCGCATCGAGCCGTACATCCCGCCGCCGCCTCTAGCGCGGCTCGAGGCCGAGCTGGGCCGGCCGGTGATCCGGCTCTCGGCCAACGAGAACCCCATCGGACCGTCGCCGCGCGCCGTGGAGGCCATCCGCGCGGAGGCGGGCCGGATCCACCTCTACCCTGACGGCGGCGCGCCCGCGCTCCGGGAGGCGGTGGCCGCGGCGCTGGGCGTCACGCCGGCCCATCTCCTGTTCGGCAACGGCGGCGACGAGATCCTCACCATCCTCGCCCGCGCGCTGCTCGATCCCGGCGACGAGGTCGTCGTGCCCGATCCGGCCTTCGAGCCCTACACGACGACGGCCCTCCTGGCCGGCGGGGCCGTCGTCACGAGCCCGCTCCGGGACTACCGGATCGATCTCGGCGACATCCTCCGTCGCGTGACGCCGCGCACGAAGCTCGTCTGCCTGTCGAGTCCCCACAACCCGACCGGCCCCGCGCTGCCACGCGCCGACTGGGAGCGCTTCGCTGCCCGCTGTCCCGGCGACGTGGTGATCTTGCTCGACGAGGCCTACATCGACTTCGTGGAGGAGCCGAAGGCGGCCGCCGACGGCCTGGCGACGCTCGGCGCCCGGCCCGGGGGTCTCGTGCTCCTGCGCACGTTCTCGAAGATCACCGGCCTGGCCGGGCTGCGGGTCGGCTACGCGATCGCCGACCCCGCCGTCATCGCGATGCTCGACCGGACGCGCGAGCCGTTCAACGTGGGGCGACTCGCCCAGGTCGGCGCCACGGCGGCCATCGGGGACACCGACCACCGGGAGGCAACGCGGCGCCTCGTGTGGGCGGAGAAGCGCCGGCTCTACGACGCGCTGGAGGCGCGGCGGCTCGGGTACGCCCCGAGCGACGCGAACTTCCTGATCGTGCGGATCGACCGGGAGTCCGGCCCGGTGGTGGCCGTCATGCGGGCGCAGGGGGTGCTCGTGCGAGACGGGGCCCACGTCGGGCTGCCGCGGCACCTCCGGATCAGCATCGGGACCGCCGCCCAGAACGCGGCGATGCTCGCGGCGCTGGACTCCGCGCTCGCGCGTCCCTAGCGCGGACCATTCGCGACCGCGCCCGGGGCGCCGGGCCCACTCCGGATGGCCACGCATCACGAATCATCTGGGCGCCCCACCCGCATGGTAATCTGGCCACGGTGGGCGCCCCGAGCGATTCTCGAACCCCTTTGGGTGCCCCGGACAAGACCGCCCTCATCGTGGCCCATCCTGGGCACGAGCTGATGGTTTACCACTGGGTGGAACGGCACCGCCCGCTCTACTTCTGCCTCACCGACGGCTCCGGCGGCAGCGCGACGTCCCGCATCGCGTCCACCAGCTGCCTGCTGGAACACGCCGGCGCCACGGTGGGACAGCTCTACGGTCGCTATCGCGACAAGGAAGTCTATCGCCTGCTCCTCGACGGGCAGGCGGAGGTGTTCGTGGGCCTGGCCAAGGAGCTGGCCGCCGCTCTGGCGGAGGCAGGCGTGGAGTGCGTGGCCGGGGACGCGGTGGAAGGCTTCAATCCGGTGCACGACGTGTGCCGCTTCATCATCGACGGCGCCGTGGAGATGGCGCGCCAGCAGACGGGGCGCGCGCTTCAGAACTACGACTTCGTCCTGGACACTGCCCCCGACAGCTGCCCCGAGCCATTGCGCGCCGGCGCGCGGTGGCTGCGCCTCGACGAAGCCGCCCTGGAGCGCAAGCTGGGGGCGGCTCAGGCCTATCCCGAGATGCGCAAGGAAGTGGAGGCCGCGCTCGAGCGATTTGGCCGGCAAGCGTTCGCGGTGGAGTGCCTGCGGCCCGCCGCGACACGATCGATGATCGCGCGCTTCGAGAACGATGCACCCGCCTACGAGCGTTCCGGGCAGATCCGCGTCAACGAGGGCCGGTATCGCGACATCATCCGCTTTCGTGAGCACGTCTTGCCGGTGCTGGCCGCCATCGAGGCGCAGGCGGGATGAGATCTTCGGGGGGGTCGCTCCGAGGGGGCGTGGTGCAGGCCAGACGGTCCGCCGTGCTCGGACGGGAGCCGCATCCGAGCGGCCACCCACCCGGCGGCGCTCCGCGCCTCAGGCGAGGGTTCCCGGCTGCCGCCAGGCCGGGGGCGTCGGGGGGCTCCGAAATCCCCTCGGAGAGGCTACCGCGACTTCTTCTGGACGACCGGAATCGCTCGCGCCTTCTCCCGCGCGGCGGCGGCGGTCGCGGCCGCGCTCCTCTGCTCGGCGGCGCGGAGGGCGGCCTGGTGCTCCTGGGCGGCCTTCTCGAGGCCGACGATGCGCTCGCCCAGCGCGGTCCTCTCGGCCCCGAGCGCGGCCACCTTCTTCTGCAGTCCATCCACCTCGCGCTGGGCCTCTTCGACGCGGAGGCGGAGGGACTCGGCCTCGGCCCGCAGCGCGTGCGCCTGGCCGCCGAGCGTCTGCTCGCGCGCCGACGCCTGGTGCCACTGGTAGCCGACGAAGATCACAGCGAGGGCGAGGGCGACGCTCAGGATCGCGCCCCACGGTCAACGTCGGGGCTCCTCTTCGTAGATCTCCTCCGGCTCTTCCTCGGGAGTCTGGGCTTTCAGCTCCTGCTGGATCATCGCCATGCGTGCCTCCTTGGTGTCGGCGGGCGGCATACGCCTCCCGATTCCTCTCCCCGGGATTGCGCGGGCAAAGCGGGCGCTCGGAGCGCTTCGGCTCGAAGCGCGACGGCGATCGGACGGAGACCGGCGTGTGACATCCCGTCAGCGTCGATTCTAGAAACCCGCGCGCGGCATCCCCAAGAAAATTCTGGGCCCGCCGGGGACCCCGGAGCCTTGGCATAGCTTCGGGCCCTGGGGTATCATCAGCGTGGCGATGTCGGAATCTCCCATCGCGCCCAGCCTCAAGCGGTTCTTCGACCGTCTCGTGCGGCGGAGCCTGGAGGACCTACGAATGGGCGGCGCGGATCCCGTCGCCGACTACCTGGCCGGTCTGCTCGCTCGCTTCGCCCGCACCGACCAGCTCTATGCTCTCCACGGCGCGACCGGCGAGCGCCTGGAGACCGTCGTCGAGATGCTGATCGAAGTGCAGCGAAGCTGGGAATTCGACCAGCCGCACTTCAACCCCTTCCGGGAGCGCGACGTCCGACAGCACATCGGCGACTTCACCCTCTTCATGATCGGGGTCTTCCGCGAACACGTCGAGCGCCGGGCCAGCACGGGGTTCTACGTTCGGGAGGGCAAGCGCGCGTACCAGGTGGTGGCGGACTTCCAGCGGTCGGCGCTGAAGGCCGACGCCCGGCTCTTCGCGGCGCTCGCCGACCGGTTCGAGGGCTACGCGACGGCGCTCCAGTACATGAAGCGCGTCTACCTCCGCCCGCTGGACTCCCCACGAGAGCTGCAGCCGGTCCTGCGCCTGATCAAGGAATGGTAGGCGCCGCGCTCGAGGCGCTGGTCGGCGAGGAGCCGAGTCCCGAGGCCGTCGCCGCCGCCCTGGCCACGATCCCGGCGACCGAGCTGGCCGACAGCCTGAGGCTCCTCGCCCGCCGGCACGGGCCTGGCAGCGTGCCACTGCTCCGCCGGTGCCTCAACGGGCGGCCCGACGGGGCGATCGCCGCCGCCGAGGCCCTGGCGTCGGTGGCGAGCCGGACGGCGGCCGATGCCCTCGCGGAGGCGGAGCGGCCTGGCCTCCCGAAGGCCGTCCGCACCGCGCTGCGCCGCGCGCTCTACCGGCTCCGCCAGGCCGGGGTGACGCCCACCCCGAAGCCGCCCGCCGCGAAGCCGGCGCCGATGGCGCCGGTGCCGACGGAGGCCTGGGTGTCCGCGGTGGACGGCACCGGCTCCCGGGGCTGCTGGATCCTGTTCGAGGGACCGTCCGGCGAGCGCACGCTGCTCACGGGCGTCCTCAACGACTTCACCGGGATCCTCGACGTGGCCGGCGGGCCCATCGCCAAGAAGCGGCTCGGCGAGCGGCTCCGCGCAATCCGGGAGGAGAGCCCCCTGCCGTGGGTGGAAGCACCGCCGGCGTGGGCCGTTCACCTGTTCGCCGAGGCGAGTCGCCTGCACGCGGCGGCCGGCACCCCGGTCCCCGCCGAGCTGGCCCGGTGGCAGCCGCTGCTCGACCCGGGCGAGGCGGTGGGCCCGCCGCCGATCTACGCCCGCATCCCCTCCGAGACCGTCGCCGACGACCCGGCGGCACTCGAGGCCTCGGCCCGGCTCCTCGAGGTCCCCGAGCTGGCCGGCTGGTTCCTCGATCCCCCCTCCGTTCAGGGTGAGGCCGTCGAGCTGTTGCAGGCCAACGAAAGCCGTCTGGTCGTCACCGACCAGGTGAAGGCGGAGCGCCACGCCGCCCTGATCGACCGGACGGTCGAGAGCCAGTTCGGCGCCGACGCGCGACGGCTCTGGCAGCGACGGCTGGAGGAGCAGGCCTTCGTGCTGGACGCGACGGACCGGCCCGCCGAGGCCCGGCAGGCGGTCGCGGTGGCCCGGGCCCTGGCGGACCCCGACTACGCGCCCCGCCGCATCCCGTTCGTGCGCGCGCTGGTCGAGCGCAGCCTGGAGGTGGCCGGCGAGGTCGTCCTGGGCCGCCTTCCCGTCGAACCAGGTCCGCCGCGTGCCGCGCCCCCTCCGCGCCGCGACCCGTTAATATGGAAGGACAGAGGCGGCAGTGAGGCCCCCTCCACTGAGGGCGTGTGAACCCGTGGGGCCTTCCGGCCCCCCCCTCCCCCCGGTGGGTGGGGGAGGGGGGCTGGGGGGGTGGGCGGGAGGCGCTGGAGGTCTCGAATCTCCGGCGCGCTGACCGACGTCCCGGGACTCCTCGTCGGCCACGCCACGGATCCCGTCGGCGCGACCGGCTGCACGGCCATCCTCTGCCCCGACGGCGCCGTCGCCTCGGTCGAGGTGCGCGGCTGGGCCTCGGGGATCGCCGGCCTCGATCTCCTCGACCCGCGACACCTCGCCGAGCGGATCCACGCGGTCGTCCTGGCGGGCGGCAGCGCCTTCGGCCTCGAGACGGTCTTCGGGATGATGGCGCACCTCGAAGCGCGGGGCATCGGCTTCCCCACGCCGGCCGGTGTCGTCCCCCTCGTGGTCGGAGCGATCCTGTACGACCTCGCCGTCGGCGACCGGCGCGCTCGGCCCGACCGGTCGATGGGGGAGCGGGCCGCCACGGCGGCGACCGCCGGGCCGGTCGCGGAGGGCTCCGTCGGCGCCGGAACCGGGGCCTCGCTCGGGAAGCTCTTCGGGCTGTCGCGCGCGATGAAGGGCGGAATCGGGACGGCCAGCCGGCGGGCCGGGGCCGCGACGGTCGGGGCCCTCGTCGCCGTCAACGCGCTGGGGGACGTGCGGGACCCCGTCACGGGCGCCCTGCTTGCCGGCGCCCGCGATGCCCCGGATGGTCACCGGCTCGTCGACACAGCCCGCGCGCTCCGCGCCGGGGCGCCACCGCCCGGCTTTCGCGGGACCCACACCACGATCGGCGTCGTGGCGACGGACGCGCGGCTGACGAAGGTCGAGGCCGGGCGGCTCGCCAGCCTCGCCCACCTGGGGCTGGCGGCGACGCTCTCACCGCCACACACCACCGTGGACGGCGACACGCTCTTCTGCCTCGCGACGGGAGCCGAGACGACCGCGCCCCTCGACGTGCTCGGGTTGGCGGCGGCGGACTGTGTCGCCGACGCGGTGGTCCGCGGCGTGCGCGCCGCGACCTCCCTCGGCGGCCTGCCGGCCTGGCGCGACCTCGCTCCCGGCTGAGATCTTCGGGACCTCCCTCCCACCCCCCCAACCCCCCCCACCCACTGAGGGGAAGGGGGAGCCGGAGGCCCCGATTCCTTTCACACGCCCGCGCTCGACCGGCCGGCCGCCGTCAAGGGCTGCTATCATGGGCAGGTCGGATGTCCGACCGCTCGCGCGGAGAGACGCCATGCCGCTCTACAGCTTCGAAGGCCGCCGTCCCCGGGTACACGCGGAGGCGTTCATCGCCCCCACCGCCACGCTGATCGGGGACGTCACCGTGGAGGCCGGCGCCTCGGTCTGGTACGGGGTCGTGCTCCGCGGCGACTTCGCGCCGATCGTCCTCCGGGCCGGCGCCAACGTGCAGGACAACGCGGTGGTCCATACCACGCCGGACGGCCCTGTCGAGATCGGCCCCGGCGTGACCGTCGCCCACCTCTGCATGGTGCACGCCGCGATCCTTGAGGAGGAGTGCCTCGTCGGGAACGGGGCGGTCGTGCTCGACGGGGCCCGGATCGGGGCGCGCAGCCTGGTCGCCGCCGGTGCCGTCGTCCCGGCCGGAATGGCCGTGCCGGGCGGCGTCCTGGTGGCCGGCGTCCCTGCCGAGGTGAAGCGATCGCTCGCCGGCACCGCGGCCGAGCGTTGGGTGCGGGTCAACCCGGAGGCCTACCAGGCCCTGGCGCGGCGGCACCGGGTGGGCATCCAGCGCCTTGCCGAATAAGGGCTACCCCCCGGCGGTCTGGTAGCATGGCGACATGACCGGGCGAGTGATCCCGTTCCCGCGACGGTCCGACGAACCCGGCGACGACGCCGACGAGTTCGAGGAAGTGACGCGCGTGCGGGATCAGGCCGAGGCCCTCGTGGTGCAGAGCCTCCTGGAGGCCTACGGGATCCGGGTGCTGCTCCGCACCCACGTCGCCCAGTCCGTGCATCCCTTCACGGTCGGCGGCCAGGGGGAGGTGCGCATCCTCGTCCCGCGCACGGCGGCCGCAGAGAGCCGGCTCCTGCTCGCCCGCCTCGCCGAGGGCCCGTCGTTCCCCTGACCGTGGGCTCCCGCCGCGACCCCCGCGACGCCGCCGCTTCCTCCGGCGTCAATCCAGGGACACCGGCCAGCCACCACGTGAGCGGCCCGGTCGCGCGGCGCTTCGCCCTCGTCGGCGCTCATCCCGGTCACGACCTGCAGGTCTACGGAGCCTGAGCCGTGGCCGGTCTCCGGGTCCTCATCACCAACATGGTGCTGCTAGGCCGCAGCGGGACGGAAACCTACGTCCGCGACCTCGCCCTCGCCCTCCAGCGGCGCGGGCATCAGCCCGTGGTCTACAGCCCGCGGACGGGCTCGATCGCCCGGGAGATCCGCGACGCGGGCGTGCCGGTCCGGGAGCGGCTGGCCGACCTCGAGGCGCGACCGCACGTCATCCATGGTCACCACAGCCTTCCCACGATGTCGGCGCTGCTCCGCTTTCCCGGAGTCCCGGCCGTCTTCGTCTGTCACAGCGGCCATTTCTGGGCCGACGCGCCGCCCCGGTTTCCGCGGATCCGTCGGTACGTGGCCGTCGACCACCTCTGTCGCGAGCGGCTCCTCGCCGAGGGCGAGCTCCCCGAGGGCCAGGTGCGCGTCGTCTACAACGCGGTCGACCTCGATCGGTTCAAGCCGCGGGGACCGCTCCCCGAGCGTCCCCGGCGGGCCCTCCTCTTCAGCAACTACGCGAACGAGAACACCTACCTCCCGGCGGTGCGCGCGGCGTGTGCGCGAACGGGCCTGGATCTCGAGGTGGTCGGCTCCGGGGTGAACGCCGTAAGCGAGCAGCCCGAGGCGATCCTCGGGAAGTTCGACCTGGTGTTCGCCAAGGCGAAGTGTGCTCTGGAGGCCCTGGCGGTCGGCGCCGCGGTCGTGCTGTGCGGCCCCGAGGGGAGTGGCCCGCTGGTCCGGCCAGAGGCCGTCGCCGGGCTGCGGCGGCTCAACTTCGGACGCGGCACGCTGGTCAACCCCGTGAGCGCCGACCTCCTGGTGGACCAGATCGCCCGGTACGACCCGCGCGAGGCCGCGGCGGTGTCGGCCCGGGTGCGCGCCGAGGCCGGCCTCGACGTCATGGTCACCGAGCTGCTCTCGACCTACGAGGACGCCCTGGCCGATGGGGCCCCGACCAGCCCGGACGCCGCGAGCGTCGAGGCGCGGGCGGCGGCGGACTATCTCCAGTCGCTCGAGCCGCCGCTCTTCGCCATCTTCGCCGCGGAAGACCGGATCCTGCAGCTGGAGGTCCAGGCCCGGCAACTGGAGGCCGATCTGGCCCGGACGCGCCCGCGGCCCCTCCGAGCCCGGGTCCGCGGGCTGCTCGCGCGCATGGGGGGGAGCCGTGTGAAGCGTGGGTGGCGCCGGCTTCGTGCGCTCCCCGACCGCCCGGCGTGAAGTCCCCCACCCGGCGTTCTCCCCCGGCGCCCTTCGTCGTCGGCGTTCCGCGCTCCGGAACCACGCTGCTCCGCTTCCTCGAGCTGGGGTTTGACGCGGCCATGGAGCGCTACTACGAGCGGGCCCCCGAGCGCCTGGCCGAGCACGAAGCGCGGTTCCGAGCGGACGGGAGCTCGCTCATCAGCAAGGCCCGGCGCCTGGAAAACCAGCGCTTCACGAGTCGACCCCCGGAGCCGGCCCGGATCGGGCGGTGGCGGGACGAGCTGCGGGCCGACGAGATCGACGCCTTCGAAGCGGCCGCCGGGAGCATGCTCCGCGCTCTCGACTACACGTGACCGTCCGGTCACCCCGGGGCGCCCGGGCGGGATTCGAGGACCCGGCAGAGCGCTTCCAGCACGGTGACCGTGCGGGCGAGCGCGGCCGGCTCGAGCGTCTCGGGGGCGTCGGCGGCCGTGTGGTAGGTCGTGAAGGGGGGTGGGCGCCGCGCCGGCGGCACCAGGACGCCACGGACGCCACCGTAGATGAACGCGCGCAGCGCCTCCGCCGCCGCGGTCGGCACCGCGGTCAGGCCGACGCCCGGGACGCCTCGATCGACCAGCGGCCGGTGGTCGCTCCCGAAGAACGGAACCGGCTCGGCTAGGTGATAGGTCTCGTCGCGCCGGTAGCCGAGGGACTCCGCCGCCTCGATCCAGGCCCGGACGAGCGGCGTCTCGGCCAGCGCCGGCGTGACGTCCCACAGGGCCAGGCTGTCGCCGATCCCGCACAGCTCCAGGCTCACCACGCCGACCAGATCGCCGAGCGCCGCGGTCCGGGCATACACCCGGGAGCCGAGCATGCCGCGCTCCTCGTCGCCGAAGAAGCCGAACCGGACGGTCAGCCGCCGGGGCGGGTCGGCGGCCAGGCGGGCCCACAGATCCAGCAGGAGGCCGACGCTCGCCGCGTTGTCGTTGGCGCCCGGGCTGCCCGGCACCGCGTCGTGGTGAGCGGCCAGCAGGAGCACCCGGGAGCCGGCGCCGGCCTCGACGAAGAGGTTCACCCCGGCCCCCTCGACGGTCCGGTACGGGAGCCGCGTCACCGGAGCGCCGAGGCGCCGGAGCACCGCCTCGACCAGGCGGGCGCGCTGGGCGTTCGATCGGCCCGCGAGCAAGCGCGCCGTGTCGATCGCCGTCGGCGCGGCCAGCGCCTGGTAGGCCTCGAGCTCGAGGGGCGTGACGGCCGGGCCCCGGTGGCGGACGTTCAGGAGGCGCGCCGTGAGGACGTTCAGCGCGCCGCCCAGGGCACGGCGCAGCTCCCGGCGCCAGAGCGCCCCTCCGGTCATCCGTCTCGCCGCGACGCCTCGGGCCTGCGGCCCTCGGGACGTCGCGCCCCTCCGGTGGCGGGCCCACCCCCACCCATTGACGGCCTTCGGCCTTTGGCGACCCCTCCCCACCAACCGACGGCCTCCGGCCTTTGGCCGGGGGGAGGGGGGGCGGCCCGCGGTCCCAACGCGGTACGAGGCCGGACCGCGCCGCCGGGGGGGATCTCATCGGTCGGCCTCCGGCACGGGAATCCCCAGACGCGCGCAGGCGGTGGCGGTCGTCCGCCGCGCCACGTCCGCGACGGGAACGCCGGTGAGCTCGGCGATCCGGGCGGCGGTGGCCGGCAGATAGGCCGGCTCGTTGCGCTTCCCGCGCCACGGCTGGGGCGGCAGGTACGGGCAGTCGGTCTCGATCACGAGCGAATCGAGGCCGAGCGCGCGGACGACCTCGCCGAGCCGGCGCGCGTTCGGGTAGGTCACGGGCCCGGCGATCGAGACCAGCAAGCCCAGGTCGAGACAGCGCCGGGCGACCGCCAGCTCCCCCGAGAAGCAGTGCATGATCCCGCCGGCCCGCCCGATCCCCTCCGCCGCCAGCACGGCGAGCAGGTCGGCGTGCGCTTCCCGACAGTGGAGGAGCACGGGCTTGCCGACCTCGCGGGCCAGCGCGAGCTGCACGCGCAGCGCGTCCCGCTGGGCGTCGGGCGGCGAGAGGTTGCGGTAGTAGTCGAGGCCGATCTCGCCGATGGCGACCACCCGGGGCGCACGGGCCAGCGCCGCGATGACCGCGAGGGCGTCGGCGTCCGCCTTCGCCGCGTCGTGGGGGTGGATGCCGACCGCCGCGTAGACGTCCGGCTCGGCCGCGGCCAGGGCCACGGCGGCGCGCGCCGCGTCCGGGTCGGTGCCGACGGTCAAGAGCCGCGCGACGCCGGCCGCCCGGGCCCGGGCGAGCACGGCCGCCCGGTCCTCCGCGAACGCAGCATCGTGGAGGTGCGCGTGCGTATCGACGAGCAGCACACTCCCGCCGGCAAGCTCCATCTTCTTCAGTTCGTGACCTCCCGCCCATGTGCTCTCAGGTCGGCGACCACATCCGGGCGGCTCCCATCGCGCCACCCATTGGCTTCTCGCAACGCGCTGCCTCCAAGCCTCGCGGCCATGGCGTTCCACTTCGAGCCGCGGCTTGCCGCGGCCTCCGAAGGGGGGGCATCGGGGGGGTCTTCCGAGACCCCCCCGAACAGACTCACGGCCCCACGGTGAAGCGCACCCGGCCGATCAACTGGCCCGACGCCGTGACGACGTCGACGGACCAGCGTCCGCGCGGATCCGGCGGGAAGTCGGTCTTGCGCGAGTGGGTGCGGAAGCCCGCCGCGCGGCCGCCCAGCACCGGCGTCGGCAGCCGAACCGTCGTGACGACCCGGCCGTCGTGACGCCACTGGTGCAGGATGGGCTGCCGGAGGCCCGCCGGCGCGGCGACCGGCGTGTAGGCCGCGAGGCCGCCCCAGGTGGCGAGGGTGTCCACGGAGACCCGGCCCCCGACCGGCTCCACCGGGTCCAGGTTGGCGACGGCCCGCGCCATGGTCGGCGCGACGAGCTGGAGCGGAGCCGGCGGGATGGCCGGCAGGCAGAGCCAGCCGAGCGCGGCGCCGGCGAGGGCGGACCCGGCTGCGTAGCCCATGGCGCCGAGCCACGAGCCGGCCCGCTCGACGAAGGCCGGCCCCAGCCCGAGCCCGGCGGCGGCGGCGCTGGTGGGGAGGGCCCAGGCCGGCGAGATGCCGACGAGCGGGAGCGCGACGTTGAGGCCGGCGAAGATGGAGAAGGCGAAGAGGGCGCGGCCGCACCAGGGATACGGGTGGACGAGCGCCCGGTACCAGGGATCGACCGTGGTCAAGAGGGCGGCGGCGGCCAGCAGGACGAAGAACGCGACGGTGAGGCCGTCGAAGGTCGTGCTCGCCAGGTAGCCGGGCAGCACGAAGAGCAAGAGCCCGTGGTAGAGGGTCTGGATCGTGTAGTCGCCGGCCGCCGCCACCAGGCGGCTCCGACGGGACTCGAGCCGGGCGCGCATCTGAGTCCGCACGGTGAAGAGGAGCCAGAGCACGACCACGTAGCCGACGATCCAGGCGACGTGAGGGACAGCCCGGCGGAAGACGAACAGCGCGGCCAGGCCGCCGACCAGCGAGCAGACCGAGATCGCCCAGCGCGTGAGGAACGCCCGCCACGCCGGCCCGTCGAGCGCGGCCCACTCGCGCCGGCGGACGAAGGGATCGGACGCCGGGGCGGTAGGATCCCGCATCAAGACCGGTCGAGACTTACCGAGCTGCGCCGGGCCGAGACCCGAGCAGCCCCCACAGGCGGAAGGCCGTCCGACCGACGCAGGGAGGAGGCGGGCCGGGGCGCATGCCGCATACGTCGAGGCCCGCCGACGACCCCAAAGGCCGAAGGCCGGATCGAGGACGACGGGATGCGACGGGTATCGGCACGGCGCTAGCGGACTTTGGCGCCGGTCGGCAAGTCGCGATCCAGCGTGAGCAGGGCGAGCGTCTCCCCTTCGGAGCCCGCCAGGACCATGCCGCTCGACTCCACGCCCATCAGCGTCGCCGGCGCGAGGTTGGCGACGACGACGACCTTCCGGCCCCGGAGGGTCTCCGGCCGGTAGTGCTCGGCGATGCCCGCCACGATCGTCCGCGTCTCGTCGCCCAGCTTCACGGTGAGCTTCAGGAGCTTCTTGGACTTCGGGACCGGCTCGGCGGCCAGCACCTCGGCGACCCGGAGGTCGAGGCGCCGGAACTCCTCGATGCTCACCCGCGGCGCATCCCCGACGGCGCCCGCGGAAGGCGCGGCCACCGGCGGCTCTCCGGAGGCCCGGCCGGCCTCGACCCGAGGGAAGAGCCCCGAGAGCTTCCGGACGGTGGTCCCGGACGCCAGTCGACCCCACTCCGCATCGGCGAGCCGCGGCTCACCCGTCTGACCGAGCGCGCCCCGGATCTTCCCGGCGGCCTCGGGGAGGAACGGGTCCAGCACGATGCCCAGAAGGCGCAGGCTCTCGCCCAGCGCGTACAGCACCGCCTCGAGCTGCTCGCCGGCTTTGGCGTCGGTGGCGCTCCTCTTGGCGAGCTGCCACGGCTGGCTCGTGTCGACGAAGCGATTCACCTCGGCGATGAACTCCCACACGGCGCCGAGCGCCCGCTGGAACGCGAAATCCTCCATCGCGCCCTGGAGCTGCTGTCGCGCGGTCGCCCACGCGGCGACCACCGGACCCTGGCCGGCCGCGGCCGAGCGCGGCTGGGGGATCCTTCCCTGGCCGAAGCCGACGATCAGGGCGGTCGCCCGGCTCACGAGGTTCCCGAGGTCGTTGGCCAGGTCGGCGTTGAGCCGGTCGACGAGCGCCTCCTCGGAGAAGTTCGCGTCCAGTCCGAACGTCATCTCGCGCATCAGGAAGTAGCGGAAGGCGTCGTGGCCGTACTTGTCGGTCAGCGCGAGGGCCTCGACCACGTTGCCCACCGACTTCGACATCTTGCCGCCGCCGATGTTCCAGTACCCGTGGACGTTGAGGTGCCGGAAGACGGAGATGCCGGCGGCCTTCAGCATGCACGGCCAGTAGACCCCGTGGGGCTTGAGGATGTCCTTGCCGATCAGGTGCTGGGCGTGGGGCCAGTACTTCTCGTATCGCGCGCTCCCGATGTCGCCGAGGGCCGAGACGTAGTTGAGCAGGGCGTCGAACCAGACGTAGGTGACGAACCGGTCGTCGAACGGCAGCGGGATCCCCCACTCGAGCCGGGTCCGGGGCCGGCTGATCGACAGGTCCTGGAGCGGCTCCCGCAGGAAGCCCAGGATCTCGTTCCGGTACCGCTCGGGCCGGATTGCGTCCGGGTGCTCCTGGATGTAGCCGACCAGCCACTCCTGGTACTTGGACATCCGGAAGAAGTAGTTCTCCTCCTCGATCCAGGTCAGCGGCGTCTGGTGGTCGGGGCACTTCCCGTCGACGATCTCCTTCTCGGTGTAGAAGCGCTCGCAGCCGAAGCAATAGTGGCCGCCGTACTTGCCGAAGTAGATCTCACCGGCGTCCCAGAGCCGCTGGAGCACCGACTGCACGACCTTCTGGTGGCGCGGCTCGGTCGTGCGGATGAAGTCGTCGTTGGTGATGCCGAGGCGCTGCCACGTCTCGCGGAAGGCGGCCGAGATCCGGTCCGTGTAGGACTGGGGCGAGACCCCCGCCTTGGCGGCGGCCTGGGCGATCTTGTCCCCGTGCTCGTCGGTCCCCGTCAGGAGCCAGACGTCGTCGCCGGACAGGCGATGATACCGGGCCATGGCGTCGGCGACGATCGTCGTGTAAGCGTGGCCGAGGTGGGGTGTCGCGTTGACGTAGTAGATGGGGGTGGTGAGATAGAAGACGCGACGCGGCGTCGAAGGCGACACGGTCCTACTCGGTCAGCGGCTTGACGTGGGGCCGCCCTTCCCAGGTGAGCTGGGCCAGCGGCACCTCGGCCTCCGTCCCGTCCGCGAAGCCCACCAGCACGCTCTCCTTCAGGACCTTGATCCCCTTCACCCGTCCCTGCATGCAGCCGCCCCCGCCGCAGTCGGCCTCGCAGGCCGACCCCACCCGCGGCAGCCGGGCCCGCAGCTCCTCGTACATCGAGAACTCGTAGAGGAGGCAGCACTTGAGCCGGCCGCAGTTGCCGAGCAGCCGGCTGTCGGTCAGCGGCATGTCCTGGGCCTTCGCCATCCGCACCGAGATCGGCTCGAACTTCCGGAGGTGGCTCGAGCAGCAGAGCTCCCTCCCGCACGGGCCGATGCCCTCCTGGATCTTGGTGACGTCCCGGGCCCCGATCTGCCGCATCTCGATCCGGGCGCGGAACTCGCGGGCCAGCTCCTTCACCAGCTCCCGGAAGTCCACCCGGCCCTCGGCCGCGAACAGCACGGTGAGCCGGCGGCCATCGGGCGTCATCTCGACGTCTACGATCTTCATCGGCAGCCCGTGGCTCTTGGCGCGGACCTGACACGTGCCCACGGCGGTCTTTTCGCGGTCGCGCCGGCGGCGCACCTCCGCCAGCTCGTCGGCGGTGGCCAGGCGCAGCACCCGCGGGTAGGTCCGGTCGCGCCGGAACTCGGAAACGTCCCGGGCCGGGCGGCGGATCTCGCCCACCGCCTGGCCGTTCGGCACCTCGACGAGGACATGATCCCCGACGTGGAGGCCGGGCTCCTCGGTGAGGTAGTCGTCGGCCCGGGCGCCTTCGCGGAGCCGGACGCCGATCAGGCGCGCAGGCGGCCGCGGATCCGCGCCATCGGCGGAATCGATCGGTGGCTCCAGTACGTTGCTCATTTGCGTCCACCCCCGACCCCTCCCACCCGCCGGGAGGGGCCCGCGGTCCCGACGCGGTCCGAGTCGGCGGAACGAGAGGGGTGGCTCCATCACGTTGCTCATTTGGGTCCACCCCCACCCATCGACGGCCTTCGGCCTTTGGCGACCCCTCCCGACCTGTCGACGGCCTCCGGCCTTTGGCCGGGGGGAGGGGGGGCGCCCCGCGGTCCCGACGCGGTCCGAAGTCGGCGGAACGCGAGGGACACGGGGTGTCTCATTCCGGCCACCTCAGGCGGCCCGCGGCGCCAGCGCCAGCAGCGCGCACTCGAGCGCCAGCCGGGGATTGACGTTGGTCTCCAGCGCGAGCCAGGCCTCCTTGACGACCCGGAGGGCCTCGGACAGCGCGGGCAGGGATAGCCGGCCGGCGAGGGCCGTCAGGTCCTCCCGGCGGTCCTCGTTCACGAGCGGCGTCGCGTCGCCGCCGGCCGCCAGGCAGAGAGCGTCCCGGTACCAGAGCCAGTACGTCTCGAGGAGGGCCGCGACGGCGTCGCGATCGCGATCGAGCCGCGCCTCGTCGAGGCGCCCGGCCAGGCGCGGAGGCGCCGTGGCGAGCAACTCGAGCGCCGCGGCCCGGTGTGCCTGGACGGCCTCCAGGTCGGCCGCCAGCGCCAGCCCGACCTGGCCGCGGCAGAGGCGCGCCAGGCGGCGGGCCGCCGCCGCGTCCGCCCCCCGCTCGACCAGCAGCGCCATCGCGTCGGGCTCGGGGAGCGGCCGGAACCGAACGAGCTGGCACCGCGAGAGGACGGTCGGCGGCAGCCCCCGCACGTTGGCGACGATCAGGATCAGGAGGGTCCGGGGCGGCGGCTCCTCGAGGGTCTTGAGGAGCGCCTGGGGCGCCTCCCGGGTGAGACGGTCGGCGTCGTCCACGATGAACAGCTTGCGGGGCGCCTCCAGCGGCGAGAGGGCCGCCCAGTGCTCGAGGTCACGCACCTGCTCCATGCGGATCGCCAGCGGACCTTTCGGGTTGTCCTTCGGCGGCGTCGGCACGATGAGCTGGCAATCGGGATGCTGGCCGGCGGCGACGCGCCGACAGACCGCGCAGGCGCCACAGCCCTGCCGGGGGCAGAGGCAGGCCCGCGCGAACGTGAGCGCCGTGAGGCGCCGCCCCACCCCGGGCGGACCCACGAACGCGTAGGCGTGGGCCACCCGGTCGGTGGCGAGCGCGCGCCGGAGCAGCGCGACGGCCGCGTCCTGCCCTCGGATCGCCGACCAGAGCGGCCGGGCTGCCGCGGCTCCGGCGGGCTGGCTCATCCGGGTCCACCGCCACCCTTCGACGGCCTTCGGCCTTTGGCGACCCCTCCCCACCAGTCGACAGCCTCCGGCCTTTGGCCGGGGCGAGGGGGGGCGCCCCGCAGTCCCGACGCGGCACGAGGTCGGCGGAGCGAGAGGGTTGACAGAGGATGTCTCATCCTGGCGCGTCCAGTCCCAGCCGCGCCCCCACCACCGCGCGGATGGCCGCCGCCACCGACTCTTCGGATCGCCCGGCGTCGATCAGCACCGCGCGGTCCGGCGCCCGCTCCTGGATCGCCCGATATCCCTTTCGGACGCGCTCGTGGAACTCCAGCCCGAGCCGCTCGAAGGGATCGGCCGCCCCGGCCACCTCCCCGGCTCCGGCCGGCGCCAGCCGGCGGCGCACTCGCCGCAACCCCTCGTCCGGGTCGAGGTCGAGGACGAGCGTGAGATCCGGCGTGAGCCCGTCGGTCGCCAGGCGGTTCAACTCGGCGACGACCTCGAGGGGGACGCCCCGCCCGTAGCCCTGGTAGGCGACGGTGGAGTCGGCGTACCGGTCACACAGGACGACGGCGCCGCGCCCGAGCGCCGGGCGGATCACCCGGCGGACGTGCTCGGCCCGGGCGGTCGCGAACAGGAAGCACTCGGTCAACGGGTCGACCGGGGACCGGTCGGCCAGGACCCGGCGGACCCAAGGGCCCAGCGGAGAGCCGTCCGGCTCGGACGTCGACACGACCCGGGTGCCGACCGACTCGAGCCACGCGGCCAGCCGGGCGATCTGCGTGGACTTGCCCGCCCCTTCCACGCCCTCGATCGTGATCAGCCAGCCCTCCGACTTCGCCGCGTCGCCGGCACTCGCGGACCTCGCGCGCTCCATATTCGAGCAGGCTAACACACGACCCCGCGGGGCTCAACGGACGCCGAGAATCGGGAAGATGCGGCGCTCGATCTCCGCGACCTGACGCCGGGCGTACTCGCGCGCCGCGCGGATCACGTCATCGGGAAGCGCCGCCGCCCCGTCCCGGAGGGCGGTCCGGCCGTGAAGATGGCGCGCGGCGCTCGCGACGAAGGACGCGGGCAGCTCGTCCGGGAGGGTCACCTCGTTCATCAGCGCCCAGGCGGCCGTCCAGGCCCGGGCGACGTTCGAGAGATCGTAGCCGCCGCCGCCGAGGGCCACCAGGCGTGGCGCCAGACCCAGGATCCGCCGGACGGCGTCGGCGAAGCCCTCCACGCTGAGCACCAGGTGTGTCAGCGGATCGGTCCGGTGGCTGTCGATCCCGAGCTGGGCCACCACCACGTCCGGCCGGAAGGCGCGGACGATCGGCGGGACGACCGCGTCGAAGGCCTCGAGGTACACGGCATCGTCCGTGTACGGGTGGAGAGGCAGGTTGACCGAGTATCCTCTCCCGGCGCCCTCCCCCATCTCGTCCACGAACCCGGTGCCCGGGAACAGCCGGTCCCCGCGCTCGTGGGTCGAGATGGTGAGGACCTCGGCCTCCGCGTAGAACGCGTGCTGGACGCCGTCGCCGTGGTGCGCGTCGATGTCGACGTAGCAGACCCGGAGCCCGCGGGACCTGAGCGCCCGGATCGCCAGGACCGCGTCGTTGAGGTAGCAGAAGCCGGAGGCGCGGTCCGGCATCGCGTGGTGCAGGCCGCCGGCGAAGGCGAAGGCCCGCTCGACCTCGCCGGCCGCGACCAGGTCGGCGGCCGCGACCGATCCCCCGCAGGCGAGCGCCGAGGCCTCGAACATCCCGGGCCAGATCGGGTTGTCGCCCGGGCCCAGCCCGTAGCGATGGGGACTCGGCACCGCCTGGCCGGCCGAGGCGGCGCGCAGCACCTCGAGGTACTCCTCCGTGTGGAAGCCGCGCAGCACCGCCTCCGGCGCCGGTCGCGGGGCGATCACCTTCGTCTCGGGCAGGCCGGTCAGCCCGTAGGCCTCCATCAGGGCGTAGGTGAGCCCGAGGCGCTCCATCCGGAGCGGGTGGCTCGGCCCGTAGTCGAAGCGCTGATAGGCGTCGGAGTGGACCAGCGCGGTCTTCATGGCGATCGCCGGCCCGCGCGCGGCCGGACCCAGTGCCCGCTGCGACCCCCGCGCTTCTCCACCAGGCAGAGGTCGGTGACGACGAGGCCCCGGTCGATCGCCTTCACCATGTCGTAGATCGCCAGGGCCGCACCGGCGGCGGCGGTCAGGGCTTCCATCTCCACGCCGGTCTTGTCCACCGTCCGGGCCGCGGTCTCCACGTGCACGGCCGAGCGCGCCCGGTCGAGGACGAACCGGACGTCGACGCCGGTGAGGCGGAGCGGGTGACAGAGCGGGATCAGATCGGCGGTTCGCTTGGCCGCCATGATCCCGGCCACCCGGGCCACCCCGAGCACGTCACCCTTGGCGATCCCCCCGGCCCGGATGGCGGCGAGCGTGGCCGGCTGCATCCGGAGGGTCACCCGGGCCCGGGCTTCGCGGGCCGTCTCGGGCTTGGCGGTGACGTCCACCATCTTCGCCCGGCCTTCGCGGTCCAGGTGCGTGAGCCCGTACGGTCCGGGGTCGTCGGTCGAGCGCGGGGACGAGACCGGGGCGGATCGGCGAGAACCGGAAGGGCGCGGCGGGAGGCGCGAGCGCATTCGAGCCCCAAGGGGGGTGGGCCGATCTGCCCCGCCCCCCTCGGTGCTGCGGGACATGGTGGGAGGGCGCCGCTAGGCCGGCGTCTGGGCGGAGCGCTGACTCTCCCGGATGAGCGTCTCCATCCGGTCCTTGGCCATTAGCTTCAACTTCTTCAGCTCGCTCACCCGCCACTGCTGCTCGGTCGTGAGGAACGACCGGGCCTGGAGGTCGGAGATCTCCCGCTCGTGCTCCTGGTGCTCGCCGCGGAGCCGGCGGAACTCGTCACTGGCCTCCGTCAGTCGCTGGATGAGGACTTCACGGTCGGGCATGATCCGCCTCCTTCGCCGTGGGAAAACAAAAACGGCCAGCGCCCCACCGGCCGCTGGCCTCGCTTCCAGACCTCGTCACGCCCTCGACGCACTCGGCCCTCCCACTCGCTCCGGGATCCGGCCTCTCGCGCTATGCTCTCCTTGTACCAAATGGGAGTCGCGGCTGTCAAGCGCGACGGCGCCCGCAGCAGGCCGCGGACGGCCCCGGCACGCTCACGTTCCCGGGCCGATCCGGACCAGGTGCGCGGCCGTCGCCTTGAAGCTCACCGCGACCGCGACCCCGGGCGCCAGGCCAAGTGCCTCCACGGCCGGGCGGGTCACCACGACGCTCAGCCGGACGCCGCAGTCGACGACGACGCGGTAGAGCGCGCCCACCGGCGCCACCTGGCGAACGACGCCCGCCAGGCGATTCTGGGCGCTGGTCAGGCGCCCGGGCCCGGCCGGCTCGAGGAGCAGGTCCTCGGGCCGCAGGCCGACCAGCGCCTCGTCCCCCTCGCGCGCCGTGCCGGCGACCGCCAGCGTCTCGCTCCCCACGCTCACGTGGACGAAGCCGTCGCGGACCGCCACCACCCGGCCGGGCAGCAGGTTCTCCACGCCGACCAGCCGCGCCACCTCCGCGTCCACCGGCGCGCCGAAGACCTCCGGGGGCGGCCCCACCTGGGCCAGGCGCCCGTCGATCAGCACCGCGACCCGGTGACCGAGCCGGAGGGCCTCGGCGCGATCGTGGGTGACGAAGATCGCGGTCGTCCGGGCCTCGCCCAGGAGCGACGCCAGGTCGTCGAGCAAGGCCTCGCGGGTCGGCGGGTCGAGCGCGGCGAATGGCTCGTCGAGGAGGAGCACCTCGGGCGCGGTCACGAACGCCCGGGCCAGGCTCGCCCGCTGGGCCTCGCCCCCGAGAGCGTGCGCGCCGGACGGTCGGCCAGGTGCGCGATCCCGACCCGCTCCATCCACGGCCGCGCCCGCCGCTCGGCCTCGGCCCGGCCCACGCCACGGAACGCCAGCGGCAGGCGCACGTTGGCGGCGACGCTGGTGTCGCACAGGAGGGCCTCCTGGAACACGGAGGCCATGCGGCGGCGCAACGCCAGGCGCTCGGCGTCCGTGCGCGGGACGACGCCGCGGAACGCGACGGTCCCGCGCGCCGGCGACTCGAGCAGGCCGAGCACCCGCAGGAGGGTCGACTTGCCGGCACCGTTCGGCCCGATGACGGCCAGCACCTCGCCCTCGCTCACCGCCAGGGCCGGCACCGCCAGCGCCGCGCGCCCGCGGTAGGCGACCTCGACCTCCTCGGCGGCCAGCACCGGAACCGCCGGGGTCATTCCGTCGGCAGCACCTGAAGCGCGCCCCGGTGCATCGAGACGCTCCAGCGGCGGTCGCGGCCCACGTCCAGCATCTCGTAGACCAGCTTGGGGATCTCGACCTCGAGGTCGTAGGTGCCCTGGCTCGCCTCGCCCGGCGCGTCCACGCGGAAGAGCAGCGTCCACGCGGTGCCCTGATCGAGCTCGCCGACGACGGTCCCCGCGAGGAGGTTCATGTGGTGGCCCGGGTCCGGTCCCGTGCGGTCCTTCCGGATCAGCCGCACGTACTCCGGGCGCACGAAGAACGCCACCGGGGTCCCAGGCGGGGCCAGGTAGGGGCGAGTCAGCGAGTTCACCGCCTCGACGGTGTGGCCCCGCCAGGCGATCTCGATGCGATCGGCACTCGCCTTCACCACGGTGCCCCGGACGATGTTTCGCATCCCGATCAGCCGGGCCACCGTCTCCGACGCGGGATGGAGCAAGAGCTCGCCCTTCGGCGCCGCCTGCACGACGCGGCCTCCGTCGTAGAGCACCAGGCGCTCGCCGAGCTGGTAGGCCTCGGCGAGGTCGTGGGTGACCAGGACCACCGCCTTGCCCCACTCGCGGATCACCCGGCCCAGCTCCTCGCGGAGCTGGCGCCGGAGCGGAGCGTCCAGGGCCGACAGGGGCTCGTCGAGCAGCAGCAGCTCGGGATCCGGCGCCAGCGCCCGGCCGAGAGCGACCCGCTGCTGCTGGCCGCCCGACAGCTCGCGCGGATGGCGGCCGGCGACGTCGGCCAGACCCAGCCGATCGAGCACGTCCGCGGTAGTCCGTCGGCGCGCGGTCCGCGGTTGGTCCGCGAGCCCGAAGCCGACGTTCTCGGCCACGGTGAGGTGCGGGAACAGGGCGTAGCCCTGGAACACGTAGCCGAGGTGACGGGCCTGCGGCGGAAGCCGCACCCCGCGCTCCACGTCGTCGAAGACGCGCCCGTTGACGACGACCCGCCCGGCGTCGGGACGGACGAGCCCGGCCAGGCAGTTCAGCGTCAGGCTCTTCCCGGCGCCCGACGGCCCGAACAGCGCCACGACCTCGTCGCCGGCGGTCCAGGCGGCGTCGAGAAGGAACCCCGCATAGCGCTTCCGGACGTTCAGCTCGATCACACCCGACCTCCCAGACGGGCCGCGGTGAGGACCACGGCGCACGACAGGAGGGTCAAGAGCAGCACCAGCACCTGCGCCTCTTGCGTCTCACCGGTGGAGACCGCCGTGTAGATGGCCAGCGGCACCGTCTGCGTCCGGCCTGGAATGTTGCCAGCCAGCATCAGCGTCGCGCCGAACTCGCCCAGGGCGCGGGCAAAGGCCAGCACCAGCCCGGCGACGATCCCGCGCCGTGCGAGCGGGAGCGTCACCTCCACGGCGGTCCGCCACTCGGAGCGACCCAGCACGAACGCCGCGCGCTCGAGATCCGGGTTCACGGCCTCGATCGCCGCTCGACTGGCACGGACCATCAGCGGCAGTGCCATGATGGTGGCCGCCACCACCGCGGCTTGCCAGGTGAAGGCGACCGTCCAGCCCGTCAGCTCGTAGAGCGGGCGGCCCAGCCAGCCCCGGCGCCCCAGGAGCACGATCAGGTAGTAGCCGGTGACGGTCGGTGGCAGCACGAGGGGCAGGGTGACCAGGACGTCGAGCGCGCTGCGGCCCCAGAAGCGGCGCTTGGCCAGGACGTAGGCGAGCGGGATCCCGATGGCTGCGTTCAGCGCGGTGGCGAGCAGCGACACCCGCACCGAGAGCCAGAGCGCCGCCACGGTGGCCTCGGGCAGCATGGAGCTAGTCGCGCCTCGGCGGCTGCCACATGGTGAGCGATCAGTTTATCAGGAACGCGAAGGCGGATCGGCGCGCGGCGGATCCGCCCGGCCCTCGGGCGGCGCCGCTCAGCGGGCGCCGGGCGGCGGCGGCTGGAAGCCGAGCCGCGCCAGCACGGCCTGCCCCTCCTGGCTCAGCAGCAGCTCGATGAAGGCCCGGGCGAGGACCGGCTGCCTGGCGCCGGCGACGACCGCGACCGGATAGATGACCGGCCGGTAGGTCTCCTCCGCGGGGCGGAAGGCCTCCCGGACCTGACTGCCGCGCACGGCGGCATCCGTCGTGTAGACGAAGCCCGCGTCCACCTCGCCGCGGGCCACGTAGTCGAGCGTCTGGCGGACGTTCTCGGCGAAGACGAGCTTGAGCTGCAGGCGGTCCCACAGTCCCAGCGCCTTGAGGCTCTCCTCCGCGTACTGCCCGGCCGGCACGGTCTTCGGGTTCCCGATCGCGATCCGCGTGACGCGCGCGTCCAGGAGATCCCCGGGCTTGGCCAGGTCCAGCCGCGAGTCCGCCGGCTTCACGACGGTGAGAACGTTCCTGGCGAAGACCCGCCGGCTCCCCGGCACGATGAGGCCCTTCTGCTCCAGCTCGTCCATCTGCCGCTGGGCCGCCGAGACGAAGAGATCGATCGGCGCCCCGGCCTCGATCTGCTTCTGCAGCTCTCCGGACGACCCGAGGTTGTAGCGCAGGGTGACGCCGGGGCGGCTCGCCCCGAACCGGCGGCCCAGCTCCTCGACGGCCTCCTTCATGCTGATGGCCACCGACAGCGTGACCTCCTGGGCTGCCGCCGGGCCAGCCAGGGCGAGCGTCACGATCAGACCGAGAAGGACTCGGAGCACGTCACACCTCCGTCAGGCGCCGCGCCGCTGCTGGATCCACGTGAGCGCCCAGTTCACCAGGAAGGTCACCCCCAACAGGATAACCGAGAGCGCGATGGCGACGTCGAAGTTCCCCTTGCCGGTCTCGAGAACGGTGGCCGTGGTCAGGACACGGGTCTGGCCCCGGATGTTGCCGCCGACCATCAGGGAGGCGCCGACCTCGGAGATGACCGCGCCGAAGCCCGCCATGAGGGCGGCCAGCATGGGCAGCCGCGCCTCCCGGATCAGGACCCAGACCAGCTGGACCCGCGAGGCCCCCAGCGCCAGCATCTGCAACCGAAAGCGCTCGGGGATCTGCTGGACCGCCGCCAGGGTGAGCCCGGTGACGATGGGCACCGCGATGACGAACTGGGCGAGGACGATCGCCGTGGGCGTGTAGAGCAGCTCGAGGAACCCGAGGGGCCCGCTCCGCCAGAGGAGGACCGAGATGAACAGTCCGACCACCACCGGGGGCAGCCCCATGCCGGTGTTGACGAGCGAGACCACGAGCCCGCGGCCCGGGAAGCGCACGAGGGCCAGGAGCGGTGCCGAGCGGCAGGCCGACGACGAGCGAGAGGAGCGTGGCGGCGCCCGAGAGCCGGAGCGAGAGCCAGGTCACCCCGAGCACCTCGGGGTCGCCGCCCAGGACCAGGCGGAGCGCCCGGACGAGGCCTTCGCCGATCAGGTCCATCTTCGGGACCTCCCGCCCACCCGATTCGTCAACGGCCTTCGGCCTCTGGCCCCCCTCCCCCACCGATGGACGGCCTTCGGCCTGTGGCCGGGGGAGGGGGGAGCCGGAAGCCCCCAACCCCGGAGGGGCACGATGCCGTCACACTCCCGGCTCACCGCCGATCTCGTCCTCACTCTTCCCGGCGATCGGGACGAAGAGCGGCTGGCCGTACTTCTCGACGCCGAAGGTCCGGATGACGGCCTGGGTCTCCGGGGCGACCATGAAGTCGGCGAAGGCCTTCCCCGCGGCCGTGTTCACCCGCGGGCCGTTGGCCGGGTTCACCTCCATCACGGAGTAGACGTTCAGCAACGGCCGGTCCCCTTCCACCATGATCGGCAAGCTGACCCGCTTGGCGAAAGCCAGGAGCGTCGCCCGGTCGGTGAGCGTGTAGGCTTGCCGGTCGTTCGCGATGGTCAGGGTGGCGCCCATGCCCTGGCCGGACTCGATGTACCAGTCGCCCTTCGACGCCAGGCCGGCTTGCTTCCACAGGGCCTGCTCCAGGTTGTGCGTGCCGGAGTTGTCCCCGCGCGAGACGAAGCGTGCCCGGGTGTCGCCGATGCGCCGGAGCGCCTCGACCGCGGCCTTCGTGCCCTTGATCCCCGCCGGATCCCCGGGCGGCCCGACGATCACGAAGTCGTTGTACATGACGAGCCGGCGGTTGAGCATCTTCCCGTCCTGGACGTACTTCTTCTCGAGGCCCGGCGCGTGAGCGAGGGTGACGTCGGCTTCCCCCCGGGCGGCCAGGGCGAGCGCCTGGCCGGTGCCGACCGCCACCGTCTTGACGGAATAGCCGGTCTGCTTCTCGAACATCGGCACCAGGACGTCGAGCAAGCCGGAGTCCTGCGTGCTCGTGGTCGTCGACACGATCACGACCTTGGACTGGCCGGCGGCCGGCGCGACCGCCCCCGCCACCAGCAGGATCGCGAGCAGTCCGCCCAGCCATCGTGCCGGCCGGCCGTTCGCACGGCGGTCAGGCTGTGGCCTCACACCGGGTCGCTTCATGGTGGCCTCCTGGGGTCACACGCCCTCACGAGACCTCCGCGAGGACCCGGCCGGCCTCGCGCGCATCGTAGCCGCCGAGCCCGGCGAGGCGGCGGCGAAACCGATCGGAGCGGACGGCCTCCACCAGGGCCTGCACGACCGGTCGGAAGAAGAGATCCTTGGGGATGACCATGTCGAACCGCTCCCGGGTCAGCAGGACGAAGCCCAGGCTGAGCGCGTGGGCGACGGAGCGGGTGGCGACCCCCACGTCCGCCTCGCCGCGCAGGACCCGCAGCCCGACCGCCCAGTGGGTCGAGACCTCGTCCCCGTACCCGCCGACGGCCGCCGGGCTCACGCCGGCTCGGCCCAGCGCGGTGTCCACGAAGTGGCGGGTCCCGGAGCCCGCCTGGCGGTTGACGAACCGGAGCCCGGGCCGGGCGATCTCGGCCACGCCGCCGAGCCTCCGCGGGTTGCCGGTCCACACGAGGAGACCGAGGTCGCGATGGAAGAGGTTGACCAGCGCCGCCGGACGCCCGCCGAGGTACCGCGGCAGGTGCGGCAGGTTGTACTCCCCGGAGTCGGCGTCGACGAGGTGGGCCCACGCCAGGTCCGCGCGCCCCTCGCCGAGGGCGCGGAGGCCCGCCGTGCTGCCGACGGTCGCGGTGAACAGGAGCGGCCCCTCCGCCCCCCGGATACCCGCGTTGAAGGCGTCCAGGAGCAGCTCGAGCGCCGGATCGTCGCTGCCCGCCGCGAAGAGAGTCGCCGGCGGTGATGCCGCGGCTCGGGCGGCCCGGGCCGGCGCCGCCGGGCGGTCCCCCGGACGCGCGTGGGCCTCGAGCCACTCGTCCAGCAAGTGCTCGGGAAAGAGCCACTTGCCGGTGACCCGCGTCGCCGGGATGGCCCCCCGCTGGGCGAGGAGATAGACTGACCGGGGGTTCAGCCGGAGGTAGCGTGCGGCCTCCTGGACCGTCAGCAGGCGGCGTTCCATGGAAGATTCGGGAAGAACCTACCATGATTCGGGAAGATCATCAAAGCACCGGATCCGGTCCGGCAGACTGTTCCCGGGGGTCGGTGGCGGTCAGGGCCGGCCGTCGAGGGCCCGGCGGAGCTGATCCAGGTGATTCTCGTCGTGCCAGGCCATGACGGCGAGGAAGTCATCCAGGGTCCGGCGGCCGCGGGAGTCGAGCTGGACTCCCGCCCGCTCCCACTCGAGCGGCGTCAGCCGCGCGAACAGCGCCAGGCTCTCGCCGCGCCGCCGCTCGAACGCGACCAGGGCCGCCGCCGCGTCCTGGCGCCGATACTGGCGCTCCTCGGCCCAGCGATCCGGGCTGGTCCGGGGAAACCCCGGCTCGTCCATGAGCAGGATCTGCTGGAGGCGATCCATGAAGGACTCTTCGACATCTCGCAGGTGACAGAGGATCTCGATCGCGGCCCAGGCCCCGGGCGCCGGGCGCCGCCCGACGCTGGCGACGCTCCGGCCCGAGAGGGCCGCGGGCAGGGCTTCCAGGGTTCGGGCCAGCCGGACCAGCCGCGGCTCCCGTGGGAGCGCCCGGTACTCCGGGATGGTGGACACGCCCAGGGAGCGGACGGCGGCCGGGTTACTGCTTGGGGGGCTCCTCGATGCGGATCGACTTCATCCGGTCACCGCGCTTGATCTGATCGACGACCTCCATTCCCTTCACGACCTGCCCGAACACCGTGTACTTGCCGTCGAGGTGTGACGCCGGAGCGAAGCAGATGTAGAACTGGCTCCCCGCCGAATCCGGGCTGGCGGAGCGGGCCATGGCCACCGTCCCCCGCACGTGCTTCCGCTGGTTGAACTCGGCCTTTAGCGTGTACCCGGGGCCGCCCGTCCCGTCACCCTTCGGGTCACCGCCCTGGGCGACGAAGCCCGGCTCCACCCGGTGGAACGTCAGGCCGTCGTAGAAGCCCTTCTTCGAGAGCGTGATGAAGCTCTCTACCGTCTTGGGCGCGTCCTCAGGGTACAGCTCGATCCGGATCTCCCCGCCCTTCTCCATCACGATCACCGCGGTCGGATGCATCGCCTTCCCCTGGGCGCCCGCCGGCGGGGCCGGCAGCGCGGTCACGAACGCCACGAGCAGAAGCCAGCGCACGAGTCTCATCCGAGTCCTCCCCTGGTGACGCGGCCCATTCTACCATCCCGCCAGCGCGGCCTTCCGGGCGGCATCTGATACACTGAGATATCGTGACGAAAGCGACTCGCGCCGACATCCGGAACCTGGCCATCATCGCGCACGTCGACCACGGCAAGACGACGCTGGTCGACGCCATGCTGTGGCAAGGCGGCATCTTCCGGGCCAACGAGTCGGTCCCCGAGCGCGTGCTCGACTCCATCGACCTCGAGCGCGAGAAGGGGATCACGATCATGGCCAAGAACACGGCGATCACGTATCGCGGCGTGAAGCTGAACGTGGTCGACACCCCCGGCCACGCCGACTTCGGCGGCGAGGTCGAGCGGACCCTGACCCTGGTGGACGGCGTGCTCCTCCTGGTCGACGCTGCCGAGGGGCCGCTCCCCCAGACGCGCTTCGTCCTGAAGAAGGCCCTGGAGGCCGGACTCCCGCCGATCGTCGTCATCAACAAGATCGACCGGGCCGACGCCCGGCCGGCCCAGGTGCTGGACGAGATCTACGATCTCTTCATCGATCTGGAGGCGGACGAGGCCCAGCTCGACTTCCCGGTGCTCTATACCGATGCCCGGCGGGGAACCGCCACCCGTCACCTCGACGACCCGGGAAAGAGCCTGGAGCCGCTGTTCGAGACGCTCCTGGCCACGATCCCGCCCCCGACGTTCGACCCCGAGATGGGCCTCCAGCTCCGGGCGGCCAGCCTGGACTGGGACGACTACGTGGGGCGGCTGATCATCGGGCGGATCGTCAACGGCGTCATCCGCCCCCACGACCGGGTCGCGGTGGCCCGGCGGTCGGGGGCCATCGACTTCGCCAAGGTCACCGTCGTGTACACCTACGAGGGCCTCCGGCGGATCGAGGTGCCGGAGGCCGGGCCGGGCGAGCTGGTGGCGGTCGCCGGCGTCGACGCGATGGACATCGGGGAGACGCTGACGGACCCCGAGCAGCCGGTGGCCCTCCCACCCATCCGGGTGGACGAGCCGACCGTCGCGATGCTCTTCTCGTCCAACGTGTCGCCCTTCTCCGGCCGGGAGGGGAAGTACGTCACCTCCCGGCACCTCCGGGAGCGCCTCTTCAAGGAGGCCCGCATCAACGTCGGCATCCGGGTCGAGGAGACCGACTCGCCCGACACCTTCCGCGTCTCGGGTCGCGGCGAGCTGCAGCTCGCGATCCTCGTCGAGATGATGCGGCGCGAGGGGTACGAGATGGAAGTCGGGCAGCCCGAGGTCATCACGCGGGAGGCGGACGGCACGCGCCAGGAGCCGATGGAGCACCTCGTCGTGGACTGTCCGGAGGACTACATCGGCATCGTCACCCAGAAGGTCGGCACCCGCCGGGGCCAGATGGTCAAGATGGTGAATCACGGAACCGGCCGGGTGCGGCTGGAGTACCGGATCCCGGCCCGGGGACTCATCGGGTACCGCTCGGAGTTCCTCACCGACACCCGGGGCACCGGCCTCCTGAACCATCTCTTCGACGGCTGGGCGCCCTGGCAGGGCGACATCCCGCGCCGCGCCACCGGGGCGCTGGTCGCCGACCGCGACGGCCGCGCGACGGGCTACGCGATCGACCACCTCCAGGCCCGCGGGGAGTTCTTCGTGCGGCCCGGCGATCCCGTGTACGAGGGCCAGATCGTCGGCGAGCACGTGCGCGACAACGATCTCGACGTCAACATCACCAAGGAAAAGAAGCTGACGAACATGCGGGCGTCGACGTCCGACGAGGGGATCCGGCTGACGCCGCCTCGCCTGATGAGCCTCGAGCAGTGCCTGGAGTGGATCCGGGCCGACGAGCTGGTCGAGGTCACGCCCCAGGCCCTCCGACTCCGGAAGAGAGCCCTGAGGGGCCGCCGGCGATTCTAGCGACGGCCGACCTCCGGCAGCCGCCACCCAGGGTCGGCTGCCGGAGGCGCGGCCGGATGCTCCTCCTCACCGCCCTCGTGGCGCGCCTCGTCGGCTCCGCCGGCGAGGCCGGCGCCCAGATCGATCCCGAGCCGCGCACCTACCTCGAGCTCGGCGTCGAGGGTCCCCTGCGCGGCGACGGAAACTCCTCCGGCTACGCCTTCCTGCTCTGGAACCGACCGCACGTCCTCGAGCGAGGACCTCTACCTCCGGATCGTCTTCGCCCCGACCTACCTCAGCGGCGAGCTGGTCCGCGATCGCTGGCCAGCCGACGGTCACGCGCTCGGCCTCGGTCTCGGCGGAGGCTTCTTCCCGTACAACGTCGAGGAGTTCCGCGGGGGCGACCACAAGGACCGCGAGTCGTTCTACGGGCACGGCGGGGAGCTGGCCCTGAGCTACTACCGCCGGATCGAGATCGCCGACCTGCTCCCGATCGAGGGCCAGCTCCGGTTCCGGCCCCAGTACGTCGTCTACGACAGGTCGAGCAGCACCGCCTCCCGGTTCCGGCTGCCGGCCGACACGCCGATCTACACCGGGCGGGTCGGCGTCCGGGTGGGCGGCGAGCCGCCCGAGCTCCTGCCGGACCTGGCCGCTGGAGGCTGTCGCTCTGGTACGAGATCGGCTACCGGCAGGACGCGGAGCCGTACGGGTTCCGGGACGCGCCGGTGGCGACCGAGCCCCACACGCAGCAGCTGTGGGGGCGGCTGGGCGGGGTCTACTCGATCACCCGGACGCAGACGGTGCGCGCGTTCCTCACCGGCGGGACGAGCCCGCCACCCGGACCGTCTCTCGGCCTTCCGCCTGGGAAGCGCACTGCCCTTTCGCCGGGAGTTCCCCCTGCTCCTCCACGGCTACTACGTGGACGAGATCTTCGCCGAGCGCTTCTGGCTCCTGAACCTCGCCTACCGCTTCCCGCTCTGGCCGGGCAGCGAGCGGGTCCGCCTCCAGCTCTCCTGGGACTACGCGCAGGTCGACTACCTGGAGGGCCACGCCCTGCCGCGCCAGGGCCTGCGTGGACTGGGAGTGGACCTGACCATCGAGTTCACCGACCGCATCACGCTGATCCTCGGCTACGGCTACGGGCTCGACGCCCCCCGGAACCGAGGACTTCGGCGGCCACGAGCTCAACACCCTGCTGGAGGTCAAGTTCTAGACCGCCCGGGGACTCCGGCGGGCGGAGCCGAAGAGCGCGCAGCGCCCACGGGCTGCCGGCCGTCACGTCCGCGTCATTGACAGGCCTCCGCCCCTCGACTAGAGTGACCGGAAGTCGCCGTCCAGCCCGGGAGGCTCATGCCCCCAGCCCGCTCCGCTGGACAACCCTCCGCTCTCCCGACGTTCACCAGGAGGCGCACCATGCCCGCTGTCAGCCGGCGCCACTTCGTCGTCCTGACCGTCCTGATCGTCGCCCTGGCCCTCATCCTGACCGCGCCCGGCCACGCCGGCAGCGTCCCGGAGGAGAGGCCCCGGGAGTGGCTCCCCATCGCGGCCGCCGCGACCGGCGACATCGTCGAGTTCATCCGGCGGCTGCCCCAGGATCCGAACCACCTCGGCGTGACGGCGGCCCACACTCAGGTGAAGGCCTATCCCTCCATGTTCGGCACGACCCGCTTCCAGGCGCTCGACGGGACGCCCCTGGCCGGCTCGCTGGCGGTGTTCCGGGACGGCAAGCCGCGACCCGGCGTGGTCCTGGTTCCCGGACTGACCCAGATCCGGAACCTGAAGTTCATGGTGGAAGTGGCGGAGCTCCTCGTCCGGAACGGCTGGCACGTGCTGGCGATCGACGTCCGGGGCCAGGGCGAGAGTCGCACGCTCTCCGCGGCCCCGATCTCGCTCGGATGGAAGGAGGCGGACGACATCCTCGGCGCGGTGCGCTACCCGCGGGAGACGAGCCAGGCGACGTCCGTCGCGGTGATCGGCTTCAGCAACGGCGGTCGCAGCCTGGTCAAGGCGATGGCCCGGGACGGCGGGGAGCGGATCGCGGCGGGCATTGGGGTCACCGCGCCCCTCGGCCTCGCCTCGCCCCCCACGCGGCCCGAGCCGGGTCAGGCGCCCACGGACTGGGACCGGTACATCGCGAGCTTCCTGGGCGCCCCGTCGGAGTACGAGTACTTCGAGCGCGCCGCCCGATGGTACGGGGTGGACATCACGACTCTGCAGGCGCGGGCGCTGGCCGACGCCGACATCCCAAAGGTCAAGGCGCCGCTCCTCATGTTCCACACGCTCGACGACTTCTTCTGGCGCGCCAACGTCAAGGCGGGGCGGCATGACGGAGGATCGTTCAATCTGACCTACCGGGACGCGGTGCGCGACCACCCGTACGTCCGCACCCTCGTGCTCGACCAGGGCCGGCATTCCGGCGGGCTCTATCTCTCCGACCCCCACTGGTTCGGGATCGCGACGATGAGCTACCTCAAGCGCTGGCAGGCCCGCGACGCCGACCACGTCACCGTCGCCGTGCCGGCGTTCGACGTGCTGGCCGAGGGGACGCTCGACGGCCAGACCGCGACCTATCGCTTCGCCGTCCGCAACCACGGGCCCTCCGTCGTCGGCCCCATCGAGGTAGGCCTTGAAATCCCCGAGCGGGCGCCGCTCAGCCACTGCTGGCTCGGCGCCGAGGGCCTCGGCCGCTGCGCGAAGGACGGGCGCCGCTTGACGTGGATCGTGCCCCGCCTCCCGGGCAACAAGGGCACCGCCGGCCTCTTCGGCGTCGTGATCGACGTGTCGGGCCTGGGGCGCGGGGTGTTCGAGGCGACGGCGTGGGTTGACCGGCCGGGGACGCTCCCGCAGTCGATCCTGCTGGAGAAGAAGTAGGGGCGAGCAGGAACCCCGTAGCCCAGGGACCGCCCGGGCTCGACCCAGGGTGGTCTCATCGGCCCCGCCCGTCAGTGGGCGTCGAAGGGGCCACCCGGGCGGAGATGCCGCGCCCGGATCTCGGCGAAGCCCTCCTCCAGCTCGGCCGCGACGGCCCGCGCTGCCTCCCCCGCCGGCCCCGCTCGCTCTTCCTCGGAACGGGTCTCCCAGGCGCCCAGGTACTCCTCGGAGTCGGAGAGGCCGGTCTGCATGGCCACCGCGTCCACCAGCTCCTGGAAGCGCGGGCCGAGCGCGACGGTGACCTCCCCGACCTCGTCGCGCGCGGTGACCAGCACGGGAATGTCCCGCCAGCAGGTGATCCGGACCCGCGCCATGGCCGCCATGTTCGGGTCCCGGCCCCTGGCCTGTCAAGGCGCGGGCGCCGCACCGTCGCGCCGCGCGGTCACTCATAAGTCAGGGTTACCCTCCGAGATCGTTGACACCCCCGGACCCGTCGGCTAGAGTGAGGCACGAGACGTGCCGTGATCACCGTCGCCGCCCACCGGATCAAGCAGTATGGCGTCGAGTTCTACCAGGCGTCGTTCCCTGCCCGCGAGATCGATCGCCTGGTCAAGTTCGAGGTGCTGGGCTACGGGGGCGTCCCCGAGCCGGGCCCCACCAAGCGTCCGGCGCGCACGCGCGTGAACTGGGACGTCCTGGAGAGTCGGATCGGCGAGAGCTCCGAGGCCTACCAGCGTCCGGTGATCCGGCGGAAGATCGAGGAGCTGGTCGCCTACTTCACGGACTGTCGTGAGGCGGGAAAGCTGCCCGCCATCGCCGGCGCCGTGATCATGACCGCCGACAAGCGCCTGACCTTCAAGCCGGTCGGCCAGCACGGCAACCTGGGGACCCTGGAGATTCCCGAGGAGCCCGGCGTCCTGCGGGTCCTCGACGGGCAGCACCGGCTCCTGGCCCTCCATGCCCTCGCCGCCGAGGGCACCCTGGCCGGTCTCGACGTCCCGGCCGTCGTCTTCGACAGCCTCGATGCGCAACAGATCGTCGAGCTGTTCGTGACGATCAACGCCAAGCACACGCGGCTGAACCCGTCGCACCTGGTCAGCCTCGCCGGCCGGAAGCTCTATCCCGACGAGAACCAGGCCCTCGCCCACGACATCATCCGGGCCCTCAACGTGGACGAGACCTCCCCGCTCCAGGGCGAGATCAAGATGCTCGGCATCGGCCGGGGGAAGGTCGCCCAGGCGCCGCTGGCCGAGGAGATCGTGGACCTGATCGAGACCGTGGAGAAGATGGGCGGCCGCGGCCGCGCCAAGGAGCTCCGGGACTCGGGCCGCCGCTTCTTCCTGAACTACGTCAAGGCGATCGCCCAGACGTTTCCGAACGCCTGGGCTGGGCGGAAGTACTCGATCAAGACGGGCACCGCCCTCCGGGCCTTCGTCCGGGTGGCCCCGGACGTGATGGCGCGAGCCCGCGAGCTACGCGGCGACCCGTACGATCTGCGCGCGATCCGGGACGCGCTCCGGCCGTGGGCCGAGCGCCTCGGCGACCGCCGCTTCGAGACCGAGTCGGAGTGGCGCCAGAAGCTCGCCGGCGGCACGCGCGGAACCGTGGAGACCCTCGCCCGCGAGCTGCGCGACGCCCTGCGCACGTAGCGCGGCGCCGCGCCCCTTTTTCAGGTCTCGCAGCCCTCGGCCTTCGCCCGACGGATCCGAACGTGGGCCAGCCCCTCGTCCACCATCCCCAGCTCCTCGGCCGCGCGGTGCGAGAGGTCGATGGTCCGTCCCGGCACGTAGGGGCCGCGATCGTTGACCCGCACGAGGACCCGCCGGCCGTTTCCGAGGTGGATCACCTCGACGCACGTTCCGAGGGGAAGCGAGCGATGGGCCGCGGTAAGGGCCTCCATGTCGTAGGGCTCACCGCTCGCCGTCGGCAGCCCGTGGTGCCATTCCCCGTACCAGGACGCGAGCTCGACGCGCGGGGCCGGCGCCGTGGTGACCGGCGCCGGTCGAGCCCGCAAGCGAGTGGTCTCGTCGTGCCACGCCCGGACCGAGTCGACCGGCGGAAGGGGCTCGAGCGCGCAGCCGGCGACGAGCGCCGCCACCACCAGGGTCGAGCCCGTTCGAAGCGGGTTTCGCAGGGTCATCGTCGGATCTGGAGGCCGGGAGGACTCCGAGCCCTCGGCCCTGAGGCAGCAGGACTGGGGCCAGGTGGCCCGATGGACAGGTTTTCAGGGCTTTAGCGCCGCGATGTTGCGCCGGCGAAACGCACCGGCCGTTCGAGAGCTGACGGAAGTGACTCGGGAGGGAACAGCCGGCCGGCTCAGGTCCAGACGAAGTTGACCGCGAGGACCTCGTACGTCTTCGCGCCGCCGGGAGCCTGGACCTTCACCTCGTCGCCCGCTTCCTTCCCGATCAGCGTGCGCGCCAGCGGCGACAGGACCGAGATCCGGCCCGTTGCGGGCTCGGACTCGTCGGAGCCGACGATCTGGTAGCGGATCTCCTTGCCGTCGGGGCCCTTCAGCAGGACGGTCGAGCCGAAGGTGATGCGATCCCCGTCCCGGGGGGGCTCGATGACCTCGGCCGCGCCGACCTTGGTCTCGAGATCACGGATCCGGCCCTCGATGAAGCCCTGGCGCTCCTTGGCGGCATGGTATTCCGCGTTCTCCGACAGATCACCGTGAGCCCGGGCCTCGGCGATCGCCTTGATGATGCGCGGACGCTCCTCGCGCTTGAGCTGCTCCAGCTCCTGCTGCAGCCGCTCGAAGCCTTGCTTGGTCATCGGCGTTCGGGTCATCGATCCGGTCCCTCTCGGGGTCGATTCTACTATAGCGACCCGACCCCGACCGGCGGCGAATCCGGCGGCTTGCTTGACAGGATGGTTAAGACTGTTAACCTTTGTGGGTCTCCCATGGGCCGCGCGGTTGGCCATCCCACCTTGCAGGACGATGCCCGGCGGCTCCTCGAGCTGCTGCAGGCGATGGTCTCCTCGGCGTTCCGCCCGATCCTCTGGAAGCGCGCCCTCGAGCTCGAGCTGACCTACGCGCAGGCGCAGGTCCTCTTCTACGTCCACCGGCACCCGGGCTGTCCGATGAGCGCGGTGGCGCGGGCGTACGCGGTGACCCCGCCGGCGATCAGCCAGGTGGTCGATCGAGTCGCCGAGAAGCGCTTCCTCCTCCGCGAGGAGGACCCGCGGGACCGCCGGGCCACGCGGCTCCGGCTCACGCGGGAGGGCGACGCCCTCGTACGCGAGCTGGAAGGCGCGCAGATCGCCGGGCTGGCCGGCGTCCTGGACCGCCTCTCGGTTGACGAGCGCCGGAAGCTGATCGCCGGCCTCGACGCCCTGGTGTCCGCCACGACCCCGGAGGGGTGATGGGAGGCCGCGCCGCGATCACCGTTCGGGACCTCCCGCCCACCCCCCCAACCCCCCTCCCCCGCCCACTGGGGGGAGGGGGGAGTCGGAGGACGCGATTCGTTCACACGCTCGCCGTGCTGCTCCTGCTCGCCCTCGGCCTCGGCGCCTGCAGTCAGTCGAGCCAGGCGAAGTCCGAGCGCCGGGAGAACGGCAGCAGCCCACCGGGCCGGACGCCCGATCGACCCGCCGTCCGGATCACGACGGCCGCGGTGGAGGCTCGGGCGGTCCAGCGCAGCGTGGAGACGGTGGGAAGCCTGCTCGCCTGGGAGGAAGTCGTGGCGAAGTCGACGCTCGCGATCATCGCCGGCATGCTGCCGGTCGCGATGGGCCGGGGCGACGGCTCCGCCTCCCGGGCCGCCCTCGCGGTGGCGGTGGTCGGCGGCCAGGCGCTCTGCCTGCTGGTCACGCTCGTGATCACGCCGGTGGTGTACTTCGCTCTTCGACGACTTCCGCGGCCTGCCGCGCCGCGCCCTCGCCTGGCGCCCGACCTGGCGGCTGCGGGCCGTCCTCGGCCGGCGGCTCGAGGAAGCCCTCAACGGGCGGCGACGGTGACGGGGCGGCAGGTCGGGCTCGGCGCCGCGGCCGCGCTCGTGCTGGTCACTGGCCTCGCCCTGGCCCAGGTCGCGCCCCCGCCCCCGCCTCCGGTCCCGCCGGCTGCCGCGCCGGGGCGTCCCCCCGCGACGCCAGGTCGCCCCTCCGCCGCGCCGGCCCCGAGCCCGGCGCCGCCCGCCCCGGCGCCCTCGACCCCTGCGGCCCCCGGAGTCGCGGCGCCCCCCCAGGTCGTCGCCGAGCTGCGGGCCACGCTCGGCACCGCGATCCAGCGCTTCGAGGCCCGGGACCTGCACGGCGTGCTCGCCCACATCTCCGAGCAGTACCGCACCGGGCCGCTGACCAAGGCGGCCCTCCGCAACCAGCTCGCCGCCATGTTCGGGATCTACGACGCCATGCGGGCGCAGGTCCGGGTCGACGAGGTCCGCCTGGTCGGCGACCAGGCCTGGGTCTACTCGACCGGGGAGATGTCAGGTCGGCTGCCCTTCATCGGCCAGTGGATCTCGCTCTTCTGGTGGGAGCGGGAGCTGGAGATCGCCCGCCGCGAGAGCGGCGTCTGGCGCCTCTTCGGCTACCAGCAGTAGGCGCGGTTGAGGGCATGGCCAACCCGCCAGGATCACCGGCGCCGGGACCAGCCCGTCGGGAATGCGCCGGGGGAAGAGGTGGGCGCGGACGGGGCGGAGCAAGCAAAGACGCGCCAGACGCGATTGCCCTACGGCTGGAAGAGCTTTATTTACTGTGCGCTTACGTCCAGCATCCCCTGTCCGGTTTGACTACCGAAAGGCTCCCGAAACCCCCTTGTGGCTCACAGGGTCAGCCGCGTCTACTCGTCGCGTGTTTAGTCGAGTTTACAGCGAAAACTTTGGCGCCCAGAAGCCAAAACCACACGACGACCCTGCCAACCGAAACCCCGTGAAGCATGTCCGACAGGGTATGCCGCGAGAGTGTCGGGGTGGCCGCCTGGCCTCTTTCCAGACTTCCGCCCCAAGTGATGGCAACCCTACGAGTGCCGGCCCTACCCCACGCGTTGAGGAGCCCTGCCCGCGCGGCATTTTGGCCTTGGGGGCATCCCTTCCGTGTCTACGCTCGTAGACACCCGCAGCCGCCAGAGATTCGATCGGTCGCGGCCGATCCTTGTTCAGCGCTTCCCTGCTGTTCACGTTACGTGTACGATGAGGGCATCGTGAACAGTGAACATCGGTCCTGTTCACGTTACGTGAACAACTGAGCCGAGATGAACAGATGAAGCGTACCAAGCACCGAGCCGCGCGTCCACGAGAGTGGCAAGACAGGCTCCTGGAGAATGCGCTTGCCGCATTCAGGCGCATCACTGGGCTCAAGGCTGGCCTCGGCGCCATGAAACCCAAGGTCCGGGATGACGTGCGGCCGGACGCGGCGATGGACATCGAAGGGCTTGGAAAGCGAGTACGCTTCCTCGTCGAGATCAAAGCCATCGACCGAGCGGTGGCCCTCGCCGCTGTCAAGCATCGACTCAAACCCCTGGGCAGGCGAGGAGTGCTCGTCGCACCCTATATCACGCCCGACCTCGCAGCCCGCTGTCGGGACATCGACCTTCAGTTCCTCGACACAGTCGGGAATGCCTATCTCCGCGTTCCCGGGCTGTACATCTACATCCGCGGAGAGCGCCCGCATGGCCCGGTGGCGACCTACTTGCAGACTCGAGGCACGGCCAACGCAACGGCGCTGCGAGTCATCTTCGCACTACTCTGCAAGCCCGAGCTCCTCAACGCGCCTTACCGCGAGATCGTCGGCGCCGCAGGCGTTGCGCTCGGCGCCGTAGGCTGGGTTCTCTTCGACCTCCAACGCAGGGGCTACATCATAGGAGGCAAGCGAACTCGAAACCGCCGTTTGCTGGAGCCGGGACGGCTGCTCGATGAATGGGTCACCAACTACCCGATCAAGCTACGCCCGAAACTCAATCAGCGCCGATTCCGAGCCCTTGAGCCGGACTGGTGGAAGAATGCCCGCCTGACCGATGGGGCGCTCTGGGGCGGCGAGGTCGGCGGGACCAAGCTCACTGGGCATCTCAAGCCGGCCGCCTGCACGATCTACATCGATCCTGCAGTGGCGCGCGAACGAATCACCAAGCTCGTGAAGGACCACCGGCTCCGCGCCGATCCCGAAGGCGAGGTTGAAGTCCTCGACAGATTTTGGAACTTCCCTGGAGATCCACAGCGGCCAGACCTTGTGCCGCCGCTCCTCATCTACGCAGACCTCATGGCTACGCTAGATCCACGCAATCTGGAGATTGCGAAGCTGATCCGTGAAGAACAGGTCGAGCTTGTTCTCCGTCGCGCGTGAGCGCCACCTCGACGAGTTGACTGTGGAAGCCCTCCAGTGGCTAAGTACCATTGCGCGAGACCTCGAGTTCGACTACTTCGTGGTTGGCGCGATGGCGCGGCAGATCATTCTCAATGGTGTCTTCGGGCTTGTCACCGACCGCGCGACCCATGACATGGATTTCGGAGTGGTCGTGAGTGGGTGGTCACAATTCGAGGCGATCAAGGCGTGCCTCGTAGCATCGGGCGCGTTCGAACCAGACAAGACGCGGGCTCACCGACTCCAACCTTCCTCAGGGCGAAGGGGATATCCGCTGGATCTGATTCCATTCGGAGGCGTTGAGCAACCCCAGACCACCATCGCCTGGCCGCCAGATGGATCGGTACTCATGAACGTGGCAGGATACGGCGAGGCCCTCACGGCCGCAGTCCTCGTGGAAGTGGCTCCAGGCATTGTCGTTCGTGTGGCCTCGTTGCCTGGGCTCGCGCTAATGAAGCTTGTCGCGTGGGCAGATCGAGGAGTCAACGATCCACGCGATGCGATCGATCTCGCGACGCTGCTACGCACGTACCACGATGCCGGCAACGAGGATCGATTGTATGGGGCGGAGATTGACCTCGCGGTCATGGACTTCGACGTCGAGCTTGGCGGCGCGCGGCTCCTGGGTATGGATGCCGGGCGGATTGCTGCACCCACAACCCGTAGACAGATTCTCGTCCTGGTCAACGAATCGGCGTGGACGCGTCGCCTCGTCAGAGATGTGGCACGAGGACTGACTGGCACGGATCCGATTGCCGAAGCGACCGAATTGTTGGCTCAGTTCAAGTCAGGATTTGAAGCGGCGGCTTGACCACGATGCTGGCCGGCATGCCTGGTCCGACCCAGGAGGCCTGGGCGATTCGTCAGATCAGAGCGGGCTCGACGCCTCCTGGAAGCGGTCGGCTCGGCCGATGAGCCGCTTCTCGGTCAGGGCGACGCGGCGCTCGGGATCATCGACGACCCGGCCCAGCTCGAAGCTCTCGCCGCCGTGGCGCCGGACGGTCTCGTGGACCGTGGCCACGACGCCGGCCTCAGCCGGGACGACGAGGCAGAAGCCGATGCCCATGTTGAACACCCGGTACATCTCGGCATCGTCGATCCGGCCGGCCCGGCGGATCAGCTCGAAGATCGGCGGCGGCGCGGGCAGGGCGTCGATCCGGTAGCCGGTCGGCGCGTCGATCCGGGCCAGGTTGAGGAGCCCGTCACCCGTGATGTTGACGAGCGCCCGGATCGGCAGCCGCTGGCGGAGCAGGTCCAGCACTTCGGGGACGTAGATGCGGGTGGGCTCCAGCAGCTCCTCGCCGACCGTCCGGCCGAGCTCCGGCACGTGCGTGTCCGGCTTCAGGCCTCCCGCCTGGAACAGGGCCTTCCGTGCCAGCGTCAGGCCGTTGCAGTGGATGCCGCTGCTCCGCAGCCCGATGAGCACGTCGCCCGGCCTCACGGCCCGGCCGACGTTCACCTCGTCGAGGGGGACGACCCCGACGCACATCCCGACCAGGTCGAGCCCTTCCCCTTCCCGCTCCCCCCGGATGATCTCCTTGACCTGGGAGATCTCCCCGCCGACGATGCTGACCCCGGCCCGCTTCGCGCCCTCGTGCAGCCCACGCCCGATGGCCTCGAGCATGTCGGGCCGGGCGGCCTCGACGGCGATGTAGTCGAGCATGGCGATCGGCTCGGCGCCGACGCAGATCACGTCGTTGACGTTCATCGCGACGCAGTCGATCCCGATCGTGTCGTAGCGACCGAGCATCTCGGCCACCAGCACCTTGGTGCCGACGCCGTCCGTGGACAGCGCCAGGCCGAGGCCCCGGCCGAGGTCGATGACGTTGGCGAAGTACCCGATGTCCAGGACCGACCGGCCGATGCCCGTGTCGCGCCGGAACTCCAGCGTGGGCTGGATCCACTTCAGCAGGGCGGCGAGACCCAGCTCCGCGTTGGTCGAGACCCCGGCCGCGCGATAGGTGTACCCGCCGGGTCGCGCCATTGGCTCCCCTTCAGGGATCATTTGGGGACCTCCCACCCACCCCCACCGGGGGGAGGGGGGTGCCGGAGGACCCTATCCCTTCACACGCTCTCAGTCGAAGCCCCAGGCGAAGACGTGGGTCGGCGTGACTTCCACGATCGCGGAGTCGCCCTCGTCGAGGGCAGCGTCGGTCGGGTACTGCGGGTACTTCGCGTACAGGAGCTTGCGGGCCCGGCGGAAGCGCGGCCCGCGGGCGTGGATGGTCGCGGTGCCGGCGACCATCACGCCTCGGAGGCCCTCCCAGGCCTCGCTGTAGTCGTCGGCCACGACGGTCACCCGGGGGTTGGCGCGGAGGTTTCGCACCTTGCGGGCGTCGTCGCCGCTGCCGAACCAGAGCCGGTCGCCGTCCACGACGGCACAGACCGGCACCACGTGGGGCAGGCCCTGCGCGTCGGCCGTCGCGACACGGACGACCCGGGCCCGCGCGACGAACTCCGCGTAGGCCTTCTTCAGTCGCACGGCCGAGGCCGCGCTACCTCCGCCAGGCCGAGAACCGAGCAGGCCCCACAGGCCGGAGGCCGTCCCGACGACGCAGGCCGGTGCCCACCGGAGACGTACGCCTCTGTACGTCGAGGATGAGCACCGGCCGAGGACGCCAGTAGGCCGCGAGGCCGCAGGCCGAGCGCGTCCCGGCCGGGAGGGACGATGCGACGGTTATCGGCACGGCGGTTAGCTCTGCTGGGGCAGGACCTTCCGATTGATCTCGATCTTCGCGCCGGCGCGCAGAGAGGACATCCAGGCCTGCCAGGCCTGGCCCCGCTTCTGCTCGAGAAGCTGCCGCTCGAGGTCGCGGCGCGCGCCCTCGAACCCCGCCGGATCCGGTCGCTCGCGGCTGACCACCTTGACGACGTACAGTCCCTTGGGCCCGGCGACCGGGCCGCCCACGCCGCCCTCGGGCAGGTCCAGCGCCAGGGCCGAGACCGCGGACCCGACGTCCTTGTCGGCGAGCGGCGCGGCCCGCGAGAAGGCGTCGGTCTCGCCGAAGGTCACCTCGTCGCGCTTGGCCAGGCTCCGCGGCTCCTGGCCGGCCCGCAGGGCGTCGGCGAGTTGCTTGGCCTTCGCCTGGGCCGCCTCCTGGGCCTTGCCGCGCCGCACGGCCTGGGTCACCTGACTCCGGACCTCGGCAAGCGGCAGGAGCTTCGGCTCCTCCTTCTCGAGCAGGCGGAAGACCACGTACCCGTCCGGGATCTTGACCGGGGCGCTCACCCCGCCGGCCGGCAGGTCGAAGATGGCGGTCGTCGCCTCGGCCACCCGACCGATCCCCTCCACCGCGTCGGTGCGGGCGAAGGGGCCGATCTCCCGCACCGTCAGCCCGAGCCGTCGCGCCTCGGCGGCGAAGTCCCCGGCCTTGAGCAGCCCCTGCTGGACCTCGTCGGCCTTCTGGCGGAGCGCCCGGAGCTGCCCCTCGGCGGCCAGGCCCGCCCGGATGGTGGGCGCCACCTCCTTGAGCTCCTTCTTCGACGCCGGCATGAGCTCGAGGACCTTCACCACGTGGTAGCCGTAGGCCGTCCGGACCGGCCCGCCGATCTCCCCTTGCTTGAGGCCGAAGGCCAGCTCCTCGAACGGCGCCAGCATCTCGCCCCGGGTCACGACGCCGAGCTCACCGCCCCGCAACGCCGTCGCCTGGTCCTCCGACACCTCGCGCGCGACCTGGGCGAAGTCGGCGCCCCCCTTGATGCGCGCGAGCGCCGCCTCGGCCTTGGCCTTGGCCCCCTCCTCCGCCGCGCCGCCGCCGACACTCGGCACCCGGACCAGGACGTGGGCCACGCGCCGCCGCTCCGGCTGCTCGAACTCGCGGAGGCGCTCCTGGTAGGCCGTCTCCACGTCGGCCTCGCTGATCTGGGGGAACGGCACGCTCAGCGTCGGCAGGACCGCCGCCAGGACCCGCCGCCGCTCGGGGCGCGTGAACTCGGCCGGGTGTTCCTTGTGGTACTTCTCCAGATCGGCGTCGGTGACCTCCACGCCGGACAGGAGCGCGTCCGGGGACACCGCGAGGTAGGCCACCCGGACCCGGGCCTGGCGGGCCTCCCAGTGCTGGCGGACCTCCGCCTCCGAGACCTTGACGCCGTCGGTGACGAGGCCCTGGAGCTTCCGCTGCAGGAGCTGGGCGCGGACGTCCTGCTCGAAGGCCGTCGGGGTGAGGCCGGCCCGGGCCAGCACGCGCTGGTACTGCTCGCGCGAGAACTGTCCGTTCGCCTGGAAGGCCCCGATCTTGACGATCTCCTCGCTCAGCTCCTCGTCGGAGACGCCGATGCCCTCGGCCGCCGCCCGCTGGGCCATCAGCCGCTCGCTCACCAGCCGGTCGAGCACCTGGTCCTGGACGCGGAGCGAGCGGAGCAGGTCCTCGCTGAAGCGGTCCCGCAGGACCTGCCGGTACTGCTCGACCGTCTGCCGGTACACGCGATCGTAGGCGGCAGCCGAGATGTCTTCGCCGTTGATGGTGGCGACGACGGTCGGGTTCGACTTCTCCTGGGTGGCCCCGAAGTAGGCGAGGCTCGCGATGAAGGTGAGCACCACCACGATGAGGAAGTATTTCGAGGTGCGGCGCATCCACGTCATCATGGCCATGGCCCATCCAGGGTATCATACGGTCCGCGCCCTCGTCACGCGACGGGACCCCGGGAGCCGGCGTTCAGCGGTCATGAACCAAATGGGGTCGACTCCCCTTCCCACCGCGCGTTGGCCTCTCGCAACCCTCTGGGTCCGGCCGCGCGGCCGGGGCGTTCCACTTCGAGCCGCGGCTTCGCCGCGGCCTCCGGAAGGGGCGGCATCGGGGGGGTCTTCCGAGACCCCCCCGAAAATCCTAGTGGAGGACGAAGTAGAGAACGAACGCCGCGGCGGTGGCGTACATCATCGGGTGCACCTCGGCGCCCTTGCCCCGCACGAGCTTGATGAACGCGTAGCTGACGAACCCGGCCCCGATGCCGTTGGTGATCGAGTAGGTGAACGGCATCAGCGTCATCGTGAGAAGGGCGGGAAAGCCCTCGTCGAGGTCCCCGAACGGGATCTCCCGGACCAGGGTGCACATCAGGTACCCGACCAGGACCAGCGCGGCCGCGGTGGCCTCGGGCGGGACCACGCCGGCCAGCGGGGCCAGGAACAGCGCCAGCGCGAAGCCGGCCGCGACGACGCACGCGGTCAGCCCGGTCCGGCCACCGACCGCCACCCCGGCCGCGGACTCGATGTAGGTGGTGGCCGAGGAGGCGCCCGCCACGCCGCCCACCACGGCCCCCAGGGAGTCGACGAGCAGCACGCGGTTGAGCCGTGGCAGCCGGCCCTCGCGATCGAGCCAGCCGGCCTCGGCCCCGATGCCGATCACGGTGCCCATCGTGTCGAAGAAGTCGGAGAGCATGATCGAGAAGATCGTCAGCAGGGCGGCCAGCACGCCGATCCGGGCGAACACCTCGACGTTCAGGCCGGCGCCCACCGTCGAGAAGTCCGGCCAGGCGACGACCCCGCTCGGGATGACGGCGACCCCCGGGAGGGTCCAGACCTTCCCGCCCCCCAGTCCGTTGACCACGACGGCGAGGACGGTCGTGGCGACGATGCCCAGCAGCAAGGCGCCCCGGACCTGGAGGGCGAGCAGCAGCAGGGTGAGGAAGAGCCCGGCCACCGCCACCGCGACCTTCGCGCTGGTCAGCGCCCCCAGCGCGACCAGGACCCCGGTGCCCGGCTTGACGATCCCGGCGTTGACGAGGCCGATCAGGAGGATGAAGAGCCCGATGCCGACCGAGATCGCCCGCTTCTGCGACATCGGGATGGCGTTCATCACCGCTTCGCGGAAGCCCGTCAGGACCAGGACGGTGATGGCGACGCCCTCGAGGAAGATGACGCCCATGGCGGCCGGCCACGGAAGCTTCTGCCCGGCGACGAGCTGGAAGGCGACCACCGCGTTCAGCCCCATCCCGGAGGCGATCGCCAGCGGATAGTTGGTGAAGAGGCCCATCGCCGCCGTCATGAGCGCGGCCACCAGGCAGGTGGCGGCCAGGGTCGCCGGGAACGGCGGCCCCTGTCCCTGGAGGGCCGGCACGCTGGCGAAGGAGAGGATCGCGGGGTTCACGAAGATGATGTAGGCCATGACCATGAAGGTGGTGACCCCGGCCAGGACCTCGGTCCCGACCGTCGTGCCGTGCTCCCGGAGCTTGAAGACGCGCTCGAGCATGTCCCTCCTCCATCGGCCGGGCGGAGCGCGGCCCCCGGTCAGGCCGGCTCCGGCTCCTCCGGCTCGTCCGTCTCCTGGAGCGGCACGACCCGCGCGGCCGCGGCCCCCCGCGGCTGGACGCGGCGGGCCAGCGTGAGGAAGCCCGTGTGCGCCACCATGCGGTGCGCCGGCCGCACCGACAGCCCGGCGATGTGCCACGGCCGGAGCAGCGTCTCGAAGGTCTCGACGAGGGCGAAGGCCGGATGCGCGGCCAGCGCCTCGTGCACCTGCTGGGACTGGATGATGGTCGGCACGTAGGCGCAGAAGACGCCGCCGGCCCGGAGCGCCGTGCTCGCGGACTCGACCAGGCGCCACGGCTCCGGCAGGTCGAGGAGGACCCGGTCGACGTCCCGCTCGTCCAGCCCGGCGTAGACATCCTGGAGCCGCACGGTCAGCGGCACGTCGGGGCCCAGCCGGGTCTCGATGTTCCGGCGCGCCCGCCGGGCGAACTCCTCGCGCGCCTCGTAGGAGACGACGCGCCCGGACGGGCCCACCGCGCGGAGCAGGGCCATGGTGAGCGCCCCCGATCCCAGTCCCGCCTCGCAGACCGTCTGCCCGGGCTCGACGTCGGCGAAGAAGCAGATGGTGGCGAGGTCCTTGGGGTAGATCACCTGGGCGCCGCGCGGCATCTCCAGCACGTACTCGCCGAGGGTCGGGCGGAGCGCCAGGTAGCGGACGCCGAGGGAGGTCTTGACCGTGCTGCCGTCGGGAGCGCCGATCAGCGCATCGTGGCCGATGTAGCCCCGGTCGGTGTGGAAGTGCTGGCCGGGCCGGAGGGTGACGAGGTGACGCTTGCCCCGGCGCTCATCGATCAGAAGGAGCGATTCCCCCGCCTGCAACGGCGCGTCCCCCGACATCGGGGCCGGTTATAGCACAGCGGCACCGACCTTCCAACCGGCTCCACGGGACCCGCGCTAGTCTCGGCCTAGGTTCCTCGAAGCGCCAAAGCCATGGCAGATGAGCCAGGGGTGTGGGGGCGGGGCCGAGGAGCGAGCAGCGCTAGGACGCAGGGAGTCGCCGACCGCAGGCGTACTCCGAGTACGCCGAGGATCGGCGACGACCGAGGACGACCATAGGTCGGGACGGACGCGAGGCCGCAGGCCGCGCGCGTCCCGACCGAGATCGACGATGCGACGCTCATCGGCCCCGCCCCGTCAGGCGAAGGCGTCGAGGCCGGTGATGTCGCGGCCGATGATCAGCGTGTGAATGTCGTGCGTGCCCTCGTAGGTGATGACCGTCTCCAGGTTCAGGAGGTGCCGGATCACCGGGTGCTCGTCGACGATGCCCGCCGCCCCCAGGATGTCGCGCGCCATCCGCGCGGTCTCCAGCGCCATCCAGACGTTGTTCATCTTGGCCATCGACACCTGCTGGGGCCGCATGGACCCGGCGTCCTTCAGCCGGCCGAGCTGGAGGCAGAGGAGCTGGGCCTTTGTGGTCTCGGTCACCATCCACACGAGCTTCCGCTGGACGAGCTGGAAGGCGGCGATCGGCTTCCCGAACTGGATGCGCGACTGCGCGTACTGGAGCGCCCAGTCGTAGCAGGCCATGGCGGCCCCCACCGCCCCCCAGGCGATCCCGTATCGCGCCTGGGTCAGGCACGAGAGCGGACCCCGGATCCCGGTCGCACCCGGCAGCTTGTTGTCCAGCGGGATCCGGCAATCCTGGAACGACAGCTCGGAGGTGATCGAGGCCCGCATCGAGAACTTCCCATGGATGTCGAGCGCCGAGAAGCCCGGGCGGCCGCGCTCCACCAGGTAGCCGCCGATCTCGCCGTCGTCGCCCTTGGCCCAGACCACCGCCACGTCGGCGACCGAGCCGTTCGTGATCCACAGCTTGGTGCCGTTCAGCACGTACTCGTCGCCCTTCCGGACGGCCCGCGTCTTCATCGCGCCCGGGTCGGATCCGTGGTCGGGCTCCGTCAGCCCGAAGCAGCCGATCGCCGAGCCGCTCTGGAGAGCGGGCAGCCACCGGTCCTTGTGGGCCTCGGTGCCGTACCGATGGATGGGGTACATGACGAGCCCGCTCTGCACCGACGCGAAGGACCGGAGCCCCGAGTCGCCGCGCTCCAGCTCCTGCATGATGAGGCCGTAGGCGACGTTGTTGAGGCCGGCGCAGCCGTAGCCCTTGAGCGTGGCGCCGAAGATCCCCAGCTCGCCGAGCTGGGCCGCCAGCGCCATCGGGAAGGTGCCGGCGCGGTGGTGCTCGGCGACCACCGGCAGGAACTCGGCCTCGACCCAGTCGCGCACGGCGTCCCGCACCATGCGCTCCTCCTCCGACAGGAGCGGCTCGATCGCGTAGTAGTCGACCCCGCGGAACTTCTCCATCTCGGGTGTCTCCGGCTAGTGCCGTTCCAACTTTCTCAACGAGTCGCCGACGGCCGTGTCACGGGCGCGGCGCACTGCGTCCTGGCGCCGAGCAACAGCCGCATCGAGTTGGAACGGCACTAGTGACTGCCCGTCAACAACGCGAAGATCCGGCGCGCCAGCTCCTCGTGCTCGGCGACGTTCTGGCGATAAATGTCGAGCCCGGCGTGGGCGAAGAGGTTGACGGAGGCGACCGACTCCCCCGGATTCCACGGCTCGAGGTCGAACGCCTGGAACGTCGAGCGGCCGGGCTCGGGATGGTCGGTGACGAAGACGAACATGAGACCGGGCCACTGACGCTTGGCGTAGGCGAAGATGGACTGGGACCCCCGCTGGTCCTCGATGGCCAGGTACTGAGCGACCTGGGGTCGATAGCGCACCTCGACCAGGCGCGCGGGCTGCTCGGGCGGCTTGCCCTCGGGAGGCACCCGGACGGCGAAGAAGTCCGGGACCAGCTCCTCCCGCCCGACCCGGGCCGACGACTCCCGGGGACCGACGGGGGTCAGCGTGAAGCCGGCCCGCCGGAAGATCGACTCGACCAGCGCCTGTGCGATCCGGGCCTTGATGTCCAGCAGGTCCATTAAGAGTCCTCGGCCTCCAGCGCCTCGGCTCTGAGGGGAGACGCGTCACGTTTCCGGGGGCGGGCCGAGGAGCGAGCAGCGCTAGGACGCAGGGAGTCGCCGACCGCAGGCGTACTCCGAGTACGCCGAGGATCGGCGACGACCGAGGACGACCATAGGTCGGGACGGACGCGAGGCCGCAGGCCGCGCGCGTCCCGACCGAGATCGACGATGCAACGCTCATCGGCCCCGCCCCCTAGACGTTCGTGGGGATGGCGGGCCGGTCTTCGTACAAGACCTGCCGGAACGCCTTCGTCAACTCGCGGTCGTGCCGGTGATCGGGCGCGAAGATCCGGCACTGAGCGACCTTGGCCGGCAGGTACTTGAACAGGACGGCCAGCGGCTCCTTCGAGACCCGGCCAGTGGCCCCGTCGTAGACGTAGATCTGTCGGTCCCCCATCGCGATCGGGTTGAGCGGACGGGGATCCTGGAAAGCCATGTCGATCTGGAAGTCCAGGTCCTTCAGCTCCCGGGGGAGGGCTTCGCGGACCTGGCCGGCGACGTACTCCGCCCGCATGACGGCCCACACCTTGATCATGGAGTCGTCGAGGACCTCCTCGTGCACCATCCGCCACTTGAGGCGGCGGTCGAGGATCTGCCGCCACTCCTGGCCGAGCGTCCGCCGCTCGCGGTCGCTGGCGTCGTGCCAGCGCCCGACCTCCTCGAGCAGCGTCCACTCGGTGAGATGGAGGTACGGGTGGAGCTCGCGGCGCAGGTCCCACGGGAAGACGATCCGCATCGTGGGCCGGAAGATCTCCTTGAGGTGGAGGTCGATGGCGCGGGTGGTCCGATGGTAGTAGACGTTCGTGTACATGTAGTAGCGGGCGGTGAGGAACATGATCAGCGCCTGGGTGCCGCTGCGGTCGAGCGTCAGCCCCTCGTGCGTGAAGAAGCTGTAGTAGACGAGGCGGTCCAGATCGGCGCCGACCGGCACCCCGCACATGTACGAGTCACGGAGCACGTAATCGAGGTTGTCGGCGGTGTAGATGCCCGACAGGATCGGCTTGAGGAACGCCAGCCACGGCGGGTCGCCCCGCTCGGGCTGCGTGTAGCCCTTGCCCATCAGGTAGCAGATCCAGTTCGGATCGATCGCCTCGCCGTCGGCGAAGGCGCCGCCGGGACTCCGGCGGAGCCCGCGGACGACGTCGGCCAGCTCGTCCCGGATGATCCGCTGGCCGACCAGCTCGTGCGTCAACTCGTAGTCGGCGAGGAAGTTGTCGTCGAAGAAGTGGCCGAAGGGCCCGTGGCCGATGTCGTGGAGGAGCCCGGCCATCCGCAGAAGCTCCTCGAGCAGCGGGGCCGACGGCGCGTCGGGAAAGACGACGCGGAGCGAGGGCACCAGCTGCTGGGCGAACCGCCCGGCCACGTGCATGGCCCCCAGGGCGTGGGTGAAGCGGCTGTGCTCGGCAGTCGGGAACACCCAGCGGGCCGACTGGAGCTGCGGGATGCGGCGGAGCCGCTGGACCCAGGGCGTGTCGATCACGTCCTGCTCGGTGGCCTCACCCGGGATTCCGCCTTCCGGGCGGGTGAAGGGGATGTAGCGGTGGATCGGGTCGCAGATGAGGCCTTTGCCGCCGTAGGTCTCGGCGCCCGGCATGCGTCCACCATAGCACGCCGTTTGGGACCGCGACACCCCCCGGCCACCAGGCGGTGCCGGACCACGACGGCCTGACCCGACGGGCCCCGAAGCCCTTTCGGGGCCGAAAAAATGACCAGGCCGCCGGAGGCCGAGATCATCGGTCTGCTCCGGCAGCCTGGCCGGCTCCCGGGGTCGGGTCCGGGAGTTCCTCTATCGCTGTCGCTCTTCCGAGCGCCCCTCCCGTTCGTTCCTTCGCCTGCCGATAGGAGCAAGCACCGGGCCATCGCCGCGCCGAGATGCGAGGATTCGATTGCGCGCGTACTTGGACGCCATTCGCTCTCACCTGGGAGGGGGCGCCTTCGCGGGTGGATGACGATTTTCCGTCCGGGCGACGCAATTCTCGTCAGGACGCCTCTCGGACAGGACCCGCGGCGGACCCGCGGCGACTAGTAGGGGTGACGGTACTGCCGTTCGTAGTACTGGCGGAACTCTCCCGACTTCAAGGGGCGCCACCATGCTTCGTTGGTCTGGTACCACCGGACAGTGGCGGTCAGGGCGTCCTCGAAGCGGTGGGCCGGCTGCCACCCCAGCGCGTGCAGCTTGCTCGTGTCGACGGCGTAGCGCCGGTCGTGGCCGGGGCGGTCGGTCACCGGGCGGATGAGGCTGTCGGGCTTGCCGCAGAGCGCCAGGATGCGGCGCGTGAGGGCGACGTTCTCCAGCTCGTGGCCGCCCCCGACGTTGTAAACGTCGCCCTCCATCCCCTTGTGGAGCACGAGGTCGAGGGCGGCGCAGTGGTCGCCGACGTAGAGCCAGTCGCGCACCTGGCGGCCGTCCCCGTAGAGCGGCAGCGGCAGGTCGTCCAGCGCGTTGGTGATGAAGAGCGGGATGACCTTCTCGGGGAACTGGTTCGGGCCGAAGTTGTTCGAGGCCCGGGTGACGAGCACGGGCAGCCGGTGGGTCGTCCAGTACGCCTGCACCATGTGGTCACCGCCGGCCTTGGAGGCCGCGTACGGGCTCGACGGCCGCAGCGGGTCGGTCTCCCGAAAGGCGCCCTCGGCGACCGAGCCGTAGACCTCGTCGGTCGAGACCTGGAGGTAGCGCCCGACCCGGTGGTGCCGCGCCGCCTCCAGGAGCACCCAGGTCCCGAAGACGTCCGTCCGGATGAAGTCACCGGCGTCCTGGATCGAGCGGTCCACGTGCGACTCGGCGGCGAAGTTCACGACGGCGTCGCAGCCCGCCATCGCCTCCCGCACCAGTCGCCCGTCGCTGATGTCGCCGTGCAGGAAGCGGTAGCGGGGATTCCCCGCTACGTCGGCCAGGTTCGTCGGGTTGCCCGCGTAGGTCAGCTTGTCGAGGTTGACGACCTCGTAATCCGGATGCGCGCCGAGCAGGTGGCGGACGAAGTGCGACCCGATGAAGCCGGCCCCCCCGGTCACCAGCACCCGCATGGCTACTGCAGCCCGACCTGGGAGCGATCCCCCAGCATGAGGTTGTACGCGCGGGGCTTGGAGGCCGACCGGTAGACCGTGACGTTGCGCCCGATCAGGCTGTTCTCGATCCGGCCGCCCACGTCAGTGACGGACGAGCCCTCGAGGATGATGGAGTGCTCCACCTCGCTCGCCCGCAGGGTCACGCCGTCGCCGATCGAGGTGAAGGGCCCGACGTAGGCGTTCTCGATGAGGGCGCCGCGCCCCACGATGGCCGGGCCCCGGATGTGGCTGCCGACGACCTTGGCCCCGGCCTCGATCACCACCCGGCCCGTCACCTCCGAGTCCTCGACCACGCCCTCCGTTCGGGGAGGCAGCGTGTCGAGGATGATCCGGTTCGCCTCCAGGAGGTCCTCCAGCTTCCCGGTGTCCTTCCACCACCCCTGGATCACGTGCGGCCGCACCGTGAGCCCCGTGTCGATCAGCCGCTGGATGGCGTCGGTGATCTCCAGCTCGCCGCGCCGCGAGGGCGCGATCGCCCGGGCCGCGTCGAAGATGTGGTCGTCGAACATGTAGATCCCGACCAGCGCGAGGTCCGAGGGCGGCTTGGCCGGCTTCTCGACGAGCCGGACCACGCGCCCGTCCGCGAGCTCCGCCACCCCGAACTCCTGCGGGTTGGGCACCTTCGCCAGCAGGATCTGGGCGTGGGGGGCTTCCGTGCGGAAGCGCGCCACCAGCGGGGCGAGGCTCTCGCGAATCAGGTTGTCGCCCAGGTACATGACGAAGGGCTGGCCGCGCAGGTACTCCTCGGCGGTCAGCACCGCGTGGGCGAGCCCGAGAGGCGCCGACTGCGGGATGTAGGTGACCGCCACGCCCCAGCGGCCGCCGTCGCCGACGGCGTCCCGGATCTCCTGGTGCGTGTCGCCGACCACGATGCCGATCTCCCGGATGCCACAGGCAGCCAGCGCCTCCAGCCCGTAGAAGAGGATCGGCTTGTTGGCGACGGGCACGAGCTGCTTCGCCGAGGTGAAGGTGATCGGCCGGAGCCGCGTGCCCCGGCCACCGGAGAGGATCAGTCCGCGCATGCTCCCCTTCCTGACGTCAGTGGGCGTGGCGATGTTGCCACGCCCGGTAGACCGTCAGCAGCAGGATCTTCACGTCGAGAGCCAGGGTCCAGTTCTGGATGTAGTAGAGGTCGTACTCGATCCGCTTCTCGAGTGAGGTGTTCCCGCGAAGGCCGTTGACCTGCGCCCAGCCGGTCATCCCCGACTTGACTTTGTGACGCAGCATGTACTGGGGGATCAGCGTCTTGAACTGGTGGACGAAGAAGGGCCGCTCCGGGCGCGGCCCGACCAGGCTCATCTCGCCCATGATCACGTTCCAGAGCTGCGGCAGCTCGTCGAGCGAGAAGCGCCGCAGCACGCGGCCGACCGACGTCCGCCGCGCGTCGTCTCCGGCCGCCCACACCGGCCCGCTCTCCGCCTCGGCGTCCACCCGCATCGAGCGGAACTTGTACATCTGGAACGACCGGCCGTCGAGCCCCATGCGCTCCTGACGGTAGAAGACGGGGCCCGGCGAGGTCAGCCGGATGGCGAGAGCGAGCAGACCCAGCACGGGCGCCAGGACGACGAGCCCGGCCATTCCCAGGAGGAGATCCATGCCCCGCTTGGCCAGGCGGCTCCACCCCGTGATGGGGGACTGGGCCAGGCTGATGACCGGCAGCCCCTCCAGCTCCTCCACCACCGAGCGCAGGGTCACGAACTGGAGGACGTCCGGCACGATCCGGACGTCCAGCAGCTCCCCTTCGATCGCGTTCAGGATCTTGAGCATCTCGTGGGTCGCCTCCATCGGCAGCGCCACGAAGAGCTGATCCACCCCGTGGTGGGCCAGGATGTGGGTCACCGTCTCGTAGCCCCCCAGGACCTCCTTGCCCTCGATCCGCTCCCCGGCCGGCACCCGGTCGTCCAGGTACCCGACCACCCGCACCCCGAACTCCGGGTGGCCCCGCAGCCGGCGGACCACCTCCTGACCGAGCGGTCCGGCCCCGACCACGAGGGCCCGGCGGACGAAGCGGCCGTGGCGGCGGAGCCCGCGCACCACCTCGCGGATCCCCAGGCGCACCCAGTACACGGAGACGACGTCGAGGACCCAGAAGAGCACGATCACCCAGCGCGAGTAGGAGAAGTTCCGGACGAAGAACGTCGAGGCGACGAGGAGGAGCGTGGCCAGGCTCGCGCCCTGGACCACCAGGAACGCCTCGTCGGCCTTGGTCCGCTCGTGCCGGTACTCGTAGAGCCCTGCCACCCGGAGGGCGAGGGCGTGGAGCGGCAGGAGCGGTGCCAGGAGGAAGAGGTAGGGCTCGAAGGGAGGGACCCCGAGCGGCGACGGGGATCAGGTCCGTCCAGAACCGGATCGCGTAGGCGGCCAGGAGCGCGAGGGCGGCGGCGACGGCGTCGCCTCCGACGAGGGCGAGCACCAGCCAGAGCCGTCGCTCCTTCAGCACGCGCGCGCGCTCCCCCGGTGAATCGCCAGGCACTCCTCCACGAACGCCCGCATCTCGGACTGGAACCGCGCCTCGCCGAAGCGGAGGGCGTGCGCCCGGATCTTCTCGCCGCTCCACCCCGTGACCTCGAAGCGGCGGAGCGCGTCGATCAGCGCCTCCGGGGTCTGCTCGTGGAAGAGGAGCCCGGTCACGCCGTCCACGACCGTCTCGGCCAGCGCCCCGCGCCCGTAGGCGATGACCGGACGGCCGGCGGCCATCGCCTCGAGCGGCGCGATGCCGAACTCCTCCTCCGCCGGGAAGACGAACGCGCGGCAGCGCGCCATGGCGGTGCGGAGCGCCACGTCGTCCTGCCAGCCCAGGAAGCGCACCGTCGGCCCGGCCCGCCGGCGGAGCCGGGCCGCTTCGGGCCCCGCGCCGATCACCTCCAGCGGCCAGCCGAGGCGCGTGAAGGCCTCGACCGCCACGTCGAGACGCTTGTACGGCGCCAGCGCCGCCACGCACAGAAACGCCGCCCCGGGCTCGCCGTCCGGCTGGAACCATCCGGTGCGGACCGGCGGGTAGATGACCCGGGCCTCGCGCCCGTACGCCTGGCGGATGCGGGCCGCGACGTGGTGCGAGATGCAGGCGAGGTGACCGACGCGCCCGCCGGCCGCGCGGTCCCACCGGCGCAGCGCGCCCGTGACGCGACGGCCCACCCAGCGCGTACCCACCGGCAGCCGACGGACGTACTCCTCCTGATAGTCCCAGGCGTACCGCATGGGGGTGAAGGAGTACGTCACGTGACAGGTGCCCGGCCGCGTCCGGGCGCCGACCGCGACGCAGTGGCTCGTGGAGAGCACGAGGTCGTAGTCGGCCAGCCGGAGCCGGCTCACGGCCAGCGGAAACAGCGGGAGGTACTGGCGGAAGCGCCGCGGTGCGCCGGGGAGCCGCTGGATGAAGGAGGTCCGGATCGGACGCGATTCGATCGCGCGGGACACGCTGCCGGGGATGTGGACCACGGTGTGGATGGTTGCCGTCGGGTAGAGGGCCACGAGCGCCTCGAGAACCCGCTCGCCCCCCCGCATGCCGGTCAGCCAGTCATGGACCAGCGCGACCCGCATCCGTCACCTTGGCTCCCCGGGCCCGACGGCCAAGGCCTCGCGGTAGACTCCGACGGTGGCCTCGGCGGCGTGCCGCCACGAAAATGCGCGGGCCCGGGCCAGGCCGGCGGCCCGCAGCGCCGCGCGTAGAGGTAAATCGACGGCGAGATTATACAAAGCCGCGCGCAACGCGTCAACGTTCGTGGGGTCGACGAGCACCCCCGCGTCGCCGACCACTTCGGGGAGCCCCCCGCGATTCGACGCCACGACCGGGGTCCCGCACGCCATGGCCTCGAGCGCGGGGAGCCCGAACCCCTCCCAGAGGGAGGGGATCACCAGCGCCGTCGCGCCCTGGTAGAGGAGCGCCAGCGCCGACTCGGGAACCGGCGCCAGGAGGCTGACGCGCCCGCGAAGGCCGCGCCTCTCGATGGCGCGGTCGAGGGCCGGCTGTCCCGCCGGGCGGACTCCCGCCAGCACGAGCGGACCGGCGGCGGCGGGCAGGCCGGCGAAGGCCTCCAGCAGCCGCCCGACGTTCTTGTGCGGCAGGGGGTTCCCGACGAAGAGCCAGTACGGCGGGGCGACCCCGAGCTTGGCCAGCCCGGCCCCGATGTCGGCGCCGTCAGCGGCCGGACGGAAGAGGGCAGCCACTCCGTTCGGGATCACGCGGATCCGCTCCGGCCGCGCGCCCAGCCAGTCCTCGAGATCCCGCCGGGTGGAGTCCGAGACGGCGATCACGCGGGCCGCCCGCCGCACGGCCAGCCGCAGCATCACGCGGGCGTAGAGCGGGACCAGCGGCCACCCGCGCCGGCCGGGAAACCGCAGGTGGATCAGGTCGTGGATCGTGACGACGGCGGGACAGGAGAGCCAGGGCGGACACACGTAGTGGGGCGCGTGGAAGAGCTGCACCCGGTCGCGGCGGGCCTGGGCGGCCAGCCGCCACAGCTCGGCCACCGAGTAGGGCCGCGCCGCTTCCAGACGCCAGTCGATGCCGGCAGCGGCATCTAGGACGGCGGGCACCTCGACGTCGGGCGATCGATAGACGACCAGCTCCTCGGGCACTCCCAGCCTGGTGAACTCGCCCAGGAGCCCCTGGATGTACGTGCCGATCCCGAAGTCGGCGAGCTTCCGGGCATCGAAGCCGACCCTCATGGCCGGCCGGATACGCCGGCGGGCGCCGGGTGATCGCCGCCGCCGGTCCCGGCGTGCGCGCTCTCGTAGACCGCCAGCGTCTGCCGGGCCACCGCCTCCCAGGTGAACATCCGGGCTCGGGCTCGGCCCCGGGTGACCAGCCGGGCCCTGAGGGTCGTGTCGGTGAGCACGGTCTCGATGGCCTCGGCCAGCTCGACCGGTCGCCGCGCGTCCACGAGCAGCGCCGCGTCCCCCGCCACCTCCGGAATCGCGCCGACCCGCGAGGCGACAACCGGCGTCCCCGCCGCCATGGCCTCGAGCACGGGCAGCCCGAAGCCCTCGTACAGCGAAGGGAAAACGAAGCACTCCGCTCCCGCGTACAGGGCCGGCAGGTCGCCGGCCGGCACGTATCCCGTGAAGACGATGTCCGGCGTCGGGCCCTGGGTCGCGACCGTCCCGAAGATGCCGCTGTAGAGCCATCCCCGGGTGCCCACCAGCACGAGCTGCAGTGGCCGACCGCTGCCCGACACCGCGGCGCCGCGCGCGCGCAAGAGACCGAACGCCTCGATCAGCCGCGAGAGGTTCTTGCGCGGCTCGAGGTTCCCGACGAACAGGCAGTACGGCGGGCGGATGTCGTAGCGCTCGATCACGCCGGTCACGGCGGCGGGGTCGCCGCCGGCGGCGAACTCCGGCGCGACCGCTTCGTGAATCACGACGACCTTCTCCTCCGGCACCCGGAGGACGCGGGTCAGGTCGTCCCGGGTCGCGCCCGACACGGCGATGATGCGGTCGGCCGAGCGGACGGCGAGCCGCGTCATGAGGCGCATGTAGAGGGCGTACTTGCGCGGCACCGTCTCCGGAAAGAGGAACGACACCAGGTCGTGGATCGTGACCACGGTCCGGTAGCCGAGCTTGACGAGCGGGAGGAACACCGCGGGGCCGTGGTAGACGTCCACCGCCAGCCGGCGGAGCCGGAACGGCAGGTAGCCCAGCAGCCAGAGGTCCCCCGCCAGGTGGTTCTCGAACGACACGCGGGTCGGCCAGCGCCGCCAGCGCGCTTCGCCCCAGTCGGGCCCCGGGAGGTCCGGGCCACCCCGGACCACCAGGCAGGTGTAGCGGTTCCGCGCGTCGATGGCGGCCAGGCCCCCGACCAGGCGCTGGGTGTAGTGGCCCACCCCCGACTGGAGTCGCGAGACGTAGCGCGCGTCGATCGCCACGTGCATGGCGCTATCGGGGCTCCGCCGCCGGCGCCAGCGCCCCCCGGAGGAGCCGGCGCCAGAGCGCGACCGGGACCGGCCGCAGCACGAGGAGCCCGCCGGCGTACACGCCGAGGGCCACCGCGACCCGCCAGCCGCTCCCGGCCGGCGCCAGCCCCGCCGCCAGCCCGCCGGCGAGGGCGGCGGCGCCCGCCTTGAGGGCTCCGTCGCCGAACGGCAGCCGGACGAACGGCAGGAGCGCCACCAGCAGCCCCGTGACCGCGATGGCCTCGAGGAGAACCAGCACGACCGCGCCACCGTGAGCCCCGAGGGCCAGGACGGCCCCCGGCGTGAGCACGAGGCTCGCCCCGAGGCTCACCGCCCAGACGGCCAGGAGCCGGCCGGCCCGGTCGAGGGCGAGCAGCACCACGCCGAGAAACTGGCTGAGGAACCCCAGGCAGGCCGCGGCCCCGAGCACGGCCAGGAGACCGGCGGTCGCCGCGTAGGGGGGTCCGTAGACGGCGGCCGTCACCCACGCCGCGCCGTGAGCGAAGGCGAGGGCGACCCCCAGGCCCAGCATCAGGAGCAGCTCGACCGACGGGACGAGCAGCCGGCGGAACTGGGGGCCGCCGACGGCCGCGCGCGCCAGCGTGGGATACACGGCAGCGATGAACACGACCGGCACGACCATCACGACGTCGAGGACGCGGACCGCCGCCCCGAAGTGCCCGGCCGCCTCGTCGCCGGCGAGGAGAGCCACCGCTAGCGGGACCAGCCGGGTCGTCGCGAAGGCCAGCAGGAACGCGACCGCGACCGGTCCCAGCGCCCGGCCGAGCGCGCGCGCCCCGGTCGGGTCCCACCGCCACGCCAGCCGCGCGAAGCGGCGGTGCACCAGCGTCACAGCGAGCGTCAGCGAGACGAGGGCGGCCAGCACGAAGGCGCCGGCGACCAGCAGCAGGCGCCCGCCGAGAATCAGGCCGCCGATCCCCACACCGAAGAGCACCAGCTTCTCCACGGCCCGCACGCCCAGCTCGAACTCCAGCCGCTCGAAGCCCGTGAAGACCGTCACCGCCAGCTCGATGAACGACTGGAGCACGATGGCCGCGCCGAGCAGGCCGGCCGCCAGCGTCGTGTCGAGCGGTCGCCCGGTCAGCAGGGGGACGGCGGCGAAGACCAGGCCGGCGGGCACGAGCAGAGCGCACTTCAGGGTGACGGCAGCCGCCCAGTACTCGGCGGTGTCCGCCCGCGCCCGCGCGACGGCGCGGACGAGGATCGCGTGCATCCCGAGATCGAGGGTGGCCCCGAGGAGCGTCGCCAGCGTGTACGCGAAGGTGAACCGGCCGAAGCCCTCGGGGCCGAGGACACGGGCGGCGACGATGAGGAACGCCAGCGACAGGAGTCGGGTCGCCTGCACCGCGGTCTTGAGGACCGCGTTCCGCGCGACCCGCTCCGCGGTCCCCGACATCCCCGTCATCCGAGCGCCGCGCGGTACACCGCCAGTGTCTCCGCTCCGGTGCGGTCCCAGGAATAGAGCCGTGCGCGGGCGAGGCCGGCCTCCCGCAGCCGCTCGCGGAGCGCTCCGTCGGCGAGCACACGGCCGAGGGCCTCGGCGAGCGGCTCGGCGGCGGGCTCGACGAGGAGTGCGGCATCGCCGGCGATTTCCGGCAGCGCGCCCCGGCGCGAGGCCACGACGGGCGCGCCCGCCGCCATCGCCTCCAGCACGGGGAGGCCAAACCCCTCCCAGAGCGACGGGAAGACGAAGGCGGCCGCCCCGGCGTACAACGCCGGCAGATCGGCCTCGGGGACGGGGCCGAGGAACGAGACGCACGAGTCCAGGCCCAGGCGCGCAGCCTCGGCGCCGAGCCCGGCCGTCCCCCAGCCGGGCGCGCCGGCCAGCACCAGGCGGGTCGAGCCCCACGCCCCCGCCGCGCGGAGCCGCGCGACCGCGCGGAGGAGCGCGGGCAGGTTCTTCTTGGGCTCGAGGAGGCCGACGAACAGGACGTAGGGCGCCGCGAGCCCGTAGCGGGCGCCGACGCGCTCAGCCTCGGCCGCCGAGGGCGGCGCGAATCGGGGGGCGGCGGCCTCGGGCACGACCCGGACCTTGTCCGCCGGCACGCGGAAGCGCTGGAGGATCTCCGCCCGCGTCGCCTCGGAGACCGCGATCACCCGCGCGGCCCGCCGGAGGGCGCTCCCGAGGAGCGCCCGCACCGCCACGCGATGGCGCCAGGGCACGAGCCGCGGAAAGCGGAAGGGAATGAGGTCGTGCACGGTGGTGACGAGCCGTGCCCCAGTCCCCCACGGCAACTCGAAGCCGGTGACGCCGTGGAAGAGATCGACGGGCCGGCGGGTGAGGTCGCGCGGCGCGGCCCACAGGGTCCAGAGAAGCCGCTGGGGCCAGGGCAGGCACCGGGCCTCGGCGCTCGGCGGTAACTCGAGGGCCGGCCGGTCGAGATACAGGACCCAGCGCTCCTCGGGGGCGAGACGCACCAGGGTCTCGACGAGCGACCGCGTGTACCGGCCGATGCCGCTCCGGGGCTCCCCCCACAGTCGCGCATCGATCCCGATCTGCATCTGCTGATCACAGCAAGCCGAACGAGGCCGGCCCAGTATAGCATCGGGAGTGACGGCCGCGGCCCCGAGCCGCCAGGAAGCCGGTAAGCGATTGACCCGATCGAGATACGTGGTAATCTGACCCCGAACGTCGAAACACCGCCGCCGGAGGGCCGCACCCGATGAAGACCTATCGCGATCTCGTCAGCGACGCCAAGCAGGCCGTTCCCGAGGTGTCGGTCGAGGACGTCCACGACCGCCTCGCCGGCAGCCAGCCGATGGTGCTCATCGACGTCCGCGACCCGGACGAGTACCGTGAGGGCTTCGTCGACGGCGCGGTGCCCATCAGCCGCGGCTTCCTCGAGTTCAAGGTCCAGGACGCCTATCCGGATCCGGAAACCCCGCTCGTCCTCTACTGCCTCTCGGGCCTCCGCTCGCTCCTGGCCGGCAAGGCGCTCCACGATCTGGGCTACCGCAACGTGGCCTCGATGGCCGGGGGCATCCGCCGCTGGAAGGAGCTGCGGCTGCCCCTCGTGAAGGAAGAGGCGTTGACCCCCGCGCAGATGGAGCGCTACAGCCGCCACTTCATGCTGGCCCAGGTCGGCGAGGCCGGGCAGAAGCGGCTGCTCCGCTCCAGGGTCCTGCTGATCGGCGCGGGCGGCCTCGGCTCGCCGACCGGGGTGTACCTGGCGGCGGTCGGGGTTGGCACGCTGGGGATCATCGACGGCGACGTGGTGGATCTCTCGAACCTACAGCGGCAGATCCTGCATCGGACCTCGGACGTCGGGCGGCCCAAGGTCGAGTCGGCCCGCGACACCATCCAGGCGCTGAACCCCGACGTGACCGTGGTGCCCTACGCCGAGCGGCTGACCGTCAACAACATCGAGCGGATCATCAAGGACTACGACGTGGTCGTCAACGGCTCCGACAACTTCGCGACGCGCTACCTCGTCAACGACGCCTGCTACCTGGCCGGCAAGCCGAACGTGCACGGCTCGATCTTCCAGTTCGAGGGGATGGTCACCGTCCTCGCCCCGGGCCGCGGGCCGTGCTATCGCTGCCTCTACCCGGTGCCGCCGCCGGCCGGTCTCGTTCCCTCCTGAAACGAGGCCGGCGTCCTGGGCGTGCTCCCAGGACTCATCGGGGTGGTGCAGGCGACGGAGGCCGTCAAGCTGCTCCTGGGCAAAGGGGACCCGCTCATCGGACGGCTCCTCACCTACGACGCGCTGGGGATGCGCTTCCGCGAGGTGCGGCTGCGCCGGGACCCGAAATGCCCGCTCTGCGGCGAGCACCCGACGATCCGCGATCTCTCGCCGCACGCGGAGACGTCGGAGGCCTGCGCGCCCCCCGCCGGCAACGGGGGCGCCGCGACCCACGCCCCGGCGCCGGCCGTCCCGGCCCGGTAGCGACGGCGCCGGAGCGGGCGCGAGCCCGCGCCTACCGGGCGGGGACGGGTGGCTTCGCCTTCTCCTCGTCGGGATCCGGATAGCGACCGACCGTCACCACCAGCTCCTGCTCCTGGCCCTCACGGATCAGGAGCATCTTGACCGTCTTCCCGGCCGGGGTCTTGCCGATCACGCGCTGGAGGTCGCGGGGCGTGCTGATCGCGGCCCCGTCGATCGAGAGGACGATGTCCTTGGCCCGGAGCCCCGCCTTCGCCGCCGGCTGATCCGGCATGACGCTCTGGATGGCCACGCCGCGCGGCTCGGCCAGCCCGTAGATCGCGACGTTGTCCTCGGTGATCTCGTCGATCTGCACGCCGAGCCACCCCCACTCGACCTTGCCCTTGGTCGCCAGCTCGGGAAGCAGCGCCTTGACGAGGTTCGAGGGAATGGCGAACCCGATCGATCCGTTGCGGGCGGCCATCGTGTTCACGCCGACCACCTGGCCGGCCATGTTCACGAGCGGCCCCCCGGAGTTCCCCGGGTTCACCGCGGCGTCCGTCTGGACGAAGTCGAAGCCCCGCGTCGCCGCCTGGAGCGGCGCCCCCTTCCGGCTCACGATCCCGAAGGACACGGTCTGCTCGAGGCCGAAGGGGTGGCCGAGCGCCATCACGAACTCGCCCACCCGGAGCTGATCGGAGTCGCCGAGCGGCAGCACCGCCAGCTTCTCCTTGGCCTCCACCTTGACCAGGGCGAGATCCACCCCGCTGTCGCGGCCGATGACCGTCCCCTTGAGCCGCCGGCCGGCCGCCAGGCGGACCTGCACCTCGCTGGCGCCCTCGACGACGTGCGCGTTGGTCACGATGTAGCCGTCGGGGTGGATCAGGAAGCCGGAGCCCATCGCCCGCCGGCCGCCGTCGTCGCCCTCGGCGTCCCCCGGGGTCCGCCGGACCCGGATCTGCACCAGGCCCCCTTTCAGCCCCTCGGCCAGCCGTGTCAAGGCGGCGTTCAGCCGGAGGATCTCCGGCGCGATCACCGCGTCCGCCGTCGCGTCCTGCCAGAGCTGGGCGGGGGCCGCCCCCGTGCCTTGCGCCGCCGCGCCCCCGCCGACCGCCAGCCCGACGATCGTGATCACCAAGCCGACTCGCCATCTCCGACTCATCACGCCCTCCATTTACACCTCCCGCCCACCCCCCCAGCCCCCCTCCCCCACCCACCGGGGGGAGGGGGGAGCCGGAAGCACACGCGGTTGGCGGTTGCCTTCGTCACACCCTCCATCGCTCCTCCCGCCCCCTCCCCCACCCACCGGGGGAAGGGGGGGTCGGAGCACCCATTCCTTCACACGCTTTCAGCGGTTGACTTCGCGCACCATGTGCGGCAGCTCCGGCAGGATCAGCCGCTCGAGCGCCAGCCGGCACGCCGCCGGGGAGCCCGGCAGCGAGAACACGAGCCGCCCGGCCCGCACGCCGGCCTGGGCCCGGGAGAGCATCGCGGCCGGCCCGATCTCCTGGTAGGACAGCATCCGGAACAGCTCCCCGAACCCGGGCAGGCGCTTCTCGAGAAGCGCGTCGATCGCCTCGAAGGTCTGATCGCGCGACGTGATGCCGGTGCCGCCGGTGAAGATGACCGCCTGGATCGGCGGGTTCGTGCAGGCGGCGTGGATCACGCCGTGGACCTGGCTCGGCTCGTCCCGCACCACGTGGTACCCCACGACCTCGTGGCCCGCCTGGCGCAGGAGCTCCTGGAGGAGCCGGCCGCTGGTGTCCGTCTCCGGCGTCTTCGAGTCGGAGATCGTGCAGACGACGCAGCGGACGGCTCGCGGCGCCTGGGCCTTGTGCTCGGCGACCGTCGACCGGGCCTCCATCAGCCGCTCCGTGGACCCTCCGCCGCCGCGTAGGCGGCGTCGAGCACCTCCACGATGTGGAGCACCCGCATGGGGACGCCCCGCTCGCGAAGACCGGCGGCGATTTGTAAAATGCAGCCCGGGTTGGCGGTCACCACCGCCTCGGCCCCGGTCGCCTGGAGGTGGCCGACCTTGCGCACGAGGAGCCGCCGCGCCATCTCGGGCTCGGTCAGGTTGTAGATCCCGGCCGAGCCACAGCACATCTCGGACTCCCGGAGCTCGGTCAGCTCGAGGCCCGGGATCGCCCGGAGCAGCGCCCGCGGCTCACTCCGCACCTTCTGCCCGTGAGCCAGATGACAAGGATCGTGGTACGCGACCCGCATCGGCAGCGGCCCCAGGGGCCCGGCCAGCGGGTGCCGCGCCAGCACTGCGGTCACGTCGGCCACCGCGCGGGCGAACGCCGCCGCCCGCTCATGCCACGCGGGATCGTCCCGCAGCAGGTGGCCGTAGTTCCGGAGGTGCGCCCCGCAGCCGGCGGCGTTCACCACGACCGTCTCCACGCCCGCCGCCTCGAACGCCGCGATGTTGTCCCGGGCCAGCGACCGGGCGCGCTCGGGATCCCCAGCGTGGGCGTGGAGGGCGCCGCAGCAGCGCTGGGTCGGCGGGATGGCGACCTCGTACCCGTTCCGCGTGAGGAGCCGGAGCGTCGCCAGGTTGTGGGCCCGGAAGACGACGTCCTGCACGCAGCCGTGCAAGAAGCCCACCCGCGCGATCCGCTCACCGCGGGCCGGGACGGTCGGCGGCAGGGGTCCGCGGTCGCTGGCTGGGGGAAGCGAGGGCAGCAGGGACTCCGAGGCGGCGATGGTGGCCGGGAGTAGCCGGAGGAGGCCGCTCCCGCGGACCAGCGCCTGGAGCCCGCTCCGCTGATAGGCGCGCAGCGCCGCCGCCAGCAGGCGGAGCGCCGCCGGGTTCGGCAGGAGCCGGGTGAACGCGACGTATCGCACGAGCCGGCGGAACACCGAGCCCGGCCGCTGGCGCTCGATCTCGGCCCGCGCCGCCTCGATGAGGTGGCCGTACTGGACGCCGGCCGGACAGGCGGTCTCGCACGCCCGGCAGTCCAGACACAGCGACAGGTGCTCGACCACCGGGTCCGTGAGCGCGATCCGATCGTCGGCGAGGGCCTTGATGAGGTAGATGCGCCCGCGCGGCGAGTCCATCTCGAGGCCGTTCTCGGCGTAGGTGGGACACGTCGGGAGGCAGAACCCGCAGTGAACGCACGCGAGCAGCTTCTCGTACTCGAGCTCCGCGAACCCCTCGCGGCGCGCCGGAACGCCCGGCGGCGCGGTCGCCAGCGACACGCCCATCAGTTCGGAACCTCCCGCCTACCCGATCCTTTGCCGGCCTTCGGCCTTTGGCCCCCCTCCCCCACCGATGGACGGCCTTCGGCCTTTGGCCGGGGGGGAGGGGAGAGCCGGAGCACCGATTCGTTCACACCCTATTCTCAGATGCCGCCGACCAGCCGCCCCGGGTTCATGATCCCCTTCGGGTCGAGCCGGACCTTGATCCGCTCCATGAGCCGGACCGACGCCCCTGGACTGTCCCACACGCTGATTTCCTCTTTGACGGCCAGCGGCGCCCACTCGATCACCAACTCGCCCCCGGCGGCGCGGGCCTGATCGCGCAGCCCGGCCAGAGCCTTCACGGTGCCCCCGACGCCGCGCGCCTCTCCTTCGCTCGCCGTCAGGAGGACGGTCACGATCCCGTTCCCCGCGTGGGCAGCCGCCATCAGCCGCAGTCCCGTCGCACGGACCCCGGCCGCCGCCTCGGCCATGAAGGGCGCGACGTGGGTCGGCAGGAGCGCCGCCCGCGCCACCGCCAGCGGCTCCGGCGCCCCCGCCCGCCCCGACCCGCCCCACCCGAACGTCCCGTACCCCCGCCAGCGTCGCGATCGAGGCCTGGTCGTCCAGGCTGACGACCGCCCGGGCGCCCGCGCCCCGGAGGAGCCGCTCGGCCTCGCCGAGCTGCCAGGCGACGGTGCTCCGCAGGCCGTCGAACCCGAGGAGCACGGTGGCGCCGGCGCCTTCCGCGACCGCGCCGCAGGCGCCGGCCGCCTCGGCGTCGAGCAACTCGATGGCGTGCGGGACGAGGTCGGAGGCCATGACCGCCCGCACCGCCGCGCCCGCGCTCGCCAGGTCCGCGAACGCGCCCCAGCACGCCCGGTCGGCTTCGGGGAGCGGCCGGAGCTTGAGCGTCGCCTCGACGATGAGCCCCAGGGTCCCGAGGGATCCGATGTACAGCTTCACCAGGTCGTAGCCGGCGACATTCTTCACGACCTTCCCGCCGGACCGGACGATCTCGCCATCGGGAGCCACCACCCGGAGACCGATCACGACGTCACGGGCCGTGCCGTAGAGGTAGCGGCGGGGCCCGGAGCCGTTGGCCGCCAGCACCCCGCCCAGCGTCGCCCGACCGGGCAGGGGCGGGTCCAGCGACACCCACTGGCCCTTCGCACCCAGCGCCGCCTGGAGCATGTCCATCGTGACCCCGGCCTCGACGGTCGCGGTCAGGTCGCCCGGCTCGTGCTCGACGATCCGGCCGAGGCGCCCGGTCCCGACGACGACCGCCCCGTCTCGCGGCGGCGCGCCGAGGCCCATCTGGGTCCCCCCGCCCCACGGGATCACCGGGACGTCCGCGGCGGCCGCCGCCCTCACCACGCGGGCCGCCTCGTCGGCGGTGCCGGGAAACACCGCGGCGCAGGGCGTTCGGCCCTCGACGACGAAGGGACCCCGATCGGCGCCGACGAGGCAGTGAGCGGCGCCGACGACGTCCGCGAGGGTTCGGAGGAACGCGGGGCTCACCGGCACGGCAGATCCCCCGGCCCAGCGTCAGAGGCGCTGGGCCAGACCGCGCTCCTCGATCGGATGCGGGCGATAGGCGATCTCGCCGGGGACGCAGGACTTGGCGGTGGGGAAGATCTTGCCGGGGTTGCAGCGCCCGCCGGGGTTGAAGGCCGCCTTCACCCCGGCCATGACCTCGAGGTCGGCCGCCGAGAAGATCCACGGCATGAAGTTCTGCTTCTCGATCCCGATCCCGTGCTCGCCGGAGATCGAGCCGCCGACGTCGACGCAGACCTTCATGATCTCGGCGCCGGCCGCCAGCACGCGCTCGACCTCGCCCGGATTGCGGGGGTCGTAGAGGATGTTCGGGTGGAGGTTCCCGTCACCCGCGTGGAAGACGTTGCCGACCCGAAGCCCGTGCGCCGTCACGATCTGGTCAATGCGCCGGAGGACCTGGGGCAGCCGGGTGCGCGGGATCACCCCGTCCATCACGAAGTAGGCCGGCGTGATCCGGCCGTAGGCCCCGAACGCCGACTTGCGCCCCTTCCAGAGGAGCTGGCGCTCGGCCTCGTCCCGGGCGATCCGCACGTCCCGGGCCCCGTTCTCGCGACACGCCGCCACGACGTGCTCGGCCTCCTCCTCGAGGCCGACCGCGAGCCCGTCCAGCTCGATGAGGAGCACCGCCGCCGCGTCCCGCGGGTAGCCGGCGCCGTAGGCGTCCTCGACGGCCTGGATGGTGAGGTGGTCGATCATCTCCACCGCGGCCGGGGTGAGCCCGCGGGCGGTGATGGCGGCGACGGTCTGCGAGGCCTGATCGAGGACATCGAACACTGCCAGCAGGGTCTTGACCGCCTGGGGCCGCCGGAGGATCCGGACGGCGATCTTGGTGGCGATGCCGAAGGTCCCTTCCGATCCGACGAAGACCCCGACCAGGTCGTAGCCCTGCCCGTCGCGGACCCGACCACCGAGCCAGACGACCTCGCCGTCCGGCAGGACGACCTCCACCCCCAGCACGTGGTTCGTCGTCACGCCGTACTTCAGCGTGTGGGGCCCGCCCGAGTTGTTGGCGACGTTGCCGCCGATGGTGCAGGCGATCTGGCTCGAGGGGTCCGGGGCGTAGTAGTAGCCGCGAGCGGCGAGGGCCTGCGAGAGGTGGAGGTTCACCAGGCCGGGCTCGACGACCGCGATCTGGTTGTCGTAGTCAACCTCGAGGATCCGGGTCATCCGGGTCAGGGCGATCACCAGGCCGCCCTCGGTCGGGAGGCACCCGCCGGCCAGGCCGGTGCCGGCGCCCCGCGCCACGAAGGGGAGCCCCTCCGCGTTCGCCAGCTTGACGCAGGCCGCCACCTCGTCGGTGGAGCGGGGGAAGACGATCACGTCGGCCGCCGCCCGGAAGATGGTCAGGCCGTCCGACTCGTAGACCAGGAGCTCGCTCGGATCGGTCACCACGGCATCGGCCCCGACGATGGCCTGGAAGGCCACCCGGAGCCGCTGGCGTTCGGAATTGGACAAGGCCGCCATGGATAGTCGCCTCCCGCCTGGACAGAGAGTGACCAGCAGTATAACAGCCGTGGCGGTCGGGGTAAATTCGCCCGCGCGGCGCGCGCGCCACCGATCGGGAGGTCCTCGGTCAGGAGGGGCGGGACTCGCGCTCGGGCGGCGCGACCGCGGTCCGAGCCGGGGCGGCGGGCGCGGGGGGGCCGGTGATGAGCCGCACCCCTCGATTGAAGGTGACGTAGGCCCAGGCCCACTCGATCAGCACGAGAAGGCGGTTGCGAAAGCCGATGAGAGTGACGATGTGCACGAGGACCCACGCCAGCCAGGCGAGAAAACCGGTGAGCCGGACCCGGCCGACCTGGGCCACCGCCGCGTTCCGGCCGATCGTCGCCATCATTCCCCGGTCCCGGTAGCGGAAGGGTCGCGGGGCCTCCCTCCGCGCCACTCGCCGGATGTTCTCGGCGGCGTGCCGGCCCATCTGGATCGCGACCGGCGCCAGGCCGGGCAGCGGCCGGCCGCCGGTCGATGGGTCATGGAGGAACGCGGCCAGGTCCCCGATGACGGACACCTCCGCGTGGCCCGGGACCGTCAGGTCCGGCTCCACGAGGACGCGGCCCGCCCGGTCCAGCGGCACCCCGAGCGAGGCCGCGATCGGCGAGGCCTGGACGCCGGCCGCCCACAGGACCGTCTCGGCCGCGAACGAGAGCGCGCCGGCTTCGACCAGCCCCGGGGCGATCCGCGTCACGGCGGCGTCCGGCCGCACGTCCACGCCACGGGCCGCCAGCCCCCGTGCCGCCACCCGGCTGAGCGGCTCCGGGAAGGCGCCGAGGACGCGCGGGCCCGCCTCGACCAGCACGATCCGCGCCTGGCTCGGGTCGATCGCCCGGAAGTCGTGGACGAGCACGTCGCGGGCGATCTCCGCGAGGGCCCCGGCCAGCTCCACCCCGGTCGGCCCGCCGCCGACGATGACGAAGGTCAGGAGCGCTCGCCGCCGGGCCGCGTCCCCTTCCCGCTCCGCCGCCTCGAAGGCCAGGAGCACCCGGCGCCGGATCTCCAGGGCATCCTCGATGCTCTTCAGGCCCGGGGCCAGGGCAGCCCACTCGTCGTGGCCGAAGTAGGCGTGGCTGGCCCCGGTCGCCAGGATCAGGAAGTCGTATGCGATCTCCCCATCCGCCAGGAGGACGCGGCGCCCCGCCAGGTCGACGGCGGTCGCCTCGGCCAGCAGCACGGCGACGTTCGGGCTCCGGCGGAGGATGTGGCGGATGGGCTGGGCGATGTTCCCGGGTGAGAGCGCGGCCGTCGCCACCTGATAGAGGAGCGGCTGGAAGAGGTGGTGGTTGCGGCGGTCGAGCAGCGTGACGCGGACCGGGGCCCGGGTCAGCGCGAACGCAGCCTGGAGGCCGCCGAAGCCGCCACCGACGATGACGACGCGGGGGACGGCGGCCGGCTCGGTCTTGTCGGGGCCTCCCGCCCATCCCCCCAACCCCCCTCCCCCACCCACCGGGGGGGAGGGGGGAGTCGGAGGAACCCGATCCGGCATCTGACCTCAGGTCGAGGGCCGGCCGCGCCGCAGGGCGCGCCCGGCCAGGACGCCGGTGTGCCGGCCCCCCTCGACCACCACCTTGCCGTTGACGATCACCCAGTCGATCCCGATGGGAAACTGCTTGGGCTGCGTGCGGGTGGCGGGCGCCTTCACCGTCCTGGGATCGAAGATCACGATGTCGGCCTTGAAGCCGTCACGCAGAAGCCCGCGGTCGGGCAGGCCGATCCGCTGGGCGGGAAACGACGTCATCTTCCGGATCGCGTCGGGGAGCGACAGGAACCGGTCCTCCCGGACGAACTCGGCCAGGATGATCGGGAAGGTCCCGTAGCTCCGGGGGCTCGGGTAGTCGCCGATCAGGAGCGCGTCGCTCCCGACCATCGACAGCGGATGGCTGACGAACTTCGGGAGGGTCCCGGCGTTGGCGCCGGCCGAGACATACGACACCTGCTGGTCCTCGGCGAGCAGGAGGTCGCAGACGGCGTCCACGGGATCCTTCCCCATCATCTCGGCGACCTGGGCGATCGACCGTCCCTCGTACCGGTGATGCTCCGGGCGCTTGAAGTAGGTGACCCACATCTCGTGCCAGGAGGCGGCCCGCGGCTCGATCTCCTTCCGCATCCGCGCCCGGCCGTCGGGGGAGGCCAGCGTGGCCCGGAGCCGCTCGGGGCCGCCGTCGAACGCCCACTGCGGGATCAGGATGTTGAGCCGGGTGCTGCTGAAGACGTAGGGGTAGCTGTCGAACGTCACGTCCAGGCCGCCCTCGCGCGCGTCCTCGACCAGCTCCAGCATCCGGCGCGCGCCGGCCGGTGCAGTCGTGCGGTGATAGAAGTGCGTGATGTGGGTGGCGATGCCGCTCTGCCGCCCGATCTCGATCGCCTCCCGGAAGGGATCCAGGAAGCGGTCCCCCAAGCTGTAGCGGACGTGCGTGTGGTAGATGCCGCCCAGGTCGGCCCCCTGCCGGCAGAGCGCGGTCAGCTCCGCCGTGTCGGCGTAGCTCCCCGGCGGGTAGTCGAGGCCGGTGGACATGCCCCAGGCGCCCTCCTCCATCGCCGTGCGCAGCACGGCGGTCATGTTGGCGAGCTGGGCCGCCGTCGCGGGCCGATCGTCCCAGCCCAGGCCCGCGATGCGGATCGGCGAGTTGCCCACCAGGTAGACGATGTTGACCGCGACCCGGCTGGTGAAGCAGTCCAGGTACTGCTCGACGGTGGACCAGCGACCCGGCAGCGGCGGACAGCCGTCCAGACCCGAGTTGACCTCGATGAAGCGGTGGAGGTCGTCGGGGGACTCGAAGGGCGCGTACGAGCACCCGTCGATGCCGATCACCTCGGTGGTCACGCCCTGCCGGACCTTCGGCTCGTGCCGGGGCTCGGCCAGGATGACGAGCCCCGAGTGCGCGTGCATGTCGATGAAGCCGGGGCAGACGACGCGCCCGGTAGCGTCGACGACCCGGGCAGCCTCGATCCCGGCCAGGCTCCCCCGCAGGATTCGGACCCGCTCGCCCTCCACCGCCACCGCGCCGTAGAAGCCGGGGTTGCCGGTGCCGTCGATGACGAGACCGCCGCGGACCAGCAGATCGAGCATGGCCATCCTCCGGCTACGGGTGACGCGGTCGTGGAAGCGAGGCGAGAGGCGAAAGGGCCGCCGACGCCCCTCCGCCCCGGCTCCCCTTCACCGAATTCATACCGAACACTCTGCCTAGCCCCGCCGCCCGAGGTCAAGGCGGTGTTCGGACCTCCGGCCTGGCGCCGGCTGGGCGGACGATTCGCGTGCTGTCGGCCGCCCGGCTCAGCTCATCGCGGGGACGGGTCAACAGGTCCGCGGGGAATGGTCGGCGGTTGAGCTGCTCGATCGCTCGTTAACGGAACGTAGGTGCTCCAGATGGTGTCTTCGGGAACCGCGTCCGCGGCCCTGCCCTCGGAAACCCGCCCACCGCTCTCCCTGCGGTCGGGCCCCTCACCAAGGCGCGAATAGTCGCCTCAGGCGACCCGGACGCGCTTTGGCGGAGGGATGGGTCAGTTGGCCACGGAAGCGGGCACCGGCGGGGCCCGTTGACCGCGCGGTCCGCTCGCGCGGCGGGCTTCCCTACAGCAGAAAGTAGCGGCGGTTCATCGGCAGGTCGTCCGTCGGCAGAGGCGGCAACGGCTGGCCGTCGATCCGGATCTCCGCCGTACCCGGATCGATCTCGATCCGCGGGTTCGCCTGGTTGTAGAGCATGTCGCGCTTGCCGACCCGCCGCGTCCCGTGCACCGGGATCGCGCGCCGTCGTGTCCGAAGACGGCGACGAAAGCCGCTCGCCGCCGCGGCAGCCGACACGAAGTTGACACTCAGGCTCGCCGCGGCGAGGCCGCTGCCGCCCCAGTGCGGGGCGTAGAGCACGGGCTCGCTCTGCGGGCCGGAGGCGTTGCCCTCGCCGACCGCTCCCCAGGCGGGATAGCCCCCCTTGATCACCAGCTCGGGCTTGACGCCGAAGAACTCCGGTCGCCAGAGCACGATGTCGGCCACCTTCCCGGGCTCGAGCGAGCCCACCCACCGGTCCACCCCGTGCGCCCGCGCGGGGTTGATCGTGTACTTGGCCAGGTATTTCAGGATTCGGGGGTTGTCGTCGGGCGCCGACTCGCCCTGGAGCCGCTTCATCTGGTGGGCGAGCTGCCAGGTCCGGCGGATCACTTCGCCGATGCGGCCCATTCCCTGCGAGTCGGAGTTGATGATGCTGATCGCGCCGAGCTCGTGGAGAAGACTCTCCGCCCGCATGGTGGAGTCGCGGATGCGGTCGGCGATCATCGCGTGGTCGCTCGGCACGCGCGGGTTCATGCCGTGGTGCGACCACATCATGGCGTGATGCTCCGCCACCACGTTCCGGCCGTACGGGATCGTCGGCGTGGTCGACGAGCCGATCACATTCTCGACACCGGCGATGGCCAGGATGTCGGGGGCGTGGCCGCCGCCGATGCCCTCGACGTGATAGGCGTGGATGGCCCGGCCCCCGATGGCGGCCACCGTCTCGTTCAGCTCGCACGACTCGTTGATGCCGTCGGTGTGCATCGCGATCTGGACGTCGTACGCGTCGGCAACGGTCAGCGCCTGGTCGACGATGCTCGGGTAGCCGGCCCAGTCCTCGTGGACCTTGAGGCCGCAGGCGCCCGACTCGATCTGGCGGGCAAGCGGGGCCGCAGTGTAGCTGGCCGCGCGCCCGAGGAGGCCGAGGTTCAGCGGGCATCCCTCGAACGCGAGGAACATGCGCTCCAGGTTGAAGGCCGGGTTCTCGTTGAGGCCACCGGTGATCAGGGTCGTCATGCCGGCCGCCAGCGCGACCGGCAGGAGCCGCGGCTGGACCAGATGGACGTGCGTATCGATTCCGCCGGGGGTCGCGAGGTACCCCTGGCCGTAGAGGGCCATCGTGTTTGGCCCCAGGAGCAGATCGGGGTTGTCCACGACGTCCGCATTGCCGGCGCGTCCCGCTCCGACGATCAGTCCGTCCTTCACCCCGAGGTTGGCCTTGAACACGCCGAGTACGGGGTCCAGGACGATCACGTTGGTGATGAGGAGGTCCAGCTCGCTCGCCGCCGGCAGCTCGTCATTCAGCATGACGCCGGTCCGCAGCGTCTTGCCCCAGCCCCGCAGGATCTCGTCGCCGTAGCTCGTTTCGTCACGCTCGATCCGCGCCAGGAGGTCGGTGTCGGCGAGCCGGACGCGGTCCCCCGCGGTCGGGCCGTAGCGGGCGGCGTACTCCGGGCGGCTCAGCTCACCGCCCACGATCGGCCTCTTCGGGCCCGGTGGGCTGGTGCCCGTAGCCGGCCAGGCGCATGCGCGCGAGCCCGCCGGCCAACCGCTCGGGCGTGGCGGGCCCGTCGGTCAGTCCATTGAAGCCGCGGACCACGCGGCGCCCGCCAAAAGCGACCAGCCGGACGCGCCTCGTCTCCCCGGGCCGCCACCGCACGGAATCGCCGGCGGGGACGTCGAGATGCATGCCCCAGGCGAGAGCGCGGTCGAAGATGAGGCGGTGGTTGACCTCGAAGAAGGGGAAGTGGGAGCTGACGAAGATCGTGTGGTCGGACGTGCTGGTCACGTCGAGCTCGACGATGGCCCGGCCGACGTTGAGGTGGATCGGCCCGTCGGCGAACAGGATCTCGCCCGGTCTCACGGCCGCGCTCCGGCTCGGGGTCCGATGGGACGCTCCACGTACAGCACGCGGGCGCCATCGCCGAACAGGCACTCCAGCTTGACGGTCCCGATCAGGTCCGCGACGCCATCGAGCACGTCGTCCTCCGTCAGGACGCTGCGGCCAACGGCCACTACCTCCTCGTAGGAGGCGCCGCCGCGAGCGGCCGCGTGCATCTCATCGCAGATCAGCGCGAGCGCCTCCGGGTGATTCAGGCGCCATCCCCTGGCCCGCCAGCGGCGGGCCAGCTCGGCGGCGGTGAAGATGGTCAAACGATCCAGCTCGGTCGGCGTCAGACGCATCGCGGCGCTCCGTGGTATGGGTCGCTCTCGCCGGGAGACCTGGGCTCAGCCCTCGACGTTCCGTTTCTGGCGCGGCGGCGGGAGCCAGCCTGATCGACCGGCGGCAGCCGGCAAGGTCCGGCGCGAGTGGTCTCATTCGCGCTCACCGTCGTTCAGTGGGAGTTTGGGGTCGGCGGCTCCCCGGACTCCCCAGCCGGATCACACCAGCGCCCTTCTGCGCCGAGGCGTCCGAGGCCGGTCATGGCCACTCTCCCCTCAGGGCTCGAGCCAGACGTTGTAGAAGCGCGGGCGCTCGGTGCGCTCGTTGAACCCCTTCACGCTCTTCCGGGTCGCCCGGAGCCCGTGGAGGTCACCGAGGCGGATCGACGGCACCTTGTCGTACCAGAGCCGCGTCTGCCGCTCCCACAGGGCGCGCCGCCGTTTCGGGTCCGTCTCCCGGGCCAGCTCTTGGTTGACCTTCTGGATCTCCTCGTCGCAGGTCCACCCGGCCCAGGTGCACGAGAGGATCACCTGGAACATCGGATCCAGCCCCTGCCCGAGGCCAATGCTGGTGGTGAAGACCTCGTACTCCTTGGGGTTGAATCGTCGTGTCAACAGCGTGGCCCAGTCCACCACCTGGAGGTCGATCGTGAACCCGATGTCCTCCATCTGCTGCTTCATGACGACCGCGAAGTCGTACATCATCTTGTACTCCTTGGTCGCCAGGAAACGGATGGGCTCCCCCTTGTAGCCGGCCTCCTTAATCAGTCGCTTCGCCTTCTCGACGTTACGCTCGTTGTAGGGGAGCTCGGCGAGCTTCGTGTGCCACTCGGGGACTTCCTGGAACACGAGGCTCGAGTCCAGACGGTAGAATTCGGGCTTCCCCGCCGCCACGACCTTCATGATCGGCTCGATGTCGATCGCGGCCTGCCATGCCTGCCGCAGCTTCTGGTTCGACATCACCCCTTCCTTCTTGTTGAAGACGGCGATGAGCCAGAAATACGGCCTGGCGACCAGCGGGCGCGCGTTCGGGCTTTGGACGAGCCGGTCGTACTGGTCCAGCGAGAGGTCGTCGGCGAAGTCCAGCTCGCCGGTCTCCACCTGGGCGGCCCGCGTGGCGACGTCCGGCACCGGGATCCAGCGTATCTCGTCGACATGGGCCGCCTTCGCGCCGCCGTAGCCGCTCGGCTTCTCGCCGCGGGGCCGATAGTCATCGAACCGGACCATCCGGATGTACTGGTCGGGCTTCCACTCGACGACCCGGAAGGGGCCGGTCCCCACGTACTCGGTGACCTTCTGGGCCGGCGGGAACTTCTCGGCGATCTCCTTCGGGTAGATCGCGGCGAAGGTGTTCGGGACAGCCAGCGCGAGCACCGTGATCGGCGAGCGTTCCGTCAGGCGAAGCTCGACGGTGTAACGGTCGACGGCCCGAAGCTCCGCCACCTGCTTGAAGAGGACCTTGCCCTGGTTCGCCTGCTGGCCCCAGCGCTTGAGCGAGGCGACCACGTCCTCGGCGCCCAACTCCTTTCCGTTGTGAAACCGCACGCCTTGCCGGAGCTTGAACGTGTAGACCAGCCCGTCCTGAGAGACGGCCGGCATCCCCTCGGCCAGCATCGGGATCGGGCGGTTGTCCTGGTCGAGGGTGTACAGGCCCTCGTAGATGTGGTTGGTCAGCGTCTCGACCAGGGCCGTCGTCGACCAGTGGGCATCGAGGGCCGGCGGCTCGCCCAGAATGCCGACGCGGAGCACCCCGCCGCGCCGCGGGGCCTGGGCGAAGGCCGCGCTGGCCAGGACCAGCCCGGCCAGGGCTGCGATGGCGAGCCATTGGAGCCGTGTCTGCCGCATGGGGCACCTCCTCCACGGGCGCTCGGTCGAGCGCGCCGTTTCCTCACCCCTCCATGCCGGCAGCCTGGGGCGACCCCGAGAACACCCACGGCTCGCGAGCATCC
>CAVPSB010000022.1:0-258161 GCA_963708025.1 uncultured Candidatus Rokubacteria bacterium | reverse complement strand
GCGGGTCGAGAACTTGGCGCCGCGGTCCGAGAGGTCGTGGTGACTGGCCCGCGTCCTCCGGCGATGAACCAGGTCGCGGTTGCGAGGCTCCGGGCGGGCACAAGTGACCCCGTTACTGCCCCGGCGGCGTCAACGCTCGGGGGCTGGACTAACCACGGAAGGAAATGGTGGACAGGGGGAGAGTTGAACTCCCGACACCGGGATTTTCAGTCCCGTGCTCTACCAACTGAGCTACCTGTCCACTGGGGCCGAAAGCGTCGCTCACCTTACCAGAAGCCGCCGGGCGTGTCTAGCGCGCGGCGCGGCCGGTCGAGTAAGATGAGGCCCGGCGCCGTGCGGACCACGGCGGCGAAGGAGGCGCGAGATGAGCGGAGCAACCTACCGGGAGCCGGGGTCGGCGTCGGCGCAGCTCTACGAGCGGGCGCGGAAGGTCATTCCGGGCGGCACCTCGAAGGCGAACATGCACATGCGGCCTCACCCGTGCTACGTCGCGTCCGGCGCCGGGTGCCGGGTGACGGACGTGGACGGCGTGGAGCGGCTGGACGCCATCAACAACTTCACGGCCCTGATCCACGGCCACGGCTTCCCGCCGATCGTGGAGGCGGTGACCCGCCAGGTGAGCCGGGGGACCGCGTTCGCCACCTCGACGCCGGAGGAGGTGGCGCTGGCGGAGCTGCTGGTCGAGCGGGTCCCGGCCCTCGAGCGGGTGCGTTTCGGCAACTCGGGGACCGAGGCGGTCATGATGGCCATCAAGGCGGCGCGTGCCTACACCGGGCGGGACCGCATCGCCAAGTTCGAGGGCGCCTATCACGGCTACTACGACGACGTCCAGGTGAGCTTCAGCTCGCGGCCGGGCGACTGGGGGCCGGACGACGCCCCCGCCAGCGTCCCCTCGAGCGGCGGCATCCCGAAGCACCGGGTCCTGGAGACCCTGGTGCTGCCCTGGAACGACCGCGACGCCACCGAGCGCCTCATCGCCCAGCACCGGAACGAGCTGGCGGCGGTGCTGGTGGACCCGCTGTCGAACCGGATGGGCTTCATCCCACCGGCCGACGGCTTCCTGGCGTTCCTCCGGGCGCTGACCCGCGCCCACGGCATCCTCCTGATCTTCGACGAGGTGATCAGCTTCCGGGTCGGCTTCACCGGGGCGTCCGGCCGCTACGGCGGGGAGCCGGACCTCGTCGCCTTCGGCAAGATCATCGGGGGTGGCTTCCCGATCGGCGCGACCGGCGGGAGCGTCGAGGTCATGGAGGTCTTCGACCCCGGGACCCGCGGGCCGCGCATCGCCTCCGGCGGCACCTTCAGTGGCAACCCCGTGAGCATGGGGGCCGGGCTGGCGGCGATGACCGCGATGGACCAGGCCGCCTTCGACCGGCTGGAAGCCCTGGGGCGCCGCCTGCGGACCCGACTGACCGAGGTCTTCCGGGCGAGCGGCGTTCCCGGGCAGGTGACGGGAGACGGCTCACTCTTCCGGCTCCTCCTCACGGCGCGGCCGCTCCGGAGCTACCGGGACGCGGCGGACTCGGACGCCGAGGCGCGCCTCACGCGGCTCTTCTACCACCTCCTGGAGGCCGGCGTCGTGGTCAACACCAACGGACTCGGGTGCCTCTCCACGCCGATGGGGGAGCGGGAGGTCGAGGAGATCGCCGCCGCCCTGGAGCAGGCCCTGGCCCGGCTGCGGCAGGAGACCGGGACCGGCGGATAGGGCAAGCGGGAGGTCCGCTGGGGAAGGAGGGGGCGCGGCGATGATCAGCGCCATGCTGGTCATGGTGGTCGTGGATCTGCTGCTCTTCTGGGCGCCGGTGGTCGGCCCCATCGTCGCCGGCGCCCTCGGCGGCTGGATCGCGGGCTCGCCGGGCACCGCCTTCCTGGCGGCGATCCTGCCGGCGATCCTGGTGGGGATCTTGCTCTTCCTGGCGTTCACCTACCTGCAGCTGCCGGTCCTGGGCGGCCTGCTGGGGCTCGGCCTCAGCGCCTACCTCCTGGTGAGCCGGATCGCGCTGATCCTCGCCGCGGTGATCGCGGGTTTTCTCACCTCGCGCGGCGTTCTCTGATCGCGTCAGGGCAGCGAGACCGTGAATCGGGTTCCCACGCCCTTCTCGCTCTCCACCTCGATGCTCCCACCGTGTCGCTCCACGATCCCCTTGGCGATGACGAGGCCGAGCCCGGTCCCGCCGGCGTCCCGGACCGCGCGGTCCTGACTCCGGAAGAACTTCGAGAAGAGCTGCGGCCGGTCCTCGGCCGAGATGCCGATGCCGGTGTCGTGCACGACCACGATGATCCGACCGTCCCGCCGGGCGGCCCGGACGCCGACCTCCCCCCGGGCGGTGTACTTGATGGCGTTGGAGACGAGGTTCGCGAAGACCTGGATCAGCCGGTCCTGATCCCCGATCACGACGAGCCGGTCCGCGATCTCCGCGCCGAAGCCCAGGCCCTTCCGCTCGGCCTCGTGACGGAAGGTCAACACGACGCCCCGCAGGACGCTCGCGAGATCCACCGGCTCCTGGCGGATCTGCATCTTGCCCGCCTCGATCTTTTCCATGTCGAGGAGGTCGTTGATCAGGGCGCCCAGCCGGTCGGTGCTCTGGGTGGCGATGTCGAGGAACTGCCGCTGGAGCTCGGTGACCGGGCCGGCGTCGCCGTCCAGGACCAGCTCGATGTGGCCCCGGATGGCGCTGAGCGGCGTCCGAAGCTCGTGGGACACGGTGGCGAGGAACTCCGCCTTGAGCCGCTCGATCGCCATCCGTTCGGTGACGTCGCGGGCGATCGTCGAGAACCCGGTGATCCGGCCGGCCTCGTCGCGGGTCGCCGAGATCGTGAGCGACACGTCGATGGGGCGGCCGTCCTTCCGGAGCCACATGGTCTCCTGGCCCTGGAGGTGCTCCCCGCGCCGGAGCCGCTCCACGAAGTCGCCGATCTCGTTCCGGCGGTCGGCCGGCACCAGCATCGGGAACGACTGCCCGAGGACCTCCTCGGCGGCGTAGCCGTACATCCGCTCGGCGCCCGGGTTCCAGCTCGTGATGCGGAGGTCCGGGCTCCAGCCGATGATCGCGTCGTCGGAGGACTCGACGATCGAGGCTAGCCGGAAGCTCGTTTCGTGCGCCTGCTTGCGCTCGGTGATGTCCTGGACGACAACGGCGAAGAAGTGGTCGTGCTCGGTGCGCACCACGCTGACGCTCAGCTCGATGGGGAACCGGGAGCCGTCCCGCCGGACGCCTTCCATCTCGCTGCGGGGGGTGGCGGGCGGCCCGGGCCCCCCGGAGGCATCCAGGGCCTCGGCGGGGGCCGGGATGAGCAGGTGGAGCTCCTGGGCCAGGAGCTCCTCGGCAGTGTAGCCGAACATGAGCTGGGCGGCCCGGTTGACCGACGTGATGTGACCGTGCCCGTCGACGGTCAGGATCCCGTCGGTGGCCGCCTGGACGATGCCGCGGAGCTGGGCTTCCGACCGGGCCAGCTCCCGCGATCGAACGGTGAGCAGGTCGCGCTCCTGCTCCAGCTCGCCGACCAGGCGGGCGTTCCGGATGGCCAGCGCCGCGGGCAGGGCCAGCCGGAGCAGCACCGCCTCGTCATGCTCGGTGAAGGCGGTCGCGGTGCGGTTGGCGACGAAGATGATCCCGATCAGCTCCTGCTCCAGGATGATCGGCACCGCCAGGGCGGCGACCACTCCCTCCGCCGCCACCGGATCGGCCAGCCCGTCCCAGAGCGTGGCGTCGTCGGCGAACGCCGCGGTGCGGACGGGCCGGCGGCTGGCCAGCACGCGCCCCGCGATGCCCCGGCCCGGCTCGATGCGGAGGTGCCCGAGGGCCGCGCCTCGCTCGCCCATCAGGGCGACGACGCGAGCGACCCCCGTGCGCCGGTCGAAGGGCGCGATGTAGACCAGGTCGCTCCGGCAGACGAGGCGCGCGTGGCGCGCGATCTTCTGGAGGAGCGGCACCAGCTCGAGCGTCTCCGTCAGGTCGCGCTGGATCTCGACGAAGGTCTCGGCTTCCCGGCGGACGCGGTCGAGCGTCTCTTCTCGCTGGACGAGCTGGTCGGTCAGGCGCTCGACGGCGGAGCCGGGACGCGGGAGCTCGTCGCCGGCGGGCGGGCCTTCGGGCGGGATGTCGCCTCCCGCCGTCACCCGCTCCACGATGTCGCCCGGCCGGGTCACGGGGCGGAACACCCGGTGCACGAAGAGGAAGGCCGCGCCGCCGCCGGCCAGCAGGCCGAGCCCGGCGGCGAGGACCAGGGGTCCCGGCCCGCCGCTCCAGTACGCCGCCGCTCCCAGGAGGGCCGGCGTGAGGACGACGAGGGCGGCGGCGGCGAGGAGGGTCGTCCGTATGGGGACCGGGGTGATCACGCGGGGCGATCCTCCAGTTCGTGACCTCCCGCCCACCCCCCCCACCCCCCTCCCCCACCATCGTGACGGCCTTCGGCCTCTGGCGGAGGGGAGGGGGGAGCCGGAGAAAGCGATTGGTTCACAGCTTCTCAGTCAGCGGGGAGGTCGCCCTCCGGCTCGCGCTTCCGCAGGGCCAGCTCGACCCGCGCCGTCAGCTCCTTCAGGCTGAACGGCTTCACGATGTAGTCCACGGCGCCCCCGCGGAGGCCGGCGAGGACGTCCTGCTCCCGCCCCTTGGCCGAGAGGACGATGACCGGGATCGCCTGCAGCGCCGGGTCGGCCTTCAGGCGCCGGAGAACCTCGAAGCCGTCGAGGACCGGCATCATGATGTCCAGGATGATGAGGTCGGGGCTCTCGGCGGCGGCCAGGGTCATGGCCTCGCCGCCGTCCCGGGCGGGCACCACCTGGTGGCCGGTGGCCTTCAGCTTGAAGGCGACCATGTCCCGCACCTGCTGCTCGTCGTCGGCGAGCATGATCTTCGCCATGGGCACTCCTTGTCGAGGCCGACCGTTGGCCCGCCGGTCAGAAGTCGCGGAAGATCCCCAGCTCGAAGCCGTACCGCTCGTAGAACGGGTTGTGGTAGTACTCGCCCTGGACCTTGAATCCCCAGTCCCTGGTGAGCCACTTCCGCCAGGTGAGCGTCACCACCTGGCTGGCGAAGTCGGTGATCGACGTCGTCGGGCCGACCACCTGGTACGCCTCCCGCCCGAAGCCGAAGCGGAGCACCAGGAAGTACTCCTTGTTCCGGCCGTTCGTCACCGCGATGAACGGCCCGGGGGCGGTGACGTCGCCGGGCTCGCTGATGTTGTAGTGGAGGCCGGCCTCGAGGATCCAGGGACCGTCGAAGTAGTACGTCGCGCCGATGAACAGGTCGTAGTCGTAGTGCACGTCCTTGGCGTCGTGGTAGCCGAACCCGATCGTCGTGATGAGCTGCTGGCGCTCCAGCCACTTCTTGCTGAGGAAGGCGTCCACGCGGAACTGCGGCCAGAAGAAGCCGCCGGCGCTGGTGCCGACGCTGATGCTCGTGTACCACTCGGGGGTGAAGACGTGGGTGTTGCCCAGGGAGAAGAACGTTCCCTGGTCCCCGAACTTCTCCAGGTGGAAGATCTCGTAGGAGAAGATGTCCCGGTGCTTGTAGTCGACGACACCCCGCACGTACTGGCCGAACCAATCCTTCTGGCCGTCGGTCAGGATGTTGTAGTTGAGGCCGGCCTCGATGAAGCCGGAGAGCGGCGGCTCGGGTGCCCCCGGCGCCGCCGGCGCCGGGGGCGCGGGGGGGAAGTCGGCCGGCGTCGTGGGCGGATTCTCTCGCCCCTGCTCCTGGCCCAGGGTCGGCGAGGCCAGCATGGTCGCCAGCATGAGGGCCAGCACCAGGCGGGCGGCCGCGCTCCGAGCCCATTGAGACATACCGGCAGGTTCCAAGCCCGCCCCCCGTCGGCTTCTCGCCACGCGATGACTCCGAGCCTGGCGGCCGCGGCGTTCCACTCCTGGCGCGGGCTTCGCCCGCGCCCTCATCTCCTGGGGGAGGTCCGGGAGGGGGCCGTCGAGGCCCCCTCCCGTTCTCCTCAGAACCATGCGCTCGGCTCGTCCGGCGCCAGGCTCTTGACCAGCGCGTCGCTGATGTACCGGGCGGCGTGGCCGTCGCCGAAGGGGTTGGGGGCGGAGCGCATGGCGTCGTACCGGCCCGACTCGGCGGAGAGCCGGTCCACATGGTGGACGATCCCCTCCGGATCGGTGCCCACCAGCATCCCGGAGCCGGCGGTGAGGAGCTCCGGCCGCTCGGTGGTGTCCCGGAGGACCAGGACCGGCGTGCCCGTCGCCGCCGCCTCCTCCTGGATGCCGCCGGAGTCCGTCATGACCAGCCAGGCGTGCTTCAGGAGCCACAGGACCACCGGGTAGGAGAGGCCCGGCGTCAGGTAGAGCCGCTCGGACACGCTGGGCCCGAGCTTCTCGAAGCCGGCCTGGACCGTGGTGTGCACCTTGGGGTTCGGGTGGACCGGCCAGACGACGACCAGATCGGGGTAGCGCTCCAGCAGCGTCCGGGTGGCCCGCGCGATCTGCGTGATCTTGGCGCCCCAGTTCTCGCGGCGGTGGGCGGTGATCAGGATCAAGCGCCGGCCCTGGAGCCGATCGGGCAGGGCCTGGAGCGGCCGCGGGAAGAGGTCCCCCTGGGCGATGCGCTCGTCCAGCTGCCCGATCCCCCACTGGACGGCGTCCACGACGGTGTTGCCCACCTGGAAGATGCGCTCCTGGGGGATTCCTTCGGCGAGGAGGTTCTGCGAGGCCATCGCGGTCGGGGTGAAGTGCCAGCGGGACAGGCGCGTGATGAGCTGCCGGTTCTTCTCCTCGGGGAAGGGGTCGTACTCGTTGTGAGTCCGGAGCCCCGCCTCGATGTGACCGACCGGCGTCTTCCGGTAGAAGGCCGACAGCGCGGCGATGAAGGCGGTGGTGGTGTCGCCCTGCACGAGGACGGCTCCCGGGTCGATGTAGGTCAGCAGCTCGTTCAGCTCCTCCATCAGGAGGGCCGTGAGGTGGGCGAGCGTCTCCGTCCGCCGGACGAGGTCGACCCGGTAGGCGGGCAGGAAGCCGAAGAACTCGTAGAGCGGCCAGACCGTCTGGCGATCGGTCTCGGTGCCCGCCTCGTGCTGGCCGGTGTGAAGGACGATCGGCTCGAACGGCGTCCCCTTGAGGGCGTGGTACACCGGCGCCATCTTGATGATCTCGGGCCGGGTCCCGATGCACAGCAGCACGGAGGTGTTCATGCGCGCGGTCTCCTCTCGGCGAGAGGGATCGGGATCCGGACGCGGCGGCCGGGGCCGGGCCCGCGGGAGCAACCCGGGTCCCGGGCGAGCACGACGATCGCGACGGGCAGGCCGCGCATGGGGTTCATGGGCCCGCCACGATGCCCGCGCGCTCCGCCACGATCCAGCCGAAGACCAGGACGTCGGGCGCCAGCTCGATCCGGCCGGTGGCGTAGATGGTCTTGAAGCCCGCCGCGTCCCCGACGCGGGTGCCCGGGCCGACGGCGACGTCGCCCTCGGCGTAGACGTGCCCGCGGATGGTGGCGTCTCCCGCGATGTGGATCCCGCGCCGGCAGATCAGGTTCCCCTCGACCCGGACGCCCTCGTCGAGGTGGAGCCCGCCGTACGCCTTGATGCTGCCGCGGATGAGGTTGCCGGCACCGACCCGCACCTCTCCGTGGACGACGAGATCCCGGTCGACGGTGAGGCCGCTCGGCACCGTGAGCCGCCGGCCGGCCCAGAGGAGGGCGTCGTCGATGCGTTGCTCGCCCGGCTCGGCCGCCGGCCCGCCGGCCGGGGGCCGGGCGGGACCCTCGGTGGACACCGGGAGCCCCCACAGGCGGCGGAAGGTGCAGCCGGCGCCCAGGGTCAGGCCCTTGACGGCGCTCGCCGAGCGGCCCAGGTCGCAGCGGGGGCCGATCCAAGCGCTGGCCTCCGTGTCGATCCAGTTCTCGACGCTCGAGTCCCGGCCGAGCACGAGATCGCCGTCGACGGCCAGGGCCCGCAGCCGGACGGCGGCGCCGAGCCGGGCATTCCCCTGGACGTACACGTCGCCGAGCGTGGCGGCGTCGCCGACCTCGGCCTCGCCGAGCGCGATCAGGAGGGCCGGGGTCCGGACGGCGGGCGCCAGGCGCAGGTCCCGGTGGATCTCGTACGCCCGGCCGCCGGCCTTGTCGACGAGCGTCCGGGACGGCAGGTCGGCCGCCGCCACCTCGACCAGGGACGCCAGCCCGCGCCGGAATGCCAGGGCGGGCTCGCGCGGATTCACCGTGGCGTCCTGGTCGATCTCGAGCGGGCGGTTGTCGCGTGGCCGCCACAGCTCGCGGCAGCCCGGCAGCATGGGCAGCAGGAGCAGTCCCAGGAACAGGAGCAGGAGCAGCAGGACCTCCACGCTCATCGGGGTCCACCCCCACCCATTGACGGCCTTCGGCCTTTGGCGACCCCTCCCCACCAGTTGGACGGCCTTCGGCCTGTGGCGGGGGGAGGGGGGGCGCCCCGCAGTCCCGACGCGGTACGAGGTCGGCGGAACGAGAGGGTTGACACAGGGTGTCTCATTGGCGGAACCGCCGCGTCTTGTCCCACTGCGGCATGCGGCGGCCGACCAGGTCGACCAGTGCGTCGCCGACGCCGGAGGTCACCGCCCAGCTGTTGTAGAGGTACATGAAGAACATGAAGGGGAGCAGGTACAGGCGCTCCCGCATGCCGTCGAGGAGGCCGGCGGCCGCCACCTGGTAGAAGGGCGCGAAGTTGCCGAAGGCGTTGTAGGCGACCGCGAAGAAGCTCAGCGCGACCGCCCCCCAGGTGGGGATGAAGCCGGTGAGGAAGAGGATCAGGCTGGCGCCGAGCCCGGTCAAGAGGAGCGGCGGGACCAGGTAGATGCCGAGCAGGAGCATCGCGTCGAGCTTCTGGAGCGGGCTCAGGTACGGCGACGCCGGAAGGCGGAGCCAGTGGCGGAACATGACCTGGGTGTGACCCCGGGCCCAGCGGCGGAGCTGCCGGAAGCGCACGTCCCAGGCCTCGGGCGCCTCCTCGTAGCACTCGGCCCGGTTGGCGTAGGCGACCTTCCAGCCCCGCGTGTAGAGATGCAGGGTGAGATCGGTGTCCTCGGCCAGCACCCGGGGGTCGAAGCCGCCCCAGGCGAGGACCACCGAGCGGCGGAAGCCTCCGACCGTCCCGCCGTACTGCGGCATGAGGTCGAGGGTGTAGCGCGCCTGCTGGTCGACCTGGTACCCGCCCGAGCGCTCCAGATCCAGGAGCCGCGTCAGCAGACCGGCCCCGGTATTCCTGGGGATCACGCGGCCCATCACCGCCCCCACCTCGGGGTCGGCGAAGGCCATGGCCAGCTCCCGCAGGAGGCCGCGGGCGGGCTGATAGTCGGCGTCGAACACGATGACGATCTCGTGGGAGGCCCGGGCCAGGCCGTCGTTCAACCCGGCCGGCTTGCCGCGCGGCCCCGAGCGGCGGTGGAGCGGCTTGATGTAGGGGTGCGCGGCGGCGTAGCGCCGTAGGATCGCCTCGGTGCCGTCCACCGAGTGGTCGTCGATGGGGATGATCTCCATCCGGTCCTTCGGATAGTCGCTGGCGATGAGCGCGGTCAACACGCCGTCGGCGACCGCCTCCTCGTTGTGCATCGGGATCAGCACGGTGAGCCCCGGGCAATCGCCGTCGAGCAGCGCCTCGTAGCCCGGGCGCTGCCGGGGGCCGATCCGGGCGATGGTGAGGACCAGGTGCCGGGCCGCGTACAGCAGCATCACGGCGGTCAGGACCCCCATCCAGACCTGGAGCGCCAGGATCACGCCAGGTACTCGGGGCGGCGCCGGATCCGCCGCGCCGCGCTGAGCACGAACAGGCCGAAGATGCCCACGAAGTAGATGACGTCGAGGAGGGGACCCAGGAACAGATAGAGGTTGGCCATGACCACCGCGCCGAGGTTCTGCAGGAGCCAGACGAAGACGGCGTAGCGGACGGCCGAGAAGATGATGTCGTAGACCAGCGTGAGCGTCACCAGCCCGACGCGCTCCAGCGGCGAGAACGGCAGGGTCAGGCTCAGCAGGCCCATGAACGCCGGCGTGACCAGCCAGATCGTCACCACGGTGCGCAGGTACAGGCGCGAGAACTCCTCGGCGTCGTACCCGAGGTGGCCGGCGAAGAGGAGGTAGCACGCGGAGGCCGCGACCAGGAGGAGGTTGTAGACGACCAGGTAGCGGAGCGGCGCCCCCACCACCCGGCGCAGGCGCCCCAGCAGGACGATGCCGGCCACGCTGCCGGCGAGCCAGAGCAGGACCGTCCCGTAGCCGAGCGGCGGAATGGTGCCGAAGACGACCGGGAAGAGCGGCACCCCGAGGAACTCGTCGCTTCCCAGCGAGGCGGGGGTCCGGACGAAGTGCACCAGCTCGAAGGTGGCCAGGCCGAACACCCGGACCAGCGGGGCCAGGTAGCGCACCAGGAGCACCTCGAGGGCGAGCACCAGGAACAGGGAGAGCGCGACGCTCGCCGGGCCGAGGACCGGAAGCCGGCGGTACGCCCGGTGGGGCGCGATGTCGAGCAGCTCGGATGGCGCGTACATCTCCCGTTTCTTTTTCGCGAAGAAGACTATTTTGCAACGGATACCGGCGATTGTTATGCTTTTTCCACGGGGTTCACCCCCGCGCGAACGCCCCGGACGCGCTCGCCGCGCGGGGTCGCCTGGCGCGGGATTCCGCGATTCGACGTTCCGCTTCGCGATTCTGCTTGACACGTCTTTCCCGACCTCTGAAACTGAAATCTGCACGCCGGTTGCCTGCCGTCGAAGTCACGTCCGGTCCGGGAGGGGGCGATCGGCTTTCGGACGCGGAAGGGCTGCCCCGCCGGCACCGACCCGTCGCGTGTGGTCAGGCTCCTGCCCGGGGGAAGCCGGCCACCGACCCCGGGCCGACCCCCTCCACCATCCGATGCGAGGCGCGCCATGAGTCAGGCATCCCTTTTCCCCGGCCCGGTCTCCACCGACTCGGCCCCGCCGTCCCTCTGGGCCGTGATCCTGGCCGGCGGGGACGGCACGCGCCTCCTGCCGCTGACCCGCCGGATCACGGGCGACAGCCGGCCGAAGCAGTTCTGCAACCTCACCGGCACCGGGACGCTTCTGCAGGAGACCGTGCGCCGCGTGGGGCGGCTGATCCCGCGCGACCGGCAGCTCGTCAGCCTCACGCGCGAGCACGCTCGCTACTACGAGCCGCTCCTCGGCGAGTGCGGCGCCGTGTGGCCCGTCGTCCAGCCCGAGAGCCGGGGCACCGCGCTCGGCCTCCTGTACCCGGCGCTCCGCGTCGGCGCCATCGACGCGAACGCGACGGTGGCGATCTTCCCCTCGGATCACTTCGTGACACCCGCCGACCGGTTCATGGCGGCGGTCCAGGAGGCGGCGGCGACCACCGTGCGGTACCCGGACGTCACGGTGCTCCTCGGAGTGCTGCCCTCGCACCCCGAGCCGGAGTACGGCTGGATCGAGCCGGGCGAGGTGCTGGGATGGCCGGCCCCCGGCGCGGTCCGGCGCGTCCGGCGGTTCGTCGAGAAGCCTCCGCTGGCCTGGACGCGCGAGATGCTGCGGGCGGGCTGGCTCTGGAACACGCTGGTCGTGGTGACGAGGCTCGCGCCGCTCGTCCGGCTCGCCGAGCGACACCTGCCCGACACCGTGGGCCCGCTGCTCCGGGCCGCCGACTGTTTCGGCACGCCGGGGGAGGCTGAGGCGGTCCGCCGCGCCTACGCGGCCGCGCGCCCCGCCAACCTCTCCCGCGATCTCCTGGAGCATGCCCGGGAAGACCTCGGTGTGCTCGAGCTCTCGGGCGTGACGTGGAGCGACTGGGGCACGCCGCGGCGCGTCGTCGCCACCCTCAGTCAACTGGGCCCGCGGCCGGCGTGGATGACCGACGGGCTCCGCCGCGAGCTGGCCACCGGCTGACGGCGCCGATCGCGGCGGCGTCGGCGCGGGCCGGCCCTTTCCTCAGTTCGGGACCTCCCGCCCACCCCCCCAGCCCTCCCGTTTGACCGTATCGCCGGGACGGCTCGGGCCTGCGGCCGATCGGACGGCCTTCGGCCTGTGGGCGACGTCCCGTCCCTCCGGCCGGCACCGGGGGGAGGGGGGGCCGGAGGGACCCGATTCCTTCACACGCTCTCACGCCCTGACCCTTCTCGGGGTACCATGACCCGACGAAGGCGGCGCGGGTTGGGTGTCCGGGGTGGGTGGCGCCGCGACACGCGGGCTTCCGCCGAAGGGGGCGGCGGCTCCGCCGGCGGTGAGGGCCGTGGATCTGTCCGTCATCATCGTGAACTACAACGCCGGGTCCTTTCTCGAGGCGTGCCTCGCGTCGATCCGGCGGTTCGGCGGCGACCTCGCTCTCGAGATCTTCGTCGTCGACAACGCGTCCACGGACGGGAGCCTCGAGGCGCTCCGCCGGTTCCCGGAGGTCGCATCTGATCCCGAACCGCGAGCCAACGTCGGCTTCGCGGCCGCGGTCAATCAGGGCTCGACGGTCGGCCAAGGGACGGTATCGTCCTCCTCCTCAATCCCGACACCGACCTCGTGTCGCCGGTCTTTCGCGCGCTCGTGGCGTTCGCCGAGGCACACCCGGATGCCGGCGTCGTCGGGCCGCGGCTCCGGAATCCCGACGGGAGCCTCCAGACGTCCGCCTACCGCTTTCCGACGCTCTTCCAGGCGGCCGGGGACGGTCCTTCGCCTCCGGCGGCTCGTGCCGGTCAGCTGTCTGCGGGCCGCGCCTGGGCTGGTGGCTGGGGCGGTACTTCGGACAGCTGGATCCCCACGCGAGTCCCGCCCGGTCGACTACGTGACCGGCGCCTGCATGCTGATCCGGCGGGAGGTCGTCGATCGGATCGGCGGGTTCGATCCGCGGTTCTTCCTCTACTTCGAGGAGAAGGACTTCTGCCTCCGCGCCGGACAGGCCGGCTGGCGCGTCTGGTTCGACCCGGCCGCCGAGGTGGTCCACCACGTGGGGGGGTCGTCGCGCGGTCGCCCGGAGATCACGGTCCTGGAGCGCATGCGGAGCATGCGGCAGTTCTACGACAAGCACTACGGGTGGGCGCGGCGGCTCGGCCTCCGGGCCATCCTCGTCGCCGGCGGCCTCCTCCGCTGCGCGGGCGCGGCCCTGGCCGGTGACGACGCCGCGCGCCGGGCCTGGGCGGGGGTCGTCGGGCTCGCGGTGCGGATGCCCAGCACCCGGTGAGCGAGAGCGGTCGCCGCCTCGGGTCGAGATCCCGGCCGATTGGGCCGACCTGATCAGGTCCTGACCCCCGTCCACGCGACCTTTGGCGCTCGCGGGCGCCCGGGGCTTGGTTGCGGGTCCGGGGCGTCCGTGCTAGGATGCCGCGAGTGGACGCTGGGCGTCCGGGTCACGTGAACCTCGCGCGTTCTCCCCGAGCCGGAATGGCCGTTTCGAGACACCGGGGGCCGGGTCGTGGCCAAGCGGCCGGATGGGGACGAGATATCTCGCGAATCACGGCTGACGCCGGGAAGCCGGATGCCCACTCCGTAGGCAGCGAGTCTTGGGTCGTCGCCTGCTCATCCTCCTTCTCGCGATCCAGCTGATCCGGGCAGTCCTGTACGCCGTCCTGCTCCCGCCCTGGCAGAATCCCGACGAGCTGGTCCACTTCGAGTACATCAAGCTCCTCGCCGACCGCGAGGCGATGCGCCTGGATCTCCCGCTGGAAGACACGATCGCCTACCGCGTCGTGGGGGCGCTCGGGGGGGGCAGGGCCGTCGGCACCCCGGCCCGGACCCACTCCGATCTCCGCCGCGAGATCTCGGAGTCGCTGGTCCGCCACCGCTACTGGGAGATTCGGCGCATCCCCGATCCCGACAACCTCGGAGCATTCGGGTATCCCGAGCTCAACCAGCCACCACTCTACTATCTTGTGGCCGCTGGCGTCCTGCGCACGCTGGCGCTGGGGTCGATCGACGACGAAGCCTACGCCCTGCGCTTTCTCTCGATCGTCATGAGCCTGGTGATCGTCGCCATCGCCTACCAGGTCGCGCGCGAGCTGCTGCCGGACCGCCCGGCGGTGGCGTTCGCGGTGGCCGGCCTCATCACATTCATCCCCCAGTACACCAGTCTCAGCGGAGCGATCACCAACGACAAGCCCGTCGAGATCGCGTTCGCCGGCGTGTTCGCGCTGACGGTGCGCTCGATCCGTCGCGGCCTTTCGTGGGTTGGATGGACGGGTCTGGCCTCGCTGACGGCGATGGCGCTCCTGACGAAGAAGTCCGGATGGGCCCTGGTGCCGATCCTGCTGTCGTACTGGGATCTCCGCCGGTTCCGGCGGCGGGGCGGGACGTGGCCAGGCTATGCCCTGACGCGGGGCGGGCTCCTGGTGGCGGTGGCCGTGCTGTCCCTGAGTACGCCGTCATGGCTCTCCCCGCTCGCCGAGCGCTACGAGCGAGACAAGGCCGCGCTCCCTCGGGCGGTGACGGCGGCCCTCGACGGGTTCTCCCAGGGCTTCGCGAGGCAGTTCGGCGCCTCGCCGGCGGAGTTCATCGTAGGCCGGGTGGGGAGCATTGGCGAGACCCCGCTGTGGCTTCGCCGCCAGTACTTCCCAACCCTGTTTCGCGGGTTCTGGGGCAATTTCGGCCACATGGAAGTGCCCGTGGCCAACGGGCTGTATGGCCTGCTCTTGGTCGTCATCGGGGTCGCCGCCCTGGGACTGGGGCTCCTCGCCCGCGGGGTGACCCCGGAGAGGGACCGCCTGGCGCCGTGGCAGCGGGACGCGCTGGTCTTCCTAGCCGGCGCCGCCTTCTGGGTGTTCCTCTTCACGTTCATGCGGGATGCGCTCGTCTTCACCATGTCGCAAGGCCGGAACCTCTATCCGGTGGTGATCCCGCTGGCGCTCCTGCTCGTGCTCGGGCTGACCCGGGTGGCGCGCCCGGCCGGCGACTGGCGGGTCTGCTGGATGCTTCTGGCCGGGCTGGCGGTCTTCGACGCGGTCTGCGTCGTTCACTACGTCATACCGTTCTTCTACGGGGTGACGCTGCTCGGGCGGCTGTGATTGCGCGCCTCCTCCCCAGCGCGTGGGGCGGGCGGTGGCTCCTGTTTGGCCTGGCCGGGATCGGGCTTCTGGGCGGGCTCGTCGCCCTGAGTGAGTCCCGCGTCGTGCTGGTCGAGCAGCCATCGCGCGGCCAGCTGCTGGATGTACTCGGCGCAGGAGTGTACGCTCAGACTTTCCGCTCGGCGGGGCCCGGACTCACCCAGATCGACTTCACGGTCACGTATCCAGTGCCCACACCGCCACCTCGAGTGCGGTTTCGCCTCCGCGAGTTCCCGGAGGGACCGGAGCGGGTCAACGTCATCATGACGTCGCGGGTGCCGGGCCGTCACGGGTACGTCACGGCCCGGTTTCCGCCGCTGTCGGCGCCGGCGGGAGGCGGCTGGGAGTTTTCGCTGGAGCCCGAGGACCCGACCGTCCAGCCCGCCCTCCAGATCTGGGGTGCCGATCGCGATGCGTACCCGGGAGGGGCCTACCGCCGGAACGGGGTGCCGGTGCCGGACCGCGACATGACGTTCCTCGCCTCCTTCCGCATGAGCAGCGGGCAGGCGCTCGGTGTGCTCCAGCAGCGGTTGACCGCCGGGCGTCCGGCGCCGTGGAGCTGGAGCGGCACGTACGTCGTCTTGCTGCTGCTGTACGGGCTGGCCCTGGGGGCGCTGCTCCTCGGGCTGTCGCGGATGGTCACCCCCGGGTCGTCGGGGCCGGGATGAGCGTCGGACCACTCGGTCGGCTCGGCAACATCCTCGCCCTGCTCGGGGCGAACGTCGTCGGCCGCCTCCTGACGTTGCTCTACCTCATGTTGGTCGCGCGCGCCCTCGAGCCGGACGGGTTCGGGCAGCTGATGATGGTGACTGCCTACCTGACGATTTTCGGGGCCGTGAGCGACTTCGGCGTGACGGTCATCACGGTGCGCGACGTCGCCCAAGACCCCGGCCTGGCTGCGGCGTACCTCCGTCGCGCGCTCCTGTTGCGAAGCGCCATGGCCGGCGCCGCGTGCCTGGGACTCGGCCTGGTCGGGCTGGCGGCGGGCTATCCCCTCGAGCAGCAGCGGCACCTCTGGATGGGAGGCCTCTCGCTGTTTCCGATGGCGGTGACCGGGGCGTTCACGGCGATCCTGACAGCCCGGGAGCGGATCGCCCGAGTCGCCAGCCTGTCGGCCCTGGGCGCCTTCGTTATGCTGGCGTCCGCATGGCCCGTGCTGGCGGCGGGCTGGGGGGTAACGGGCCTGCTCGCGGTCCTCGTCCTGGTGAATGCGCTCGAGGCGAGCCTGGCGGCCGGCTGGGTGCTCGGGAGCGTGCGGCCGGCCGCGGCGGGCAGCGAGCGCGCATGGCTCGCGGCCTGGCGGTTGCTGGAGCGCGCGTGGCCGTACGGGTGCTTCACGATCCTGGCGATGGTGTACCTCAGGGTGGCCACGATCGTGCTCTTCACGGAAGGAGGGCCCCAGGCGGTCGGCCTCTACAACGCCGCGTTCAAGCTGGTCGAGGCGCTGACCGTGCTGCCGCTGGCGCTCATGGGCGGGCTCTTCCCGCTGATGGCCGCCCAGTCGCGGGCCGGCGTCACCGGTCCCCTCGGCGCCACCTACCGGAACGCGGTGCGGATTCTCGGCGTGCTGGCCCTGCCGGTGGCGACCGGCCTCACGATCCTGGCCGCCCCCGTCATCGAGGTGGTGTACGGAACCAGGTACGGCGCGGCGGCGCCGGTTCTCAGGATCCTGGTCTGGGGGCTCGCCCTCCTCTATCTCAACGCGCCCGTCGGCCACGTGATCTTCAGCTCCGACCAGGGACGACGCTACCTCCCCTGGGCGCTCGCCCACACCGGCGGTTACGCCGCGCTCAGCGTGCTCCTGGTGGCGCGCTATGGGATCCTGGGGGCCGCGGTCGGCTTCGTCGTCGCCGAGGCCACCGGGCTCGCCATCCAGCTTCGGTTCGTCCGGTCGGTCGTGGACAGGCTGCCGTCGCTTCCCGCGATCCTGTGGCGCCCGGCCATCGCGGCCACGGTGATGGGAGGGGTGCTCGACCGGAGCCTGGCGCTCGGCGCTGTCCCGCTCCTGCTCATCCCGGTGGGGGCGCTCGTCTACGGCGCGGTCCTCGCCCTGCTCGGCGAGGTCCGCGCGGAGGACCGCGCGCAGCTCCGGGCGTGGCTCGGGCGCTCCAAGTCGCTGTCTGGCGGCACGCTCGGTGTCTAGGGGGCGGGGCCGATGAGCGTCGCATCGCGTCGTTGTTCGGACGGCCATCGGTCTTGGAGGTCGTTGCCGGTCCTCGGCGTACTCGGAGTATTCCTGCGGCCCGGCGACTCCCTGCGCCGGTTCGACGGTCTGCGGCCTGCGGGCACCGCTCGCACCTCAGCCCCACCCCCGAGAACTTGACCCACCGGTCGTCGCTCTGGTCGTGACCGCCCTAGGGAGCGACCGCGTCGCAGCTGCCAGTCCCGAGCGGGTGGCGAGAACCCGGGTCCTCCTCATCTCGGCCGATACCGTCGGGCCGGCGATGGCCGGGCCGGCGATCCGCTACTGGGAGTTCGCCCGGGCGCTCAGCCGGGACGCCGAGGTCATTCTCGCGGCGCCGAACGATCCGGGCCTCACCGGCGAGGGGTTCCGGGTGGTCCAGCACGGGCGCCGGCGGCTCCGTCGGCTGGTCCGGTGGTGCGACGTGGTGGTCTCCCAGGGGTTCCGTTTCCCGATCACGGTGCTGGGGCTCACACGCAAGGTGATCGTAGTGGATCTCTACGATCCGCTCCCGCTGGAGCTACTGGAACACTACGACGGGATGCCGGCGCGCGCCGCGCGGTTCCCTCAGAGCTACGTCGCCGCGCGGCTCAATGCCCTCATCGCGGTCGGCGACCTGTTCCTGTGCACGGGGGAACGGCAGCGGGACTTCTGGCTCGGCATGCTGGCCGCCGGGGGACGGCTCAACTGGCACACCCATCGCGATGACCCGCTCCTCCGGCGGCTGATCACCGTGGTCCCGTTCGGGCTGCCCTCGGAGCCGCCCCGGCGGCAGGGACCTGGGCTTCGTGGCCGCTGGCCGGGCCTGGGCGAGTCCGACCGGATCCTGCTGTGGGGCGGGGGCGTTTGGGACTGGCTCGATCCCTTGACCGTCATCCGGGCCGTCGGCCGGGTCGCGGCCACACGGGGGGACCTCAAGCTCGTCTTCATGGGAGTCCAGCACCCGAATCCCAGGATCCCGCGCATGAGGATGCTTGCCGAGGCGGAGTCGCTGGCCCGCGCGCTCGGCCTCCATGAGCGCCACGTCTTCTTCAACTCGGGGTGGGTCCCCTACCAGGAGCGCCAAGCCGCGCTGCTGGACGCGGACGCGGGGGTGAGCGCCCATCCCGACCACATCGAGGGGCGCTTCGCCTTCCGGACCCGGCTTCTGGACTACTTCTGGGCGGGCTTGCCGGTGCTCTGCACGCAGGGCGACGACCTCTCCGAGGCCGTCCGGGCCCGAGGGGCCGGACTGGTCCTGAAGCCCGGTGACGTCGACGGGTGGGCCGCGGCGATCCACCGGCTGCTCGAGGACCCGGCCGCGGCTGGCAGCTGGCGGGCCGCATCGCGGGCCCTGGCCGCGGAGCTGACCTGGGACCGCCTGGTCACGCCGCTCCGCGAGTTCTGCCGCGCGCCGGCGCGCGCCCCGGATCGACTCGGGCGCTCGCGCCTCGCCGACCTCGCCGAGGTCGCCGCGTATCTCGGCCGCGTGGGGTGGGTCGGTCTGCGCTATGGGGGAGCGCGCCGGATCTGGCGACGCCTCCGCGCGGGGTGAGGGGCGCCTCGATCGGGACCGAGCCTCAGGCTCCCGGCGCTCTGGCCCTCGCCTCCTTCAGCCGGCACCGGGTCCCAGCTTGATGTAGCCGATTGCCCGCACGGTCATCCGCAGGAGGCGGAGGCCGTCGCGAAACCGCCGGATGTTGGTGGCGCCGTAGGTGCGCTGCCGGTAGCGGATGGGCACGTCGATGATCCCGAGACCGAGGACGGCGGCGGGGAACAAGAGCTCGAAGTCGCCGAACGGGTCGTACTCGCCGAAGCCCCGGGTCCACGCCCGGAACCGGGCCCAGTCGTGGCGCGCGAACAGCTTCGTGCCGCACAGGCTGTCCCCGAGCCGGGTGTCGAGCACGACACTCAGGGTCTTGGCGAAGAAGACGTTGCCGAGGAGGTTCAGGAAGCGCATGGCCACGCCTTCCATCGGGTAGACCAGCCGGGAGCCGTTGACGAAGTCGGCCAGCCCCGCCCGGTAGGCGTCGTAGAAGCGCCCGAGCAGCTCCGGCGGCATCGTCAGGTCCGCGTCGAGGATCGTCACCAGCTCCCCGGTCGCGTGCTCGAGCCCCAGGCGCACCGCGTCGGCCTTACCGGTTCCCGTCTGCCGGAGCGCCCGCACGCGGACCGGTCCGGTCTGCTCCCGGAGCACCCGGTCGATCTCGTCCCAGGTGCCGTCGGTGGAGTGCCCCTCGACGAAGATGACCTCCAGGTCGCCGGTGAGGGCGGGGAGGCGCTCGACGACGGCCGCGATGTTGCCGCGCTCGTTCCGCGCCGGGACGATCACCGAGAGCGAGGGGGCGCGCGGCCGCTCGTCAACGACGGGCCGCAGCACGGCGATCGTGACCAGCCCCAGCCAGCGCACGAGCGGGACGGCCGGGAGGACGCGGTTCAGGAGCGTGCCCAGGCCGAGGAGCCGCCACGGGCAGTACACGGCCGGCCGCATCCGGGTCGTCTCGAAGCCGGAGAGCCGGGCCAGGTTGGCGAGGTCGGTCCGGGTCACGAAGGTCGCGGGCTCCGCGCCCTGCCGGATCCCCCAGCGGTTCGCCAGCCGGTAGAGCCAGGCGAAGTAGGGGTTGTAGAGCACGACGACGAGCCGGGCCGTGCGGGCCAGCCGGGGGTGGACCCCGGAGAGCAGGGCCTGGACGTCGAAGTGGTGGTTGAAGACGCCGTTCAGGAGGATCGCGGTGCGGGAGCCACCCTCGTGGCCGAGATCCGGGAGGGTGTCCGCATCGAGCCGCGCCTTGGCCGGGGCCTCGATGCGCTCCAGGAGCAGTCCGGTGTCCTCGGGGCGCGCCATCCACTGGAGGACCCGGTCGAAGTGCCGGGTGAGCGACGAGACCTCGCGGGCGATGAGGGTGTTGACGTACCGGCGCCATCCGGGGGCGGGGCGGTCGGGCACCGGGTGGCCTACGCCGGGGCGGGCGTCGCCGGACGGCCGCCGAAGCCGTACCGGATGAACCCGGCCACCCCCAGGGTGATCAGGATCGGGTCGAAGGGGACCCGGTACTGGACCGCCAGGGTGGTCGACGCGCAGATGAAGAGAACGTGGAGCACGGCCAGCCCCGCGAGAAACAGGAAGAGGCGGGCCGCCGGGTGCCGGCAGAGGAGCGCGCCGACGGCGCCGAGTCCCAGGAACACGAACATCGGCGGGTAGAGCCGGGCGACGCCGCGGTTGAGGAGGGCGGCCACTATCCCCGAGCCGTCCCGGACGGGGAGCGCGTCCTCGCTGAGCGCGACGCGCCAGCCGTCGCCCGCCGGCCGGGGCGCGCGCGCGGGCGACAGCGGGTACTCGGGCGCGGAGCGCAGCCAGTGCACGTGGCTGTGCGGGACGATCTGGCCGTCGCCCGGGACGAACTCGGCCGGGGCGGTGCCGGGGGGCGGCGGGACCCGGCGCGCCGGCGCCGCCGGCCGCAGCTCGTCCCGGAACGTGGTGTGGAGCGAGCCGACGACCCCCTCGGCGTAGGCGAGGGGATGTCGCCGAATCGCCTCGATCGCGACGCGACGCAGGATGGCGTGATCGGTGTCCCACCCGAAGCGCCGGTCCGAGAGCGCGGCGAGGTCCGACCAGACGCGGGTGTCGCCGGAGCCGAGGACCGTGGCCACGTCGAGCCCGGGCCGGCGGTAGGGCTCGCGGGGCAGCAGGTCGTCCGCGACGGCACGGGCCAGCGCGGCCGAGGCGGGCCCGTTGTCGGGACGGACGAGGCGGTCCACCACGAACACCCGGTAGAATGGCACTACCGCCATGCCGCCACGGGTGACCGCGAAGTCGTCGTAGCGGAGGTCGTTGTAGCCCGCCCACGCGGCGAGGAGGATGCTCGCGGTCCCCAGGAAGGTCGCGGCCCGGACCAGCCGGGCGCGCAGCCCGAGGCCGGGCTGGAGGAGCGGCTGGACCGCGAAGGCGAGCAGCGTCTGCGCCGCGGGTCGGACGAGCACGAGCAGGAACACGGCCACGCCGTGGCCGGCGTAGCTGGCGACGGTCGGCCGCCGCCAGGTCCGCGCGACGAGGGCGACCCAGAGCGCCAGGCCGGCGGCCAGGAGGTTGTCGCTGGCCAGCTCGTGGAACAGGGCGCCGTAGGTCGGGTCGAGCGCCGTGAGGGCGGCGCTGGCGAGCGCGACCGGTCGGCTCCAGAGCGAGCCCACGACGTAGACGCCGACCACCGAGGCGACGAACAGCGCCCCGAGCCCGGCCTCGAGCAGGGCGGCGCCGCCGAGGCGGTACAGGCCGCCGATGAACAGCGGGGCGACCGGGGTCCGGTACAGCATCGCCGTGTGCCATTCCGGCAGCGCGTCCCAGAGCTGGTTGTAGTAGAGGACGTAGGAGTTCAGATCGCGTCCGGCGTGCAGGGGCCACGCCGCCGCCTGGAGGACGAAGACGGCGGCCGCCGCCGCGCCCAGGGCGACGCAGTCCAGGCGGGCGGGGCGTGTCACGGGGAGGGCCCGCGTGGGGCGCCCGCCACCGGCACCGCCGGGCTCCGGAGGACGGCGACGATGTAGGCCCATCGGCTCCGCGGCCAGACGGCGCGGAGCCCGCGCTCGGCGGCGTCCATGAGCGCGGCGAACGGCCGCCAGCCGCCCAGCCGGGGAAGCCCGTACTGGTAGTGGAGGACGAGCCGATAGAGCGGCAGGGGTTGCCGGACCTCGATCTCGACCTCGGCGAAGAACCGCTCGGCGAGGGCGCGGACGGATGCGGCCGAGCTGTGCCGGACACGGCGCTCGTGGGGCCGGAGCCAGGCGAGGAGCCGGATCAGCGGGTTCCGGCCGTTGGGCTCGACGAGCCAGACCACGCCACCCGGACGCGCCACCCGGCGCAGCTCGCCGAGCGCCGGCGCCCCGTCCTCGAGGTGGTGGAGGAGGTCCCGGCAGAGGGCGACGTCGAAGGCGGCATCGCGGAACGGCAGCGCGAGCGCGTCCGCGCAGACGAACCGCGCGGGCAGGCCCTGGCGGGCGGCGAACCGCAGCTTGGGCTCGAAGAGATCGACGCCGACGACCAGCCGCGGCGGTTCGCGCCGGTCGCGGACGAGGTTCGCCACGTTGCCGCCCTCGCCGCAGCCGATCTCGAGGACCACGCGGCCCGGCCCGAGCGGGAAGCCGTCGAGGAGGTCACGCTCGGTCCGCGCGAAGTACGGGTTCTCCGTCTGCCAGGCGAAGTGTCCCGCGTCCGCACGGGAGAAGAACCGGCGCTGGTGCTCGAGGAAGGGTGGCATCGGGTCTACTTGCACTCGGGAGCGACTGTAGGGAAGCGTCGCGCGCAAAGTCAAGGGCGCGATTCCCGGGCGACGGGTGACTCGCCGCCGCGTCGGCCGCCTCACGCCCAGGCCCCGAGCGCCGGAGCCGTGCGCCGGGGCCGTTGCGGCTTCCACCCGGGGCGCGCTAGACTCCGCTCACCCGGGGTCGCGCCGGCGAAAGCGACGCCGGGGTCCGACGACCCGTGCCGAAACGTGCTCTGGCGAAGGCGATGCAGGCGTTCGTGGCTCCCGCGTGCTGGCGCACGCGAGCCCGCCTGTCGCCTCGCAGTGGGTCAAGGACGACCTGGTGGGCCGGTACCGGATGTCCCCGCGGAAGGTCCAGGTCATCGCGTGGGCGGCTCCGACGCGGGTCTATGCGCCTCCGTCCGCGGAGTCGGTCGCGGCGGTCAGGGAGAAGTACGGGCTGCGCGCCCCGTTCGCGCTCTATCCGGCCATGACCTGGGAGCACAAGAATCACCTGCGCCTGCTCGAGGCGCTGGCCCAGCTGCGGGACCGGGAAGGCCTGGTGGTGCCCCTGGTGTGCACCGGGCACCGCTACCCGGCGTTCTGGCCCCGCATCGAGGGGCGGGTGGCCGCGCTCGGGCTGGCCGATCAGGTGCGGTTCCTGGGCATGATCCCGGGGGAAGAGCTGCGGGCCCTGTATCGACTGGCGGGGTTCGTGGTGGTCCCAACGCTCTTCGAGGCGGCCAGCGCACCGGTCCTCGAGGCTTGGGAAGACGAGGCACCCGTCGCCTGTTCGGCGGTCACGTCGTTGCCCGAGCAGGCCGGCGATGCGGCGCTGCTCTTCGATCCGTTCTCGGTCGAGGCGATCGCCGGGGCCGTGGGCCGGATGGCGACGGATGCGGATCTGCGGGAGCGGCTGCGCCGGTGCGGCAGCCGACGGCGAGAAGCCTTCAGCTGGGAGCGGACCGCCAGGGCCTACCGGGCGGTGTACCGGCGGGCCGCGCACCGGCCGCTGACCGAGGAGGATCGGCGCCTGCTGGCTCCGACGACACCCCCGTCGCCGACCTGACCGAGCTGTCGCGGGGAGCCCGTCACCGTTCCAGGGCCGACTTGACGTCCCACGGCCGCGGGTGGTGAAGTTACCGTCGATGCCTGTCTGTCCCGCCTGCGGTGCAGCCGACCCGCGGGTGTTCCTCAGGCGGTCCGGGGTTCCGGTTCACCAGAACCTGCTCTGCGACGATGTCGAGACCGCGTGTCGCGTGACGCGGGGCGATCTCGAGATGGCCGTCTGCGAGGCGTGCGGGTTCGTCTTCAACCGGGCCTTCCGCGAGGAGCTGCTCTCCTACGGAAGCGGCTACGACAACACGCAGGAGTTCTCGCCGAAGTTCGCCGCGTACCTGGACAGCCTGGCCCACTACCTGGTGGAGGAGGCGGCTGTCCGGCAGAGCTTCGTGGTCGAGGTCGGGTGCGGGAAGGGCGGCTTCCTCCGGCGGCTGATCGCCTTCCCGGGCGCGGGGAATCGCGGACTCGGCTTCGACCCGAGCTACGTGGGACCGGCCAGCGATCTCGACGGTCGGCTCGAGTTCCGGCAGGAGTTCTTCGGCAGCGACAGCGCGGATCTGCCAGCCGACGTCGTCGTGTGCCGTCACGTGATCGAGCACGTGGCGCGGCCCCTGGCGCTGCTGAGAGCGTTGCGAGGTGCCCTGGCGGGACGCCCGCGGGCCCGGGTATGCCTGGAAACGCCCTGCGTCGAATGGATTCTCCGGAATCGAGCCGTCTGGGACTTCTTCTACGAGCACTGCTCGCTCTTCTCCGCCGGCTCGCTGGCGGCGTCGGTGCGGGCGGCCGGGTTCCGGGTCGACGCGGTCCGCCGCCTGTTCGGTGAGCAGTATCTCTGGCTCGAGGCCTCGGTCCCGCCGGAGCGGCCGGTGCCGGGCTGGGCGGGAGGACAGGTCGCGGCGCACGCCGCGAGATACAGGGAGGCCGAGGCCCGGGAGGTCGCGCGCTGGATCGAGACGGTCCGCGCGCTCGGGGAGGGCGGCCGGGTGGCGATCTGGGGTGCGGGCGCGAAGGGCTCGACGTTCGCGAACCTCGTCGACCCGGAGGGGCGGCTGATCGACTGCGTCGTCAACCTGAACCCGGCCAAGCAGGGGAAGTTCGTGCCCGGCACCGGCCACCCGATCCTCGGGTACCGGGAGCTGGCGCGGCGGGGCGTGACGCGCGCGATCCTGATGAATCCCGAGTACCGCGAGGAAAGTGTGGCCCTGCTCGCCGCCGCCGGGATCCCCACCGAGCTCGTCGAGCTTACTTGAGATCTTCGGGGGATCTCGGAAGACCCCCGACGACCAGCGTCCCCGCCGCGGTGTCCAAGATGACCTTCACGCGGCCTGCAGGCGCGCCGACCACCAGGCGACGACCTGGCGCAGCCCCGAGTCCAGGTCGAAGCGGGGACGGAAGCCGACCTCCTGGTGGAGCCGCCCGACGTCGGCGCAGACGTGGGTCGGCTCCCCGGTCGCCGCCCCCGGGGCGCCGATCTCCACGCGCGCCGAGGTCGGGACGAGCCCGGCCAGGCGCGTCACGAGGTCGCCCACCGTGACCGGCACTCCCGAGCCCACGTTGACCGCGCCCCGGACCGGACCGAGCGTCAGCGCGACCAGGGCCTCCGCGGCGTCCTCGACGTGCAGGAAGTCCCGCACCGGGTCCCCGGCCCCGACCCGCGCGGTCCGCCCTTCGAGCAGACTCCGGACCACCGTGGGCACGAGCCGGCGCGGATCCTCGAAGGGGCCGTAGAGGTAGAAGAGGCGGGCCCAGGCCGTGCTCATCTCCAGGGCGGGACCGGCGTGCTCGAGCACGCCGGCCAGCGCGAGCTTGGCCGCGCCGTAGAGGCGCGTGGGCGCCGTCGGGCTCCCCTCTCCGAGCGGTCCCCGGGCGGGGGCGTACTCGGCGCACGTCCCCACGCCCACGAACCGGCGGCACCCCGACCGGGCGACGGCGCGGACGAGGCGCAGGCTCCACTCGAGGTGCGCCAGGTTCTCCACGGAGTCGAGGTACCATCCCGGCTCCGCGTACCAGGCCAGGTGTAGCGCGGCGTCGGGACGGATCGCCCCGAGGGTCGCGGGGAGGTCCGGCATGGCGAGGTCGCCCTCCACCACGCGCAGCGCCCCGAGGACCTCCGCGATGCGCCAGCGGTCGCTCGAGGGCCGGAGGAGGGCGTGGACCTCGTGCCCGCCCCGGAGGAGGACCCGGGCGGCCTGGGCGCCGACGAAGCCGGTGGCGCCGGTCAGGAAGACGCGCATGGGGGGGTGGTCCCGGCGTGCGACAGGAGGGGCAGCGCCCGGTCCCGCGCCGAGACCACGACCGGCGCGAAGGGCCAGTCGATGCCGATCGCCGGATCGTCCCACCGGAAGCCCCGCTCGCTCGCGGGCGCGTAGAAGTCCGAGAGGTGGTAGGCGACCTCCGCGGCGTCCTCCAGGGTGAGGAACCCGTGGGCAAAGCCCTTGGGGACGTAGAGCATCCGCCGGTTGACCGCGGTCAGCTCGACCCCCACCCACCCGTGGCAGGTGGGAGAGCCCTCGCGCAGGTCGACGAGGACGTCGTAGACGGCCCCGCGGGTGCAGCGCACCAGCTTGTCCTGGGCGTGAGGAGGGACCTGGTAGTGCATCCCTCGCAGCGTGCCGCGCCGGCCGTTGAACGAGGCGGCGCCCTGGGCGATGGCGGGATCCAGGCCGTGGGCCTCGAACTCCCGCCGGCAGAAGGTGCGGGCGAAGAGCCCCCGCTCGTCTTCGAAGACGTCCGGGTCGATCACGAACGCGCCCGCGATCCGCGTCTCGGTGAAGGTCACGCCCGCGTCCTCAGTTTGGGACCTCCCGCCTACCCAATTCTTCGACGGCCTTCAGCCTTTGGCCCCCCGCCCTCACCGATTGACGGCCTTCGGCCTGTGGCCGGGGGAGGGGGAGCCGGAGCACCCCATTCCTTCACATGCTCTCAGACGACGACGACCTCGGGGATCGGGATGATGAAGCGCCCGCCGCGGCGACGGTAGTCGGCCTGCTGGGCCAGGACCTCGTCGGCCAGGTTCCACGCGAGCAGGAGCACGTGGGACGGCATCCGCTCGAGGAGCGCCTCGGGCGGGAGGATGGGCACCCGCACCCCGGGGAGATACCGGCCCTGCTTGTGGGGGCTCCGGTCCACCACGAACCGCACGACCTCGCGGCCGACGCCGAGGACGTTGAGCAGCGTCGCCCCCTTCGCGGCCGCGCCGTACCCGGCGATCGACGCCCCCCGGCCCGCGAGGTCCACGAGGAGCGCCCTGATGGAGGCGATCAGGGTCTCGACCCGCCGGCCGAATCCCTGGTAGACGGCGCGCCCCTCGACACCCCACCCCTTCTCCTCCCGGAGCAGCGTCTCGACCGACTCGCCGGGGACACCCCCGCGGGCGACGAACAGCCGCAGCGAGCCGCCGTGGACCGCCAGGCGCTCCACCTGCTGCACGACGAGCCCGTGCCGCGCGAAGAGGCGGGTGAGCGCGGTCAGGGAGAAGTAGCACAGGTGCTCGTGGTAGATCGTGTCGAACTCGCAGCGGTCGACCATGTCCCTCACGTACGGCACTTCCAGGATCGCCACGCCGTCGTCGGCGAGCAGGAGACCGATGCCCGCCACGAAGCCGCCGAGGTCGGCCACGTGGGCGAGGACGTTGTGGGCGTGGAGGACGTCGGCCCGGCGCCCCTCGTCGCGCAGCCGGCGCGCGAGGGCCGCCCCGAAGAACTCCGAGAGCGTCGGGATGCCCCGCTCCCGGCGCGCCACCTCCGCCACGTTCTCGGCCGGCTCGATCCCCAGCACCGGGACCCCGTGCCGGCGGTAGTACTGGAGGAGGTAGCCGTCGTTGCTGGCCAGCTCCACCACGAGGCTCCCCGGCCCGAGCCGGCGCTCGACCACCAGCCGCTCCGCCAGGGCCTGAGGCGTGGCCCAGGAACGTCTCGGAGACGGATGAGAAGTACGGGTACCGCCGGAACAGCACCTCCGGGGGCACCGTCTCCGTGATCTGGACCAGCGTGCAGTCCGGGCAGCGGACCAGGTCGAGCGGGTACGTCGGCTCGGGGGCGTCGAGCTGATCGGCCGTGAGGAGCGCGTTCGCCAGCGGCGTCCGCCCCAGGGTGAGGATCGGCGCGAGGCCGTCGGCGCCGCAGGCCCGGCAGACGATGCGGCCGCTCACGGCCTTCCCAGGAAGTCGTGATACCAGGCGATCGTCTGGCGGAGGCCCTCGTCGAGGCTCAGCAGGGGACGCCACCCCAGCTCCCGTCGCGCCCGCTCGGCGCTCAGGCACTGCCGCCGGATCTCGTTCGTCGCCTCGTTGCGCACGTCGGGCTCCAGGTCGGCGCCCATGAGGCTGAGGATCCGCTGGACGAGCTCCAGGACGGTGACCGGCGTCTCGTTGGAGAAGTTGTAGGCGCGACCTCGAAGCCCCGGGTCGGCACCCAGCCGCTCGGCCAGCAGCACGTACGCCGCTGCCCCGTCCTCCACGTAGAAGTAGTCGCGGACGTACTGGCCGTCGGAGCGCATGACCGGACGCTCGCCCCGGACCAGCGAGCGGATCGTGCCTGGCACGATCCGGTTCCAGTTCAGGTCGCCGCCGCCGTAGAAGTTGCCGCACCGGCTGACCACCACCGGCAGTCCGGTAGGTCGCGGCGTAGGCCTGGGCGATCAGGTCGGCGCAGGCCTTGCTGACGTCGTACGGATGGCGTCCGGCCAGGGGGGTGTCCTCCGTGTAGGGGAGGACGTCCTGGTCGCCGTAGGCCTTGTCGGAAGAGGCGAGGACGACCTGCTTGACCGTGGGGCTGCGTCGACACGCCTCGAGCAGCGCCCAGGTCCCCGCCACGTTCGTCTCGAACGTCGAGACCGGGTTGCGGTTGGCGATGGTGACGATGGTCTGGGCGGCCAGGTGGATCACGGTCTCGACCTCGTACTCGCCGAGCACGCGCTCGAGGAGCGCCTGGTCCCGCACGTCGCCGCGCACCGTGGCCACCTCGCTCGATCAGACGGCTCCGCACCAGCTCCGACTGGGGCACCCAGTCGCGGACGAGACAGACGAGGTCGGCCCCGAGCTGGCGGAGCCGCCGGACCAGCGCGCCGCCCACGAGGCCCGTGGCCCCGGTGACCAGGGTCCGGCGGTCGCGCCAGAAGACGGGGGTCCCGGTCACACCCAGACCCGCCACGGCGGCTTGCCCCCCTCCCACAAGGCCTGCAGCAGCCGGAGGTCGCGGAGGGTGTCCATGCACTGCCAGAAGCCGTCGTGGCGATAGGCGGCCAGCTGGCCGTCGGCCGCCAGGCGCTCCATGGTGTCGGCCTCCAGGCTCGTCGTGTCGCCGTGGAGGTAGTCGAAGACCCCGGGCTCGAGGACGAGGAACCCGCCGTTGATCCATCCCTCGCCGCTCTGCGGCTTCTCGGTGAACCGGGCCACCGTGTCGCCCGTCGAGGACGAGGCCGCCGAAGCGGGCCGGCGGGCGCACGGCCGTCAAGGTCGCGAGCTTGCCGTGGGCCCGGTGGAAGCGGAGGAGGTCGGCCAGGTCGACGTCGCCGACGCCGTCGCCGTAGGTCACCATGAAGGTGGCGTCCGCCGACGTGCTCGCGGAGCCGCTTGACGCGGCCGCCGGTGAGGGTCGCCGAGCCCGTGTCGACGAGGTGCACGGTCCAGTCCTCGGGGTCGCCTCCGCGGACGTCCACCTTCCCGCTGCGGAGGTCGACCGTCAGGTCTCCGCTGAGGGTGGAGTAGTCGAGGAAGTAGCGCTTGATCACCTCGCCCTTGTAGCCCAGGGCCAGGTAGAAGTCGTTGAAGCCGTGGTGGGCGTAGTGCTTCATGATGTGCCAGAGGATGGGGCGTCCGCCGATCTCGACCATGGGCTTGGGCTTGATCTCGGTCTCCTCGGCCAGGCGCGTCCCGAGACCACCGGCGAGGATCACGACCTTCATCGCCGTCCCTCCTCCGACCTCATCGGGCCGCATGCGGTCGATTATAGGTCTTCCTGCTCGGTTTGCTCGCGGCTAGAATGGCCGCGGCGCCGCGGACCCGCGGCCCGGCCCGCTCCTGCGGGCGCGTTCTTTCCCCGGGGTGGAGGCCAGCACCAGCGGATGAGAGCTCGGGACCGGTGAGGAGGCTCCTGCGCGGCGCCCGCATCCTCTTCGAGGATCCGAAGGTCGCGCATGAGCTGGCCGAGCTCGCGGCCGGCAACGAAGCCGTCCGCCGGTTCGAGAGGACCTGCCGCGAGCGCGGCGATCCGACCTACGACGCCGACGCCCTGACCGTCTGGGAGAAAGACACGGGTTTCCTGCGCGACCCCCGCAGCGTGTGTTACCTGTCCCTCGACATGAACGTCGTCGCCCCGGAGCGCGCGGCCATCGAGTTTTTCTGGGACAAGCTCGTTCCTGGCGCCCCCGTCATCCTCGACGACTACGGGTGGCTCGGGTATCGCCCGCAGAAACGCGCGCTGGACGAGTTCGCCGCCTCTCGAGGCGTAATGATCCTGACGCTGCCGACCGGGCAGGGGCTCCTGCTCAAGTCCTGACCGCCGCGCGGGTTGCACGCGCTCGGCGCGGTCCGTCGCCTCCCGACCGCGCGACTACGGGACGATCGTGAACGGGGCGGCGAGGGCGCCGACCTCGGGGGCGCTGCCGCCGGCGCTCCGGACCCAGACGGCGACCTCGTAGGTCCCGGCGAGCACGGGCGCGAGGGTGACGGCGGCGCTCGGCCCCCAGGGCTGGACGACCTGGAAGCCGCCCCCGTCCTCCAGCCGCCGCACGAAGAACTGGTAGGCGAGCGGCGGGGTCCCGCCGGTCGCCAGCGCCGTCCACGTGACCGCGGTGCCGGCGAGCTGCGGCGAGGTCCGGTCCGGCGTCAGGCTCTGGAGGGACACCGGCGGGGGCGCCGAGGCCGCCGTGAAGGCGAACGCCGCGGCGACCCCGCCGGTCTCCGGCGCGCTGCCCCCGGCGCTCCGGATCCAGACGGCGACCTCGTAGGTTCCGGCGAGCGTGGGCGCAAGGGTGACGGCGGCGCTCGGCCCCCAGGGCTGGACGGCCTGGAAGCCACCGCCGTCCTCCAGCCGCCGCACGAAGAACTGGTAGGCGAGCGGCGGGGTCCCGCCGGTCGCCAGCGCCGTCCACGTGACCGCGGTGCCGGCGAGCTGCGGCGAGGTCCGGTCCGGCGTCAGGCTCTGGAGCGTCACTGGCGGGGGCGCGGAGGCCGCCGTGAAGGCGAACGCCGCGGCGACCCCGCCGGTCTCCGGGGCGCTGCCCCCGGCGCTCCGGACCCAGACGGCGATCTCGTAGGTCCCGGCGAGCGGGGGCGCGAAGGTGACGGCGGCGCTCGGCCCCCAGGGCTGGACGACCTGGAAGCCACCCCCGTCCTCCAGCCGCCGCGCGAAGAACTGGTAGGCGAGCGGCGGGGTCCCGCCGGTCGCCAGCGCCGTCCACGTGACCGCGGTGCCGGCGAGCTGCGGCGAGGTCCGGTCCGGCGTCAGGCTCTGGAGCGTCACTGGCGGGGGCGCGGAGGCCGCCGTGAAGGCGAACGCCGCGGCGATCCCGCTGGCCTCCGGGGCGCTGCCGCTGGCGCTCCGGACCCAGACGGCGATCTCGTAGGTCCCAGCGAGCGGGGGCGCGAAGGTGACGGCGGCGCTCGGCCCCCAGGGCTGGACGACCTGGAAGCCACCCCCGTCCTCCAGCCGCCGCACGAAGAACTGGTAGGCGAGCGGTGGGGTCCCACCGCTCACGAGCGCCGTCCACGTGACCGCGGTGCCCACCCTCTGTGGGGACGCTCCGTCCGGCGTCAGGCTCTGGAAGACGATCGGGTCCAGGCTGTCGAGCGCGGCCTTCACCCGGATCCGGGGCTTGGTGAGGCCGGCGGGCGGGTCGAGGACCGGAAGTCCCGTCGTCTGGAGGGCGCCGAGGAGCTGGCTCACGGAGGCGGCCGGTGCCTTCTGCTTGAGTACCGCGAACGCTCCGGCCACGTGGGGCGTGGCCATGGACGTACCGGCGAAGTTGGCGAACCCGCCCCCGGGCACCGAGGAGGCGATCCAGCGGCCTGGGGCCAGCAGGGACAGGAACGAAGCCATATTCGTGAACGAGGAGACCCGATCCGTCACGGTTCCGGACGATCCGTCGTCCGTCGAGCCGACGCTCACCGCGCTGGAGATGCACGCCGGCGACGAGATCTCGTCCACGAGACCGTCGTTGCCGGCGGCGATGACCGTTGCGATGCGCGCCGAGCGCAGTTGGTCGATCGCGGCCTTGAGCGCCTGGTGAGTGGCATCCACCGTGTCGCAGGGACTCGTGAAGCCGCCCCCGCCCAGGCTCAGGTTGACCGCGGCGAAGTTGACGAGCGTCCGCATCGAGTAGACGTGGTCGAGCCCGGCGATGATGTCGCTGAAGTAGGCCTGGACACACGGTGCAGCGGACGGAAAGCAGTCCGCCGCGTCGTTGAACCGGGAGAAGACCTGGATCGCCATGAGGCTGGCGCCCCGGGCGACCCCCGAGAAGGCCACGCCCGCGCCCGCGCCGTTTCCGGCCGCGATGCCCGCCACGTGGGTGCCGTGGTCGCATCTCGCGAGGGCGCAGTTCACGCCGGCTCCGGGGCCGATCTGCTGCTCCTGCCCGTTCGGACACAGCGTGCTGCTCACGCCGGCGGTGGTGCTCGAGAAGCACGCCTCAGCCACGACCTTGCCGGCCAGGAACGGGTGGGTCTCGCTCACGCCGGTGTCGATCACCGCGATCACGAGGCCCGCGCCGTCGAAGCCGGCGCTCCAGGCGGGCGGCGCGGCCGCAAGCGGGACGCTTTCTGCCAGGAGCGGCTTCGCGACCAGGTCCTCGTCCACGCTCAGGACGAGCCCGGGCCGGGACTCCAGGGCGCGCAAGGCGTCGCCGGATGCCTCCAGCGCCACGAAGGGAACCGTGCGGTACCGGTGGATGAGGCGGTGGACCGTGCCGTGGAGCCTCGCGGCCACCGCACCCTGTGCCGCCGCGATTCCCTGGCGCTGCCGCTGCACGCTCGAGACGTCGGGGAGGTCGTCCTCGGGCACGAGCGGCGCCGCGAGCCGCACGACGACCCGCACCGTTCCCTGCGAGAGAGCCTTCTGGTGAAGGCCGCGGGGGACCGGCGGACCCTCGGCCGTCGCGGCCTCCGCGGTGACGGCCGTGACGAGGGCCACGAGGACTGCCCACAGCCCGTGGCATCGCGCCGCCTCGGCAAGCCGGGCCAAGCCCCCCTCGGACGATCGCCTCACCTCGACGGCCCCTTCTCGGCCTCTCCAGGCTTGACGAGCGGCGCGGCCACGGCGTCCTCGGCGACGCTTGCGACGTGAGGAGAGGAGGCCAGGACGGCGAGAGCCTCCGGGGACACCTCCAGGGCGAGAAACGGGAGGGCCTGATAGACCCGCACGACCCGGTGGGGTGTTCCGGCCAGGCTCCGCAGCACGGCGTCTCGGACGGACGCGATGGAGGCGGCGTCAGGCGAGGCAGAGGCGATCCGGAGCTCCACCACCACGCGCACCGTCCCCCGGTCGCGCGCCTTGAGGAACAGGTCCGACGGCACGCCACGCGTCAACGCGTTCCCGGCGAAGCCCGCCGAGAGGATGAGGACGGCAGCCAGCGCTGGCACCGAGAGCATGGGCTCGCTGGTTGTGGCCAGGCGAGGCATCCGAGTGGTCATGTCTGTCCTACGGTAGTAGTGAAGACGGTTTTCGCCCCCAATCTTCCGCGGGCTGGTGCTAGGCGACGGCGGCGCCGCCTCAAGGCCTGGCTGGCGGCGGCCCTCAGGGAGGTCCGATCGTGAAGGGCGTGGCGACGCCGCCGGCCTCCACTTGGGCACTGGAGCCGGCGTTGCGCACCCAGACCGCCACCTGGTGGGTGCCGACGTCGCCGGGGCCCGGGGTCCAGGTGAGAGTGGTGCTCGGCCCGTAGTCCTGCACGATCGTGTAGGCGCCGGTGGTGCGCCGCCAGAAGCGGTACTGGTAGCTGCCGCTGCCGCCGATGACGGTCGCGGTCCAGGTGATCGGCGTCCCCGCCGGCTGGGGCGAGGCCCGGTTGGCCGTCAGCGCCGTGACCTGGATGGGGCTGGCCCCGGCGGTGACGGTGAAGGGCGTGGCGACGCCGCCGGCCTCCACTTGGGCGCTGGAGCCGGCGTTGCGCACCCAGACCGCCACCTGGTGGGTGCCGACGTCGGCGGGGCCCGGGGTCCAGGTGAGAGTGGCGCTCGGCCCGTAGTCCTGCACGATCGCGTAGGCGCCGGTGGTCCGCCGCCAGAAGCGGTACTGGTAGCTGCCGCTGCCGCCGGTGACGGTCGCGGTCCAGGTGATGGCCGGGCCGACCGGCTGGGGCGACGTGCGGTTGGCCGTCACGGCGGTGACCTGGAGCGGGGCATTCGCAGTGATGGTGAACGGCGCGGCGACGCCGCTGGCCTCGAACGGGGCGGTCAACCCGGTGTTGCGGACCTGGATCGCCACCTCGTAGGTGCCGACGTCAGCGGGGCCGGGCGTCCAGGTGTAGGACGCGCCGGTCCCGTACGGCTGCACGACGACGAAGCTGGCGCTCGGAGTCTGCCGGCGCGTGTACTGGTACTGGTAGCTGCCGCTGCCGCCGGTGACGGTGGCCGTCCAGGTGATGGCCGTGCCGACCGGCTGGGGGGACGTGCGGTTCGCCGTCAGCGCCATGACCTGGATGGGGGTCGCGCCGGGGGTGACGGTGAAGGGCGGGGCGATGGCGCCGGCCTCCACGAGGGCGCCCGAGCCGACGTTGCGGACCCAGACTGCCACCTCGTGGGCGCCGGCGTCGGCGGGGCCCGGGGTCCAGGTGAAGCTGGCGCTCGACGTGTAGTCTTGCGCGATCATGTAAGGGCCGGTGGTCCGCCGCCAGAAGCGGTACTGGTAGCTGCCGCTGCCGCCGGTGACCGTCGCCGTCCAGGTGATCGGCGCCCCCACCGGCTGAGGCGAGGGCAGGTTTGCGGCGAGCGCCGTGACCTGGATCGGGATGAGCCCGACGACCCGGTAGAGCCCCCCGTTCAGGTCGGTGACGTAGAGCTCACCCTCCTGGTCCTCCCCGAAGCTGGAGAGCAGGAGGCTCGAGTCGAGCAAGAGGGCGCTCGACCAGGCGCCGCTCCCGCTCTGGTAGCCGCCCCAGATCCGGCCCGCGCAGAAGTCGGCGAAGAGGTAGACGCCGAACAGGCCCGGGTGCTGCTGGCCGCGGTAGCGGAATCCCCCGGTCACCGAGCAGTCCCCGGCCCCGTGCGCGTACTCGAGGATGGGAGGGACTCGCGGTCCGGCGCCACACCTCGCCGCGTTGAAGACCGCCGAGCCCTCCATGCACGACCAGCCGTAGTTCTCGCCGCCGGGGCTCGTCGCCGGCTGGAAGTCGATCTCCTCGCGCGCCCCCTGCCCGACGTCGCCGATGAAGAGGTCCCCGGTCAGCCGGTCGAAGCCGAACCGCCAGGGGTTCCGCAAGCCGTACGCCCAGATCTCACCGCGCGCCGGCCACGCCGGCGAAGGGGTTGTCGGCGGGGATCGCGTACGGCCCGGCGCTGTCCACGTCGATCCGGAGGAGCTTGCCCAGCAGCGTGCCGAGACTCTGGCCGCGTCATGAGCGGGTCGCCCCCGCCCCCGCCGTCGCCGATCGCCGCGTAGAGGTAGCCGTCGGGGCCGAACGCGAGCTGGCCGCCGTTGTGGTTGGCGAACATGCCGTGCGGGATCCGGAGCAACACCTGGCCCGAGGCAGGGTTGGCGAGATTGGGGTCTGCCGCCGAACGCTGGTAGCGCGCGATGACGATCGAGCCGTCCGGCTCCGTGTAGAGCACGAAGAAGGAGCCGTTGGTCGCGTACTCGGGGTGGAAGGCCAGCCCGAGGAGGCCGCGCTCCCCGCCGCGACCGCGATCAGCCCGGCGATGTTCAGGAACGCCGGGGACCGGATCTGCGTCCCGTCCACGATCACGATCTGGCCCGTCCGCTGGACGACGAAGAGCCGGGCGTCCCCCGCGTGGACCATCCCGACGGGGCTGGTCAGACCCGTGACCACCGGCTCGAGCACGACGGTGGCGGCCCCGCCGAGCGGCGCCACCTCGCTCGACCAGACCGGCCCCGCCGCCGGGGCACCCCCGACGCGGAGCGTCCCCGTGGCTCGGCCCGCCGGCCGCCCCCGAGGTGTCGGAAGCCATGGTCCCGGTGCCCTCGTCGAGGTGGTAGAGGGCGACCGTCTGGGCGTCCGGGGTGAACGGGGTCGCGGGACGCGTGAACTGAGAGGTGTAGCGCACGACGTTGGAGAGCCGGACCTCGTCGATCCAGCCCCGGTAGGCCGGGCCGACGTTGCGCTTCTGGGCGCCGATCACGAGGAAGGGATCCGTGTCGGGATCGCCGGTCGTCCGGCCGTCCTGGTAGCTGGCGTTGCCGGTCGGCCCCGCGCCGTCCGCGTCCAGCATGCCGTCAACGTAGAGGCGGAGGCGCCCGTCGGCGGCCCGGCGCGTCACCGCCACGTGGTGCCACTGGCCGTCGGTGACGATCCGCCCGCCGCAGATCGTGGTCCCGTTGACGCCGACGCTCACGCCGAAGGCGACGCGCCCCGCGGTCAGCGACGCGCCGAAATCGCCGGAGTCCCCCGGGCCGTTGACGTCGCGATCGAAGACGACGTTGCCCGTGATCCAGCCGCCATTCGCGCCGCACGTCACGGCACTCGACGCGTTCTCGCCCGAGATGGCCTTCATCCACCACTCGAGCGTGAAGTCGCCGGCCCCGACGTCGGCCGGGCGCGCCGGCCCGTCGATCCGGATCTCGACGCGGTCGATGTCGCCGGTCCCGTTGCCGAAGAAGTGCAGGGAGGAGGCGGCCCCCGCGGGCCCGGGGCAGAGCGCCAGGAGAAGACCGACGGCCAGCAGGAAACCCGGTCGCGTCGTGGACGCTCGCCGCATGGTCTCCTTCCCCCGCGGTGTGGATCCCGACCGTCACCGCCCTGCCGGGCTATCCGACCCCGGGCCCGGCTCTGGATTGTCAGGGTCGCGTGCCCGCTACGTGGCCCACGATAGCACTCGGTGAGCGGCATCACGGCAGATCGCGTGGGACGGGTCGTCTCACCTGGGAGTCGTCCGCGTGACTTTGCCGACCCCCCGTGCTATCAATTGGGCCGGCCATGGCGGAGCGGCTGCAACGCAGCGTCGCGACGAACGCCCGCTGGTTCGCCGGCAACGATGGTTACGCCGAGACGTCTCCCTCTCCAGGCACGTGACGGCGGTCGATCTCTTCCTCTCCGATGGGCCAAGTCATGACGGTCTCCGGGGAATCGGTCCGTCCGAGGCCGGGCCGACTCGCAGGTTCCGGATGCCGACGAGCAGCGGCCGGGTATCGCCGTTCGGCAGGCGGGCGACGGTCGGCGCCTGCGGCGTGGAGAGCGTCAGGACCTCGCGCGTGCTGGCCGAGGTAAACGGGAAGACGACGGTGGCTCGGCTGTCGATCTCGACCCGACCGACCTCGCGTGCGCCTGACCGCAGCAGGATCACCCGCCTTGGAGTCTCGGGGAGGCTCGGCCCCGGCGTCGCCTCGAAGCTCAGGGTCAGGGCCGACCCCGGGCCGGCCAGCACCGAGACGGTGATCGGCCGGGTGCCGAGCCAGGTCCCCCAGGGTTCCAGTTGGTTGGGGCTTTCGACGCGCTCGACGAGGGGCATCTCGCCGAGGCCGACGAGAGCGAACTCCGGCGTCCGGAATCGGGCCGGAAGGCCCGGGACGTCCTGTGAGCGGAGCAGGAGATTCGCGGGTACGGGGTCGTCGGGCGCCAAGCCGGCTCCCCCGGGGACGGGAGGGGTGAGGTTCCACTGATGGTATGGCCGGAGCGGGGTGTCCTTGAGCGCGTAGAAAATCCAGGGCAGCGTCAGGTAGTCGAGCGAAGGGCCGGCCACGAGCACGTCCGTCGAGGGCTGGCCCGCGGCGGCCGCCCGGAGCCGGGCAAGGCCGGCCAGCGTCGGCTGGCGTCGGAAGGTGGTCTCGTCGAAGAAGATCCGGGCTCGGCGGCGCTCGGAGACGAGCAGGCTGGTGAGCAGGACGGCGGCGAGGGCGCCGAAGGCCAGACCGTGCCGGAGGCGGCCGGCCCGCGAGGCGCTGGGCTGAGCTCGGGTCGCGGCCACCAGCACGCCACATCCGTCGATGAGGCAGCCGCCGACCAGCCACCAGGAGACACTGAGGATCTTGTAGGCGGCGTAGCCGTAGCGGTCGGCCAGTACGTAGTAGCCGAGGGTGGCGCCGACCAGGCCGAGAGATGTGACCTCGGCCCAGCGTCGCCGGCGCGCTAGGCGCACGACGCCCATCAGGGCGAGCCCGGTGAGGAGCACCCCGCACGACCATCCCCACCAGGGCGAAGGGTCGCCGCTGAGGGCCCACCAGCTGGAGGGGTCGAGGGGTGCGCTGACGAGCTCGGCCGCGAAGCTGCCGCCTGGCCTGAGACCCTCGCGGCCTCGCGCCGAATCCATCTGGCCAAGGAAGAACCTCCAGAGCGGCTTCACACCCGGGGAGAGCAGGATCACGGCAGCGGAACTCGCCAGGGCGTACACACGAAGAGTCTGCATCCGCGTGGCTGGCGGACGGAGCGCTCGGACGTACAGCGGCAACAGGAAGAGCGCCAGGAAGGGGGACAGCTCCTGGTACGTGTACACGGCGTAGGCGATGGTCGCGCCCAGGAGGATCGAGTAGCCCGGGCGGCGCGGCGCCTCCACGGCCAGGCCGGCCAGGACCGGCCCCACCGAGACGAAGAGACCGTTGTCCCAGTTCCCGACCAGGGCCGGGACGACCGCCCACCCGATGCCTGCCGTCGCGAGGACGTAGAAGACAATCTCCCGTGGCGGCGCTTCCCCCTCCTCGCGAGCGCCGCCCCAGGAGGCGCGGTAGAACGCGAGGCTGGAGGCGAGCACGAGGATCGACCAGCAGACGAGCAGGTTGCGGACGAAGGCGGGCTCGCCCGGCTCCACGAGCGGGGAGAAGAGCCCGAGGAGCACGTAGGAATGGTTCCGGGCCGACCCCAGTCCCGCCAGGGTAGAGCCGAAGCGCTCGAAGAACGGCGGCCGGGACGACGAGACGTCGAGCCCGTAGCGCCAGAAGGCGGCGGCGGTGCTCGTGATGTACGCCGTGTCGAGGTTGGGCGAGCCCAGGTGCACCGTGAGACCACGCGCGAAGTAGGGCCAGGTGACGGCCGCCATCGCGAGGGCGAGCCCGGCGGCGAGCGTCGCGACGACGGCCCGCGCGAGGCCGCGCCGCGCCGCCGTCCCGATCCCCAGGGCCGCCAGCGCCAGAGACGCAAGGGCGATCAGCGGCGTCGCCTGCGCCATGGTCAGCCCGAAGCGGACCATCAGGTTCCCGGTCAAGGCCCAGACCATGGTCGCGGCGAACGGCGCTAGGAGCAGGCGCCGCACCGGATCGGCCGGGGTCCGCAGCAGGGCGAGCACCCCCAGGCCCCCCGCCAGGCCGGCCGCGGTCAGCAGCCCGAAGAGCGCGAATCCCGCCGCGATGGCCGCCGCGGAGCCGGCCTCAGACACCGCGCTACACGCTCGCCGGTGCCCGGCGTATCATGAACGGTTGTGAGCGGCGTCCTGGTCACCGGCGCGGCCGGAGGAGTGGGTCACCGTCTCTGCCTGGTGCTGCGCCGCCACGGGTTCGCCGTGCGGGGTCTGGTCCGCCCCGAGGATGACACGCGATGGCTGGAGCTCCCCGCCGCGGACGTCCACGTCGGGAACGTCCGGGATCCGGAGGCCGTCTGCCGCCCGATGCACGGCCTCGAGGCGGTCGTCCACTGCGCCGCGCTCCTTTCCGATGCCCTCGAACGTGACCGCGCCCCGTTCCAGGCGGTCAACGTCGAGGGCACCCGCAACGTGATGCGTCACGCCATGATACGCCCAGTGGAGATGCGGTCCCAGTCGTTCGTTCTCGGGGTGGCACCCTTGGCTCGTCGAACAGGGGCGGGCGGCCACCACCCGGCGAACTGCTGACTTCGTAGGCTCCCTGTGCTATCGATATCGGGGACTCCCTGGCGGACGAGAATCAGAAGACCGTCGACGCGAACGTGCGCTGGTGCGAGGACGACGACGGGTACGTCGAGGCCCAGTCGCGGCTCGCCCACTACCAGCACATCGCGCGGATGGTCCGCCACGAGCTGCGGGGCGTGGACCGGCTGCTCGACGTCGGCAACGGCGGGTTCTTCAACTACGACGTCTCGGTGCCTCGACAGGTCACCGCGGTCGACCTGTTCCTCACCGACGGCTCGGGGCCGGCGCCCAACACGACGTTCCGGCGGGGCTCGCTCCTCGACCTCCTCTTCCCCGACCGGTCCTCGACTGCGTCCTGATGCAGAACGTCTTCCACCAAGCGTCCGGCACGACGGCGACGCAGATGCGGCTCCCCACTGCCGGCCTGAGCCGAGGTTCAATCACGATCCACGACCGGGAATGCTCGAGCGCCGGGCCGCCCCCGCGTGATCCGCACCGGACCCGCCCGGGCTTCCGGCGCTCCAGGGGGCAGGACCCAGCGTGATCTTCCTGACTTACTGGTTCTGGGGCTTCGCGGTGATCGTCTTGCCGCTCTACTGGTTGGTGGCGCTTCCCGGCGTGCGCCTTCCCCTGCTCGTCCTAACCTGCGCCGTCTTCCACACCCACTTTGCGGGCCCCGCCGGCGTCCTCCCCATCCTCTGCCTGGGCATCCTCACCTACGTCATCGGCCTGACCCGGAGCCGGAGTCTCTGCGTGTTCGGGATCGTCGTGTGCGTGGCCGCCCTCGTCTTCTACAAGTACGTCCGTTTCTTCTCCGGCGAGCTGGTCGGAGCTTTCAGCCCTCGCCTCGGTGAGGCGCTCCTCTCCCGCTCGCTGGTCTTGATGCCGGCGGGCCCGCCGCTCGCCATCAGCTTCTTCACGTTCGAGTTCGTCCACTACCTCTACGACGTGCGCAGCGGAGCGGCGCCGGTCCGCAGGCTCCTCCACTTCACAGCCTTCGCCATCTTCTGGCCGTCGATCGTCGCGGGCCCCGTCAAGCGCTACCAGCAGTTCCTCCCGGCCCTGGAGCGGGGGCTCCGCGAGGTCGCCCGGCCCGAGGTGGCCTACGGCCTGATCCGGGTCGCGATCGGCCTCACCAAGAAGTTCGCGGCCGACAACCTCACGACGTACGTGGGCGTCTGGGACGATCACTTCGACACCGTGCCCGTGTCGACGCGCTGGTTCCTCTTCTTCGCCATCGGTTTTCGCATCCTGCTCGACTTCAGCGGGTACAGCGACATGGCCATCGGCTTCGCCCGCATGCTGGGCATACGGCTTCCCGAGAACTTCAACTGGCCCTACCTCGCCACGAGCATCCGGGACTTCTGGCAGCGCTGGCACATCTCCCTGAGCCTGTGGATCCGCGACTACGTCTACATCCCGCTGGGCGGCAGCCGGGACGGCGCCGGCCGGCGGGTGCTCAACGGCTTGGTGGCCTTCGCCCTCTGCGGCCTCTGGCACGGTCCCGCCTGGCACTTCGTGGCGTGGGGCCTCTACCACGGAGCCGGGCTCGCCGTCAGCGCGACGTACCGAGCAGGTCTCGGCCGGCTCGGCACGCGGCTAGGCGGCTTCCTCGACCACAACTCCTTCGTGGCATGGGCGGTGACGTTCGCGTACGTCATGGTCGGCTGGCTGCTCTTCTTCTATCCGGTCGGCCAGGCCGTACGCATGCTCCGTCTGCTGCTCGATTCGAGCTGACGTGGCGCAGGACGAGCTGTCGCTCGAGTCCCTGGTCCGGCGCCGGGTGATTCCCCACGCCCTCTTCGCCGGAGCGACCTTCGGGTTCCTGGCCTGCTGCGTCGCGGGATGGATCGCGAGTGGGCAAAATCTCTACGTGAACTTCGTCCGCCCGCACATGTACATCGCTCTGGAAGCCTCGTTTAACCCCACCGTTTCGCAGTTTCGCGCCCTCGTGGAGGAAACGACGGCGCCCGGCCGCGTCATCGTGATCGTCGGCGGAAGCTCGGTCTTCAACGGCGTCTCTCAGAGCCCGGACACGATCTGGACGCGCCGCCTGCAAGACCGGCTCGGAGAGCCCTTCCGGGTCTTCAACTTCGCCTTTCGAGCCGGCGCCCCCGCCGAGGGCGGCGCCATCGTGGCGGAGAGCTTCATCAAGGAGGGCAGGGCCGTAATCTACGTTGGCGACACGCCTCCTGCCGTCGCCGTCCCGCCCCTGGGCGGGTTCTACGAGTACCTGTTCTGGGACGCCTACTACAAGAACCTCCTCCTCGAGGACCCGGTCCGTGAAGCGCGGATCGACGAGTTGACCCCGAGGTTCGTGGGGGCCGAGCGCGAGAAGCTCCACGAGCGCAGGCTCGGTGCCCGGTTCGATCACCGCCTTCGCTTCAACGATCTCTGGACCACGGTGGGCTACCGCTGGGTCTTCACCGTCTGGAGCCCGTTCCCGCTTGGCCGTCCCTTCGCCCCCCGCAAGACCTTCGCCGACCCCGACACCGGAGCGAGCCTGCCTTTCGACCAGCGATACCTCGAGTCCCACCGGGAGCTGGCGCTGCGCATCGCCCGCGGCTTCGCCAAGGGCCGGACCGCCCTCGATCCCCGCGGCCGCCCGATCGCCGATCCCGAGCTTCCGCTCTGGCAGGCATTCCGGTACGCCATCGGGGTCGATCTCCCCCGGCCCCTCCGGCAACGAACCTTGATCGTGGTCGAGGGGCAGAGCCCGTACTATCTCGACATGCTCACTCCCGAGGAACGACTCCTGTACTATCTGGTCGTCGAGCGGGCGGTGGCCATGTTCCGGGAGGCGGGCTACGAATCCGTGGCGGTGGGCCCGGACTTCAAGGTCGATGATTACCACGACCGGGTGCACCTGACGGCGGCCGGCGGGACGAAGCTCGCCGACGCCATCGCCCCCGTCATCCGTGACATGGCGGACCGACTCGGGTACCTGCGGTGACCTCGCGAATCCGCCCGACCCGAGCGATGCAATGGCTCCTGTCCTTCCTCGTCGGTTGCGGGATCGGGATCCTCCTGCACTACACTCTCTATCGCATCGCCCTTCCCATCGAGCCGTTCATCTACGTGACGTTCTGAGCGTCGGCCGGCCGGCGGCGCTTGGGGGGCCCGGAAGACGGCCGCCCCGGCCCGGTCGCCCGGATTCGTGAACACGCCCGACTTCCGGCGTCACCCGGCAGTGGACGTCGATGCTGACTCTACCGGGGTTCCTGTGCTATCAATACGGGGACTCCATGGCCGACGACATGCAGAGGACCGTTGACGCGAACGTGCGCTGGTTCGAGGACAACGACGGGTACGTCGAGGCCCAGTCGCGGCTCGCCCACTACCAGCACATCGCGCGGATGGTCCGCCACGAGCTGCGGGGCGTGGACCGGCTGCTCGACGTCGGCAACGGCGGGTTCTTCAACTACGACGTCTCGGTGCCTCGACAGGTCACCGCGGTCGACCTGTTCCTCGCCGACGGCCCGGGGCCCGCGCCCAACACGGCGTTCCGGCGGGGCTCGCTCCTCGACCTCCCGTTCCCCGACCAGTCCTTCGACTGCGTCCTGATGCAGAACGTCTTCCACCACGTAACCGGCGCGACCGCGGCGGAAAACCACCGGAACATGCGGCGCGGGATGCACGAGGTCCACCGTTGCCTGGCCCTGGGCGGCAAGGCGGTGATCGTCGAGAGCACGGTCGGCCGGATTTTCCACGCCGTCGAGCGAGTGGTCTACCGGCCCATGCTCGCCCTCAAGCGTGGCGGACACCCCGTGACCTTCCAGTTCATGCCCGCTCACCTGATCGACGCCGCTGGCGAGTGCGGTTTCGAGCTGGACGAGCTGAGCTATGTGCCCCGCGGCTGGTTCGTCCTCCAGTTCGGCTACCGGTGGCCCAGCCTGCTTACGCCGGCCCGCGCGATCAAGCTCGTGCTCCGGCGTTAGAGGTGCCGTCCACGACTCCCGACGCGCCCCGCATGGCGGCGGGGATGCACGCCGTGCTGGACCGCCTCCCCGAGACCTACTGGCGGTACGTCGCGCGGCACGACCTGTTCCGGCGCCTCTGGGAGCGCCACCGCCCCCCGCGGGCCCGGTACGTGGTCCTCGACGTGGGCTGCGGCGCCGGGGGCCTGCTCGCCTACCTGGCCGCCCACGCGCCGGTCACCCCCATCGGGCTGGACCTCGTGCCGGAGGCGCTCACGTACTGTCGCAAGCGCGGCCTGGGCGCGCTCGGGGTGGCCGACGCGGTCGCCCTCCCCGTCCGGCCCGCGAGCGCGGACCTGGTCATCGCCCAGGACGTCGTCGAGCACGTGGCAGACGACACCGGCCTGCTCACCGGCGTGGTCCAGGCCTGCCGGCCGGGCGGCCTCGCGCTGATCGTGGCCCCGGCTCGCCAGGCGCTCTGGAGCACGCGGGACGTCCGCCTGGGCCATCACCGGCGGTACACGCTCGAGCAGCTCGCCGGGCGCGTGGCCGCCGCGGGCTTCGACATCGTCCACCGGACGTACCTCGACCTGTTCCTCGTCCCGCTGCTCGGGATCGCGGTCGCCCTGGCCCCGCGCACCCCGGACGGCGTGCCGGACCTGCCGTTCGAGGCGCCCGGCGGCTCCGGCCTCGTCAACCGGCTCCTGCTCGCAGTCTCGCGGGTGGAGGCGGCGGTGGCGCTGCGCGCCCCGCTCCCGCTCGGCGTGGCCGCCCTCGTCCTCGGCGCCCGGCCACCCCGGCCGGCGCGCGCGCCCTGACGGAGCCCGGCCGTGTGGCCCATGTTCGCGGCGAACCTGGCCTTGGTGCTGGGCGCGCTCGCCGTGCTCGGGGCCTGTGGCTGGTGGGCCGTCGCACCGTTCCGCAGCCAGTTCGCCTATCCGCTGGCCCAGGCGCCGCTCGCCGGGATGATCCTGGTGCCGATCGCCACGCTCGCTGTGATGGTGGGGTTGAGCGTCGAGCTCCGGTGTAGCCGCCGTCGCGGCCATCGTGGCGCTGGCGGCCGGCAGCCTGGCGGCCGCCTGGTCCGGTCCGGGCGCCAGCGCGGGGGACTGGCGTCTCACGCTCGCGGCGGGGAGCGTGGTCGGGGCCGCGGCGGTCTGGTTCCTGACCCCCACCGACCTCTTCTTCGGATCGCCGGGCCTCGGCTTCGCCCATGGCACCGACCATCTCGGCTACGCCCACATCGCAGACTGGCTCAAGCGGCCCGTCGCTGACGTGCGCTCGACCCCCAGGCCCGACGACTGGTACGGCAGCTGGCCGCACTTGATATATGGGGGCGATCCGCGGTTCGGAAGCTTCGCGTTCCTGGCGTTGGTCTCGCTCTTCAGCGGGCGATCCGCCGCCTTCGCGTACGACCCTGGCCGGTTCCCACCTACGACACCCGCGCGCCTCTCCCGATCGTGACGCGAAGCGGCGACAGCGGGGGGACCGGCGGCCGACCGATCATGCGGACCACCCAGTACGAGCTGCTGCGACAGCCGTGATCCGAGGGGAGGGCGCTACCGCTCGGGTCCGCGAGGCCCGATCGTCAGGTTCCGAACGCTGACGAGCAGCGGCCGGGGATCTCCGTTCGCGAGGATGGTTACGCTCGGCAAGTCGGGGGTGGACAGTGTCAGGACCTCGCGTCCGCCGGCCGTGACGAACTGGAACGCGACCCGACCCGGCCCGTCGATCTCGACACGCCCGAGCTCGCGCGAGCCCGCGTGCAGCAGTAGCGTGCGGCGGGGCGTCTCCGGCAGGCTGGGACCGGGCGCCGCGTCGAAGCTCAATGTCGAGGTGAGCCCCGGCCCGGCCAGCAGCGTAACGCTGACGGCCCGGGTGCCAAGCCAGGTGCCCCAGGCTTCGAGCTGGTTAGGGTTCTCGATTGATTCGATGAGTGCGGTGGCCCCGAAATCGACCAAGGCGAACTCCGCGGTCGTGAACCTCGGCAGGCCCCCGTGGAGATCTCTCGCGGGAAGCAGGACGCCCGCGGGCAGCGGGCCGTCGGGCCACGGAGCGCCGCCGGGAACCGGGTACGTCAGCTTCTTGTCGTGGTGCAGCCGGACCGGGGTATCCCTGAGCGCGTAGAAGACCCAGGGCAGCATGAAAGGATGACCGAGCGCCTGGGTTGCCACCGCGTCGATCGGCGGCTGGCTCGCCGCCGCCGAGCGGAGACGGGCCAGCGATGCCAGCGTCGGTTGGTACTGCAGGAAGTCCCGCGGGAAATAAGTCTGGAAGCGGTGGCGCTCCGCTACGACGAGGCAGGTCAGCAGGCCTGCAGCGAGCGCGCCGATCGTCGCGCGGTGCCCGAGACGGACCGGCCACGTGACGCGCGAGCGAGCGTGCGTCAGGGTCACGACCCCGGCGAACCCCTCGACGACGCAGCGGCCGACCAGCCACCAGCCGACGCTCAGGATCTTGTAGGCCGCATACCCGTAGCGGTCCACGAACACGAAGTAGACGAGGCTCGTGGCCATCAGGGCGAACGCTGCGATCTCGCGCCAATGTCCGTGTCGCCCGAGGCGCACGACCCCGGCCAGGACGAGCCCGGTGAGGAGCCACGCGCAGAGCCGCGGCCAGGACTCCGCCGGGCGAAATCCGTGCTCGGCCCCGAGCGCCCACCAGGCCGAGAGGTCGGACGGCAAGCTCGCGAGCCCTGCCGCAAACGCGCCGCCCGGCCTCATGCCTTCCATGACGCGGGCCGCGTCCCCCTGACGTTGCAGGAACGTCCAGAGGGGCTTCGCCCCCGGGGCCACCAGCAGGATGGCCAGGCCGGTCCCGAGCGCGTAGGCGGGCAGGAGGCGGCGCCACGCCGGCGTCCAGTGTCCTGCCGGAAGATGGAGCGGCGCCAGGAAAAGTCCCAGGAACGGCGCCAGCTCCGGGTACGTGTACACGGCGTAGGCGAGGCTCGCACCGAGGAGGACCGGGTAGCCCGGGCCGTGGGGCACTCGGGTGGCCAGCCCCGCCAGGACCGGCCCCACCGAGACGAACAGCCCGTTGTCCCAGTTGCCGACCAGAGCGGGGACGACGGCCCAGCCGATGCCTACCGTGGTCAGGACGTAGAAGAGAATCCCGCGCGGCGACGCCGCCGTCCCGTCGTTCGGGCCGGCCCAAGTGGCGCGGTAGAAGGCCAGGCTGCAGGCCAGCACGAAGAGCGACCAGCAGACGAACAGGTTCCGGACGAAGACGGGCTCGCCGGGCTCGACGAGGGGGGAGAGGAACGCCAGGAGCACGAACGTGTGGTTCCGGCCTGGTCCCAGCCCTCTGGCGAGGGGGGCGTAGCGCTGAAAGAACGGGAGCGAGGCCGTGGTCGGATCCAGCCCGTAATGCCAGAAGGAGGCGGCGATGCTCGTGTAGTGGAACGTGTCGAGGTTAGGGGAGCCGATGTGCGCCGTGAGGCCCCGTGCGAAGTAGGGCCAGGTCACGAGCCCCACCACGAGCCCGACGCCGACGACGAGCGCCGCCAGGCGGGGCCGAAGGCGCATCCGGACCGCCGAGGCGATGCCGAGCACCGCGAGTCCCAGCGAGACGGCCGCGATCGGCGGGGTCACCTGGGCCATGGTGAAGCCGGAGCGGACCAGCAGGGTCCCCGCCAGGGCCCAGGCCATGGTGGCGGCGAAGGGTGCCAGGAGCAGGCACCGGGTCGGGTCGGTCGGGAACCGGAGCAAGGCGAGCAGCCCCAGGCCTACCGCGAGCCCCGCCCCGGTCAGCAGTGCAAAGTAGCCGAGGCCGAGGGCGAGCGCGAGGGGAGACTGGGGCTCGGTCAGTCCGATCATCGCCGGTCAGCAGGGGGCGGCCGTTCGGACGCGAGGCCGGGGCGCGGGGGGCGGGGCGTGATCTTCAGATCGCGGATGCTCACGAGCAGCGGCCGCGTGTCGCCGTTGGGCGTCATGGCGAGGGTGGGGAGGTCCGGCGTGGAGAGGGTCAGGGTCTCGCGGCTGCCGGCGGTGACGAAGGGGACGGCGATCCGGGTCTGCCCGTCGATCTCGAATCGACCCAGGGGGCGGGTGCCGGCCTGCAGGACGAGGGTCCGGCGGGGAGTCTCGGGGCGGCTGGGACCGGGGGCGGCCTCGAAGGTCAGCGTCAGGGCCGACCCCGGGTCAGCCAGCACCGAGACGGTGATGGGCCGGGTGCCGAGCCAGGTCCCCCAGGGTTCCAGTTGGTTGGGGCTGTCAACGTGCTCGACGAGGGCCATCCCCTTGAGGCTAACGAGAGCGAACTCCGGCGTCCGGAATCGGGCCGGGAGGCCGGGGACGTCCTGTGAGCGGAGCAGGAGACTCGCGGGTACGGGGCCGTCGGGCGCCAAGCCGGCTCCCCCGGGGACGGGAGGGGTGAGGTTCCAGTGATGGTATGGCCGGAGCGGGGTGTCCTTGAGCGCGTAGAAAATCCAGGGCAGCGTCAGGTAGTCGAGCGAGGGGCCGGTCACCAGCACGTCCATCGAGGGCTGGCCCACGGCGGCCGCCCGGAGTCGGGTGAGGGCGGCCAGCGTCGGCTGGCGTCGGAAGGCACTCTCGTCGAAGAAGACCCCGGCTCGCTCGCGCTCGGCGACGAGCAGGCTGGTGAGCAGGACGGTGGCGAGGGCGCCGACGACCAGGCGGTGCCGCGTGCGGCCGGCCCGCGTCGCGGCCGCCAGCGCGCCACACCCCTCGACGAGGCAGCCGGCGACCAGCCACCAGGCGACGCTGAGGATCTTGTAGGCGGCGTAGCCGTAGCCGTCGAACGAGCACGTAGTAGGCGAGGCTGGCCCCGACGAGGCCAAGGGCGGTGACCTCGGGCCAGCGTCGCCGGCGGGCTAGGCTGACCAGACCCACCAGGGCGAGCGCGGTGAGGGCCAGCGCGCAGAGCCATCCCCATCGTCCGGTGGTGTCGCCGTGCTCGGCCCCCAGAGCCCACCAGGCCGAGGGGTCGAGGGGCGCGCTGGCGAGCCCTCCCGCGAAGCTGCCGCCCGGTCTCGGGCCGGACACACGTGCCGAGTCCACCTGCCCGAGGAAAAACCTCGTGAGCGGCATCACGCCCGGCAGGAGCAGGATCGCCGCGGTCAGCCCTGCCGCGGCGTATGCGCGGAGCGTTCGCGATCCCGTGGCCGGCGCCTGGAGCGCCCACAAGTACAGGGGCAGGAGGAAGAGGGCGACGAAGAGGGCCAGCTCCGGGTAGGTGTATCCGGCGTAGGCGATGGTCGCGCCCAGGAGGATCGAGTAGCCTGGGCGGCGCGGCGCCTCCGCGGCTAGGCCGGCCAGGGCCGGCCCCACCGAGACGAAGAGGCCGTTGTCCCAGTTGCCGACCAGGGCCGGGACGACCGCCCACCCGATGCCCACCGTCGCCAGGACGTAGAAGAGAATCGCCCAGGAGCAGGCCTCCCGCCCCTCGCTCGCGCTGCTCCAGGCGGCGCGGTAGAAGGCGAGGCTGAAGGCGAGCACGAGGATCGACCAGCAGACGAGCAGGTTGCGGACGAAGACGGGCTCGCCCGCCTCCACGAGCGGGGAGAAGAGCCCGAGGAGCACGTAGGAATGGTTCCGGGCCGGCCCCAGTACCCCCACGACGGGGCCGAAGCGCTCGAAGAACGGCGTCTGGGCGGACGAGGCGTCGAGCCCGGAGCGCCACAAGGCGGCGGCGATGCTCGTGAAGTACGCCGTGTCGAGGTTGGGCGAGCCGAGGTGAGCCGTGAGGCCCCGCGCGAAGAAGGGCCAGGTGGCGACCGCCACCGTGAGGCCGAGCCCGGCCCCGAGCGTCGCGACGAGCGCGGGTCGGAGGCGGAGCCGCGCCGCCGCCCCGATCCCCACCACCGCCAGCCCCAGGGACACCAGGGCGATCGGCGGCGTGGCCTGGGCCACGGTCAGCCCGAAACGGACGAGCAGGTTTCCGGTCAGGGCCCAGACGAGGGTGGCGGCGAACGGGGCCAGGAGCAGGCGCCGCGCCGGGTCGGCCGGGGTGCGCAGCAGGACGAGCACTCCCAGGCCCCCCGCCAGGCCGGCCGCGGTCAGGAGCGCGAAGGCGGCGGCACCCGAGACGACAGCCGCGGCGGACCCCGGCTCAGGCACGCTGCCGAGCGCTCGCCGGGGGCCGGCGTATCATGGACCGTCGTGCGGAGCGTCCTGGTCACCGGGGCGGCAGGAGGAGAGGGTCATCGGCTCTGCCGGGTGCTGCGCCGCCTTATCCGTCACAGCACGTAGCCCGCCTGGCGGGCGTCCCGGTGGAACATCCGCACCGTCTCCAGCGAGTACGTCGGTCAGGTCCTTGCCGACCAGGGGGAGCTTCTGGAGGATGTCCGCGGTCGCCGTGATGATGTGGCAGCCGATGGCGTCGGCCTGGAAGACGTTGAGCAGCTCCCGGGGGCTCGCCCAGAGGAGCTGCTGGCGGGGGTACGGGCGAAGCAGGTCCACCGCGGCGGCCATGAGGGGCACCGGGTCGCGGCCGGTGTCCGCGATACGGCCCGCGAAGACCGAGACGACGCTCGACCGGCCGTCTTCCAGGGCGCGCGCGACCCGCTGGACCTGCTCGAGCGTCAGGATCGCGGTGATGTTGAGCCGGACCTCGGCCTTGGCGAGCCGGCGGATGCAGTCGTCGGTCGGGCGCCCCTCGGTGTCCGTCACCGGGATCTTCACGTAGACGTTCTCGCCCCAGCCGGCGATGTCGTGCGCCTGGCGCTCCATCTCGGCGAAGTCGTCGGCGAACACCTCGAAGGAGATCGGGCGGTCCGGGATCGCGCGCAGCACCTCCCGGGCGAACGCGCGGTAGTCCGCGACCCCGGCCTTCCGCATGAGCGTCGGGTTGGTGGTGAAGCCCGCGATGTAGGGCAGGCGGGCCATCTCGAGCATGGTCGCCAGGTCGGCGCCGTCGGCGAAGATCTTGACCCGGAGGCCCTCGAGTGTCGGCATGGGCTCCTCCCGCTCGGCCGGGCCGGCGAGGCCCAGGATGGCCCGGGCCGCCTCGCCGAGGCTCCTCACCTCGTGGTCCGCCCGGCAGCGCTCGGGCTCGCTGTAGGGGGCGCGGACCAGGAAGGTTCGACAGCCGGCCGCCCGGCCGGCCGCGACGTCGCTCCAGCGATCCCCGATCATGACGCTCGCCGCGAGATCGACCCCGTGCGCGGCGGCCGCCCGGCGCAGGAGGCCGGGCCGCGGCTTCCGGCAGTCGCAGCCGTCCCCGTCGTCGTGGTAGCAGGTTAGCACGGCGTGGATCGGCAGGGCCGCCAGGAGGCGACGGTTGATCTCCTCCACGACGGCCCGGGTCTGCCGCCCGCGGGCGACGTCCGGCTGGTTGGTCACGACCACCAGCACCCAGCCCGCGGCCGCCAGTGCGCGGAGCGCCTCTCCCACCCCCGGCAGGATCTCCAGCTCGTCGGCCGACGCCGGCGGCCGAGGGACACCGTCCCGCACGACGGTCCGGTTGAGCACGCCGTCGCGGTCGAGGAAGACCGCCCGCCGCATCAGCGCATCGACTCCCACTTGCCCGGCGCCGCCTGCAGCGCCGGATGGGAAACCAGGAGGTGGCAGACGACGGCCTGGAAGGCCTCGGTGTGCGGGGTGACGCGGGCGGGGTCGACGGTCGGAACGATCACGCAGACGTCGGCCACGCGGGCGGTGTAGCCTCCGTCGCGTCCGACGATCCCACCGACCGCGGCCCCGACGTCCTTGGCGTGACGGAGGGCGTGCACCAGGTTCGGGCTGACGTTCCGCTCGAGGTCGCCGCCGCCGACCGACAGGACCAGGACGACGTCGCGGGCCGTCAGGCGGCTGCCCCGCAGCCAGGCGGCGAACACCGTCTCCCAGCCCTCGTCGTTGACCCGCGCCGTCAGCTCGGCCACGTTGTCCGTCGGGCGCGTACGCCTCGAGGCCGGCCAGCTTCCGGAAGTCGTTGACGGCGTGCGAGGCGTTCGCCGCGCTGCCGCCCACACCCAGCACGAACAGGCGGCCGCCGCGCTCCCGGACAGCGACGAGGAGCGCCACCAGCCGCTCGATCGCGGCAGGGTCCAGGCTCGCGGCGATGCGGCCGGCCTCGGCGAGGTAGTCCCTGGCGTACGACATCGGGACCTCCCGCCCTACCCCCAGCCCCCTCCCCCACCCACCGGGGGAGGGGGGGCCGGAACGACTGCCGCAGCCGGCCCTCCAGGTAGCGTTGCGTCTCGACGAGGCCGGCCGGCGAGCCGACCTCGTAGAAGCGGCGCGTCACCTCGTACCCGGACAGCAGCCCCTCGTCCACCAGGTCGCGATAGACGTCGGCGAGATCGCAGGGGCGATCCGACGGAACCCGGGCGAGCGCTGTCTTGCGGAGGATCGCCGCCCCGTAGTCGATGTGCGTCATGTCGGGCGTAGGCCGGGCCTTGTCGTAGCGGACCAGGCGCCCGTCTCGGAAGACGACGTTGCTCCGATCCCACTGGTTCTCGTTCCGCAGCACGAGCATGATCCCGAGACCGCCCCGGCGCTCGAGCTCGGCCAGCACGGCGCGGTAGTCGACCTCGAGGTAGGCGTCGCCGTAGAGGACCCAGAAGACCTCGCCCAGCAGGGTCTCGGCGCGGCGCAGGGCGCCAGCGGTGCCGAGCAGCGTTGGCCCGTCGTACGAGTAGCGGACGGCGAGGCCGTGGGCGGCGCCGTCGCCGACGTACGCCTCGACCTGCTCCCCGAGGTGGCCGAGGCACAGGACGACCCGCCGGATCCCGGCCTCGCGGAGGCGCGCGAGCTGGTGGGCGATGAACGGCCGGCCGGCGACCTCCACCAGGGCTTTCGGGATGCGGCCCGCGACGGGTCCCAGCCGCGTCGCCAGGCCCCCGGCGAGGATCGCCACCGGCACCTCGCCGACGTCCACGGCCCTCACCCGGGGCTGGGCGTGGGCGCGTCGAGCTCGACCCTCTCGTAGATCGGCGATTCGCCCACGTCGTTGGTGTGAAACTGGACCCACCAGTCGCACGTCTTGCAGATCTCCCCGAGCGGACTCTCCGGATCGTCGTACAGGTCACACAGCTTCCGATACGCCTCCTCCGGGCTGTCATCGGCCAGATGGGGCAGCCAGGACACGTCCCGGTCGTGGGCATGAATCACGACGGCACAACAGGGCGCGACCCGTCCGGTGGGAAGCGGCATGAGCTGCAGGAGGCAGTCAGTGCGTCGGCGAGGCAGGTGGAAGACGCGCCGAAAGCGAAACACGTCGTAGTACTCCGAGACGAACTGGACGTAGTCCACTCGCGTCCGCCAGAACTCCTCGACCACCGACCGTTCCGTAGGCTGTCTGACGAAGCATATGGCGGTCACGCCCACGCGAAGGTCGGGGTACTCGTGCTTCCGCATGCTGAGATGGGCGCACGCGTCGAGGATGATCTCCAGGCGACCGCCGCGGCGGATCTTCGCGTACCGATCGGGATCGATGGCGTCGACGCTGAACAGGATCTCGCGCACGCCGATCTCGAGGATCTCATCGATCAGCGGCGGGGTCAGAAGCTGGCCGTGGGTGATGACGCGCGGCGCCAGGCCGAGGTCGCGGGCCGTGCGGAGGTGGAGCAGGGCATTCGGATCGCTGAAGAACTCCCCGGTGGCGACGAACCAGACGCTCTCTCCGGGCCGACGCCCGCTGAGCGCTTTCCGGACCAGCGCCGGATCGAGCGTGGCCATCTTCCGAACGGCCTTGGGCCCGTTGAAGTGGCACATGACGCAGGAAAGTTGACACTGCTCCGTGGTGAAGATGTAGCCGATCGGCGGGACTTCCGATCTCGACGCCTTCGGTCGGAACGGCTCTCGCGTGATCACGCCGAGCGCCGCGCCATCCACGCTCGGCCACGTTCGGGTCGGCCCGGGGTTCGGGGTGTTCATTGCACCACGACCTTGGTGCCCTCGAAGTCGAAGCGGAAGCGCAGCTCGGGGAGCCCGAGCCCGGCCATGGCCCGGCGGAGCCGGCCCTTCTCCTCGGCGTAGAACATCAGGAAGCCGCCGCCGCCCGCGCCGATGAGCTTGCCGCCGAGGGCGCCGCTGGCCATGCCGACCTCGTACCAGCGGTCGATCTCGGGGTTGGTGATCCCGGCGCCGCGCCGCCGCTTGTGCTCCCAGTGGACCCGCAGCAGCTCGGCGAACCCGCGCAGATCACCCGCCTCCAGCGCATCCTTGCTCCGGTAGCCGAGGTCCTTGACGAAGTGCAGGCCTTCGAGCATCGCGTCGTCGCCGCCGCGGGTCCGGGTGTCCTGTTCGCGGAGGATGCTCGAGGCCGCCCGCGTGTACCCGGTGAAGAAGAGCAGCAGGCTGTCCTCGAGGTTGTACAGCGTCTCCGTCGAGACCTTCAGGGGCCACGCCTCCACCCGGTCGTCGGGCCGGAACTCGAAGCAGGTGACGCCGCCGGTCGCCGCGATGTACTGGTCCTGCTTGCCGATCGGCTCGCCGAGCCGGTCGATCTCGATGTGGCACGCCTGCTCGGCCAGCTCGCGGGGACTGACGAGCCGGTTGGTCAGCGCGTGGAGCGCCTTGAGGAGGGCCGTCGTGAAGCTGCCCGAGGAGCCGAGCCCGGTGCCGGCCGGGATGTCGGCCATGCTGGTCAGCTCGAGGTAGGGGCCGTCGATGCCCACCAGGCGCAAGGCCTCGCGGACGATGGGGTGCTGGACGTCGCCGGCCCCCTTGACCCGCTCGAGCTTCGAGTACTTGACGATCAGGTCGTCCACGAACGTCCGGTGCACCGTGAAGTAGACGTACTTGTCGATGGCCGCGGCCACCAGGAAGCCGCCGTGACGCCGGTAGTAGGACGGCAGGTCGGTGCCTCCGCCGCCGAGCGAGATCCGGAGCGGGCTGCGGGTGATGATCACGGCCGGGGCGTTCCCTGCGCGTACACGCGCTCGACGAGGCGGAGCACGGCCAGTGTGTCTTCCAGCGAGCCCCACGGCTCCATCTTCCCGGCGACCGCGTCCAGGAAGTGGCGCCACTCGGCGCGCCACGAGAGGTCTTCCCCGGGGTACTCCCACGTCGTGGTCTCGGGCGGGCCCATCTCCGGCCGCATCCGGTAGAGCGTCAGGCGCTCGAGCCCGTAGCTCCCGCCGAGCCCGTCCCACTGGAGCTTGCCGTCTCGGCCGAAGATCTCGAAGGAGAACAGGTTCTTCCACTCGGTGCAGCTCGCGTGGAGCCAGGCGACCTGGCCACCGGCGGTCCGGAGCAGGACGAAGGCGTTGTCCTCGACCGGCATGTCCCAATAATAGGTCGCCAGCCGGCCCGTCGTCTCCACGAAATCCCCGGCGAACCAGCGGGCCAGGTCGATCAGGTGCACCCCCTGGTCGAGCAGCTCGCCGCCGCCGGCCCGCGCCGGGTCGGCGCGCCACTCGCGCTCGTAGCCCAGCCGGCCGCCGTGCCCGTACCGCCCCCGGACGTAGAGGAGCGGGCCGACCGCGCCCTCGTCGAACAGGGCCCGGGCCCGGAGCGCGGCCGGGTGGAAGCGGTGGTTGAAGCCGACCTTCACCGTGACCCCGGCCGCGCGGGCGGCGGCGGCGACCGGCGCCAGCTCGGCCGCGCGGCGGGCCGCCGGCTTCTCGACGAGGACGTGCTTGCCGCGCTCCACGGCCGCCAGCGTCACCGGGGCGAGGGCGTCGTTGGTCGTGGCCACGATCACGACGTCGACGTCGTCGCGGCTGACCAGCGCCCGCCACTCGGTGTGGCTCTCGCAGCCCGCGAACCGGCTGGCCAGGTCGCGGGCCCGGCCCGCGTCGGGGTCGGCCACGGCGACGAGCGTGGCCTCTCCCAGCGCCTCCGCCCGGCGGCGCCCCATGCGGCCGCACCCGACGATCGCCACGCGCATCACCGCGGCGCCGGCCGGTCCCGGGGAGTGATCCGCCGGAGGGTGTAGAGGTCGCTGCCGGCCAGCTCGGCCGCCCGCCCGGCCAGGCTCGCCCAGTCGTCCCAGACGGCGCTCACGAGCCGGCCGCTGATGCCGTCGCTGGCGGCCGAGGCGAGGAACACCGCGAGGGCGGCGCCCCGGTCGAGCGGCACGCCCCCCTCCTCCTGCTGGCGCAGCGCCTGGCGGTAGAACGCTTCTCCGGCGGCGTCGGGACCCGCCGCGAGGACCTGGTCGAGCAGCCGGGTGTTGAGGGCGCCCGGCGCGATGGCGTTCACGTCGATGCCGGCGTCCTGGAGCTCGGCGGCCAGCGTCTCGGTGAGTCGCACCACCGCCGTCTTCGCGGCCCCGTACGCGGTGAAGCGGGGCAGGGGCGCGGTGGCGCCACCGCCGGAGAGGTTCACGATCTTCCCGTAGCCGCGCGCGCGCAGGAGCGGGATCACCGCCCGGCACATGAGCACCGTCCCGAACAGGTTGATCCGCACCGCGTCGGCCCAGGCCGCCCAGTCCACGTCCTCCAGGCGCCCGATGGGACCATAGACCCCGGCGTTGTTCACCAGGATGCAGAGGTCGGGCAGGAGCCTCCGGGCTTCCTCGGCGACGGCCGCGCAGGCGGCGGGCTCCGAGACGTCCCCGGCCATCACGGCCACCCGCTGCCCGGGGCGCTCGGCGAGCGGCGCCAGCTCGGCCCGGGCCTCCTGGAGGGGCGCCTCGCCGCGGGCCACCAGGAGGACGCTCGCCCCCGCCTCGACGAAGCGGGTCGCGATCGCGCGGCCGAGGCCCTGGCTGGCCCCGGTGATCACGGCGCCGCGGCCCGCGAGCACGGGGTCGGGCCTCGCGTCCGGCGCTCCCGGCCGGCTAGCGTCCATCGCTCGTGGCCTCGGGGTCACGGCGCCGTCCCGCGGCCAGGTAGACGACCCGGGGGTCCGCGCCGAGCGTGTCGGCCAGGAACCAGCCGGGGTCCAGGATCTGAGGCCGCCGCATCCGGGCCAGCACGTCGTCGACCCCGAGGGCCCGGTACTCCGGCCAGCCGGTGGCGAGGAGGGCCAGATCGGCGCCCTCCAGCGCGGCCCGCGCGCTGTCGCAGAGGCGCACCCCGCCGAGGCCGGGGGGCAGCGCCGTCACCGCCGGGTCGTGGGCCTGCACCCGCACGCCGCGGCCGGCCAGCCAGGCGCAGGTGGCCAGCGCGGCGGAGCGGCGCAGCGTGCTGGTCCCGGGCGTGTAGGCGAGGCCGAGCACCGCCACGACGGCGTCGCCCGCGTCGCCGAGCGACGCCGTGATCTTCGCCCGGAGCCACTCCCCGTGCACCTCGTTGCTGCGCCCGACGGCGGCGAGCAGCGGGGCCGGTCGGCCGTGCTGCCCGGCCAGCGCCTCGAGCGCCCGGAGGTCCCGGGCCAGGGTGCCGCCGGCGAACGGTGCCCCGGGGGAGACGTAGGCGTGGGGGCCGATCCGGCGCTCGCTCCGGAGGCCGCGCTCGACCTCCTTGGCGTCGGCGCCCGAGACCTCGCACAGCCGCGCCACCTCGTTGGCGAACGCCACCGACGTCGCGAGGAAGGCGTTGACGGCGTGCTTGGTCATCTCGGCCGACTCGATCGACATCCACTCGATCCGCTCGGAGAACGGCCGCAGCAGATCGGCCAGCAGCGGCCGGTCCCCGGGGTCCCGGATCCCCACGACGATCCGGTCCGGCCGGCGGAACGCCTCGATGGCCCGGCCGAGCCGGAGGTTCTCGGGCGAGCAGGCGTAGCGAAGGCCGCGGGCCTGCCAGTCGCGCGCCAGGGTGCCGGTGAACCCCACCGGCACCTGCGAGGACACCAGCACGAGCGTGCCGGGCGCGATGGCGTCGGCGACGTCGTCGAGCCGGCCGCGCAGGAAGGCCGCGTCCGGCTCGTCCTGCTCGTCGATCGGGGTGTCGAAGGTGAGCCAGAGGAGATCCGCGCCGGCGAGGGCCCGCGACGCCTCCGTCGTGAAGCCCAGCGTCCCACCGGCCAGCCCAGCCCGGAGCAGCTCCGGGAGTCCGGGCTCCACGAGCGGTGAGCGCCCCTGCCCGAGCTCGGCCACGCGCGCCGCGTCCGGGTCCAGCCCGACCACCGAGTGGCCGGCGGCCGCGGCGCAGGCGGCCGTGACGCAGCCCAGGTGCCACAACCCGTAGACCGCCAGCCGCAACGCCAGCGCCCTCAGGCTCGCTGGAGCACCCAGTCGTTGGCGCGCAGGTAGTCCACCGTCCGGAGGACGGCCTCCCGGATCGTGAGCGTCGGCCGCCAGCCGAGCGCCCGGACGCGACTGGTGTCGAGGAAGATGAACGGGCTGTCGCCGACCCAGCCCCGCTCGCCCCCCGTGTACCGGCGGCGGGGGAGAGCCCCAGACGCTCGCAGATCCAGTCCAGGGACTGGTCGACCGTGCAGTACTCCTCGGTACCGAGATTGAGGATCGTGACGCTCTCCTGACCGCGGCGGACGGCGACCAGCATCGCCTCGACGCAGTCGCCGACGTACAGGTACGACTTCCGCTGCTGGCCGTTCCCGAGGACGAGCACCTCCTCCGGGTCGGCCATGAGCTTCCGGTAGAAGTCGAAGACGTGCCCGTGGCTGTACCGCTCCCCCAGGATGGACACGAACCGGAAGATGTGCGCCTGGAAGCCGAACCCGCCGCAGTAGGCGGTGACGAGTCCCTCGCCGGCCAGCTTGGAGGCGCCGTACAGGCTCGTCTGCACCGGGAAGGGGCAGGTCTCCGGCGTGGGGAACACCTCGGGCTCCCCGTAGACCGAGCCGGTGGAGGCGAAGGCGATCCGGCGGACGGCGGCGGCCCGCATGGCCTCCAGCACGTGGAACGTCCCCATCGTGTTCTGCTCGAGGTCCTTCCGGGGGTGCTCCAGGCCGAACCGCACGTCCGCGTTCGCGGCGAGGTGGAAGACGAGGTCGTGTCCGACGAGCGCGTCCTGGAGCCGCGAGAGGTCGAGGACGTCGCCCTCGACGAGCCGGAAGCCGGGCCGGCCGATCGCGCGCGCGAGGAAGGCCGGCCGGCCGGTGGACAGGTTGTCGTAGACGGTGACGGCGCGGCCGTCGTCGAGCAGGCGGTCCACCAGGTGGCTCCCGATGAAGCCGGCGCCGCCCGTCACGAAGACTCGCCCGTCCTCCGCCACGCCCAACCCCTTGTCTTTCTCACCCCACCTCCTGGCCCGGCTCCGCCCGGGGCACCGGCGCCGGGTATCGCCCGAGCCGGATGCGCAAGATGTCCAGCGCGTTCCTCCAGTTCCCCGCCACGAGGTCGAGCCGGCTGTCCCCGTCGTCCCGCCAGCGCACGCCGACCTGCTTGATCCGGTAGCCGCTCCGGCGGGCCAGGTAGAGGACCTCCACGTCGAACATGTACCCGTCGATCTGCTGCCGGGCGAAGAGATCGCGGGCGGCCGGGCCCGCGAACACCTTGAACCCGCACTGGGTGTCCACGATGTCCCAGAGGCCGAGAGTGAGGTGCATGCCGAGGCCGAAGACGTGGGAGCCGATCCGCCGGTAGAGCGGCTGGCGCACCTCGATCACGGCGTCCGGCTCCGAGCGCGACCCGATGACGACGTCGTACCCGCGGTCGAGCCAGTCGAGGAGCTTCGGGAGCTCCTCGATCGGCGTTTTGTAGTCGGCGTCCATGAAGCCGATGGCGCGGCCGCGGGCGAGAGCGACGCCCTCGCGGATCGCCCGGCCCTTGCCCCCGCGGCGCTCGCTGCCCAGCACCGTGATGCGCGGGTCCGTCCGCCCCAGCTCGCGGGCACGCTCGCGCGTGCCGTCGATCCCGTCGGCGCAGACGAGCACCTCGTACCGGCGGTCCCGGGCGTCGAGGAAACCGCGCACCGCTTCGAGGGTCGGGCGGATTCGCTGCGCCTCGTTGTAGGCAGGGATGATCAGGCTCAGGTCGATCTGGCCGGACAACTCCGCTCCATCAGGCCCACGTCACAGACCGGCTGTCGGGTAGGGTAGGCTCATGAACCTCGCCCCTTCTTACCCGAAACCCGAATCGACCGCAAGGCTGCTCCCCAGTCTGCCGGTGACGCGCGTCAGTTCCGAAGGGCACCCGCCCCCGACCCGATGTAGCCCAGGCGCTCCAGGCGAAGTAGGATCTCCTGCGCCGCCTCCTCGGGCGTCGTGTCGGTGGTGTCGAGCACGACGTCGGCGTCCATGGGCGGCTCGTACGGGTCGGACACCCCGGTGAACTCCTTGATGAGGCCGGCCCGCGCCTTCGCATAGAGGCCCTTCCGGTCCCGCTGCTCGCACACCGGAAGCGGCGTGGCGACGTGGACGAGGACGAAGCCGCCCAGGGGGGCGATCATCGCCCGCACCTCCTTGCGGACGGTGTCGTAGGGCGCGATCGGGGCGCAGATCGCGATTCCACCATTCTGGGTGATCTCGCGAGGCGACGAAGCCGATCCGCCGGATGTTGATGTCGCGGTGCTCCCGGGAGAAGCCCAGCTCGGAGGACAGGTGCTTCCGCACGATGTCCCCGTCGAGCATCGTGACTGGCCTCCCGCCCATCTCGAGCAGCTTCACGAGGAGCACGTTGGCGATCGTTGACTTGCCCGCGCCGGAGAGTCCCGTGAGGAAGACGGTGAACCCCTGGCGGTGCCGTGGGGGATGGCTATCGCTGGAGCTCGCGAGCCACCTCCGGGAACGTGAACCACTCCGGGAGGTCACGACCCTCGCCGAGCCGGCGCCGGAGCTCGGTTCCCGAGAGGGTGAGCGCACGCGCACCCCCGGGGACCTCGTCCTCCGGCACGTAGGCGTCCCGGTCCGGGAGGTACACCATCATCCGGAACGGCACCATCGTGACGCCCAGCTCCGCTTCGTGCTCGCGCAGCCGATCCTGCGCGGCGTAGGGGTCGTAGAACGGGCGGCCCCGCGAGTCGTTTCCCGGGCCGGCGTGGTCGCGGCCGACGATGAGGTGGCTGCAGCCGTGGTTCTTCCGGATGATCGCGTGCCAGACGGCCTCGCGCGGACCGGCCATGCGCATGGCCAAGGGCAGCAGCGCGAGGGCGACCGTATGCCGCGGGTACCGGTCGAGAACCGCCTGGTAGCAGCGGACGCGGGTGTAGTGATCGACGTCCCCGGGCCGGGTCATCCCCACCACCGGGTGGATCAGGAGGTTCGCCTGGGCCTCCTTGGCGGCCTGCAGCGTCAGCTCCTGGTGGGCCCGGTGGAGCGGGTTCCGCGTCTGGAACGCCACGACGCGGCGCCAGCCGAGGCGCGCGAACTCGGCTCGGAGCGCCGCCGGGGTGAGGCGCAGCGCGCGGAAGTCGTAGTGGACGGGCAGCTGGATCCCGTCCACGCGTCCGCCGGCGTACCAGGGGTGCGTCCGATCCAGCAGGTGCGCCACGCCGGGATGCTCCCGGTCGGTCGTCCCGTAGACGGCCAGCGCCTCGGCCTGACGGTCGGGCCGCCAGACGTCGTCCACCCGGAGCACGGCGAGCAGCACGCCTTCCGGATCACGCAGGGCCAGCGACGCGCCCACCCCCAGCGTGACGGCGACGGGCTCCGGCACGTCCAGCACGACCGGGATGGGCCAGAGGGTGCCGTCCGCCAGCCGCATCCCGGCGCACACGGCCTCGTAGTCCCCTCGGGCCAGGAAGCCCCGGAGCGGGGAGAACCCGCCGCTGAGCAGCAGCTCCAGGTCGCAGAGCTGGCGCGGGGTCAGGTCCCAGGACGGCCAGTCCCGGGACGCCAGCTTCAGCTCGGCGGCCCGATCGGGATCCACGAGGCCATCGACGAGCTTGCCCCCGTGCGGTACGATCAGGTGCCCCGACACGCTTCTTCCTCCCGGTGACTCACGCGGACGCTCACCAGTGAAGATCCTTCTCGTATCATCGGAAAGGCGGTGGCGGGACAAGTCGGCCCGGGCGGTCTCCTAGTAGCGGAGCACGCCCAATCGGTAGAGCTTCTGGTAGATCATGTGGCGCACGAGGTAGCCGCGGATCCGGCGCCGCACCTCGGCGGGCGAGACCGGCCGGCCGTGGACCCGCAGGCGCAGGCGGGCGATCTCCCGTGCCCCTACGCCCCGCATCTGGCTCGAGGTCTTCTGGCCTTCGTGGACGCGGAACGCGCCGAGGAACCGCGGGAGACGGACGAACCGGGCGCCGGCATCGCGGAGGCGGAGGAGGAGGTCCCAGTCCATCGCGAAGGCGAAGGTGTCGTCGAGCATCCCCCCGACCCGCCCCCAGATCCGACGGCGCCAGAACAGCGTCTCCTGGGGCACGTAGTCCGTCCAGGAGAGGATGTCCGACTCGTGGCGGGGCAGGACCCACCGGCCGATCTCCAGGTCGTTCTCGTCGATCAGCACCCGGTGGCCGTAGACGACGTCGACCTTCGGGTGGGTCACGAAGAAGCGGGCGACGTAGGCGAGCGTCCCGGGCAGGAGCAGGTCGTCGCTGTTCAGGTACGCCATGATCTCGCCGGACGTCCGCGCGAAGCCACGGTTGATCCCGTCGGCCTGGCCGCTGTCCTCTCCGACCTCGACGCCCCCCAGGTGATCGCGGTAGCGCTCCAGGATGGCCTGGGTGGCGTCGGACGAGCCCCCGTCCTTGACGACGTACTCGAGCGGCGCGTAGCCCTGGTCGAGGACGCTCTGGATCGTGCGCTCGACGAACCGCTCCGAGTTGAGCGTCGGCGTCACGATGGAGATCACCGGGCCGGCCGTCACCGGCGGCTCGGCCCGGTAGCGCGCCGGGATCTCCATCGGCCGGGGCGGGTGGTGGCGCAGGTGACCGAGCCGGGGCTTCAGCCAGCGGGCCATGCCGCGCGGGAGCTGCTGCTGCGCCTTCAGCTCGGCGATGACCTCGCGCCGCCGAAAGGCGCGCTGTCGAGCATCGACGGCGGCGTCGATGAGCCGCGTCTGGACCTTCGAGGTCACCTCGTGGACGAGCGGAGCGAGTGCCGGCCAGACGCGGTCGTGCACGAAGATCGCGTTCCCCCAGTCGCCGGGCCGCGTCGCGAGGCTGCCGAGCTGGAGCACCTGGAACGCGTCGTGCCGCTTGACCACGACCGCGTTCGAGTAGCCGCGGGGAGCGAGGACCTGGGCCACCTCCTCCAGGCTGTAGGGGCAGGCCCCGAAGATCGCCGGGATCGTGTCCCAGTACTCGACCATGACGACGGCGGCCGAGAGCCGCCCCATCCCCCGGATCACCTCCAGGTCGTGTCCCTCGGTGTCGACCTTCAGCACCCCGACCTCCGCCGGGAGCGTGCCGTCCTCGACCAGCGAGTCGAGCGAGCGGCAGATGACCGGCACCCGCTTGGCCCAGCGCACCTGCTCCGTCTCGGCGAAGGCCACCAGCGAGTGGTAGTAGGGGTACTCGTGCCCCCTCCGGTCCTCGGCGATGTGGAGATCGGCCTTCTCGTCGCGGGCGCCCAGGGCCACCTCGAGCACGCGCACGCGGTCGTCGCTCGCGAACCGGTCCCGCAGCAGCTCGGCGTGGGACGGGAAGGGCTCGAAGGCGAAGACGCGGGGACAGCCGGCGGCCAGGAAGGCGTCGACGAACGCCCCGCGCTCCGCCCCCACGTCGAGGACGGTCCGCTCGGGCAGCCGCTCGGAGAGCCGGAGGAGCAGCGAAAGGTCCAGCTCCTGCTCGTAGAGCGCCGGCTCGTCGGCCCGCACGGACGGCGGGGCCGGCGCCGCCCGCGCCACGGCTGGCCCGACCTCGCTCGCGGGCAGCTCCGCCGGCGCCTCGCTCGCCAGGCGGGCATTCGTTCCCTCCGCCCGGTAGCCGAGGAGCTTCTCGCACAGCTCGGCCGCCTCGTAGACGTCGCTGACGCCGAAGCCGGCGGCGTCCAGGAGGAGGTAGGGGCCGCCGTAGCCGCGGCGGGTTCGCCGCGCCCCGGGGGCGCGGGCCGTCCGGGGTCCGCGCCCGCAGGTTGCCGTGAACCAGGCGACCAGCGCCGGATCGTCGCCCAGGGCCTCCCGGATCGCCCCGGCCGCGTCGGTCCATCCGTCCGTGCCGGTTTCCCCGAGCTCCTCGAGGCACTGCAGCACGACCGCCTTCCGGTCGAGCCCGAGGCGGCCGTCGTCGGCGAAGAGCGCGTCCTTCGCGCGCTGGAACGCGTCGGCGACCTTGGCGGCCATCAGCGGGAGATCGGGTACCCTCGGGTGGGGGCCGAGATCCGCCTCGGCGTTGAGGCGGCGGAACTCCTCGGCGACCGGCGACCGCCCCCCCAGGTACAGCTCGGCGACGCCGTTGCTGGCGCCCGACAGGCCGCTCACCCCCATCGGGGCGGTGCAGGAGTGGTAGTAGCCGGCGAGCGAGGCGAAGGCAAAGGCGCTGTAGACGTCGGGGCACTGGGCGCGGAAGACGCGCCCGGTGCGCTCCCGGAGACGGGCGAGCAGGCTCTGGTGGACCGCCGAGCAGTAGATCATCGGGAGCTGCGCGTAGGAGATCTCGGAGTGGGCGGCCCTGAGCATCATGGGCCGGGCCTCGAGAGCCTGGATCGTGTGGCGCCCCCCGGTCTTGGTGAGCGGCACGAGCAGCTCGTTGGGGGTGGCGTGGGGCTGAGGCGGGAGGTCCGGCCAGTTGTAGCAGACCGACTCCCAACGGAGCACGGGCGCCCGGACGAGGCGGAGGATGCGATCGATCTCGGGGAGGGCGTGGAGCAGGAGCCCGTCGTCGTCGCCGATCACGGTGACGTACTCGCCGGCCGCCTGACCCACGGCGAACTCCCAGCTGTCGGCCATCGCCAGGAGCTTCGGGGTCCGGACGCAGCGCAGCCGGCGGTCGTCGAAGCGGCCCAGCGTCTCGCGGACGGCGTCGCCGCCCGAGTTGTCGGAGACGAGGAACTCGCAGTCGGGGAACTCCTGGGCGACGCACGTCTTCAGGGTGAAGCCGAGCGTGTGGGCCCGGCCGCGGGTCGGAATCACGACGCTCAGGCGGGGGCGTGCCATGGGTCAGCCGGTCGGTCGCCGCGGCGGGGCGGCGGGCCCTCGTGCGGGGTCGCGGACGGCCCGAGGGCAGGGGCGAGAGGTCGGGCACGGCCGGACGCCGGAACCAGCGAACACAGGCGACGCTCGATGCACGACGGCTCGTATTATAGCGGATCGCGCCGCGCCTTGGCGAGGGCACTCGCTCGCGCCGGTCGGCCGCCCGGCCGCGGGCGGGCTCGGAAGTTGCTTGACACCGGCAGGGTCCGCTTGTTCAAATCGTGAACATCTGGCCATGGAGCAGGAAGCCCAGCGGAACCTCGAGATCCTGACCGCGCTGTCACGCGGCGAGCCGGTCACGCAGCGGCGACTGGCCGAGCGGCTCGGCATCGCCCTGGGGCTGACCAACCTCTATCTCAAGCGCCTGGCGCGCCGGGGATACATCAAGATCACGACGATGCCGCCCCACCGCGTCCGTTACCTGCTGACCCCCAAGGGCATCGCCGAGAAGACCCGGCTCACCTTCGAGTACATGGAGTACTCGCTGCGGCTCTACCGGGACACGCGCCAGAACCTCCGCCAGGCGCTCCTCCCCGTGGTCCGCCGGGGCGGACGCCGCGTGGCGATCTGCGGGACAAGCGAGGCGGCCGAGCTGGCGTTCCTGACGCTGCGGGAGCTGGGGCTGGAGGTGACGACGGTGGTGGGCCAGGACGGGGACGCCGCGACGTTCCTGGGCATGCCGGTGCGGCGGCTGGCCGAGCTGAGCCCCGAGGACCAGGACGCGGTCGTCGTGGCGAGCTTCACCCGCGCCGACGGCATCGTCGGGGGGCTGCTCGCCCGGGGGCTGACGCGGACCCAGGTCGTGACGTTCCGCCCGTGAAAACGGTCGCGCCGGCTCACTTCGTCATGCGCCCCTCGCGGGGCTGGGTCTCCCTGAACCTCGTCAACCTGTGGGAGTACCGGGAGCTGCTCGCCTTCCTGGTCTGGCGGGACCTCAAGTCCCGCTACAAGCAGACCCTGCTCGGCCCCGTCTGGGCCGTCGTCCAGCCGCTCGTCACCATGGTGGTGTTCACCGTCGTGTTCGGCGGGCTGGCCCGGATGCCCTCCGACGGGCTGCCGTACCCCATCTTCTCCTACACCGCCCTGCTCCCGTGGCAGCTCTTCTCGCGGGCGCTGAACGCGGCCGGCGGCAGCGTGGTCGGCAGCGCATCGCTTCTCACGAAGGTCTACTTCCCCCGGCTGGTGATCCCGCTGTCGGCGGTGTGCGGTCTGCTGATCGACTTCGCGATGTCGTTCGTGGTGCTGCTCGGGATGATGGCGTACTACCGGATCGCGCCGAGCGCCGCGATCGTGACCCTGCCCCTGCTGGTGCTCCTCACCATGACCGGCGCCCTCGGGGGCGGTCTGTGGGTCGCCGCCCTGAGCGTCCGCTACAAGGACCTCCGCCTCGCCCTGCCCCACGTCATCCAGCTCTGGCTGCTGGCCACGCCGGTGGCCTTCCCGTCGAGCGCGGTCCCGGAGAGGTGGCGCATGCTCGTCGCCCTGAACCCGATGGCCGGGATCGTCGAGGGCTTCCGGTGGGCGCTGCTGGGGAGCATCGAGGCCCCGCTGCCGATGCTGGCCCTCTCGGGGGGCGTCGCCCTCGGCCTCCTGCTGACCGGGCTCTACCTCTTCCGCCGCATGGAGCGGACGTTTGCCGACCTGGTCTAGCCTCCCATGAGCGACGTCGCCATCCGCGTGGAAGGCCTGGGCAAGCGCTACCGCCTCGGCCAGGCCGAGCAAGGCTCGATGTGGGAGCGGCTGAGGCGGACGCTCGGGCGGCGCGGCCCGTTGAACGACGTCATCTGGGTGCTGAAGGACGTCGGCTTCGAGGTCAAGAAGGGCGACGTCGTCGGCATCGTGGGCGCCAACGGAGCCGGGAAGAGCACGCTGCTCAAGATCCTCTCGCGCATCACGGAGCCCACCGAGGGCTGGGCCGAGGTCTATGGTCGCGTGGGCTCGCTCCTGGAGGTCGGCACCGGGTTCCATCCCGAGCTGACCGGCCGGGAGAACATCTACCTGAACGGGGCGATTCTCGGGATGCGGAAGGCCGAGATCGCCCGGAAGCTCGACGAGATCGTCGCGTTCGCGGAGATCGAGCGGTTCCTCGACACCCCGGTGAAGCGGTACTCCAGCGGCATGTACGTGCGGCTGGCCTTCGCGGTGGCGGCCCATCTCGAGCCCGAGGTCCTCCTCGTCGACGAGGTCCTCTCGGTGGGCGACGCGTCGTTCCAGAAGCGCTGCCTGGGGAAGATGGGGGAGGTGAGCCGGGGCGGGCGCACCATCGTGCTCGTCAGTCACGGCATGGCGGCCGTCAAGGCGCTCACCCGGACCGCGATCTGGCTGGACCGGGGCCGCATCCGCGAGCAGGGTGACTCGGCGGACGTGGTCGACCGGTATCTCGCGACGGCCGGGGTGGAGCTGGAGAGCCGGGCATTCTACGACGAGGCCTACGTCGAGACGAAGCGGGTGCGGCTCGAGGGGTTCCGCGGCGAGATGCGGCTGAAATCGGTCGCGGTGAGGGACCCCCTGGGGCGGCTGACCCACGTCCACCCGGAGGGCGCGACGATCCGCCTGGAGCTCGACCTCTGGGTGGCGACGCCGGTGAGCGCCATCGAGGTGGTGGTGAGGGTGCGGAGCCGGGAAGGCCAGGTCCTGATCACCGGGTTCCCGGGCAAGGTCGAGGGCCGCCGGGAGCCGGGTGACTACCGCGCGGCCGTGGAGCTGGAGCTCGGCGCCTTGCTCCCCGGGTCGTACCTGGGCGACATCCTGCTCCTCTCGCACCTGCCCCAGGACGTGGTGAGCCCGGCGTTCACGCTGGACGTCGTGCCCGACCCCCGGGACGCCAGCGAATCCCGAACCGCGGTGCTCAACACGCTGGGGGCCCGGTCGAGCTACGCCGAGATGGGGGTGATGCGCGCCCGCGCCGTGTGGCGAGCGCTCGGGCCGACCGGGAGCGCCTGAGGGTCGTCGCGTCTGAATGCTCGGTGGAGCGACGGGCCCGGCGGTACAGTGACCCCTGTGGGCCGTTCGGCACGGGCGGTGGTCGAGGGCAGCGGTCGGGACGCCGACCGGGTGTTGCCCGGCCTCCCGTCCATCAGCGTCGTCACCCCTTCGCTCAACAAAGGCGAGTTCATCGCCGAGACGATCGAATCCGTCCGGGACCAGAACTACGGGGCGCTCGAGCACATCATCGTCGATGGTGGATCGCGCGACGACACGCCGGAGGTCGTGCGGCGCTACGCCGACCTCCCGTACCTCCGCTGGGTCTCGGAGCCCGACGACAGCCAGTGCGAGGCGATCAACAAGGGCGTCGGCCTGGCGACGGGTGAGGTCGTCGCCTGGCTGAACGCCGACGACTACTATGCCCCCGGGGCGCTGGCGGCGATCGGTGGTGCCTTCGCCCGCAACCCGGATGCGGGCGTGGTCTACGGCTCCGGGGCGCAGGTGGACCGGGAGGGGAAGCTGATCCGGTTCATCCCGACTCGTCCCTTCGATCGCCGGCGACTGCGGCACGTGTTCTTCATCCTGCAGCCGACGATGTTCATCCGGCGCGACCTGTTCCTGGCGGTCGGGGGCGTGACACCGTCAACGCGGTGGGTCATGGACTGGGAGCTCATGCTGAAGGTCCAGTCGCATCCCGTGTACGCCATCCCCGACAAGATCGCCAGCATGCGGATGTACCAGGGTACGCTCACCTCGACGGGCGGCTGGGAAATCATGCGAGAGATCGCGCGGATCGGTCGGGCCTACCATGGCCCCTTCGACCGGAACTGGATCTCGCTCTGGATCCGGGAGACGCTCAAGAACCGAGGCGTCCGCGTGCGGTCGCGAACCGACTGGCTCATGAACCTCGTCCTGGGACCGAAGGGCTACTGGGTCCGCGGATGGCCAGATCCCGATCGAGCGCCGCGCGACCATGCCTGAGCGCAAGACGGAGCGGGTCATCGTCGTCAACGGGCAGGACCGGTCGCTGTCGCGAAGCGGTGGCGGCGGGAGGTACGGGATGGAGCTGTACCGACGGTTCGCCGCCGGCCAGGCGAGCCCGCTGCTGCTCGGGGTCAGCGTCCGGCTCATCCGATTCCCGTCCCGCGGGTCCGGACCGGCACCGGTGGACGCGCGGGGACGGGTCAAGAGGGCGGCGCAGCGGTACCTGCCGCCGGCGGCCTATGAACGGCTTCGTCGGGCCGGCCAGCTGGCCGGGCTGATTTCCCGCCCGGCGGCCGAGGAAGCGGCGTCGGCCCTTCCGGCCCCCGCGCTGCTGCACGAGCTGGGCAATCACCGATCCTGCCCGGAGGCGGGTCGATGGAGCCTGGTCCCGGACTTCAAGCTGTGCGTCACCTTCCTGGACATCCAGGACGTGTTCTACCCGCAATACTTCGACGACGATCAGCTGATGCGCCGCCGGCTGTACTACGCGTTCTACCGGCAGCACGCGGGCTGGTTCTTCGCGATCTCCGAGTTCACCAAGGGGACGATGGTCGAGCGGCTGGGGGTGCCGGAGAACCGGATCACCGTGACGTATCCGGGGGTCGATGATCGGGGCCTGGTCCCGGTCGGCCCGGAGGCCCGGGCGTGGGCCAAGGGGCGGGGCCGCTACCTCCTGTACCCGGCGAAGACCTGGAAGCACAAGAATCACGAGCTCTTGATTCGCGCGATCGCGATCCGACGCGCTGAGCTCGCCCGAGAAGGGATCAAGCTGGTCCTCACGGGCGGCTACGTGCATCCGGGCGACGCGGACGATCTCCGGCGACTGTGCGCGGAGCACCGGGTCGACACCCTCGTGGAGCTCCTCGGATTCCAGAGTGACGAGAGGATGCAGGCGCTGCTGGACCACGCGGAGTTCCTGATCTTCCCGTCGCTCTTCGAGGGTTTCGGGTTGCCCGTGCTCGAAGCGATGAACTCGGGCTGTCCGGTCGTGTGCAGTGACCGGGGATCGCTGCCGGAGGTCGCCGGCGATGCGGCGACCTACTTCGACCCGGCCGACGAGGACTCGCTGGTGGGAGTGCTGGACGGCATCGTCGGCGGCAAGATCGACCGCGAAGGCTCGATCCAGCGAGGCCGGGCCCGGGCGAGGCGCTTCAACTGGGACGAGACGTTCGAGCGCACGGTCGAGAGGTACCGGGACCTGTTGTGAGCGGAGGTGGGGACGGCCGGCGCGGTCCCGTGAGGAGGCTGGCGGGAGGAGTTGACCCGGGTAGATGCCCTGGCTAGGATGCTCACAGAGTGAACGTTCGTCCGTGACGTAAGGCTTGGAGGCGACCATGGACAAGACCAGCAAGCTCTACGTGGCGGGGCACCGCGGGCTCGTGGGCTCCGCGCTCCTGCGGCGGCTCATCGCCGAGGGCTACGGGAACGTCCTCACGGCGACCCGGGAGCAGCTCGACCTGCGCGACCAGGCCGCGGTCAACTACTGGTTCCGCGCCAACCGGCCCGAGTACGTCTTCCTGGTGGCGGGCACCGTGGGCGGGATCCTGGCCAACGCCACCCGCCCGGCCGAGTTCATCTACGACAACATGATGATCCACGCCACCGTGGTCCACGCGGCTCACCTCTACGGCGTCCGGAAGCTGCTCTACCTGGGCAGCTCGTGCATCTACCCGCGGGAGTGCGCGCAGCCCATGCGGGAGGAGGCGCTGCTCACCGGCCCGCTCGAGCCGACCAACGAGCCCTACGCGATGGCGAAGATCGCCGGCATCAAGCTCTGCCAGGCCTACCGTCGCCAGTACGGCTGCAACTTCATCTCGGCGATGCCGACCAACCTCTACGGGCCCCACGACAACTTCGACCTGGAGACCTCCCACGTGCTCGCCGGCGCTCATCCGCAAGTTCCACGAGGCCCGGGTCGCCGGGCGCCCGGAAGGTCGTGGTCTGGGGCACGGGAAGCCCCCGGCGGGAGTTCCTGCACGTCGACGACCTGGCCGACGCGTGTCTCTTCCTGATGCAGCACTACGACCGGGACGAGCACATCAACGTGGGGACGGGCGAGGACCTGACGATCCGCGCGCTGGCGGAGCTGGTGCGGGAGGTCGTGGGCTTCTCCGGGGAGATCGTGTACGACGCCTCGAAGCCCGATGGGACGCCGCGGAAGCTCCTCGACATCAGCCGGCTCCGGGGGATCGGCTGGAAGCCCCGCATCTCCCTCCGGGAGGGGGTCGAGAGCACGTACGCCTGGTTCCTCGGGCACGTGGCCGGCGAGGCCGAGCGGCGCCGCTCGGCCGCGGTCGCGGCCCGATCCTGATCGGGGGAGCCGAGCGGGGACGCCGCCCGTGACGCGGTTCGAGCTGGCTGCCGCCGGGCGGCGGCTGCTGGGCCGCCGGCCCCTCGCCCGGGTGGCTTTCAACCTGCGCCCGGTGCGGGGCCCCTGGGGCGGCAGCCGGGCCTTCGTGGTGCAGCTCGCGACGTACCTCACCCGCCTGGGCTACGCGGTCGGCTTCGACCTCGCCGGGGACGTGGACCTGATCATCCTGGTCGACCCCCGCATCGACACCGTCAGGCCCTGGGGCCCGCGGGAGATTGCCGCCTACAAGGCGGCGCACCGCCAGGCCCGCGTCCTCCACCGGGTCAACGAGTGCGACCAGCGCAAGGGCACCGACTTCATGGACGGCCTGCTGCGGGAGGCCAACGCGGTCGCCGACTACACCGTCTTCATCTCCGAGTGGCTCCGCGACTACCACGCCGCCCGCTGGTTCGACGTCGCGCGACCCCACCGCGCGATCTACAACGGGGCGGACCCGCGGGTGTTCCACCCGGTGGGCGGCGCCCGCTACGCCGGCGAGGGGCCGTTCCAGCTCGTCACCCACCACTGGTCGGACAATCCGTTGAAGGGGTTCGACGTCTACCAGGAGGTCGACCGGCTGATCGCCGACGGCGAGCTGAAGGACACGGGGCTGTGGGTCGTCGGCCGCTGGCCCGCGGGCCTCCGGTGGCGGGGCGCCACCACCTGGCCGGCCACGCAAGGCGTGGACCTGGCCGGCAAGCTCCGGCGCTGCCACGCCTACCTGACCGCCAGCCGCTGGGAGCCGGGCGGGATGCACCACGTGGAAGGGGCCCAGTGCGGGCTCCCGCTGGTCTACCACGAGGACGGCGGCGGGATCGTCGAAGCCGGGCGCCGCTACGGGATCGGCTTCCGCGACGACGTGCGGGCGGCGATCCAGGCGATGCGTGCGGACTACGAGCGCCTGCGGCGCCAGGTGCTGGAGGTGACGCCCTCCGGCGACCGGATGTGCTTCGAGTACCTGACCGTGATCCAGCGACTCCTGTGCGAGCGGTGAGACCCTCGGGGGGGTCTCGGAAGACCCCCCCGGATTCCCCCCGCGGAGGCCGTGGCTGTTGGACGGCCTACGGCCTTTGGGCCGCGGCTCGAAGCGGAACGCCGCGACCGCGCGGCCGGTCTCCGAGGTTTGCGGCATGCGAAAGCGGGTCCGAGGCAGGTTCGTCGTCGCCTTCCTCGCCCGTCGGCTTCTCGCGACCTTCTGACGGTGCCCACGCGGCCGTGGCGTTCCACTCTTGGCGCGGGCTTCGCCCGCGCCTCCGCTCCGGGGGGAGGTCCGGGAGGGGGGCGCAGCCCCCCTCACGTTCCTCTCAGCTCACGCGCGCCGACATGGGAGGGCGCCGCGCGCTTCGGCGGGCGAGCCGGCGGCGCAACGGCGCGGGTAGGGCGAGGCTCGTGGCGACCGCCCAGAAATACGGCGTCCGGATGGCGGCCCGACGTCGCCGGAGGCTCTGCCGCAGGAGCTGCGCCGCGTAGCCACGCGAGGTGGCCAGCATGTAGCGCGCCCACCGGAGGAGCTGCTCCGCCTGGACGGCCGCCAGCTCGTCGGGGGCCACGCCGAAGGTCGCACAGAAGCGTCGCGACAGGTTCTCCAGCAGACCGTGGAGCGACCCTTCCAGGTGTCGGTACCGGTGGGTGATCGGATCGGTCCAGGTTCCGCCCGAGATGACCGCGAGCTCCTCGGCCGCGGCCGGCTCCAAGGGCACCCCGAGGCGCGCGAAGCTCTCGCGGATCACCCGCGTGAAGGCGGCCAGGTGGAGGTCCACCGGGTTCGTGTGCGTCATGCTCTCGGGATGGAGCCGGTAGCGGTGCAGGATCTCCGGGATCATCTCGAAGTCGCCGTGGGGTGCGAGCCGGTTCCAGAGGTCGAACTCGTCGGCCCGGAACAGCTCGAGGCGGTAGTTCAGCGCGTGCGCCCGCAGGGTGCTCGTCCGCAGCATGACGGTGGGATGCAGGATCGGGTTCCGCCAGAGCAGGAGCCACTTCGTCACCATCGACGGCCGCGGCTCGCCGAGCACCCCCGGGAGGGGCCGCCCCTCGGCGTCGATGGGTTGCGCCAGGCTGTGGACGAGGACCACGCGCGGGGAGCGATCGAGGCAGGCCTTCTGGGCGGCCAGGCGATGGGGGAGGGCCTCGTCGTCCGCATCCATCCGCGCGAGGTACCGTCCGCGCGCCAGGTCCACGCCGGCCCGGAGTGCGGCGGCGAGCCCGCCGTGCGCCAGGTTGACGACGCGGACGCGCGGATCGCGGAGCTCGGCCAGGATGGCGCGGGTGCCGTCCGTCGAGCCGTCGTTCACGACGAGCAGCTCGAACTCCTGCCAGGTCTGACGAAACACGCTGTCCAGCGCCGCGCGCACGTAGCGCTCGACGTTGTACACGGGCATCAGGATCGTGACCGGGACCTCAACCATCCGGGACAGTTCGGGACCTCCCTCCCACCCCCCACCCCCCTCCCCCACCCACCGGGGGGAGGGGGAGTCGGAGGACTCCTTGCTTCACCCCGCTCTCAGGTCTGCTCCAGGACCCGGCGGAAGATCGCTCGGTGGCGGGCGAGCCACGGCTCGCGGGCGAACCGGTCCTCCGCGCGGCGCCGGGCGGCTTCCCGCCACCGAGCGTGATCGTGCATGATGCGCGCCACGGCGTCCGCGGCCGCGCCGGCGTCCGGCACGTGGAGATGCTCCCAGGACTCCGGGACGTCGAGGAGGACGCCGGACTCGTCCCCGACCAGCTCGGGGAGCCCGCCGCTCCGCGAGCCCACGACCGGGACCCCGCACGCCAGCGCCTCGATCACGACCGTGGGGCAGGGGTCCTTGTACTTGAGGTGGAGGAGGACGTGAGCGCGCTGGAACAGCGCCGGCGCCTCCCGCTGGCTGTAGGGAGGGAGGACCTCGACGGCATCGCCGACGCCGAGGGTGGTCACGGCGCGCGCCAGGTCGGCGGCCGCGTCCGGCCATTCCAGGAGTCCGGCCACCAGGAGGCGGGCCGGGCGGCCCCGCCGCCTCAGCTCGGCGAGGACCTCGATCGCCCGGATCACGCGCGCGCGGTGGGTGTGCGAGCCGGCGGCCAGGAGCGTCCACGGCCCGGCCGCGTCGGGTGGCGCCCCCGGCCGGAACCAGGCGGTGTCGACGCAGTTGGGCAGGATCTCGGACGGGGCCGCGAAGGTTCCGACGAAGCGCTCCGCGCTCGCGCGACAGAACTCGCTCTGGTACACGATGTGGTGGGCGTGACGCATGGCGGCGCGCATCGTGGCGTTGATCTGGTCGGCCGCGCGCCCGGCCCACGCCGGATACGCCACGCCGTCCTGGTTCCAGACCACCTTGACCCCCTGGTCACGCGCCCACCGCGCCAGCTCGTTGACGAACGGGGGCTGCGCGCTGCTGACGAGATAGAGGATGTTGAACGCGCCCGGGCTCTCGGGGAACACATCCTGCAAGTGCAGGAGCTTCACGCGCCCCCCTCGAAGCGTCCCACCCGCCGCGGCTCCCAGGACGTCGCCATAGCTGACGCGGATTCCGTCGCGTGGGACGGGGACCCGGGCCCGGATCAGGGCCCGCCGGTAGCGAAGGCGTCGCCACCGACGGAGGACCGTGTGGACCGCGTCCCGGAGGGCGGCGTCCCTCCCGGCCGGGATCACCCGCCCGACTCGGTGGCCGCCGTTGGCCGGTCCGGGACGTCCCCCCCGGGGCGCGCCGCCTGGCGCTCGGCGCCGGGCCGGCCGCTCTCATCGGTCGGCTGGACACCCCGCCACGCGCTCACGCCCGCGGCGATGCCGAGCGCGGCCAGCGTCATGATGAACCCGTAGCGAAACCGGTAGAGCGCGCCGACATTGGGCACGGCCGCCCCGTAGACGAGCATCATGACCAGGCAGTACCCGACGATCAGGTGGAGCTCGATCCGGCGGCGCCACCGCCAGATGGCGATCGGGAGAAGCGCCAGGGCCAGGTAGAGTCCGATCATCTCGACGGCGGTCACCCGGCGCATCACGGTGCCGGTCTCGGTCGAACCCTGGCCGAGCCACTGCTCCGGAAACGGCGCGAACAGCGCGATGACCGCGGCTCGGGGGAGATAGGCGACGACGTCCGACGCCCTCTCGAACGCGACGTGCACGTCCATGTTGGTGCGGGCCTCCGGGTATCGGAAGAGATACCTGGCTCGGGCGGCGGCCAGATCACGCAGCGGGCGGTCGATGACCGACGGCAGCCAGGGCGAGGACTGCCAGCGGAGGAGCGGTTCCTGGGGCGGCTGGACGGGCTGGCCCGGCGCCAGCAGCGCCCCTGGCCCCTTCGGGACGGACGGTGGTGCCATCGAGGCGGTCTCGGGCAGCTTCTGAGCGGCCAACACGGTGATTCCCCCGGCCACCAGCCAGACGGTGATCGACGCGGTCACGGCACGACGCCAGGCCAGCCTGGCCGTGATGCCTCGGGTGACGAACACGAGGGTCACGACAGCGGCCAGGAGGAGCCCGAGCGCCTGTGACAGGACGGCGCCGTGCTCCCGCATCACCCAGATCGACGCGGATCCCAGCCCGACCCAGGCGGACGATCGGAGGGGAGGCCTGAGGCCGCGTGTCCACGTGTCCTGCCGCACGAGGCCCAGCCAGCCGTAGATGAAGAGCAGGACCCCCATGATGAACCACCCGTCCTTGTGCAGCTGCGTGAACCAGCTCATGGCCGAGGGATAGAGCAGGAAGGGCAGGGTGGCGGCCAGGGCGACGGGCCGGTCCCGGACGAAGCTCTCGACGATCAGGAGCAGCAGGAGCGCCGCGGTGGCGTGCAGGGCGGCGTTGATCGGGATGAGGATCCACGGCGCCGGAAGGGTGAGGGCGTAGATCACGCTGACGATCCCGGCCAGCACCTGCCCCCGCGGTTGCAGCGTCCAGGCCGACCATCCCAGCTCGTTGATCTGCTTCGCCTGATGCGCGGCGATCACGTGGAAGCTCCACGAGTCCAGGTCGAAGAGCAGGTTCCCGCGGATGTCGGCCGCTGGGAGCAGAAACGGCACGACGATGCCCTGGACCACCCACGCCGTCACGGCGGCGTATTCGAAGAACGCGAGCCAGAGCAGCCAGCCCGGATGCCAGGGCGCGCGGGGCGTCCCCGACTCGGGGTTCCCGCGCCCGTCCGTCCCGTGCGGGTCAGGCCCCTTCATCGGGGCCGGCCGGTCGCGGGCGCGCGGAGCCTGCCCCTCGCGAACCCCATCGTCGCTCTCCATCTTCCGTCGACCCGAAGACCCCATGTAATATACCGTTCGGGTCGGAGGCAGACCAGGACTCGATCATGGGGGAAGGGGCGGGCCCGGGGAACACCGCTCGGCTGGCCGGACACCGGCGTCCCGCCGGCCCAGCGGAGCAGGGCGCGATCGTCCTCTTCTGGGACATCGATGGCACGCTGCTCACCACGGGTCGGGCGGGAATCCTGGCCTGGGAGGGCGCCACCGGGGCGCTGCTGGGCCGCGCCGTGGACTTCAGCCAGCTCGAGACCGCCGGCCTGACCGACGTCGAGATCGCGGCGCGCATCCTCGGGAGCTTCGGCTTGGCGCCGGACCGCCTGACCGAGCTGCTGCGCCGCTACGAGGCGCTGCTCCCCGACAGCCTGCCGACGCGGAGGGGGAGCGTGCTGCCGGGGGTCCGCGAGATCCTGGAGCATCTCCGGGCGTGCCCCGACGTGTGCTCCCTCCTGCTCACCGGGAACACGGAGGCCGGCGGCCACGCGAAGCTCCGCCACTACGGGCTCGACGCCTACTTCGCCCACGGCGCGTTCGCCGACGGCCTCGCGGATCGTCCGGCCATCGCCCGCCGGGCGCTGACCCGCGCGCGCGAGCTGCTGGGTCCGGACCTCACCGCCGGGCGCACCTACGTCATCGGCGACACGCCGCACGACATCCGGTGCGCGCGGGAGATCGGCGCCAGGGCCATCGCGGTGGCCTCCGGCGGCTACGCGCTGGCCGATCTCGCCCGCCACGCCCCCTGGTGGGCCCTCGAGCGGCTCCCGGCGCCGGAGGAGCTGCTGGCGCGGGTCCGGGAAGCCGCTCGCGCGCCGGCCGCCGAATGACGGATTCGACGGCGTCGAGCGCCCCGACGGCCCCGACGACGTCCCACGCGTCCGCCCACGGGTGGACGATGAGGAACGTGGTCAGGAGCGTGATCGGCCTTCCGCTCCGGCTCGTGCCCGGCGCCTGGCGGCGCCGGCTGGTCCGGGTGGTCCTGTCGGTGGCGGCCGAGCAGCCCTCGCCGGAGGCCGCGATGCGCGCGCTCCTGGAGGTCGAGGACGACCTGAGCGGGTACGTCAACCAGGTCGCCCTGCGGTATGGTGACGGCGTGCACGTCAAGCACCGCGTGACCGGCTACCACGACTTCTTCGTCGAGCGGGTGCAGCCCCACGAGCGCGTCCTGGACATCGGCTGCGGCTATGGCGCCGTCGCGCACTCGATCGTCTCGCGGGCCGGGGCCGTGGTGGTGGGCATGGACAGCGACCCGCGGAACATCGAACGGGCCCGGGCGCTGTTCCGGCACGCCAACCTGGCGTTCGTGCACGGCGACGCGCTGACCCGCTTGCCGGAGGGAGAGTTCGACACCGTCGTCCTGTCGAATGTCCTGGAGCATATCGAGGATCGATCCCAGTTCCTGCGGCGCGTCCAGGCCCGGGTGCGGCCCCGGCGCTGGCTCATCCGGGTGCCGATGGTCGATCGGGACTGGCGCATCCCGGTGCGCCGGGAACTCGGGCTCCCGTACTTCAGCGACGACACCCACTTCACGGAGTACACCCGCGAGAGCTTCGTGGCCGAGATCGGGGCGGCCGACCTGGCCGTGACCGACCTGCGCGTCAACTGGGGCGAGATCTGGGCGGAGGTTCGGGCCCGGGAGGAGCGCTCCGTGTCCGGAGCCGAGCGAGGCCCCGGTGGGTGACGCGCAGATCGTCGGGATCTGCCTGGTGAGGAACGAGGACGTGTACGTCGAGCGGGCGGTGCGCAACGTGCTGGACTTCTGCGACCGCGTCCTCGTCGCCGACCACGGCTCCCGGGACCGGACGTGGGAGATCGTCCAGGGACTGGCCGCCCACCACGACAAGATCGAGTGCCGGCGGATCCGGCGGACCGGTGACTCCCACACCTGGATCCAGCCGTTCGCTGGCACGCGGACCTGGGTGTTCGGGGTCGATGGGGACGAGATCTACGACCCGGTCGGTCTGGCCCGGTTCCGGGAGACCCTGCTCGGGGGCGAGCTGGACCGGTGGTGGGTGGTCTTCGGCAACGTGCTGAACTGCATGACGATCGACCGGGAGCGCAACGAGGCGACGGGGTACCTGGCGCCGCCCTGCCGCAGCATGACCAAGCTGTACAACTTCCACGCGATCTCTCGCTGGGACGGGCCGTGCCTGGAGCGGCTCCACGGGGGGACCCCGGTCTTCCGGGAGGGCTTCGACGCCTCGCTCCGCCTGAACCTCCACGAGCAGGCGTCGTGGGACGAGTCGGCGTACCGGTGCCTCCACACCTGCTTCCTGCGCCGGAGCAGCCGGGACCGGGAAGGCCGTGACCGGCCCAACCTGATGGATCTGGCCGCGCGGGGCTTCCTGGAGCGGATCCGCCTGGGGTTCCCGTGGCGGCGGGGGCCGGCCGCGCCCGGGAAGTGGAAGCGCGAGAAGTACATGCGGGGGGAGCTCGTCAGCAAGGACGCCTCGGCGTTCTTCCCGGGCGGATGAGCGGGCGCCCGCTGGCGGCCGGATGGCGCCCGTGAGGCCCTCGCGCTCGGACCGGGGGCGCCCGCGACGGATCGGCTGGGTCATCGGCGACCAGCTCGAGCGGTCCCCGTTCCACCGGACCGCCGGCCTGACCACGGGAGGCGTGGGGCTGGCGCGCTACGCCTGGCTCGCCGCCCACGTCAACGCCCGGCCGGAGCTCGGGCTCCACCACGAGATCTACCGGCGGTGGCGGCGCTACGATGGGCTGGTGTTCCTCAAGTCGATGGGCCCGCGGAGCCTCGCGCTGCTGCGGCGCTGCCGGGAGCGCGGGGGGACGACGGTGTTCGACGCGAACGTCAACTACTACGAGCGCTCGGGCGTCGAGTACTACCGGGGGATGCTCCCGAGCGGAGAGCAGACCGTCCAGGCGGTGGCGATCACGGAGGCCGCCGACGGGGTGATCGCGGACTCGGAGGTCATCCTGACCCGCTGCCTCTGCCACAATCCCAACGCGACGTGGATCCCCGACAGCGTGGCCATGGAGCTGGTGCCGCCGTCCACACCGTGGCGACGGGCGGGGGCACCGCTGCGACTGCTCTGGAGCGGGGAGGCCGTCAAGCTCTTCGAGATCCTGGCGATCGAGGACGTGCTGTGCCGCTACGCGCGACACGTGGAGCTGGTGCTGGTGACCAACGCGCTGTCGGCGCTGGAGCGCTGGCACGCCGACCGGCGGGCGCAGTTCGAGGCCTTGCTGGGTCGGGTTCCCTACCAGATCGTGCCGTACCGGGGGATCGCGCACCTGTTCTCCGTGTATGCTCGGGGCGGCGTGGCCATCTCGCCCCGCTTCTTGGACAACTCCTACAACCTCGGCCACACCGAGTGGAAGATCACGCTCGCCATGGCCTGCGGACGCGTCGCGTTGTGCAGCCCCGTGCCGAGCTACGTGCGCGTCGCGGAGCGCGCGGGGGGCGGGGGCATCCGGGTGTGCGGCACCGCGGAAGAGTGGGAGGCCGCCCTGGAGGCGCTCCTGGGGACCGGGATCGATCTGGACGCCGAGGAGGCGGCGGCCCGCGCGGTGGTGGAGCGACACTATGCCACGGCGGTGGTGGCGCGACAGCACTCGGCGTTCCTGGGCGGGCTCCTGGCCCGCACGGCGGGGCGGAACTGAACGACGGCCCGGAGGGTGGGGCGCGGGGCTCCGACAGGGCCGCGGGGCTCCGACAGGGCCGCGGCGCGTGAGGATCGCCTTCGTCTACAGCGCGGGGCGGCTGCCTCGCCTGCCCCGGGTCCGGCGCGGCGCGGCGCCGAGCGAGTTCTTCTACGGGGCGATCGAGCTGGCCCGTGGCGCTCACGATGTCGGCTACTTCGAGCCCGGCGAGGCGCCGGGCGGCGGGCGCCTGTCCGGCGCGGCGCTGGGCTGGCTTCAGCGCCGGCGCTGGCTCCCGTCGCGGGTGGAGCCCGGCTCGTTCCGGGCGGTGGGCCGGCTCCTGGACCAGCTCGGGGGGTTCGACGTGGTGGTCGGGACCACGCCGGGGCTCGCCCTGGCGCTCGCGCTCTGGCGCCGCCTCGGCCGGCTCCGGCCTCCCGTGGTGGGGATCCTGGTGGGCCTCCTGCATCACCGTCCGAACTGGGTCAAGCGCCAGGTCAACGGCTACCTGCTCCGCCGGATGTGGGCGCAGCTGTACGGGGAAGGGGAGCTGGAGCCGCTCCGGGCGTGGTACGGCCTCGCCGAAGGACGGCTGGTGGTGAACCAGTTCGGGGTTAACACGGCCTTCTGGCGACCCGGGGACGGCTCGGTCGGGGACTACGTGCTGTCGGTGGGGAACGACGCCCGGCGGGACTACGAGCTGTTGATGGAGGCGGCCGCGCGGGTCGATCGGGAGTTCGTGGTGGTGACGAGCCGGCCGATCTCCCGCGGCGTCCCCCCCAACGTCCAGCTGCGGCGCGGCACGCTGCACGGCGAGGAGGTGTCCGACGATGAGCTCCGCCGGCTGTACCAGCAGGCCCTGTGCGTGGTGATCCCGCTGGTGGAGAGCCGGCAGCCCTCGGGGCAGTCGGTGTGTCTCCAGGCCATGGCGTGCGGAGCGCCCGTGGTGCTCACGCGGACGGCCGGGCTCTGGTCGTCGACCATGATGCGGGACGGCGACAACGTCCTGCTGGTTCCGGGCGGCGACGCGGCTGCGCTGGTTGCGGCGATCGGCGGGGTGGCCGCCGACTCGGCTGCCCGCGCGCGCCTCGGCGTCCGTGGCCGTGAGACGGTGTGTGCCGAGGGGAGCATCGCGGGCTTCGCCGAGCGCCTCGGGCGGCTCTGCGCGACGGCGGTCGCGGGGGCGTGAGCCGCATCGCGCTCGTCATCAGCTCACTGGGACCGGGAGGGGCGGAGCGCGTGCTGGCCACCATGGCCAACCACTGGGGGGCGGCGGGACGGGAGGTGACCGTCGTGACCCTCGGCGCCGGGGAGCCCTTCTACCGGCTGGACGCGCGGGTGAAGCGCGTGGACCTGGCGCTCGCCGGGGAGTCGCCGACGCCGGTGCACGCCGTCTGGCGCAACCTGGGGCGGATCCGCCGCCTGCGGGAGACCCTGGCCGGGCTGAAGGCGAGCGTGGTGATCAGCCTCATCGACCGGACCAACGTGCTCACCCTCCTGGCCGCCCGCCCGCTGGGAGTCCCGGTGATCGTCGCCGAGCACTCGGACCCGCTGACCCGGATCGGCCCATTCTGGCAGGGGCTGCGCCGCTGGACCTACCCCGGGGCGCGTCGCGTCGTGGTGCTCAACGAGCGGACGCGGCGGGTCTTCGCCGCCTGGCTCGGGACCCGGGTGGTCGTGATCCCGAACGCGGTGGAGGTCCCCGGCGACGCCGGGCTGGCGGGCGACCCGGCCGCCTCGGTCCGCACCGTGGTGTCCATGGGGCGCCTGGGGGAGGAGAAGCGGTTCGACCTGCTGCTCCGCGCCTTCGCGCGGGTGAGCCCGACCCGTCCGGACTGGCGCCTGCTGATCCTGGGGGACGGGCCGCGGCGCGCGGACCTGGAGGCGCTGCGGGACGCGCTCGGGCTCCGGGATCGGGTCGAGCTGCGCGGCGTGGTCCGCGAGCCCCATGAGGTGCTGAGGCGCGGCGACCTGTTCGTCCTCGCCTCCCGGACGGAGGCGTTCCCCATGGCACTCGTCGAGGCCATGGCCTGTGGCCTCGCGGTGATCGCCACGGAGTACCACGAGGGCGTGCGGGAGATCGTCCGCGACGGCGTCGACGGGCTGCTGGTCGCGCCGGGGGACCCCGAGGCGCTCGGCGCCGCCATGGACCGCCTCATGGCGGACGCCGCCGAGCGCCGGCGCCTGGCGGCCCGGGCGCTGGAGGTGCGCGAGCGGTTCGGGGTCCCGAGGGTCATGGGGATGTGGGACCAGCTGCTCGACGTGGTGGCGGCGGCGCGGTGAGCGCGGTGCCCGCGACCGCCCCGATCCTCTTCGTGATCGGCGACCTGGCCGTCGGGGGGGCGGAGCGCCATCTGGCCGCGATCCTGCCCCGGCTGGCGGGCGAGGGGCTCCGGCCGCTCGTCTACACGCTCGCCGCCGGGGGAGCCCTGGCGGCCGATCTGGCCGCCGCCGGCGTGGAGGTGGTCATGCCGCCGCTAGGGTCGGCGCTGCGCCGGCTGCCCCGCGCGATCCGGTGGGCCGTGACGGCGCCGGTGACCACGGTGCGGCTGGTCTGGCTCATGCGACGTAGGCGTCCGGGCATCGTCCACTTCTTCCTCCCCGAGGCCTACCTGGTCGGCGGCCTGTGCGCCCTGGTGGCGGGCCAGCGGCGCTGCGTGATGAGCCGCCGGAGCCTCAATCGCTACCAGCGGCGGCATCCGGTGCTGGCGCGGCTCGAGCGGCGGCTCCACGCCCGGATGGTCGCGGTCCTGGCCAACTCCCGGGCCGTCCTGGCCGAGCTGGCGGCCGAGGGGGTGGCGGCGGAGCGGCTCGGGCTGATCTACAACGGCGTCGACCTCGAGCGCTTCCGGTCGCTGCCGCCGCCGGCGGCGGCGCGAGCGCGGCTCGGGCTGGACGCCTGCCCGCTCGTGCTGACGACGGTGGCCAACCTGATCCCGTACAAGGGACACGCCGACCTCCTGGAGGCCCTCGCGGGGATCGCCGCCGAGCTGCCGGGGGGCTGGCGACTTCTGTGCGCCGGGCGCGACGACGGGATCGGCTCCGCGTTGCGGGCTCGGGCCCGGGACCTCGGGCTGGACCGCCAGATCCTGTGGCTCGCCGAGCGGCGCGACGTTCCGGAGCTGTTCGGCGCGAGCGACATCGGGGTGCTGGCATCCCACGAGGAGGGGTTCAACAACAGCGTCCTCGAGGGAATGGCGGCCGGCCTCCCCATGGTCGTGACCGACGTGGGGGGGAACGCCGAGGCCGTGACCCATGGCGTCTCGGGGCTGGTGGTCCCCCCGCGGGATCCCCGGGCTCTGGGTCAGGCGATCCTGAGCCTCGCCCGCGATCCGGCGCGCCGGCGGCAGATGGGCGAGGCGGGGCGGCAGCGGGTCGCCGCGGAGTTTTCCCTGGAGGCGTGCGTCGGGCGCTACACGCGGCTCTATGCGGCCCTGGCGGCCGGCGCGCCCGGGCCCGTGAGCGAGATCGTGGCAGCCGGGAGCCGGGCGTGAGTCCGGCCGTCGGCCGGGGCTCCCCCGGGGCGATCGGGTGATGGCTGGAGGGCGCCGCCCCCTGCCGGGTCCCGCCGGCGTGCTATAAGGGATCAGCGATGTGCGGGATCGCGGGGAAGCTCTACTTCGATCCGGCGCGGGCCGTGGAGCCCGCGCTGCTGGAGCGCATGGGCGCCATCCTGGCGCACCGCGGACCGGACGACGCGGGGGTCCATTGCGAGGGACCGCTGGGCCTCGTCTCGCGACGGCTGGCGATCATCGACCTGAGCCCGGGCGGCCACCAGCCCATGGCGAGCGCCGACGGGCGGCTCTGGATCACCTACAACGGCGAGATCTACAACCACATCGAGCTGCGCGCCGACCTGGAGCGGCAGGGCGTGGTGTTCCGCTCCCGGAGCGACACCGAGGTGATCCTGGCCCTCTACGCGCGCCACGGGCCCGCGTGCGTCCGCTTCCTCCGCGGGATGTTCGCCTTCGCCATCTGGGACCGGGGCCAGCGCACCCTGTTCCTGGCCCGGGACCGGCTGGGGAAGAAACCCCTGGTCTACTACCACGACCCCGAGCGCCTCCTGTTCGCATCGGAGCCCAAGGCGATCTTCCAGGACCCGGAGGTGCCGGTCGGGGTCGACCTCACGGCCATCCACCACTACCTCACCTACGGGTACGTCCCGAGCCCGTCGTCGGCCTTCCGCGGCCTGCGGAAGCTCCCTCCCGCGCATTACCTGCTGGTCCGGGACGGCCGGCTCGAGCTCGAGCGCTACTGGACGCTCCGGTACACGCCCAAGCGCGCCGGGACCGAGGCGGAGCTGGGGGAGGAGCTCCTGTCGCGGCTGGAGACGGCGGTCCGACTGCGCCTCATCAGCGACGTGCCCCTGGGCGCGCTCCTGAGCGGCGGCATCGACTCCAGCGTGGTGGTGGCCCTGATGCGGCGGGTCGCCTCCGGTCCCCTGCGCACCTTCTCCATCGGCTTCGACCGGCCGGAGTACGACGAGACGCGTTACGCGCGCCTGGTGGCGCAGCGCTTCGAGACCGAGCACTGCGAGCTGGTGGTCAAGCCCGACGCCACGGCGATGCTGCCGCGGCTGGTCTGGCACTACGACGAGCCCTTCGCCGATTCGTCGGCGCTCCCCTCCATGTCCCTGTCCGAGATGACCCGGGGCTCCGTCACCGTGGCCCTGAGCGGGGACGGCGGGGACGAGGCCTTCGTGGGCTACGAGCGCTACCTGGCGACGGTGCTGGCGGGCTGGCTGGACCACCTGCCGCGCACGCTCCGGCGCGCCGCCTTCGTCGCGAGCCGCCCGCTCCCGGCGGGCCCGCCACGCTCGCCGGGCTACCGGGCCCGGCGGTTCGCCGAGCTGCTGGTGCTGGACCCGCGGCGCCGGTACGCCGGGTGGCTCTCCTGCTTTCACGACGCCCAGAAGGCCGAGCTCTACACCCCCGAGTTCCGGCAGGAGGTCGGGGCGGTGGACTCGCTAGCGATCCTGGAGGCCGCCTGGGATGCCTCGGACGCGCCCAGCGTCCTCGAACGGGCCGTGCATACCGACGTCCAGCTCTACCTGCCCGACGACCTGCTGGTGAAGATGGACATCGCCAGCATGGCGCACTCCCTGGAGGTGCGCTCGCCATTCCTGGACCACGAGGTGATGGAGTTCGCGGCATCGCTCCCCCCGTCCCTCAAGCTGCGGGGCCTCACCCAGAAGTACCTGCTGAAGCGGGTGATGCGCGGGGTGCTCCCCGAGCCCGTGCTGCGCCGGGGGAAGCGGGGGTTCGGGGTCCCGATCGACCACTGGCTGCGCCACGAGCTCCGCGAGCCGGCGCAGGACCTCCTGCTGGGTGACCGGGCGCGCGCGCGGGGGTACTTCCGGCATGATGTGGTGCGGCGCTACCTGGAGGAGCACGTCGCGGGGCGGGGGCACCACCACCATCGCCTGTGGGCTCTCCTGATGCTGGAGCTGTGGCACCGGACGTTCGTGGACAGCCGGCCGGGGAGCGTGGCCCCGGTGGCAGTGGGGTGACGGGGTCCCGAGCATGGCCGATCTCCTCTACGTCCCGCTCGCCGAGCTGACGCGTCTCCGGACCCTGCCGGTGGCGCCCGCGCACCGAGCGGCGACCTTCGCCGCCGCGTGCCGGATCAACACGCTCTACATGATCGCGCGGGCGGGCTCCGGGCACATCGGGACCAGCTTCAGCTCGCAGGACGTCGTGGCGTGGCTGTTCCTCGAGGAGCTGCGGCGCTCGCCCGATCCCGGTGGACCCTGCGATCGCTTCTTCTCCTCCAAGGGCCACGACGTGCCGGCCCTCTACGCGGTCCTCATCGGGCTCGGGCTCCTGCCCTTCGACCGGCTCCACCAGCTCCGCCGCCTGGGAGGGCTGCCGGGGCACCCCGACGTCTCGGTGGCCGGGATCGAGGCCAACACCGGCTCGCTGGGGATGGGGATCTCCAAGGCGAAGGGGATGGTGCTGGCCAACCGCCTGCTGGGCCGGGAGGAGCGGATCTTCGTCATGACGGGCGACGGCGAGCTCCAGGAGGGCCAGATCTGGGAGTCCCTGCCCACGGCCGCGCGCCTGGGCCTGGGCGAGCTGACCGTCATCGTCGATCGGAACCAGATCCAGTCCGACACCTGGGTGGCCGACACCAGCGATCTGGGGGACCTCGGGGCGAAGTTCCGGGCCTTCGGCTGGCACGTGGACCGCTGTGACGGCCACGACATGGCCGCGCTGGGACAGGCCCTGGCCCGGCTCCGGGCCCTCCCGGACCGTCCCAAGCTCCTGATCGCCGACACGCTCAAGGGCAAGGGCGTGTCCTTCATGGAGCCGGCCGGGATGGATCCGGACGCGGCGGACCCCACGGCGCGCCTCTACCGCTATCACAGCGGCGCGCCCGGTGACGACGTCTACGCCAAGGCGGTGGCGGAGCTGATCGACGCCGCCAACGGGCTCCTGCGAGCGGGCGGGGCCGCGGAGCTCCACCTCGAGCGCGTGGAGCGCCCGGTCACCCGGGCCACGGAGGCGGTCCAGCGGCTGGTGGGGGCCTACGGCCGCGCGCTGGTGCGGGAGGCCGAGCGCAATCCGCGGCTGGTGGTCCTCGACGCCGACCTGGTCCTGGACTGCGGCCTGATCCCCTTCCGGGAGCGCTTTCCCGAGCGCTTCATCGAGTGCGGCATCGCGGAGCAGGACATGGTCTCTCAGGCCGGGGGCCTGGCGCTGCGGGGACTCCTGCCCGTGGTGCACTCCTTCGCGTGCTTCCTGTCCACGCGCCCCAACGAGCAGATCTACAACAACGCCACCGAGCGGACGCGCGTCATCTACGTGGCCTCCCTGGCGGGGCTGCTGCCCGCGGGGCCGGGGCACTCGCACCAGTCGGTGCGCGACGTCGCCATCCTGGGCTCGATCCCGGGCCTGGAGCTCATCGAGCCGTCGACCGAGGCCGAGGTGGAGCTGGCCGTCGACTACTGCGTGAACCGCGCCGCGGGGAGCTCGTACCTCCGCCTGGTCTCGATCCCGGCCGAGGTGCCCTACCGGCTGCCGGACGGCTACCGGCTCGAGCCGGGCCGGGGCGTGACGGTCCGGGAGGGGCGGGACGCGGTGGTGATCGCCTACGGGCCGATCATGCTGTCTCAGGCCTACCGCGCGGCGGAGCTCCTGGCCGGCCGCGCCGCGCTCGAGGTCGCGGTGGTGAACCTGCCGTGGCTCAACCGCGTCGACCTCGGACTGGCTCGACGTCCTCGCCGGGCGCTACCCGTGGATCTTCACCCTCGACAACCACTACGTGGCGGGCGGCCAGGGCCAGATGCTGCGCGGCTCACCTGGCCGAGCTGCCCCGCCGGCCGCTGCCCCGCGTCCGGCGCCTGGGCCTGACGGCAGGTACCGCTCTGCGGGGGCAACACCGAGGTGCTCCAGGCCCACCGCCTGGACGCCGAGAGCCTGGCCGAGGAGCTGCGGACGACGCTGGCGGGCGAGCGGCGCCCGTCTCCTGCCTAGCGCGCGCGAGGTGGAAATTGGGCTGCAAGTTCAGCCCGACGGACGACGCCGTGCAGCGCGGTGATACACACTGATCGCGTCGATGTCGGACGACTCACTGTTCCCCTTATCAGGCCAGCTATCGACCACCGGGCGAGGGTACCCCCGGTCCCGGAGATGCGCGACGAAGGCTTCGATGACCTCAAAGTCTTTCACGAGTCCCTGCCCCCTCCGGCGTTGCCAAACACCGAGATCAGCTGCGGGCCGCGAGACAATGACGAGGCGTGCGCGAATGCGCACGCTACCGAAAACGCGGCCCGTCAGCTGCATCTCGTTGTTAGGCCGCACCGGTGATCTCTCGGACACGCTGGTCCTTGAGCCAGATAGTGTCCACGATCGCAAAGATCGTTCGAGCAAGCGGCGTTCCGATCACCTCCGCACGATCAAGTGCGCGCCCAATGAGGGTGCTAGATCCGACATCTCGACTACCTGCATCGATTACCATGAATTCGGGCCCCCGCTCGGTTCGGCGGAACTCCAAAGAGACTGCCTGCCGATCCGCGGCGGTACTTCCGTCGCCCCAACGGCCCACGATGAGATCGAAATGAGCGCCATGCGTGTCCACGGCTCCGAGGGTCCAATGTACGTAATAGACGGCTTCAGTCCGATCCTCGTACACGATCTCGCCCCAGACGCGACGACTACTCGTACTCGCGCCGCAACAGGCGCAGGGGCCGAAGTCACTGGCTCCCATCGGTTCGATAGTTCGCTCAGCCATCAATGCTGCTCACTGTCGGCCTAACTCGAACTCGGCTACTGGTGACTGCGTGGAGGTCGCATAGCCAGGGCCGGAGTCCCCCGGCCAGGCCGACGTCCCCAAGCGCTAGGCCCAGCGTTTGCCGGTCAGCCGCGAGCCGCGCTCGTCCCCCGGTGGCGACGTGCACGACGGGTTGCGCGGCTCGGCGGCTGCACCGCCTTGTTCGGCGATCGCCGGTGCCGACCGGCGGGTCTCTGTCCGGCCACCTTCGCTTTCGCGAGAGAGACCAACAATCGGAGCGCGTCGTTTACGGCGACGGAATCCCGGAAGATCGCGGCGATATCAGGATCCAGGAGGACGACGTTCGTGCCGTGGCGATAGCGCTCATAGTACTTACCGCGCACGGCGCTGCTGAAGTCGTATTCTGGAAGCAGGTCGTCGTCTGCGGATTCAGTCTTGCGTCTCTGACTCATACGTTCTTCTCTCGCGCCGTGTCGCTCGGCGCGCGCTGATGATGCGGATGCGGTCCTCACGTTCCGCGTGAGCCACGACGATCAGGCGCCGACTCGTCGAGAGCCCGATCGTGACGAAGCGCGGCTCTCCGGCTGAGTGCTGCGGATCGAGGATCGTGGCCGCCAGAGGATCGCCGAACACGGTCGACGCCTCGTCGAAGGACACACCGTGCTTCGCAAGGCTCCGGGCCGCCTTCGCCGGGTCCCACTCGAACTGCACGACCACATGATACGACCACCCAGCTCTGTGCCTTCGGGCTTCTCGAGCCAGCCTATCGAGAGTCGCCGAATTCGAATCGGGACTCGAAGGCGGGCTCGGCCACCTCGGGCAGGCGCGCCTCGCTGCGGGCGAGGAGGTGCTCGGCGTACCACCAGTCCTTGGGCTCGTTGATGTCGAGCCCCTCGTGGCCCTGGGTGAGGAAGGGCATGATGACCGTGCCGGCGATGGTGCGGCCGTCGAGCACGACCCGCGTCCAGGCGATCTCGAGGCTGGCGTTTTGCACGTGAACCTCGGGCAGGGACTGGTACTGGCTGCTGTGCCAGGGCTGCTCGGCGGGGCTCAGGGGCAGCAGCGGCTGCATGCGACGGCCCCGGACGACCCACATCTTGCCCGGGTGCTGCTTGCACTTCTCCACGGCGCGCAGCGAGTCCACGGCCGCGTCGGCGTGGAACGCGTCCCACGCGCGCCGGATCGTGGCGCCCTGGCGGAAGGGGCTGGTGGGGCGCAGGATGGCGAAGCAGTCGTAGCCTCGCCCGGCCCGCGCGAATTCCTGGAAGGCGTGCTCCACCCACTCGATGTCCGGCGACAGCCCCCCCGCCAGATCCGCCGGGCGCAGGAAGGGCATCTCGGCGCCGTAGTGGCGTGCGACCTCCGCATACCGCGGCGAGTCCGTGGAGACCACGATCGCCGCGAAGATGCCGCTGGCCCGGGCCGCCGCGATGGTGTAGGCGATGAGGGGGTGGCCCTGGAGCGGCTGGATGTTCTTGTCGGGCAGCCGGCTGGAGCCGGCGCGGGCCGGGATCAGGGCGACGATGCTCGGGGTTGACATGGAGGTCCCTCACCAGGCACTGAATCCCCCGTCGATGACGAGGTTCGATCCCGTCATGTAGGAGGAGGCGTCCGAGGCGAGGAAGAGGATCGCGCCGTTGTACTCGTCGGCTCGCGCCATGCGACCCAGGGGGACCTTGTCGCAGTAGCCCTCGAGGAAGGCGGCGTCCTGGTGGTTGAACACCCCGCCGAGGGTCAGCGTGTTGACCCGGACGTTGCGGCCGGCCCAGTACGTCGCGAGATAGCGCGTCAGGTTGAGGATCCCCGACTTGGAGACGCTGTAGGCGACCGGCTTGACGAACGGCTTGCCGCTCTGGGCCCGGTAGGCGTAGAGCCGCTGGTCGGGGGACAGGACGCCGTAGATCGACGCGATGTTGACGATGCTGCCCCCGCCGCCCTCGGCCATGTGGGTGCCGAAGACCTGGCAGCAGAGGAACACCCCTTTCAGGTTCACCTCCATCATCGCGTCCCAGGCCGACTCCGGGTACTCCTCGAACGGCCCCGTCGCCTGGTCGGTCGCGTTCGGGGGGGCGTCGATGCCGGCGTTGTTGACCAGGACGTGGGGCCGGCCCAGCTTCGCCGTGATCTCGTCGAGACTCCGGCCGAGGTCCGACTTGCGCGTCACGTCCACCTTCAGGACCAGCGACCGGTCGGCCGGGAGACCGTGGAGGGTTGACTTGGGGTTCTCGGGCCAGACGTCCAGGGCCGCCACCGCGGCGCCGGCCCCGAGCAGCGCGCGGACGTACTCGCCGCCGAGCTGCCCGGCGGCGCCGGTGACGACGGCGACCTTGCCGGTGAGGTCGAAGAGCCGCGCCGGCGAGCTCATGCGCGGCCGGCGGGGGCGGGCCGGCGCTCGGCGAAGGCTTCGCAGACCGCCTCGACCACGCGGCGGCACACCTGGCCGTCGACCGGCCCCAGCTCCCGCTCCACGGCTCGCCGTCGCCCCGCCAGGTCCCGCTCGGGATGCGCGAGGGCCTCCTCGATCAGGGCGACCAGCTCCTTGCGGTTCCTCGCCCTGCGGACCGCGCCGTACTCCTGCAGCCGGCGGTTGTGGAGCAGGCTCCCGTAGTCCGCGTAGTGCGGCGGATGGAGCCAGGCGTAGCCCTTCATCGGGAGGTAGGCCATGTAGACGGAGGGTCGGTCGAAGAGGGAGGCTTCCAGGGTGATGGTGGAGAACACGTTGACGATCACGTCGGCGTACCGGATCGAGTGCCAGAGCTCTTCCTGCTCGATGTTCGGCACGTCCTGTCCCGGGAAGCCGACGCGGTAGTGCGGATCCCCGACGCTCACGTAGACGCCGGGCACCCCCTGGGCGTACTTGATCAGCGGCCGGGCGTAGGGGGAGCGCATCAGGTTCTTGTCCGGGTAGAGCCGGAGGATCAGCTGGTGCTCGGCCCCTTGCTCCCGCATCTCCTCGAGGGTCTGGAGCATCTCGAAGTAGTGGTACTCCCCGAGCGGTCCGGCGAAGAGAATGACCTTCTTCGCGGGGTCCAGGCCGCGCTTCTCGAGGAACGTCGCCCGGTCGAACAGGGCGTCCCGCCGCATGCGGTCGTGCTTGAGGGAGCCGGTCACCCTGAGCTGGCGCTCCTGGAAGTCGTGGAGCCGGAGCGCGTCCTCCACCATGGTCGGGCCCCAGACCAGCAGCCGGTCGACCGGCACCCCCGGATACCCCTTCGAGGTCAACGTGTCGTAGTTCCCCACCTGATGCACGACGGGGATGCCGTGCCGCCGCGCCCACCAGACCAGCCGGGCCTCCAGCTCGCTGCGCTCGCCGCCCACGTTCAGCACGAGGAGCTGGTCGAGGTCACCGGGGGCCAGTCCCTCGACCGTCTCGGATCGATAGAGCCGGCGCTCGAGGGCGAACGCCAGCCGCATCACCGTCTTGGAGTGGGAGAGCAGCCGCATGATGCCGTGCCGGGCCTGTCGCCACCAGCCACCCTTCACGCTGTCGGCCTTCCGGCGCCCCATCCCGCCCTGGGGGTACAGCTCCCGCAGGTAGCGACAGACATCCCGCCAGAGCCGCTGCTGCCCCTCCTCGGGGGGAAACCGGACCGTCCGGTACGCGCAGCGCTCGAGGCGGTTCACGAGCCCCTCGTAGTCTTCCCGGAGGAGGAAGGAGACGTGAACCCCGCGCTGGCCGAACTGGTCGACGAGGTCCTGGCCGTGCAGCGTGTTCATGGACCCCTTGCCGATCAGCGTCACCCCCAGCCGGCGCGCGGGCGGCTGGCCGCCGGGGTCCGTCATCGTCGGCATCCCTGGATGGGTGGGTCCTGGCCGCGCCACGCGCCTCGCGGCCAGCCGCGGGAGGCGCGCACGGTCAGCGTCGAGCCCGGCGGCGTGGTCGCGGCCCGGTCGCGCCGTCGGACCGAGCGGGGGCTCCCCTCATGGGGCATTCGGGGCGCCGGGGCGGCGCTCGTCGTCGAGGTGGTCGTCGGTGAGCGCCTCTTCCTCGCCGACCGCGCGGCGCAGGCGCTTGCCGACGAACTCCCCGAGGCGGTAGGGAGGCACGCCGCCGCCGGGGGACTTGAGGCTGACATCCTCGCGGCGCAGCACCGCGCCGGCCGGGAGGTCCCGCGCCGCGTAGAGGCTCTTGCCCATCTTGACGCGGGCGTCCCGCTCGAAGTCCTGGACCGCCTTGACCCCGTCGCCCATGACGATGTCGATCCGGCGGAGGTCGCGGACCATCTTCTGGAGCCCGGTGGGCTCCAGGGAGAACTTGTGGTCGTTCCCCTTCCAGGCGCGGTTGAGGGTGAAGTGCTTCTCGACGACGGTGGCGCCGAGCATGTAGGCGACGGAGGGGGCCAGGATGCCGGTGTCGTGGCCGGAATAGCCGATGACCGCGTTCGGGAACTCCTCCTTCATGGTGACGATGGCCCGGAGGTTCAGCTTCTCGTACTCGGTCGGGTAGCCGGCCGTGCAGTGCAGGAGACAGACGAGGTCGTGGTGCTTGGTGATCGCCCGGTAGGCGAGGCGGACCTCGTCCAGGCTGGCGGCGCCGGTGGAGACGAACATGGGCTTCCCGATGCGCGCGATGTACTCGAGGAGCGGGGTGTTGGTGACGTCGCCCGAGGCGGTCTTGTAGGCCGGGACGCCGAGTTCCTCGAGGAAGTCCACGCTCCCCTCGTCGAAGGCGGTGGCCAGGAACTCGACCCCGTGCTCCTCGGCGCAGCGCTGGAGGGCCCGGTACTGCTCCATCCCGAACTCCAGGGCCTCGCGATGCTGGCCGTAGGTGGCGCCGAAGCTGTTCTCGTTCTCGTACGACTTGTCGTACATCGCCCGCGTGAAGAGGCGCCGGTTGTCCCGCTTCTGGAGCTTGACCGCGTTGGCGCCCATGGTGGCGGCGACCTGGATCATGCGGACGGCCTGGTCCGTGCTGCCCTGGTGGTTGTGGCCGATCTCGGCGATGACGTAGCAGGGTCCCGCCTGCGAGACCCGGCTCCGGCCGAAGGTGAACTCTCTCATCGCTGCCTCGCCTCCTCGGGTCCGTGCGCTCGGGTTGGGCCCTGGCTGCAAACGCGGTCGTCGGGCGAACCCCGAGCGCAGGCGCACTCTCCACCACTTCCGGCCTCAGCGCGTTCGCGAGCTCGACCGGAGCCGCCAGTTCCCGGCCATCGACGCCCGCTATCTTGACGCGATTCGGTGGCGGAATCAATCAACTTGCGCCCCCGTTTCGTCGTCCGGGCCAGCCGGGGGCACCGCTTCGCGCGCTGCCGGCGCGACCAGCCGGCCGAGCGCCGACCCGCGCCTCTCGCCGAGCGTTGAGAGGGCGTCCGGGCTTGGGTAGAATCAAGCGTCCATGGGTGAGTCGGTCGGCGTCCGCTCCGCGGCCAGCCCGACCGGGCACCTCCACGGGGGGGTCGCCCGGACGGCCTTCTTCAACTGGCGCATCGCCCGCCCCGCCGTGGGATCTTTCATCACGACGAATGATTCACCCGCATCCCGGCTGCCGCCGTCATGGGTGACGGACCAGGTCCGGTGACCGGGAAGCGCCTGCCCTCGGAGCCCCAGGAGGTTGCGCATGGTTCCGGTCTGGGCTCCAGCGCCTCGCGTCCGGACCGGGGCCGCGATGGCCGCCGTCCGGGCCCTGGTCCAGGCGGTCCTCTTCGGACGCCTCGGTGTCCGTGCCGGCGGCGATACCGGGCGCTACCTGGACGCCGCGGAAGCCTTGCTGCGCGGCGAGTGGCCCGCCGCCGGCAAGGCCGGCTCCTACCTCGGCTACGACCTCTTCGTGGCCGTGTTGCCGGCATGATCGCGGACGAGCGATGAGCGAGCGGATCCGCGTGCTGCGGGTGATCGCCCGCCTGAACGTCGGCGGTCCGGCGCTGCACGCCACGCTCCTCACGGAGCGCCTGGACCCGACCCGTTACGACTCGCTCCTGGTGACCGGCGTCGAGACGCCGTCCGAGGGGAACTACCTCGCGCTGCACGGAGGATCGCTCGAGCGCGTGCTGGTGCTGCCTGAGCTCGGACGGCAGATCCGGGGCGCGTCGGATCTGGCGGCGCTGCGGGCGCTCACCCGGCTGATGCGGCGCGTGCGGCCACACATCGTCCATACCCACACGGCGAAGGCCGGGACGCTCGGGCGGGTGGCTGCGCTGCTCGCGCGGGTGCCGGTGGTCGTGCACACCTACCACGGCCACGTCTTTCGCGGCTACTTCTCCGCCGCCACGACCCGTCTCTTCCTGGGCGTCGAGCGCTGGCTCGGCCGGCGGACCGACCGGCTCGTCACGGTCGGTGAGGCGGTGCGGGCCGAGCTGCTCCACCTCGGGATCGGGACCCCGGAGCGCCTGGTGGTGATCCCCCTCGGCCTCGACCTGGACCGGTTCCTCGACTGCGAGGCCGTCCGTGGCCGGCTTCGGGCCGAGCTGGGGATCGGCGGCGGTGTTCCCCTGATCGGCATCGTGGCCCGGTTGGTGCCGATCAAGGCCCACGAGGTCTTTCTGGACGCGGCGGCGCGCATCGGGCGGGAGCTGCCCGAGGCGCGCTTCCTCGTCGTCGGGGACGGGGAGCGGCGGGCGGAGCTCGAGGCCTTGGCGGCCCGCCAGGGGCCGCCCGGGCGGGTGCGCTTCCTCGGCTGGCGGCGGGACCTGGACCGGATCTATGCGGATCTCGACGTCGTGGTGCTGACCTCTCGCAACGAGGGCTTGCCGGTCTCGCTGATCGAGGCCATGGCCGCCGCCCGGCCGGTGGTCGCGACGCGCGTCGGCGGCGTGCCGGACCTCGTGGAGGACGGTGTGAGCGGCTGCCTGGCGCCGGAGGGGGACGCCGGGGCAGTGGCCGGGGCCCTTCGCGCGCTGCTCGCGGATCCGGAGCGGCGCCAGGCCATGGGCGCGGCGGGGCGGAAGCGGGTCGCCGGCGCCTTCGGCGCCGAGCGGCTCCTGGCGGACGTGGACCGACTCTACACCGAGCTGGTCCGCGAGAAGCGTCGGGCCGGGCGCCTGTGACCGCGCTCGTCGGTCCGTTTCTCGCCGGTCTCGTGGCTTCGCTCGCGGCCACCCTCGGGTGCGAGCGCCGCGCCCGGCGCGGCGGTCTCGTGACGCAGCCCCGCGAGGATCGGTGGCATCGAGCGCCCGTCCCGCTGCTGGGCGGGGTCGCCATCATGGCCGGCGTGCTCGTCGCGATGGTGGCCGTCCCGGGGGCGGTCGGGCGATTCGGGCCCTTCGTGGCCGCGGCCCTCGTCATGGGGCTGGTCGGCCTGTTCGACGACATCCGGCCGCTCCGGCCCCAGGCGAAGCTGGTGGCGCAGATCGTCCTCGCCGCCGCCCTCATGAAGTTCGGGTTCCTGCTGCGCCTGACGGGGTCCCCCTTGCTCAACGTGTTCCTCACCCTCTTCTGGATCGTCGGGATCACCAACGCGTTCAACCTTCTCGACAACATGGACGGGCTGGCGGGGGGCCTGGCCGTCATCGCGGCCGGATTCCGGCTGGCCTTCTTCCTGATGGACGGGGATCGCGCCGGCGCCCAGCTGACGGCCGCCTTCATGGGGGCGGTCGCCGGGTTCCTCGTCCGGAACTTGCCTCCGGCCAAGGTCTTCATGGGGGACGCCGGCAGCCTGTTCATCGGCTTCTTCCTCAGTGGCCTCTGCCTCGTGAGCGAGTACTCCGCGTACTCGCGGGGCATTGCCGCCGTGTTGGTCCTCCCGGTGCTCCTCATGCTCATCCCGATCTTCGATACGACCTTCGTCACCCTGACCCGGCTGATCACGGGCCGGCCGGTCTCTCGGGGGGGACGGGACCACACCTCCCACCGGCTCGTCGGCCTCGGGATCACGGAGCGCCAGGCGCTCGCGCTCTTCTTCACGGTCTCCGTGCTGTCGGGGTTGCTCGCGGTCCTGTCGTACCGGTACGGGTTCACCCACACCGTCGTGCTCTTGGCCCTCCTGCTGGTCGGGCTCTGCCTGCTGGGCGTCCACCTGAGCCGGGTGCAGGTCGTCGCGCTCGATGATGCGGCGCGCGCCGATGCGCCGATCGTGCGACTCGTCGAGGACTTCCCGTTCAAGCGTCACGTGGCGACCGTCAGCATCGACCTCGTGTTGATCGTGGTCGCGTACTACGCCGCGTACCTTCTGCGGTTCGAGGTCGACTTCGAGCAGCACCGCGAGGTGTTCCTGGGGACCGTCGCCCCGGTGATCGTGCTGCAGATCTCCTCGTTGGCGCTCTTCGGGAGCTATCGCGGCCTCTGGCAGTACACCAGCCTCCCGGATCTGCTCCGACTGGTGCAGGGCGCGACCGCCGGGGTCGGGGCGACCGTGCTCTACTTCGTCTTCGTGACCGGCCTCGCGGGTCTGTCGCGGGCCGTGTTCGTGCTCGACTGGCTGCTGCTCGTCGTGTTGCTCGGGGCGAGCCGCGTGTCGTCCCGGCTGCTCGGCGAGATGCTCCACCCCGCCCGCGACGATTTCCGCCGCGTCCTGATCTACGGGGCCGGTGATGGCGGGGAGCTCATGCTGCGCGAGTTGCGGAAGAATCCGGCGCTCCGGCGACAACCGGTGGGCTTTCTCGATGACGACCGGTCGAAGGTCGGCACCCGGATTCACGAGGTGCCGGTCCTGGGGGGCCTCGACCGGGCCGGGGATCTCCTCGCGACGCACCGGGTCGCCGAGGTCATCGTGGCGTCGACGAAGATCCCGGGCGACCGACTGCGGAGGTTGGAGGCAGTGTGCGCGGCCCGCGGCGTGCCGGTGATCCGCGGCGCGCTCCGGCTCGAGTCAGCGGGCGGGTAGTGGGTCGATTCGAAGGAAAGGGGGCGGATTCCCTTGACACTCTGACGCGAAGCGTCAATAATGGCCGCGATTGTCGCCAGATCCGAGAGGGTGTGAGGGGTCGCGAGCTGAGAAGAGCCTGCTGCGCATGATGAATCGCTGCCGAGTTCGGATCGACGACCGGAGCGCGGCCGTCGGGGTGGCCGGGCTCGGGTACGTCGGGCTGCCGCTCGCGATCGAGTTCGCCAAGGTTGGGTTCCAGGTCAGCGGGATCGATCCCGACGCCGAGCGCGTCCGGCGCGTCAATCGCGGAGAGAGCTACGTCGGGGACGTCCGGGTCGAGGATCTCCAGGCAGTCGTCGGCGCCGGACGGCTCCGAGCCCAGACCTCCTGGGACGGCGTGGAGACGCTGGACGCGATCGTCGTCTGCGTGCCCACGCCGTTCAACCCGAACCGGGAGCCGGACCTCTCGTACATCCGCGCCGCGACGGAAGAGATCGGCCGGCGCCTCCGGCCGGGCCAGCTGATCGTGCTGGAGAGCACCACGTACCCGGGCACGACCGAGGAAGTGCTGGTGCCGATTCTGGCGCGGGGCGGCCTCCGGGTCGGGCACGACTTCTGTCTGGCCTATTCGCCGGAGCGGGTCGACCCGGGCAACCGCGACTACCATGTCGGCAACACGCCCAAGCTGGTCGGGGGCGTGACGCCGCTGTGCACGTCGCTGGCGACGGCGCTCTACGAGAAGGCGGTCGTCGAGGTCGTGCCGGTTTCGTCCCCGCGGGTCGCGGAGACGGCCAAGCTCCTGGAGAACATCTTCCGGAACGTGAACATCGCGCTCGTCAACGAGCTGGCGATGCTGTGCGACCGGATGGGGATCAGTGTCTGGGAGGTCGTGGAAGCCGCGGGGACGAAGCCGTTCGGGTTCATGAGCTTCCAGCCGGGCCCGGGGGTGGGCGGCCACTGCATTCCCGTGGACCCCGTCTACCTGGCCTGGAAGGCGAAGGAGTACGACTTCTACACGAACTTCATCACGCTGGCGGCGGAAGTCAACGCCAACATGCCGTACTTCGTGGTCGAGAAGCTGCTCCGCCTCCTGGTGGCCAGGGGCGGACGCGTGCTGGGAAGCCGGGTCCTCGTGCTGGGCGTGACGTTCAAGCGGGACGTGGCCGACGTGCGGAACTCGCCCGCGCTCAAGCTCCTGGAGCTGTTCCGGGACCACGGGATCGACGTCGTCTACCACGACCCCTTGATCCCCCGGGTCCAGGTCAAGGGGGCGACGCTCGAGTCGGTGGCGCTGACCGCGGAGGCGCTCGCGGCCTGCGAGTGCGTGGTCATCCACACCGATCATGCCGTCTTCGACTACGAGTGGATCGTCGAGCACGCCCGGCTGCTCCTGGACACCCGGAACGCGACCCGCGACGTGAAGGCCGGGCGCGAGAAAGTGGTCCGGCTCTGAGCCGGCTCGGCGGGAGAGCATGAAGGCGCTGATCACCGGCGGGGCGGGCTTCATCGGGTCCTACCTCGCCGAGGCGCTGGTGACCGCCGGAGACGAGGTCAACGTCCTCGACGACCTGTCAACCGGACGGATCGAGAACCTGCAGGCGATCCAGGGGCACGCCCGCTTCACGCTGCACGTCGGTTCGGTCCGGGACGAGGCGCTCGTCCAGAAACTCGTGGCCGACGTCAACGTCGTCTATCACCTGGCGGCGGCAGTCGGGGTCCGGCTGATCCTGGAGCGGCCGGTCGAGACCATCGCGACCAACATCGTGGGAACCGAGATGGTCCTGCGGGCCGCGGCCCATCGGTTGACGCGCGTGGTGCTGGCGTCCACCTCCGAGGTCTATGGCAAGAACGATCGGGTGCCGCTGAGCGAGGAGGACGACCGGGTCCTGGGTCCCACCACCAAGAGCCGGTGGAGCTACGCGTGCTCGAAGGCGATCGACGAGTTCCTGGCGCTCGCCTATCATCGCGAGCGCGGCCTGCCCGTCGTCATCCTTCGCTTCTTCAACACAGTCGGGCCGCGGCAGACCGGACGCTACGGGATGGTCGTGCCGCGCTTCGTCCGTCAGGCGCTCGACGGACAGCCGATCACCGTCCACGGCGACGGGGGCCAGTCGCGCTGTTTCACGGACGTGGAGGACACCGTGCGGGCGACGGTGGCCCTGGCGGCGAGCCCGGCGGCGGTGGGGCAGGTCTTCAATGTCGGCAGCGCCCACGAGGTGACCATCGGTGACCTGGCCGAGCGCGTGAAGCGCCTGACCGGGAGCCGGTCCCCGATCACCCACGTCCCCTACGACCAGGCCTACCAGCCCGGGTTCGAGGATCTGCGGCGCCGCGTCCCCGCCCTCGACAAGGCGGAGCGCGTGGTCGGGTACCGGCCACAGGTCTCGCTCGACGAGACGCTCCGCCGCGTGATCGCCTTCCTCCAGCAGACCGGCCGGCAGTAACCATGGGAGCCGGGGGAGCCGGACTCGCGCTCGTGACCGGCGGCGCCGGCTTCATCGGGTCGCATCTGGTCGAGGCTCTGCTGGCCCGGAACCGCCGGGTGCGGGTCCTCGACGACTTCTCGAGCGGCCGGCGCGAGTTCCTGTCGGCGGATCCCGCCCTCGAGGTCGTCCCCGGCGACATCCGGGACCCCGAGGCGCTGCGGCGCGCGGTCGCCGGGGTCGAGGTGATCTTCCATCAGGCCGCGCTCCGATCGGTGCCACGCTCGGTCGAGGACCCGTACTCCTATCACGACGTGAACGTCACGGGGACCATGCGGCTCCTCCTCGCCGCCCGCGAGGCCGGGGTCGGGCGGCTGGTCTTCGCCTCGTCGTCCTCGGTCTACGGGGACCAGCCCGTGCAGCCGCTCCACGAGGAGCTGCGGCCGCTCCCGATCTCGCCCTACGGCGCCTCCAAGCTGATCGGCGAGCACTACTGCGCGAACTTCTCCCGGCACTACGGCCTGGCGACGGTCGCGCTCCGCTACTTCAACGTGTTCGGACCGCGCCAGGATCCGGCCTCCGAGTACGCGGCGGTGGTGGCGCGATTCATTCTGGCCGCGAAGCGGGGCGTCCCGCTCGAGATTCACGGCGACGGGAAGCAGACCCGCGACTTCACGTACGTGTCGAACGTGGTCAACGCGAACCTGGGCGCCGCCGAGGCGTCCACGAGCGCCGGGCACGTGTTCAACGTCGCGTGCGGGGAGCGCCTCTCCGTTCTCGACATCGCGACGCGCCTCGAAGAGGTACTGGGCCGGCCACTTCCTCGTCGTCACACGCCGCCCCGTCCAGGCGATGTGCGGGACACGCTGGCCGACATCTCCCGGACCCGGACGCACCTCGGCTACTGGCCGGCCGTCAGCTTCACGGAGGGTCTCCGCCGTACGGTCGCCGCCTTCGGGGCCTGAGCGTCAGGCCCGGCTGTGCCCATCGTGATCGTCAACCTGATCACGTCGCTCCGGCCCCGGCAGTGGACGAAGAACCTCCTCGTCTTTGCGGGGCTGATCTTCTCCCAGAACCTGCACCACGCCGCGCCGGCGGGCCGGGCGGTGCTGGCCTTTCTCGCCTTCTGCGCCCTCTCGGGCGGGACGTATCTCGTCAACGACGTGCTGGATGCCGAGCGCGATCGGAGCCACCCGCAGAAGCGGCACCGCCCGGTGGCGTCCGGCCGGCTGCGTCCCGGGGTGGCTCTGGCCGTGGGACTGGGACTCCTCGCGGCGGCGTGCGCCGGCGCCTTCGCGCTCTCGGCGCGATTCGGAGCGGTCGCGCTCGCCTATGCGGTGCTCCTGGCGGCCTACTCGGTCGGGCTGAAACACGTGGTGATCCTCGACGCCCTGATCATCGCGACCGGGTTCGTCCTCCGGGCGCTCGGCGGCGTGGTGGTGATCGACGCCGAGTTCTCCCACTGGCTCATGCTCTGCACGATCCTGCTGGCGCTCTTCCTCACGTTCGGCAAGCGGCGGCACGAGATCCTCGTCCTCGAGGAGAGCGCGATGAACCACCGGCCCATCTTGTCCGAGTACTCCCAGCAGCTGCTGGATCAGATGATCGCGGTGGTGACGGCGTCAACCCTCATGGCGTATGCCCTCTACACCATGTCGCCGGAGACCGCCGCCAAGCTCGGCACCAGCCAGCTCCCGCTCACCCTTCCCTTCGTGCTCTACGGCCTCTTTCGCTACCTCTACCTCCTGTACCGCCGCGACCTCGGCGGGAACCCGTCGGAGCACCTGCTCACCGATCGGGCGCTGCTGCTCGACGTCGCCCTGTGGGCGGCGGCCGTCGTCGCGTTGCTCTACCTGGGACGGTAGCCGGGCGCCGGCGACCACGGGCCGGCGGCGAGGCCGAGGCCCGGTGCCGGGCGTGTGCTAGACTCCGCCCATGACGCGCGCGCGCGTGGCGGTGCTGCGGACGCGGCCGGAGACGGTCGTCGCCGACTACGGCCGGCTGCTCCGGCTCGCCGCCTACGATCGCGCCGTGTCGCGGGAGGGGGAGCTGCTCCTCAAGCTCAACCTCTCGTGGACGCGCTACTTCCCGGCCTGCTCGACCCAGCCCTGGCAGCTCGAGGGCGTGGTCAAGACCCTCCTCGAGGACGGCTACCAGCGGGAGCGGATCCATCCCGATCGAGAACAAGACCGTGGTGACGAACCCGCGCCGGGGGGCCGTCAACAACCGCTGGCTCCCGATCCTGGAGCGCTACGGCCTGCCGTTCATCCCGCTCCCCGAGGTGGAGTGGATCACCTACCGCTTCGAGAGCCCGCTCCTCAAGCTGAACCAGATCTTTCCGGAGGGGATCGAGATCCCCAAGATGTTCGTCGGGGCCAGCGTGCTCCACCTGCCTTCGATGAAGACGCACGGGCACACGACCACGACGGGCGCCGTCAAGAACGCCTTCGGTGGTCTCCTGAAGGAAGTCCGCCACTACGCCCACGAGTTCATCCACGAGGTCCTGGTCGACCTCCTGTACATGCAGCGTGAGCTGCACCCCTCGATATTCGCGGTGATGGATGGCACGGTGGTCGGCGACGGCGCCGGCCCCCGGACGATGATCCCCCGCGAGGGCAACCTGATCCTGGCCTCGGCCGACTCGGTCGCCATCGACGCCATCGCCGCCCGGCTGATGGGGTACGACCCCCTCGGCATCCCCTACCTGCGAATGGCCCACGAGCGCGGCCTCGGCGTGGCCGATCCCCGGGAGATCGACCTCGCCGGCGACGACGTCGGCGACGTCAACTTCCGCTGCCGGACGTCGCGGAGCCTGGTCATCTGGGGGGATCAGCTCATCCGCCGGGGGCCGCTGCGGCCGCTCAAGCGCCTCCTGCTCCACTCGCCGCTGGTCGTGTGGGCGCCGTTCGCCTCGAACGTCTACCACGACTTCCTGTGGTACCCGACCGTCGGGCGGTCCCGGATCCGGGCCTTCGCCGGCACCGGCTGGGGCCGCCTCTTCGCCCGCTACTGAGCGGGTGGAGCGGGCCGGCCCGCTTCCGATAAGATGATGATTCCATGAGCGAGCTCGTGCGCGTCCGCTTCGCTCCTAGCCCCACCGGGCACCTCCACGTCGGCGGCGCGCGGACCGCGCTCTTCAACTGGCTGTTCGCCCGCCACGCCGGCGGCGCCTTCCTCCTCCGCATCGAGGACACCGACCGCTCGCGCTCCACCGACGACTCGATCCGCCAGATCCTGGAGGCGATGAGCTGGCTCGGGCTCGACTGGGACCCCGAGGGCCCCGAGGACGACGGCACCTGGCGCGGCTACTATCGCCAGACGAGCCGGCTCGAGATCTACCGCGCCCACGCCGAGCGGCTGCTGGCCGAGGGGAAAGCCTATCGCTGCTACTGCCCGCCCGAGGAGCTGGAGGCCCGCCGGGAGGCGGCCCGGGCTCGCGGGGAGACCTTCCGCTACGACGGCCGCTGCCGGACGGCGCCCGAGCGGCCCGGGGTCCCGGCGGCCCTCCGCCTCCGGATCCCCGACGAGGGCGTGACGGTGGTGAAGGACCTGATCCACGGCGACGTCGAGTTCGACCGCGCGACGCTGGACGACTGGATCCTCGTGCGCTCGGACGGCACGCCGACCTACAACTTCTGCGTCGTGGTGGACGACGTGACGACGAAGATCACCCACGTCATCCGCGGCAACGACCACATCTCCAACACGCCGAAGCAGATCCTGCTCTACGAGGCGCTCGGCTACGCCCGCCCGGTCTTCGCCCACATCCCGATGATCCTCGGCCCCGACCGGAGCCGGCTGTCGAAGCGCCACGGGGCCACCTCGACGCTGGTGTTCCGCGACCAGGGGTTCCTGACCGAGGCGATGGTCAACTATCTGGCCCGGCTCGGCTGGGCCCACGGCGACCAGGAGATCTTCAGTCGCGAGGAGCTGGTGCGCTTCTTCGACCTCGCCCAGGTCGGCGCCGCCGGCGCGATCTTCGACCGGACGAAGCTCGAGTGGGTCAACAGTCAGTGGATCCAGCGTTTCCGGGAGGGCCTCGCCCCGCGGCTCCGGCCGTTCGTCGAGCGGCTGGGAATCCCGGCGCCGCCGGACCGGCTGCTGGCCGCCGCCGCGCGCAGCTTGAGCCAGCGCGCCACCACGCTGGCCGAGATGGCGGAGCAGGCCCGCTTCTACTTCGAGGCGCCCACCGAGTACGACCGCCAGGCGGCCGGGAAGCTCCTGACGCCCGCCGCGCGGCCCCGCCTCGAGCGCTTCGTCCGGCGGCTGGAGACGGTGGAGCCCTGGGACGAGGCGACGCTGGAGGGCGCCGCCCGCCAGCTCGCGGCCGAGCTGGACGCGAAGCTGGTGGACGTGGCGCAGCCGATCCGGCTGGCGCTCACCGGCCGCACGGCCAGCCCCCCGCTCTTCGGCGTGATGGCCGACCTGGGCCGGGAGGAGACCCTCCGCCGGATCCGCGCGGCCCTGGCTCGCATCCCGGCGCCCTGATCCAGGAGACCGTCGGGGTATGCCGTATCGCGTTCAGTGCGAGGAGAGCCGTGAGGGGCGTCCGAGCGGCGGCCTCGCCGCCGCCCCGGCGGGGGGGCATCGGGGGGGTCTTCCGAGACCCCCCCGAAGGATCTAGGACGGGGCCCGGTGACGACCAAGCTCCTCCTGATCCTCTTCGGAGGGATGGCGCTGCTCCTCTACGGGATGCAGCTCACCGGGGAGGGGCTCCAGCGGGCGGCCGGCGGCCGGCTCCGCCAGATCCTGACCCACCTGACCTCCAACCGGATCACGGCGGCGCTGACCGGGGCCGCCGTCACCGCGCTCATCCAGTCCTCCACGGCGACCACGGTGATGCTGATCGGCTTCGTCCAGGCCGGGCTCCTCACCCTCCACCAGGCCATGGGCATCATCCTCGGCGCGGACGTCGGGACGACGTTCACCGTCCAGCTCATCGCGTTCCACATCTACGACTACGCGCCGCTCCTGGTGGGGGTGGGCTTCAGCATCCTCTTCTTCACCAAGCGGCGCCTGTTCAAGGATCTCGGCCAGGCGATCCTCGGCTTCGGGCTGATCTTCCTGGGCCTCAAGCTCATGATCGACGGCATGGAGCCCCTGAAGGACAGCCCGCTGACCAGCCAGGTGCTGGTCGCCCTGTCCGAGAGCCCGGTCCTCGGGATCGGCGCCGCCGCGGTCTTCACCGCCATCGTCGCCTCCTCGGCGGCCACCATCGGCCTCGCCCTCGCCCTGGCCTCGCACGGGCTGCTCCCGCTGGCCGGCGCGGTGCCCCTGGTCCTGGGCGCCAACATCGGAACCTGCCTGACCGCCCTCACCGCCTCGCTGGGCTCGACCACCGAGGCCAAGCGGGTGGCCGTCGCCCACATCGGGTTCAAGCTCCTGGGGGTGGCGGCGGTGCTGCCCTTCCTCGCCGCGTTCGTCGACCTGGTGGCGGCGAGCGCGACCGGCGTGCCGCGGCAGATCGCCAACGCCCACACCTTGTTCAACGTCGGCATCTCGCTGCTGTTCCTGCCCTTCCAGGGCCCGGCGGCCCGGCTCATCACGGCGGCGGTGCCCGATCGCGTCGAGGAGGAGGCCCGCTTCCGCACCCGGTACCTCGACGACCGCTTCGCCGACCAGCCGAGCCTGGCGATCGGCCAGGCCACCCGGGAGGCGCTCCGGATGGCCGACATCGTCCAGGGCATGCTGCGGGACGCGGCGGTGGTCTTCCGGAGGGGGGGCCAGGAGCTGCTGGAGGACGTCGAGCGCCGAGACGACCAGGTGGACTACCTGGAGCGGGAGATCAAGCTGTACCTGACCCGCCTCGGCAAGCAGACGATGACGGAGGACCTGTCGCGCCGGGAGATCGCCCTCCTGGGCTTCATCGGCAACATGGAGAACATCGGCGACATCATCGACAAGAACCTGATGGACCTGGCCCGGAAGAAGCTCTATCAGGGCCGTCGCTTCTCGGAGGCGGGCGAAGCCGAGCTGATGGACTTCCACGCCGACGTCACCAAGAACCTCGAGCGGGCGATGGTCGCCTTCGCCGCCGGCGACCGCGCGCTGGCCCAGGAGGTGCTGGACCAGCGCGCGCCGATCCGCCAGCGCGAGCGCGAGCTGCGGCAGTCGCACCTGGACCGGCTGCGGGCGGGGCTGGCCGAGTCCCTGGAGACCTCGGAGATCCACCTCGACGTCCTGACCAATCTCAAGCGGATCAACTCGCACATCACGGCCCTGGTCTACCCGATCGTGGAGCAGTGAGCACATCGGGGCTCGGAAGCCCCCCGAGGCCCCCCCGCGGAGGCCGCGGCGAAGCCGCGGCTCGAAGTGGAACACCATGGCCGTAGCCGGAAGCGAGAGGAATGCGAGAAAGCCAACGGGCGGCCGGAATGCCACCAGCACTTGATTCGCAGGCAGTGAGCCGTGCGGTTGACAACCCGGCAAGCCGCTCCCCATAATGAGCGAGCGTGCCGGACGGCGCACTGCGTCCCGTCGAGACGTCGGAAACCCTGATCGGAGCCCCGCACCTCATGTCTCGCGACCGACTCCGGATCTTGCTCGTCGCCTCCGAGATGGAGCCGTTCGCCAAGACGGGCGGCCTCGCCGACGTCACCGGCGCGCTGCCGAAGGCCCTGGAGGCGCTCGGACACGACGTGCGGGTGATCCTGCCCCGGTACCGGGACGTGGAGCGGACCGCGGGTGCGCTCCGGCCGGTCCTGGAGCGGATCGAGGTGCCGGTGGGGCCCCGGACGGTCGAGGGGGCGATCCTCCAGGGCCGCGCCGGGAATGCCATCCCCGTGTACCTCGTGGCCCAGGACGCCTACTACGACCGCCCGGCCCTCTACGGGACGCCCGAGGGGGACTACCCGGACAACTGCGAGCGGTTCGTCTTCTTCTGCCGGGCCGTGCTGACGGCGCTGCCCCGGCTCGACTGGGTCCCCCAGGTGATCCACGCCCACGACTGGCAGACCGGCCTGGTGCCCGTCTACCTGGAGACCCTGTACCGGGACGCCCCGGCCTATCGCGACGTGGCGAGCGTGCTCACGATCCACAATCTCGCCTACCAGGGGCTCTTCTGGCACTACGACCTCCCGATGACCGGGCTCGGGTGGGACCTCTTCACGCCGGCCGGCATCGAGTTCTACGGGAAGCTGAACCTGCTCAAGGGCGGGCTCGTCTTCGCGGACCTGCTGACCACGGTGAGCCCGACCTACGCCCGGGAGATCCAGACGCCCGAGTACGGCGAAGGGCTCGACGGCGTGCTCCGGGACCGCGGCGCCGACCTCCTCGGCATCCTGAACGGCATCGACTACGAGGCGTGGAACCCCGCGGCCGACGCCGAGATTCCCAAGCGCTACGGGCCGGACGACCTGGAGGGCAAGGCGATCTGCAAGGCGGCCCTGCGCGAGGAGATGGGGCTGGTCGATCCCGGTCGGCCGGCGCCGCTCGTCGGCGTCGTGAGCCGGCTCGCCGACCAGAAGGGGCTCGACCTGGTCGCGGCGGCGGTGCCGGTCATCGTCGAGGCCGGTGGCCAGCTCGTGGTCCTGGGCGCGGGGGAGGAGCGGTACGAGCGCGAGTTCACCGAGCTGGCGCGCGCCCACCCGGCGGCGGTGGCCGCCCGGATCGGCTTCAACGCGGGACTGGCCCGCCGGATCTACGCCGGGTCCGACATGTTCCTGATGCCGTCCCGCTACGAGCCCTGCGGCCTGGGCCAGCTCATCGCCCTTCGCTACGGGGCGGTTCCCATCGTGCGCCGCACCGGAGGGCTGGCCGACACCATCCGGGAGGAGACCGGGGCGGGCGCCGGCACCGGCTTCGTCTTCGACGCCCACACGCCCGAGGCCTGTCGGGCCGCCGTCCGGCAGGCCCTCGAGGCCTACGCGGCGCCGGGCACCTGGCAGCGCTTCGTCCGAAACGCCATGGCCGGGGACTTCTCCTGGGAGGCCTCGGCCGAGAAATACGTGAGCGCGTACAAGAGAGCCATCAAGAAGGCGCGGAGGCACGCATGAAAAAGGTGGAGGCGATCATCAAGCCGTTCAAGCTCGATGACGTCAAGGAGGCGTTGACCGAGATCGGCGTGATCGGGATGACGGTGATGGAGGTCCGCGGCTTCGGCCGGCAGAAGGGGCACACGGAGCTCTATCGCGGCTCGGAGTACACCATCGATTTCCTCCCCAAGGTGAAGGTGGAGATCGTCGTCCCCGACCACCTGGTGTCCAAGGTGGTGGAGACCATCATCGCGGCGGCCAAGACCGGCTCGATCGGCGACGGCAAGGTGTTCGTGCTGCCCGTCGAGGAGTCCGTCCGCATCCGAACCGGGGAGCGCGGCGAGGAGGCGATCTAGCCGCCTCTGGCCGGAGGCGGCCTGCCGAATGTCTTCCGAGACGCAGCTGCTCCCGCCCTCCACCGACCTCCTCGATCCCAGCGTTCCCGAGACCGCCTGCCTGCCCGCCCTCGAGGCGCTGGGCTTCGGCGACCCGGCCGGCGCCCTCCGCAACGTCCGGCGCCTGGCCGAGACCCCCCGCCAGGCGGAGCTGCTGGCCGCGATCCTGCCCCGGCTCCTCCGCCAGCTCGGAGCCTCCGCCGACCCCGACATGGCCCTCAACAACCTCGAGCGCCTGGCCGTCGCGGTCATGGACCGAGGGCTCCTCTATACCCAGCTCCGCGATCACCCCCAGGCGATGGCGGTCGTCGTCACCCTGGCCGCGGGCAGCCAGTTCCTGGCCGACACGCTCGTGCGGACCCCGCAGCTCTTGCCCTGGCTCCTCGATCCGCGGGTCATGCGGCCCCGGCCCCGGGAGGGCATGCACGAGGAGATCGCCGCCGCCGTTCGCCCGTTCCGGACCGAGGAGGCGCGGGCCAACGCGCTTCGCCGCGTCAAGCGCCGGGAGTTCTGCCGGATCGGGCTGCGCGACATGCTGGGCGATGCCGATCTCGTCACGACGACGCAGGAGCTGTCCAACCTGGCCGACGCGTGCCTCCAGCAGGCGTGGGAGATCGTCCGGCCCGGCCTGATCGAGCGCTACGGTGTGCCCAGGCATCATCCGACAGGGGGGGGAGTCCCAACCACCGATTCGCCCGGACGCCTCGGGCCTGTGGCCCTCGGTGCGTCCGGCCCCTCCGGGGGTCCCCCCCTGGACCCCCCCCACCTGGGGGTCGCACGTCGGACTCTCAGCCTGTCCCCACCGCGTTCGCGGTCATCGCGCTGGGCAAGCTCGGTGGAGAAGAGCTCAACTACTCCTCCGACGTCGACCTCTGCTTCGTCTACGAGGCGGAGGGGGAGACCGACGGCCCCGAGAGCACGCCGAACCGGGTCTTCTTCGCGCGGGTCGCCGAGCGGCTGCTGGCGGTGCTGACCGAGATGACGGAGGAGGGGACCGTCTTCCGGGTCGACCTCCGGCTGCGGCCGGAAGGCACCGGCGGCGCGCTCGCGCTTCCCCTCGACGGCTACCGGCAGTACCACGAGACGCGGGGCGCCCTGTGGGAGCGCCAGGCGCTGATCAAGGCGCGCGTCGCGGCCGGCGACGAGCCCCTGGGCCGCGCCTTCCTCGACCTGGCCCGCACGCTCGCGTACCGGCCGGGGTTCGAGCGCGAGGCGCTCGGCGAGATCCAGGCGGTGAAGGCCCGCATCGACCGCTCCCTGCGGGCCCGCGGGAGCCAGGAGCGCCACGTGAAGCTCGGCGTGGGCGGGATCCGCGACATCGAGTTCCACGTCCAGGCGCTCCAGCTCCTCTACGGCGCCCAGGACCCGTGGCTCCAGGAGCGCAACAGCCTGCGGGTGCTCCACCGCCTGGCCGAGCGGGGCTACGTCTCCTGGGAGGAGTCGGGGGCGCTGGCCCGGGCCTACGTCTTCCTCCGCACGGTCGAGCACCGGCTGCAGCTCCTCCACGCGCTCCAGACCCACACGCTGCCTGCCGATCCCGACGAGCTGGGGAAGCTCGCCCGCCGACTCGGCTACGCGGGGGACCGGGCCGCGGCGCGCGCCCGCTTCTTCGCCGACTACGACGCGACCCGCACCCGGGTCCGCGCGGCCTTCGAGCAGTTCTTCGCCGCGCCGCCCTCCCGCGAGCCCGGGCCGCCGCCCTGGGATGCCGAGGCTCTCGCCGCCGTCGGGTTCGCCGATCCCGAGCGCGCCCGGCAGAACCTCCGCCTCCTCTGGGAGGGGCCGCCCCTGGTGCCGGCCCCCCAGGCGGTCCGCCGGGTGCTGGCGGCGCTCCTCCCGGCGGTCCTGGCGGCGCTCCGGGGCGTTCCCGACCCGGATGCGGCGCTGAACGCGCTGGAGCGCTTCGTCGCGGCGGCCGGGCCGCGGACGGCGTACCTGGCCCGGCTCGCCCGGGAGCCGGTGCTCCTCGAGCGCGTGCTCACGCTGTTCGCGCGCTCCGACCGGTTCGCGCAGTCGCTCATCAACCGCCCCGAGCTGCTGGACCGCCTGGCCGACGTCCAGACGCTCGGCCGCCAGCACACCGCGAGCCGGCTGCGGGCGGCCTTCGAGGCCGCGCCGGCGGCGGGGCCGGAGCCGGCCGACCGGCTCCGGCTCTTCAAGCACGCCGAGGAGCTGCGCATCGCCTGGCAGGACGTGGTGGGCGCGCTGCCGGCGCCGCGGGTGGCCTGGGCGCTGACCGAGCTGGCCGGGGCCTGCCTCGGCATCGCGTGGGACTGGGCCGAGGCGGTGGCGATCCACCGGTTCGGCGAGCCCGAAGCCGGCGGCGTGCGCGTCCCGTCCCTCGTCGTCGGCATGGGCAAGCTGGGCGGGCGCGAGCTGGACTACGGCTCGGACCTGGACCTGGTGGTGCTCTACGGCGTCGATGGCCAGACGCGCGGACCCGACCGCGTGCCGGCCTCCGTCTACTTCGATCAGCTCGTGGAGCGGCTCCATCTCCTGCTGACGACCATCACGCGGACGGGCCAGGCCTTCCGCGTGGACCTCCGCCTCCGGCAGGGCGGGAAGGGCACGAGCCTCGGCCACTCGCTGGCGTCGCTGTCGAGCTACCTCGAGAAGGAGGCGATGCTCTGGGAGCGCCAGGCGCTGGTCAAGGCGCGGCCGGTCCTCGGGGACCCGCGACTCGCCCGGCGGTTCGCGACCCTCCGCCGGGCCCACGTCTTCGAGCCGGGGCTCTCCGACGCCGAGCGCGCCGAGATCCACCGGGTGCGGACGCGAATGGAGCTCGAGCTGGGCCGCGAAGGCCCCGGGCGCCTGCACCTGAAGTTCGGAGCCGGCGGGCTGGTCGACATCGAGTTCCTCACCCAGGTCCTCCAGCTCACCCACGGCGCGCGCCATGGCGCCCTCCGGACGCCCTCCACCCGGCGCGCCCTCCGGGCGCTGGCCGAGCGCGGCTTCCTGGGAGCGGAGGCGGCCCGGGCTCTCGTCGAGGCGTACGATTTCGAGAAGGGCCTGCTCCGCCTGCTCCGGCTCGCCCAGGCCCGGCCGCCCGACTGCCTGCCGGCCGCCGGGCATCTCCTGGCCCGGCTCGCCCGCGAGCTGGGGCTGCCGAGCGGGCGGGCGCTGGTCGAGCGCTATCGCGAGGTCAGCGGCGAGGTCCGCCGGCACTACCTCGACGTCGTGGGGAAGGCGTGATGAACCGGCGAGCGTCACCCTCGGCACACGCGACGAACGGCCCAGGTGGGGGCGTTCGGGGGGACCACCGGGAGGGCCGGACGTCCCGAGGGCCGCAGGCCCGAGGCGTCCGGGCGATCCGGTGGTTGGGACTCCCCCCCCGTCGGCAAGTCCGAGAAGCCCGAGAAGGCCGAGCAGCTCTACCTGGTCGACGGGCCGTCGTATCTCTACCGCGCCTACCACGCGATCGGTCACCTCTCGACCTCGCGCGGCGTCCCGACCAACGCGACGCTCGGGATGACGATGATGCTGTGGAAGATGCTCCGCGAGGAGCGGCCCACCTACATGGCGGTGGCCTGGGACGCTCCGGGGCCGACCTTCCGCCACCAGCAGTTCGAGGCCTACAAGATCCAGCGGCCGGGGATGCCGCGGGACCTGGTCGAGCAGATCCCGTGGATCCGGAAGAGTCTCGACATCCTGGGGCCGCCGGTCCTCGAGGTGTCGGGGTTCGAGGCGGACGACATCCTGGCCACCGCCGTCGACCGGCTCGCCGACCGGGCCGTCGAGCTGGTCCTGGTCACCGCCGACAAGGACGCCCTCCAGCTCGTGGGGCCGAAGGTGACGGTGCTGTCCGTGCTGGGCCGGACCGGCGAGCGCATCCTCTACGACGCCGCCAAGGTCCAGGAGCGCTGGGGCGTCCCGCCCGAGCGGATCCCCGACATCCTCGGCCTCATGGGCGACTCGATCGACAACATCCCCGGCGTCCCCGGGGTCGGCGAGGTCACCGCCCAGAAGCTCCTGAAGCAGTTCGGGAGCCTGGAGGCGGTTTACGAGAACCTGACGCTCGTCTCCGGGACCAAGCTCCGCGAGACGCTCGCCCGGTACCGCGACCAGGCGTTCTTCTCGCGCCAGCTCGCGGTGCTCGAGGCGAAGGTCCCGGTCGAGATCGACCTCGAGCGGTTCCGCGTCCGCGACCCCGACTGGGAGCGCCTCCGCGCGCTCTGGACCGAGCTGGAGTTCTCGAACCTCCTTCGCCAGCTCCCGGCCCGCGCGGTCACCGTCCCGTCGCTCGGGGTGCCGTGCCTGGACGCGGCCGGCTGGCGCGCGTGGCGTGGGCGGGCCGGGGAGGCCGTCGCCGTCGAGGCCGTGCTCGGCGGCAGCCCGCCCGACCAGACGCTCGTGGGCCTGGGCGGCTACAGCCCGGCCGCCGGCCCGGCCTACGCGGCCGGGCTCCCCGGGCTCGAGGCCGGCCGGCTGATTGGCCACGACGTGAAGGCGCTCGTCGAGGTGGCACTGGGGCAGGGGGTCCGGGTTCCGCCGGAGCGGATCGACGACACCGCGGTGGCGGCGTACCTGCTGAACTCGGGCCGAGCGGGGTACCCGCTCGAGCAGCTCTGCCTGGAGGCCGTCGGCCAGGAGCCCCCCGGCCCGCTCGCCGGGCTCCTCGAGGGCCGCTCGCCGGCGGAGGCCGATCCCGCACTGCTCGCCGCCTGGGCTGGCGCCCGCGCCGAGGGGGTGTGGCGGCTCTGGGACTGGCAGCGCCCGCTCCTCGAGCGGGACGGCCTCGTCCGGCTCTACCGGGACCTGGAGGTGCCGCTGATCCCGGTGCTGGCGGCGATGGAGACGGTGGGGATCCGGGTCGCCCCCGAGCGGCTCGAGCTCCTGGCCAAGGAGCTGGAGCGCCAGCTCGACGCCTTGCTGAAGGAGATCCACCATCTGGCCGGCGAGGACGTGAACCCGAACTCGCCGAAGCAGCTCGCGGTGGTGCTGTTCGAGAAGCTCAAGCTGCCGCCGATCAAGCGGACCAAGACCGGCTACTCGACCGACGTCGACGTGCTGGAGGAGCTGGCCCTGGGCCACCCGCTCCCCCAGAAGATCCTCGAGTACCGCCAGCTCGCCAAGCTCAAGGGCACGTACGCCGACGCGCTGCCCGTGCTGATCAACCCGCGGACCGGGCGGATCCACACCTCGTTCAACCAGCTCGTGGCGGCGACGGGGAGGCTCTCGAGCAGCCAGCCCAACCTTCAGAACATCCCCATCCGCACGGAGCTGGGGCGCCGCATCCGACAGGCGTTCATCCCGGAAGACGGCTGGCACTTCCTGGCCGCCGACTACTCGCAGATCGAGCTCCGGATCTTCGCCCACCTCTCGGGCGAGGAGGCGCTGCTCGAGGCCTTCCGCCGGGACGAGGACATCCACACCCGCACCGCGGCCGACATCCTCCACGTCCCGCCCGAGCAGGTCACCCCGGAGATGCGGCGGCTCGCCAAGGTCGTCAACTTCGGCATCCTCTACGGCATCTCGGGCTTCGGGCTCGCCCAGGCGGCCAGCATCGACCGCGCCGCCGCCCAGCGGTACATCGAGGCCTACTTCGCGGCCCACCCGAAGGTACGCGCGTACATCGACCGCACGGTCGCCGAGGGGCGCGAGAAGGGCTACGTGACGACCCTTCTCGGCCGGCGCCGCTACCTGCCGGAGCTGGCCGCCCGGAACGTCCCGGCCCGGATGGGCGCGGAGCGGATGGCCTCGAACGCGCCGATCCAGGGGACGGCGTCGGACATCATCAAGCTCGCGATGGTGAAGCTGGCCGGCGCGCTGGCCGAGCGTGGGCTCCGGACCCGCATCCTGCTCCAGGTCCACGACGAGCTGCTCCTCGAGGTGCCGGAGGACGAGCGCGCGGTGGTCCGGCCGCTCGTGCTCGAGATCATGGAGTCGGTGATGACGCTCGACGTGCCGCTGCGCGTGGACGTCAAGGAAGGCCGCGACTGGGCCGAGGTGTGACTCGGGATGACGTGAAGGGGCGCTGATGAAGTAGGAAGCGTGCAAGTCCTCGTGTAGAATCGCCATCGGGAGGCCGCATGCAGGTCGAGCTGGCGAAGCACCGCTTCACGGTAGAGGAGTTCTACCGGATGGCCGAGGCGGGACTCTTCCTCGCCGAGCCGCGCGTCGAGCTGGTCGACGGGGAGATCGTCCACATGACGCCCATCGGACGCCGACACGCCCTCTGCGTCGGGTTCCTCGCCGAGTGGCTTGCTCCGAGGCTCAGCGGCCGCGCGCTGCTCCTGCCGCAGGCCTCGATTCGCCTCGGACCTCGGACAGAGTACCAGCCCGATCTGCTGCTCGTTCGGCCACCTCGCGCCGCGTATCGGGACGCCGATCCGGCCCCGGGCGACGTCCTGCTCCTCATCGAGGTCTCCGACGCTTCGCTTGCGTATGACCGCCAGGTGAAGCTGCCCGCCTACGCCGCCGCCGGGATCCCGGAGTTCTGGATCGTCGATCTCGTGAACGAACGGGTGGACACCCACCGTGTGCCCGTCGGCGACCGCTATCGCGACCTCCAGCGACTCGCGCGCGGCGACACCGTCGCCCCCGCGGCCTTTCCCGACCTGATCCTGTCCGTCGGCGAGCTCCTCGGCTAGTGCCGTTCCAACTACATGAGCCAAAATGGGCAAGCGATTCTTGAAGCACGGACTTGCCGCATGGATCGAAAGCACTAGCTGGAACAAGTTGGAACGCCACTAGCCCGCCCGTCGGGGCCTGGATGACCGACTTCCGCTACGTCGTCTGCGATGTCTTCACCGACCGGCCGCTGGCCGGGAACCAGCTCGCGGTCTTCACGGACGCCCGGGGCATCCCCGAGGCGCTGCTCCAGCCGCTCGCCCGGGAGGTCAACTTCTCCGAGACCGTCTTCGTCTATCCGCCCGGGCGGGGGGGCCACGTGCGGATCCGCATCTTCACGCCCGGGAGCGAGCTGCCGTTCGCTGGGCACCCGGTCCTCGGCGCGGCGTTCGTCCTGGCCGCACCGCTCCAGCTCCCCGAGATCGTCCTCGAGACCGGCGCCGGCCTGGTGCCGGTGACGCTGGAGCGCGAAGGTGCCCGGATCGTCTTCGGCCGGATGCGCCAGCCCCTCCCCACCGTCGAGCCGTACGCCGCCGTGCCGGCGCTCCTCGCCGCGCTCGGCGTCGAGCGGTCGGAGCTCCCGGTCGAGCTCTACACCAACGGCCCGCGGCACGTCTACGTGACGCTGGCCGGCGAGGCGGCGGTGGCGGGGCTCCAGCCGGATTTCGCCGCGCTGGCGCGGCTGGGGGGCATGATCACCAACTGCGTGGCCGGCGCCGGGCGGCGCTGGAAGGCCCGGGCGTTCGTCCCGGGCCACGGGATCCCCGAGGACCCGGCCACCGGCTCGGCGGCGGGACCGCTGGCCTGGCACCTGGCCCGCCACGGGCGGATCGGCTTCGGCGAGGAGATCGAGATCAGCCAGGGCGCCGAGGTCGGCCGGCCCAGCACGCTCTTCGCCAGGGTCGAGGGCTCGCGCGAGCAGGCGACGAAGGTGGAGGTCGGTGGCACGGCGGTCGTCGTCGCCCGCGGCGAGTTCCGGCTGGACGTAGCGCGCTAGTGGCGCGGCCGTTCCTGCTCGTGGGGCTGACCGGGGGGATCGCCTCCGGCAAGTCCACGGTGAGCCGGCAGCTCGCCGAGCTGGGCTGCCACGTGATCGACGCCGACGTGCTGGCTCGCGAAGTGGTGGCGCCGGGCGAGCCGGCCCTGCAGGCGATCGTCGAGGCATTCGGGCCCGAGATCCTCCAGCCGGACGGGAGCCTCGACCGCGCCCGCCTCGGCGCCCTGATCTTCGCCGATCCCGGGAAGCGCCGGCGCGCTGGAGGAGATCACGCATCCAGCGATCCGGCGGCGGCGCGCCGCCGCGCTCGAGGAGCTGGCGGCCCGCGGCTTCGACGGGATCGTCGTCCAGGACGCGGCGCTCCTGATCGAGGTGGGCGCCCACGCCGACGTCGATCGGGTGATCGTGGTCTATGCCGAGCCGGCCGCGCAGCGCGACCGCCTGATGCGACGGGATGGGCTGGACGCCGCCGAGGCCGAGCGGCGCATCGCGAGCCAGATGCCGCTGGCGGAGAAGGTCAAGCAGGCCCACTACGTCATCGACAACTCGGACGGCCCCGAGGAGACGGCGGCCCAGGTGAGGGCGGTGCACGCGGCCCTGCTGGCCGAGCACCGCGCGAGGCGAGGGTGAAGGCGTCCGACCGGCGCGCGCTGGGCCAGCACTTCCTGGCCGATCCGGTCGTGGCGGGCCGCATCGTGGAGGCCGTCGGCGCGACGGCGGCCGACCTGGTCTGCGAGATCGGCGCGGGGTACGGGGTCCTGACCGAGCTCTTCGCCGGGCGCGCCGGCCACGTCGTCGCCCTCGAGCTGGACCCCGCGCTCCACGCGCGGCTGGCGGCCCGGGGCGAGGGCTGGCCGGGCGTGGACCCGCGCCTCGCCGACGCCCGGACCTTCCCCTACGAGACGCTCCGGGACCTCCGTCCGAGCCCCGGGGGCCGGGTCCTCGTCGTCGGCAACCTGCCGTACAGCGCCTCCAAGCCCATCCTCTTCCGGCTCTGGGAGGCGCGGGGCACGCTCGACGCGGCGACCGTGATGCTCCAGCGCGAGGTCGCCGAGCGGCTCGTCGCGCCGCCCGGTGGCAAGGCCTACGGGGTCCTGTCCGTGCTCTGGCAGGCGTGGGCGGAGCTGGCGCTGCTCTTCGTCGTGCCGGCCCGGGCCTTCCGCCCGCCGCCGAAGGTCGAGTCCGCGGTCGTGCGCGCCGTCTTTCACGCAACGCCCCCGGTGCCGATCGCCGATCCGGCGGCCTTCGTCCGGGTCGTGAAGGCGGGGTTCGCCCAGCGCCGGAAGACGCTGGCCAACGCGCTCCGGGCCGGCTTTCCCGGGCTCGGCGCGGCGGGGGTGGAGGCCGGTCTGACGGCGGCGGGGATCGACGGGCGCCGGCGCGCGGAGACGCTGAGCCTGCCGGAGTTTGCCCGACTCGCCCACTTCTTCGTGGCGTCCGAGGCCGCGTGATACCATACCGCCAACGATGACGGAGTCGTCCGAACCTGCCGGCGCCCCCATCGGGTCCGAGGGCGCCATCGAGCCGACCGTCCGCGTCATCCCTCTCGGGGGTCTCGGGGAGATCGGCCTGAACATGATGCTCCTCGAGTCGGGGGAGGACCTCGTCGCCATCGACTGCGGGCTCATGTTCCCCGACGCCGAGATGCCGGGGATCGACTACGTCATCCCCGACTTCTCGTATGTCCTGGCCAAGCGCGCGCACCTCCGCGGGGTGATCCTCACCCACGGGCACGAGGACCACATCGGCGCGCTGTCCTATCTCCTGCGGGAGGTCGACGTCCCGGTGTACGGCACGCGAATGGCGCTGGCGCTGGCGACCGAGCGCCTTCGCGAGCACGGCCTCGCCGAGCGGGCGCGCCTGATCCCGGTCGAGCCGCGCCAGGTCTTCGAGCTCGGCCCCTTCCGGGTCGAGCCGATCCGGGTCACCCACTCGGTGGTGGACGGCGTCGGCTACGCGATCGACACGCCGGTGGGGACGCTCGTCCACAGCGGCGACTTCAAGTTCGACCCGAGCCCGATCGACGACGAGCGCTCTGACTACCACCGGCTCGCGGAGCTGGGCGAGCGCGGCGTCCTCTGCCTGATGGCCGACTCCACCAACGTGGATCGCCCGGGCACGACCCCGTCGGAGCGCGAGGTGGGCCGTCACCTGGCCGAGCGCTTCCGCAAGGCGCCGGGGCGCGTCATCCTGGCGACGTTCGCCTCGCATATCCACCGGATCCAGCAGGTCCTCGACCTGGCGGCGGCCTTCAGCCGCCGGGTGGCCCTGCTGGGGCGGAGCATGGAGACGAACGTCCGCATCGCCGCCGAGCTCGGCTACCTCCGGGTCCCGGAGGGCTGCCTGGCCTCGCTCGAGGAGCTGGCCGAGCTGCCGCCCTACCGCCAGGTGATCCTCTCGACGGGCAGCCAGGGCGAGCCCAACTCGGCGATGGCGCTCATGGCCAGCGAGGAGCACAAGTACGTCCAGGTGGCGGAGGGCGACCTCGTCATCCTCTCGGCCCGCATCATCCCGGGCCACGAGCGGACGATCACCCGGCTCGTGAACCAGCTCCTCCGGCTCGGCGCCGAGGTCCTGTGGGAGCCCGTCGCCTTCGTCCACGTCTCAGGCCACGCGGCCCAGGAGGAGCTGAAACTCATGCTCAACCTGGTCCGCCCGAGCTTCTTCATCCCGGTCCACGGCGAGTACCGCCACCTCCTCGGCCACGCCCGGCTGGCCCAGGAGGTGGGGCTCACCGTCGATCGCACCCTCGTGATCGAGGACGGGCAGGGGGTCGAGTTCACCAAGACGACGGCGCGCGTCCTCCAGCGCTTCCCGGTCGGCCGCGTCCTGGTGGACGGCAAGGGGATCGGCGACGTGGGGGCGGTGGTGCTGCGCGACCGGGAGCTCCTCGCCCAGGACGGCATGGTGGTCGTGGCGGTGACCGTGGACCGCGGGACGGGGGAGATCATCGCCGGCCCGGAGATCGCCTCCCGGGGGTGGGTGTACGAGCGGGAGTCGGAGGCGGTGCTGGAGGAAGCCAAGGGAGTCCTGCGCGAGGCGCTGGCCGCCCGGACCGGGGAGGAGCCGATGGGCCGCGACGTGCTCCAGTCGCTGCTGCGCGGGACGCTGCGGCGGTTCATCAGCCAGCGCTACGACCGGAAGCCGATCGTGCTGCCGATCATCCTCGAAGCGTGATAGGTATGGGCGATATTGGCGCGGTAGACCCCCAGATGGGGGGGGTTCAGGGGGAGGAGTAGTTGGGACTCCCCCCCCTGTTGGATGATGGCGAAGGCGCGAGCCAGAGCTGCTTCCAGGCCGACGCTCCGCTGGGTGCGCGAAGCGCAAGCGGTCGTCGCCTTCGGCGTGGGCGTCTACGTCTTCCTGGCGCTCCTCTCCTACGACCCGGCGCTCCACTGGCTCGACCAGGAGGCCCAGGTCGGCGTCGTCGGGCTCTGGATCGGCTGGGCCCTGTTCACCGCCGTCGGCTACGCCGGGTACCTGGTGCCGCTCGCGCTCGCCGGCTGGGCGGTCGCCGCCTTCGTCCGTCCCGTTCCGGCCGCCGGCGTCTTCACGCTGGCCGGCGTCGGCCTGGGGCTGGTCGGCCTGACCGGGCTCCTGGCCCGCGTGTCCGGCGTGAGCGGCGGCGTCTACCTCCACCGGGGCGGCCTGTTCGGGCGCCTCGTCGACGGGGCGCTGCGGGGCACGCTCGGGGACCTCGGGAGCGTCCTCGTCCTGCTCACGATCGCGGCGGTGGCGGCGCTCTGCCTGACCCAGGTCTCGTACGCGGGGCTCGGCCAGCGGGGGCTCGTGCGGCTGCGGCGGCTGTTGCGGCGGCGCGCCCGCCCGGAGTCGGCGCCATCGACGACGATCGTCGAGCCGGCGCCGGAGCCGCCCGCGATCGCGGGCGCCGTCGAGCCGCCGCCGACGATGGCCCCGGCTCCGCGGCCCGGCGCGACGGGCGAGCGGGCGAAGGGCCGCCTCGCCGAGCGCGGCCTCTCCTGGCAGGAGACCTTTGACTTCGCCCGGGCGGGGCAGACCTTCCAGCTTCCGCCGATCGGCCTCCTCAAGGCCGCGCCGGCCACCGAGCGGCGGCGGACGCGCGAGGAGCTCTCCCAGAACGCCGACCTGCTCCGCAAGCGCCTGGAGGACTTCGGGGTGAGTGGGCGGATCGTCCAGGTGAACCCCGGTCCCATCATCACCGGCTACGAGTTCGAGCCGGCGCCGGGGGTCAAGGTCAACCAGGTGGTGAACCTGGCCGACGACCTGGCCCTGGCCATGAAGGCCGGGGCCGTGCGGGTCTTCGGCCCGGTGCCCGGGCGGGGCACGGTGGCGATCGAGGTCCCGAACCCCGAGGCGTCGACGGTCCACCTGCGGGAGATCCTGGTCTCGAAGGAGTTCGTGGAGTCCAAGGCCCCGCTCGCCCTCGCCCTCGGCAAGGACGCGATCGGCCAGCCCTACGTGACCGACCTCGCCGCGATGCCGCACCTCCTGATCGCCGGCGCCACCGGGGCCGGCAAGTCGGCCGGCCTCAACGCGATGCTCTGCTCGATCCTGTACCGGTGCCCGCCGTCCGACGTCCGCCTGCTCATGATCGACCCCAAGCGGCTCGAGCTGGGCATGTACGACGGGATCCCGCACCTCCTGTCGCCGGTGGTGACCGACGCCAAGGAGGCGGCCGTCCGCCTCCGCTGGATCGTCGGCCGGATGGAGGAGCGCTACAAGCTCCTGGCCGCGAAGTCGGTGCGGAACATCGAGGGGTACAATCGCGCGGTCGAGCCCGCCGAGCGGCTGCCCTACTGGATCGTCATCGTGGACGAGCTGGCCGACCTCATGATGGTCTCTGCCGGCGAGGTCGAGACCTCGCTGGCCCGGCTCGCCCAGATCGCCCGGGCGGTCGGCATCCACCTGATGATCGCCACCCAGCGGCCGTCGGTGGACGTCATCACCGGGCTCATCAAGGCGAACTTTCCCGCCCGCATCGCCTTCCAGGTCGCCTCCAAGGTGGACTCGCGGACCATCCTCGACCAGAACGGCGCCGAGCAGCTCCTCGGCCGCGGCGACATGCTGTTCGTCCCGCCCGCCTCGTCGCGCCCGGTACGGATCCACGGCGCCTGGGTGTCGGAGGGCGAGGTCCGGGAGATCGCGGCGTTCCTCAAGAAGCAGGGGCAGGCGGTCTACGAGGAGGGGCTGATCCAGCCCGTCAAGGACATGACGCCCGGCGGGGAGGGCGCCAGCGAGGCCGAGCGCGACGACCACTACTGGCGCGCCGTCGAGCTGGTCATCAGCCAGAAGCAAGGGTCGATCAGCTTCATCCAGCGCCGCCTCGGCCTCGGCTACCCCAAGGCCGCCCGCTTCATCGACCTGATGGAGCAGGACCGCATCATCGGGCCGGGCGATGGCGCCAAGCCGCGCCAGATCCTGGTCGGCCCCGAGTACCTGGCCCGCCGCGCCGCCCCCCGCTGAGCGGATCCGGGGCTTTCGGAAGACCCCCGGGGTTCCCCCATTCGGAGGTCGCGACCGGTTGGACGGTCTTCGGCCCTCGGGCCGCGGCCCGGAGTGGAGCGCCGTGCCGCGAGGCCCTGTTCGGAAAAGTGGCAAGCAGCCGAATGGGTGATGGTGTTCGGAGCCCTGGAGGCTACGGCGGCGGGACGTTGCGGTCACTGTCCTGAGGGAGTTGAACCGGAGGTGAAGAGTTACCCGATGCTAGAATACGAACAGTCGGCGTGGTCGGAGGCGACATGGAAAACCGGGTGATCATCGATCCAGCGATCCAGCACGGCAAGCCCGTGATCCGGGGGACCAGGGTACCGATCGCGCGCATCCTCGGCGGACTCGCCGGGGGGATGACCGTCGAAGAGGTCGTGCGGGAGTACGTCGTGACCGAGGGGGACGTGCGGGCTGCCCTCGAGTACGCGAGCCGACTGATCGAGCGGGAGGTGCATCATCCGCTTCCGATGGAGTAGGCGGCGACTTGCGCTTCATCATCGACGCCGACCTCCCGCGATCGGCCAAGGGACTGCTGGTCCGATACGGTCACGAAGCGATCGACGTGCGGGACGTCGGCCTGGCCAGCGCGAGTGATTCGACGATCGCCGGCTTCGCCCAGGCTCAGAACGCGTGCCTGCTCACCGGCGACTGGGGATTCGCGGACATCCGGAACTATCCCCCGGACAGGTTCGGCGGCATCGTAGTTCTCGAACTCCCCCGGGATGCCACCGCCCGGTTCATCAGTCGTCTCATAGAGGCTCTCGAGGGCGGCCAGGAGCGAATCAGCGGGATGTGCGGGCCCTGGAAGAGCTCGAGCTGCATCGCCCGCGGGGATTAGAGCACGGCGTTGAGGCAACCGACAAGCGAGCGGCCACGGTCTCCGGCATCCCCGGGGCGGCCGGCGCGGCGGTTGGCCCGAGAGCCGGCGAAGCAAGGTCCCTGCCAGGGACCATCGGCTGGCAGGCCGAGGAGTCCGGCCTCGCCCCGACGGTTGACAGATGGGGGTCGTCTCGGGAATCATGGGGATGCGATTCGAAGGGGAGAGACCCACACGGACGGAGAGAATGAAGCTCAGCGAGTTCCTGCGAGACAACGACCGGCGTCAGGCCTTCGGCGTCCCTGACCGAGGGCGATGCCGCCTGCGCGGTGGCCCAGATCTTCGAGCAGGCGTTCGGGGTCGGGGTGGAGCGCGTGCGGGTCAGCCGCGAGAGCCAGCTCCTGCGGTCCGTCCTGCGCGCTTACGGGGTCCAGATCCCGCCTCGCCGGGAAACGTGCCGGAAGTGCCACCTGCCGTTTCAGCTGCCGGATGAGCTCTCGGGATACCTGATCCACCTCAACGATGTCCACCTCGCCCCCAAGCACGTCATCATCGAGGCCCTCGAAGAGCTGGGGCTGTAGCCGCGTGGCCGGCCTCCGCCGGCTCCTTGTCCTCCTCCTCGCTCTGCCGGCCTGCGCGTCGGCCGCCGCCTCCACGCGCTCCGACGCTCGACGAGGCGGTGCAGCGGCTCGAGACGACGTACCAGGGCGCTTCGCGACCTCAAGGCCGACTTCCGCCAGACGGCCGTCAACCGCGCCATGAACCAGACCACCGAGGCCAAGGGCACGCTCTACCTCAAGAAGCCCGGCAAGCTCCGCTGGGAGTTCGCGACGCCCACGCCGCAGGAGATCGTCTCGGACGGCCAGAAGCTCTGGGTCTACACGCCCGCGCTGAAGCAGGTCAACGTGGCCGCCGCGCCCCAGGCCCTGGCCGGCCCGGCCGGCAGCTTCCTCCAGGGCCTGGGGCAGCTCCGCGAGCAGTTCGAGGTCCGCTTCCTGAACCCGGCCCAGCCGGCCGACGCCGAGGGCCTGGTGGTCCTCAACCTGACGCCCAAAACGCCGCAGCCCCTGCTGGCCCGGCTCGTCCTCTCCGTCGACCCGCGGAGCTGGCTCGTGCGGAAGGCGGTCCTGTACGACGAGCTCGGCAACGAGGTCCGCCTCGCCTTTCTCGACGTCGCTCGTGAACGCGGGGCTCCCCGATCGGCTCTTCGTCTTCACCCCGCCGCCCGGCGCGGTGGTGGTGCAGTAGCCGCGCCGATGGCCAAGGGCGAGAACTCCTTCGACGTCGCCTGCAAGGTCGATCCCCAGGCCGTGACCGACGCCGTCCACCAGGCGAGCCGCGAGATCCAGACGCGCTACGACCTCAAGCAGACCAAGAGCGAGGTCACGCTCGAGAAAGAGGCGATCGTCGTCCATTCCGACAACGACTACGTCCTCAAGCAGGTGATCGATCTCCTCCAGTCGAAGCTCCACCGGCGGGGGGTGCCGCTCAAGGCGCTCTCCTACGGCAAGGTGGAGCCGGCCAGCGGCAGCACCGTGCGCCAGCGGATCGCCATCCAGCAGGGGATCCCGATGGAGAAGGCGAAGGAGATCGTGCGCCTCATCAAGGACGCGAAGCTGAAGGTCCAGGCCCAGATCCAGGAGGATCACGTCCGGGTGTTCGGGAAGAACAAGGACGACCTCCAGACGGTGATCAAGCTGGTCCGCGAGAAGGACCTGGGCATCGAGACGCAGTTCACGAACTACCGCTCCGAATAGGCTCCCCGGCCCCGCCGCGCCGGGTGCGCGCGGCCGTCGTCTCTCTGCCGCGCGCTGCCCCCCGGTCGGTCCCGAAGTCGGGTAAGGTCTTCCCCGAGGGGGGCCCGGTGTACGAGCGGATCGGTCAGCTCTGGCTCGAGCGGAAGCCACCCATTCGCGGGCCGGCCCGCGGGCGCCTGCTCCTCGTCCACGGCATGTGGGGCGGGAGCTGGTACTGGGGCTACCTCCTGCGGCGCTTCGCCGAGGCCGGGTGGGACGCCTGGGCCGTGAACCTGCGCGGCCACCACGGGAGCGACCCCGGCGTCGAGGTCGGCGGCCTGAGCATCCAGGACTACGTCGCCGACGTGACCCGCTGCGTGGCCGAGCTGGGCGAGGTCGTCCTGATCGGCCACAGCCTGGGCGGGCTCGTCGCCCAGAAGACCGCCGAGCAGGTCCGGCTGCCGGCGGCGGTCTTTCTCGCCAGCGCGCCGCCGCGCGGGATCCCGGCGCTCCACTGGCCGGTGCTCCGCCGCCTCGGACGCTACGCGGGGGCGATGCTCGCGGGCCGCGCCTTCGTGCCGAGCCGGGCCGACGCCGACGCGCTCCTCTTCAACAACCTGGCGCCCGACGTCCGCCGCGACGCCTACGCCCGGCTGGTCCCCGAGTCGGGCCGGGCGGCGCGCGAGGTCGCGCTCGGACTCGTCGCGGTGGACCCGGCGCGCGTGCGCTGTCCGACCCTCGTCGTCGGCGCCGGCGCTGGACGCCATCACGCCGTGCCGGGTCCAGCGTCGGATCGCCGCGAAGTACGGGAGCGAGTACCGGGAGCTGCCGGCTCACGCCCACATGTCGATGCTGGAGGACGGCTGGGAGGCGGTGGCCGACGAGCTGCTCGGCTGGCTGGCCCGCGTGGGGAAAGCCGGGCCCATCGCCTGATGACCGCCGCGCAGTAGCCCGGCGGTGCCGTCGGCGCCGTCCGGTGGGGTAGAATGTCGTCCGACCGAGTGCGCCCGAGGAGGCCAGTCCCGTGCCGGACCGACGCAAGCCTCCACGCTCCTCCTCCCGGAAGCCCGCGCCCCCCGGGCGCGCCGGCGCCGGCGTCCGCCGCCAGCTCGCCGAGGCGCTCGAGCGCGAGCGCGCCACCGCCGAGATCCTCCGCGTCATCGCGGGCTCCCGGAGCGACGTCCAGCCGGTGTTCGACTCGATCGCCGAGAGCGCCACCCGGCTGTGCGACGCGGCCTTCGCCGGGGTGCACCGGTTCGAACAACGGGCTCATCACGCTGGACGCGTCATTACAACATTTCCCCCGACGAGGTGGACACCCTGCGGCGGCACGTCTTCCCGTTCCCGGCCGACCGGAGGAGCGCCAACGGTCGGGCGATCCTGGACCGCCGCCCCGCCCACATCCACGACGTCCGGGCCGATCCCGAATACCGGCTCCCTGCGCGATCCGGACGCTCGCCGGCTACCGGACACTGCTCTCCGTCCCCATGCTCCGGGACGGCGAGCCGATCGGCGCGATCAGCGTCTGGCGTCGCACGGTGCGGCCGTTCTCGGACCGGCAGATCGCGCTCCTGGAGACCTTCGCCGCCCAGGCGGTGATCGCGATCGAGAACGTCCGGCTGTTCCAGGAGAGCCAGGCCCGCAACCGCGAGCTGAGCGAGGCCCTGGAGCAGCAGACGGCGACGAGCGAGATCCTACGAGGTCATCAGCAGCTCGCCGACCGACGTCCAGCCGGTGTTCGAAGCGGTGGTGGCGAGCGCGATGCGTCTCTGCGAGGCCACCGACGTCTCGCTCTACCGCGCCGAGCACGATGTCATGCAGAACGTGGCCAGCCAGGGCATCAGCGGCCTCGAGCGCGGAGAGACGCGGCCGATCACGCCTCGCTCCGCGAGCGGTCGCGCCATCCTGACGGGCGAGACGATCCACATCCACGACTTCCTGACAGATGGTGCTCACGAGTATCCCGAGGCCTGGAGCCCCGTCGAGCGCCACGGGATCCGGACGGTGCTGGTGGTGCCGCTGCTTCGGGAGGGAGCCGCGATCGGCGCCCTGGTGATCCGCCGCATGGTGGTCCGCCCTTTCTCGGCGAAGCAGATCGAGCTGGTCCAGACCTTCGCCGCCCAGGCGGTGATCGCGATCGAGAACGTGCGCCTCTTCCAGGCGCTCGGGGCGCGCAACCGCGAGCTGACCGAGGCCCTGGAGCAGCAGACGGCGACCGGCGAGGTGTTGCGGATCATCTCCGGCTCACCGGCCGATCTGCAGCCGGTCATGGACGCCGTGGCCGAGCGAGCGGCCCGTCTCTGCAGTGTGGACAATGCCGTGGTGTATCGGTCCGAGGGTGACATCCTTCGGCCGATGGCGGTGTACGGGCGGTTTCCGGCCTCCGATCTCCCGCTCAGTCGGGGTGTGCCCTCGGGCCGGGCGGCGCTCGACCGTCAGACCATTCACGTCCCCGATATTGCCGCGGCCGAGGACGAGTATCCGGATTCGGTGCAGTTCGTGAAACGCTATGGCCGTCGCGCCATTCTGGCCGCGCCCCTCCTGAGGAAGGGCGAGGCGGTCGGGACGATCACGATCCGCCGGGTCGTCCCCGAGCCCTTCACCGACAAGCAGATCAAGCTTCTCGAGATCTTCGCCGACCAGGCGGTGATCGCCATCGTGAACGCCAGGCTCTTCCAGGAGCTCCAGGCCCGGAATCGCGAGCTGACCGAGGCGCTGGAACAGCAGACGGCGACGGCCGAGATCCTGGACGTCATCAGCCGCTCGCCGACGGATCTCCAGCCCGTCTTCGACGCGATCGCCGAGCGGGCGGTCCGGCTCTGCGGCGCGCTGTTCGGCTCCGTGTATCGATTCGACGGCGAGCTGATCCACATGGTCGCCGACTTCAACTATCCTCGCGAAGCGATCGAGGCATCGCGGCAGTTGTTCCCGACGCGCCCCGGTCGCGGCCGGTTCACCGGACGGGCGATCCTGGAGCGTGCCGTCGTGCACGTCCCGGACATCGAGGCGGATCACGAGTACGAGCCCCACGTCTTGATCCGAGCTGCCGGCTTTCGCAGCGCGCTGTCCGTGCCGATGCTGCGCGACGAGACGCCGATCGGTGCGATAACAGTCTGGCGCGCCGACGTCGGCCCGTTCGGGGACAAGCAGATCGCGCTGCTCCGGACCTTCGCCGCCCAGGCGGTGATCGCCATCGAGAACGTGCGGCTCTTCCAGGAGCTCGGGTCCCGCAACCGCGAGCTGACCGAGGCCCTGGAGCAGCAGACGGCGACGGCGAAGATCCTGCGCGTCATCAGCCGCTCGCCGATCGATGTCGAGCCCGTGTTTGAGACGATCGTCGACAACGCCACGCGATTGTGCGAGGCACAGCAGCGGCGCGTGTTCCTCTTCGACGGTGAGGTCTACCACGCCGCCGCGTTTCGGGGCACCGCGTCGGCACTCGTCGAGCACCACGAGCGCCACCCACCGACCGGGGCCGCAGCACGGCGCTGGGCCGGGTTCTCCGGGAGCTCCGCCCGATGCACATCGACGACGTGCTTGTAGACGCGGCGTTCGGCGAGGGCGATCCGCGCGTCGAGCGTCATCGAGCTCGAAGGCATGCGAACGCTGCTCATGGTGCCGCTCCTGAAGGACGGGCGGCTCGTCGGCGCCATCTCCGTGTACCGCCGGCCGAGGTGCTGTCTCTTCACGGACCGTCAGATCGGCCTCATGCAGACCTTGGCCACCCAAGCGGTGATCGCCATCGAGAACGTGCGGCTCTTCCAGGAGCTCGAGGCCCGGAACCGCGAGCTGACCGAGGCGCTGGAGCAGCAGACGGCGACCAGCGAGGTGTTGCGGATCATCTCCAGCTCGCCGGCCGATCTCCAGCCGGTCATGGACGCCGTGGCCGAGAAGGCGGCCCGCCTCTGCGGGGTGGACAACGCCGTGGTCTACCGGTCCGAGGGTGACATCCTTCGGCCGATGGCGGTATACGGGCGCTTGCCGGCGACCGAGTTCCCACTCAGTCGTGGCGTGCCCTCGGGCCGGGCCGTGCTGGACCGGGTGACGGTCCACGTCCCGGAGGTCGGCGCCGCCGGGGACGAGTTTCCGGATGCGCTGCGGCTGGCGAGGCACACCAGCCACCGGGCCGTGCTAGCCGCCCCGCTCCTGAGGAAGGGCGAGGGGATCGGGACGATCACGATCCGCCGGGACGAGCCCGGGCTGTTCTCCGACAAGCAGATGAAGCTGCTCGAGACCTTCGCCGACCAGGCCGTGATCGCCATCGAGAACGTGCGGCTCTTCCAGGAACTGCAGGCCCGGAACCGCGAGCTGACCGAGGCCCTGGAGCAGCAGACGGCGACGGCCGAGATCCTGCGGGTCATCTCCAGCTCACCGACCGACCTCCAGCCCGTCTTCGACGCCGTGGCCGACAACGCCGCGCGGCTGTGCGAGGCTCCGAACGTCATCATCCTCCGTGTCGATGGTGACGCCCTCCGGCGCGTCGCGAGCGTCGGCCCGTTCGCCGAGACAATACGGCCTGATCAGCAGTTCCCGATGGTTCGCGGGTCGGTGGCTGGTCGGGCGGTCGTGGACCGACGCACGCTTCACATTCGCGACCTGGCGTCGGAGTCCGACGACGAGTTCCCGGTGGGCAAGGACTTGCAGCGCCGCTACGGGCATCGCACGATGCTCGCGGTCCCTCTGCTGCGCGAGGATGTGCCCCTCGGTGTCATCGCGGTCGTCCGGACGGAGGTGAGGCCCTTCTCCGACGGGCAGGTTTCGCTCCTCGAGACCTTCGCCGCGCAGGCGGTTCTCGCCGTCGAGAACGTCCGCTTGTTCCAGGAGCTCCAGACCCGGAACCGCGAGCTGACCGAGGCCCTGGAGCAGCAGACGGCGACCAGCGAGATCCTTCGGGTCATCAGTCGCTCGCCGACGGACCTGGAGCCCGTGCTCGATGCGGTCGCACGGACATCTGGAGCCCGTGCTCGAGGCGGTCGCCCGAACATCGGCCCGACTGTGCGACGCGGTCGATGCCACGATCCTCCGGGTGGACGGTGCGGTTCTGCGCGCCGTGGCGCACCACGGGTCCATTCCAGTGACGTCGGAGCTCTTCCGCGAGAGGGGTCTCCCGATCGAGCGCGGCTACGTGACTGGCCGCGCCGTGCTGGATCGGCGGACCATCCACGTCCTCGACGCGCAGTCCGAGGCCACGGAGTTCCCGGACGGCAGCGCGATTGCGCGGCGGCTGGGCTACCGGACATTCCTCGCGGTTCCCCTGCTTCGGGAGGGCGCGGCGGTCGGGGCGATCGGGATCCGGCGAGCCGAGAGTTCGCCCGTTCACGGACCCACAGGTCAAGCTGCTCGAAACCTTCGCCGACCAGGCCGTGATCGCGATCGAGAACGTGCGGCTCTTCCAGGAGCTCGAGGCGCGAAACCGCGACCTGACCGAGGCGCTGGAGCAGCAGACGGCGACGGCCGAGATCCTGCGGGTCATCTCTCGCTCGCCGACTGACGTGCGACCGGTGTTCGAGACGATCGCGGCCAGCGCGACCAAGCTCTGCTCGGGACTGTTCGGCTGCCATCTACCGGGTCGAGAACGGCCTGGTGCATCTCGCCGGGTCGTACAACATTCCCGGGTGGATGGTCGAGCGCTTCGAGCGCAGCTTTCCCGGCCCCGCCCCATCGCGGCCTGGTCGGCATGCGGGCGATTCTCGATCGCGAGGTCGTGAACGTCGCGGACGCGCAGCGGATCCCGAGTTTCGGAACCGGGAGATGGCCGATCCGCTCGGCATGCACAGCATCGTGGCCGTTCCGATGCTCCGCGATGGGGTACCGATCGGCGCGATCGCGGTGGGTCGCTCCGTCGCCGGGTCGTTCGAGCCGAGCCTGGTCGCGCTGCTGAGCACATTCGCCGACCAGGCGGTGATCGCCATCGAGAACGTGCGCCTGTTCCAGGAGCTGCAGGCGCGGAACCGCGAGCTGACCGAGGCCCTGGAGCAGCAGACGGCGACGGCCGAGATCCTGCGGGTCATCTCCAGCTCGCCGACCGACCTCCAGCCGGTCTTCAACGTGATCATGGAGAGCGCGGTGCGATTGTGCGACGCGCGGCACGGGGCCGTGTTCAGCTTCGACGGCGATCTCATGCATCTCGTGGCGCACTACAACCTCTCCCAGATGTGGCTGGAACAGGTCCGGACGGAGTACCCGACGCGCCCGACCCGCGCTCGCATCTCAGGTCGGGCGATCCTGAGCGGCTCGGTCGTCCAGATCCCCGACGTCGCGCTGGATCCGGAGTACAATCCGAGTCCCCTAGCCACGCGCGCGGAAATTCGAAGCCTGCTGGCGGTGCCGATCCTCCGCGGCGGCACCGCAATCGGGGCGATCGTCATCTACCGGCGGGAGTCGGGGCCGTTCCGCGACCAGCAGATTTCGCTGCTCCAGACCTTCGCCGACCAGGCGGTGATCGCCATCGAGAACGTGCGGCTCTTCCAGGAGCTGGAGGTGCGGAATCGCGACCTCACCCAGGCGCTCGACCAGCAGACGGCGACGAGCGAGATCCTGCGCGTCATCAGCAGCGCCCACACCGACGCCCAGCCGGTCCTCGACACGATCGTGCAGAGCGCGGCACGCCTCTGCAACGCCGCCAACGCCGCGGTGTTTCGAGTCGAGCGGGGGATGCTGTACCATCCCGCAAACTACGGCGGCGCCCCCGAGGCCCTGGCCGCCACTCGGGCGCTGTATCCCCGGCCGGTCGGCCCGGACACCGCGCCGGGAAGCGCGATCCTGGCGCGGGCGCCCGTTCAGATTCCGGACGTCGAGGATCCGTCGGTAACCGCGACCGTGCGGGAAGCCGGGCACCTGCTCGGATTCCGCAGCTGCGTTGCCGTCCCGATGCTGTCCGCGGGCGAAGCCGTAGGCGCCATCGTCGTCACCCGGCAGACGCCTGGCCTGTTCTCCGATGCGGAGGTGGAGCTGCTGAAGACGTTCACCGCCCAGGCGGTCATCGCCATCGAGAACGTCCGGCTGTTCACCGAGCTGCAGACGCGGACACGCGAGCTGACCCGCTCGGTGGAGGAGTTGCGTGCTCTCGGTGAGGTTGGACAGGCGGTCAGCTCGACGCTGGACCTCGAAACGGTGCTGAGCACGATCGTGTCGCGGGCCGCCCAGCTCGCGGGGGCCGATGGCGCCTCGATCCACGAGTACGACGACGCCACCCGCGAGTTCCCGATGCGCGCGACCCACAACTACGACCCGGAGCTCGTCGAGAGCCTCCGGGCCATCCCGCTCCGGATGGGCGAGAGCCTCATGGGGCGCGCCGCCGAGCGGCGGGAGCCGATCCAGGTGCCCGACATCACCCGGGAGGGCGCCTACCAGAGCCGACTCCGGGACATGGTGCTCCGGATGGGCTTCCGGGCGCTGCTGGCGGTGCCGCTGGTGCGGGAAGACCAGGTCATCGGCGCGCTCGTGGTGAACCGGCGAGTGCCCGGGGAGTTCGCCCCCGAGGTCGTGGAGCTGCTCAAGACCTTTGCCACCCAGTCGGCGCTGGCCATCCAGAACGCCCGGCTGTTCCGCGAGATCGAGGAGAAAGGCCGCCAGCTCGAGGTGGCCAGCCGTCACAAGTCTCAGTTCCTGGCCAACATGAGCCACGAGCTGCGCACCCCGCTGAACGCCATCCTCGGCTACACCGAGCTGATCCAGGACCGGATCTACGGCGAGGTGCCCCCGAAGATCGCCGAGGTCATGGAGCGGGTAGACAGGAGCGGGCGGCACCTGCTGGGCTTGATCAACGACGTCCTGGATCTCTCCAAGATCGAGGCCGGCCAGCTCGTGCTCACGCTCGGGGACTACTCGATGAAGGAGGTGGTCCACACGGTCGTCACCGCGGTGGAGTCCCTGGCGGCCGAGAAGAAGCTCGCGCTGAAGGCCGCCGTCGCCCCGGATCTTCCGCGTGGCCGCGGCGACGAGCGGCGGCTCACCCAGGTGCTCCTGAACCTGGTCGGCAACGCGCTGAAGTTCACCGAGGCGGGCGAGGTGCGGATCGACGCTCGCGTGAGCGACGGCGCCTTCGTCGTCGCGGTCGCCGACACCGGCCCCGGCATCGCGCCGGCCGACCAGCCCCGGATCTTCGAGGAGTTCCAGCAGGCCGACAGCTCCGCGACGCGCAAGAAGGGCGGCACCGGCCTCGGGCTCTCCATCGCGCGGCGCATCGTCGAGCTGCACGGCGGCCGCCTCGCGGTGGACTCGGCGCCGGGGCGCGGCTCGACGTTCACGGTCACGGTGCCGGTGCGCGTCGAGCGCCAGGCGGGCAGCTCGTGAGCCGGCGGATCCTGGTCGTCGAGGACCACGAGGAGAACCGGCGCATCATGCGCGATCTCCTCACCGCCGCCGGCTACGAGATGATCGAGGCCCTCACCGGCGAGGAGGGTATCACGCTCGCCGAGCGCGAGCGCCCCGATCTCATCCTGATGGACATCCAGCTCCCCGGCCTCGACGGCTACGAGACGACCCGGCGGATCAAGGCGCAGCCCGCCCTCCGGGCGATCCCGATCATCGCGGTGACCTCCTACGCGCTCTCCGGCGACGACGTGAAGGCGCTGGAGGCCGGCTGCGACGCCTACGTGACCAAGCCCTTCAGCCCGCGGGCGCTCCTGGCCAAGATGCGCGAGTTCCTCGGGTGAGGAGTCCGCCCCGGATCCTGGTCGCCGACGACAACCCGATGAACGTGGACATCCTCCGGACGCGGCTGGCCGTCCCAGGGCTACGAGGTCCTCACCGCCGGCGACGGCGAGGAGGCGCTCGCCCTCGCCCGCGACGCGCAGCCCGACCTGATCCTCCTGGACGTCATGATGCCGAAGTGCGACGGGCTGGAGGTCTGCCGGCGCCTCCGGGGCGATCCGACCCTGCCGTTCGCGCCGATCATCCTGGTGACGGCCCTGGGCGACTCGAAGGACGTGGTCGCCGGGCTGGAGGCGGGCGGCGACGAGTACCTCACCAAGCCGGTGGACCAGGCCGCCCTGGTGGCCCGGGTGAAGTCGATGCTCCGCATCAAGGAGCTGCACGACACGGTCCAGGGGCTCGCCGCCCAGCTGCGGCGACGCGAACCGGACCCTCGAGCGGCGGGTCGAGGAGCAGGTCGGCCAGCTCGAGCGCCTGGGGCGGCTCAAGCGGTTCTTCTCCCCCCAGCTCGCCGAGGCGATCGTCGCCGGGAGCGCCGACGATCCGCTCCGCACCCACCGGCGCGACGTGACGGTCGTCTTCCTCGACCTCCGGGGCTTCACCGCCTTCGCCGAGACGGCCGAGCCGGAGGAGGTCATGGGCGTCCTCCGCGAGTACCACGCCGCGATGGGGGCGCTGATCCTCGCCCACGAGGGCACGCTCGAGCGCTTCGCCGGCGACGGGATGATGGTCTTCTTCAACGATCCGGTGCCGATCCCGAACCCGGGCGAGCGGGCGGTTCGGATGGCGGTGGCGATGCGCGAGCGGCTGGCCGCGCTGACCGCGGGGTGGCGCAAGCAGGGCTACGAGCTGGACTTCGGGGTGGGCATCGCCCAGGGGTACGCCACGATCGGCGCCATCGGCTTCGAGGGGCGCTGGGACTACGGGGCCATCGGCACCGTGACCAACCTGGCCGCGCGGCTCTGCGGCGAGGCGCGGCCGGGCCAGATCCTGGTCTCCCGTCGCGTGCTCGCGGCCGTGGAGCGGCTGGTGGAGGCCGAGCCCGTCGGCGAGCTCGCGCTCAAGGGGCTCCTGAAGCCCGTGCCCGCGTTCAACGTGGTGGCGCTGACGTAGTTTCTGGGGTCTCGGAAGACCCCCCGATTCCCCCTTCGGTTGCGCCGGCGGAGCCGGCGCTCGGACAGGAGCGGGCGCGGCGTCGCGATGCATGGAAGCCCGAGCAAGGCCTGGCCCGACGGGCTCCCGAATTGGCCGAGTGCTATACTGAGCCGTCTTCATGAACGTCCACCTCGTCAGCCTCGGCTGCCCCAAGAATCAGGTCGACGCGGAGCTGATGCTCGGCGCCCTCGCCCGCGCCGGGGTCACCGCCGTCGAGCAGCCGGGAGCGGCCGATTGCCTGGTCGTCAACACCTGCGCCTTCATCGAGCGCGCCAAGGCCGAGTCGATCGACGCGATCCTCGAGCTCGGGGCGTGGAAGCGCCGGGCGCCCGGGCGGCGGCTGGTCGTCACCGGGTGCCTCCCCCAGCGCTACGGCGCCGAGCTGCTGGAGGCGATGCCCGAGATCGACGCGATCCTCGGGACCGGCGAGCTGGGGCGCATCGTGGACGTCGTCGGCCGGCTCGACGCGCGCCGGGAGTGGGTGACGGGGGCGCCGCCCGGCTACGTCTACCGCGCCGACGCCCCGCGCGTGCGGCTCGGCCGCGTCCCCTACGCCTACGTGAAGATCGCCGAGGGCTGCGACATGGGCTGCACCTTCTGCGCGATCCCCCTGATGCGGGGCAGCCACCGGAGCCGCCCGGTGGCCGACGTCGTGGCCGAGGTGACGGCGCTGGGACGGGCCGGGGTGGCGGAGGTCGTGCTCGTCTCCCAGGACACGCTGGCCTACGGGAAGGACCTGCCGGGCCCGGACCGCCCCGACTTCGGCGACCTGCTCCAGGCACTCGGCGACACGCCGGTGCCCTGGATCCGCTACCACTACCTCCACCCGGCCCACCTCCACGATCGCCTCATCGCCAAGCTGGCCCGCGCGCGGGCGCTGCCCTACCTCGACATGCCGATCCAGCACGCCGACGACGGACTGCTGCGCGCCATGCGCCGCGGCGTGACCCGGCGGCGGATGGCCGAGATCGTCGCCGCCCTCCGCGCGGCGATGCCGGGCGCCACGCTGCGCACGACCGTCCTCGTCGGCTTCCCGGGGGAGACGGAGGCGGCGTTCGAGAGCCTGCTGGCGTTTCTCGAGGAGGTCGCCTTCGACCGCGTCGGCGCCTTCACCTACTCCGCGGAGGAGGGGACGCCGGCGGCGGCGCTGCCCGGCGCGGTGCCGTCCGACGTCGCGGCGGAGCGCGCCCGGCTCGTCGAGGAGACCCAGGACCGGCTCGCGTGGCCGCGCCAGCAGGCGCTCCTCGGCACCGTGCAGGAGGTGCTCGTGGACGGGCCCAGCGAGGACCCGGCGTTTCCCTGGGAAGGGCGTACCGCCGGCCAGGCGCCGGAGATCGACGGCGTGGTCTACCTCCGGGACGCCGGCCTGCGCCCCGGACAGCGGGTGCCGGTCCGCATCGTCGAGGTCGACGGGTACGATCTGGTCGGCGAGGCCGTTCCCCGCTCCTGAGCGCCCCGGGTGAGCCCCACCGCGACGTCGCGGGGCGACGCGCTCGCCCGGTGGATCGCCACCACGGGCGGGCTCGGGTACGCGCCGTTCGCGCCCGGCAGCGTCACCAGCCTCCCCGTCGCGCTGCTCGTCTGGGCGTGGGCGCCGCCCCGGTCCTGGCTCCTCGGGGTGACCGCGATCGTGACCGCCGTCGGCATCTGGGCGGCGGGCCGGGAGGAGGCCCGCGCCGGTGAGCACGATCCGAGGAGCATCGTCGTGGACGAGGTGGCGGGGATGCTCGTCGCGATGCTCGCCGCGCCGCCGGGGCTCGGCTGGGCGCTCCTGCTCTTCGTCCTCTTCCGCGTGATGGACGTCTGGAAGCCCTTCCCGATCCACCGGCTCCAGGATCTCCCGGGCGGCTGGGGCATCGTCGTCGACGATCTCCTCGCCGGGGTCTACGCGGGCCTCCTCGGGTGGCTCACCCACCTCGTCTGGCTGCGGGCATGAGACGCCCGGTGTCAATCCACTCGTTCCGCCGACCTCGTACCCCGTGGGGACTACGGGGCGCCCCCCCTCCCCCCGCCACAGGCCGAAGGCCGTCCAACTGGTGGGGAGGGGTCGCCACAGGCCGAAGGCCGTCAATGGGTGGGGGTGGACCCAAATGACGGTCGAGTTGCTCACGCTCACACCGGACCCCGCTGTGGCCGGCGATGCGGGATCCGCGACGGCCGCGACGCTCGCGCGGCTCTTCACGCGACACGGGGTGGTGGTTCGCGGCCAGCGGCTGGTGGCGCTGGAGGAGGAGGAGGTCGACCGCGCCCTCCGCCAGGCCGTCGAGGCGGGCGGCCTCGTCGTGTGCCTCGGCGACGGGGACGGGGCCGATGCCGCGCGACAGGCCTTGGCCCGTCTGCTGGGCGCCCGCCTGGTCCTGAGCGACAGCGCGCTCGACGCACTCGCGACCGCCTACGCGCGCCAGGGCCGCGCCATGCCGCGCCGCGCCGAGGCGCTGGCCCTGGTGCCCCGCGGCGCCACGGTCCTGGTGGCCGCCCCTGGGGAGCCGGGCCTGCTCGTGGAGGCCGGAGCGACCCTGGTGGCGCTCCTGCCGGACGACGCCGGCGCCGCGACGGCGCTCGCCACCGAGCACCTCCTCCCGCGGGTGGCGCCGCGGGGCGGGGAGCCCGTCACGATCGTCCGGACGCTCCGGCTGATCGGCCTCGACCCCGCCGAGGCCGCGGCGCGGCTCGACGGCGCGCTGCGGGGCACCGCCACGGCGAGCGCCCGGCCGGCCGAGGTGGCCGGCGAGGTGTGGGTGCGCCTGGCGCTGCACGAGCCGACGGCGGCCGCCGCCGAGCAGCGCTTCGCCGAGCTGACGCCGGCGCTGCGGGATGCCCTGGGGCTCGCCTGGTACGGCACCGACGACGAGCGGCTGGAGGCCGTCGTCGGGCGGCTGCTCAACGAGCGAGGGCTCACCGTGGCCCTCGCCGAGTCCTGCACCGGGGGCCTGATCGCCCACCGGCTGACCGACATCGCCGGCAGCTCGCGCTACTTCGAGCGTGGCCTGGTCGTCTACTCGAACGCCGCGAAGCAGACCCTCCTCGGCGTGCCCGAGCCGCTGCTGGCCCGCCACGGCGCGGTGTCGGCCGAGTGCGCGGAGGCGATGGCACGCGGCGTCCGCGGCCACGCCGGGACGGACCTCGGGCTCTCGGTCACCGGGATCGCGGGGCCCGACGGCGGCAGCGCGGCCAAGCCCGTCGGCACCGTGTTCATCGGATTCGCCGACGCCCGGGCCGCCAGGGTGGAGCACTACCGGTTCCACCGCGACCGCGAGGGCAACAAGGCGCTGTCCGCGCTGAGGGGGCTGGATCTGCTGCGGCGCTACTGCCTGGAGCGTGGGTGACGGCCCGGGCCGATACCCGTCGCGATCCCGTCGTCCTCGGTCGTCGCCGATCCTCGGCGTACTCGGAGTACGCCTGCGGTCGGCGACTCCCTGCGTCCTAGGGCTGCTCGGGTCTCGGCCCGGGCCGGTGGCTGCCTTGTCGAGACCGAAGGGTAGGACAGTGAGTGGGACTGGCGAGTACGGGGTGTATCCGCGGGGTGCCGGGTCGCGGGCCTCGTGCGATCGTGAATCCGACTGGATCGGCGGGCCTCGCGCGGGCTGACGCGCGTGGCACGGCGGTTGCTCGACGATGAGGCGTCGCGGCGCGAAGGATCGGGAGCGGCCGCGGGGTGAGGGCGACGCGGCGCGTGGGATCCGGAGCTTCGTGGCGGTGCTGCTGCCCGAGGCGGTGCGGGCCCGAGTGGACGAGGCGGCCGCGGAGCTCCGGAGACGGGCGGGGGCGGTCTCGTGGGTGCGGGCGGAGAACCTCCACGTGACGCTCCGCTTCCTGGGCTCCGTGGACGAGGCGACGCTCGGCCGGGCGCGGGAAGCGCTCACCGAGGCCGCCTCGGGGATCGCGCCGTTCCGGCTGGCCCTCGGCGGGTTCGGCGGCTTTCCCGCGGCGCACGCGCCGCGGGTGATCTGGGTGGGGCTGACCGCCGGCGCCGAGCCCCTGGTCGAGCTGCACGCGCGGCTGGAGGCGGCGCTGGCCCGCTGCGGCATCGCGCCCGAGGGTCGCGGGTTCCACCCCCACGTGACGCTCGGGCGGGCCCGGGAGCCGCGCGGCGCCTCGGGGATCGGCGAGCTGCTGGACGGGACCGGGGAGCGCGCTGGGCGAGAGCCGGGTGGAGGCGGTGCACCTCATGCGCTCGGACCTCGATCCGGAGGGCGCGCGCTACGGCGTTCTGGCGCGGGAGGCGCTCGGCGGGCGATCCGGACACTCGCCAGGCGTTGACTTGTCACCGGGGAATCCGTAGAATGGCGGCGACTTGCGACGCGACAACGCACAGCCTGCCGTGACGGCACGGCGGGAGAAGGACGGAGGGATGTGATGGCGGAGGCGAAGGGCGACTCCAAGGCCGACTCCAAGGTCGACTCCAAGGCCGAGTCCAAGGCCGACCGGGACCGCCGCCAGGCTCTGGACCTGGCGCTGAGCCAGATCGAGCGGCAGTTCGGCAAGGGCGCCATCATGAAGCTCGGCTCGTCCGGCGCCATGGAGGAGATCGCGATCATCCCCACCGGCGCCCTCGCCCTCGACGTCGCCCTCGGCGTGGGGGGCATCCCGCGCGGTCGCGTCACCGAGGTCTACGGCCCGGAGTCCTCCGGCAAGACGACGCTCGCCCTCCACGTCATCGCGGAGGCCCAGCGCACGGGCGGCTACGCGGCCTTCATCGACGCCGAGCACGCGCTCGACGCCCAGTACGCGAAGGCGCTCGGGGTCAACGTCGACGAGCTGCTCATCTCGCAGCCCGACACCGGGGAGCAGGCCCTGGAGATCGCCGAGCACCTGGTCCGCTCCGGCGCCATCGACATCATCGTGATCGACTCGGTGGCGGCGCTGGTGCCGAAGGCCGAGCTGGAAGGGGAGATGGGCGACTCCCTCCCCGGGCTCCAGGCCCGGCTCATGTCGCAGGCGCTCCGCAAGCTCACCGCCGCCATCTCGCGCTCCGGCACCGCGGTTCTCTTCATCAACCAGATCCGCGAGAAGATCGGCGTGATGTTCGGGTGCATGCATTACTCGACACCGTGTGACGTTGGCGGACGGGCGGAGCGAGAAGATCGGCAAGATCGTCAACCAGCGGCTGCCGGTGGAGGTCCTCTCCTACGACCCGACGACCGGTCGGATCGAGCCACGTCGCGTCGTGAACTGGTTCGACAACGGCCGGGCCGATCACTTCGTGCAATTCGAGGTGGAAGGCGGTCCATCCGGCCGGCGCCACTTCGCCTGACACCGAGAACCACGTCATCTTCACGCCGCACGGTCCCCGGCGGGCCGGTCAGCTCGACCGTCGGCGACGAGGTGCTGGCCAGCGTCGAGGACTACACGCTCACCGACGACCAGCTCCAGGTCGTGCTGGGCGGGGGCACTGGGGGATGGCTCGATCCGCATGACCGGTGCGCATGCCGCGCACTTCCGGGTTGGTCACGGCGCCCGCCAGAAGGCCTATCTGGAGTGGAAGCACGCGATGCTCGAGCCCTTCGCGGGACCGATCCGCCCGACCGGCCGGGGCCGGGGCTTCGACACGCTTGCGATGCCGGCTCTGGCGGACATCCGGCGGGAGCTCTACGACTCGATGGCGGCCGCACCGCCGAAGCGGGCGCGCTCGATCGCCTGGACGCCCGCGGGCTCGCGGTCTGGTACGGCGACGACGGCTCCTTCGCGGGCTCGTACGCCCGCTGGGGCAAGGGGAAGGCGGTCCTGTACAACACGTCGCTGGCGCGCGAGTGCGCGAGAGCGCGTGATGGCGGCGCTCGAGCGGCTCGGCGTCGGCCGGCCGCGCGACGACGGCCGAGGGTTCTGGTTCGACTCGGAGCAGACCGCCCGCCTCCACGCGCTGATCGCCCCGTATCTCCATCCCGCGATGGACTACAAGCTGCACCCGAGCCAGCGCGGCCTCTTCGCCTGGCACCCGGTGCGCGCCGAGACGCTGGACCTCGCCGATCGTCGGCGACTCTCCGGCGGTGCCCGCCCGGATCCGGAAGCGATACGTGAAGCCTCCGCTCCCGGCCACCCACCGCTTCGATCTCGAGATCGAGGGCCACCACACGTATCTCGGTGGACGGCGTGGTCGTGCACAACTCGCCCGAGACCACCCCCGGCGGCCGCGCGCTCAAGTTCTACGCCTCGGTCCGCCTGGACATCCGCCGGATGGACGCGCTGAAGCAGGGGACCGAGTCGATCGGCGTCCGGACGAAGGTCAAGGTCGTGAAGAACAAGCTGGCCCCGCCCTTCCGCGAGGCCGAGTTCGACGTGATGTACGGCGAGGGCATCTCCCGCGAGGGGAACATCATCGACATGGGGGTCGAGCAGGGCATCGTCGAGAAGAGCGGCACCTGGTTCTCCTACCGCGACCAGCGGATCGGCCAGGGCCGGGACAACGCGCGGAAGTACCTGAAGGAGAACCCGAAGACCGCCGCCGAGATCGAGACGGCCGTCCGCTCGGCGCTCGGGCTCAAGTCCTCCCGGGGGCGCCTGACCCGTGGCCCGGCTCGGGACCGCGCGAGCCGGGGCGGAGCGAGTCCTCGACGCTCGGCGGGCGCGGGCCGTCGCGCTCGAGCTCCTGAGCCGGAAGGCCTGGACCCGCCGCGAGCTGCAGGCGCGCCTCCGGCGGCGCGGCGCGCCGGCCGAGACCGCCGCAGGCGGTGGTGGCCGACCTCGAGGCGCGCGGCTACGTGGACGATCGGGCCTTCGCCGCCGCCTGGGCGGAATCCCGGGCCCGCGGGCGGGGCTTCGGGAGCCGGCGGCTGGCCCACGAGCTGACGCGCGCAAGGGCGTGGCCCGACCGCTGGTCGAGGCCGCCGTGCGCGGCGCCTTCGCCGAGACCGACGAGGTGGCGGGGGCGCGGGCCGCGGCCGCGCGGCGGCTGCCGGCCCTGCGCCGGACGGCGCCCGACCAGGCGGCGCGCCGCCTCGGCGCCTACCTGCTCCGGCGCGGCTTCCCGGGCGACGTCGTCCGCCGGGTCGTGCGGGAAACCTGCGGCATCGCCGTCCCCGACGACTGAGGACTGTGCGGCCGCCTCGCGCGAGCGGTGCCCGCCGGAGGACCGGAGTGCGGGGCCCCGGGCACGAGCCGCCGGCGATCCCGTCAACGGGATTTGGCGGATCCGATCAATGGAGGAGAGCGTATGACGACCGAGGAGCGGAAGCGCGCACATCGCGCGGTACAAGGCCGGGTACGCCGAGGTGGTGGCCGCGCTCCGCGGGATCCAGCCCGAGGAGCGGGACTGGCGCCCGGCCCCCGGCGAGTGGAGCGCCCGCGAGGTGGTCCACCACCTCGCCGACAGCGAGACGATCTCCGGCATTCGCCTCCGCCGGCTGCTGATCGAGGACAAGCCCGTCATCCAGGGCTACGACCAGGACGGATACGCCCGCGCCCTCGACTACCAGAGCCGCCCCATGGAGCCGGCGCTCCAGGCCTTCGAGGCGGCGCGGGCGACGACCGCGCAGCTCCTCGACGCGATGACCGAGGCGGACTGGCAGCGAGCCGGCATCCACAGCGAGTCGGGGCCCTACTCCGTCGAGCGCTGGCTCGAGGTCTACGCCGCCCACGCCCACGGTCACGCCGACCAGATCCGCAAGAACCGCGAGGCCTGGGCCCGCCGCCGGGCCTGACGGGGAGAGGCGCGCATGACCGCTGATCGGACGGGCGAGCCTGATCGCCCGCTTCAAGGCCGGCTACGCCGAGGTCGCCGACGCTGCTGCGGGGGATCACCCCCGAGGAGCTCGACTGGCGGCCGGGGCCCGACGAGTGGAGCGTCCGCGAGATCGTCCATCACGTCGCGGACGTGGCACACCTACGGCCTGGGGCTGCCGCATCCCGTACCAGCGAGGCACCGTCTACTCCGCCTACGACGCGGCCCGACGGCGGCGAGGTGCGACACGGTCCATTCCGCACGCTCCACTGGCAACGGCCGGCTCGACACGCGCGGCGCACTACCGGCACGGCCGGCCGCACGGCGACGTGGACGACCTGGAGCCATCTGGGCCGACTGGCCGAACGCGGAGTTCTGGGCCGACGGCCACCACCGCGGCTGAGCGATCTACGACGGGCGGCCGTCCACTACCGCAACGAGCGCCTTGTCGAGGGGACGGCGCTCGTGGTGGAAGCGCTTCGAGGACGGCCGGTGGTCCTGGCCGCGCCCTCGGGCGTCCACGGCGCGCTTCGCCATCGACCCGGTCCCCGGCGTGCTGGACGCCGCTCCCTGACCCCCGAGCCGCGACCTGGCTCGCCCGCGCCCTCGACACGGCGGCGGTCCGCGGGGCGAGCTACGCCGACGCGCGGTTCGTCCAGCGCGAGACCGAGGACTTCCTGGTCCGGAACGGCCACCTCGACGCGGTCACCCGGTCGGACTCGGCGGGCTTCGGCGTGCGCGCGATCGCCGACGGCGCCTGGGGGTTCGCCGCCTCGCAGGTCCTGAGCGCCGCCGAGGCGGACCGCGTCGCCGCCCAGGCCGTGGCCCTCGCCCGGGCCGCCGCCCTCGTCAAGCAGGCCGACGTCCGGCTGGCCCCGGTGACCCCGCAGCGGGGGAGCTACCGGACGCCGATCGAGATCGACCCGTTCACGGTGCCCTTCGGCGAGCGCGTCGACCTGCTGCTCCGCGCCGAGGCGGCCATGCGGGCGGTCAAGGGCCTCCGGACCACCCGCGCCTCGGCCGAGATCTGGCGCGAGCGGAAGCTGTTCCGCTCGAGCGAGGGCGCGGACGTCGAGCAGACCCTCTACGAGACCGGGTGCGGCATCGAGGCCGAGGCGGTGGGGGACGGCGAGATGCAGCGCCGCTCCTACCCGAACTCCGGCGGCCGCCACCAGAACACCGGCGGCTGGGAGTTCGTGGTGAAGCAGGACCTGGTCGGCCACGCCCCGCGGATCGCGGAGGAGGCGGTGGCGCTCCTCTCGGCGAAGCCGTGCCCCCAGGACCTCCGCACCACCATCATCCTCTCCGGCAACCAGGTGGCCCTCCAGGTCCACGAGTCCTGCGGCCATCCGATCGAGCTGGACCGCGTGCTGGGGATCCGAGGCGGCCTTCGCCGGCACGTCGTTCCTGACGCTCGACCGGCTCGGCGGCTTCCGCTACGGCAGCGAGCACGTCAACATCCAGATCGACTCGGTGCTGCCCGGCGGGCTCGGGACCTTCGGCTTCGACGACGAGGGGGTCCCGGCCACGACGGGATGGGCCGTGCGCGAGGGCCTGTTCGTCGGCTACCTGATGAGCCGCGAGACCGCGGTCGCCCTCGGGCGGCCCTCGAACGGCACCATGCGGGCCGACGGCTGGGCGAAGCTCCCGCTGATCCGGATGACCAACGTCTCGCTCATGCCCGGGACCTGGCGGCTCGAGGACCTGATCGCCGACACGGACGACGGCATCCTGATGGACACCAACCGCTCGTGGTCGATCGACGACCGGCGGCTCAACTTCCAGTTCGGCACCGAGATCGCGTGGGAGATCCGGAAGGGCAAGCTCGGCGCCATGCTCCGCAACCCGACCTATACCGGGATCACGCCGGAGTTCTGGGGGTCCTGCGACGCCGTCGGCGGGCCGGCCGACTGGGTGATGTGGGGGACGCCGAACTGCGGCAAGGGCCAGCCCGGCCAGTCGGCCCACACGGGCCACGGGGCGGCGCCCGCCCGCTTCCGGAACGTGCGGGTCGGCGTCGTCCGATGATCGCGGGTTCCGCTGGACCACCCCGGACCGGATCGCCTCGCGGGTTGACCAGGCCAGGTGGGGGGGTCCAGGGGGGGACCACCGGAAGGGCGGGACGTTCCGAGTGCCGCAGGCACGAGGCGTCCCGGCGATCGGACGGTTGGCACTCCCCCCCTGCTTGGACAGTGCGGGTCGGAGTGATGCGGTGACGGGCGCCTTCGGCGAGCGGGTGCTGCGCGAGGCGGCGGAGCGGGCCCTCCGGGCCGCGCGAGGCGACGAGGTCGAGGCGCTGGTGCTGGGCCGGACGCTGGCCCTGACCCGCTTCGCCAACAACGCGATCCACCAGAACGTGGCGGAGGCGAGCGCCACCCTCCGGATCCGCGTGGTCGCCGGCAAGCGGGTGGCCGCGGTCTGGACGAACCGCCTCGACGCCGACGGGATCGTGGAGGCCGCGGGGCGCGCCAGCGAGCTGGCGCGGGTCGCGCCCGAGAACCCGCAATGGGCGGGGCTGCCGGCGGCCGGCCGCGCCCCGGAGGCGGGCGGCTTCGCCGAGCCGACGGCGGCGGCGTCGCCGGAGAGCCGCGCCCGGGCGGTGGGGGTGATCTGCGGCGCGGCGGCGGGGGCCGGCTTGCGGGCCGCCGGCTACGTCTCCACGGCGGTCAACGAGGTCGCGGTCGCCAGCTCGCGCGGGACGTGGGCGTACCACGCGGGCACCGTCGCCGAGGCCCAGGCGGTCGCGATGGGGAGCGCGGGCTCGGGGTACGCGGACCGGGTCCACGCCGACTTCACGCGCGTCGACGTCGAGGCGGTCGCCCGCGAGGCGGTCCAGACGGCGCGGCGGGCCCAGAACCCGCGCGACCTGCCGGCCGGGACCTACCCGGTCGTCCTCGAGCCCTACGCGGTGAGCGACATCGTCGAGTTCCTGGGCTCCCAGCTCACCGGCCTCGCGGTCGAGGAGGGGCGCTCCTTCGTCGGCGGCCGGCTGGGCACGCCGGTCACCGGCGAGGCCGTCACGCTCGTCGAGGATCCTCTCGATCCCGACGGGCTCCCCCGGTCCTTCGATTTCGAAGGGGTGCCGTCCGCGCGGCTCTCCCTGATCGAGCGCGGGGTCGCCCGGGCCATCGTCTACGACTCCCAGACCGCGGCGCGGAACGGCGCCGGCAACACCGGGCACGCGCTGCCGACGACGACCGCCGTCCCGCTCCCGATGCATCTCCGCCTCGAGCCGGGGTCGCGGACCCGGGAGGCCCTCCTGGCCGGGGTCGAGCGGGGGATCCTCGTCACGCGCTTCTGGTACACGCGCTGGGTCCACCCGCTCAAGACCATCGTGACGGGCATGACCCGCGACGGCACCTTCTGGGTCGAGCGCGGCGAGATCGCCTACCCGCTGCGGAACTTCCGCTTCACGCAGTCCTACCACGAGGCGCTCGGCGGCGTCGTCGCGATGGAGGACCGCCTCAAGCTCCAGAAGCTCGACCTCTGGGACTTCGACGCCGGCTCGATCCGCGATCCCGACCCTGCACCTCGCCGCCGTTCCGCTTCACGGGCACCACGCCGCGACTGACCGCCCGGCTGCGAGGGAATCCCGCATCTGGTAGGATGAAAGCCTATGACCGGCCACGAGCTGCGGGAGCGCTTTCTCCGGTACTTCGAGCGAAACGGGCACACGATCGTGCCCTCCTCGCCCCTGGTCCCGGCTCAGGACCCGACCCTGCTCTTCACCAACGCGGGCATGGTCCAGTTCAAGTCGGTGTTCCTCGGCGAGGAGCGGCGGGAGTACGTGCGGGCCACCACCTGCCAGAAGTGCGTGCGGGCGGGCGGCAAGCACAACGACCTCGAGAACGTCGGCTACACCGCCCGGCACCACACGTTCTTCGAGATGCTGGGGAACTTCTCCTTCGGCGACTACTTCAAGGCGGAGGCGATCGCCTATGCCTGGGAGCTCGTGACGAAGGACCTGGGCCTCGCGCCGGCCCGACTCATGGCGACCGTCTACACCGACGACGACGAGGCCTTCGGGCTCTGGCAGTCGGTGGCCGGGCTGCCGGCGGCGAAGATCCTGCGGCTGGGCGAGAAGGACAACTTCTGGGCGATGGGGGAGACCGGGCCCTGCGGCCCGTGCTCCGAGCTCCACTACCACCAGGGCGACCACCTGCCGTGCGCGGAAGTGGCCGCCGGCCGCTCGTGCCAGGGCCCGGCCTGCGAGTGCGACCGCTGGCTCGAGATCTGGAACCTGGTCTTCATGCAGTTCGACCGGGACGCCTCGGGCCGCCTGACCCCGCTTCCCAAGCCCTCGATCGACACCGGGATGGGGCTCGAGCGGATCACCGCGGTCGTGCAGGGCGTGGAGTCGAGCTACCTGACCGACCTGATCCGTCCGCTGCTCGCCCACGTCGAGCGCCTGAGCCAGCGGCCCTACGGCAAGGGGGAGAAGAGCGACATCGCCATGCGGGTGATCGCCGACCACGCCCGGGCGGCGGCCTTCCTGATCTCCGACGGCGTGCTGCCGTCCAACGAGTGGCGGGGCTACGTCCTCCGCCGGATCATGCGGCGGGCGATGAGCTATGGCCGGCACCTGGGGTTGACGGAGCCGTTCCTCTGGCAGGTCACCGGGACGGTGGCGGAGCAGATGGGCGGTGTCTACCCCGAGCTGATCGAGCAGCGGTCGCGGGTCGCCGAGATCGTCAAGCTGGAGGAGGAGCGCTTCGCCGAGGTCCTGGACCGGGCCCCCGAGAAGATCGCCGAGCTGGAAAAGCAGGGGAAGCTGTACTCCGTCGAGGGCTCGGTTCGCGTCGTGTCCGGCGACGCGCTGTTCACGCTCCACGACACGTACGGCCTGCCGCCCGACCAGGCCGAGGACATCCTCAAGGTGCAGCCGGGGGCGGTCGTCAGCGAAGCGACGCGGGCGGGGTACGAGAGGGCGATGGCGGCGCAGCGCGAGCGGGCTCGCGCCGCGGCGACGTTCGGGGCCGCTGCCGACGAGGAGACCCAGAAAGTCTACCAGGCGTTGGCCACCGAGCTGCCGGCGGTCGAGTTCCTGGGCTACGAGGCCCTGACGGCGCCGGCCCGCATCCTGGCCATGGTGGCCGGCGGCCGCCGGCGCCGAGAGGCGGTGGCCGGCGACGAGGTCGAGGTGATCCTCGACCGGACGCCGTTCTACGCGGAGTCGGGTGGCCAGATCGGCGACGCCGGTCAGCTCACCGGCCGGCAGGGACGGGGGGAGATCGCCGACACCCAGTACGCGGTGCCGGGGCTGATCGTCCACCGGCTGCGCGTCACCGAGGGCGGCTTCCGCGAGGGGGAAGAGGTGGCGGTGGCCGTGGAGTCGCCGCGCCGGCAGGGACTGCGTCTCCACCACACCGGGACGCACCTGCTCCACGCCGCGCTCCGGCGCGTCCTGGGCACGCACGTCACCCAGGCGGGCTCGCTGGTGGCGCCCGAGCGGCTGCGCTTCGACTTCACGCACGGCGCCCCGGTCAAGGACCGCGACCTGGAGCACGTCGAGACGCTGGTCAACGAGAAGGTCCAGGACAACATCGCCGTCGACCCGTTCTGGACCGAGAAGGACGAGGCCCTGCGGATGGGCGCGCTCGCGCTCTTCGGGGAGAAGTACGGCCAGCGCGTCCGCGTCGTGAAGATCGGCGACTTCTCGACCGAGCTCTGCGGCGGGACGCATCTCGACGCCACCGGGCAGATCGGGCTCTTCAAGGTGGTCGGCGAGGGCGCGGTCGCCGCCGGCGTCCGGCGGCTCGAGGCGGTGACCGGCCCGGCCGCCCTGCGCCACGTCGGGCAGGAGGAGGCGGCGCTCCGCGAGACGGCCGACCTCCTCAAGATCCCGCCGCTCGAGGTGCCCCGGCGCCTGGGCAAGCTGCTCGAGGAGCAGCGGGCGCTGGAGAAGCGCCTGGCCGAGCTGGAGGCGCGGCTCGCGAGGGGCCGGGCCCAGGAGCTGGTGGCGGGGGCCCGGCAGGTGGGCGGCGTGGCGGTCGTCGTGGCGCGGCTCGACGGGCTCGATCCGGAAGGCCTGCGCACGGTCGCGGACTCGGTGCGCGAGCGACTGGGCTCCGGCGTCGTCTGTCTCGGGAGCGTGTCGGATGGAAAGGTGAGCCTCGTCGGCGCCGTCACCAAGGATCTCACGCAAGCGCTTCCACGCCGGCAAGCTGGTCCAGCAGGTCGCGAAGGCCGTGGACGGCGGCGGCGGCGGCCGGCCAGACCTGGCGCAGGCCGGAGGAAAGAACCCGGCGGCGCTGGATGGCGCGCTGGCCTCCGTCTACGACTGGGTGGCGACCGCCGCGGGAGGGTGAGAGGCTCTGAGCGCACGTGATGCAGTCAGATCCGGCTCCCTCCTCCCCCCGGCCAAAGGCCGAAGGCCGTCGAATCGTGGGGGAGGGGGGCCAGAGGCCGAAGGCCGTCGAATGGTCGGGTGGGCGGGAGGTCCCGAACGGAGGGGCGTGCGCCTGGGCCTCGCCCTCACGCTCGGCGCCGCGCTCCTGGCCGGCTGCGCGACCACGCGGGTCGTGTCGGTCCCGGCACCCGGGGTTGCCCTCGATCCGCAAGGGGGCGCCAGCGCCGCGGCCGACGGCGTCGAGATCCTGGTCCGCCCGTCGGCGTGGGACGGTTCCCCCTCCTACCTGCCGGCCTACGTCACGCCCTTCCACGTCGTGATCGTCAACGGCACCAGCCAGCCGCTCCAGTACGACTACGGCGACCTCCGGCTGTTCGACGAAGAGCGCTTCCAGTACACCGCCATCCCGCCGGGGGACGTGGGCCGGCTGCTGCGCTGGGGCGGCCGGGACCCCGAGGCACGGCTGGCGGCGGCGGCGACCTCGGCGTCGCTCCACTGGCGGCGGCCGGGGTTCTGGTATCCGTGGTGGTGGGGCCCGCCCTACTACTGGGACTACGCGCCGCTTCGCCTCGACGACGTCCTGGGCCAGGCGCTGCCGGTCGGCACGCTGCAGCCCCAGGCCCGCCTCCAGGGCTACGTCTACTTCCCCCGGCTGCGCCGCGAGGCGAGCCGGCTCACCTTCGAGTTCCACTACCGTCTCGGCGACGTCCCGCGGGTGCTCACGCTGCCATTCGCGGTCCAGCGCGCCGAAGGCCGGCCCGAGCGTCTCGTCGTGGGGCCGTGATCGCGACGCGGCTCGGTCTCTGACGGGTCCCGGCCCGGCCGCGTGAAGCTGGACCATCTCGCCGCCGTCCTGCTCGACCCCGGCATCCCGCCCGCCGTCGTCTACGCCGTCGTCTTCGGGAGCTGCATTCTCGAGAGCTTCTTCCCGCCCTGGCCGACCGACGTCATCGCCGTCTACGCCGGCTTCCTCGCCGGGCGCGGGGTCGTGGCGCCGTCCCTGGTCTTCCTGGCCGCCGTGCTCGGGACCCAGGTCGGGGTCCTGGCGGTCTTCTGGATCTGTCGCCGCTGGGGCCGGTCGCTCCTGGCCGGCCCGATGCGACGCTACGTCCCGGCCGAGAAGCTCTGGAAGCTCGAGGGCTGGTTCGCGCGTTACGGCGCCCCCGCCATCGCGGTCTCCCGCTTCCTCCCCGGGATCCGGGCGCTGGTCATGCCGGCGGCCGGGCTCGCCGACTTTCCCTGCCTGGAAGGTCTGCGTCTTCGCCGGCTTCGCCGTGGTCGTCTGGAACGTGTTCGTCGTGGGCATCGGGCTCTGGGCCGGCAGCCACCTGGAGTGGGCGACGGAGCTCCTGGTCCGCTACAGCACCATCGCGGGCGGGCTCGTGGCCGTCGCGCTCGCGGTCTGGGTGGCCCGGGTGGCGTACCGCCGCCTCACCAGCCCCCGCGCCCACTGATCCCACCAGACCTGCCAGCCGACTGACGCCCCCCGGACGTCGCCTGGCGCCAAATCCCGGATGGGAAGTGGCGGCGCGAGGCCGGCGACGGAACCGGAGCCGCGGGTCGGGGGTTTCACCAACGTCACCTCCGCCCAGGCGATGGGCGCCCGGCCGAGTGAGGCGCCCGCTGCCTGCCCCTGCGAAGCCGACCCGGCACCCGGGACGGCCCACCTCGCGGGGGCGAAGGCGGAGTGATCCTGCGTTGCTCCCGTCCGGGGCGGGCTGTGGGAGGTCGGGACGGCACGTCGAGAGCGGCGTCCATGGTCGATTGCACTCCTGCGTCATCCTGTGTCCCCCCTCCAGGCAGTTCGAGCAACGCTCGCGATTCCGGCGAGAAAGGAGGAGCGCCAGCGCAACGGGGGAAGAAGGGGAGGGACCGCCTCGCCCGGGCCTTGAGTTGGGGTCGGTCCGGGGGGCGGGTCGCCGAAGTCCTGTCGACCTATCGAAGGAGGAAGAAAGGTGAACGGACGCTTCAGGACCTTCTTGGCCGCAGTCGGGCTACTCGCCCTCCTGGCCCCGGCGCCGGGCCAGGCCGACGATGACCGGCTCCGCGCGACGCTCTCGGGATTCAACGAAGTGCACGGCCCGTCCCTCGGCGTTGGCGCCATCTTCAGTACCGGCAGCGGTCGGATCAAGCTCAGGATCGACAAGCATGACCGCGAGATCCATTTCGAGCTGACCTACGCCTTCCCCGACGCCGGCGACACGACGATCGCGGGCACTCAGTTCGTCAACCAGGCTCACCTCCACTTCGGCCAGAGGCACACCACCGGCGGCATCACCGTGTGGCTGTGCGAGTCGACGGAAAATCCCGCCCCCGCCACCGTGGCGGCGGACACCGCAACGTGCCCGAGCCCCTCCGGGAAAGTGACCGGCACCATCCGCCCGCAGCACGTTCTCGCGCTGGCCGGCCAAGGGCTCCCCGCCGGTGAGGAGGGCTTCGACGCCCTTCTGGAGGCCCTACGGACCGGCGCGGTCTACGCGAACGTCCACACCGATCGGTTCGCCCCCGGCGAGATCCGCGCCCAGCTGGACGAAGACGACGACGACTGATCGACTCGGAGGGCGAGCCTCGGCAGGCCGGTAGATTCCCGGCCCGAGCGCCGCCAGGGGTCCTCGGGACTCGCCGGGGCCCCTGGCCGGCGCTCGCGCGGTCTCATCCGGAAGCGTGCCGTCGCACAGTGTGTGAGCCATTCATCGCTCCTCCATGCGTCTCATTCGCCGTACAACGGCTCCAAACCGAGATTTGCTCGTTCGATGTTGATCAGCCGCATCAGGTTCGGTACGTCCCGAAACGGCCTCGGAGTGTCGGGCACCAGAGGGAACCTCAGGCGGCGGTCCTCCCGCGTCCGGAGCCGCGGGAGGCGGACGGTGCCGCCGGCGGCCATGTCACCTATCTCAGAGCCGCCGAACCTAGTGAACGCTCCGCTGGTGATGGCCGCGTATCCTGGGTAGTAGACGTCGAACGATGGGGGCAGGGTCCGGGCCGGCGCGTGCTCCTCTACGTCGCGGCCGTCGAGGACCCAGGTTCCGTCCGGCCCGGTCAAGGCTTCGCGCACCGCGTGGAACACGGTCGATGAGTGGAAGGGCAGGAGCCGTTCCCGGCTCCACACCGCCACGACCACCGCCCCGGCCAGCGGGCGGCCGGTCTCCGCGTCCACGACGCGTCCGTGATAGGGTCCCCGATACCCTTCGAGGTAGGGCTGCCCCCTGCCCGGCTGTGGCGCCATGAGGAGCGCCGCCAGCAGGATGAGCGGCCCCAGGCCCATGTGAGCCGCGCGCCGGCTCATTCCCGCTTCTCCAGGCCCCAGTAGCCGGGGTTGACGGCGACTCCCGTGGGAGCCTCGAGAGGCCCCGAGGGAGACGCGGCTCCTACGAGACGGGGCAGGCCACGGCGTGAGCGCTCCGTACGGGCCAACTGGAGGGATCGGAGCCTGGGACGAGCGGCGGGTCGCCGTCGAAGCGACCCTTGAAGATGAAGCGGCATGTCACGGGCTGATCCGACGGCGAGAGGTAGTAGATCACCTTTCCCGATCCCTGTCCGGGCGCCGCCCCGTGAAGAGGGCACTCGCCGCCACCACGTCGCCCTGCGCGAGGGCGGTGCGAAGCGCCGCCCACTTGGCCTGAAGCTGACCGTCGAGCGCCGCAAGGTCCTGGACGTTGACGAGCGTCGTGGCGACGTGCTGCTGGCCCTGGTCGTCGGTCACCGTGACTACAGGATAGAAGAGCCCCGGGCTGGGATAGCTGAACGTCTGCCCCTGGAGCGTCGGCCCCTGGAACGTGGGGGTTCCCGATCCTTGGAGATCCAGGGAGACGCTGATCACCGGCACCGAGGTCGTGAGATTGAATTCGACATCGAGCGGGGCGGGGCCGGATCTCGGGGTGGCCCGCAGGATCACGGGGGCCTCGTCCTCCGACACCAGGAGTGCGCGGCGGGCCTCGCCTCGCGTGCCATCAGGGGCGACGGCCAGGACAACCAGCTCGCTCACGGTCGCGTCGATCGGCACGACCGCGCCGAACGCCGTCCCGGCCACGGCGGCGGGCACGCCGTTGACCGTCACACCGGCCCCGGCGATGGCCGGGACCGTGCCACGCACGACCAGCGGCCCCTGGGGTACCTGGACGCCCGGACTGGGACTGGCGATCGTCACGTCGAGACACGGAACGTCGCTCAGGATGCTCACGGCCAGTGTCGCCCCGGTCGGGCCGGACAGGGTGGTGACGGCGATCGTGTTGTCGGCGTTGAGCGTGACCACTTTCTCGCGGATCGGGTTGCCGCCGCTCGACGTGAAGCTGATCACGGTCTGCCGTTGAGACGAACCGTTGCCCTCGTCACCTTGGGGCGACCCTGTGGCCCGTTCTCCGTCCGGACCTTCGCGGCCCGGTTCGGCAGGCACGAATGGACAGGGGCACTTCCCGTCTGGGTGTACAGCGTCGGCCCGAATACGGTGACGGTAGCTACGGCACTCGACGGTCCGGCCACCAGCACGAGCGCCACGAGCGAGCCGGTGATGTTTCGGATTGTTCGATGGGACGCTTCGGTCGTGGCCAAAGCGGGTCTTGCGTGCGAAGTCATCGGCCCCGTCCTCCTCGTCCGAGCGCCCACTGCGAGATCGGTTCGATCGAGGTTGCGTAGACAGTTGCCGGGGAGGCAGGGGCGACGCGCCCGGTCTGGTTCGGCTCGACTGGTCTAGTCCAGAGCTTCCAGCAGGAAGCCCTTCAGGTAGCGCGTCTCCGGGATGGTCAGGATGATGGGGTGGTCCTGGGCCTGGAGGTACGTTGCCCGGACGCGGACGGTGCGCCGGGCATCGCCTGCCGCCGCCCGGCAGACCTCCTCGAAGAGGGCGGGGCTCACGTGGTGCGAGCACGAGAAGGTGGCGAGGAGGCCCCCGGGCCGGAGACAGGCGAGGGCGCGGAGGTTGATCTCCTTGTAGCCCCGCAGCGCGGGCTCGACGGCGGTCTTGCGGCGGGTGAACGACGGGGGGTCGAGGACGACGAGATCGAACCGCCGGCCATCCCGCTGGAAGTCCCGGAGGACGTCGAACGCGTTCCCCTGGAGCAGCGTGAAGCGGCCGGCGCCGCCGTTCAGCTCGGCGTGGGCCCGGGCCCGCTCCCCGGCCTCGGCCGAGGACTCCACGCCCACGACCCCGTCGGCGCCGCTCCGGAGGGCCCAGGCGCTGAAGGCCCCGGTGTAACAGAAGGCGTCGAGCACCTCGCGGCCGGCGGCCAGCCGCGCGACGGCGGGGCGGTTCTCCCGCTGGTCGAGGTAGAAGCCGGTCTTGTGCCCGGCGGCGAGATCGACGCGGAAGCGGCAGGGGCCCTCGCGGATCTCCACGTCGAGCGCCGCCTCACCCACGAGCCAGCCCGAGCCGTCCTCGAGCCCTTCGATCGCCGCCGCCGCGGCGTCGGCTCGCCGGTACACCGCCCGCGCGCCCACGGTGGCGGCCGCCAGCTCCGCGAGCGTGGCCGCGTGCGCCGCGATCCCGAGGGTCAGCGTCTGGAGGACTAACGTGTCTGCGTAGCGGTCCAGGATCAGGCCGGGCAGCCCGTCGCCCTCGCTCCCCACCACCCGGCCGGCATCGCCGTCGTAGCCGAGCGACTGGCGGAAGCGCCACGCCGCCTGGAGCCGGCGCTCGAAGAAGGCCCGGTCCACCGGCTCGTCGAGCCGCGTCAGGAGGCGGCACACGATCTGGGGGCGCGGGTTGTAGAAGCCGCGCCCGACCACGCGGCCGGCGGCGTCCGCGACCGTCACCGCCTCGTCCGGGCGCCAGGGGCCGTCCAGCCGCGCCACGTCGGAGCGGTAGACCCAGGGATGCCCGGCCAGGAGCCGGGCCTCGTGACGGGGACGGAGGACGAGCCGGGCCACCGTCGGACGTCCTGCCCCGTCAGCGGCGGCGCAGGACCGCGATCAGCATGATCGGCCGGCGGGCGCGCTCGAGCGGTCGGGCCAGGCTGTAGCGCGAGAACCAGCCGAGCCACTCGAAGCCACCGGCCAGCGCGACCAGCGTGCGGAGCTCCTGGGGGAAGACCAGCCGCGAGCGCTCGGCGTGCCGGTAGACGGCGGAGGCCGGACCCTCGCCGACCTCCAGGGTCAACCGCTCTTCGAAGGTCTGGCACACGGGGTCCACGTCGTGGAGCATCGAGAGCGCGCTCCGCACCGTGAGGCCGCCCCGCCGTCGCTCCCAGAGCCAGCGTCGGACCGGGTCGCGCCACGAGGACAGGAGGTACCGGTCGAAGACGTAGAGGCCACCCGGGCGGAGCGCGCGGGTGACGCTCCGGAAATGCCGGAGCAGGTCGGCGTTCGTCAGCAGATAGCCCTGAGAGTTCTGGAGACAGATCGCCGCGTCGTGTCGCTCCGTCAGCCGGAACGTGCCCATGTCCTGCGCCGTGAGGGTGACGGCGACCCCCGCGCGCCGCGCCCGGGCGGCGACGTACGCGAGGTTCGCCGCCGAGGTGTCGAGGCCGGTCACGCGGTAGCCGCGTCGTGCGAGGCGGACCAGGTGGGGGCCGGTCCCGCACGCGATGTCGAGGACCCGCCGGACCCCGCCGCGACCCCACCGCCGGAAGCAGCCGACCAGGAACGCGACCTCGGTTTCCCGGTGGGCGGCGAAGGCCACGTCGTAGGCGGCCGGCTGGGCATAGGGCGTGGCGACTCCGCCGGCTGTTCGCGCCGGGGCCATGCTCGGGCTACTTCCGGCGGAGGATCGCGACGAGCATCATGGGATGCCGGGACTCCTCGAGCCGGCGTTTCAGCGTGAAGTTGGGGTGCCACGCGACCAGGTCGAAGGCGCCCGACAGCTCGACGAGGGCGCGCAGCTCCTGCGGAAAGACCACCCGGGTCGGGTGGCGCTGCCGGGTGCGCCGGACGACCCCGCGCTCCTCCACGGTGAAGGCCATCTCCTCCCAGCAGACCTGTCGCACCGGGTCCACGTCCAGCAGGGTGCGAAAGGTCGTCGTGACCCGGGTCGCCCCCTGGCGGCGCGTCCAGCGGTACTCGTGCGTGGGGTCGAACCAGTCGTCCGGCAGCATCCGGTCGAAGACGTAGAGGCCGCCGGGCCGGAGCGCCCGCGCCACGCACCGGAAATGGGCCAGGATGGCCTCGTTGGTCAGGAGGTGCCCCTGGGAATCGGTCATGCAGATCGCCGCGTCCTGCCGCTCCGGCAGGCGGAACGCGGCCATGTCGGCGCGCTGCATCCGCACCGGGAGCCCGAGCGCCGCCGCCCGGGTCGCGACGTAGCGCACGTTCTCGGCCGACAGGTCGATCCCGGTCATGCGGTAGCCGCGCTGAGCCAATCGGACGAGGTGCTGGCCGGTGCCGCACGCGAGGTCGACGACCCGCGAGACGCGCCGGCGAGCATGCCGGCGGAACGCGGCTTCCAGGAAATCGCACTCGCGCTTCCGATTGACGTTGAACGCGATCTCGTAGTAGCGCGGGTAGTCGTACCCGCCGCCCGAGCTCGTTCTCACCGCTTCGTCTCTATCCGAGAAATCGGGACATCCGAGGGAGGGCATCGGGGGACCTTCCGACCCCCCCGAAGCTCTTCAGCGCGTGGATCCCGGCGACGGCTTGGTCCACCAGCCGAGGATGGCCTCTCGCACCACGGCCGCCGCCGTGATCGCCGTCCGGCCCCCGGGATCCCAGAGGGGCGAGACCTCGACGAGGTCGAAGCCGATGACCCGCGCGGCCCCGAGGTGCCGGAGAGCGCCCAGGAGCTCGTGGAGCCCGATCCCGCCGGGCTCGGGCGAGCCGGTTCCCGGGGCCACCGCGGGATCGAGGACGTCGATGTCGAGGGTCACGTAGAGCGGGTGACTTCCGACCTCGGCCGCGACCTGGGCTGCTGCCTGGGCCGCCGGGATGCTCCAGCCGGGGAAGACCCGGGTGCCGCGGGGGGGGAGCCACTCCTCGCGATCGCCGGTCCGGAGCCCGATCTGGTAGAGCCGGTCCGGGGCGAGGTGGTCCAGCACGCGGGTCATCGCCGAGGCGTAGTTCCAGGCCTCGCCGAGGTACTGCGACCGGAGGTCTGGGTGGGCGTCGAACTGGACGACGCGGAGGTCGGGATAGTGAGCCAGGGCCGCCGCCACGATCGGCGCCGCCACCGTGTGGTCTCCCCCCAGGAAGACCCAGCGCTGGCGCGGGTCCAGGGCGGCCCGGAGCTCCCGCTCGACGACGGCCAGCGCGGCCCGCGGCTCCGCGTCGGGGACGGGGACGTCGCCGGCATCGGCCAGGGCGAGGTCGGCGAGGTCGAGGCCGAGGGCGGGGACGTAGGTCTCGAGGAGGTCCGAGGCGCGCCGGACGGCGCCGGGGCCCAGCGACGCGCCCTTCCGCTGGTTCACCCGGCCTTCGAACGGGATGCCGTAAAGGACGACGTCCGCCCCGAGGGGGTCCGGGCGGCACGCGATGAAGGGGGGACGCGCGGGCCTCAGGGCCATTCGACACTCCCTCCCCGGAAGGCGAGGATCGGGGGCTTACCCCGACCCGCTCCCCCGGCGGGGACGGGGAGATCCCGTCAGATGAGGTCCTCTTCCGACAGGAGGGGAATCGCCGCGACCACGCCGCCGACCGCCCGGACGCGGTGCTCGGCCACCACCACCCGCAGCTCCCGGATGCGCTCGCCGCGGACGGCGAAGGCTTCCGCCAGCATGGCGCGGACGCTCTGCTCGGCGGTGGCCCGGTCGGCCTGGCCGTGGAACTCCATGATGACGCCGGCCTTGGTCCGGTCCTCGGGCAACGCGTAGCCGACCGCCGCCGCGATCGTCTCGCCGGGCGTCTCGCTGGTCAGGGAGGCGTAGGCGGTGGGGACGATCGCGCCGGGCTTGATCTGGGGGAGGTCGACGACGTCAACGTCGGGCGGGACGATGCTGGAGATCTTGACGAGGTTCACGTTGCCGATCCCGGCCGCCAGGAGCGCGTTGTCGAACGCGTTCAGTGCCGTGCCACCCTCGGCCGCGCCGGCCGTCACCGCCACCTTCGTCACCTTCTTCCAGATCATCGCCACCTCCTTTTCGCTCGCGACGGCTCCGGCCTCGCGATGTTTCGTCGGCCTTCGGCTCTCGGGCGACATCGCTCGCTCCGGCTTCACGTCGCGATTGGTCCGAAGCCGGTCCTGATGATACTGGCCCAAAACTAAAACGCAAGCATTTTTTCCTTGCATCGCGGTCTTCGTGCTCTATAATTCAGGCGAATTTCGCCCCGGTCTCGAAATTTTTTCGGGGAAGAGATCGCGGCCCGCAAGTGAGTGGCGCGCGACGGTCGCCGGCCGGCACCGCCGCGAGCCGATGATCGACGGGCGCGGTCTCGGGCGAGGGAAGGGGGTCGATCGGAGTGCACAGCCTGGGTCGTCACCTGCTGTTGGAGCTGCACGACTGCAGCTCCGAGATCCTCAACAACCTCGAAACCGTGAAGGCCGCACTGGTGGAAGCGGCGAAGCGTGCCGAGGCTACCATCATCGACGTGGTGTTTCACGAGTTCAACCCGTTCGGGATCTCCGGTGTGGTGGTGATCGCCGAGTCGCACCTCTCCATCCACACGTGGCCCGAATACCGGTACGCCGCCGTCAACATTTTCTCCTGCGGCGATACCCTGAAGCCGGCCGAGGCGGCCTCATACCTGGTCGAGCAATTCCAGGCCAGCCGGGCCTCGTGCGTGGAAGTCAAGCGCGGCGTGTTCCCGGGCAGTCCCGGACCCCTCAACAAGACCGAGAAGGAAGGTGCCGCGTCGAATGGCCCAGCCGAACGTCTACAAGTGGTTTTTTGAGACGACCACCCCCGTCGAGGGGCACTTTCACGCCATCACCCGGACGATCTTCGCGCTCCGCACCAAGTTTCAGCAGATGGAGATCTTGGAGACCGCGAGCTACGGGAAGTGCCTCGTCCTGGACGGGCGCATCCAGTCGAGCGCCGCGGACGAGTTCGTCTACCACGAGACGCTCGTCCACCCCGGCATGATCCTGCCGCCCCACCCGACGACGGCACTCGTCATCGGCGGCGGCGAGGGGGCGACCCTGCGAGAGGTGCTGCGCTACCCGTCCATCCAGAAGGCGGTCATGGTGGACATCGACGACGCGGTCGTGGCCGCCTGCCGCGAGCACCTCCCCGAGATGCACCGGAACGCCTTCGACGATCCGCGGACCGAGCTGCGCCACGAGGACGCTCGCGCCTACCTGGAGACCACCCGGGAACGGTTCGACGTGGCGATCGTCGATCTGACCGAGCCCCTGGAGGAGGGGCCGGCCTGCCTCCTGTTCACCCGCGAGTTCTACCGTCTGCTGCAGAGCCGCCTGTCCCCCGAGGGGGCGCTGACGCTGCAGGCCGGGATGACCAAGGTCGGCGAGCTGGACTTCTACGCCGCCATGGCGCGCACGCTGCGGGAGGTGTTTCCCGTCGTCGCCCCCTACCAGTCCTACATCTCGTGCTTCGGGACCCCCTGGGGGTTCATCGTGGCCTCCCGGTCCGGCGATCCGCGCGAGCTCACCCCGGACGCCGTCGACCGGCGCCTCCGCGAGCGGGTGCCCGGGGAGCTGGGCTTCTACGACGGCCTGGCCCACCAGCACATGTTCAGCCTGCCCAAGCACATCCGGCAGGCCCTGGCGCGATCGGAGCGGGTGATCACGGACGCCGAGCCCCTGATCGTCTGTTAGGGGGTCAGGCCTTTCAGTCTTTCAAAGCAGGTGCCGCCGGGGAGGCATTCCCCGGCGGACTGGCAAGATTGTCAAGATCGAAAGGCCTGACCCTGGCCTCCGCCTCGCCTCGCCGCCGCGAGTTGCTCGCGCAGCTGGGTCTGCCGTTCGACGTCGTCCCCAGCGCCGTCGAACGAGGCGCTGGCGCCCGACGCGCCTATTCCGGCTCAGGCCGCCGGGCTGGCCCTGGCCAAGGCGCGCGCGGTCGCCGCCCGACTCGGCCCCGGCCTCGTCCTCGGGGCGGACACGCTCGTCGTCCTGGACGGCCGTCCGTTCGGCAAGCCGGCGTCGCGCGAGGAGGCCCGCCGGATGCTCCTGGCCCTCCGCGCCCGCCCCCACGTCGTCGTCACGGCCGTGGCGGTGGTGGACGCGACGGCCGGGCGCGAGGCGACCGAGACGGTGGTCAGCCGGGTGCTGATGCGCGCCTACACGGCGGCCGAGCTCGACGCGTACGTCGCGACGCCCGAGCCGTACGACAAGGCCGGCGGCTACGCCGTCCAGGGGGAGGGCGGCCGGCTGGTCGAGCGGGTCGAGGGCTGTTACACGAACGTGGTCGGGCTGCCCCTGACGACGACAGCCCGACTGCTTCGCGCGTTCGGCCTGGAGCCGGTCAGGGAGCCGGGGGCGCCGGGCCCAGCGCCGTCCGGGCCGCGGTGACGAACGACGGCTCCTGCAGGCCTTCCGGCGTGACTTTGAGGGTGACCGGCCAGGGGCTCCCGGCCCGGAGGACCCGGAACGTCGCGCGCAGGCCGGCCTCGGTCGCATGCCCGTCGGGAAGGTAGGCCACCCGCGCGGCGTCGAGCCGCGAGACGAACCGCGCCGGGTCCCCGATCAGCGCGGGGGGCAGCCGCTCGGCCACCGCCGACGCCGGCGTCGCGGCCAGCCACGCCTGCACCCGGATGAGGGCGCGCGCGTAGGCGGCCAGAGCCGGCTCCAGCTCGGCCAGGGCCTTCTCGTCGGCGCGGGCCACGCTCAGGATCTCGTGGAAGGGTCCGCCGAGGTGCCGGACGCAGTCCTCGGGCTGGCGGACGTCGAGCAGCAGCTGGGCTACGCCGGCGTCGAGGGCCCGCCCGATCCACGGCTCCTCGAGGACGGCCGCGGCCAGCTCCCCGGACGCGAGCCCGGATACGAGGGCGGTGCCTCCGAGGCTGGCGAGCTGAGCGTCGGCCGGCCCCAGCCGGCGCCGGGCGAGGAGCGTGGCGAGCACGAGGTGGCCGGTGGTGCCCGGGCCCGGCATGCCCACCCGCCGCCCGCGGAGGTCCTCCACGCGGCGGATGGCGTCCCGATGCTTGGCCGAGACGAGCAGCGCGACGGCCGGCGCCCGGGTGTGGGCCACCAGGATGCGGACCGGCGTCCCGCGGGCCCAGGCGCCGCGCACGGCCTGGTCGGCGGTGCTGACCGCCACGGTGGCGGCCCGGTCCCGGAGGGCCTCCATCGCCCCCGCCGGGTGCTTGGCCCGCCGCAGCACGACCTCGACGCCCTCGGCCTGGAAGGTGCCGAGGGCCGCGGCGACGTGGACGGGCAGGTACGCCGGGTCCTCGGCGGGCCCGCCCACGCTGACGGCCAGCGGCGCGGACGCCGCGAGCAGGGCGAGGGCGAGACCGAGGATCACCGGGGGAGATCGATGAGACGCGGGCCGACACCCACCTCCCGGGGCCGATACTCGCGGAGCTCGGTGAGCTGCTTGACCCGGCTCGCCATGCGCCAGGCCGCCTCGCGGAGCGACGTCATCCGGTCGCGCTGCGGGTCGTCGGGCTCCATCTCCTCCACCGCCACCTCCAGGTGAGCGATGATCGTGGTCAGCGGGTCGTTGACCTCGTGGGCGACGGTCGCGGCCATCTCCATCATGACCTGCAGCCGGTCGCGCTCGCGGAGCGATTGCAGGTGGGCCCGGTAGGTATCGAGGAACGCGCCCACGAGCACCAGGAGGATGCCGGGCACCAGCCCGTCGAGGGCGATGGTCTCGTATTGACGGGAGAAGTCGTAGAACCACTCGAAGAGGTTGAGCTTGGCCTCCAGCAGCCATCCGACCCCGGCCAGGATGAGCATGACCAGGACCATCAGATGCCGGCTCAGCAGCGCCTCGAAGCATGCCGCGCCCTCCCGTTGATCGTTCGTCCCCGCCGCGGGGCCGCGTGCTTCCTCGGAGTCGTCCGCTCCGCCGGCGACTCTTCCGCCTGTACGACGCGCTGCTGAGGCGCTTCGGTCCCCAGGGGTGGTGGCCGGCGCGCTCGGCCTTCGAGGTCGTCGTCGGCGCCATCCTGACCCAGAGCACCGCCTGGGTCAACGTGGAGCGCGCCATCGCGGCGCTCCGCCGGGCGGGCGGGCTCCGGCCCGGCGTGCTCCACCGGCTCCCCCCCGCCGGCTCGCGACGCTCGTCCGCGCCTCCGGCTTCTACCGCGTCAAGGCCGGCCGGCTCCGCGCCTTCCTCCAGCACCTGGCGCATCGCCACGCCGGGCGCCTCCGTCGCTTCCTCCGCCAGCCGGCGCCGGCTCTCCGGGCCGAGCTCCTGTCGATCCCGGGCATCGGGCCGGAGATCGCGGACTCGATCCTGCTCTACGCGGCCGGCCGCCCCGTCTTCGTGGTGGACGCCTACACCCGGCGCATCCTCTCACGGCACCGCGTGGTGGCGGCCGACGTGGGCTACGCGGAGCTCCAGGCTCTCGTCATGGATCACCTGCCCCGGGATCCCGCGCTCTTCAACGAGTATCACGCCCTCCTGGTGCGGGTCGCGAAGGAATATTGTCGGACGTCGGTGGCCCGGTGCACGGAATGCCCGCTGCGCTTCGACCTGCGCGGCCGGCCTCCGCGGCTCTGAGGCGCTGCCGGTCAGATCTCGGTTCACCTGGGTCGGTCATCCCGAACGGATGATCGGGCGCCCAGCTCCGCCGGGCGTAGGAGCCGTAGATCACCAGAGCGGAGGTGCGCTCCGGGTACGTCGCGGCGTAGAGGGCGGACATCGGCCCGCCCTCCGAGATGCCGAAGAGCGCCGCCCGCTGCGACCCGACGGCGTCGAGCACGGCCCGGACGTCCTCCATCCGCTGCTCGAGCGTGAAGTTCAGCGAGCCCCGGTCGGAGAGCCCGGTGCCTCGCTTGTCGAAGAGGATGAGCCGGGAGAACCGCGCCAGTCGCCCGAGCATCGCGGCGATGTTCGGGTCGTCCCAGTTCGCCTCGAGATGCGAGACGAAGCCGGGCACGAAGAGCAGGTCGAAGGGCCCGTCGCCCACGACCTGGTAGGCGATGTGAATATCCCCGCTCCTGGCGTACCGGGTTTCGGGCGGCATGGGTCCAGTCTCGCTCCGGCGGGACGGCAGGTGCAACTAGTGCCGTTCCAACTTGTCCCAGCTAGTGCTTTCGAGGAATGCGGCAAGGTCGCGCTTCAAGAATCGCTTGCCCATTTTGGCTCATGTAGTTGAAACGGCACTAGGCTCGAGGGCCCTGGGGTTGGCGGGCCAGCTCGAGGATCAGATCGACGAGGCGCTCGGCGGCGTCGGGGCGGGCCAGGCTCTGGGCGCGCTCCCCCATCTGCTTGAGGCGGCCGGGGGTGCCGATCAGCTCGCGGACCGTCTGGACCAGGCGCTCGGCCGACAGATCCTGATCGCGGAGCAGGACGGCGGCCCCGGCGTCGGCCAGGATCCGGGCGTTGGCCGTCTGCTCGTCGCCGCGGGCCTGCGGCAGGGGGATCAGGATCGCCGGCAGGCCGACCGCGCACAGCTCGGTGACGGTGCCGGCGCCCGCGCGGCCGACGACGAGCGCGGCGGCGGCGTAGAGGTCGGCGAGGGCGTCGGTCACGAACGGCACCACCCGGTAGCGCGCCCTCGCCGCCGGCGGGAGCGCCTCGGCCTGGCCTGCGAGCCATTCGGCGTCGCCGTACTCGTTGGTCCCGCACTGGTGGACGAGCTGGCAGCCGGCGACGAGGGGGGCGAGGGCGGCGCCCACGACCCGGTTGATGCGATGGGAGCCCTGGGCTCCACCGGTGACGTAGACGAGCGGGACGGCGGGGTCGAGGCCGAAGCCGGTGAAGGCCCGCGCGGGATCGCCGGCGGTCAGCTCCGGACGCATCGGGTTGCCCGTCACCACCACCTTCCGGGCGGGAAAGGCGGAGGCCGAGGTCTCGAAGGTGACCGCCACCCGGTCGGCGACCCGGGCGATCAGCCGGTTGGCCAGGCCCGGAACCGCCACCTGCTCGTGGACGAGAAGCGGGCGGCGACGGGCGGCGGCGGCGAGTGCCGTCGGCACCGATACGAAGCCGCCGGTGGCGACGACGACGTCGGGCCGCAGGCGGCCGAGGCGGGTCCAGGCCTGGACGAGCCCGGCCGGGACCCGGAGGCCCAGATCGGTCAGGTTCCGGACGGCGACGGCCCGGCGCAGCTTCCCGGTGGCGATGGCGTGGTAGCGGATCCCGGCCGCGGGAACCCGCGTCGCCTCCAGGCCCGCGTGGCTTCCGATCCAGTCGAGCTGGACCCGCTCGCCGAGCCGGGCGCGGAGCGCCGCGGCGATCGCCAGGCCCGCGGAGGTGTGGCCGCCCGTGCCGCCGCCGGCCAGGACGACCCGCAACGGGACCGGCCGCGCCTCACCGCCGTGAGCCCGCGCTCCAGGCTACCGGCCATCACCGCTCGCGGAGAGCGGCGCTTCCCGGCGTGGTGCTCCAGCGCCAGCTCGATCAGCCGGTCGATCAGGCGCGGGTAGGGCAGCCCCGACGCCTCCCAGAGCTGCGGATAGGCCGAGGTGCGCGTGAAGCCCGGGATCGTGTTGATCTCGTTCACCCAGATGCGCGCGTCGTCCTCGAGGAAGAAGTCCACGCGGGCCAGCCCGGCCGCGTCGATCGCCCGAAACGCCGCGACCGCGAGCCGCCGGAACTCGGCCGTCAGCTCCGGGGTCAGCGGCGCCGGGATGACGAGCTTGGCGATGCCCTCGGTGTACTTCGCCTCGTAGTCGTACCACTCCTTGCCCGGCAGGACCTCACCCGGCACCGAGGCCTCGGGCGCGTCGTTGCCGAGGACGCTCACCTCGACCTCCCGTCCGCTCACGCCCCGCTCGACGAGGATCTTCCGGTCGTGGGCGAAGGCGGCCTCGATCGCCGCGCCGAGGTCCGCGGCGCCGGCCACCTTGCTGATGCCGACGCTCGAGCCGAGGTTCGCGCGGCTTGACGAAGCAGGGGAAGCCGAGCTCGCCGGCCACCCGGCGGGCCAGCGGCCGCGCCTCGGCCCGCCACTCGTGCCGCGAGCACGACGAGGTGGGGCACGACCGGGAGGCCGTGGGCGCGGAAGACCGCCTTCATCGTGGCCTTGTCCATGCCGACCGCCGAGGCGAGGACGCCGGCGCCCACGTAGGGGACGTCCGCCAGCTCGAGCAGCCCCTGGACCGTGCCGTCCTCGCCGTACGGCCCGTGGAGCAGCGGGAACACGACGTCGAGCCGGGAGGCCACGCCGGCCGGGAGCCCGCCGGCGGTCGGCACCCGGGCCAGGGCGGTCTCCGACGCCGGGCGCGCCCCCGCCGTCGCGGGGGCCGGGGGCAGGGCCAGGCGGACGCCGGCGGCCTCGGCGAGGGCCCGCAGGGGATCGCCGCCGACGAGCCAGTGGCCGTCCCGCGCGATGCCCATGGGCACCACCTCGTAGCGGCTCTGGTCGATCGCGCGCGAGCACGGAAGCGGCGGAGGCCAGCGAGACCTCGTGCTCGCCGGAGCGGCCGCCGAAGACGATGCCGATCCTGAGCTTCTTTGTTTGTCCGACAGGGGGGGAGTCCCAACCACTCCCCCCCTGGACCCCCCCCACCTGGGGGTGGCCGTTCGAATCTGTCCTTGTTGGACGTCATTGCTCCTCCTGGCCCTGCGCCGGGCGCGCCGGCGCTCGAGCCGCTCCCGGATGCCGGCCTCGAAGCCGCGGGGAACCGGGTGGTAGTAGGTCCGGCCGCGGAGCGCGTCGGGCAGGTGCTCCTGCTCGACCTGGGCGTCGGGCGCGTCGTGCGCGTACCGGTAGCCCCGGCCGTAGCCCAGATCCTCGCATGAGCCCGGTCGGCGCGTTGCGGAGATGGAGCGGGACCGGCTCGGCCGGGCGCGCGTGGACGTCGGCGCGCGCGGCGTCGTAGGCGGTGTAGATCGCGTTCGACTTCGGTGCGCAGGCGAGGTAGACGGCGGCCTCGGCGAGGGCCAGCTCGCCCTCCGGCGTGCCCAGGAAGTCGTAGGCGGCCTTGGCCGCCAGCGCGACCGCCGAGCGCCTGGGGGTCGGCGAGCCCGACGTCCTCGGCCGCGACCCGCACCAGGCGCCGCGCGACGAAGAGCGGGTCCTCGCCGGCCTCCAGCATGCGGACCAGCCAGTAGAGGGCGGCGTCGGGGTCGGAGTCGCGCAGGGACTTGTGGAGCGCGCTGATCAGGTTGTAGTGCTCCTCGCCGGCCTTGTCGTAGAGGAGCGCCTTGCGCTGCGCGGCCTCGTGGATCAGCGCGGCGGTCAGGGCGCGGACCCCGGCGGTCGGCGCCGCGAGCGTGGCGGCCACCTCGAGGATGTTCAGGGCGGTCCGGGCGTCGCCGTCGGCCAGCCCCGCGACGGCGGCGAGGACCGCGTCGTCGGCCTCGACGTGGAGCGTGCCCAGGCCGCGCTCGGGGTCGGCCAGCGCCCGGCGGAGGATCGCGGTCACCTCCGTCTCGGTCAGCCGCTGGAGGACGTAGACGCGGCAGCGGGAGAGGAGCGCCGAGATGACCTCGAAGGACGGGTTCTCGGTGGTGGCCCCGATCAGGATGATGGTGCCGCGCTCCACGTGGGGGAGGAAGGCGTCCTGCTGCGCCTTGTTGAAGCGGTGGATCTCGTCGACGAAGAGGATGGTGCGCGCGCCGTTCAGGCGCAGCCGCTCATCGGCTTCCCCGATGACCGCGCGGATCTCCTTCACCCCGGAGAGGACGGCGGAGAAGCTCACGAAGTGGGCGCGGGCGCGCTCGGCCGATCAGCGCGGCGAGCGTGGTCTTCCCGGTGCCCGGGCGGCCCCCACAGGATCATCGAGTGGAGGTCACCCTTCTCGATCGCCGTCCGGAGCAGCCGGCCCTCGCCGAGGAGGTGCGCCTGGCCGACGAACTCCTCGAGACTCCGCGGCCGCATGCGCTCGGCGAGCGGCGCCGCATCCCGGCGTGCCTGGCGGCTCGCGTGCTCGAACAGCTCCACGGTGGGGTTCACCCGGTGCCGATCACATTATACGGGGCGCTGGCCGGCGAGCGCGGCGAGGTGCGCGGGGAGCGCGCGCAGGTCCTGGATCACGACCCGCGGCACCACCGCGCGCCGCTCGAGCTCCTCGGGCCCGATCCGGTAGGCGATGAACGTGGCGCCGCCGGCCTGGGCGGCCACCCCGTCGACCCAGGAGTCGCCGACCATGCAGACGGGATGCGCGGGATGCGCCTGGCGCAGGAGCGCCAGGCCGGCGGGATCCGGCTTGAGCGCGGCCTCGTCGCGGGTGACCAGCGTCCGGAAGAAGGGGCGGAGCCCGCAGCGCTCCAGCGCGATCTCGGTCGCCCGCCGGGCGTTGTTGGTCCAGATCGCCAGCGGGACCTCGGCGGTCGCCAGCGTCTCCACCGCTTCCTGGGCGCCCGGCTCGCACGTGGCCGAGTCGAGCGCCGCCGTCTCGTGCTCGAGCGCGATGGCCCAGCACGTCGCCTCCACCGCCGGCGCGGCGGCCGCCATCGCCTCGATCGTCTGGGCGATCGTCCAGCCCAGCGAGACGGGCGGCAGGGCGATGCCCCGGCGCGCCGCCAGCGCGCGGATCTCGGCTTTCATGGCGCCGAGGTCGAGGGCCGAGCGGACCAGCGTGTGATCCAGATCGAACGCGCACAGCAGTCGCATGCCTCTGCGAGTATAGCCATTCTCGCGGGAAAATCTGGTAGGGTAATGAGACATTTCCGGGTGATCTCGACTCGATGACCCCGATCGCGATGCGGCTCGTGTGTCTGGTGGTGCTGGTGGCCGGGGCTGCCGTCGGCCCGGCCGGCGCCGCCGTGTCGGAGCCTGACCGGCTCTGGACGGTGGGCGTGCAGGCCTTCGAGGACGGCCTCTACGACGTCACCTACCGGGAGCTGGGGCGGTTCGTCCAGGCGGCCCCGGCCGATCCCCGGCGCGGTGACGCGATGCTCCTGCGCGGCAAGGCGGCCTTCGCCCTCAAGTCGTACGCCGACGCGCTCGCCGAGTTCCAGGCCGGCGAGAGCCTGCCCCTCCGCGCCTTCACCCCCGGCGAGCCGATCTTCTGGCAGGCGGAGGTCTACTTCCGGCTGCGCCGCTTCGACCAGGCCCGCGCGCGCTACTCCGTGCTCCTGCGCGACTACCCGGGCTCGCCCTACACGCCCGACGCGCTCTACGCCCGAGGCTTCAGCGAGCTGGAGCTGGGCCTCCCGGACGAGGCGCTCGCCACCTTCAGCGTCCTGCTCGCGCAGCACCCGACCACCGAGCTGGCCGGCTCGGCCGCCTACGCCGCGGCCCGGGAGCTCGTCCGGGCGAAGCGCTGGGAGGAGGCCTACGCCCTCCTGTCCAGCTATGCCAGCCGGTTTCCCCGGAGCCGGTTCCTGACGGAGACGCAGTACCTCCTCGGCGTCGCCCAGATCGAGACCGGTCGCACCCCGGAAGCGGTCCGCACGCTCGAGTCGTGGCTCGCGGGCAACCGGACCCAGGAGCTGGCGCCCACGGTCCGCGTCCTGCTGGCCGAGGCCCACGCCAAGTCCGGCCGGCCCCGGGAGGCGGTCGACCAGTACCGGGCACTGGTGCGGGACGCGCCGACCCACGCCATGGTCCCGCAGGCGCTCTACCAGATCGGCGAGCTCTCCGGCCAGCTCGGGCGGGCTCCGGACGCCGAGGCGGCCTGGAAGGCGCTGCGGCGCGACCACCCACGCGATGCCCTCGCCGAGCTGGCCGGGCTCGAACTGGTGAACCTGTACGTCAAGCGGAGGCAGTTCGACCCGGCGATCGCGCTGGCCCGGGAGATCGCGGACGCCAATGGCAGCCAGCGTCTCGAGGCGCTCCTGCTCCTCGGCGATGGCGCGCTCAAGGCTGGGAAGACGGCGGAGGCGCAGACCGCCTACGCGACAGCGGCCGCCGAGGCGTCGGCGGGGTCCGGGCCGCGGTTCCGGGCCCTGGCTGGGGTCGGGCTGGTGGCCGAAGCGCAGAAGGACGAGGCCGCGGCCAAGCAGGCGTACCAGGAGATCGTCGACAAGGCCGAGGACCAGGATCTCGTCCGGTGGGCCGGCGACCGCGTCCAGGTCCTGGAGGCGCGCGCGCTGGCGCGGGAGCAGGAGCGCGAGCGGCAGGAGCGCGAGCGGCAGGAGCGCGAGCGGCAGGAGCTGGAGCGGCAGGAGCGCGAGCGGCTGGAGCGCGAGCGGCTGGAGCTGGAGCGGCAAGCGCGCGAGGAGCTGGAGCGCGAGCGGCAGGCGCTCGAGCGCGAGCGGCAGGCGCTAGAGCGGCAAGCGCGCGAGCAGCTGGAGCGCGAGAAGCAGGAGCGCGAGCGGCAAGCGCGCGAGAAGGCGCGGCAGCGGCCCGCCCCCAAGCCGAAGCCCAAAGGGGCCGCTGGGGCGAAGAAGACCTCATGAGCGTCCGTCCGGTCGCCGGCCTCCTCATCGTCGGCTTCCTGGCCCTGCTCCCGCTCCCGGCGGGCGCGGCCACGGCCCGGCCCGTCGAGCTGCCCTTCCCGGACCTGATGCTGACCGTCGTGCCGCTCCCTCTCGGGGTGACGCGGCCCGTGTTCGAGCCGCCCGGGCCGCCCGCGGCGCCGGCGCCCACGGTGGACCTGGGCGCGGGGCCGCTGCCGCGCTTCCAGACCGCGGCGGTCAAGCCCCTTCCGGCCGTGCGCGATCCCGGGGGGACGAGCTGCACCTTCTCGTTCGGGCAACCCTCCCGTCTGCTGGACTGCGGGGTGCACCGGTTTCTCGGGGGTGACCCGCGGGGTGCCCGCGAGGCGCTGGAGACCAGCCTCGGCAAGGAGCCCAGTGCCGGAGGCTACGTCTGGCTCGGCGAGGTGGCCTTCCGGGAGGGCCGCTACGACGAGGCCGAGCGGCGCTATCGCTCGGCCCTCCCCCTGGGCGTGCCGGCCGAGCTGGCGCCTCACGTGGCGCTCGGGCTGGGCTGGCTGGCGCTCCGGCGCGGAGACGTCGCCGAGGCTCAGCGGGCGCTGGCCCCGGCCCTCGCGGCCACCTCCCCGCAGCCGGTGGCGCTGGTCGCCCGCTTCCTCGACGGCGTGATCCGGCTCTACGCCGGCCGGCCGGACCAGGCCGTGGCCCTCTGGGACACGGTGGCCGCCACCGGCCCGCCCCCGGCGATCGCCGAGGAGCTCGCGTTCTGGCGGGGTGTCGGGCTGGTGGGCGTCGGGCAGCTGGACGCCGCCATGCAGAGCCTCGACGGCTTCCTGGCCACCGTGCCGGCCAGCCATCCGCTGCGCGTGGACGGGATCGCGCAGGCGGGCTGGACGGCGCTCGCCCGCCGGGTGCCCGACGAGGCGGTCCGGCGGTTCCTGTGGGCGCAGAGCTCGAGCCCCCGGGCGGAGCTGATCCCGCAGCTCCGGACCGGCCTGGTCCGGGCCTACCTGGCGCTCGGCGACTCCGCCCGGGCGCGTGACGCCGCGCGCCTCCTCAAGGCCGATTCGGCCCGGGACCCCCGGCTGCCCGACGTCTTCCTGCTCCTGGCCGACGACGCGCTCCGCCGGAACGCCGGCCGCGACGCGGTCAACATCTACAAGGAGCTCCTGTCCCTCCGGCTCGAGCCCGAGCGCGCCGAGTACGTCACCTACCGCCTCGGCGAGACCGTCGAGCGCCTGGGCAGCCTCGCGGACGCCGAGCGGTACTACCGGGTCCTGCGCGAGACCGGGAAGATCGAGGCGATCGCCCAGCGGGCGGCGAACCGGCTCGGGCTCCTGCTCCTCCGGGGCCAGAAGCCGCTGGAGGCGCGCGTCGAGGGCGAAGCCCTGCTGCGGGCCGGGGTGCTGCCCGAGCTGCGGGAGGGGGTGCTCCTGCTGACGGCCGAAGCCGCCGCGCGGGCCGGCGACGCCAATCGCGCGGCCGCCCTCTTCCGGCTCGCGCTCCGTGACTACTCGACGTCGGCCCAGGCGGGGCGGATGCGGCTCCTGCTGGGCTGGGCGCTCCTCGCCGACGGTGAAACCCAGTCGGCGCTCCGCGAGTGGCGGGAGGCCGCACTGGCGACGGAGGTGGAGGTCGCGGTCCTGGCCCAGCTCGCCATCGCGGACGTCGGGCTCCGCCAGGGCCAGGAGGCGGACAGCCTGGCGGCGCTACGCGGGCTGGCGACCCTGGCGCCGGCGCACCCGTTCAGCGACACCTTCGCCCTGGATCGCGGCATCCTGCTGGTCCGGGCCCGGGAGTACGCCGCCGCGGTGCAGGAGCTGGAGCCGCTGGTCCCCCGGATCACCGACGGGACCCAGCAGCCCGTGCTGCGCCGGGCCCTCGGGATCGCCCGGTACCGGCTCGGCCAGTTCGACGCCGCCGAGCGCCAGTTCAACTGGGCCGCGTCCCTGGCGCCGGCCGAGCCGTCGAACTGGCTGGGGTTCGGGCTGGCCGCGCTCGCCCAGAATCACCTCAACGAGGCCGAGAAGGCCCTCACCACCGCGCGGCTCGCCGCGGCCCCCGAGGTGGCGGTGCCGTCCGCGTACGCGCTCATCCTGAGCGCGGAGCGTCGCCGCGACGAGCAGGGCCTCCGGGAGCGGGCCACGGCGTTCGTCAACCGGTACCCGGCGAATCCGTACAGCGAGCTCTTGCTCTACCGGCTCGTCCTCCTGGCCGCCGACCGGCGGGAGCTCGATCGCCTGGACAGCGGGGTGCGGCGTCTCCTCCGCGATGCGCCGAAGAGCGAGTACGTCCAGGACGCCCTGATCCTGCTGGCCCAGGCCGCGGCGCGCTCGCGGCCGGCGCTGGCCCGCCAGGCCTACGGGGAGCTGCTGGTCCGGGTCCAAAACGAGGAGATCCGCCGCGAGGCGTGGCTGGGCCTGGCCGAGGCCGCCATGGCGCTGTCGGACACCGCCGAGACGCAGCGCGCGCTCGAGGGCTTCCTGAAGGAGGCGCCCGCCGACGACCCGCAGGCCCCGCGTGCCCTCGCCTTGCTGGTCCAGACCCACGAGGCACGGGGCCAGCGCGACCGGGTCCTCGCCGCCGCCGAGACGTTCGTCACCCGGTTCCCGGCGCACCCGCTGGCGCCCAACATGCAGCTCACCCGCGGCCACCTCTTGCTGATCAACAAGCAGTGGAGCACCGCCCAGCGGGCGCTCGAGGCGGCCCGCGACGCCGGGGACGCGCCGGTGGCGGCCTCCGCGCTGTTCTATCTGGGCGAGCTGTACCGCGACCGCACCGAGTACGAAGCGGCCATCGCCTCGTACCTGGGCGCCACCTACGTCTACCCGGATACGGTTCCCTGGGCCGCGCGGGGCCTGCAGGGAGCCGTTCAGAGCTACCTGGCGCGCCAGATGCCCCGCGAGGCCTCCATCCTGCTGAGAAAGCTCCTGAGCCGTCCCGGCCTGGAGCCGGAGCTCGCCACGTGGGCCCGGGACCGTCTGACCCGCCTCGGCCCCATCACGGGCGAAGATCCTTCGCAGGTCCTCCGGAGGGGCGCCACCCGCTAGGATTCAGGCGCGCGCTCGGCCAGGTCGGCGGCGCGCCGCTCCTGTTCCTGGCGCCGATGGCCTGGGCCGCCGGCCACTGAGCGCCGGGTCGGTCCCCAGCTCGAAGGCGTCGTGGAGGGCGCGGACGGCCAGCTCGGTGTACTTGTCCTCGATCACGCACGACACCGCGATCTCGGACGTCGAGATCATCTGGATGTTGATGCCCTCGCCGGACAGCGTCTGGAACATCCGGGCGGCGACCCCGGAGTGGCTCCGCATGCCCACCCCGACGATCGAGACCTTGGCGATCCGGTCGTCGTGCGCCACGCCCTCGGCGCCGATGCGGCGCGCCACGTCGGACAGGACGGCCACGGCCTTCTCGCGGTCGGTGCGGGGCAGTGTGAAGGAGATGTCCGTATAGCCGTCGCGGCTGATGTTCTGGACGATCATGTCCACGACGATCCCGTGGTCGGCGACGGCGCCGAAGACCTGGGCGGCGATGCCCGGGCGGTCCGGCACCCGCAGGATCGACACCTTGGCCTGCCCGCGATCGTGCGTGACGCCGGTCACGACCACCGCTTCCATGTTCCGGTCCTCCATGGTCACCAGCGTCCCCGGGTCGGCCTTGAACGTCGAGCGGACGTGGACCGGGACGCCGTACTTCTTGGCGAACTCGACCGAGCGCGACTGCAGCACCCTGGCGCCCAGGCTCGCCATCTCCAGCATCTCGTCGTAGGAGACCCGGCCGAGCTTCCGCGCCTCGGGCACGATGTTCGGGTCGGCGGTGTAGACGCCGTCGACATCGGTGTAGATCTCGCAGACGTCGGCCCGGAGGGCGGCGGCCAGGGCCACCGCGGTGAGGTCGGAGCCGCCGCGGCCGAGGGTGGTGACGTCGTCCTCGCCCGTCACGCCCTGGAAGCCGGCGACGATCGCGATCTGACCGTCGTCGAGCGCGCGCCGGACCTTGTCGGCGTCGATCCCCACGATGCGGGCCCGGGTGTGGGCGTCGTCCGTCCGGATCCCGGCCTGGTCGCCGGTGAAGGAGCGGGCGGGGTGGCCGAGCGCCTCGATCGCCATGGCCAGGAGCGCGCTCGACACCTGCTCGCCGGTGGCCAGCAGCCTGTCCATCTCGCGCTCGCTCGGGCTCGGGGTGATCTCGTGAGCGAGCCGGATCAGCCCGTCGGTGGTCTTGCCCATCGCCGAGACAACCACCACGACGTGCCGGCCCGCCTTGGCCGTCTCCACCACGCGGCGGGCCACGCCCCTGATCTTCTCCGCGTCGGCGACCGACGAGCCGCCGTACTTCTGCACGTAGAGGCCCATGGCGCTGGCCATGCTACTCCACGGGTCCGGCCGGTTCAACCGCCCGCGGCGGGCCGGTGAGCGTCGGTGGCGGCGACCGTCGCACTCCGGGGACGCCCCGGAAGGGGCGTCTCACTGTCACGCTCGATTCAACCCTCCGGCGCATTCAAGTGGCAATCCGACTCCATCTCCGCGGGATGCGAGCGGACGGTGTTCGACCTCCGCGCCCACGCCAGCGGACTGTAGTACCGGGAAAGACGTCACGACAGGTCATTACGCAACCGTGGAGGTTGCTGCCTGAACCCATGTTGCAGCGGCTGACCCGCAGCGTGCCGTTGGCGTTCTCCGACGCGCGGGATCAGGCGTGCAACTGGCGCGCGTGATGAAACAGTTCCGAGGCTTGGCATCCTCGCCATAAGCGAATGTCTCTCCACCGCCGAACAACGCTTTCCAGTGACTGCGGCAGATCCGCGCCGCTGACGGCGCGCGTTCGCTGGCGGAACGCGATCCCGTATTGTGAAGGCTCACGTTTCCTGAGGTGACGATACCGTGACGACCTTGGTGATAGACGCTCCGCGACGGACGGTGAACTCGGACGACAGGAAGAGCTTCGAGCATACACTGAGCAGTGCTGTCGGCAAGCGTCCCCGTCCCATTTCCATCGGATGCCGGCGGCGACGCGGAGCGCTATGTCCTGCTGCCGGGAAATGGCTGGTCGGTTCGGCGAGCCGGCGGGAGGGCAGCAGACGGCGGCGGCGGGCGACGCACTCCGGGGAGGGAGGAGCTCCCGGCGTTGGTTGATGCGTGGCCCGCCGCCGCCTGTCCGCTTAGACGGACGTCGGCGGCGACGCTTCACGGCCTGGAGGCCTGTCAGAGGGGGGCCCGCTGAGCCCTGCGACGCTACGTCAAGGATGGGGCCAGTCGATCGCCCCCTCACCCTACCCTCGCCCCCAGGGGAGAGGGTAAGAGACCGGCGCGGGTTTCCTGATCCGGAACTAGAGGCTCATCGCTCCCAGGACGGCGTCGAGACGGGGGGCCACGGTGACGGGCCGGGTGGCGGCGCCGAGGGCGGACTCGGGGTCCTTCAGGCCGTGGCCGGTGAGCGTCAGCACGCAGGTGGCGCCGCTCTCGAAGCGGCCCGCCTTGGCGGACTTGAGGAGCCCGGCCACCGCGGCGGCGGAGGCCGGCTCCATGAAGATGCCCTCCTCGCGGGCGAGCAGGCGGTAGGCGTGGAGGATCTCCTCGTCGGTGACGGCCTCGACCCACCCTTCCGACTCGCGGATGGCCTGGACCGCGGCCTGCCAGGACGCCGGGTTGCCGATCCGGATGGCGGTGGCGACGGTCCGGGGCTCGGGGATCACCCGGTTCTCGACGAGCGGGGCGGCGCCGGCGGCCTGGAAGCCGGCCATGCGGGGGAGCGTCTTGGCGAACCCGGCCCCGCAGTACTCCTTGTAGCCCTTCCAGTAGGCGGTGATGTTGCCGGCGTTGCCGACGGGGATCAGGTGGTAGTCCGGCGCCCGGCCGAGCTGGTCCACGACCTCGAAGGCCCCCGTCTTCTGGCCCTCGATGCGGTGAGGGTTGAGGTGGTTGACGAGCGTGACCGGATGCGCGGCCGCGATCTCCCGCACGACGGCCAGGGCCTGGTCGAACGAGCCCTCCACCATGATGACGGTGGCGCCGTGGATCAGCGCCTGGGAGAGCTTGCCGAGGGCCACGGCCCCCTTGGGGATGACGACGAAGGCCCGCAGCCCGGCGCGGGCCGCGTAGGCGGCGGCGGAGGCCGAGGTGTTGCCGGTGGAGGCACAGATCACGGCCCGCGTCCCCGCCTCGACGGCCTTCGAGACGGCGAGGGTCATGCCCCGGTCCTTGAACGACCCGGTCGGGTTGAACCCCTCGCACTTGAGGTAGACGCGGAGCCCGCCGCCGGCCGCCTCGGCCAGTCGCGGGGCCTCGAGGAGCGGGGTGTTCCCCTCCTGGAGCGTGACGACGGGCGTGTGCTCGCCGACGGGCAGGAAGCGGCGATACTGCTCGACGACGCCGGGCCAGAACATCGGGGGGCCTACTGCGCCTCCACCCGGAGCATCACCGTGCGCCCGGCCACGACCGGCAGGCGATCGATCTCCTCCAGGGCGGCCCGCATGTTCCGCTCCACCGCCTCGTGGCTCATCAAGACGACCGGCACCGCGTCCACGTGGTGGCGTTCCTTCTGGATGACCGACGCGATCGAGATGTCGTGGCGTCCGAGGACGCCGGTCACCTGGGAGAGGACCCCGGGGCGGTCCCGGGCCATGACCCGGAGGTAGTAGGCCGAGCGGATCTCCTCCATCGGCTTGAGCCGGGGGCCCCCGGCGGTCAGGAGCGGCAGATCCTCGGGCAGGGCGCCGTGGCCGTGGGCCAGCCGGCGCGCGATCTCGATCGCGTCGGACCAAACGGCGGAGGCCGTCGGCATCTGGCCCGCCCCCCGGCCATAGAACATCTGGTCACCGACGGCGTCGCCCGACACGAAGATCGCGTTGAAGACGCCGGAGACGGCCGACAGTGGGGAAGCGGCCGGGATCATCGTCGGGTGTACCCGGGCCTCCAGCCCATCGTCGCCGGCCTTGGCGATGGCGAGGAGCTTGATCCGGTAGCCCAGTTCGCGCGCGTTGGCGATCTCCTCCGAGCTGACCCGGGTGATGCCCTCGGTGTGGATCTCCTTCAGGTCGACGGGCGTCCGGAAGGCGAGCGAGGCGAGGATCTGGAGCTTGTGGGCCGAGTCGATCCCCTCGATGTCGAGGGTCGGATCGGCTTCCGCGTAGCCGGCGGCCTGGGCCTCGGCCAGGGCGTCCTTGAACTCGCGCCCCTCCTCGGTCATCCGGGTGAGGATGTAGTTCGAGGTGCCGTTGACGATGCCGTAGAGCGAGAGGATCCGGTTGGCGGCCAGCCCGTCGCGCAGCGCGCGGATGATCGGCACCCCGCCGGCCACCGCCGCCTCGAAGCCGAGCAGCACGCCCCGGCGGCGCGCCGCCTCGAACAGCTCGAGCCCGTGGGTCGCGACCAGCGCCTTGTTGGCGGTCACCACGTGCTTGCCGGCGGCGATGGCGCGCAGGATGAACGTCCGGGCGGGCTCCAGGCCACCGATCAGCTCGATGACGACCGAGACGGCCGGATCGCCGAGGACCCGCTCGACGTCGGTCGTGAGCGGCCAGTCGGCGAGGGTGAGGCCGGCGCGGGGCGTGGTGACGTCGCGGTCGGCGACCGCCGCGATCCGGAGCCGGCAGCCGGCCTTGGCCTCCAGGCCGGCCTGGTTCTGCCGGTGGATCTTGAGGACGCCGCCGCCGACGGTGCCGATGCCGAGCAGCCCGATGCCGATCTCGTTCATGGGGGTACCTGCCGCCACGCGGCCCTAGCCCAGGACTTTCTTGATGCCCCGGACCGCCTGCCGGATCCGGTGCTCGTTCTCGACGAGGGCGAAGCGCACGAACCCCTCACCGTACTCGCCGAAGCCGATACCGGGGGAGACGGCGACCTTCGCCTCGGCGAGGAGGAGCTTGGCGAACTCCAGCGAGCCCATGCCGCGATAGGCGTCCGGGATCGGCGCCCACACGAACATGGTGGCCCGGGGCTTCTCCACTTTCCAGCCGATGCGGCCGAGCCCGTTCACCAGCACGTCACGCCGCTTGCGGTAGGCCTCGACCGTCTCGGCCACGCACGCCTGGGGCCCTTCCAGCGCCACGATGCCGGCGATCTGGATGGGCTGGAACACGCCGTAGTCGAGATAGGACTTGAGCCGGGCCAGCGCGTGGATCATCCGGGCGTTCCCGCACGCGAAGCCGAGCCGCCAGCCGGCCATGTTGTACGACTTGGTCATCGAGAAGAACTCGACGCCGACGTCCCGGGCGCCGGGAGTCGCCAGGAACGAGGGCGGCCGGTAGCCGTCGAAGGTGAGATCCGCGTAGGTGAAGTCGTGGATGACCCACAAGTGATGCTCGCGGGCGAAGGCTACCACCCGCTCGAAGAACGCGGGGTCGGTGACCTGGGTCGTCGGGTTGTGCGGGAAGTTGATGAGCAGGCCCTTCGGCTTCGGCCAGGCGAGTCGTACGGCCTCCTGCAGCCGCGCGAAGAAGTCCTCGCCGGGGACGAGTGGCACCGAGCGGAGGTCGCCGTCCGAGATGACGACCGAGTAGGCGTGGATGGGGTAGGCCGGGTTCGGCACCAGCACCGCGTCGCCGGGCTGGAGCAGGGCGAGGACCAGATGGGCCAGGCCCTCCTTGGAGCCGATCGTCGCCACCGCCTCGCTCTCGGGGTCCAGCTCCACGCCGAAGCGGTTCCGGTACCAGCCGGCGATCGCCACCCGGAGCCGCCGGATGCCCTTTGAGGCCGAGTAGCGGTGGTTCTTCGGGTTCCGCGTCGCCTCCACCATCTTCTCGACGATGTGGGGCGGCGTGGGCAGGTCGGGGTTGCCCATCCCGAGATCGACGATGTCCTCGCCCCGGGCCCGCGCCTTGACTTTGAGGTCGGTGACGATGGCGAAGACGTAGGGGGGGAGCCGCTTGATCCGGTAGTATTCTTCCACGAGGCCGGCCTCCCTCTCCTCCTGGCTCGGGGCGCGGGGGGTGCGGGCACGCTGCGGGGAACGCCCCGATGATAGCCCGGCCCCCCCAAACGTGTCAATTTTGGCGGGGTTTGCGGGGTTTTCGGCCCCCTACTCGTGCTGGGCCAGCGCCACCGACAGGTCCTCCCACTCGCGCATCAGCCACGCCACCTGCTGCTCGGCCTCCTTCCGCTCGGTGGCGATCGCCCGGACGCGCTCGCCGTCCGCGTAGAGGGCGGGGTCGCCGAGGGCCTCGCCCAGCTCGCGGAGGCGGTCCTCGAGGGCGTGGATCTGCCGCTCGATCTCGTCCACCCGTCGCCTGAGCTCGCGCACCGCCGGGTCGGCCCGGCCGGGCCGGCGCCGCCGGCCGGGCGGCGAGGCCGCCGGGGCGGCGGTCGGTGGGGGCGTGGCGGGGGCCACGGTGGGCGCCACCGGCGGAGCCACGACGGGAGTCGCGGCGCGGTCGAGGGCTGCCCGGTACTCGTCGTAGTCGCCGAGGTAGCTCGTGAGACGCCCGTCGGCGACCTCGACCAGCCGGGTGGCGAGGCGGTTGATGAAGTAGCGGTCGTGCGAGATGAAGACGATCGTGCCCGGGAATGCCACCAGCGCCGCTTCCAGCCGCTCCCGGGAGGCGAGGTCCAGGTGGTTCGTGGGCTCGTCGAGGCAGAGGAGCGGCGCCGGGTGGACCAGCATCTTGGCCAGCGCCACCCGCGCCTTCTCCCCGCCGGAGAGCACCGAGATCTTCTTCTCCACGGCGTCGCCGCTGAACAGGAAGGCGCCGAGCAGCGTCCGCAGCCGCGTCTGCCCGGTGTCCGGCGCCGCCCGCTCCAGCTCCTCGAGCACGGTGAGCCGCGGGTCGAGGGCGTCGAGCTGGTGCTGGGCGTAGTAGTGGGCGGTCACCGCCGTCCCCAGCGCCCGCTCGCCCCGCTCGAAGGGCAGCACCCCGGCCAGGATCCGGAGAAGCGTGGACTTGCCGGCGCCGTTCACGCCGACCAGCGCGACGCGCTCGCCGCGCTCCACCTCGAGATCGACGCCGGCGTAGACGACGTGGTCCCCGTACGCCTTGTGGACGTCGCGGAGCGCCACGACCCGGCGGCCGGTCCGCGGGGGCGCCGGGAAGCTCAGGCGGATCTGGCGGGCCTCGGCGTCCACCTCGATGCGCTCCATGCGGTCGAGCATCTTGATCCGGCTCTGCACCTGGCGGGCCTTGGTGGCCTTGTAGCGGAAGCGCTCGATGAAGCGCTCGATCTCGGCCACGCGCTTGGCCTGGTTCCGCGCCTGCGCCTCGCGCAGGGCTTGCCGGGCGTCCCGCTCGACCAGGAAGTCGTCGTAGCCGCCGGTGTAGAGGCCGAGCCCGCCCGGCCCCAGGTCGGCGATCGAGGTCACCATGCGGTTGAGGAAGTAGCGGTCGTGGGACACGACGACGACCGCGCCCTCGTAGCGCCCGAGGTAGTCCTCCAGCCAGGCCAGGGACTCGAGGTCGAGGTGGTTGGTCGGCTCGTCGAGGAGCAGCAGCGTGGGGCGGAGCAGGAGGAGCTGGGCCAGAGCGGCCCGCATCCGCCAGCCACCGGACATCTCGGCCAGCGGGCGATGAAAGTCGGCCGGCCGGAAGCCCAGGCCGCCGAGGATCGCCTTGGCCTCGGTCTCGAGGCGGTAGCCGCCCAGCGCCTCGAAGCGGTGCTGGAGGTCGCCGTAGCGGGCGGTGAGAGCGTCGGCGGACCCCTCGCCGGCCGTCGCGAGGGCGGCCGCGACCTCCTCCATCTCGCGCTCGAGCGCCCAGACCTCGCCGAAGCCGCCGAGCGCCTCCCCGAGGACGGATCCGGCGTGAGCGGCAGCGACTTCCTGGGCGAGGTAGCCGATCGTCGTCGCGCGGTCGCGCGTGACCCGGCCCGCGTCCGGCTCCTCCAGCCCGGCCAGGATCCGGCAGAGGGTCGTCTTCCCGGCGCCGTTCGGCCCCACCAGGCCGATCCGCTCGCCCGTCGTGATCCGCCAGGAGAGGTCGCGGAAGAGGCTCTGGCCTCCGTAGCCCTTGGCGATCGCCTCGACCTGGATCATTCGAGGCCTCCCCCACCCCCGTCCCCTCCCGATTCGTCGATGGCCTTCGGCCTGTGGCTGGGGGGAGGGGGGTCGGACCTCGCGACTCCCAGGCTACCCGGGCGCGGCGATTGCCTCACGGGTCTCACAGGGGTCCAGGAGGCGGTAGTAGAGGGCGGTGGCGTCGAGGGTGCCGTCGGCGCTCCGCGCGTAGCGGGGGATCGTCCCGGCCAGCGTCCAGCCGAGCGACTGGTAGAGGCGCTCGGACGGGTCGCCCTGCCGGGTGTCCAGGACCAGCGTGGTGCGCCCCAGCCGGCGGGCGTGCTCCTCGATCGCGAGCATCAGGGCGCGCCCGAGACCGTGGCGCCGGGCGCGCCGGTGAACCATGAGCCGCATCACCTCGGCCCGGTGGCGGGCGTTGACGCGCATGGCGAGGTCGAGCTGGACGCTGCCGACCACGCCACCCTCGGGCGTCCGGGCGGCCAGCAGGAGGCGGGAGCCGTCGCGGAGCGTGGCGGCCACCGTGTCCCAGTAGGCCGCCGCTTCGCCCTCGCCGAGCGGTGGGAGAAACCCGATCGACGCGCCGCCGTCCACGGCGTCCACCAGGAGCGCGCTCAGCGCCGCCCGGTCCCGGGCGACGTCCTCGGCCGCCAGCGCCTCGATGGTCGTGCTCACCGCGGCCGGTCCGTCTCCGGGAGCTGCGGTCGCTTCCCGCGGCGGACCTGGTAGGTCACCCACGCGATGATCGGACTGCCGATCAGCGTCGGCATCGGGCTACTCCAGGATGATGCCGGCGTAGCCCACGACCCGCGCCAGGTCGCCGGAGACGTCGCCGGAGGTCTGGTATCGCACCAGCCGCGCGGACCGGATCCCGAGGGCCGGCGCCGCCCACAGGAGCGCCTGGGTCGGCGCCAGGCCGCACATCGAGATCTGGTGCGCCCGGACGGCCTCCCGCAGTCGCTCCGGGTCGAGGGCGAGGATGGCGTCGATGGCGAGGCGGTCCTTACGGCGGCCGATGGCCTGGGGCTCGTAGTGGTTGAGGTCGGTCGAGTCGACGACGAGCACGGGGGCGGGCCAGCCGGCCACGACGCGGCCGACCGCCTCGCCCACCGCGCGGCAGAAGCGGGGGTCGATGCGGCCGAGGGTGATCGGCACCACCGCCAGCTCCGGCTGTCGGCGATGCAGGAAGGGGAGCTGCACCTCCAGGGCGTGCTCGCGGAGGTGGGCGGCCGAGTCCGGGGCCAACTCGTCCGTCGCCCCCAGCAGCGCCGCGGCCAGCTCCCGCGCCACTGGCACCGTCGCGCCCGGATAGCGCCACGCCCCCTCGCCCATCAACGCGCCGGGGAGTCCGAGGCCGGTGTGATTGGGACCGAGCAGGACGGCCAGCCGGGGCACGGTCACGTGGGCGTACGTCTCGCCGGCGACGGTGCCCGAGTACATCCAGCCGGCGTGGGGGACGACGACGGCGCGGGCCGCGGTCGCCGGCCGCGCGGGGAGGAGTCGGGTCAGCTCGGCGTCGATCGCCTGCGCATCGCCCGGGTAGAAGCTACCGGCGACCGCGGGCTTGCGGACCACATCGGGCACTGGGGGACGAGCCGGGCCAAGAACCGAGCAGCCCCCGAGGCCGAAGGCCGTCCGACCGACGCAGGGGTTCGCCGACATTCGCAGGCGTACTCCGAGTACGCCGAGGATCGGCGACGACCGCCAAAGGTCGACCAGGCCGTCCGAACGACGACGGGATGCGACGGTTATCGGCACGGCCGGCTAATCCCGGAAGTGGCAGGACACCCAGTGCCCCGACACGCCCTCCTTGAGCACCGGCTCATGGTCGGAGCACCTCGGGAACTGGCGGATCTTGCACCGCGTGTGGAACCGGCAGCCCGACGGCGGCCGGATCGGGCTGGGCACGTCGCCCTCCAGCAGGATCCGCTGGCGCTTGATCTCGGGGTCGGGGATGGGCACCGCCGACAGCAGCGCCTCGGTGTAGGGGTGTCGCGGGTTCGTGTACAGCTCCTTGGCCGGCGCGATCTCGACGATCTTGCCGAGGTACATGACGGCCACCCGCGTCGAGATGTGCTCGACGACCGAGAGGTCGTGGGCGATGAAGAGGTAGGTGAGGTTGAACTGCTTCTGGAGATCCTCCAGGAGGTTGATGACCTGGGCCTGGATGGAGACGTCGAGGGCCGAGACCGGCTCGTCCGCGACGATGAGCTTCGGGGAGACGGCCAGGGCCCGCGCGATCCCGATGCGCTGGCGCTGGCCGCCCGAGAACTCGTGCGGGTAGCGCCGCATGTGGTCCGGGTGGAGCCCCACCGTCTCCAGCAGGTGGGCCACCTTCTGCTCGCGCTCGGCCTTGTTCTTGGCGAGCTTGTGGATGATGAGCGCCTCGCCGACGATCGAGCCCACCGTCATCCGGGGGTTCAGCGACGCGTACGGGTCCTGGAAGATGATCTGCATGTCGCGCCGGAGAGCCCGGAGCGATCGCTTGTCGAGCGTCGTGACGTTCTTGCTCCCGTACCAGACCTCGCCCGAGGTGGGCTCGATGAGCCGGAGGATGCAGCGGCCGGTGGTCGACTTCCCGCAGCCCGACTCGCCGACGAGGCCGAGGGTCTCGCCGGCCATGATGTCGAAGCTGACCCCGTCCACCGCGTGGACGCGCGCCACCTCGCGGGAGAAGAGCCCGCCCTTGATGGGGAAGTACTTGACCAGGTTCTTGACGCGCAGGAGAGCCTCAGCCATGGCAGTGTCCTTTGTGTGGCGCTAGTAGAGCCAGCAGGCCACCTTGTGGCCCGGCTTCACTTCCTTCAACGGCGGCTCCTTCTCGGTGTACATCGGCTTGACGAACTGGCAGCGGGGGGCGAACCGGCAGCCCGGCGGCAGGTCGAGCAGGCTCGGCACCACTCCGGGGATCGCCTCCAGCCGCTGCTTCTTGGTGGCCGCCAGGTCGATGCGCGGGATCGAGCGGAGGAGGCCCTGGGTGTAGGGGTGGAGCGGCTCCTTGAACAGGTCCTTGACCGGCGCCTCCTCCACGACCTTCCCGGCGTACATCACCATGACCCGCTGGGCGGTCTCGGCGATGACCCCCATGTCGTGGGTGATCAGCAGGACGGCCATCCCGAGCTTGGCCTTCAGCTCGTTCAGGAGGTCGAGGATCTGGGCCTGGATGGTGACGTCCAGCGCGGTGGTCGGCTCGTCGGCGATCAGGAGCTTCGGGTTGCACGAGAGCGCCATGGCGATCATCACGCGCTGGCGCATCCCGCCCGAGAGCTGGTGGGGATACTCCTTCACCCGCCGCTCCGGGTTCGCCATGTGGACGATCTTGAGCATCTCGACCGTCTTGTCCATCGCCGCCCGCCGCCCGAGCCCCTCGTGGAGGCGGATCGCCTCGGCGATCTGCTCGCCGATCGTGAAGACGGGGTTCAGTGAGGTCATCGGCTCCTGGAAGACCATCGAGATCTCTTTCCCCCGCACCTTCCGCATCTGGGACGGCGGCAGCGTGACCAGGTCGCGCCCCTCGTAGATCATCTGCCCCTCGACGATCCGGCCGGGCGGCATCGGGATGAGCTTCATGATCGACAGCGCGGTCACCGTCTTTCCGCAGCCCGACTCGCCCACCACCCCCAGGGTCTCGCCCTTGTTGATGTAGAGGTCGATGCCGTCCACGGCGCGAACGACGCCCTCGTCGGTGAAGAAGTGGGTCTTGAGGCCCTTCAGCTCCAGCAGGCGATCAGCCATGGCCGTCCCTCACCAGCCGGCCGCGATCTCGCGGATCGCGGCAATCGCGCGGTCGACGTCCTCCGAGTCCACGTCCCGGTGCGTGCACAAGCGAATGGACGTGGGGCCGATGGCGTGGATCTTCACCTTCCGGGCCCGGCACCCCTCGACCAGCTCGGCGACGCCGCCCGGCCGATCGACGTGGACGATCACGATGTTGGTCTGGACCCGCGCGAGGTCGAGGCGGATCTGCCGGAGGCCGACCAGGGCTTCCGCCAGCCGGCGGGCGTTCGCGTGGTCGTCGGCGAGCCGGTCGACGCCCTTGTCCAGCGCCAGGAGCCCGGCCGCCGCCAGCACGCCGACCTGCCGCATCCCGCCCCCGAGCATCTTGCGCACCCGCCGGGCCCCGGCGATGAACTCCCGGGAGCCGACGATGAGGGAGCCGACCGGTGCCCCCAGCCCCTTGGAGAGGCAGAACTGCACCGAGTCCACGACCGCGCCGAACTCGCGGGCGTCGCGGCCGAGGGCGACGCAGGCGTTGAAGATGCGGGCCCCGTCGAGGTGGACCGGCACGCCGTGCTGGTGGGCGACGGCGGCCACGGCTCCGACCTCCTCGGGGGTGAAGGCGACGCCGCTGTGGCGGTTGTGGGTGTTCTCGAGGGCGAGGAGACCGGTGACCGGGATGTGGATGTTCCGGGGGCGGATGGCGGTCCGGACCTGGTCGGGGCTCGGCAGGCCCCGCTCGGTCTGGAGCGGCCGGGTCTGGCAGAGGGCCAGCCGCGCGATCCCGCCCACCTCGGCGCTCATGACGTGCGCGTCGACGTCGCAGATGACCTCCTGGCCGGGCTGGGTGTGGGTAAGGATCGCCACCTGGTTGCCCATGGTGCCGGAGGCCACGAACAGGCCCGCGTCCTTCCCGAACCGCTCGGCGGCCCGCGCCTCGAGCCGCTGGACGGTCGGGTCTTCCTCCCAGACGTCGTCGCCGACCTCGGCGGACGCCATGGCCGCCCGCATCTCGGGCGTCGGGGTGGTGAGGGTGTCGGACCGCAGGTCCACGATGTCGTGCATGGAAGGTCGGCTCCTATTGGGAAATGAGCGAGGTTTGCCTCTGCCGGGCCCGTCGCGCCCACTCGCTGTCGGGGAACTCCTCCACCACCCGGCGGAGCGTGATCTCGGCCTCCTCCCTGCGCTGGAGGCGGAGCAGCGCGTCGGCCTTCTGAAGGAGCGCCTGGGGGGCGGCCGCCGTGCGGCCGTACTCCTTGAGGATCATGTCGTAGCGCTGGAGGGCGGCCTGCCAGTTGTTCTGGCGCACGTAGTAGTCGGCGACCCACAGCTCCTTCTGCGCCAGGCGGAGGCGGCACACCTCGATCTTGCCGATCGCGTCGGGCGCGTACCGGCTCTCGGGGTACTGCTTGATGAGCTTCTGGAACTCGCCGACCGCCTTCGCCGTCACCGCCTGGTCGCGCTCGACCGACGGCATGTTGTCGAAGTAACTCCGGGCCAGGCGGTACTGGGCGAGGTCGGCGATCGGGTTGCCGGGATAGAGGCTCATGAAGGCCTCGAACTCGCGGACGGCCTTCTCGTACTCCTCATCTCGGTAGTAGCTCTCGCCGATCAGGAAGCGGGCCTGGGGGACCAGGTTCGAGTCGGGATGGCGCTCGATGATCTTCCGCAGGTTGTCGCGGGCGGCATCGAAGCGGCGGCGATCGAGGTCCCGCTCGCCGTCCTCGTAGAGCTTGCCGGCCGGCGCCAGCGTCGAGGGCTTGCTGCCGAAGAGCGAGCAGCCGGTGAGGAGAAGGGGAGCGACGAGGGCGAGGACGCCCAGCCGGGCGCAACGGCGGCGCAGGCGAATATGGATGACCACGGGCCTCCGGGTACGGTGAGTGGCGCTATCTTAGGAGCACTCCGCCGGCCGAGTCAAGGGCCAAAGTGCGATTTTTCCGGGCCCCGGTGCCGCCCGCCCGAGCGGCAGGGCTATTGCGACCCCCGGGGGGTTTGGAGTATAGAACACCCGTAGGCCGTTCGCTCACCGGGACGGAGCTTCCGCCAACCCCTACAGGAGGACGACGATGGGCCACACCCGCCGGGACTTTCTCAAGACGACTGCGGCCGCCGGCGCCGGCGCGCTCTCCGGGACGCTGGGCTTCCCCATGGTCTCGCGGGCCCAGGCCCGGACAGTCGTCGTCTGGTGGAACCGCGGCTACTACAAGGAAGAAGACGAGGCGATGATCAAGATCGCCCAGGAGTTCGAGAAGGCCAAGGGCGTGAAGGTGGACATCTCGTTCACCATCCAGGAGGACCTGCTCAAGAAGATCATCGCGGCGATCCAGGCCCGCCGGGTGCCCGACGTCGCCTTCTGCTTCTACAACGACTGGGAAGTGATGCCGAACAACGCCTGGAACGACAAGCTCGCCGAGACCACCGACGTCATCAACGAGCTGAAGCCGCGGTACAACGAGAAGTTCCTCCAGGTGGCGTACTGCTACAACAACGTGGCCAAGAAGCGGGCCTACTACGGGGTGCCCATCGAAGCCCAGATCATGCACATCCACTACTGGCGGGATCTCCTCAAGGAGGTCGGCATGGCCGACGAGCCGGAGAAGATCCCCCTCAAGTGGGACGAGTACTGGGACTACTGGAAGAAGGCGCAGGACGCGCTCCGGAAGAAGGACCCGGCGAAGTACGGCAAGCTCTACGGGATCGGCATGACCGAGTCCTCGCGGGGCTCCGACACGATCTACAACTTCGAGATGGCGCTCCTGTCGTACGGCGGCCAGCTCCTGGACCAGGACGGCAAGGTGATCGCCGACCAGCCGAAGAACCGCGAGGCGATCGTCAAGACCCTCGGCTGGTTCGCCGACATGTACAACTCGGGCTACGTGCCCCCGGACGCGATCAACTGGTCGGACGGGGACAACAACGCCAACTTCCACTCGAAGTCGATCGTCATGACCCCGAACCCGTCGCTCTCCATCCCGGCCCACTGGTTCTTCAACGGGCCGGAGAGCTACTTCAACAAGATGGCCACGGTGGAGTGGCCGGACAACCCGGGCGGCGGCAAGGCCGGCTACATGGTCGCGGTCAAGACCATCCTCATCCCCAAGGACGCCAAGAACGTCGACATGGGCAAGGAGTTCATCCGGTTCGTGCTGGAGCCCAACCGGTTCGCCGAGTACATCAAGGGCGCCAACGGGCGGTGGTTCCCGGCGTTCAACGACGTCGCCAAGGACCCGTTCTTCGCCAAGGGACAGGCCGGCAAGGGCGGCCCCGTGGACTACCACATCCCGCTGGCGACCAAGCTCTACCTGGAGCGGAACGTCAAGGTCTTCGACCACTGGAAGAGCCCCGCCAACTCGCAGGTGTACGCCGAGAACATCTGGGGCAAGGCGATGGCCCGGACCAACGTGGACAAGTGGCCGGCCGACAAGGCGGCCGACGAGGCCATCAACCGGATGAAGACGATCTTCACGCAGTGGCGCTAGGGAGCTGCACTCGGCGCGCCGTCACGGGTGCAAGGATGGTCTCGCTAGGATCGGCGCCGACCGAGGACGACGCGATGCGACGCTCATCGGCCCCGCCCGCTAGCCAATGGCGAATGCGGTAGCGCGCGCCCGAGGAGTCAACGGACTCCTCGGGCGCTCCGCCTCCGTCGCGGCCGGGGTCTTCGCGCCCCGGTCGCGCAACCTCCAGGGGCTGCTCTTCTGCCTCCCCCTGATCCTGCTCTTCCTCTTCTTCGTCGTCTACCCGCTCTACTTCGAGGTCACCCAGGGCCTCGATCCCTACACCTACGAGGTCCTCTTCTCCGACCCGATCTACGTCCAGACGATCGTCAACACCATCGTCTACGTCGGCATCGCGGTCAACGTGAAGCTCTTCCTCGCCCTGCTCCTCTCCGGCCTGCTCCAGTCGGAGACCCGAAGCGTGCGGTTCCTCTCCGCGATCTTCCTCCTGCCCTGGGCCATCCCGGTCCTCCCCGGGATCCTGTCCATCCGCTGGATGCTCTCCTCCCAGTGGGGGATCATGAACCTGATCATGGAGGACCTCGGCGTCGGGACAGTCCACTGGCTCGCCTCGCGGTGGATGGCGATCGGGGCCCTGGTCGTCTTCCACATCTGGAAGTACCTGCCGTTCTGGACGGTCATCTTGCTGGCCGCCCGGCGGGGGATCCCCCGCGAGCTGTACGAGGCGGCATCGATCGACGGGGCGAGCGCGCTCCAGAACTTCCGGTTCATCACGTTCCCCATGCTGAGCGGCATCTACCTGATCTGCACGCTGCTCTCGACGGTCTTCACGCTCGGCGACTTCACCAACGTCTGGCTCCTGACCGGCGGCGCCCCTGGCGATTCGACCCACGTGCTGGCGACGCTGGCCTACCGGTACACCTTCCTGATGGGGAAGATCGACTGGGGAGTGGGGGTGTTCGCGACGGCCCTGCCGGTCACGCTGCTGTTCATCTTCATCCTGATCCGGAAGATCAAGTGACCGGCCCCACCCGGGACACCGCTCGCCGCGTGGGGCTGCAGATCGCCCGGGCGGCCGTGCTGGCCATCGTGGTCGTGTGGACGCTGTTCCCGATCTACTACATGCTGACCCTCTCGTTCACCCCCACCACCGAGCTGTTCCGGCCCGAGTATTTCGTGAAGCACCCGACCCTGGAGAGTTATCGCTTCATCGCCTTCCAGGAGAGCGTGTTCGTGAAGTTCTTCTGGCGGTGGATGACCAACAGCGTGGTGGTGGCGGCGGTGACGATGGCCGGGGTCCTGGTCGTCGCCGCGCTCGGGAGCTTCGCGCTCGGCCGCATCCGGTTCGGCCTCGGCCGCGCGATCTCGGCGATGACGCTCTTCACCTACATCATCCCGTCGTCGTTCCTGTCCATCCCCTTCTTCAAGATCATGGGCGACTACGACCTCCTCGACAGCTACTGGTCGCTCATCCTGGCCATGATCACCTTCGCGTCCCCCTACGCGCTCTGGGTCCTGTGGGACTACGCCAAGACGATCCCGCCCGAGATCGACGAGTCGGCGGCCATCGATGGCGCCGGGGTCCTCACGCTCTTCTTCCGGATGTACCTGCCGCTGGTGCTGCCCCCACTGATCGCCATCGGGACCTACGCGTTCTTCTTCGCCTGGAACGAGTACCTGTACGCGGTGCTGTTCCTCCAGAGCGAGACGATGTTCACGCTGCCGATCTCGATGGGGACGTTCCTCACCGGCGACGACGCCCCCTGGAACCTGCTGATGGCGGTGTCCACGATCTACGCGATCCCCCCCGTCATCTTCTACTACGTCTTCCGCCGCTACCTGACCACCGGGCTGGTCTCCGGCGCCGTCCAGGGTCTCTGAGACCAAACGGGAGCGGGCTTCCCCCTCCCGCCGGAACCTGCCCCTTGCCGGGGCGCCGCCTTAAGGGAAACACTGGAACGGATCTTGCTACATCCCCGGCTTGTGTGAGGAGCCTTTGACACCCACGCACGGGGACAGATAGACTCGAAGCAGGAGGGCCCCATGAGCATCCCGCGCGTGTCTACGTTCCCCCGCATGGCCCGCGTCAAGCAGACGTTCCCGGGTCCCATGCTTCACGACGTGCCGAGCGCCGTCCGCGAGGCCCTGAGCCGGCTGAGCCTGCCGATCAAGCCGGGCCAGACCGTGGCCCTGTCGGTCGGCAGCCGCGGCATCGTCAACATCGACGTCGTCGCCCGGGCGTCGGTGGACTACCTGAAAGGGCTGGGGGCGAAGCCGTTCATCTTCCCCGCCATGGGGAGCCACGGGGGGGGCACCGCCGAGGGCCAGCTGTCCGTCCTGGAGCACTACGGCGTCACCGAGGCGACGATGGGGTGCCCGGTCCGGGCGACGATGGACGTCGTCCAGGTCGGCGAGACCCTGGGGCTGCCGGTCTGGCTCGACCGCTACGCGGCCGAGGCGGACTGGATCGGCGTCGTCAACCGGGTCAAGCCTCACACCGACTTCAAGGGCGACATCGAATCGGGCCTGTTCAAGATGATGACGATCGGCCTCGGCAAGCACCGGGGCGCGATCCAGGCCCACCGGGCCAACGTCCGGCACCGCTACGAGACCGTCATCGGCGAGGTCGGCCGGGAGATGCTGCGGAAGGCGCGGATCGCCTTCGGGCTCGGGATCCTCGAGAACGGCTACGACGAGACGGCCAAGGTCCAGGCCTTCCTGCCGGCCGACCTGGAGGCGGGCGAGCGGGCGCTCCTCAAGGAGGCCAAGTCCTGGATGGCCCGGCTCCCGTTCGAGCAGCTCGACCTCCTGGTGGTCGACGAGATGGGCAAGGACGTCTCCGGCGCCGGCATGGACTCGAACATCATCGGCCGGCACGGCACCTTCTTCGAGCCGCCGTTCCCGAGCCCCCGGATCACCTTCATCGTGGTGTGCGACCTGACGCCGCACACCAACGGGAACGCCACCGGGATCGGCAACGCCGACTTCACCACCCGGCGGCTGGCCAACAAGGTCGACTGGAACGCGACGTACATCAACTGTCTCACCGCCTGCTCCCCGGCCGGCGCCAAGCTGCCCCCGGTCCTGGAGACGGACCGGGACGCCATCGCGGTGGCGCTGTCGTGCCTCGGCCTCGAGCGGGTCGAGGAGGCGCGTGTCGTGCGGGTCAAGAACACCCTGCGCCTGGCCGAGGTCGAGGTGTCGGAGGCGTTGCTGGGGGACGTCGCCAAGCGGGACGACCTCGCGCAGGTCAGCGGGCCGGCGCCCCTGGCGTTCGACGCGGGCGGCGCCCTGGTGCCGTTCTGAGCCCGGCGAGGTCGGGTCGGGAACGCGTGGAGGCCATGGCCAGGACAGGCGCCCAGCGCACTCCGTCGGAGCGGGACCCCGCCGTCGAGCGGGGCTCCGCCCTTCCCCCGGGCTTCTCGCTGGCCGGCCCCGCCCAGCACGCCGTCGCGACCGCCTTCGCCCGTCTCGAGCGCGACCGCGACGTGGTGATCCGCCACTGGCGCACCCGTTATCGCGATGTGGCGGGCCGTGACTGGACCCCGCGGGAGGCCGACCTCGCTCCCCGGGTGCTGGAGCGCATCCACCGGGCCTTCATTCGCCGCGACTTCCGGGCCTACACCAGCGCCATCGAAGAGATCGCCCTGGAGTTCTCCCGCGACCGCCTCGGCTCCGAGCGGCTCCTGGCCTTCTTGGAGGCGCACCAGGAGGCCGTGGCCCAGGTCCTCATGAACTCGCTCCGGGTGACCCCGGGCCTCGCCCACACGCTGCTGGCGCTGCTCCGCATCCAGCACTTCGCGTTCTGGCGGGTCCTGGCTGTCTACGAGCTGGGCGGGGACCGGCGGATCGGGCGGGTCGGGCGCGAGCGCGGGAGTCGGGTCACGCCCCGGGAGCTGGAGATCATCCGGCACATCGCGGAAGGCATGACCTCGAAGGAGATCGCTGACAAGCTGGGCACGAGCCTGAAGACGATCGAGACCCACCGGCAGAACATCTTCCGGAAGCTCGAGCTGGGCAACGCGGCCCAGCTGGTCCGCTACGCGATCCGAGAGGGCCTCGTTCGCCCCTGAAAGGGGGGGTCAGGCCTTTCAATCTTAACAATCCGCTCGAGCGAGCGGGCGGGCTGCGCGTCGAGATTGAAAGGCCTGACCCGTGCCCTCAGTGGGCGCGGGGGCCGTCGAGGATCTTCTCCATGACGATCGTGTCGACCCACTTGCCGTCCAGCAGCCCCTGCTCGCGGTAGATCCCGACGTCCCGGAACCCGGCCCGCCGGTAGGCCGCCATGCCTGCCTCGTTGAACGGGAACGCCGAGAGGATCAGCTTGTGGTAGCCGAGCTCCCGGGCCCGGGCGATCAGCGCCTCGAGGAGCCGGCGTCCGACGCCCCGTCCCCGCCAGCCCCGCTCGACGTAGATCGAGAGGTCGGCGACGTGGTCGTAGGCGCGGCGCGGGTTGAAGACGTTCAGGCTGGCCCACCCGACCACCTCGGACCCGTCGGCGGCCGGGGCCGCCGCGACCACGACCGGGTGCCGTGGCCCGCGCGCGGCCAACCACGCCGCCCGCTCCTCGGGGGTCCGTTCCTCGGTCTCCAGCGTGGCGACCCGGTCCTGGATCCCCTGGTTGTAGATCCGGCAGATGGCGGCGGCGTCCGCCGCGGTCGCGTCCCGGACGGTCATGGAGCCTCCGTGTCGGCGCTCGAAAAGACGCTGGGCGCGCGAAGCGGTTCCATGATAGCAAAGCGGCGTGGCGGCTCTCCGCGTCGGCACCTCCGGTTACGCCTACCCGGCCTGGCGGGGCGGGTTCTATCCCGACCGGCTGCCGGCCAAGGAGATGCTCGCCTTCTACAGCCGGGAGCTGCCGACCGTCGAGATCAACCACACCTTTTACCGGATGCCGGCCGAGCGCACTCTCCGGGAGTGGGCGGCTGCGGTTCCCCCCGGGTTCCAGTTCGCGGTCAAGCTGAACCAGAAGCTCACCCACGTCCAGCGGCTCCGTGACTGCGAGGACCTGCTCCAGCGGTTCCTCGCCACCGTTTCGGTCCTGACCGGCTCGCAGCAGCTCGGGCCGATCCTCGTCCAGCTTCCCCCGAACTTCCGCGCCGACGCGCCGCGCCTGGACGGCTTTCTCCGTCTGGTCCCGCCGCTGTTCCGCCTGGCCCTCGAGGTGCGCCATGCCTCGTGGTACGCGGAGGACACCTACGCCGTGCTCCGGCAGCACGGTGTCGCCCTCTGCCTGGCCGAGACCGACGAGGCGCCCGCGCCCATCGTGCTGACCGCCGGCTTCGTCTACGTCCGGCTCCGGCGCGAGGAGTACGGCGCCGCCGACCTCGCCGGCTGGCGGACCCGCTGCCACGACTGGGTCGCCGCCGGCCTCGACGTCTTCGCCTACTTCAAGCACGAGGACGCGGCGAAGGGCCCGGCTTACGCTCGCGCCCTCCTGGCGACTGGCTGAGGGGCGCTCGGGGAGCGCGGGGGACTCGGAGGGTCCTGTGCGCCCGGATCGAAGCACCCGCGGGCAGGCTTCCCGGCCCCCCACCGGCCGAGCTACAATGCGGCCCACCGCGCGAGAGCCCATCATGAGAATGCCGGTGCAGGAGCGGCGCTGGTGGACCTGGGACTCCGGGATCAGGTCGTCCTGATCACTGGCGCCTCTCGCGGCCTGGGCCACGCCTGCGCGCTGGCGTTCGCCGCCGAGGGCGCCCGGCTGGCGCTCTGCGCGCGCGGGGAGGCCGACCTGACGGCGGTCGCCGCCGAGGTCGCCGCCCGCGGGGCGGCCGCCCAGCCGGTGGTGGCGGACGTCACCCGGGCCGACGACGTCCGGCGGCTGGTCGATGCTACGCTGGAGCGCCACGGGCGGATCGACGTCCTGGTGAACAACGCGGGCGCCGGCCTGCTCCGTGCCTTCGACGCGGTCGACGACGCGGCATGGCAGCGATCGGTGGAGCTGAACCTGCTCTCGGCCGTCCGGCTCTGCCGGGCCGTCGCACCGGTCATGCGCCGGCAGGGCGGGGGCCGGATCGTCAACGTGGCGGCGCTCTCGGGCAAGCGACCGCGCCTCGGGCAGATCGCGTCCAACGTGACGAAGGCCGCGCTGCTCAGCCTGACCGAGAGCCTGGCGGTCGAGCTGGCGCCGGACGGCATCCGGGTCAACGCGGTGTGTCCCGGCGTGATCAAGAACGAGCGGTGGTCGGAGCGCATCGCGGGCATCGCCCGGGCGCGGGGTGTCAGCGAGGAGGAGGCCGCGGCCGCGCTGGCGCGGGAGAACGTCCCGCTCGGCCGGCTGGGGACGCAGGAAGACGTCGCGCCGGTGGTGGTCTTCCTGGCCTCGCCGGTGGCGGCGGCATACATCACGGGGGTGTCGGTGGACGTGGACGGCGGGCTCGGACGCGGCGTCGCGATTCGCGGCGCCGGTTGACGCGACAAGGAGGAGGCAATCATGCGACGGGTCGTGACGGGACTGACGGTCATCGGGCTGGCCCTCGCCCTGTGGACGGCGCCGGCGGCGGCGCAGAGCGTGGCGGAGCTGGCGAAGAAGGAAGGGAAGGTCGTCTGGTACTCCTCGCTCGGCCTCTCGCTGGCCCAGAAGGTGTGCGACACGTTCAACAAGAAGGGTCTCGGCGTCACCTGCGAGCTGAACCGGGACGGGTCGGAGCGGATCTTCCAGAAGGTCATGCAGGAGGCGGGGGCGAACCTGTGGATCGCCGACGTGGTCCACACCTCGGACATCTCCCACTTCCTGGACTTCAAGACCAAGGGGATGCTCGCCAAGTACGCGCCGGCCGGCGCCGAGCGCTTCCGGGCCGAGTTCAAGGACAAGGACGGCTTCTACACCGTCCTCCGCGGCTCCCCCTATGTCATCGGGATCAACACCCAGAAGGTTCCCAAGGCGGAAGCCCCGAAGCGCTGGAAGGATCTCCTCGAGCCCCGGTGGAAGGGGAAGCTGGTCCAGGCCCATCCGGGCTACAGCGGCGTGGTGCTGACCGGCATGACCGGGCTCCTGGGCGCGTTCGGCTGGGACTACTTCGCCGCGCTGGCCAAGAACCAGCCGCTGGTCGTCCAGTCGGCCGAGGACCCGCCGATGAAGATCGCCGGCGGCGAGGCGTGGGCCGGCGCGTCGGCCGAGTACAACCTCTACCGGGCGCTCAAGAAGGGGAACCCGATCGAGATCATCTTTCCCGAGGAGGGGGTGCCGTTCGTCTCGTCGGCCAACGCGGTCCTGGCCCGGGCCCCGCACCCCAACGCCGCCCGGGTCTTCACCGACTGGCTCTTCGGGAAGGAGGCCCAGCAGATCCTCGTGGACGACGGCCTCTACGTGCCGAACGAGGAAGTCGCCTACGCCAAGGACAAGCGGCCGCTCAAGGAGCTCAAGCTCCTGCCGGCCGACCCCGAGGAGATCCTGAAGCGGAACGAGGAGATCAAGACGAAGTTCCGCGAGCTGTTCGGGGTGTGATGGCTCCGGACGGCGGCGTCAGAGGGGCGAGGGCGGTCGACGCGAGCGCGCTCGTCTGGCTCCTCAACGCCGCCGTCCTCGCCGTCCTGGTCGTGGCGCCGCTCGGCATCCTGGTGGCCTCGAGCTTCAGCACGCCGGGCGGCCCCAGCCTGGCCAACTTCGTGGCCGCCTTCGGGCGGCCGATCTACCGGGGGCCGATCGTGAACTCCTTCGTCTACGCGACGGCGGTCGGCATCCTGAGCGTCCTGATCGGCGCCCCGATGGCCTGGCTGGTCGGCCGCACCGACCTGCCGGGGAAGGACGCGATCCGCACGCTCACCGTCGCGGCCTTCGTCACGCCGTCCTTCCTGGGCGCCACCGCCTGGGTCATCCTGGCCGGCCCCAACGCCGGCCTCGTCAACGTGCTCTGGCGCGCGCTGACCGGCGCCGAGGCGCCCCTCGTCAACATCTTCTCGATGACCGGGCTCATCTTCGTGACGAGCCTCTACACGTTCCCGGTCGTCTTCATCCTGACCGGGGCCGCGCTCACCGCCACGCCGGCCGACCTGGAGGACGCGGCCCGCATCGCCGGCGCCGGCCGGTGGTCGGTCCTGCGCGACGTGACGTTCCCCCTGGCCGTCCCGGCGATCGCGGGTGGGTTCATCCTGGCGTTCCTGGAGACGCTGGTGCTCTTCGGCGCCCCGGCGATGCTCGCGCTGCCCGCCCGCTTCCACGTCATGACCACCCAGCTCTGGGCCTTCTTTCACTACCCGCCGAAGGTCGAGGTGGCCGCCGCCTACGCGATGCCGCTCCTCGTCTGCGCGGCCGGCCTCCTCTGGATCCAGCGGCGGCTCGTCGGCCGCCGTACCTACACCACGGTCGGTGGGCGCGGCACCGCTCCCCGCCCGGTGGCCCTGGGCCGCTGGCGCTGGCCCGCGCTCGGCGGCTGCGCCGTGGTCCTCGGCTGCGGGATCGTCCTTCCGTACTTCGCGCTGCTCCGGGCGGCGCTGGCCAAGGCGTGGGGGCTCGGCTGGAGCTGGGAGAACCTCACGCTGCGCAACTTCCGCTTCGTCCTGTTCGAGTACGACCCGACGCGCTCGGCCATCGTCAACACGCTGCTGCTGGGGTTCGTGACCGCCACGCTGGCGGCGCTGCTGATGGCCGGGATCGCCTACGTCGCGCACCGGCGGCTCCTGCGGGGCGCCCGCCTGCTCGCCTTCCTGGCCACGGCCCCGCTGGCGGTGCCGGGCATCGTGCTGTCGATCGGGCTCTTCACCGCCTACTCGCGGCCGCCGCTCCTCCTCTACGGCACGATCTGGATCATCTTCGTCGCTTACCTGACCAAGTACCTGCCGGTCGCCTACACCGCCTGCGCGGCGGCGATGTCGACGGTCCACCCGGACCTGGAGGACGCCGCGCGGATCCTGGGCGCCGGCCGGCTCACGGCCGTGAAGGACGTGACGGTGCCGCTCCTGGGGGCCGGGCTCGCCTCGGCCTGGCTGCTCGTCTTCCTGCCGAGCCTCCGGGAGCTGTCCTCCTCGATCCTGCTCTTCACGGCGCGCTCCCGGGTGGTCTCCGTCGTCATCTACACCCTCTACGAGGAGGGGCTGTGGGAGGCGGTCTCCAGCCTGGGGGTGCTGCTCCTCCTGATCACCCTCGTCATCGTCGCCGTAGGCCAGCGGTTCCTGGGGAAGCGGTTCCTTCAGGTCTGAGAACGCGTGGGATCGATGCTTCCGGCCCCCCCCTCCCCCCGGTGGGTGGGGGAGGGGGGCTGGGGGGGTGGGCGGGAGGTCCCAATACTGATGGCGGACGTCAGCCTGAGGGAACTCAGCAAGCGATTCGGCGCCGACGTCGCCGCGGTGCGGGACCTGACGCTCGAGGTCCGCCACGGCGAGGTGGTCTCCCTGCTCGGGCCGTCGGGGTGCGGCAAGACGACGACGCTCCGCCTGGTGGCGGGGTTCCTGGAGCCCGACGCGGGGGAGATCTGGGTGGGGGAGCGCCGCCTCTCGGGGCCGGGCTCCGCGGTGCCGCCCGAGCGCCGCGGCATGAGCATGATCTTCCAGTCCTACGCCGTCTGGCCCCACCGGACGGTCGCCGAGAACGTCGGCTACGGGCTCAAGTTCCGCGACGTGTCGCGGGGGGACGTGGTCAAGCGGGTACGGGACGCGCTCGCGCTCGTCCGGCTCGATGGCCTGGCCGACCGCTACCCGGGCGAGCTGTCGGGGGGCCAGCAGCAGCGGGTGGCGCTGGCCCGCGCGCTGGTCGTGGAGCCGGCGATCCTGCTCCTGGACGAGCCCCTGTCGAACCTCGACGCCCACCTCCGCGAGGAGATGCGGCTCGAGATCCGGCGGCTCCACGAGGACCTGAACATCACGACCCTCTACGTGACCCACGACCAGGCCGAGGCCATGGTGACCTCCGACCGGATCGCGGTGATGCGCGAGGGCCGGATCGAGCAGGTCGGGACACCTCGCGAGATCTACGAGCGCCCGGCGACGGCGTTCGTGGCCGGCTTCGTCGGCCGGGCGAACCTCGTCCGCGGCCGGCTGGAGGCCGACGGCCGGCTGCGCGTCGCCGAAGGGGTGGCGCTGGGCCTCGGCGACGTGCGCGGCTTCGCCCCGGGAAGCGAGGTGGCCGTCTCGATCCGCCCGCACCGGATCGCCGTCGCCCACGACGCGGCCGGCGCCCGGGGCTTCGGCGACCGCGGCTGGAACCTCGTCGGCGGCACCGTCGTGCGGGTCGTCTACTTCGGGGACACCCTGGACGCCCAGGTCAGCCTCGGGCCGGGGGGCCTGCTGCTCCGCCTCTCGGCCCCGCCCGACGCCGGGCTCGCGGTGGGCCAGGCGGTGACCCTCGGCATCGCGCCCGAGGCCTGTGTGGTCCTGCCGACGACGTAGGCCCGTCGTTCCGTGCTGACACAAGAGCTTGCGAGGTCAGCCGTTGATCGGAGATCGTGTTGACCATGGTCGTTGACCATAGTACTGTAGGAGCCATTGAGGTGTTAGCCATGGAGACGGTGCCGATCTCGAAGTTCAAAGCCACGTGTCTAGCGCTGCTGGAGAAGGTGAAGCGCACCGGCCAGCCCATCCGCGTCACGCGTCGGGGGGAGCCGATTGCCGAGGTCGTTCCGCCCTCGACGCCGACCCTCGAGCGAGGGTGGTTGGGATCCCTGGCCTCGACCGGCCGGATCGTCGGCGATATCGTGGCGCCGGCCTCCGATGAGGCGGACTGGGAGTCGCTCGGACCGCGCGCGTGAAGCTCCTGCTCGATACTCACATCTGGCTCTGGAGTCTGCTCGAGCCGGCACGACTCGGCGAGCGCGTCGTTCGAGAGCTGGAAGAGCCGTCGAACGAGCTCTGGCTCTCACCGATCACGACGTGGGAGGCTCTTCTTCTCGTCGAGAAGGGGCGGATCGTGCTGAACGTCGAGCCGGTCGCGTGGATTCGCACCGCGTTCCGGACACTTCCGTTCCGCGAGGCACCGCTCACGCACGAGGTGGCAATCCAGAGCCGGCGGATGGGCTTGCCGCATCGAGATCCGGCCGACGCCCTGCTTGCTGCGACCGCCGCCGTCTTCGAGCTGACTTTGGTCACGGCCGATGAGCGGCTGCTGGACTCCACGCGGTACTCGGTGATGCCCAACCGATGACGGTGGGTTGCCCGGCGGCGGGCGCCCTACTATAGTGGGTTGACGCTAGGAGGCGCAGCCATGGAGCTCGGCCAGACCCCGAAGGAGATCCGCCAGGCGATCCGGCAGGCCCGCTATACCGGCGGTACGGCCGGCCTCGCGCCCGGCTACGTCCAGGCCAACCTCGTCATCCTGCCGCAGGCCCAGGCCTACGACTTCCTGGTCTTCTGCCAGCGGAACCCGAAGCCGTGTCCGCTCATCGAGGTGACGGACCCGGGGAACCCGGAGCCGGTCGGCGCCGCCCCCGGCGCGGACCTGCGCACCGACGTCCCGCGCTACCGCATCTACCGGGAGGGCCGGCTGGAGGCCGAGGTCACCGACATCACGAAGGAGTGGCGCGAGGACTTCGTCGCCTTTCTCCTCGGCTGCTCGTTCACCTTCGAGTCGGCCTTGCTCCAGGCCGGGGTCCCCCTCCGGCACATCGAGGAGAACCGCATCGTCTCGATGTTCCGGACCAGCCTGGCCTGCCGCCCCGCCGGCATCTTCCGCGGCCCGATGGTCGTCTCCATGCGCCCGATCCCGGCGCCCCTCGTTCCGCGGGCGGTGACGGTGACCGCGCGCTACCCGATGGCTCACGGGGCGCCGGTCCACATCGGGGACCCGGCGCAGATCGGGGTCGCCGACGTCCACAAGCCCGACTGGGGCGAGGCGGCGACGATCCTCCCCGGCGAGGCACCGGTCTTCTGGGCGTGCGGCGTCACCCCCCAGGCGGTGGCGCTGGAGGCCCGGCCCCCGCTCGTCATCACCCACGCGCCCGGGCACATGTTCATCACCGATCTGCCCGACCACGCGCTGGCCGTTCTCTAGACGGGGCGCTCCAGCGGCCAATCGTCGGTGACGCCTGGGGAGGCGCGGTGCCCAGCCTGACCTCTCGGGTGAACCTTCCAGGTTCGCTGGCCGCCGCGCGCGCCCTCCTCGCCGATCCTGCTTCCTTTCTCTGCTTCCCCGGCCTCTCCCGTCCATCGACCGCGGAGGCTGCGTGGTTCGAGCACAACGTGGACCTCCCCATCCTGGGCCGGCAGGCTCAGGCGGTGGTGCTGGTGGTCGACGAGGCGCCGGCCGAGCCGGGGTCCGCCTGCATCGTGTTCTCGGCCTCCGGCGCCCTGGTGTCGGTGTCGGGCCGCTGGCGTCTCGAAAACGGCGCCGCGGGGGTCCGGGCGGAGCTGGCCCTCGAGTGTCGGGTCGCCGAGGATGTGCGGCGCCGGGCGGTGGATGCGTACCGGAGCCGGAGCCCGCTGCCGATCCGGACGGACGCCGACGCGATCCTGACCCGGCTCGTGGACGACCTCTTCCACGAGAAGCTCGAGCAGGACGCCGCGATCTACCGGCGCCGCATCGCCGCCCTCCTCGAGCCACGGGGCGCGGCGTGACCCGGTACGTCGCCCGGCGCCTCCTGGGGCTGGTGCCGGTGCTCTTCGGCGTCTCCGTCATCATCTTCCTGGGGATGAAGCTGATCCCGGGCGACGTCGCCCGAGCCCTCCTCGGCCCGATGGCGACCGACGCGTCGCTGGCCCAGCTGCAGCGGGCCCTGGGGCTCGACCAGCCGATCCACGTCCAGTACGCGAAGTGGCTGTGGCGCGTCCTCCACGGCGACCTCGGGTTGTCGCCCATCGTGCACAAGCCCGTCCTCGATCTGCTCCTGCCGAAGTTCGGGAACACGGCGATCCTGGCGGGCGCGAGCTTCGCGCTCTCGGCGGCGCTGGGCATCGGGATCGGCGTGCTGGCGGCGGCCCGCCAGCGCACCGCCCTGGACCGGGCGAGCATGGGGGCGTCCCTGGTGGTGGGCAACATGCCGCCCTTCTGGCTCGGGCTCGTGCTGATCTCCCTCTTCGCGATCAACCTCCGGTGGCTGCCGAGCCTCGGGATGTACGCCTCGCGCGGCGACGGCGGGGCCGCCGACCTGCTGCTCCACCTGATCCTGCCCGCCGTGACCACGGCGGCCGCGCCGGCGGCGATCATCGCCCGCATGACGCGCGCCTCGGTCCTGGAGATCCTGGGGCAGGACTACATCCGGGTCGCGCGCGCCAAGGGCCTTGCCGAGCGGGTGGTGGTGTCCGCCCACGCCCTCCGGGTGGCCTGGCCCCCGATCGTGACCATCGCGGGGCTGCAGGTCGGGTACCTGCTCGGGGGCGCGGTCTTCACCGAAGAGGTGTTCGGCTGGCCGGGCCTCGGCCGGCAGCTCGTCAGCTCGGTCATCGCCCGAGACGTCCTCGTGGTCCAAGGCGCGGCGCTGTTCATCGCCCTGTCGTTCGTCCTCGTGAACCTCGCGGTCAACGTCCTGAACCTCTTCCTGGATCCCCGGACCAAGCCCGCCTGAGCCCCGTCACGACCATGGCGACCGTGCTGACCCTGGAGCGGGCGAGACCGCCGCGGCCCTGGTCGTCGTCCGCCCTGGCCGCCTTCGCGCGCCTGTTCTGCCGCGACCGGCAGGCGGTGACCGGGAGCGCGATCATCCTGATCGCGGCGGGCGCCGCGATCGCGGCGCCGCTCGTCAGCCCCCACGATCCGCTGGCGGCGGAGACGATGCGGCTGGCGCCGCCGGGAAGCCCGGGGTTCTGGCTGGGCACCGACGAGCAGGGACGGGACATCCTGAGCCGGCTCATCTGGGGCGGCCGGGTCTCCCTGCTCGTAGGCATGCTGCCGACCCTGGTGGCGGGGACCTGCGCCCTCGCGCTGGGGATGGTGGCCGGCTACTACGAGGGGTTTCTCGATCACCTGATCATGCGGCTGCTCGACGTCTTCTTCGCCTTCCCGCTGGTGCTGCTGGCGATCGCGATCGTCGGGGTGATCGGGCCCGGGGTGGGCAACCAGATGTTCGCCCTGACGGTCGTCCTGATCCCGTACAGCACGCGAGTGGTTCGGACGTCGACCCTGTCGGTCAAGCAGCTCGAGTTCGTCGAGGCGGCGCGGGGTGCCGGCGCGGCCAACCCGCGGATCCTGGGTCGCCACGTCCTGCCCAACGTCCTGCCCCCGCTCCTGGTCTACACGAGTACCCTGATCGGAATGATGATCGTCGCGTCGGCCGGGCTCTCCTTCCTCGGACTGGGGGTGCAGCCGCCGACACCGGACTGGGGCGTGATGGTCGGCAACGGACGGCTGGTCCTCTACCGGGCCGCCCACGTGGCCACCATCCCCGGGGTCATCATCGTGGCCGTGGCCCTCGCCTTCAATTTCGTCGGCGAGGGGCTGCGGGAGGCGCTGAATCCGCGCTCGCGGCGCTGAGCGCGCGTTGAAGGAATCGGGTTGTCCGGCTCCCCCCTCCCCCCAGCGGGTGGGGGAGGGGGGTTGGGGGGGTGGGCGGGGGTTCCGAAACTGTGACCCATCACCAAGAAGAGGGAGGTCTCCGATGGACGCCGAGAAGATTGGTCGGATGCTCCGGATGCTGAAGAGCGGGCTGAGCCGCCGGGACTTTCTCCGCACCACCGCGGTGGGCGCGGCCGGCTCCCTGGCGATGCCGGCGGGGGCTCGGGCTCAGGCGAAGGCGGCGCCGAAGAAGGGCGGCACGCTGGTCTACGGCATGGAAGGCCCGTCGGACATCCTGGATCCCCAGGCGACCGGCTGCTGGCTGACCTACCGGGTCACCTACCAGATGTTCGAGGGGCTGCTCGCGGAGGATTTGACCCGAGCCGACGTGGTGGTGCCGCCGGTGGTGCCCCGGCTCGCCGAGTCCTGGACGCTGTCGAAGGACGGGCTGACCCGGATCTTCAAGCTCCGGAAGGGCGTCAAGTTCCACGACGGGACGCCCTTCGACGCCCACGCCGCCGTCTTCAGCTGGGAGCGGATGTACAAGAAGGACGCGCCCCACTTCTACGCCCGGGCCAACAGCTACACCTCCTACGTCGTCGAGTACGTCACCGGGGCCGAGGCGGTCAACGACTACACGCTGAAGCTGACCTTCAGCAAGCCGTACGCGGAGTGGGAGCGCATGGGGCTGCAGAGCTGGGGCGAGCCGCTGATGGTCAGTCCCGCCCAGCTCAAGAAGGTCGGCAACGAGAAGTTCGCGGACAGCCCGGTCGGCACCGGCCCCTTCAAGCTCGTCGAGAACGTCCCCAACGACCGGATCGTGCTGGAGCGGTTCAAGGACTACTGGGGGCCGGCCCCGAACGTCGACAAGCTGGTCTTCCGGCGGCTGGACGACCCGGCCGCGCGGGTGGCCGCCCTGCGGACCGGGGAGGTTAACTTCATCCTGGCGCCCCCACCCGACGAGGTCGAGGCCCTGCGGAAGGACAAGTACACCATCCTGCAGAGCAACGCGCCCCACATCTGGTACTGGCACCTGAACATGAAGGACGAGTACTTCAAGGACGTCCGGGTCCGGAAGGCCGTCCAGATGGCCGTGGACAAGGACCGGATGTGCAGGGAGCTGCTGCGGGGGACGGCCCGGCCGGCCGGGAGCATGGTCTCGCCGGCCACCATCGCCTACGACCCCAAGTACAAGCCGTACTCGTACAACCCCGACAAGGCGAAGCAGCTCCTCAAGGAGGCCGGCCACCCGAACGGGTTCGAGACGGTCTTCTGGACCTCAACGTCCGGCTCGGGCCAGATGATCCCGGTGCCGATGGCCGAGTGGATCCAGCGGGACCTGGCCAAGGTCGGCATCCGCGTGAAGCTCGAGACGTTCGACTGGATCACCTACCTGTCGAAGATGTTCCAGGGGCTGCGGCCGGGCCACGGAGCCTACCAGCTCTCCTGGGGCATGACCACGAACTTCTGGATCGACATCGTCGCCCGCTCGGAGCGGCAGCCCAACAAGGGTGTGAACGTCGGCTGGTATGCCAACCCGAAGGTCGACAAGCTGCTCGACCAGGCGCGTGAGGAGCAGAACGAGTCGAAGCGGGCCGGGCTGTACCGGCAGGCCGACCGCATCATCATGGAAGAAGATGCCGCGTACCTGCCGATCTGCAACGACCTGAACCTGGTCGTGCTGAGCCCGAAGGTCAAGGGGTTCGTCAATCCGCCAGAGGAGTGGTTCCAGCTGTCGACGCCGTACATCGAGGGATGACATTCGGGGGGGTCTCGGAAGACCCCCCCGATTCCCCCCGCGGAGGCCGCGACTGTTGGACGGCCTTCGGCCTTTGGGCCGCGGCTCGAAGCGGAACGCCATGACGGCGTGGCCTGAGCCGAAGGGTCGGGAGAAGCCGATGGGCTGTTGGAAGTGAGCGGAGGGACGCCATGAGTCATCAGGCATATCAGGTCGTCGAGGTGGGGGAGCGGGGCCGCGGGGGCGTGAGCATCGCCACCGTCAACATGCACGCCGTGTACGACAAGAGCGCCAACCGCGCCAAGTACCTCGAGTTCATCGAGATGGCGGCCGCCCATGGCGCCGACCTCGTCGTGTTGCCCGAGCTGTCCCTGCAGGGCTATCTCTACCAGCTCACGCCGGACTGGACCCTGCCGGCCGAGGAGCTCGAGTACCAGTACGCCAACGCCGAGCCCGTCCCGGGCGAGACCACACAGCTCCTCACCGAGGTGGCCCGCCGGCACGACCTCCACGTGATCTTCGGCATGACCGAGCGGGTCGAGGGGTACGGCGGCGGGACCGGCTGCCTGTTCAACACCGCCGTGCTCCTCGGCCCGGGTGGAGTCATCGGCACTTACCGGAAGGTCCACATCCCGGCCGGCGAGCATCACGTCTTCCGCGCGGGAGGCGGTTTCCCCGTGTTCGACACGCCGCTCGGGCGGATCGGCATGCAGATCTGCTACGACAAGTGCTTTCCGGAGCCGTCGCGCGTCTACGCGCTCAAGGGCGTCGAGCTGCTCGTGATGCCGACCGCGTATCCCAAGAGCGGGCCGCTGACGGTGGGAGGAAGCGTGCTGACCGAGGAGTACTCCGGCTACACCTACGACGTCTTCGAGAAGTGCCGGGCCATGGAGAACCAGGTCTGGTTCGTCTCCTCGGACCACGTGGGGGTGGACCCCAAGGGCTGCTTCGACTTCTACGGTCACAGCCGCATCATCCACCCCAGCGGGGTCCCGCTGGTCGAGATCGGGAAGGAGGAGGGCCTGGCCATCGCCCACGGGCTCGACATCAAGGGCGAGGTGCTCAAGGCGCGGACCAAGTGGTTCTTCGGCCTCAACCTGCTGGCCGACCGGCTGCCGCCGCTCTATCGAGAGATCTCCGACCTCACGCCGTGACCGGGGCATGACCATCTACGCCGAGCCCCGCGTCCTGCCCGCCGGGGACCTCGCCGTCTCCGTCGAGCTGGCCGACGAGATCTCGCGCGAGGCGAACGCGCGGGTGCTGACGCTCGAGCGGCTCCTGGCCGATCGGCGGGTCCCCGGCATCGTGGAGACCGTGCCGACCTTCCGGTCGCTCCTGGTCTACTACGACCCGCTGGTGCTCGCCGCCGAGGAGTTCATCAGCCGGGTCCGGGCCCTCGCGCCTCAGCTGGCGATGATGGCGCCGCCGGCGGGCCGGCACGTGGAGCTGCCGTGCGCCTACGGGGGCGAGCACGGTCCCGACCTCGAGGAGGTGGCGCGGCGGCTCGGGCTCGACCCGGCGGAGGTGGTGCGCCTCCACTCCGGCACCGAGCACTTCGTCTACTTCATCGGGTTCACGCCGGGACTGCCCTACATGACCGGGCATGCCGGAGCGGCTGACGATCCCGCGGCTCGATCGCCCGCGGACGAAGACGCCGCCGGGAAGCGTCGGGATCGGCGGGACGCAGTGCTCGATCTACTCCGTGGAGAGCCCGGGCGGCTTCTGGCTGCTGGGACGCACCCCGCTCCGCCTCTACGACCCGGGCGCGGCCGACCCGATCCTCCTCCGCGCCGGCGACCGTGTCCGCTTCCGGGCGATCGACCCCGACGAGTTCCGCGCCATCGCCGAGGCGGTGGCGGGCGGGACGCATCGGCCCGCGATCGCCGGCTCCGCATGAGCGATCTCGTCGTCCTCGATCCCGGGCTCCTGACCACGGTCCAGGACCTCGGGCGGCCCGGCTACCAGCGGGTCGGCATCCCGCCGTCGGGGCCGCTCGACCGCGGCGCCTTCGTCCTGGCCAACCGGCTGGTCGGCAACCCGGACGGCGCCGCCGGGCTCGAGCTCACGCTCCGGGGCCCGCGTCTCGAGGTGCGCCGGGAGTGCGTGGTGGCGGTCACGGGCGCCGACATGGGCCTGGCCGTGAACGGCGAGGCCGTGGCCGCGTGGACCGCGATCCGCCTGCGCCCCGGCGACGTCGTCGGCTTCCGCATGGTGACGGCGGGCTGCCGCGCCTACCTCGCGGTGGCCGGTGGGCTCGCGCTGCCCCCCGCCCTCGGCTCGCGCTCGACGTATCTCCGCGGCCGGCTGGGCGGGGTGGAGGGCCGGGCCCTCCAGAAGGGGGACGCGCTGCCCGCTCGGCCCGCCGGCTGGCCCGCTCGAGGGCCTGGAGGGCCGGACGGTGCCGGAGGCGCGGCGGCCGGCGTACGGCAGCGAGGTCGAGTGCCGCGTCATCCTCGGTCCCCAGGACGACCGCTTCACGCCGGAGGGCATCGCGGCGTTCCTGGCCGGCCCCTACGAGGTCACGCCGCAGGCCGACCGGATGGGGTATCGTCTGAAGGGGCCCCTGATCACGCACGCCCGCGGGCACGACATCATCTCGGACGGCATCCCGCTGGGCGGCATCCAGGTGCCCGGGGAGGGCCAGCCGATCGTCCTGCTGGTGGACCGGCAGACGACCGGCGGCTACACGAAGATCGCGACGGTCATCAGCGTGGACATCGCCCGGCTCGGCCAGAGCCGGCCGGGGCACCGCGTGCGCTTCCGCCGGGTGACGCTCGACGAGGCCCACGCCGCGGTGCGGGAGGAGCGGACCCGGCTCGACGCCGCGGTGGCGGCGAGATGAGGAGCGGCGACATGGCGAAGGTGATCGACCTCAACTGCGACATGGGCGAGTCCTACGGGCGCTGGACCCTCGGGGCCGACGAGGCCGTCATGCCCCACATCTCCTCGGCCAACGTCGCCTGCGGGTTCCACGGCGGGGACCCCCACGTGATCCGCAAGACCGTGGCCCTGGCGTTGCGGCACCGGGTCGCGGTCGGCGCCCATCCCTCGCTCCCCGACCTCATGGGCTTCGGACGCCGGGTGATGGACGTGACGCCGGCCGAGCTGAAGGACTACGTCTGCTACCAGGTGGGCGCGGTCCGGGAGTTCTGCCGGGCGGCCGGCGTCGAGCTGCAGCACGTCAAGCCCCACGGCATCCTCTACACCATGGCCGAAGGGCAGGAGGCGCTCGCCCAGGCCATCGGCGAGGCGTCGCGGGAGTCGGGCGAGCGGCTCATCCTGATGACGCTGGCCTCGGGGAAGTTCGACGCCCACTGCCGGAAGATGGGCGCCCGCGTGGCCTCCGAGGGCTTCGCGGACCGCGCCTACGAGGTGGACGGGCACGCTCGTCTCGCGGAAGAAGGCCGGGGCGCTCATCACGGATCCCGAGCGGGCGGCCGCCCAGGCGGTCCGGATGGCGTCCGAGGGGAAGGTCCGGACGATCGACGGCGTGGACATCGACATCAGCGTCCAGACGATCTGCTGCCACGGCGACACGCCGGGGGCCGAGCGCATCGTCCGGGCGGTCCGGGAGGCGCTGGACCGGGCCGGCATCCAGGTGAAGCCGCTGCGCGATTGGCTCCCCTGAGCGCGCGTGAAAGAATCCGGTGCTCCGGCTCCCCCCTCCCCCCAGTGGGTGGGGGAGGGGGCCAAAGGCCGAAGGCCGTCGAGGAATCGGGTGGGCGGGAGGTGCCGAACTAATGGCGAGCCGCCCCTACGACGTCATCACCTTCGACTGCTACGGCACCCTGATCGACTGGGAGGGCGGGCTCCGCACGGCCTTCGAGCAGGCCGCGCGGGCAGACGGGGTCGCGCTCGACCCCGCCGTCCTCGCCGCCTACCACGAGATCGAGCCCGTGGTCGAGCGCGAGGCCTACCGCCGCTACCGTGCGGTGGTCGGCGAGGCCGCCCGGCGGGCGGCGGCCCGGCTCGGCTGGGCGCTCGACGAGCGACGGGCGGCCCTCGTGGCCGACAGCGTCCCCGACTGGCCGCCGTTCCCCGACACCAACCCCGCCCTCCAGCGGCTCCGCGGCGCCGGCTACCGGCTGGGGATCCTCTCCAACGTGGACGACGACCTGCTCGCCGGCAGCCGGCGGCGCTTTGCGGTGCCCTTCGACTTCTGGGTGACCGCCCAGGAGGTCGGCAGCTACAAGCCGGCGGCGCCGCACTTCGAGCGCGGGCGCGAGCACGTGGGCGGAGGCCGCTGGCTCCACGCCGCCCAGAGCTACTTCCACGACGTGGTCCCGGCCCGCGCGCTCGGTATCCCGGTCGCCTGGATCAACCGCAAAGGCGAGCGGCCGACCGGCGAGGCGCGCCCCGACCGCGAGTTCCGGACGCTCGCCGAGCTCGCGGACTGGCTCGCCCCCGGCCGCTGAGGACCGGTGTGACGGCTGACCTTCCTTTCCCTCTCCCCCGCCGGGGGAGAGGGTCAGGGTGAGGAGGTCCATGCGCTTCGGCGTCTCGTTCGGCGCCCTCTACGCCCCGGTCGAGGAGCAGGTGCGGCTCGGGGCCGAGGCGGAGGCGGGCGGCTTCGACACCCTGTGGGTGCCGGACTCGCCGATGCTCTACCGCGACCCCTACGCGACGCTCGCGCTCCTCGCGCGCGAGACGCGCCGGGTCCACCTCGGCACGCTGGCCACCAACCCGCTGACCCGCCACCCGGCCGTCACCGCCAACGCGATCCTGACCACGCACGAGGTCTCGGGTGGCCGCGCGCGGCTCGGGATCGCCACCGGCGATTCCGCCGTCCGCCGGGTCGGCGCGAGCCCCGCGCGGCTCGCCGACCTCGAGCGCGCCGTCGTGGAGCTGCGCGAGCTGCTCGCCGGCCGGGCCGTCGACTACGCCGGCGGCCGCTTCGGCATCCGGTTCGCCGGCTTGGCGCCGCCGCCCGTGTACGTGGTCGCGACCGGCCTCAAGGCCGCCGAGCTGGCCGGCCGCGTGGCCGACGGCGTCGTCCTGAACGTCGGGGCGCGCCCGGCCGTGCTCGAGGCGGCGCGCGAGCGCCTCGAGGCCGGGGCGCGGGCGGCGGGCCGGAAGACCTCGGACCTGGCCGTCGTCGCCTTCTTCTTCTGCGTCATCGCCGGCGATCGGGCGACGGCCCGGCGGCGGCTCAAGCCCAGCGTCTCGTGGTTCTGCCAGCACTTCCCCGGGCTCTGCTCGATGGCCGGGCTGCCGCTCGATCCGTCGCTGCGGGAGGTGCTCGGCCGCTTCCAGGCGGACTACGCCCGCTACGACCTCGTCCATTCCGACCAGTGGGCCCAGGCTGTGCGCGACGCCGACTTCCTGCCGGACGACTACGTGGACGCCTTCGCGCTCGGCGGCACCCCGGCCGACGTCGTCGCCGGGCTCCGCGCCGTCGGCGACCTCGGGTTCGACGAGATCGCGATCCGGCCTCCGTCCCTCGAAGACTGGCGGCCCACCGTCCGCGCCTTCGCGGCCGGGGTGATCCCCGCCGTCCGGTGCGGGGGCCCTTGACCCCGGTACATTTCGACTGATAGGTTCGCACCATCCAGCCGTCCGATTGACCATGGCGATCATCATAGGATCTGGCGGTCCTGGCGATCGTCAGTATGTCCGCGTCCGAGGGCGCTTTGAGCGGAGGTCACACTGTGCGAGGAGGAGCCATGCGCATGCCCCGGCCGCTCGCCCTGGCGCTCGCCGTCCTCGCCCTGACCGCCGTCCCGGCCGCCGCTCAGCCGAAGGAGGTCGTGGTCGGCCTTCTCTACCCGCTGAGCGGGCCCGACCGCCTCGGCCGGGATCGACGCGAAGCACGTCTTCGAGCTGTTCGCCGACATGGTGAACGGCAAGGAGGCGATGCTGCCCGGCGCCTTCTACCAGAGCCTCAAGGGGCTCAAGGGCGTGGGGGGCGGCGCCCGGCTGCGGCTGATCTTCGTTGACCACCAGGGCAAGCCGGACCTCGGGCAGTCGGAGGCCGAGCGGCTGATCACCCAGGAGAAGGTCCACGCCCTGATCGGCTCCTGGCAGTCGAGCGTGACCGCAACGACCAGTCAGGTCGCCGAGCGCTTCGCCGTCCCGTTCCTGACCGCCGAGTCCGCCGCGCCGGGGCTCACCCGCCGCGGCTTCAAGTGGTTCTTCCGCACCTCGCCCCACGACGAGCACTTCAGCCAGGCCATGTTCGACTTCATCGCCGACTTCCAGAAGAAGAAGGGCGTGAAGCTGGAGAGCATCGCGATCACCAACGAGGACACGCTGTTCGGGACCGATTCGGCCAAGGTCCAGCGGACGCTGGCCGCGAAGTACGGCTACAAGGTCGTGGCCGACTTCCCGTACCGGGCGAACAGCACCACGCTGACTGCCGAGGTGCAGAAGCTGAAGGCGGCCAACCCGGACGTCTGGCTTCCGATCTCGTACCAGTCGGACGCCGTCCTCTTCAACCGGACGGCGAAGGAGCTGGACTGGAACCCCAAGATGATCCTGGCCCAGAACGCGGGGCACATCGACCCGAAGTTCGTCGAGCAGACCGGGAAGGACTCGGACGGCTACATGTCGCGGTCGCCCTTTCCCTCCGATCGGATCGACCAGAACCCGGTGGCGAAGGCGCTCAACGGGCCGTACAAGGCGCGCTCGAGCAAGGACCTCTACGACCTGCCGGCGCAGGCCTTCACCGGAATCGTGACCCTGGTGGACGCGATCAACCGGGCCGGCTCCACCGAGCCCGAGGCGATCCGGAAGGCGCTGGCCGCCACCGACGTCAAGCCGGCCGACCTCATCGTGCCGTGGACGGGCGTCAAGTTCGACGAGACCGGCCAGAACACCGGTGTCCGCGCGATCATCATGCAGCTCCAGGGCGGCAAGTACCACACCGTGTGGCCGTTCGAGATGGCCACGCGCGACGTGGTCTATCCGATCCCGAAGTGGTCCGAGCGCAAGTGAGGGGCCGGGCCAGTCCCCTTCGCCCCGGGTCGTCCGTTCATCTCGGCCGGGCCGCGGACGTCCCGGCCTCTGGGGTCGTCGGCGGGCCTCCCAGAAGGGAGCGACGTCCCGAGGGCCGCAGGCCCGAGGCGTCGCGACCAGATGGACGTATGCGGCATACGCCTCGGCCCGCCTCCTCCCTGCGTCGATCGGATGGCCTTCGGCCTTTGGCCGGGGCTGGGATCCGGGCCCGGCCCCGATGAGCGGCGTTCGTCGAGATCTCACATGACGGCCCGCGTGGGGGTCGACGTCGGGGGCACCTTCACCGACCTCGTCGCCATCGAGCCCGACTCGGGCGTGATCCGGTCGCGCAAGGTCCTCACCACGCCCGACGCGCCGGCCCGCGCCGTCCTCTACGGGCTGCAGGCCCTGGGCCCGGCGCCGGGCGCGATCGCCCACGGGACGACCATCGTCACCAACGCCATCGTCGAGGGCAAGACGGCGCGGACGGCCCTGGTGACGACCCGCGGGTTCCGCGACGTCCTGGAGATCGCCCGCCAGAGCCGCGACGACCTCTATCGGCTGGACGTCCCGCCGCGACCGGCGCCGCTGGTGCCCCGGCACCTCAGCTTCGAGGTCACCGAGCGCGTGGCCGGCGACGGCCGCGTCGTGGTGCCGGTGGCCGAGGCCGAGCTGCCCGCGCTCGTCGCCGCCCTCCGGGCGGCGGGCGTCGAGGCGGTGGCGGTCTGCCTCCTCCACGCCTACGCCCATCCCGCCCACGAGGCGCGCCTGAAGGCGGCGCTCGAAGGCGCCCTCCCCTACGTCTCGGTCTCCCACGAGATCAACGCCGAGTTCCGCGAGTACGAGCGGAGCTCGACCACGGCGCTCAACGCGGCCGTCATGCCGGTCGCCGACCGCTACCTGGCCGACCTCGAGACCTCGCTGGCCGGCATCGGCCTCGCCGGCCCGCTGCACCTCCTGCAGTCGAACGGCGGCATGATGTCCACGGCGGCCGCCCGGCGCCGCCCGCTGGCCATGGCCGTCTCCGGTCCCGCCGGCGGCGTCGCCGCGTCCCGGTTCCTGGCGCGCGCCCTCGGCCTCCGCAACGCGATCGCCTTCGACATGGGCGGCACCACGACCGACGTGTGCCTGATCGCCGACGGTCGGGCCCAGACCCTGCCCCAGCGCCGGCTGGGCGGCCAGCCCATGCGGCTGCCCTCGGTGGCGGTGGAATCGATCGGGGCCGGCGGCGGCTCCCTGGCCCAGGTGGACGCCGCCGGCTTCCTTCGCGTCGGCCCGGCCAGCGCCGGCGCCCGACCCGGCCCGGCCTGCTACGGCGCCGGCGGGACCGCGGCGACCGTGACCGACGCCCACGTCGTCGCCGGGCACCTTGCGGGCGGACGCCCTCCTCGGCGAGACGATCCGCATCGCGCGCGAGCCGGCCGCGGCCGCGCTGGACCCGGTGGCGCGGGCGCTCGGGCTCGGCCTCGCGGAGGCGGCGTCCGGCGTGCTGGAGGTGGCCAACGCGGCGATGCGGCGCGCCATCCGGCTGATCTCGGTGCAGCGCGGCTTCGACCTCCGGGAGTTCACGCTGATCGCCTACGGCGGCGCCGGGCCGCTCCACGGCGGGCGGCTGGCCCAGGAGCTGGGCATACCCCGGGTCGTCGTCCCGGCCCACGCCGGGCTCTTCTCGGCGCTCGGCTGCGCGGTGACCGACGTGGCCTACGACCACGTGCAGACCTTCCGCTGCCCGCTCGAGCGGCTCCAGGCGGCCGACCTGGAGGCCCGCCTCGCCCCGCTGGCCGCCGCGGTGACGGCGCCGCTGCTCGCCGAGGGGCACGCCGGCCCGGCGATCCAGCTCGACCGGAGCGTGGACGTCCGCTACCTCGGGCAGAACTACGAGCTGGAGGTCGCGTGGCGGGGCGACCTGGACGGGCTGCGCCGGGACTTCCAGGCCCTGCACCAGCGTCTCTACGGCTACGCCACCGGCGAGGCGATGGAGTGCGTGAACCTGCGCGTCCGGGCCGCGGTGCCCGTCGCGGCGGCGCGCTTTCCCGAGTGGCCGGTCGACCGGCCCCGTCGCCGCCGTGGGCGAGCAGCGCGCCTACTTCGCCGAGATCGGCGAGGTGGCGCTGCCCGTGTACCGGCGGGCCGACCTGGCGCCCGAGCATCCGCTCAAGGGGCCGGCCCTCGTCGAGGATCCCTGGGCCACGACCCTCGTCTATCCGGGGCAGACCGGCACCCTCGACCGCTACGGCAACCTGCTCATCGAGATGCGGACGTGAGGGCATGAGCATCAGCCCGATCACCGCTCGAGGTCGTCCGGCACGCCGTCCTGGCGATCGCCGAGGAGATGAGCGTGATCGTCATGCGCTCGGCGCGCTCGCCGCTCCTCAAGGAGGCCGGCGACCTCTCCAGCGCGCTGACCGATTCCCGCGGCCGCCTCATCGCCCAGGGCCGGGACATCCCGATCCACCTCGGCGTCATGGCCTTCACCGTCAAGGCGTTCCTCCAGCGGATCCGCCGCCGGGACCTGCGCGCCGGCGACGTCTACTACCGAACCTGCCCGAGGTCGGCGGCAACCACCTGCCCGACGTGAAGGCGATCCGCCCGGTCTTCGCCGGCGGCCGCCTGGCGGCATTCGCCATCAGCCTGGCCCACTGGGCCGACATCGGCGGCGCCGTCCCCGGCTCCTACGTCCCCTGGGCGACCGAGGCGGTTCAGGAGGGGCTCCGCATCGCGCCGATCAAGGTCTTCGACCGCCGCGGCCCGACCCCCGCCTTCGACCTCATCATGTCGAACGTGCGCGGGCGGGAGGAGCGCGAGGGCGACTGCTACGCCCAGTTCGCGGCCGTCGACGTGGCAGCCCGGCGACTCGAGGAGCTGTTCGAGCGGTACGGCCCGCCGGCGGTGCTCGGCTGCTTCGACCGCGTGCGCGCGGCCGGCGAGGCCCAGATGCGAGCGGCGATCCGCACGATCCCGTCCGGCGTGTACTCGGGCGAGGACTGGGTGGACGACGACGGCCACGAGGACCGGCCGGTGCCCATCCGGGTGACGGTGACGGTGCGCGGCGACACGCGCGCGGTTCGACTTCGCCGGCACCGGCGCGACCGTGAAGGGCCCGGTCAACACGACGCCGTTCGTCGCCGCCTCGGCCGTCTACTACAGCCTGAAGTCGCTGGTGGCGCCCGACGTGCCGGGGAACGACGGCTGCTACCGTCCGATCGCCATCGCCGTCCCGCCGGACACCATCCTGAGCCCGGCGCCCGGGGCGCCCGTGGTGGGCGGCAACCACGAGACCTCCCAGCGCGTGGTGGACGCCTGCTACAAGGCGCTCGGCCAGGCGATCCCCGAGCGGATCACGGCCGGCGGCCCGACGACCTCCGGTCTTCTCCTCTTCGGCACCCGGCACGGGGGCCGCTGGCACATCCTCTACGAGGTCCACGGCGGCGGCGAGGGCGCCGGCGCCCACCGGGACGGCGGCCACGCCATGCGGGTCCACATGTCGAACGTCATGAACCATCCGACCGAGGTGATCGAGACCGAGTACCCGATAGAGATCCTGCACCACGCGCTGCGGCCGGGGAGCGGTGGCGGCGGGACGTATCGGGGCGGCTGCGGCCTCACGCGCGCCTACCGGGTCCTGGCCGAGACGACGCTCACCACCATGCTGGAGCGCCGTGTCGTCCCGCCCTGGGGCGCCTTCGGCGGGGCCGACGGCCGGCCCTACCGGATCACGCTCGAGCGCGACGGGAGCCGGCGCGACGTCAAGGGGAAGGAGACGGTGGCCCTCCAGCCCGGCGACGTGGTGCTGATCGAGACCTCGGGCGGCGGCGGCTACGGCGATCCGGCGAAGCGGCCGGCCGAGCTGGCCGCGCGCGACCGCCTGGAAGGCTACGTGGGAGAGGGGGCATGAAGCTCCGGGACCAGGTCGCGGTCGTGACCGGCGCCGCCAAGGGCATGGGGCGGGCGGTCGTGCTGCGCCTGGCCGGCGAGGGCGCGGACTGCGTCCTGGCCGCCCGGGAAATGGCGCCGCTGGAGGCGGTGGCGGCCGAGGTGCGGGCCGGCGGCCGCCGGGCCCTCGTGGTGCCGGCCGACGTCCGGGACGAGGCCTCGGTGCGGGCCATGGTCGAGGCCGCGCTCGACGGCCTCGGCGGGCGGATCGACGTGCTGGTGAACTGCGCGGGGACCACCGGGCCGGTCGAGACGCCGGTCCACGAGATCGAGGTCGAGGACTGGGACGAGGTCCTGGCCGTGAACCTCCGCGGGACGTTCCTGCCGACCAAGCACGTGGTGCCGGTGATGCTGCGCCAGCGGCGCGGCAAGATCGTCAACATCGCCGGGACCTCGGGCCTCCGCGGCTACAAGCTCCGGGCGGCCTACTCGTCGTCGAAGTGGGCGATCCGGGGCTTCACCCGCACGGTCGCCCTGGAGGTCGGGCCCCACGGGATCAACGTGAACTGCGTCGCCCCCGGGATCGTGGCCGGCGAGCGGATGGACCGGCTCTGCCGCGAGAAGGCCCGGAAGCGCGGCTGGACCCCGGAGCAGGTCCACGCCGAGTACGTCCAGGAGATGGCGCTCCGCCGCGTCACGACGGCCGAGGACGTGGCCGGCGCCGTCTGCTTCCTCTGCACGGACGACTCCCGCAACATGACCGGGCAGTGCCTCACGGTGGACGGCGGCTGGGACGTCTGATTTTCACGGACGCCGCCGTGGGACTCGACCTGTTCGAGGAGACCGCCGGGCTCCTGAGCGAGCTGGAGCGTCGGCAGATCCCCTACGCGGTGGCGGGCGCCATCGCGCTCGCCATCCACGGCGTCACCCGCGCCACCACCGACATCGATCTGCTGGTGCGCCGGCCGGACCTCGACGCGGTGCTCGGGGTGGCGCGCGCGCAGCGATTCGGCGTCGAGGCGCTCCCGATGACGTTCAGCGACGGCCTGGAGATCCGTCGGGTGGTGAAGACCGACGGGGCCGACATGGTGACGCTCGATCTGCTCCTGGTCAACCCGAACCTCGAGCCGGTGTGGGACTCCCGGCAGCGCGTTCGCACCGAGCGCGGCGAGTTCTCGGTGGTGTCCCGCGAGGGGCTCATCCAGATGAAGGCCTGGGCGGGTCGCGAGCAGGACCTGGCGGACATCCGGCGGCTGCAGGAGCTCGATGGATGAGACCGGATCGGATGTCGCCGGAGGCCGTCACCCGCCGTCTGCGCGAGATGAGCGAGCGGAGCGATCTGGCGGCCGCCCGCCGGCTGGCCGCCAAGGTGGACATGTCGCCGGAGGCGGTGACCCGGCGGCTACGCGTCCAGGCCGCGTTGCGGGATGCCGGCCTCGCCTGGGGGCGATGCCGCCCGTCCGGCCCCCTTGCTCCCGGGCGCGCCGCACCCGATACTTGAGGTCGTGGTTCATCCAGCTCGGGGGAGGCTCAGCATGGCGCGACGGGTGATCACACCGAAGGGTGACGGGAAGCCGATCGGGATGTACTCGGCCGGGTTCGACGTGGACGCCGGCCGGCTGGTCTTCGTGGCCGGGCAGGTCGCGATGGACGCGACCGGCCGCCTGGTGGGCGAGGGCGACATCGCCGCCCAGGCCGCCCAGGTCTACCGGAACCTCGAGGCGATCCTCCGGGAAGCCGGCTGCGGCTGGCGCGACGTGGTGAAATTCACGACGTTCCTGACCCGCCACGAGGACTTCGGGCCGTTCGGCGAGTGGCGGAAGAGCGAGTACGCCCGGCTGTTCCCGGACGGCGTCTACCCGCCGAACACGGGCGTGGTCGTCCAGGCGCTGGCGCGCCCGGGGATGCTCCTCGAGGTCGAGGCGATCGCGGTGAAGCCCGGGCGGCCCGCACCGGCCCGGCCCGCCGTGCGCCGGCCGGCGACCAAGTCGGCCCGGCGTCCGGCCCGACGGGCGGGACGCCGCCGATAGCGCGCCCGGGCCGATGCTCGTTACCGTGAAGTACGTCTTCGGCCTCGCCTGCGGACCCAACGGCGGCGACGAGATCCGGCTCGAGCTGCCCGGCGGCGCCACCGTGTTCCAGGCGATGCAGCGGCTCGGGGTGTCCGGCCTCGAGGTTCACGCGGCCGTCAACGGCGCCTCCGCCCCCGACGGCACCGTGCTGCGCGACGGAGACGAGGTGACATTCATTCCCGCCATCCAGGGTGGGGGAGGAGATACGCCATGACGAGGGCAATGACCGTGTTCGTCTCACTCGCGATCGGCGTCGGCCTCGGCGTCGCCGGGGCCGGCGAGGCACTGGCGCAGGGCCGGGTCGTGGTGCCGATCATCGTCAACCCCCGCGCCCCGGCGGCGGGCGGTGCCGTCACGGACACGCGGATCGTCGTGCAGCCGGGCGCGAGCGTCGCCGGCAGCGGCCGGGCCGCCGCGCCCTCGGCCGGCGCGCCCTCGGCCGGCGCCAGCGTGCCGGCCGTGACCCAGGAAGTCCGGATCATCAACCGGTCCACGACCAGCCCGCCTCCGAACGTCAGCGGCCGGGCGCCGGCCAGCCTGGCTCCCAACGTGAGCGGCGGGGCCCCCACGACCCGGATCACGGTGGACCAGCTCCCGGGTAGCGCCGGGGCCTCGAGCCCCCGGCCCTCGCGGGGCTTCGGCAGCGTGCCGGCCTTCAGCCGGGAGACGCACGTGACCGTCGAGCAGGAGAACGCCCAGGGAAGGACGGAATCGCGGCAAGAGATCCAGATCCTCTCCAACGGCGACATCGAGACACCCCTGATCGTCATCCCCGAGTAGCGCCGGGGCGTCGGGCGCGCATGCTGCTGCCGCGCTTCGAGTACCGGCGTGCCACCGCGCTCCGCGAGGCCGTGGCGCTCCTGGCGGAGCACCCCGACGCGCGGGCCCTGGCGGGGGGGACGGACCTCCTGGTGGACCTCCGGGAACGGCGGCAGGCGCCCGCGCTGCTCGTGGACGTCGCCGAGCTGGCCGATCTTCGCGGCATCGAGGCCACCGACGGCGTCCTCCGCATCGGTGGCGGGGTGACCGTGGGCGAGTTGCTGGCCTCCCCTCTCGTCGCCGAGTGGGTCCCGGCGCTCCACCGGGCAGCCCACGACTTCGCCGACTTCCTGACCCGCAACAAGGCGACGCTCGGCGGCAACCTGGCCAACGCGAGCCCGGGCGCCGACCTGGTGGTGCCGCTCCTGGCCCTCGACGCCCGCCTCGTGCTGACCGGGGCGGCGGGCGAGCGGGTGATCACCCTCGACGCGTTCCTGCTCGGACCCCGGCGGACGGCCCTGGGGCCCGGTGAGCTGATCCGGGCCGTCGAGGTGCCTCGCCCGGCGGGCCGGCAGCTCTTCTACAAGCTCGGCCTCAAGCGCGGGGGCGCCATCGCGGTCGTGAGCGTCGCGACGCGAGTCGAGCTGGACGGGGCCGGGCGCTGCGTGAGCGCCGCCGTGGCGCTCGGCGCGGTGGCGCCCCGCCCGTTTCGCGCCCGCGAGGCGGAGGCCCAGCTCGCGGGCGAGGCGTTGACGCCCGAGCGCGTCGGGCGCGCGGCGGAGGCCGCGGCCGCCGCGTCCCAGCCCATCAGCGACGTGCGGGGCGGCGACGACTACCGGCGCGCGATGGTCCGGGCCCTCGTGGCCCGAGCGCTCACACAAACCGGCCTTCGAGAGAGCGCCGGCACTCGGGTTCCTCCGGCTCCCCCCTCCCCCCCGCCACAGGCCGAAGGCCGTCCAACGGGTGGGGAGGGGGGCCAAAGGCCGAAGGCCGTCGAAGGATCGGGTAGGAGGGAGGTTCCCAAAAATCCTCACGATCGAGCTGACGCTCAATGGCGAGCGGACCCGGGTGCCGGTCGAGCCCCACGAGACCCTGCTCTGGGTCCTCCGCCAGCGCCTGGCCGCCACCGAGGTGAAGTCGGGCTGCGAGCGCGGGGACTGCGGCGCCTGCGCCGTCGTGCTGGACGGCAAGGCGATCAACTCCTGCCTGGCCTTGGCCGTCCAGGCCGAGGGGAAGGCGGTGCTGACCGTGCGCGGGCTGGGCGGCCCGGAGGCGCCCCATCCGCTCCAGGCGGCCTTCGTCGAGCTGGGCGCCGCCCAGTGCGGGATCTGCATCCCCGGGATGCTCGTCTCGCTCTACGCCTTTCTCCAGGAGCGTCCGCGCCCGAGCCGCCTGGAGATCCGCGAGGCGATCGGCGGCAACCTCTGCCGCTGCACCGGCTACCACAAGATCGTCGACGCCGCCGAGGCGGCCGCGCGCCGGATGATTGTGGGCGACCGATGAGCGCGACCCCGGGGTTCCGCACCGTCGGGGAGCGGGCCCCCCGCTTCGACGCCCGCGACAAGGTCCACGGCCTTCTCCGCTACGCCGACGACTTGGCGCTCGCCGGCATGCTGCACGCCCGCGTCGTGCGGGCGACCCGCCCCTCGGCTCGCATCCTGAAGATCGACACCGGCCCGGCCAAGGCGGTGCCCGGCGTGAAGTGCGTGCTCACCGCCCGCGACGTCCCGCACAACGTGCTGTTCAGCGACGTGCCGGGCCAGACGACGGCCGTCGGCCCCCTGCGGGCGCGGACCCAGGTGCTGGCCGAGGAGGTCGTACGCTACCTCGGCGAGGCGGTGGCGCTGGTCGCCGCCGAGACCGAGGAGGCGGCCGAGGACGCGGCGCGCCGGGTCGCGGTCGAGTACGAGGACCTCCCCGGGGTGTTCGACCCCGAGGCGGCGATGCGCCCCGGGGCCCCGCAGATCGAGCCGACCGGTAACGTCATCTCCCGCTGGAAGATCCGGAAGGGCGACGTCGGCGCCGGCTTCCGCGACGCGGACGTCGTCGTCGAGCACACCTACCGGACCGGCTTCATCGACCACGCCTTCATCGAGCCGGAGGCCGGGGTGGGCTGGCTCGACGAGAACGGCGTGGTCACGCTCCGGGTGGCCACCCAGGTGATCGAGCACTTCCGGGACGTCGCCAACGTCCTCGGCCTCCCCCACTCGCGGGTCCGGATCATCGCGCCCTACATCGGGGGCGGCTTCGGCGGCAAGGAGGACGTGACCGTCGAGGTGTTCCTGGGCCTCCTCGTGTCGAAGACGCGCCGCCCCGTCCGCCTCTGCTACTCGCGGGAGGAGTCGATCCTCTCGCCGACCAAGCGGCACCCGTTCATCATGAAGTACCGGCACGGGGCGAAGAAGGACGGGACCCTCACCGCCCTCGCCGTCGAGCTGATCTCGGATGCTGGCGGCTACGCCTACCTCTCGCCGCTGACGCTGCTCTACGCCATGGTCCACGCCGCCGGGCCGTACCGGATCCCTCACGTCACCGTGGACGGCGTCTCGGTGCTGACCAACAACCCGCCGACCTCGGCCTTCCGGGGCTTCGGCTCCGCCCAGCCGGCCTTCGCCTACGAGAGCCAGATGGACGCCCTGGCCCACACGCTCGGGCTGGATCCGGTCGCGTTCCGCGAGACGAACTACCTGCGCAAGGGAGAGCGCATCGCCTCGGGTCAGGAGCTGGAGACGGCGGTGCTTCTGCCCGAGACCGCGCGGCGCGCCTGGGAGGCGCTCGGTCCGCGGGGCGCGCCGTCGGGACCGGGGAAGCGGGTCGGGCGGGGCCTCGCCTCGGCCATGACGTCCTATGGCCGCATCGTGTGGCTCCACGACTGGTCGAGCGCGTGGGTCGAGCTGCAGATGGACGGCACGGTCCTCATCCGGACGGGCGTGCCGGACATCGGCGGCGGTCAGGCGGCCTCGCTGGTCCAGATCGCGGCCGAGGTGCTCGGCGTCTCCACCGACGCGATCGCCATCCACATCGGCGACTCCGCCCTGACGCCGCTGGCCGGCACCACCACCGCGACCCGTCAGCTCTACATGTCGGGCTCGGCCGTCTACAAGGCGGCCGGCGAGCTGCGGGCGACCCTCGTGGCCCAGTCGGCGGAGCTGCTCAACGTGCCGGCCGAGGCCATCGAGCTGGCCGACGGGCTGGCCCGGGCACGCGGCGACGGCACGCCAGCGAAGACCGTCTCCTTCCTGGAGCTGGCGGCCGCCTGCGCGCGGGCCCACCGGTCGCGCTCGGCCTTCGCCATCTACCAGGCGCCGGCCGGCCAGGTCATGGACTTCGAGACCGGCCAGGGCAAGGTCTTCCCCGACTTCACCTTCGGCTCCCAGGCCGCGGAGGTCGAGGTCGACGAGGCGACCGGCGAGGTCGAGGTCCGGCGGCTCGCCGCCTGCTACGACGTGGGCAAGGCGATCAACCGGAACTCCGTCGAGGGGCAGATCGAGGGGGGAGCGGCCATGGGGATCGGCTACGCCCTCCTCGAGGAGGACAAGGTGGCGGCCGGTGTCACCGTGACGCCGAACCTGATGACGTACCTGATCCCGACCGCGCTGGACGTCCCCGACGTCACCTCGATCGTCCTCGAGTCCGGGGAGGGCATGGGCCCGTGGGGCGCCCGCGGGATCGGTGAGCCGGCGATGGTGCCGACCGCGCCGGCGATCGCCAACGCGGTCTTCGACGCCGTCGGGGTCCGGGTGACTCGCCTGCCGATCACGCCGGAGCGGCTCTGGCGCGCCATGCAGGAGCAGACGACCGGCCGAGCCCGGTGACGCCGACGTCGCCGCGCGGCAAGGGTCCGGGGGTCATCCCCCCGGACGTCTTCCGGCGCGGAGGACCGGAGGCGGCCCCCTCCGCCCGCGCGGTGCTCGGCCCGCTGGTCCCGCTGTTCGTCCTCGACGTCCTGACGGCGTTCACCGTCGGGATGCTGCCGCCGATCCTGCCGCTCGTCGCCGCCGACTGGGGGCTCTCGACGGTCGAGGCCGGCCTCGTCAACACGATCTACGCGATCGGCCGGCTGTCCGGCAGCTACCCGGCGAGCCGGATCCGCGCCCGCTGGGGGACCCGGCTGGCCGTGTTCCTGGGCCTGGTCGGGCTCGTGGCGGGCTCGCTGGTCTGTGGCGTGGCCCTGGGTTTCCCGCTGTTCCTGGCCGGCCGGCTCGTCATGGGACTCGGGTCGTCGATCGCGTTTCTCGCCGTGTTCGCCGAGCTGCTGGAGGCCGCGCCGGGGCCCTGGCGCGGGCGGCTGGCCACCGCGTTCGAGGGCATGGCGATCCTGAGCCTTGGGGTGGGCGGCGTGCTGGCCGCGACCATCGCCCAGCACGCGGGATGGCGCCCGGTCTTCCTGGGCGCGGCCGGGGTGATGCTCCTCTGCGGACTGACCTGGCCGTCCCTCGGGCCGCACGCCGGTCGGCGTCCTCCGGGCCAGGCGGCGTCCGGGCGATGGGTGCCGGGCGGCGAGCTGCGCGCGCTCGCGCCCATCTACGCCGCGTGCCTCACCATGAGCCTGACCTGGTCCGGGCTCTTCGCGACGCTGGCGCCGCTCCTCGGTCACGACCGGTACGGCCTCGAGAGCCAGGCCATCGGCTGGGCGCTTGGCGCCGGCTACGTCGCCGAGCTGATCGGCCTGTCCGTGGTCGGGGTCGTGATCGACCGGGTGCGGCGTGAGCCGCTGTTCCTGGGCGGGGCGCTCGCGGTCGCCCTCGGGGGGCTCGTCCTGGCCGCCGGCAGCCACCCGACCGCATTCGTCCTCGGGCTCGTCCTGGTGGGGGGCGGCTTCGCGGTGTGGATGATCCCGGCCATGGTCCTGTCCGATCGGGCCGGCACCCCGCTGCCACCCGCGCCCTTGGCCGTGTACCGGATCTCGCTGGACGCCGGCATGATCCTGGGTCCCGTCCTCCTCGGCGGCCTGGCCCAGCTCGCCGGACAGCAGGTGGTCGTGGGCGGGGGAGGGCTGGTCCTGATCGCCGGCGCGCTCGTCCTCGCCCGCCATCGCTGAGAGCTTCGGGGTGTGTTCGGTTCCTCCGACCCCCCCCTCCCCGGCCACAGGCCGAAGGCCGTCCAACGGTGGGGGAGGGGGCCACAGGCCGAAGGCCGTCGAAGATCGGGTGGGCGGGAGGTCCCGAAGAGTCAGTGTATAATTCGATTCGCCATGAAAGGCCTGGTCGCTCTCGGCGTGATCGTGCTCGTGGTGCTGGGCGTCGTCGCCTGGGGTGTCGGCATCAGCAACGACCTGGTGCGGAGCGAGCAGGGCGTCAACGAGAAGTGGGCCCAGGTCCAGAACGTCTACCAGCGCCGGGCCGACCTCATCCCGAACCTCGTCGAGACCGTCAAGGGCTTCGCGACCCAGGAGCGGACCGTCCTGGAGGAGGTCACACGCGCGCGCGCCAGCGCCTCGGGGATCCAGCTCACGCCGCAGATGCTGAACGACCCGCAGGCGATGAAGAAGTTCCAGGAGGCCCAGAACCAGCTCGGCGGCGCCCTCAGCCGGCTGCTGGTCACCGTCGAGCGCTACCCCGAGCTGAAGTCGAACCAGAACTTCCTTGCTCTCCAGACCCAGCTCGAGGGCACCGAGAACCGGATCGCGGTCGAGCGGATGCGCTTCAACGAGGCGGTCCGCGACTACAACACCCGGATCCGGATGTTCCCCGGCAGCATGGTGGCGTCCTTCCGCGGCTTCACGGAGAAGGCGTACTTCGAGGCGGCGCCCGGCAGCCAGGCCCCGCCCAAGGTGAGCTTCTAACGCCGCTCCGACCGTGGCTCGCCGCGGTCACCCTGCTGGTCCTCGCGAGCGCGGCCGGGGCCCAGCTCGCGATTCCCCCGCCGCCCACCCGCCGCGTCAACGACTACGCGGAGGCGCTGCCCCCCGCCGACCGTGACCGGCTCGAGCGAACCCTGATCGAGCGGGAGCGCGGCACCAGTAACCAGGTCGTCGTCGGGATCTTCCGGTCCCTTCGCGGCGAGAGCCTCGAGGACTACTCCGTCCGGCTGGCCCAGGCCTGGCGCGTCGGCCAGAAGGGCCTCGACAACGGCGTCATCTTCCTCGTCTTCCTGGACGACCGCCGGATGCGGCTCGAGGTGGGCTACGGCCTGGAGGACCGGCTGACCGACGCGCAGGCCGGCTCGATCATCCGGGACGTGGTGGCGCCGCGCTTTCGCGAGGGCAAGGTGGCCGACGGCATCGCGGCGGGCGTCGACGCCATCACGGCCGCGATCGCGGGGACGTACGCGGCGCCGGCCGGGAAGCGGGCCGGCCGGCCCGATCCGCTCCTGCTGATCGGCCTCGGGGTCATGCTGCTGGTCGGGGTGCCCCTGCTGCTCGTCGCGCTGAACGAGGCCCGTCGGCGGTCCCACGGCTTGACGGGGGGACCGGGCGGGTGGACGACGTCGCGGGGTCACTCCGGCTGGTCGTCGGGACCGTGGGGCGGCTCCGGTTCCTCGTGGGGCGGCTCCGGCTCCTCGTCGGACAGCTTCGGCGGGGGCGGCGGGACCTTCGGGGGCGGCGGGGCCAGCGGGGAATGGTGATGCGACGGCGGCCGCCGCGCTGGGTTCGCAAGTTTCTGTCGTCGGCCGACCTCCACGAGGTGGCCTGCGCGGTGGGGGCGGCCGAGGGCCGGACGTCGGGAGAGATCCGGGTGCACCTCGACGCCCGCTGTCCCGGCGACCCGCTGGCTCGCGCCGTCGAGCTGTTCGAGCGGCTGGGCATGACGCGCACCGCCCTCCGGAGCGGCGTGCTGCTCTACGTGGCGATCGAGGACCGGAAGCTCGCGGTGATCGGGGACGCCGGGGTGCATCAGCGGGTCGGCGCCGAGTACTGGGACCGGCTCCGGGCGGCGCTGGTCGTCCACTTCCGGGAAGGGCGTCCGCGCGACGGCCTCGTCGCCGCCGTCCGGGAAGTGGGGGAGACGCTCGCCCGGCACTTCCCGCGGGCGCCCGACGACCGGAACGAGCTGAGCGACGAGGTGAGCCTGGGCTAGGAGACCCATCCGGTGACACGGTGACAGCGCCGTCCTGAAGCCCCTCGCCGCGGCCCCTCCGACCCCTCACCTGGAGGCGGCCTGGCTTCCATGGCTCCTCCTTCGGCCCCCCGTGGGGGCTATCATCTCGTCGGCCCGATCGCGCGCCTCGTTCTCACGGCCGCCTCCCGTGGGCATCGACCACACGGCGCGCGAACCGGTCAATTACCTGAAAGGTAATCGGCCGCCGGATCGTGTCCGCGCATGGTGGCGGCCCTGGAGACCGCCGGCTCGCGGCGCGCCGGTAGCGGTGCACGGCGGATCCCGGGGGGGTGACGGAGCCTCGCGCGCGGGGACGGCCGCTCGCGGCCCCGGGAATGGCGGCCGAGCCCCCCACTGCCCACACACCTGTTGACGGCGGGCGGCGCCTGCCCGGCCAGTGCCCGGCGCCTGGCGTCACGGCGTACGACCAAGGTCCAATACCACGATCCGGGGGAAACTGCTAGGCTGCTTTGGCGGGTGGACACGGATGGGCGCATGCCCAGATGGAACGCCCTGACGCGCTGGCGAACAGCTCGATGGCGGGAAACCGGCCGACGGCCGCGACCGGCAGGCTGCTCGAAGACGAGCTGCTGTCCCAGCGGGCGATGCGGACCTGCCCCTGGGCCCTGCCCCTCGTGATGGCAGCCGGCGGAGGGTGCGTGACCCACGGGACGGGATGGCGCGAGGTGACCTGCGGCCCGGCCCCGGGGGGCCGCCGGGGCATGGCTGGCTGACACGTGAGACCTCCACGATCGACCCTCGGTCACGGACTGTCGCGTCGGCCCAGAGTGTTCGCAGCCGGTGCCGGCGGCGGCGTCGTCGGCGTCTTGCTCACGCTCGCCGTGCTGTTGCCCGCAACGGCAGTCGCCGAGGAGCCAGCCCGGAAGGATGTCCTGCTACTCTACGCAGACTCGATGCTCCTGCCGGCCAACGCCATCGTCGACCGCGAGTTGCGATCAGCTCTTGGTGCCGATGCCGCCTCTCCGGTCCGCTTCTACACCGAGGCGCTCGACCTCTCGTGGTTCCCGGACAAGGAGGTGGAGCGTGCGACGCTCGACCTCCTGCGGGCGAAATACGCCAGCCGCAACCTGGCCCTGGTCATTCCGGTCGGGCCTCCCGCCCTTCGATTCGCCCTTCTCCATCGCGCCACCATCTTTCCGGGCGTTCCCCTGGTCTTCGTGGCCGGACGTGAGGCCGCGCTCGCCGATGTGCCGCTTCCGCCCGACGTCACGGGGATATGGCTGGATCGCGACTGGCGCGCCAACGTGGAGCTCATCCTGCTGCTCCACCCGGACACGCGCCGCATCGCGTTCGTCTCGGGAGGGGGTACGACGCCGTCCACGGCGGTCGAGTTCAAGCGGGTGGCGGCGGGCTATCGGGACCGCTTCGAGCCGATCGAGCTGACCGATCGCACATTCGAGGAGATGCTGAAGGAGGCTGCGGCTCTGCCCGAGCACACGGTCATCCTCGTCGGCCTCTTCCTGCGCGACCGCGCCGGCCGCACGTTCACCAACGCCGAGGTGGCGGAGCACGTCGCGCGGACCGGATCGGTTCCTGTCTACTCTCCCCTCGACGTCCATGTCGGGCGGGGCATCGTCGGGGGCTACGTCGTGAGGTGGGAGCAGCAGGCCAGGCGCGCGGCCGCGCTCGCGCTTCGGGTCCTCCGGGGCGAGCGGCTGGGGCCGGCCGCCGCCACGAGCGAGGGCACCAATGCGTACGTGTTCGACGCGCGTGTGCTCGAGCGCTGGCGGATCGATCGCCGGCGACTGCCTCCGGGAAGTGTCGTGCTGTTCCACGAGCCGTCTCTGTGGGAGCGCAATCGAGGGTATGTCGTCGGCGCGATCAGTCTGGTTCTCCTCCAGAGCGGACTCATCGGAGCCCTCCTGGTGCAGCATCTCCGCCGTCGCCGCGCCCAGCGGAGCCTCGCCGAGCGGCTGCGGTTCGAGACGCTCCTCTCGGACCTCTCGGCCAGGCTGGCGGCCTGCCCTGGCGAGCAGGTCGGTCAGCAGATCGAGGCCGGGCTGCGGCGGATCGTGGAGGACCTGGGGGTGGACCTGGCCAGGGTCTGGGCGCTGCCAGAAGGGTCGGACGAGGTCCGGCTCACGCATTCGTGGACCCGGGCCGGCGTTCCGCCCCTCCCGACGGTCATCCGAGAGAGCGAGGCGCCCGGGCTCTTCTCTCGGCTCCGCCAGGGTCACGTCGTTCGCCTGCCGTCGCCCGGAGATCCGCTCGACGAGCCCCTGGTCGACTCCCAGGCCCTCGCGCGGTTGGGCGTGCGGTCGACCGCCATCGCCCCCCTTCTCGCGGGCAGCTCGGTCATGGGCGGCCTGTCGATCGGAGCTGTCCGCGAGGTACGCCGCTGGCCCGACGAGCTGGTCACACGGCTCCGGCTGCTCGCCGACGTGTTCGCCCACGCGCTGGCCCGGCAGCGGGCCGACCGCACGGCGAACGAGCGCACCACGCAGATCCAGACCCTGGCCGGGCAGCTGATCACCGCCCAGGAGGAGGAGCGCGGCCGGATCGCTCGAGAGCTGCACGACGGCGTCAACCAGAAGATCACGGCGCTCTCGATCGCCCTGACCACCCTCGGGCGCCGGGTTCCTGCGAGCCCGGTCGACCTGGTGGGCGAGCTGGCCCGCTTGCAGGAGCGCACCGCGAGCGTCGTGGAGGACATCCGGCAGCTCTCGCACGAGCTCCACCCCGGCGTGCTCCAGCACGTCGGGGTGGTGGCCGCTCTCGAGGGGTACTGCCGTGAGTTCGAGGATACGCATGGGAGGATGGACGTGACCTTCCGGGCGGACCCGGACCTGGACGGGGTGCCCGTCGATCTCGCCCTCTGCCTGTACCGGGCCACGCAGGAGGCGCTCGGGAACGTCGCCAAGCATGCGAAGGCCCGCCACGTCCGGGTCAGCGTGGCGCGCGAGGGGGGCGACGTGGTGCTGGCCATCGCCGACGACGGATGCGGGTTCGACCTCACGGAGCCGCGCCGCCGGCGCGGCCTGGGTCTCGTCAGCCTGGAAGAGCGGATCCGCCTGTTCGACGGGCGGATCGCGATCGACACCGGCCCGCAGCGCGGTACGGAGGTTCGGATCGTGGTGCCGCTCCGCAAGGAACCGGATGCCCCGGGCGACCGTCCTGCTCGCTGACGACCATCCCGTCGTCGCCGCGGGGCTCGCCGCGCTCCTGCGAGACGAGTTCAGCCTCGTCGGGACCGTGGCGGACGGCGCCGGACTGCTCGAGGCGGCGCGGCGGCTCCAACCCGACGTGATCGTGACCGACGTCACCATGCCGGGCCTGACCGGGCTGGACGCGCTGCGCCGGATCCGCGCAGAAGGCATGACGGCCAAGGTGATCTTCCTGACCGTGCACGCGGACACCCGGCTGGCGGCCGAGGCGCTGCGCGCGGGGGCGGCCGGGTTCGTGCTGAAGGAGGCCGCCGGGAAGGAGTTGATCGCCGCCATCCACGAGGTGCGCCAGGGCCGGACCTACCTGACGCCGCGCCTCGCGCCGGATGTCCTCGCGAACCTGGCGAGGCGGGAAGCCCTCGGCGACCGGCTCACGTCACGGCAGCGCGACGTGCTGCGGCTCATCGCGGCCGGGCGGACCATGAAGGAGATCGCCGCGGCGCTGGGGCTGTCGCCCCGCACGGTCGAGGGCCACAAGTACCAGATGATGCAGGCGCTGGGGGTCGAGACCACGGCCGAGCTCATCCGGTACGCGATCGAGCACGGCCTCGCCCCGCCGCCGGAGCGTGGGTAGCCTCTAGCCCTCCCACCCCCGGACTTCTACGGGGGTCTCCCCGGAGTTCTCCGAATAGCGCCGAGGGCCGCCCGGCGCCTAGAGTCGGGCAATGGGGCGGCCGCGCGTGCTCCTCGCCGAAGACAACCCGGTGATGGCGGCGGAGCTGCGGACGCTGCTCGAGCCGGAGCTGGAGGTCGTCGCCACGGTCGCCGATGGGAGGGCGCTCGTGGCCGAGGCCGCCGAGGTGCGGCCCGATGTGATCGTGACGGACATCGTGATGCCCGGCCTCGACGGGATCAGCGCGACGGTGGCGCTCCTGGCGCGGTGGCCGGGCACACGGGTCGTGCTCGTCACCGTGCACGACGACGCCAGGCTGGCGGAGCGCGGGTACGCGGCCGGTGCCCTCGCCTGCGTGTTGAAGCTCACCGCCGCCGACGAGCTGATGCCGGCGGTCCGCGGGCCATCCGGGGCGAGCGATACGTCTCCCCACGGCTCCGAGATCCGCCCGTCTGACCGATGCTCAGATTCAGCAGCCCGCGTCACGCTGGAACCCACACGCAGAACGGAGGACGTCATGCGGAGAACCATAGGGACCCTGGCCGCCATCCTGGCCGCGGTCGCCTGGGCGGCGGGCCCGGTCGCGGCCCAGCCGAAGCCGAACATCGTCGTGATCATGGGTGACGACATCGGCATCTGGAACATCGGCGCCTACCACCGCGGCATGATGGCGGGGCGGACGCCGAACCTCGACCGGATCGCCGCCGAAGGCATGATCTTCACCGACTACTACGCCGAGGCGAGCTGCACGGCCGGCCGCGCCAACTTCATCACCGGCGAGCTGCCGATCCGCACCGGCATGACCACCGTTGGCCAGGCTGGTGCGCCGACCGGTATCCCGGCGGAGGCGGTGACCCTCGCCACGGTGCTGAAGTCGATGGGTTACGCCACCGGCCAGTTCGGCAAGAACCATCTTGGCGACAAGAACGAGTTCCTGCCGACGGCGCACGGATTCGACGAGTTCTTCGGCTATCTCTATCACCTCGATGCGATGGAAGACCCCTGCCATCCGAACTATCCCCAGGATCTCCGGAACAGGGTTGGTCCGCGCAACATGCTCCACTCGTGGGCAACCACCGCGGACGATGCCACCGTGGATCCGCGCTGGGGCAAGGTCGGCATGCAGAAGATCGAGGACGCGGGTGAGCTGTGTCCGAAACGCATGGAAACGGTGGACGACGAGATCCGCGACTTCGCGCTGAAGTTCCTCGACAAGGCCAAGGCCGATGGGAAGCCGTTCTTCCTGTGGCTCAACCCGACCCGCATGCACATCGTCACGCACCTGTCACCGAAGTACCAGGGGATGCGCAATGCCAAGAACGGCTGGTCCATCCACGAAGCCGGCATGGCCCAGATGGACGACGACATCGGCCTCGTGATGCAGAAGCTGAAGGACATGGGGGTGGACGACAACACCATCGTCATCTTCACCACCGACAACGGCACCGAGGTGTTCACCTGGCCCGATGGCGGACAGACGCCGTTCGCGCAGAGCAAGGGAACGGTCATGGAGGGCGGCTTCCGCGCCCCGGCGATGATCCGGTGGCCGGGCAAGGTGCCGGCGGGCAAGGTCGAGAGCGGGCTCATCTCCGGGCTCGACTGGTTCCCGACCCTGGTCGCCGCTGCCGGTAACCCGAACATCGCGGCAGAGCTGAAAGCAGGCAAGCAGCTCGGGGGCAGGACCTACAAGGTGCACCTGGACGGCTACGACCAGACGGCCATGATCACCGGCAAGGGACCGTCGAACCGGAACGAGATCTGGTACTTCGGCGAGAGCGAGCTGGGCGCCGTGCGCATCGGTGACTACAAGTTCCGGTTCATCGACCAACCCGGTGGCTGGGTGGGTGACAAGACCAGGCCTGACATCCCGTACATCACGAACCTGCGCCTGGACCCCTTCGAGCGCACGGGGTGGCCGAACAGTGGAACTCGGGAAGGGGCGCAGCAGTACTTCGATTGGTTCAAGTACGAGTTCTGGCGCTTCGTGTTCGTCCAGGAGGAGGTGCTGAAGCTCGCCATGACCGCCGTCGAGTTCCCGCCGATGCAGAAGGGCGCCAGCTTCAATCTCGATGCCGTGAAGGCAAAGATCGAGGCGGCCCGGGCCGGAATCGGCAAGTAAGTAAGGAAGGCATTCGATGATCTTCAGCGCGGGCAGTCCACCCTGGGCTGCCCGCGCTCCTGCGCGATGAGGCCCGATGACACCAGTACGCTGCGGCTGCCGCGCGCGGCGGCGTGTTGGAGGCTAGCATGAAGACACTGGCCCGTCCCGTGGCGATCATTCTCCTGGCGACGCTCGTGTCCTCCTGTGCCTCCGGGGCCGGCACGGCCGGCCCGGGCCCCGGAGCCAGCGGTCCGAGCGCTTCGGCTTCGAGCGCGGGGGGATCCGTCCCCGGCGCACCCCCGGCCGGCGCGGCCCCCCAGGCGCCCCCGGCCGTGCTCGACGACCACTGGCCGCGCGAGGTCTCGAGCGGCGGCGACCACGTGACCGTGTACCAGCCCCAGATCGACGCGTGGGAAGGGTCCCTCCTCCGCGCCCACGCCGCGGTGGCGGTGAAGACCGGGGACGCCAAGACGCCGCCGACGTTCGGCGTCGTCTGGGTCTCGGTGAGGACCGAGGTGGACCGGGACACGCGGCTCGTCACGCTCCGGAACGGCCTGGTCACGCGGGCCGACTTCCCCTCGGCGCCCGGCAAGGAAGACACCTACGTGCAGATGATCGAGACGAAGGTGCTCCACGAGACGGTGATCGGGCTCGACCGCCTCGAGGCGGACCTGGCTATCCACGAGGAGGCGCGGAAGGGCGATGCGGTGCCGCCGCGCAACAGCCCACCCGTGATCGTCTTCTCGGCGGTGCCGGCCATGCTGGTCTCGGTCGACGGACCGCCCGCCTACCGGCCGGTGTCGGGCACGCGCCTCGAGCGGGTCATCAATACCCATCCGCTCCTCCTCCGGGCGCCGGCCGGCGCGCACTACCTGCACGTCTTCGACGGCTGGATGGAGGCGCCGGCGCTCCAGGGCCCCTGGACGGCCGCGCGCGCGACGCCCCCGGAGCTGGCCACGGCCATGGCGGCGGCCACGGCGAGCCGGAGCGTGGACCTCCTGGAGGGCGGCGACCCCAAGGACCCGAAGACGCGACCCTCGCTCGCCAAGGGCCCCGTGCCCGCGATCCACGTGGCGACCACGCCCACCGAGCTGATCGTGACGGAGGGGGAGCCGGACTACGTCCCGATCCCCGGGACCCAGCTCCTCTACGTCAAGAACACCACCGGCAACGCCTTCAAGGACCTGCAGGACCAGATGATCTACGTCCTCGTCTCGGGCCGGTGGTTCCGCTCGGCGGCGATGCGCGGGCCCTGGGCCTACGTGCCGGGGCGGGAGCTCCCGGTGGATTTCGCCTGGATCCCGGACGACAGCCCCAAGGAGAACGTGAAGGCCTCGGTGCCGGGGACGCTCCAGGCCCGGGAAGCGCGCATCGCCAACGGCATCCCCCAGACGGCGACGGTCAAGCGCGGCGAGGCGAAGATGACGCCGCCGGTCATCGACGGCGCGCCGAAGCCAACGCCCATCCCGGGCACGCCCCTGCAGTACGTCGCCAACTCGTCGACGCCGATCATCATCGTCGACCCGCACTCGTACTATGCCCTCCAGAACGGCGTCTGGTTCGTGGGAACGTCGCTCGCCGGCCCGTGGGTCGTGGCGACGTCGGTGCCGGCGGTGATCTATGCCATCCCGCCGAGCTCGCCGGTGCACTACGTCACCTACGTGCGGGTCTACGACTGGACCGCCCAGGTGGTGTACGTCGGCTACACGCCCGGCTACTACGGCACCTACGTCGACCCGGACGGGGTCGTCGTCTACGGGACGGGCTACTACTACACGCCCTGGATCGGCACGGTCTGGTACGGACCGCCCGTGACGTACGGCGCGGCGGCGGCGCTCACCTACACCCCCTGGACGGGCTGGGCCGTGGGCTTCGGCTTCGGCTGGGCCTGGGGCGCCTCGACGGCCGGCTGGGCGTGGGGAGCCTATCCGTGGTGGGGACCGATGTACGGCGCCGCCTGGGGGCCCTACGGCGCCGCGGCGTGGGGGGCGGGCGGGTGGGCGGCCACCACCGGGAACGTGTATCACCACTGGGGATCGACGACCGCCGTCACGCGCGCATCGGGGGGCTACAACGCCTGGACGGGGAACGAGTGGGCCAACCACGTCGGGGCCTCGTACAACTCGCGGACGGGCACGCTGGCCGCCGGCCAGCGAGCGGCCGTCGGCAACGTCTACACCGGCAACTACGCCTACGGGAGCCGTGGCGCGGCGGTCAACACGCGGACGGGGGCGACGGCGTCGGGGAGCCGGGTCACGGTCGGGAACGCTTACACGGGGCAGTCGGCCTCGGCGAGCCGGGCCCAGGTCTACAACCCCAAGACCGGGCAGACGTCCACCTGGGACGTCGGCCACTCCGGCAACGACGTCTACGCGAGCCACGACGGCCACGTGTACCAGCACGACGCGAACGGGGACTGGCAGCAGCACAGCTGGGGCGGGGAAGGCGGATGGGGCCGCGTCCAGGACTCCGGCTCCATCCGCTCGCTCGACGACGATTGGGCGGGGCGCTTCAACGGCGGCGAGCGCATGGGCGCCTTCCGCTCGAGCTTCGGCGAGATGGGCGGGCGCTTCGGCGGCGGATTCGGGCGCCGGTAGCGGCGGAGATGATGATTCCACGAACCACGAAGAGTCTGCTGGTGGCGAGCCTGGCGCTCGCGATGTGCCTGCTCCGTCCGGAGCTGGCCCCGGCCCAGAACGATCCGCTCCCGTCCTGGAACGACGGGCCGGCCAAGCAGGCCATCGTCAAGTTCGTCGCGGACGTCACCAAGGAGGGCGGGCCGAGCTACGTCCCGCCCGCCGAGCGCGTCGCCGCCTTCGACAACGACGGCACCCTCTGGAGCGAGCAGCCCGCGTACTTCCAGCTGCTCTTCGCCCTGGACCGGGTGCAGGGCGCTGGCGCCCAGCACCCCGAATGGAAGACGAAGCAGCCCTTCAAGGCCGCGCTCGACGGCGACCTGAAGGCGCTGGTGGCCTCCGGGGAGAAGGGGCTCGTCGAGCTGATCATGGCCACGCACGCCGGCATGACCCCCGACGAGTTCGCGCAGATCGTGAAGCAGTGGCTGGCGACGGCCAGGCACCCGCGCTTCCAGCGCCCTTACGACGAGCTCGTCTATCAACCGATGCTCGAGGTCCTGGCCTATCTCCGGGCCAACGGCTTCAAGACCTTCATCGTGTCGGGCGGCGGCATCGAGTTCCTCCGGGTGTTCTCCGAGGCGCGCTACGGCATCCCGCCGGAGCAGGTGGTCGGGTCGAGCATCAAGACCCGCTTCCAGGTGCGCGACGGCACGCCCGTGCTCGTGCGCCTGCCGCAGATCGACTTCATCGACGACAAGGCCGGCAAGCCCGTCGGCATCAACCAGCACATCGGCCGCCGCCCGATCGCCGCCTTCGGCAACTCCGACGGCGACCTGGAGATGCTCCAGTGGACCACCGCCGGATCCGGCGCCCGCTTCGCCCTGATCGTGCGCCACACCGATGCCGAGCGCGAGTGGGCCTACGACCGCCAATCGCACGTCGGCCGGCTGGACAAGGCACTGGACGAGGCGATGGCGCGGGGCTGGACGGTCGTGGACATGAAGAAGGACTGGAAGGTCATCTACCCGATTGGACCGAAGTAGCTCCGGACCGAAAGGAGGCCGTCGATGGCACGCATGAGCGCAGTCCGAACGCGCCCGTGGCTGGACTGGACCCTGTTCGCCGCGATCGCCCTGTCCGGGGCGTGTCTGGGCGCCACCGTCCGGGGGCCGCGGCCCAGCCGGCCTTCCAGGCGCCGCCGGTCTTCCGGGCGAGCGAGCTCCTGCCCCCGGACATGCTCGCCGGCCCCCTCTTCCGGGTGGACGACCGGGTGCCGACCGACGGGCTTCTCGGCCACTTCACCCTGCGCTCGAGCCTCGGGACCTTCGTGGCGCCCGGGCGTGAGCTGCTCCGGATCCGCATCGCGGAGCTGCCGGCCATCCAGCACCTGGAGTCGATGAGCCAGACCGACGTGTTCCTCAGCGCCGCGGCCAACGCGGCCGCCAAGCCGCTCGAGGCGGCCGCGAACATCATCCAGAACCCCGTGGAGACGGTGGAGGCCATCCCGGCGGGCATCTCGCGGTTCTTCGACCGCGTCGAGCTGGGCGCGGAGCGCATCGCCCAGGCGGCGTCCGACCCCAGCCAGAGCGAGCAGGCGAAGGCGCAGGAGACCGCCCAGCGGATCGGAAGCGCCACCATCACGGCCCTGGGATTCGAGCAGGCCCGGCGGCAGCTCGCGAAGGGCCTGGGGGTCGATCCCTACACCACCAATGCGGTGCTGGCCGGGAAGCTCACCGACATGGCCTGGGTCTCCTTCTCGGGTCGGCTGGGCGTGAACCTGCTCGTGAGCGCCTTCGTCCCGGGCTCGATCGCGATCTCGGGCACATCGTTCACCCACGACCTCGTCTACGACACGCCGGCGGCCGACCTGATCGTCATGAACAAGCAGAAGGTGCTGGCCATGGGCGCGAGCGAGGCGCAGGCCCAGGCTCTCCTCGCCAACCGGTGGTTCTCGCTGTCGGTGCTGACCGCGCTGGTCACCGACCTCGAGCGCCTGGGCGGCGTCCAGGGGCGTCACGACGTGATCGCCCTGGCCGCGACCGCCAGCAAGGAGGAAGAGGCCCGGTTCCTGGCCGCGGCCGTGCACATGCTGGCCCACCTCAACGTGACCGGCATGCCGCTCAACTGGGTGGCGGCACGGAGCACCGTGGTCGGCGTCACCCCCGGTGGCGCCGTCGTGGTCCCGGCGCCGGTGGACTACCTCGCGTGGACGGAGCGGGTCGGGCGCTTCGCCGAGCGGCCGGATCTCCAGGCGGCGCGGCGGGGACTCTGGCTGACGGGGCGGATCTCGGCCCCGGCCCAGCACGGATTCGCGGCGCTGGGCTGGACGTTCCACGAGGTCGTCTCGCCGTCCGGTGCCCCGGGACGCCTCCGGTGAGACGCGTCGCCGGGTCGCTTCGGGTCCTGGCAGGTCTCTCGCTCCTGCTGGTCACCACGGCGCTCGGCCCGCGCCCGCTCGCGGCGCAGGCCGCCGCCCCGGCCGGGGGGGACGACGTTACCGAGCTGGCGAAGAAGACACAGAACCCGGTGGCCGACCTGATCACCGTGCCCTTCCAGAACAACCTGAACTTCGGGGCGGGCCCCAACGACGCCACGATCTACGTCCTGAACGTCCAGCCCGTCATTCCGGTCAAGCTCACCGAGGACTGGAACGTCATCACGCGGACCATCGTCCCCATCGTCAACCAGCCGTCGCTGTTTCCCGGAAGCGAGAGCGCCTTCGGGCTGGGGGACATCAATCCCACGCTGTTTCTCTCCCCGGCGAGGCCCGGCAAGCTGATCTGGGGCCTGGGCCCGACGTTCACCCTGCCCACGGCGACCAGCTCCGAGCTCGGGAGCGGCAAGTGGAGCGCGGGGCCGGCCGCCGTGGCGCTGACGATCCATGGTCCCTGGGTGCTCGGCGCGCTCGCCAATCACCAGTGGTCGTTCGCCGGCCAGGACAGCCGGCCGGACGTGAGCCTGACGCTCATCCAGCCGTTCGTGAACTACAACTTCCACGGCGGCTGGTACCTGGTCACCGCGCCCATCATCACGGCGGACTGGGAGGCCGACGCCGACGATCGCTGGACCGTCCCGCTGGGCGGGGGCGTGGGCCGGCTCTTCAGGGTGGGCAAGCTGCCGGTGAACGCCCAGGTGCAGGCGTTCGCCAACGTCGTCAGGCCGGACAACGCCCCGGATTGGCAGCTCCGTCTCCAGATCCAGTTCCTCTTCCCGAAGTGAGCGCGGAGCCAGCATTCACCCCGAACGGAGAAGGAGATCAGACGATGAGGTGGAGAGGTGCTCTCGGACTCGGAGGGCTGGTGGCATCGGTCCTGCTGGTCAGCGCGGGCGGACCGGCCGAGGCCCAGCCGCAGAAGCCCAACATCATCCTGCTCCTGTCCGATGACTTCGGCTACGGCGACCTCGGGCCCTTACGGCGGCGGCCCGGGACGCGGCATGCCCACGCCCAGCCTCGACCGCCTCGCGACGAGGGCATGACGTTGTTCTCGTTCGACGCCCAGCCGAGCTGCACGCCCGGCCGGGCGGCGGTGCAGACCGGGCGGATCCCGAACCGGCAGTGGCATGACGACCGTGGCCTTCCAGGGCCAGGGCGGCGGGCTGCCCGCGGCGGAGTGGACCCTGGCGTCGGTGCTGAAGACAGGGCGGCTACCAGACCTTCCTCACCGGCAAGTGGCACCTGGGTGAGGCGGACTACGCGCTGCCCAACGCCCAGGGCTACGACGAGATGAAGTACGCCGGTCTGTATCACCTCAATGCCTATACGTACGCCGACCCGACCTGGTTCCCCGACATGAGCCCGGAGCTGCGAGCCATGTTCGCGCAGGTGACCAGGGGCGCGCTGGAAGGGAACGCCGGCCAGCGGGCCCGCGAGGTCTTCAACCGCAAATCGTGACCCGTGTCGGTGGGAACGCGCTCCGCCTGGCCGAGTTCGACCAGTGGGCGGCCCCCCTGGGCGACAACTTCACGCGGGTGCTGGCCGAGAACCTCGTGATGCTCATCCCGACGGAGCGCGTGGCGATCTTTCCCTGGGCGGCGGCGCCCCGATCGACTACGAGGTAGGCGTGGACGTCATCCGGTTCGAGGGAACCCTCGGTGGCGACTGCTGGCTCGTCGCGGCCTGGACCATCTCCAGACGAAGCGGAGCGGCGTCGGCCACCGCGGGGAAGTCGAGCCACAGCGAGCCCGGCCGGCAGGAGCTACGCTGCGCTGGTCTCGGCCCAGAGCCGGCTGGTGGCGGCGCTCGGCCGCGACGTCGCGGCGTCCCTCGAGGCGGCCTGGCGACCGTAGCCACGCCGGCGGACTGGACGATGGGGGAGCGTGACACCGGTCAGCAGTGGCGATACCGCGTCGCGTTTGTCGGCAGCGCCATGCTGATGCTGGGGATCGTCGTGACGTTGCCTTTCTCGCTGGCCAGCGTCGTCGACGACGTGGTGGGCCCGGCGACGGGGAGGGTCCTCCCGCTCCTGAGGGTCCCCCCGGCGGCGATCGCCGCCGACCACAGCCGGCTGCATGTGGCCGTGACCGAGCTCGACGAGGTCCAGCTCCTCGCGACCCTCCGCGTCTCGGGTCACCACGTCTGCGAGGCCGCCTGCCCCTGGCGGGACCGGCTCCTCTTCGTGGCGGTCACCCGCGGACGATGGTGACGCGGAAGGCCTGCCGCCGTCGGCGAGTATCCTGCTGCCCCAGGCCAGCGAAGGGGTGTCCGAGTCGATCCGGCTTCCCGTCAGGGGGATTCCCATCCGCTACCCGTTCGATCGCTACCACCTGGATCTCGGCATCGCCCTCCAGCGCGTCTACCCCGACGGCCGGGTGGCGGCGGTGGGGACGGACCTGACCCCCCGCCATCTGCTCCTCACGATCCAGGGGCGGCTTCCTCAGAAGCGGATGTCGTCCCCCGTCGCCATCGACCCGCGTCGCCTCCGGGCCTCCGGCGGTCACGTGGAGTACGCGGCCGCGTACGCGGTCTCCTTCGAGCGGCCGCGCTACCTGCGCGTGCTGGCCGTCCTGCTCGTGCTGCTGATCGCCGCCGCGGCGGCATACTCGGTGCTGCTCCGGCCGCTTGAGGATCTCATCGTCAACTCCGGCGCGCTCGTCCTCGGCGTCTGGGGCGTTCGCGCCATTCTCGTTCCGATCAATCTCCACTTCCTGACGGCGGTCGATCTGGCGCTGTCGATGGTCATCCTGTTCCTGCTGGGCGGACTCTCCACGAAGGCGCTGATCCTCGCCCACGACCGGGGCAATCTGCGGATTCTGCGTCGCCGGTCCCGGACCGCGCTCGAGCCCGGCGGGGAAGCGCTCCGACGGCCCGAGCCGTGATGGGGCCATCCTGGCGGAGGTGAACAGCATGGGCTGGCTTTTCGCCGGCTTCGTGGCGCTGGTGCGGGTGAGTGAGTGTGCGGGCCCTCGAGCAAACGGAAAGCGTTCCCTCGCCGATTCGCGACGTCATCGCTCACGGGCCCGAGGGGGAAGGCGATCCCTGCTGATCAAGGAGGAGACCATGAGTCGAGCCATCGCGCGAATGTCGTCTCTGGTGCTGCTGGTGACGCTGGCGCTCCTGACGGGGTGCGCCACGCCCGTACCCCTGCCTCCCGCGAGGATGCTCCAGGCCGGGGACCTCAAGAGTCTCGCCGGCGAGTGGGAGGGCTCCGCGAAGGGCACCCCGGGCCAAGGGGCCTACGGGGGACCGGGCCTCTCAGCTACGGTCGTGGTCAAGGAGGACGGGACGTTCACGTCGAACATGGGCGGAGTGCCGGGAGTGGGCACGTGGCAGATCGTGGACGGCAAGGTCTCGTACCAAGGATCCACGATGCGGGGGATCGGGACTCTCTACGGGTCTGGTGCTGAAGAGGTCTTCAAGGGTGAGGGAACCGTGACCGGCATGGTCGGGCAAAGCAGCGTCGAGCTGCGCCGGAAGCGGTAGGCTGGCCGGACTGCCTCCTGACCACGGCGTGTGGGTGACCTGCTGGAGCTCCCGTCGCCGCACGCCGTGGCCAGTGAACAGGAGACCGTGAGATGAGCAGGGCGCGGATCGTGCTGCAACTGATGCTGGGTCTCGCCGTCATGACCGCGGGGGAGGCGGCGTGGGCCGCCGACGGCGACCCTGCCGGCTGGCAGGTCACCTTCACGCCGTACCTCTGGGCGGCCGGCCTCTCCGGTGACGTCACGGTGCGGGGCGTCACCGCGGTGCCCGACGCCAGCTTCCTCGACGTCGAGGAGGCCTCGGACTCCCTGATCGGCTTCCAGGGGCACCTCGAGGTCACGCGAGGGCGCCTCGGCGGATTCGCGGACGTCTTCTACATGAAGCTCGGGGTGGACGACGCCGGCCGCACCAGGCTCGACATCCGGAATCGAATGTGGCTGGTGGAGTTCGGCTTGCAATATCGCCTTCTCGACACGACCGGCGCCGAGGGGCGCGGCATCGCCCTCGACGCGTACGCCGGCGGCCGCTACTCCGACCTGCAGATCGACCTCGACACCCGCGGCGCGCCGTCCGTCAACCAGAGCGCGAGCTGGGTCGATCCCATCGTCGGTGGCCAGGCGATCTTCGGCTTGACCGAGCGGTTCTTCATCGTCGTCCGTGGCGACATCGGCGGCTTCGGCGCCGGCTCCGACTTCGCCTGGTCGGCGCTGGGTCTCCTCGGGTACCGGTGGCGCGGCGCGGGGCTCGAGTGGGCCGTGCTCGCGGGGTACAAGGCGCTCGGCCAGGACTACACGAGCAGCTCGGGATCGCGGCGGTTCCAGTGGGACACGACGATGCACGGTCCCATCGTGGGGCTGAGCATCCGCTTCTGAGCGACCGACACGCAAGCACGCGACACCCTGTGCCCGTGCCGAACGCAGGGGGCGTGCGGCGGAGCCGCGGCCGATCGAGGCGGGGCGGCCGGCCGAGGTGATGGCTACGGCGACCGCCCGGCGCGGCGTATCTCGGTGGTGGCTCGCGGGTCTGTGCACAGGGGCGTGGCTCGTGGGAGCCGGCGCGGGACAGCTCGGCTGGGCTCAGGAAGCGATCCTCCAGGACCGGACCGTCCCGGAAGCGGCCGAGCAACCGCCCGGCGTGCTGGAGCGCGCCTTCGAGGAGCGCCTGCGGAGGAAGACCCTCTTCCCGCGAGTGAGGGAGTTCCTGAACTACGCCTTCCCGGTGCTGTGACGGAGACGAGCGAAGCCCCAGCCGGCCCTAGCCGAGGCCCCCCATTCGGCGAACGAGCCGCCACTCGGCGTCGGTCACTGGCTGAACCGACAGGCGGGGCAGCCTGGCCAGGGCCATGCTGGCGAGGCGCTTGTCGGCCTTGATCCGATCGAGGCCGACCGGCGTCGGCAGCGGCTCGACCGCGGCGACGTCGATGGCGTGCCAGGCGGGGTCGGTCGAATCCGGATGCGCTTCCGCGATCACCTCGACGATGCCGACGATCGCGCGCTCCTTGCCCGTGTGGTAGAAAAAGGCCTGCTCACCCTTCTTCATGGCGCGCAGGTGGTTCCGGGCCGAGAAGTTGCGGATGCCAGTCCACTCCGCGCCGTCGCGGCCCTTCGCGACCTGCTCAATCCAGGACCAATCGTCGGGCTCGGACTTCAGCAACCAGTACGCCATGGCAGTCCACCCTCCTTCCCCGGGCCGAGGAGCAGCGCCGAGGTAGCAACCTCACAGTAGCCGACCTCACCGCCTTCGTCGATCCAAGGGCGCTGGGGAGGCCGGTTGTCGATTGGGGCTGCGCCGAACGACTATTCGGTGGACTCGGCAGAATGTATGGCACCCAAGGATCGTGATCTGGCCGGGAGGCCAGCGAGAAGGAGGCAGCAGTGAAGTACTTCTGTCTGGGATACCTCGATGAGAAGACGTGGGAGGCCATGTCCGAGAGCGAGCGCAACGCCCTGATGGACGCGTGCTTCGCCTACGACGACGTGCTTCGCCAGGGCGGTCACTTCGTCGGCGGGGAGGCGCTCCAGAGCGCCCGGAGCGCTGCCACGCTGAGATACCGGAACGGCAAGGTGTCCGTCACCGACGGGCCCTATGCCGAGACCAAGGAGCAGCTGGGGGGGATCCTGATCCTCGAGGCCACGGACCTGCAGCACGCCATCGAGCTGATGTCGAAGCACCCCGGCGTGAAGGTGGGCCCGTTCGAGATCCGTCCGGCCGAGGACATCACCCCGCTCGATCCGTGAGAGCGAGGAGCGGCGACGGCATTCCGCGGCACGATGAGCACGGGGTGCGATGGCGTGTCGGGGCAGGGCGGCCGCCTCCCATGGAGACCCGCCCAAGTTCTTCGGGAGCAAGCTATTGACTGAATGATTCATTCAGTTATAATCGCTAGCCATGCGGCGACGTCAGCCGGACCGGCTCGAGCAGATCATCGCGGCGGGGCTCCGGGTCTTCGCGGAGAAGGGGTACCGGCGGACGCAGATGGCCGACGTCGCCCGCGAGATGGGCGTGTCGGCCGGCACGCTCTACAACTACGTCACGGGCAAGGAGTCGCTCTTCTACCTGATGATCGACCGGGCGCTCCTGGCCACGCCGGCCGGCGAGGCGCCCAAGCTGCCCATCCCGACCCCGGCCCCCGGGGCCATCGTCCAGCGGTTGCGGGAGCGCCTCCGCGCCGACGCCGCGCTGCCCCACCTGGAGGCGGCGCTGGGGCGCGCCCGCGTGGCCGACGCCGGCGCCGAGCTCGGCGGGATCGTGCGCGAGCTCTACGCGCTGATCGAGCGGACTTGGCCGTGCATCGTCGTGCTCGAGCGCTCGGCGCTGGAGCTGCCCGAGCTGGCCCAGGTCTTCTACGTCGAGATGCGGCGCGGGCTGCTCCGCCGGATCGAGCGCTACCTGCACGTGCGCATCCGCCAGCGCCGCCTGCGCGCCGTGCCGCATCCCGAGGCGACGGCGCGGCTGATCCTGGAATGCGTCGCCGAGTACGCCATGCATCGTCACTGCGATCCGGACCCGAGCCCGCTCGACGACACCACCGCCTGTGAGGCGGTCGTCGACCTGATCGTGCACGCGCTGGCGCCCGGCGGCGCCCGGGTCCGGCGGACGCGCAAGGAGGTCTCCCAATGAATCGGCTCCAGGCCAGCATCCGCTTCGACTGGACCATGACCATCCTGGCCGCCGTCTTTCTCGGCGGCCTCTACCTGGACGGCTGGGCGCACACCCACGGCCTCGTGGACGACACCTTCTTCACGCCGTGGCACGCCGTGCTCTACGGGGGCTGGCTCGCGTGCACGGCCTTCCTGGCCGGTGCCTGGGCCCGGGGCCGGGCCCGGGGTCGCGGCTGGCGCGAGGCCTTGCCGGCGGGGTACGGGCTCTCCCTGCTGGGGGGGGCGGCGTGGCTGGTGGCCGGCCCCGCCGACCTGGTCTGGCACCAGGTGTTCGGGTTCGAGGTCAGCGTCGAGGCGCTCATGAGCCCCGCCCATCTCGCCCTGGTGCTCGGCGCCGCCCTCGTGCTGAGCGGCCCGCTCCGCTCGGCCTGGGGCCGGCCGGATCTCGAGCGCCAGAGCTGGACGCGCCGGCTCCCGATGCTCCTGTCGTTGACGTTCGTGCTCTCCCAGATCACGTTCTTCCTCCAGATGGGCCATCCGATCGCCAACCTCTGGGGGCGCGGTGCCGCGCGGCCGGAGCGGTTCGCCAACGCGATCCAGGAAGCCGGGATCACCGGCATCCTGCTGGCCAGCCTCGTCCTGGTCGCTACCGTGCTGCTGCTCCTGCGCCGGGGCGGAGCGCCCGCCGGCAGTCTCACGGTGATGGTGACCCTCAACTCGGTCGCGATGGGCTTCGTCTACGACCGGGGCCCCTACCCGCTGGCGCCGGTGACGGCCTTCGCCATCGCGGGCGTCCTCGGTGACGTACTGTGGGCGGTGCTGCGGCCGAGCGTCGAGCGACCGGTCGCATCGCGCTGGTTCGCCTTCGCGGTGCCGGTCGTCCTCCACCTGCTCTACTTCGCGTCGCTGGCCCTGACCACCGGCCTCTGGTGGACCGTGCACCTCTGGCTGGGCACGGTGCTGTTCACGGGCGTCGGCGGGTGGCTCCTGAGCTACCTGGCGCTGCCACCCCGGGTCCGGGCGGCGGTGCCGGAGCTCGGGGAGGCCCGCCTCTTCGAGCCCTGGCCGTCGCCTGTGCCGGGATCCGTACCGTCGCGAGTGGGCTCGGCCCGCTGACGAAGGCTCACGGTTGCCGACGGCGACCGGGCGGACTCTCGACTGAGGCGGGCGACGGACGCGGGGCGCGCGGCCCCTTCGGGATGAGCTACCGGCGGCGAGCCGGCGGGGGGCGGCGCGCGGAGAACGGGTCCTCGCCGGGCAGGCACGCGGGCGCCACCTGCAGGTACACGCCCGGCGCGAGCTCGGCCGACGGCCAGCGGGTCGTGCCGGCGCCGGTCGGGGCACGCATCGTGCCCAGGCCCAGCGTGGTGTCCCCTGTCACCCCGGGCACGAGGCCCAGGGATCGAGCGCGAATCGACAGGTCGAGGGATCCGGGAGCGGGCGCGTCCGTGCTGGACGCCGGGGCCGGCACCACTTCGGGCGGACCACTCGGCGGCGCGGCGCCCAGGGGGACCGCCGGGACCACCAGGGTCGCGGCTAAGGCGAGGACGATGAGCACCCGCATACCCGTACGATACGGCGAGGCCCCGGGCCGTGTCAATGGAGCGCCGCGCGCGTCGTCTAAGAGCCGAAAAAATCGGGCGAAGTTTGACACGATCTCCCCCTTCGGCTAGCATTTTCATCGAGAAGCCGTGAAGCCATTGCTCAGGAGGCGTTCGCGAGGAGAAACTCGGAGGGGGGGCCCGGGGGAGGAGCGCGCAGCTCCCCCCCGGCCCGATTGAAGCCGTCATGAAGCGCCGTGCGCGCCAGCAAGCTCAGTTCTCCGCGTTCTACGTCGCCATCGGGGTCGTCGTCCTCGTTCTGCTCCAGAGCTGGCTCCTCGCGCCCCGGGTGCAGGAAATCCCCATGAGCCGGCTCATCGATTGGGTCCGGGAGGACAAGGTCGCCCGGGTGTCGTTCGGCGAGCGGGAGATCCGGGGCGCGCTCAAGAAGGAGGAGGCGCCGTCCGGGGAGCGGTCCGCGGCCGACTGGCTCGAGCGCCTGACCGGATCGAGCCCGTCGCTCCTCTTCCAGGCCGTGCGCATCCCCGGCGTCGACGAGTCGCCCCTCCTGAAGGAGCTGGAGGCGCACAAGGTCGAGTTCTCGGGCCGCATCGAGTCCACGCTGCTGCGCGACCTCTTCTTCGGCTGGCTGCTCCCGATCGGCGTCATGGTGGCGATCTGGCTCTTCGTGATGCGGCGCATGGGGGGCGGGCCGACCCAGGCCCTCACCTTCGGGCGCTCGAAGGTCAAGATCTACGACCGCAAGGAGCTGAAGGTCACCTTCCAGGACGTCGCCGGCGTGGACGAGGCGCGGGACGAGCTGGCCGAGGTCGTCAACTTCCTGAAGAATCCCAAGAAGTACCAGCGACTGGGCGGCCGCATCCCCAAGGGGGTCCTCCTGGTCGGCCCACCGGGGGCCGGGAAGACGCTCCTGGCTCGCGCGGTGGCCGGCGAGGCCAACGTGCCGTTCTTCTTCCTCTCGGCCTCGGAGTTCGTGGAGATGTTCGTCGGGGTCGGCGCCGCCCGCGTCCGCGACCTCTTCGCGCAGGCCAAGGAGAAGGCGCCCTGCATCGTCTTCATCGACGAGCTGGACGCGATCGGGAAGACGCGGGGCGGCGTGGCCGGCATGGTGGGCGGCCACGACGAGCGCGAGCAGACGCTGAACCAGCTCCTGGTCGAGATGGACGGCTTCGACTCCTCGGTCGGCGTGATCATCATGTCGGCGACGAACCGCCCCGAGGTGCTGGACCCGGCCCTGCTCCGGCCGGGCCGCTTCGACCGCCAGGTCGTGGTGGACAAGCCCGACGTCCGGGGCCGGGAGGCGATCCTCCGCGTCCACGCGCGCAACGTCAAGCTGGCGCCCGGGGTGGACCTCCACGTCATCGCGGCCCGGACGCCCGGCTTCGCCGGCGCCGACCTGGCGAACATCGTCAACGAGGCCGCCCTGCTGGCCGCCCGGAAAGGGAAGGACGCGGTCGAGATGGCCGACCTCGAGGAGGCGATCGACCGGGTCGTGGCGGGCCTGGAGCGGAAGAGCCGCGTGCTCTCCGAGACGGAGCGGGACATCGTCGCCCACCACGAGATGGGGCACGCGCTGGTCGCCTTCTCCGTCCCGCACGCCGACCCGGTCCACAAGGTCACGATCATCCCGCGTGGCATCGCCGCCCTCGGCATGACCTACCAGCTCCCGACCGAGGACCGCTACATCCTCCGCCGCTCCGAGCTGGAGGACCGGATCGCCGTCCTCCTCGGGGGCCACGTCGCCGAGGAGATGGTCTACGGGGAGCTGTCAACCGGCGCCCACAACGACCTGGAGCGGGCCACCGAGCTGGCCCGGCTCATGGTCATGAAGTACGGCATGTCGGAGCGGCTGGGGCCGCTTACCTTCGGCGACGGCGGCGGCCCCTCCTTCCTCCGGAAGAACGCCTTTCCGTGGGCCGGGGGCAGCGAGCGCGACTACAGCGAGGAGACGGCGCGGGCGATCGACGAGGAGGTGCGCCGGATCGTCGAGCGGACGTACGACCGGGTCCGGGCCCTGCTGACCGGCAAGCGGGAGACGCTGCTGCGGGCGGCGGCGGTGCTCAAGCAGCGGGAGACGCTCAGCGGCGAGGAGCTCCGGCGCCTGCTCGCCGGCGAGCCGGCGCCGGTCGGCGTGTAGGACGTCCCGGGGGGATCGAGCATGGTGCAGCTCAGACGACGCACGCTGGGACTCCTACTGCTCGTGACGGCGCTGGTGGGGGCCGGGCTCGGCGTCTACGGCGTCGCGAGCTTCGCCCAGCCCCCGGGCCCGGCGACCGGCGTGGCGGCCCCGCTCGTGCGGGTGGCGGCGCCCGAGAGCTCCAACACCTTCCGCCAGGTCGCGGCCGCCGTCGGGCCGGCGGTCATCAACATCAACACGGTCACGGTGGTCCGCGGTCCCTCGACCGGCCCGCGGTCGCCCATGGAGGAGTTCTTCGGCGAGGAGTTCTTCCGTCGCTTCTTCGGCGGCCCCCGCGAGTTCACGCAGAAGAGCCTGGGGTCCGGCGTGATCGTCGATCCCTCCGGGATCGCGCTCACCAACGCCCACGTCATCGAGGGCGCCACCGAGATCGAGATCGTCACCGCCGAGGGCAAGAAGCACAAGGCGAAGGTGCTGGGCGCCGACGCCAAGTCCGACCTGGCGGTCATCCGGCTCCAGGACGGCGGCGCCTTCCCAGCCGCCCTCCTCGGCGACTCCGACCAGGTCCAGGTGGGCGACTGGGCGCTGGCCATCGGCAGCCCGTTCGGCTTCACCCAGACGGTGACGGCCGGCATCATCAGCGCAAAGGGCCGCGTCCTGGGCCAGGGCCCCTTCGACGACTTCCTGCAGACCGACGCGGCCATCAACCCGGGCAACTCGGGCGGACCGCTCGTGAACATGGCCGGCGAGGTGATCGGCATCAACACCGCCATCGCGAGCCGGACCGGCGGGTCGATGGGGATCGGGTTCGCCATCCCGATCAACCTGGCCAAGAAAATCTACACGGAGCTGACCGCCCGCGGCAAGGTCGCCCGGGGCTGGCTGGGCGTGAGCGTGCAGCCGCTCACGGCCGAGCTGGCCCAGAGCTTCGGAGCGAGGGACGAGGGGGGCGTCCTGGTCGCCGACGTGATGGACGGCAGTCCCGCCGAGAAGGGGGGGCTGAAGTCCGGCGACATCATCGTCGACTTCAATGGCAAGCGCGTGACGGCGCCCAGCGACCTGCAGCGCGCGGTCGGCCTCACCGGCCCGGGGAGCACCGCCAAGGTCCGGATCCTGCGCGACAAGGCGGAGCGGACCGTCGAGATCCGCATCGGCGAGGCCCCCGACGAGGCCGAGGCCGCGGCCGCGGCTCCCGGCGGGAAGGCCAGGAGCATGCTCGGCCTCGACGTGCGGCCGCTCACCCCCGACGCGGCGCGCCAGCTCGGCGTGCGCGGCTCCGACGGCGTCGTGGTGGCGGCCGTCGAGGACGGCAGCCCGGCGGAGTCGGCCGGCATCCAGGCGGGAGACGTCATCCGCGAGGTGAACCGGCAGCGCGTGCGGGGCGTGAGCGACTTCGAGCGAGTCACTCGCGGGCTGAAGGGCGGGGAGCGGGTGATGCTGCTGCTCCAGCGCGGCGACTCGTCGCTCTTCGTCGCCTTCACTCTCGGGAAGGGATGATCGCTGGATGGCGGTCGCCTACAAGGACTACTACCGGATCCTCGGCGTCGAGAAGAACGCCGACGCCAAGGCCATCAAGCAGGCCTACCGGCGGCTGGCCCGCAAGCACCACCCGGACATGAACCCGGGAAACAAGTCGGCCGCCGAGCGATTCAAGGAGATCAACGAAGCCAACGAGGTCCTCTCGGATCCCGACAAGCGCCGTCGCTACGACACCCTCGGCCCCGACTGGCAGCGGTACGCCGACGCCGGGCCGGGCGGCGGCCCGGGCGGCGCGGACTTCGGGGGCTACCGGGTCCACGTCGAGCCCGGGGCCGACCTCGGCGACTTCTCCGAGTTCTTCCGCACCCTGTTCGGCGACCTCGGGCGCGGCGGGGCCGGCGGCCGGCCCGGCGGGTCGGTGGAGGACCTGTTCGGCGCGGAGGGCCGGGGCGGGCGCTCCCGCCGCGGAGGACGCCCGGTCCGGCGCGGCGATGACGTCCAGACCACGGTGGAGATCACGCTCGAGGAGGCAGCCCAGGGCACCCGGCGGACGGTGGAGCTGGAGCTGCCGGAGGCGTGCGGGACGTGCGGCGGCACGGGCCGGCAGGGCCAGGCGGCGTGTCCGACCTGCGGCGGGACCGGTGAGGTGCTGCGCGCTCACCGCGTGGACGTGACGATTCCGGCCGGCGTCCGCGACGGCTCGCGCGTGCGCGCGGCCGGGGAGGGCGGCGCCGGGTCCGGGGGCGGCCCGCGGGGCGATCTCTACCTCCAGGTCCGCGTGACGCCGCACCCGGTCTTCGAGCGGCGCGACGACGATCTCCACGTCGAGCTGCCGCTCGCGGTATGGGAGGCGGCCCTCGGGGCCGACGTGGAAGTGCCGACCCTCCGCGGGAAGGTCACGATGAAGATTCCCCCCGAGACCTCGAGCGGCAAGACCTTCCGGCTTCCCGGGTACGGGGTCCCGCGGCTTCGGGGAGGCGGCCAGGGGGACCAGCTCGTCCGGACCAGGATCGTGGTGCCGAGCGAGCTGACCCCGCGGGAGCGCGAGCTGTTCGAAGAGCTGCGCCGGCTTCGACCACGGCCACCGCGGGGTTGAGCCTCTCGCCCTGCCGGCTCCGGACGCCTCGTGCGCTGGCGTCCGGGTCGTTGGGGGCCTGACACCCAGCCGATCGATTCTCGCCTCTCCCCCGTCTCCTCTCGCCGACCGTTTCGGATCCCGACACTTTGACAACCCCCACTCCGGCCGCTAGATTTGTGAGTGGATCCCGCGCCTGGGCAGGGTGTGGGATCCGCAAGTTGAGGCCAGGGGAGGCGGGGAATCGATCATGGCAGCCTTTCGTTTCGATAAGTTCACGCTCAAGGCGCAGGAGGCGGTCCAGGCGGCCCAGGCGCTCGCCGAGGGCGAGGGTCACCAGCAGGTCGAGCCGGAGCACCTGCTGGCCGCGCTGCTCCAGCAGCAGGACGGCATCATCGGCCCCCTCCTGGGGAAGCTGGGCGCCCGGGCTGAGGCGGTCCGCCGGGAGGCGGCCGCCGAGATCGCCCGGCTGCCCAAGGTCACGGGCGGCGGCGGGCAGTACGTCGGCCCGCGGCTGAAGGCCGTCCTCGACGGCGCGTGGGCCGAGGCCCAGCGGCTGAAGGACGACTACTGCTCGACCGAGCACCTGCTCATCGCCCTCGCCCAGGACAAGGACGGCGCCGCCGGGCGGATCCTGCGAAGCGCGGGCGTCACCCCGGACGCGATCTACCGCGCCCTGGTGGACGTCCGGGGCTCGCAGCGCGTGAGCGATCCCAATCCCGAGGAGAAGTACCAGGCCCTCGAGCGCTACAGCCGGGACCTGACCGAGCTGGCCCGGAAGGGGAAGCTCGACCCCGTCATCGGCCGGGACGAGGAGATCCGCCGGGTCGTCCAGGTCCTGTCGCGCCGGACGAAGAACAACCCCGTGCTGATCGGAGAGCCGGGGGTGGGCAAGACCGCCATCGTGGAAGGCCTCGCCCAGCGGATCATCGCCGGCGACGTCCCCGAGGGGCTCAAGGGCAAGCGGCTGGTGGCCCTGGACCTGGGGGCGATGGTGGCCGGCACCAAGTACCGCGGCGAGTTCGAGGACCGGCTCAAGGCGCTCCTGCGCGAGATCACGGAGGCCGAGGGCCAGATCATCTGCTTCATCGACGAGCTGCACACCCTGGTCGGCGCCGGCGCCGCCGAGGGCGCGGTGGACGCCGCCAACATGCTCAAGCCGGCCCTGGCCCGCGGTGAGCTCCGATGCGTCGGCGCCACCACGCTCGACGAGTACCGGAAGCACATCGAGAAGGACGCCGCCCTCGAGCGGCGCTTCCAGCCGATCTTCGTCAAGGAGCCGTCGGTCGAGGACACCATCGCGATCCTCCGGGGGCTCAAGGAGAAGTACGAGGTCCACCACGGGGTGAAGATCAAGGACGCCGCGCTGGTGGCGGCCGCCGTCCTCTCCCACCGCTACATCGCCGACCGGTTCCTGCCCGACAAGGCGATCGACTTGATCGACGAGGCCGCCTCCCGGCTCCGCATCGAGATCGACTCGATGCCGGCCGAGCTCGACGAGATCGAGCGGCGGATCATGCAGCTCGAGATCGAGCGGGTCTCGCTGGCCAAGGAGACGGACGAGCCCTCCCGGGAGCGCCTGGAGAAGCTCGACCGGGAGCTGGCCGAGCTGAAGGAGCGCTCGGTCGCCCTCAAGACCCGCTGGCAGGCGGAGAAAGCCGGCATCGGCCGGATCGGGAAGGTCAAGGAGGAGATCGACGCCGCCCGTACCGCCATGGCCGACGCCGAGCGGCGCGGCGACCTCAACCGCGCGGCCGAGCTGCGGTACGGGACGCTGCACCAGCTCGGCCAGCAGCTCGAGACCGAGAACGCCCGGCTGGCCGAGCTGCAGCGGGAGGGCCGCCGGCTCCTCAAGGAAGAGGTGGACGAGGAGGACGTGGCCCAGGTCGTGGGCAAGTGGACGGGCATCCCGGTGAGCCGTCTCCTCGAGGGCGAGGTCGAGAAGCTGGTGTCGATGGAAGACCGGCTGGCCCGGCGGGTGATCGGGCAGGAGCCGGCGCTGCGGGCGGTGTCCAACGCGGTGCGCCGGGCGCGCTCGGGGCTCTCCGATCCCAACCGGCCGATCGGCTCGTTCCTGTTCCTGGGGCCGACCGGCGTCGGGAAGACCGAGCTGGCCCGCGCGCTCGCCGAGTTCCTGTTCGACGACGAGCGGGCGATGGTCCGCATCGACATGTCGGAGTACATGGAGAAGCACGCGGTGGCCCGGCTGATCGGCGCCCCCCCGGGCTACGTCGGGTTCGAGGAAGGCGGCCAGCTCACCGAGGCGGTGCGGCGGCGGCCGTACTCGGTCATCCTCTTCGACGAGGTGGAGAAGGCGCACCCCGACGTGTGGAACATCCTCCTCCAGCTCCTCGACGACGGCCGGCTCACCGACGGGCACGGCCGCGCGGTGGACTTCCGCAACACCGTGGTGATCATGACCTCGAACATCGGGAGCCACCACTTCCGCGAGGTCGTCGATCCCGAGAAGGTGAAGGCCCTGGTGCTCCAGGAGCTGCGCGAGCATCTCCGGCCCGAGCTCCTGAACCGGATCGACGAGGTCATCGTCTTCGCGATCCTCGGCCTGGGCGAGATCACGCGGATCGTCGACATCCAGCTCGGCCACCTGCGGAAGCGCCTGGCCGAGCGGCGGATCGCCCTCGAGGTGACCGAGGCGGCCAAGACGCTCCTCGCCCGCGAGGGCTTCGACCCGGTGTTCGGCGCGCGCCCGCTCAAGCGCACGATCCAGCGGCTTTTGCAGGACCCACTGGCGCTCCGGATCCTGGAGGGGGAGTTCGCCGAGGGCGACACCATCCGCGTGGACGCCCATGGGAACGAGCTGGCCTTCACCAAGGCCGTCGAGGCCATCCCCGTCTAGGCCTTTCCGGGGGGGTCTCGGAAGACCCTCCGGATTCCCCCCCTCGGAGGCCGCGGCGGAGCCGGGGCTCGAAGTGGAACACCCTGGCCGCGAGGCCCGAAGCCAGAGCGTCGCGTGAAGCCGTGAGCGCGGCATCCGGGTCGATCGTCCCGGCTCGCCAGCGGTGGGGCGGCGAGGCATAATCAGAGACATGCGCCGGCTCCGAGTCGCCGCGATCGCCCTGGCCGTCGTCCTGGCGGCGGTCGCCGGCGTCTGGCTCAGCCGCGGCTACCTCGCCGGCTTCCTGCCGAGCGCGGCGGCCCAGACCGGGGACATCACGCTGCCGCCGGGCTTCCGGATCGCCGTGTACGCGGCCGACGTCCCGAACGCGCGGCAGATGGCGCTGGGCCCTCCCGGCATCGTCTTCGTCGGCTCCCGCGCGGCCGGTCGCGTCTACGCGGTGGTCGACCGCGACGGCGACCACCAGGCGGACCAGGTCCACGTGCTGGCCAGCGGGCTGGATGATCCGAGCGGGGTGGCCTTCCGGGACGGCTCGCTCTACGTCGCCGACGTCCGCCGGATCCTGGTGCTTCGCGACGTGGCGCGGGACCTCGCGCGGCCGCCGAAGCCCGAGGTCGTCACCAGCGCCTACCCCTCCGAGCGGCACCACGGCTGGAAGTTCATCGCCTTCGGTCCCGACGGCCGGCTCTACGTCCCCGTCGGCGCGCCGTGCAACGTGTGCGAGCCGCCCGGTCCCCTGCACGCGACCATCACGCGCCTCGACCTGGCCGATCCCCGGCCGGAAGTGGTGGCGCGCGGCGTGCGGAACAGCGTCGGGTTCGACTTCCATCCCGAGACGGGAGAGCTGTGGTTCACGGACAACGGGCGGGACATGCTCGGCGACGACCAGCCGCCCGACGAGCTGAACCGGCTGACGCGCGTCGGCGAGCACTTCGGGTTCCCCTACTGCCACGGCGGCGACATCCGTGATCCCGACCACAATGGCGGGCGGCCCTGCGCGGGCTTCACGCCACCCGCCCGTCCGCTCGGTCCCCACGTCGCGGCGATCGGCATGCGCTTCTACACAGGCCGGATGTTCCCCGAGAAGTACCGGGGCGGCATCTTCATCGCCGAGCACGGCTCCTGGAACCGCTCGACCCCGATCGGCTATCGCGTGACGTTCGTGAAGATCGAGGGCGGGCGCGCGACGTCCTACGAGCCATTCGCCGAGGGATGGCTGAAGGGCGGGGTCTCGACCGGGCGTCCCGCGGACGTGCTCGTCATGCCCGACGGCGCGCTCCTCGTGGCCGACGACAAGGCCGGCCGCCTCTACCGCATCAGCTACGCCGGCGCCCGCTGAACGCCCTTCGGAAGGATCCTCATCCAGTTCCACTATGGGCGATCGGGTCCTCCGGCTCCCCCCTCCCCCCCGGTGGGTGGGGGAGGGGGGCTGGGGGGGTGGGCGGGAGGTCCCGAATGATCAGCCGCAGGGCAGGGGATATGTGAGGCGGCCGGGCGGATACGGGTGCCCCGGCCCGTAGCAGGGCCTGCCCTCGACCCAGTGGCGCGCCGGATCGTCCCAGCCGGCATCGATCCCGGAGCCGCACTGGCCATCCGGACGGCCACAGACGCCGAAGTGGAGGTGCGGGGTGGTGGCGTTGCCCGTCATCCCGGAGCGTCCCACCGGCTCACCGCGCCGGACGACCTGACCGGAGCGCACCCCGATCTCCGAGAGGTGCATGTAGACGGTCGCCAGGCCGCCGGCGTGGCCGACGACGACCATCCTCCCCGCGGCGCGCCCCTCGCCGATCCGCAGCACCTCCCCGTCGGCCGCGGCCAGCACCGGTGTCCCGACAGGGACCCGGATGTCGATCCCGTTGTGCCGCCACGGCCCGGACGCGCCCCCGGCGCCGCGCCAGTCGCCGAACCCGGAGATGATGGGCGGCGGGGTGGGCTCACCGGGCGTCAGGCTCACCGGGGCCGGCACCCGGCCCGTCTCGACCGCGCAGCCTGCCAGGGCCAGCAGCAGAAGGAGGGGGCGGGCCCGCCCTACCACGCCACCGCGTAGGAGTCCCGCCGCGGATCGGCGGCGCCCCACCGCACGCCGGCCTCGTCCACCCGCACCAGGCAGACCGCCCCTGCCCGCCACTCCCAGTCCGGCCAGCGCTCGACGCGGTGGCCGCGGTCGGCCAGCGCGGCGGCCGTCGGGTCGGGGATGCGCCCCTCCAGGGTCAGGCGGCCGGGGAAGTAGCGGTGCGGCCAGAACGAGTCGGGGAAGGACTGGGTGGCGAAGCGCGGGGCCTCGACGGCGGCCTGCGGCGCCTGGCCGAAGACCACGACGTTGAGCAGGACCTGGAGCATCGCCTGGGTCTGCACGTCCCCGCCCGGTGTCCCGAAGGGCATGACGAGCCGGCCCTCGCGGAAGAGCATGGCCGGGTTCGGGGTCAGGCGCGGCCGCCGGCCGGGCGCGACGGCGCTCGGATGCTCGGGATCGAGCCAGGACTGGGAGCCGCGCGAGGAGACCGCGAGACCGGTGCCGGGCACGATCGGCGTGTCCGTCGAGACGTCGCTCGGGGTGGCCGAGAACGCGTTGCCGGCCCCGTCCACGACCGCGATGTACGAGGTGCCCAGCGCGGACGGGACCCCGCCGCCCGGGTCCGTGGGTCCCGTCCAGGAGGGTGCGATCGGCTGCCGGGCGACCGGATCGCCGGGGGGCGGCATCGCCGGCCAGGCCCGCGCCGCGTCGAGGAGCCGGCGCCGCGCCAGCCCGTAGGCCGGGTCGAGCAGCCCGTCGGCCGGGATCTTCACGTGGCGGGGATCGCCGTAGTAGGCCTCCCGGTCGGCGAAGGCCAGCTTCATCGCCTCGGTGACGACGTGGATGTAGTCGGGTGAGTTGTGGCCGAGCGCGCCGAGGTCGAACGCCGCCAGGATGTTCAGCATCTGGAGGAACACCGGACCCTGGCACCAGAAGCCGCAGCTCCAGACCTCGTGGCCGTGGAACGCGGTGTGGAGCGCCGGCTCGATCCCCACCCGGAACTCCGCGAGGTCCTCGCGGGTGAGCAGGCCGCCCTCCTCCGCGTGGTAGCGCGCGATGGTCGCCGCGACGTCGCCCCGGTAGAAGGCGTCGCGGGCGGCCGCGAGACCGGCGACGCGACCGCGGCGGCGCGCGGCCCGGTCCTCGTCCGCCAGGTAGGCGAGCGTGCGGCCCAGGTCGGCCTGGACGAACCGCTGCCCCGCCGCCGGCGGCTGGCCGCCGGGCAGGTAGATCGGGGCGGAGGTCGGCCACCGGCGATACTTCGCCGCATTCTGGCGGATGATGCCGGCCACGAAGGGGCCCAGCGGGAAGCCATCGCGCGCCAGCTCGATCGCGGGCGCCGCCACCTCGGCGAACCCCAGGGTGCCGAAGCGCTCGAGCGCGGTGATCCAGGCGTCGGGCGCCGCCGGCACCACCGTGCGCCGGATGCCCTCGGGGATCTCGCCCCCGCACTCGCGGACGAAGAACTCGACGCTCGCCCGGCGCGGCCACACGCCGAGCCCGGAGATCGTCGCGACCTCGCGGCGGCCGGCGTCGTAGATCATGATGGGCGCCACGCCCGCGAAGTTGACGATGTCGGGGTGGACCACCCCGAGGCAGATCCCCCCCGCCACGCCGGCATCCACCGCGTTGCCGCCCGCCTCCAGGATCCGGAAGGCGGCCAGCGCCGCCAGCGGGTGGCCGGCCGCCACGGCGTAGCGGGTCCCGAGGGCCTCGGGGCGGAACGCGCGCCCGCCCGGCCCGCTGCTCACTCGCTCCGGCGCGGAGTCCACCGTCATGGCTTGTATCCCATCACGAGACCACGCCCGGGGTCAACGTCTGAGGTGGAGCGCCGCGACTTTGACACGCTTCGTCGCGGGATGGTACGGTGAGCCCCATGCTCCCGCGAATCGGCGTCACCGGGTCCGTCGCCCCGCACCGGATCGGGACGCGGCGCACGTTCGTCAACGAGCCGTACCTGGTCGGTGTCCGCGAGGCCGGCGGGCTGCCGATCGTGGCCGCGCCCGCCCACCAGGGGGACGCGCTCCGCGAGCTGTACGAGCTGCTGGACGGGCTCCTCCTGACCGGCGGCGAGGACGTGATGCCGGAGCGCTACGGTGAGCCGGTGGCGCACCCGAGCGTCGAGAGCGTGCCCGAGCGGGACGCCGTCGAGTTCCGCCTGCTCGAGTGGGCGCTCGCCGACGGGCTGCCGGTCCTCGCGATCTGCCGCGGGATCCAGGTCCTCAACGTCGCGCTCGGGGGCAGCCTCTACCAGGACCTGGCGACCGACTTCCGGGCCGACGTGGCCCACGACCAGGCGCGGCTCGAGCCGCCGGTGCCCCGCGTCCAGCCCAGCCACGCTCGTCACCGTGCGGCCGCGCTCGTTCCTCGCGGACCTGGTGGGCGAGGGCGAGATCCGCGTCAACAGCATGCACCACCAGGGGATCAAGGCTCTCGCCCCCGGCCTCGTCCCGGTCGCCTCCGCCCCGGACGGCCTGATCGAGGCCGTCGAGGCCAGCGACCCGGCGCCCTCGGCCTTCCTCGTCGGCGTCCAGTGGCACCCCGAGGAGCTGGCCCTCGGCGGCGACCCGGCCTCCCGCCGGCTGTTCGACGCCTTCGTCACCGCCTGCGCCAAGCGTCAGCCCCGGTAGGGTGGGGCTGGGCGGCGCTACCGGGCGTCGCCGACGACCACGAAGGGCGCCCAGAAGAAGGGGTGCGCCATCGAGGCGGCGAGGTTGGGGCCGAGGCGGACGGCGGCAGCTCCCGAGAGCATCGCCCGCTTGGCCTGGGCGAGCGCTGCCGCGGTGCCGGCGCCGGCCATCCGGCCGAAGGTGGCCTCGGTCAGCGTCCGCGCGGTCGTGGTCTCGACGCTCCAGAGGGTCACCAGGAGCGATCGGGCGCCGGCGTACATGAAGCTCCGGGTCAGGCCGGCGAAGCCCTCGCCGCGGTCCTCCCCGTCCACGCCGCCCGCGGTGTTGCACGCGGAGAGGACGACGAGGTCCGCGTTCAGCTCGAGTCCCAGGATCTCGCCGACCTCGAGCAAGCCGTCGTTGTCGGCGTCGCCGACGAAGCTCAGCGCGAGCGCCGGCTGGACCCCCGGGGCGAACTCGCCGGAGACCAGCCCGTGGGTCGCGAACAGCACCACGCGGTATTCGCGCAGGGGAAGGCGCTTGACCGCGCTCTCGGTGGCCTGAGGGCCCAGGTAAAGGTCGTCGGGTCGGCCGGCCAGGACGCGGGCCGCCTGGAGCGCCTCCTCGCGCGTGTCCGGCAGCGGCGCGAGCGTGGCCCGGTACACTCCCCCGCGCTGCAGGTTGCGGAGCAGCGCGCCGCGCGTAACGGCACCCGGCGGCGGGTCGGCGCGATCCTCGAAGACGGGATCGGCGAACGCCACCAGCGGCCACGTGCGCTCGCCCCCGCCCGGGCCGGCCGTCCGGACGGACCGGAGGACGGACACCGAGGGGAGGTAGGCGAGGTCGTGGCGGCGGACCCAGAAGGGGGCCTGCTCGAGCTCCGCGCCGATGGCCCCGGGCGCCGGTGACGGCGGGGAGAACGGCGCGGTCAGGAGCGTCTCGAACGGCACCTGGTAGAGGACGTCGTCGGGGACGAGGTAGACGATGCGCCGATCGGCCAGGAGGTCCGCGACCGGGGCCACCAGGAGGCGGTAGACGTCGGCGGCGTCCGCCGGGTCGTACCGGGCGAAGGCCCGGCGGACCTCGACCGGCGACGTCGAGCGGGCCGGGTCGGAGAGCGTCTCGATGACGGCAGCCGCCTGATGGTCGGGACAGTACTCAACAAGCCGATGGCCAGGTTCGTTCTGTCAGTTGAGACGCCAAGTTAGCTGCGCATCTCCTCCGGTCTGGATCCTGGTGCCTCGCGGAAGTACCCTGCCGCGGCCCGTAGGGCGCGGAAGGCCTCTTCACTGCCAGGAGGCCCGCCGGCGGACTGCTCCGGGGGGACCGGCCCGCCGCGGAGGTCGCGCCGGGGCGGGATCCGGCCTGGCCGGAGGCGGTGGATCTGCTGCGGAAGGCGGGCCCCGAACTGAGCGCGTCGATCGCCACGACGCGAGTCGTCAGCCCGGACGATCTGCGGGGTGGCCGCGACCCAGCTCGCTGGCGGGCCCGAGCTCCCAGGGGGCACCGTTTCTTGGGCACAGTGCACAGTGCGCTGTGCAGTGCGATCCAACATGGCGTCGTTTCGAGCGTTCTGGCGACCTCCTCCTCCGGAATCCCCCGCTCGAGTGCACAGCCCCGGGGCGCTCCTCGCGCGCGGGCGGTCGAGGACCCGGCCAGGCTCAGGGGCCAACCACCGAAGGAATCATCGTCCGCGCCCCCTGACGCTCGGCCGCTCCAGATGCTGGCCCACGATTTGCTGTCGCCGTCTGGGCAGTCGCGTGGGATTCTCGTGCGTGGAATTCTCGTGGAGGATTCCACGGACCCATCCACAACGCCGACTGAGGGAGGGTGTGCAATGGTGAAGCTCGTCGCGATCTTGGTGGTGCTCACGTCGTTCCTGCTCGTGGCCCCGGTGATTGAGTCCGGGACGCAGGCCCCGGTTCACGTCTTCCACGCGATCGGCAACGCGGAAAGCGGAGGCTGGTAGCTGGCCTGGCTGCCGTCTAGTCGAGCGGGATCATCCCGCATGTCCGTCGGGGGGAAGGGGGGCGCTTGCGCCCCCCTTCTTGTCTTGTTCTGCCTGGTCGTGGCGATCCTGGCCGCCGCCTGGCCGCCGGCGGCGCAGGAGCGGGGCGCCAACCGGCCGAGTGTCGACAGCGGTGCGTACCGGCGCCCGCTCGGGAACGACCCGGCCACCCTGGACCCGGCGCGGATTCGGGACGTCTACAGCCTCGCTGTCGCCCAGCAGATCTTCGACGGCTTGGTTGAGTTCGACCACACGCTCGCGGTCGTCCCGGGGCTCGCCCAGTTCTGGAAGGCCTCCCGTGACGGGCTGACGTGGACTTTCACCCTGCGCCGGGGCGTCCGGTTTCATCACGGTCGGGAGGTCACGGCCGACGACGTCGTCTATTCGCTGACGCGGATCGTGGACCCGCGGACCAGCTCCGGCGGCGCGGACCTCTTCCTCACCCTCCGCGGCGCCCAGGAGTTCCGCGAGGGACGGGTCCCACGGATCAACGGGCTTGTGGCCCTCGACTCGCATACCGTCCAGGTGACGTTGACCGAAGCGACCGTGCCTTTCGTGTCCGTCCTTGCCGTCGGCCACGCGAAGATCGTCCCGCGCGACGTGGTCGAGCGGGATGGTGAGCGCTTCGGCGTCCAGCCGGTCGGCACCGGGCCCTTCCGGTTCGTCCGCTGGGAGCGGGGGCGGGAGATCGTCCTGGCCGCCAACCCTGACTACTTCGGCGGCCCCCCGCGCTTGTCACGCGTCGTGTACCGGATCTTCCCCGGCGAGCAGCCCGACCGGATGTACGAGGAGTTCCAGCGGGGCGAGCTCGAGGACACCCCCGTGCCGACGCGGGACTACCGGCAGGTCGTCGCGAGCCAGCAGTTCGTGTACGTCAAGCGTCCCATGTTCAACCATCGGCACTACGGCTTCAACGTGCGAGCCAAGCCGCTCGACGACCGCCGCGTCCGCCAAGCCCTCATCTACGCCATCGACCGCGAGGCGATCATCACGGAGATCTTCCTCGGCCGCCAGACCGTCGCCCGCGGCATCCTGCCGCCCGGCACCCCAGGGTACAACCCGAAGTTCCTGGGCTACGCGTTCGACCCCACCCGGGCACGCGAGCTGCTGGCCCAGGCCGGCTATCCCGGTGGGCAGGGGCTCCCGCCCCTCGCCATCTGGTCGAGCGTTCGATTCGACGACGCGCTGCGCGAACACGAGCGGATCCGAAAAGACCTTGAGGCGGTCGGGGTCCGGGCCGAGTTCCACTACCTCACCGACTGGCCCGCCTTCCGCAAGGGGCTGGCGGAGCGGAAGTTCCCGGTGTTCCTTCACGCCTGGTATGCGGACGTCCCCGATCCCGACAACTTTCTATCCAAGCTCTTCCACTCCCAGAGTTCACGCAACTTCTTCGGCTATGCCAACTCGACCGTCGACGAGCTGCTTGACAAGGCGCGCGCCGAGCCGGACCCGACGCGGCGGGTGGCGCTGTACCAGCGGGCGGAGGAGCTGATTGTCGAGGACGCGCCCGTGATCCCGATTTGGCACCTGACCTACGAGCGACTCTTCCAGCCCTACGTGCGGAGCATCGAGGTCAACGGCCTCGGCGACCCGTACATCCCGCTGCGGAAGATGTGGCTCGAGCGCGCCCGTTGAAACGACGGCCGGCCGTATCGCTCCAGGCGACCTTCATCCTGGGCGCCGTCCTGGTCATCACCCTCACGATGGCCGGCCTCATTGGGATTGTCGAGCACCAGCAGCGGGTGGCGATCATCGACGAGGTGCAGCAGCGGAGCATGGTCCTCGCGCGGAGCCTGGCGGGGGTCTCCACGGGCCCGCTCCTGCTCTACAACTTCACCGCCCTGGAGCAGAACGTGGCTCGGACGGCCCAGGAGGCGGACGTCGCCTACGCGATCGTCCTCGACGCCGAGGGGAGAGTGGCGGCCTCCAGCCTGAACCCTGGGCATGTTGGAACGGAAGCCGACGACCCGGTCGGCCGCCGAGCCGCGGCGACCTCGGTCCTTCTGCTCCAGGAGACGGCGCTGCCGAAAACCGGCGAGCGCATCTACGAGGTGGCGGTGCCGGTCGAGGTGCAGGGGCAGCGGTGGGGCACGGTGCGGGTTGCGGTGTCGCAGGAGCGGATGGAAGCCGCGATCGCCGGGACCCGGCGAGATCTGGCTCTGTTGGCCTTCGCGCTCCTTCTGGGCGGGGCCGGCGCGGCCGCCCTCGTCGCGCGCCGGATCGTGGGGCCGATCCGCGCGCTGGCCGCCGGCGCGGCCGCCATCTCCCGGGGCGACCTCGCCCAGCGCATCGAGGTCCAGACCGCCAACGAAATCGGCCAGCTCGCCCGCGCGTTCAACCACATGGCGAGCCAGCTCGTGCAGCAGCGGACCGAGCTCGACGTCCGGTTCGCCGAGCTGTCGGACCTCAAGAGCTACACCGACCACATCTTGGGATCACTCACTAGCGGCATCGTGACCCTGGACCTCGACGGCTGCGTGGTCACGCTGAACCCGGCGGCTGAGGCCCTCACCGGATGCCGGCTTGCTGAAGTTCGGGGCCGCCCATGCCGTGAGGCCTTCGCCGTCCTGCCCGACCTGGCCGACCTCCTCGACTACATGCGGGGGCCGCGCCCGCCCGGGGCCGTTTCCTTCATCACGCTAGCGCGTCCCGGCGCAGCCCCGGCCCAGGTCGAGTTGACGGCGGCGCCCCTTCGCGGGGCCGATGGGCGAGACCTGGGCGTCGTCGCCGTCCTGCGGGATCTCACCGCGGTGCGCCAGCTCGAGGAGCAGCTCCGCCGCTCCGACCGGCTCGCCGCACTGGGCACGCTCGCCGCCGGACTGGCCCACGAGATCAAGAACCCGCTCACCTCCCTACTGACATTCACTCGCCATCTGTCCCGGCGGTTCGGGGACGAGCGCTTCCGCCAACGCTTCCAGAACGTCGTGCCGCGCGAGCTGGAGCGAATCAATGGGATCGTGGACAGCGTACTCCGGCTGTCTCGGCCGGCACGCCTGGCGACCTCGACCGTCCGCGTCCCCGAACTCCTCGACCAGGTGCTCGAGCTCTACGGCGACCCGATCGACGCCCGACACCTCATCGTGGTGCGCGAGTACGCTCCGGTACTCCCGACCATCGAAGCCGACCGCGAACAGCTCTACCAGGCGATGGTCAACCTCGTCTCGAACGCGATCGACGCCACGCCGGACGGCGGGACGCTGACCCTCCGTGCAGTGTCTGGGGAGCCCGACGAGGCACTCGACGCCCCGGGCCGGCGGCGCGGCACGCCCCGCGTCCGCATCGAGATCCAGGACACCGGTCCCGGCATCCCACCCGCCCAGGCGGCCCAGGTGTTCAACCCGTTTTTCACAACCAAACCCAGCGGGACCGGACTCGGGCTGGCGATCGTCCACAAGGTCGTTGAGGATCATGGCGGGACCGTCGGACTCCGGGTGGGGCCGCGCGGGGGCACGACGTTCACCGTTGAGCTGCCCCTGACCACCGCGCGTCCCGTCATCCCCGTGCCCGACCGGCCGAAAGATGCGGGGCTGCCGGGGCTTCTTTCGTGATCG
>CAVPSB010000021.1:0-67104 GCA_963708025.1 uncultured Candidatus Rokubacteria bacterium | reverse complement strand
GGAACGCGAGCATGGCGGCGCAGGAGTACACCACCAGGGCGAAGGGCAATCGCTCTGCCTCGGCGAGGACGGTCAGGAGGTCCTCGTAGCGGCTGTCGAGGTCGTAGCCGGTCGGGGGCCGGTCGGAGCGCCCGCTGCCCCGCAGGTCCATCGTGGCGACGCGGAAGTAACGCGAGAGGTAGGGGATCTGGTACTTCCACTGCCGGCTGTAGGTGACCGGCTGGCACTGGGGCAGGAGGAAGAGGTTACGGCTTCCGCTGCCCGTCACCTGGTAGAAGAGCTTGACCCCGCCGCGCGACACGTACATGTTCCTACCCTTCTGCCGAGGTCTCGCCGAGGCCGGCCGCGATTGTGGAGATCCGATTGGCGGGGAGGCCTCCACGACGCGCTCGCTCGTAGAGCGCCAGGGCCGCGCCGCCCCGCATGGTCTGGAGCTTGTCCGCCGCGACCAGGTGGATCCGCGTCCTGGCGAGCGTGTCGCCCAGGGCATACTCCTGAACGTGCCGGAGAATATCCTCCCGAAGAGGCACGAGCGACGCGACGACCCCCCCGGTGACGACGACGACCTCGGGGTTCAGGCTGTTGACGACAAGGGCGAGCCCGGCGCCGAGCGCCCGGCATGCCCGGTCCACGAGGCTCCGCGCGAGGGCGTCTCCACCCGCCGCCGCCTCGAAGACCATCTTGGCCGTGATCGCCCTGTGATCGCCCTTCGCGAGCGCCGGCAGCGACGATGGTTCGTGACGGACGCGGTCGCGCGCTTCCGCGGCGAGCGCGTGGCCGCCAGCGTAGACGTTCAGGCAGCCGCGACCGCCGCAAAGGCACCGAGGGCCATCGAAGTCGATGGGGACGTGCCCGAACTCTCCCGCAGAGCCGCTCTGGCCCCTGACGAGGTGGCCGTCGAGGATCACCCCGCCCCCGACCCCGCTGCCGACGGCGAGAAGCACGAGGGACCCGGTTCCACGGCCGAGGCCGAACATCCACTCGCCCAGCGCGAGGGCGTTCACGTCGTTGTTGACGAACGTGGCGACCCCAGCCGTGTCCGAGATGCGCCGGGCCAGCGGCACCCCGTTGAACTCCGACGCGACACCGGCCGAGCTCTGCATGACTCCCTCGTCGGCGTCCACCAGCCCCGGCAGCCCGACCCCGACCCCCTCCACGGCGAGGCCCCGTGCATCGGCCACCGAGAAGAGCTGCGCGATCACGGCGAGCACGGTGTCGAGCGCCGTGCCCGGCCCCTCGCGGTGGGTCGCGGTGTGGACCACGGCGAGGATGTCCCCGTCGGAGGTGACGAGGCCGCCGGAGGTGCTCGTGTTTCCGACGTTGACCCCGACGAGCACGCGGCCGGGAGAGGTCACATCCGTACCGCGGCGCTCGAGGGTCATGGCTGCCCTTCCGGACGGCAATCGGCGTGCCACGTCTCGGATCCCCGAAATCCGTGACTGTTGCGGAAGCCATGCAAGGCGGGATGGCACTGAGGGAAGGCCCGGATTACCGCTGGGCCGGTTTCACGGGCACTTGGCCACGCAAGAAGAGGTGGCGGGGACCCCAAGCCACGGGCAAGCTCGCGGTGCGCCGGAAAGCCCACTGTCGAGCCGCTGGAGCGCGTGCACGTGGACCTTCTCCGACGATGCGTCGTCACACCGAGCCGACCGCAGGCCCCGAGGCCGTCCGGGGCGGCGTGCTATGCTGGCCGCCGATGTCGCGCCCGGATTCCCGGGAAGTGCTCGACTTCCTGCGGGCCAGCTCCGTCTTTGCCGGGTTGCCGCCGCGGGAGCTCGAGTCCCTGGCCAGGGCGGCCCGCGAGGAGCCGTGCCGGGCCCGGGAGTACGTCTTCCACGAGGGCGACCCGGCGCTCTGGCTGTGCCTCGTCAAGACGGGCCACGTGCGGATCGTGCGGCATTCCCGCACCGGCAAGGACGTGGTGCTGGAGCTGCTCGGCCCCGGGGAGATCTTCGGGGCCGTCGCGGTGATCGAGCGGCGGCCGTACCCGGCGGCGGCCCAGGCCACCGAGCCCTGCGTGGTCGTGAAGATCCCGGCCGAGGTCGCGGTCGGGCTCGCCGAGCGCCACCCGTCCGTGGTTCGCGAGATGGCGCTCCTGATCGGGCGGCGACTCCGGGCGGCGCACGATTCGGTCAAGTCCCTGTCCGTCGAGCCGGTGGAGGCGCGCCTCGCCGCGACCCTGCTGCGCCTCGCGGACCGGGAAGGCGTCCGCACCAAGGGGGGGGTCGAGCTGCCGTTCCACCTCACCCGGCAGAGCCTGGCCGACATGTCGGGCACCACGGTGGAGAGCGCGATCCGCGTGGTGAGCCGCTGGATCCGGGACGGGCTGGTGGAGGACCGGGGGGGTCGCCTGGTCGTCCAGGACCGGGACGGGCTGCGAGAGCTGGCCGAGGGCGAGCCCGGCTAGCGGGCGGGGCCGAGGAGCGTCGCATCGCGTCGTCGTTCGGACGGCCTTCGGCCTGTGGGGTCGTCGCCGATCCTCGGCGTACTCGGAGTACGCCTGCGGTCGGCGACTCCCTGCGTCCATTGGACGGCCTTCGGCCTGTGGGCGCTGCTCGCTCCTCGGCCCCGCCCCCAAGAACGTGACTCATCCGCCATGATTTTGGTGCGTCAGGGACTCCAGTGGGTCTGTTCGTGCGCTGGGTTCACGTGCTCGCCGCCATCACCTGGGTCGGCGGCATGCTGTTCATCGCCCTCGTGCTCGTCCCGGTCAGCCGCCGGCTCGGGGACGCCGGCCTCCGCCAGCGGCTCGTGCAGGAGACCGGGCGGCGCTTCCGGACGATCGGCTGGCACGCGCTGGCGCTCCTGGTCGTCACGGGGCTCCTGAACCTCTGGCTGCACCCGTTCCTGCTCCGGTCCCCGCGGCTCCACTGGAAGCTCGGGCTGGTCGTCCTGGCGCTCCTCCTGAGCGCGTTCCACGACTTCGTCCTCGGGCCGCGCGCGGGGATCCCCGGCGCCGACCCGTGCGTCCGCCGTTCGCGCGTCCTGGATCGCCCGGCTCAACGTCGTCGTCGCGCTGGCGATCGTCCTGCTGGGTCTGTCCCTCCGCGGCTGATAGCCTGCGAAGCTATCGCGATCCTCCGGCTCCCCCCTCCCCCCGGTGGGTGGGGGAGGGGGCCGGCCGGGCCGGACGGTGGGAGGGGAGGTCCCGAAAACCGGCGTCCGCTCGCCGATGAAGATCAGGACGCCGTGGGCATCCTTCGGGTGGACGAACGCTTCCTTCCACCGGCACCCTTCCAGGACGACGTCCTCGTCGTACGTCCGCGGCCCGATGACCGTGAGCCCTTCCGCCCGCAGGGTGGCCGCGGCGGCGTCGGTGTCGTCCACCGTCAGGGAGAGCTGGTAGAGCCCCTCGCCGCGCTTCTCCAGGAAGCGGGCGATCGGGCTCCTCGGGTCGTAGGGCTCCAGGAGCTCGAGGGTGAAGCCGGCGAGCGTGAAGGGGACGTAGCGGTAGCCGTCCACCGCCACGTCCTCCACCGGGCCGAACTCGGCGCCGAAGTGGCGCTCGAAGAACGCCCGGGCCCGGTCGAGGCTCCGGACGGCGATGGCGACGCGGTTGACCTTCCGGACCCCGATGCTCACGACCCGAGCTCCGCGAGCGGGACGGCGGATTCGAGGCGGGCCAGGGTGGCGAGCAGCTCGTCGTGCCCACCGGGCGGGACCACCCGGTCCTCCACGTCCGCGTACGCGCGGGCCAGCGCGGCGTGCTCCTCGGGGGTGAACAGCCCGTCGGCCATCGGGAACAGGACCTCGTTCTCCCGCTCGATGTGGCTCCGCAGCATCCCGACGTACCGGCGGGCCGCCGCCGCCCGCTCCGCGGGGGGGCCGCTCCCGGCAAGCGTCCGGAGGTAGCCCCGCCCCTCCTCGTGCTCGTCGAGGAACACCGGCAGGGCGTCCCCCGCGCCCTTGGCCCGGAGGGCGGGGAAGAGGTGGTCTTCCTCCTTGCCGTGGTGACAGCGGTCGGCGAAGGTCCGGAAGAGCTGCACGAGCTCCGCCAGCGTCGCGTCGCTCACCGGCCGGCCACGGGCGAGCCGCTCGCCCAGCCGCTCGAGGACGGCGAGCGCCCGGAGGATCACCTCGTGCTCGTGCTGGAGGTCGGCGGTGGCGGGACCGGGCGCGCGCTCCCGGGAGCGGTCGAGCAGCAGGTGGCAGGAGTTCATGCGAGTCCCCCTCGGGGCCAGGCGCCCCGGTCAGAGCTTGAAGACCTTGCGCGCCGTCTCCCGGAGGAGCCAGGCGCGCGCCTCGTCCCGCAGGCCGAGCGGCTCGATCTGGGCGAGCGCATCGCCGTGGCGGAGCACGGGGTAGTCGGTGCCGAAGAGCACCTTCCCCATCCCGCGCGAGCCGAGGAACCGCACCAGCGCCGGGTCCCAGTACTTCGGGGCGTGGGCCGAGGTGCCGATGAAGAGGTTGCGGTGCTTCCAGGCCAGCGCGATCAGCTCCTCCACCCAGGGCCAGCCGGTGTGGGCGGCCACGATCCGGAGCTCGGGGAAGTAGAGGGCGACGTCGTCCAGCAGGAGCGGCCGCCCGGCCGCGCTGGGCATCGACTCCGCCGAGTGCCCGACCTGGACCACGAGCGGGACGTCCAGCTCGACGCACTTGGCGTAGAAGGGGTAGTAGGCCGCGTCGTTGAGCCCGAGCCCGAAGCCATAGGGATGCAGGTGGGCGCCGACGAAGCCCTGGCGCCGGACCGCTTCCTCCAGCGCGCGAACCCCGTCCATTCGGGTCCAGGGGTCGATGCCGTACAGCCCGCGGATCCGGTCCGGGGCCTGCTCGACCAGCTCCGCCACCGCGCTGACGGGGACGGCCCAGAGCGGCCGCCGCGTCCGGAAGGAGTCCATCCGGGCGGCGGGGACGAGCACCGTCTCGACGCCCGCGCGGTCGAGGAGCTCCAGGAACGCCCGGGGGGCATGGCCCACGAGGTGGTCCTCGAGCTTCCACCACCGGAAGACCTCCCGGAGCTCCTCCTGCTCGGTGAAGCACGCCCGGATGCCCTCCGGGGTGAAGATGTTGCACCAGTAGTCGATGACGCCGGTCATGGACGCCTCCTTCACACCGCCCGCTCCAGCTGGACCATCCGTCCGGGCTGGAAGCCCTGGCGCAGGAAGAACTCCCGGACCTCGGCCTGGCCCAGGTCGATCAGCGTCGCCACCCGGCCGAGCGCGCGGAGCTCCCGGCCGCTCTGGACGAACCGTTCGAACAGGGCCCGGGCGACCCCCCGGCCGCGATAGGCCGGGTCCACCGCGATCAGGTCCACCCACCCCGTGGCCTCGGCGATCCCGAACTCCGATTCCCCGACCCAGCCGAAGAGGAACCCGACCAGCCGGCCGTCCGTCTCGGCGACGACCGACATCCAGGGTGGCCGGAGGCTCGCGATCTCGAGCCGCCGCCGCCAGTACTCCTTCCGCGTCTGGCCCGAGAGCTTCTCGTCGATCGCGACGATGGCGTCGACGTCGGGCGGCTCCAGGGGTCGCACCACCACGTCCGTCCGGCTCATGGCATCCTCGCTTTCGTCCTCGCCGGCTCCCGTCCTTCAGGCGGCCGCGGGCGCGCCGAGCTTCCGCAGGCGCTGGAGGCCCAGGAGGGCGGCGCCGAGGGCGGTCGTCAACTGGGGCTCCGCCGGCACGTTGACCGGGACGCCGAGCTTGTCCCGGAGCGCCGCCACCATCCCCGCCTGGAGGGCCACGCCACCGATCAGGGTGATCTCGCCGTCCAGCCCGACCCGCTTCAGCAGGGACAGCGCCCGGTCGGCGAGCGAGTTGTGGATGCCGCGGAGGATGTTCTCCACCGACACGCCCTCCGAGATGTGGTTGATGATCTCGGACTCGGCCAGCACGGCGCAGACGCTGGAGATCGGCTGGGGCCGGCCCGCGGTCAGCGACAGGGGCCCGATCTCGGTCAGCGCGACCTCCAGGTACTTGGCCGCCCGCTCGAGGAACCCGCCCGACCCCGCCGCGCACTTCTCGTTCATGTGGAACTCCTTGACCTTGCCCCCGTCGCGGAGCTTGATCGCGCGCGAGCACTGGGCCCCGATGTCGAGGACGAAGCGGGTCGAGGGGAACAGGGCCGCCGCGCCGCGCGCCCCGCAGGTGAGGTCGGTGATCTGGATGTCCCGGAACGGGATGGCGTAGCGCCCGAGCCCGGTGGTGGCCGCGTAGGCGACGGCGTCCGCGCCGACGCCCGCGTCCGCCAGCGCCGCGTCGAGGGCCTCGCGGGCGACCTTCTCGAAGTCGGCCTTGGTCCGGAGGAGGCCGCGGCCGCGCACCGCGCGATCGCCGTCGACGAGGACACACTTCGTCGTGCCCGATCCGAGGTCGATCCCTGCCACCAGCATGGCTCAGCCCCCTCCCGCCACGCCCGCGCCCGCGGCCGCCTCCGCCCGCTCGAGGGCGAACAGGGCTGCCCCGAGCGCCCCGATGAAGTGCCCGTCCGGGCCCACGTTGACCGGTCGTCCGAGGACACCCTCGAGCCCGCGGACCATGCCGACGTTCCGGGAGACCCCCCCCGTGAACGTGACCTCGTCCTCCACGCCCACCCGCCGGACGAGCGCCATCGTCCGCGTGGCGATCGCCTTGTGGACCCCGCCCAGGATGTCCTCGACCGTCTTCCGCTGGGCGAGGTACGACATGATGTCGGACTCGACGAACACCGTGCACACCGAGGTCAGCCGCACCGGTGTCGTGGCCCGGAGCGACACGGGCCCGATCTCGTCGAGACCGATCCCGGTCACGTCGGCGGCCGCCGACAGGAAGCGCCCGGTGCCGGCCGCGCACTTGTCGTTCATCGAGAAGTCGGCGACGGAGCCGTCGGGGTTCACGCGGATGGCCTTGGTGTCCTGGCCCCCCATGTCGATGACGGTGCGCGTCCGGGGGAAGAGGAAGTGGGCGCCCCGGGCGTGGCAGGTGATCTCCGTGATCTGGGCGTCGCCGAAGGTCACCTTGTAGCGGCCGTAGCCGGTGCCGACGACGTAGCCGATCGCCTCGCGCGGCAGCCCCGCCGCCTCGGCGGCCTGGACGAACGCCACCTCGCCGGCGCGGGAGACGTTCGCCCCGGTGGCGATCAGCGAGCGTGCCACGATCCGGCGGGTCTCGTCCAGGAGCACGGCCTTGGTCTGGGTGGAGCCGACGTTGACCCCCGCGCCGTAGATCATGACGGCCTCCCGAGGAGTCGCTCCGCGGGGAGCGTGATCGGTCGGAGCTGCCCGGCCTGCCGGATGAGCGCGGCCTTCATCCAGGCCTGGCCCGCGACCATGAGGGCGCCGGCCGCCGCCGCGCATGCCGGGCCGAGCCGCGGCAGGGCGATCGCAAGCGCGGCGAGGAGCGAGGGGACGAGATAGCCGCCGACGACCACGACCAGGCCGCTCGAGCCGCCGCGGAGCGGGCGGACGCCGTGGACGAATGCCTCGTCGCCGGACCAGGTGACGAAGAGCGACCAGACGCAGAGGTGCACGATCAGGATGACCAGCGCCGTGCCGAGGAGCCGGTCCAGCGACCGCCCGCTGCCGGCCTCGAGGAGCAGGAGCAGGCCGGCGCCGGACACGAGTGCCGACGTGAGGAAGACGGCCGGCATCGGGGGGACCGACCACGCCGCCACGCCGCGCGCGTGCCGCAGGATCTGGCCCTGGGCGAGCGCGAGCGCCACCCCCGCGGCGGCCGCCAGGACCCGCGGGCCCGGGCTGTCGGTGGTCAGCGTGCCCGCCGCGAGGAGCGCGAACGTGCCGCCGAGCCACAGCTCGCGCGACATCCACGAGGTCCGCACCCGTCCCAGGACGCGCGGCCCCCGGAGCGGACGGCCGGCCTCCGTCGCCACGGCGGCGAAACCGGCGAGGACCAGGAGGGGCCCGAGCCAGGCCGCGACCCGGAGCGTCGCCGACGGCCCGAAGCCGGCCGCGAGGGCCGCCATCACGTAGAGTCCGGCGCCGAGCCCTCCCAGGGCGAAGTTCGCGACCGCCGGCCAGCCCCAGAGGGTCTGGGCCACCGGCGGGAGCAGGCAGAGTGGCCCCGCCGGGGTCCGGCCGGGCAGCGTCCGGGCGGGCATCGTCGCCATGACTCACCGTGTCCGGTAGTACACGGCCGGCGCGGTGCCGCACTCCGGCAGCAGCGGCGCCGCGTCCCCCTCGGCGACGAGCCGCGCGACCGGGCTCGCCGCGTCGTCGAGGTCGCCGAAGACGATCGCGCCGGCGATGCACGCCACCGCGCACATCGGCGTCGCGTCGGGGTCCACGCCGGGCCGGAGCCCGAGGGCCAGGCCCTCGTCCACCCGCTCCTTGCAGAAGGTGCACTTGGTCATGACGCCGCGCCGCTCGGGCCGCGCGCTCGCCTGCTCCGGCGGGATCGAGACGGCGAAGTACGGCTCGGCCTCCTGGACCAGGTGGCGCGCCCGGTACGGGCAAGCCACCGCGCAGTAGCCGCAGCCCACGCAGGCGTCGTAGGCGACCCACACGATGCCGTCCGCGCGCTGGCGCGAGGCGCCGGTCGGGCACACCGGGACGCAGGGCGGCTCCTCGCAGTGCATGCACTGCATGGGCAGGAAGACGCGCCGGACGTCGGGATACTCGCCGACCTCGCAGTCGGCGACGAAGCGCCAGGACACGCCGGCCGGGAGCCCGTGCTCTTGCTTGCAGGCGATCGTGCACGTCTGGCACCCGACGCAGCGTCCGAGGTCCACGACCATGCCCCAACGCACTGTCAGGACCTCCCGCCACCCCCCACCCCCCCTCCCCACCCACCGGGGAAGGGGGGGCTGACTGCGGGGCTTTCCGGATCGCCACCGGGACGAGGTCGGCGCCGCTGCCGGTGGCGTCGGTGAGCGCCAGGTCCATGCTCGCCACCTGGTTCAGGCTGGGCATCCCCAGGTCGCGCGCGAACGGCGTGGCCCAGTGACCGAACTGCTGGAGGACGACGGCGACGTCCGGGCGGACACCCTCCCGGAGGATGGCCCGCCCGCGCGTCCGGCCGGTCGGCGACTCGATCTCGACGAGGTCGCCGTCCCCGATGCCGAGACCCCGGGCGGCGCCGCGGTTCAGGATCACGCCGAAGTGGCCCGTCACGTGGCGCGCCACCTCCGCCAGGATCGGCAGCGACACGTTCGCGCCCCAGGAGTACTGCATGGAGCGGCTGGTCAGGAGCCAGAAGGGGAACTCCGCGCCGTCCCGGCCGCGGGCGACGGCGGTCTGCCGCCAGATGGCGGGGAAGTCCTTCCAGCCGGGGAGCGGCTGGTACTCGTCGAGCTGGGCGTCCCACCACGTGATGCCGCGCTCGTGGAGGCGCGCCCGGAGCTCCTCGCCCACGCGCTTGATCCGCTCCTGGTAGGGCAGCTCGTAGCGGAGGCCCTGGGCGACCATGGTGGCGTGGAGGTAGTACCGGTACGTCTGGAACGGCACGAAGAACGCCCCGTGCTCGCGGAACCAGTCGAGGTCGCACTCGACGGCGCCGCCGGAGAGCGAGCGGGTGGCGGCGCGGCAGACGCGGTCCCAGATCGCCTCGGTCGAGGGGCGGGCGCCCGCGGGGAAGCCGAGGTCGTAGCCGTCGCCCCGGAGCGGCACGGTGGTGCCGGCGCCCCGGTTCAGGGCGCCGAGGTACTCGTCGAGGATCCCGACGCGCGCGGCCAGCTCGGTGGCGATGTCCGTGAGGTCGCGCGTGTCGGCGGGGCCGGCGCCGGGGGGCAGCACCGGCTGGCGGAGCGCCCAGCCGGTGTGCCGCCAGTACTGCTCGATGTACTTGGTGCCCCCGACCCGGTAGAGCTGGAGTGACTCGAGGTCCGTCGCCTCCGGGAGCAGGAGATCGGCGTACCAGTTGGTCTCGTCCTGGGTGTACGCGAAGGCGGCGATGAAGGGGAACCGCTCGAGCTCGCGCTCGATCCGCCCCGTGTCCCAGTTGGAGATGGCCGGGTTCGTGCGGAAGACGATCCACACGTCCGGCAGCGTCGGCGCGGGCCAGTGCTCGGGGGGCTCTCCGAGGAAGAGCCAGGGCAGGTGCGCCGGGCCCAGCGCCGCCGACCAGGGGGAGTCGTCGGCGAGGGGCACGAGCGTCCGGTACCCGTTCCGGACGTGGGGCCGGGCGGCCCAGGTCTTGGCGCCGGTGGGGTTGAGCGGCTGCGCCATGAAGCCGTCGGGGCCGGGCCGGACCGAGTCGAGCCGGTTCTGGGCGGGGCGATTCAGGCGCACGGTGGTGCCGAGGATGCCCCCGGGCACCTCGAGGGCGCCGACCAGCGCGGCCAGCACGGTGCGGGCCCAGCAGCACTCGTACCCGCCCCACCCGTTCGTCACGCTCTTGCCGAGGACGATCGCGACCGGCCGGTGCGGGTAGCCGACGCCGTCGATCTCGATCGTCGCGCCGACCCGGGCGTGAGACAGGTAGTCGAGGGCGAGGCGGCGGATGGTGGCGGCGGGCACGTCGGCGATCGCCGCCGCCCACTCCGGCGAGTAGGGCCGCACGTGCTCGACGAGGTGGGCGAAGGCCGGGCGCACGCGCTCCGCAATGGTTCGCCGCAGGCCATCGGCCCCGATCTCGACCCCCGCCGCGAGATAGCTTCCGTCCAGCGCGGGCCGGCGGCATCCGGGATCGTCGAACGGCACCGGCCGCTCCCGGTCGAGATCCCAGACGACGGGCTTGTCGGTGGCCGGATCGCGCAGGTAGTAGCCGCCGGGGCCGACCAGGTAGGGCGCGCTGGTCATCGCGGCCAGGAACGGCACGTCGCAGGCCGCGCGCCAGTCCCGCTCGACGAGGATCACGTGGAGCAGGGCGAAGAGCACGGCGGCGTCCGTCTTGGGCCGGATCGGCACCCACTCGGCAGCGCCGGCGCCGGTCACCGAGAGGTGGGGCTCGAGCTGGACCCAGCGGAGGCCGCGGGCCCGGGCCTCCGCGTGGCGGAAGACCCCGGTGACCCCGCCGGAGGCGTCGCCGTTGTAGCCGAAGGAGAGGACCAGGTCGGCGTGGGGCACGTCGGCCGCCACCGTGAAGGCGCGATGCCAGAACTCGCCGTAGAGGTGCTCCGAGTGGTAGCACTTGACGCCCTGGCCGCTGCCGATGCCCTGGTCCACCGGCCCCCAGGCGGAGAGGAAGGCCGCGAAGGTCCCGAGGTAGGCGGGGGCGATGCCCCCCGAGCCGAAGGTCGCGGCCAGGCGCGGGTACCCAGCCTCGTCGACCAGCCCCCGGGCGCGGACAGCCCGGAGCCGCCCGGCCAGGATCTCGAGCGCCTCGTCCCACGAGATCGGCACCCAGCGCGGGTCCTCCTGGCGGCCCTTCCGGGGATTCGTCCGGCGCATCGGCGTCTTGACGCGCGCCGGGTTGTAGAGCTTGTGGATGAGCCCGTACGCGCGGACGCAGACCTTGCCGCAGGCGGGGTGCACGTCGGCCAGGTCGTGGTTCGGCTCCACGCCCACCGCGACCCCGTCCCGGACCACGACCTTGAGGAGGTCGGGACCCGCGACGCACTGGTAGCAGTAGACGGGGACCTTGCCCACTGCCGCCCCTGGAGCCGTCATGCTCCCGTCGCTCCTCGTGGTCGGCCGGTCGCTACCGAGCGCCGGCGACCATCTTCTTGTGCTCGAGGGACTCGAAGAAAGCGTCGATCCGGTTCTTGATCTGCGCCTCGGCGTAGTAGCGGGGATCTTCGAGGTCCGACTCGACCATGAGCGTGGGCACGCCCAGCTCACGCGTGAAGTAGTCGCGCATGTCGCCCTGGCCGGCCGAGAAGAGTCGGCACGACTTGATCGAGTGGATGACCAGGGCGTCGGCCTCCCACTCTTCCACGTAGCGGCGGATCTGCCCGTAGCGGGCGACGATGGAGCGGTTGGTCAGGTTCTCGCGCAGCATCTGCTCGGCGATCGACTCCAGCGGGCGGCGCGGGTCCTTGCGGAACCCGAACTCCCAGATCCCGCCGACCGTGGAGTACGTGGACTGGACGGCCACCGCGCCCCAGCGGGTGAAGAGGTTGCGGAAGCTCCGGTAGTAGGGGTAGGGCGGCGGACCCTCGATCACCGTCCGGAAGCGCTCCTCGGACAGCGGGCCGAGCCCCGCCGCCACCAGGCCCTCGAACTCGGCCACGGCCTCGTCGAAGAAGTCGGCCGCCTCCCGGGTCCCGCGGAGCACGTTGATCGGCCCCATCATGTTGATCGAGTCGAAGTAGGAGTCGAAGGGCGCCGGGTGATGCTTGGTGAGGTGCTTGCACCGCGCGTAGCCGTCCTCGGCGCGCGCGGCCTGGCCCAGGATCTCCCGCAGCTCGTCGATGTCGAACTTCTTCCCGGTGATCCCCTCGAACAGGGCGATCAGCTCCTCGAGCTGGCTCACGACGTACCGGATGTCGGCGGGGCTCGGCGCGTCCGTCCGCGCGAACGGGACGTCGAGGACGAACAGGCGCGCGCCCGAGATGTCGGCCAGGTGCTCGAACCACTTGACGTACACGTTGCAGCCGACGTAGTTGCAGACGATGACCGTCGGGAACGGCATGGGCTTCCCGGGTCCCATGCCGCCGTCGAGGAAGAGCCCGATGTCGGCCTTGACGTACGCGCAGTTGTCGCTGGAGTACCCCGCCTGCTCGGCCTTCAGGATCAGCGGGAGCGACTTGTGGCGGATCGCATTCTGGAGCGCGGTGACCTCGGGGAACATGGGGAGGACGTGACAGGCGCGCAGCAGCTCCACGCAGTTGCCCGAGATCATGAGCGCGGCGGTCGCGCGCCCCTCGGCCTCGGCGCGGGCGAGCTCCCCCATCCAGGCGGACATGAGCTGCCGCGAGCGCTCGTGGACCTGCCCCTGGTACCGGCGCTCGGTGACCGGCTGGGCCTGGGCAGCGACGGCTCGAGCCATGGTGTCCTCCGCCTTCCTAGTCGAACAGCATGGATTCCACGAACGTCTCGATCTCGTTCCGGGTCCGCTCGAAGGTCCACATCTTCTCCTCGAACTCGACGAGGAGGTGGGGGATGCCGGCCCGCTCCAGCCCTTGCTTCATCAGGACGTAGTCGAAGAGGGCGGGCTCGCAGAACTTGGCCGGCAGGAAGACGACCGCCCCCGCCCGCGACCGGCGTACCTTCTCGACGAGGCCGTCCGCCCGGTGCCCCCGGCCCTCGTGGCGAGTGGAGGAGGGGACCGCCCGGTCCACGTACGCGCGCCCGAGCCGCTCGAAAGGATCGCCGTCGCCGGCCACGTCGGAGGTGAACCAGCGCCAGCCGAGGAGGAAGTCGTCTTCCACGACGTAGCAGCCCGCCTCCTCGAGCACCTCGAGGAGGCCGAGAGGCGGCTGCTCGCAGAACGCGCCTTCGACGACGACCCGGAGCCGGTCGCGGGGCCGGGCCGGGCGCCGGGGCAGCTCCGTGAGGAGCGTGTCGAGCCAGGCCAGGCTCTCCTCGACGGGCACCGTGGTGACCGCGCGCTCGATCGTGTACAGCTCGGTCGTGGAGAGCTTCTGAGGCTCTTCGATCCGGAAGGCGTACAGCGCGCGGAGCCGCGCGCGGAGACCGTCGTAGGTCGCGATGCTCTTGTCCAGCGCCGGCTCCGTGACCAGGAGCCCGAACGCGCGGTCGAAGCCGTCGGCCAGCCGGCGAAGCTCGGCCGCCGCGTAGGCGGCGACGGCCGGCGAGGTCGAGTTCTGCGGGAGGTGCAGGTACTCGACGCGGGCGTCCGGGAAGTTCCGCTGGTACAGGCTCCCGAGGTTCCGGGCCACGTCGCAGATGTTCGAGAAGACGAACCCGTCGACGCCCTGGAGCAGCCCCTGGAAGCCGAGCTCGAGCGTGGACTTGGCGATCGAGCAGACGAACGACTGGAAGCGCGCATCGGCGTGGGTGAGCTCGACCGAGGTGCCGCCGCCGAGCAGCGCGAGCGGCAGCATGCCCGCCGCGTGGATCAGCTCGGCCGGCGCCCACACGGGATAGACCGCGATCGCCCGGCCTCCCGGGTGGTCGGCCTTCCAGCGCGTCGCGACGGCCCCCAGGGGCTCGGCGATCAGCCGCCGGCAGCGCTCGAGGACCGCGTCGGCCGTCGTCGCGACCGTCGTCATGGTGACCTCCAGCCGGGCGCGAGGGCTCCCGCCTCGCCGGCCGGCAGCCGGACCGCACTGGCCGGTGTCGCCAGGAAGCCGTGGAGGAAGAGCGAGGCGACCTGGTCGGCCAGGGCGCGGACATCCTCCCCCGAGCGCTGGAAGGGTCGGGTGGCGATCCCGTTGAGCATTCCCAGGAGCAGGTTGGTCGCGGAGAGGAGCTCGTCGCCCGAGCGCTCGTGCGGGTCCAGCTCCCGCAGGATGGCGAGCCCGCGGTGGACGTAGTCCTGCCGCTTGGCGGCGATCTCGCCGCGCTGGGGCTCGGGGAGCTCGGTGTAGTCCCGGTTGACGATCTTCAGCGATGCCGAATCGCGGAAGCCGAAGTCGAGATGGGTCTGGACCAGCGCCAGGAAGCGGGCCTCCGGCGTCCCCGCGTCCGCGCACGCCGCGTCGAGGGCGGCCAGGAGCCGGTCGAGTGACCGGGCGAGGACGAGGAAGAGCAGCTCGTCCTTGCCGCCGACGTAGTGGTAGAGGCCCGCCAGCGAGAGGCCTGCCGCCTGCGCGATCTCGCGGATCGACGCCTGGTGGAAGCCGCGCCGCGCGATGACGTCGCGGGCCGCCCCCAGGATGCCGTCGTACCGGGTTTCGATCGCCACGCCGAACCTCCGACCGATCGACTGATCGTACGGCCTCACGGTAGTGCGCTCGCCGCCGCCGGGGAATCCGGCAGACGCCTCATTTTCCTGGTGCGTTCACATCAGCGCGGGGGGTCGATACCGGGGCCAACGGGCGCGTGACGCTCGACGGCCGGCCGCTGCTGGACCGGACCTATCGCCCGAGCGGTCTCCGGCACGACGGGCCGACGTTCGTCTACGAGGAGCTGCCGCTCTCGCCTGGGCGTCACCGGCTCGAGGCCACGCTGGCCGAGTCCAGCCGGCCGCCGGCCCACGGCGACGCCGCGTCCGGTATCGAGCAGCGCATGACGGCCGACGTCGAGGTCCGCCCCGAGCAGGTGCTGCTCCTCGAGCTCTCGACGGAGCGAGAGCTCATCCTCCGCTGAGAGCCTGTGAGAATGGAGCCCGTCCGGCTCCCCCCTCCCCCCGGTGGCCACCGGAGGGACGGGACGTCGCGAGGGCCGCAGGCCCGAGCCGTCCCGGCGATCCCGTCGAGCGGGAGCGGGGCTGGGGGGGTGGGCGGGAGGTCCCGAACTGAGAGCGTGTGAAGGAATGGTCCTCCGACTCCCCCCTCCCCCCGGTGGGTGGGGGAGGGGGGTTGGGGGGGAGGGCGGGAGGTCCCGAACTGAGATCGGGCTATGACACGGGTCATAGCGGGCCGCGCCGGAAGGCCGTAGCCTGGACCTCGAGGAGGAAACCGGCGATGAGCCACCCATGCGGATGCCATCACGATGACCCGGCCGCTCCCGGCGGCGGGGCCTGCGCGACCGACGTCGCCGTCGCTCCGGAGACGACGGTCGAGGCGATCGGGCGGCGGTCGCCACGGGCGCTGGCGACCCTGCGGAACCTCGGCATCGACACGTGCTGCGGCGGGAGCCTGACGCTGGCGCAGGCGGCCGCGTCCGCCGGCGTGCCGGTGGAGACGGTGCTGCAGGCGCTCGGCGAGGGCAATGGCGAGAAGTCTCCATGAGACCCGCCGTCCTCGACCGGCTGCCCGAGTCCGGGCGCGTCCACCTCGACGTCCGGGAGGACATCCGCGGCGGGCGCGAGCCGTTCGCGCGGATCATGGCGGCGGTGGACGGGCTCGGTCCGGACGGGGTGCTGGTCCTGAAGGCGCCCTTCGAGCCGGTCCCGCTCTACCGTGTCGTCTCCCGGCGGGGCTTCCAGCACTTCGCCGAGCGGCACGCGGCGGACGACTGGACGGTCTGGTTCTACCGGGACCCGGCCCGGCCGGACGCGGCGGCCAGCCCGGCGTCCGCCACACCCGCCACACGGCCGGCCGCGACGTCCGCGTCGCCGGCGGGGACGCCGACGCCGCCCGCCAGCCCCGTCCGCCTGGACGTGCGCGGCCTCGAGCCGCCGCTGCCGCTGGTCCGCGTCCTCGAGGCGGCCGAGGCGCTCGCCCCCGGCCAGCGGCTCGAGGTCTTGCACGACCGGCGGCCGCTCTTCCTCTACCCGCAGCTCGAGGCGCGCGGCCTCCGCCATGTCACCGACGAGCCCGAGCCCGGGCTGGTCAGGATCGCGATCTCGCGGGAGGGCCCGTCGGCGTGAGGCCATCTCGGCCAGAGCCGGGCCGGGCCCCGTCGGTGTCACTGCCGCTCGCCTACCTGACGGCGTCGGCGAGCGCGTTCGTCCTCGCGGCCCTCGCGCTCCCGTGGCTCGGGGACGAGCTGGCCGGCCACTACTACCACCCGCGTCTCCTGGCGCTCGCCCACGTCGTGGCGCTGGGCTGGATCATGCTCGCGATCCTGGGGGCGACGTACCAGCTGATCCCGGTGGCGATCGAGCGACCGCTCTGGAGCGAGCGCCTCGCCCGCTGGCAGCTCGCGGGGCTCATCGCGGGGATCCTCGGGATGGTCGGCCACTTCTGGATCGGACGCTGGGCCGGCCTCGCGTGGGCGGCCGCCCTGGTGGGGGCCGGTGCCCTGAGTCACGTGGTCAACGTGATGGTGAGCCTGCGAGGGCTCGCCCGCTGGACCTTCACCGCGCGCGGCCTCGCTTTGGCGCTCGGCGGGCTGACGCTCACGCTGGCGTTCGGGTTCGCGCTGGCCCTCACTCATGGCCGCGACCTCGTTCCGGGCGGCGTCCTCGCGGCAGTGCCCGCCCACTTCCACCTGGCGCTCCTCGGCTGGATCGCGCCGATGATCGTGGGCGTGGCGGCGCGGGTCTATCCGATGTTCCTGCTCGCGCCGGAGCCGCGGGGCCGGGGCGGGGCCATCCAGCTCTGGGGGCTCGGGCTCGGGGTGCCGGCGGTGGTGGTGGGACTCCTTCTCGGACGCGCCACCCTCGTGGCGCTCGGGGGAGCGGCGGTGGCGGCGGCGCTGGGGATCCATGCCGCGTGGGTGGTCGGCTTCGTTCGGCGCCGGAAGCGGCCGGCCCTCGACTGGGGGCTCCGCTTCGTGCTGACGGGGACCGCCTGCCTCGTGCCGGCCATCGGGGTGGGCCTGGCGCTCGCATCCGGCCTGGCGGCGGGGCCTCGTCTGGCGCTGGCCTACGCCGTGGTGACGCTCGGCGGCTGGGTCTCGCTCACGATCGCCGGCATGATGCTGAAGATCGTGCCGTTCCTGGTCTGGTACCGTGTCTACGCCTCCCGCGCGGGACGCGAGTCGGTGCCGACGCTTGCCCAGCTTTCCTGGCCGGGCGCCGAGCGCCTCGCCCATGCCCTCCTGACCGGCGGCACGCTCGCCCTCGCGCTCGCCGTCGCGGCCGGCGCGCGCCCGGCCATCTCGGCGGCCGGGGTTGCCGTCGCCGCCGGCGCCCTCGCGTTCGCCGCCGCCCTCGGGCGGACTCTCTCCCACCTTCTGCCCGGCGCGGCCGGCCATCCCGTGCCGGCTGCCCTTCCGGCGGACCCGCGATGACGCCGTTCGAGCGCGCGCCCTTCATCGTCATCTGCTACATCTGCCCGAGCGGGTTCCTGCCGATCCCGGTAGGGAACGTGCGGGAGCGCGACCTGGTGGCGGTGTACCGCGACGATCCCCTGTTCCGCGCGCTCCGCGACCCCTCCCGGCTCGGCGGCCGGTGCGGGCGCTGCGAGTACCGGAACCGGTGCGGGGGCAGCCGGGCCCGCGCCTACGCGGCGACCGGTGACCCGCTGGCCGAGGACCCCGGCTGCGCGTACCGGCCGCCCATCACCGGTCCCGGAGCGGCGATCGCCGGTGGCTCGGACGCGGCCGTCGGCCTCACGCCCGACCGGATCACCGACGCGCTCCGGACGGTGGTCGATCCGGAGGTTGGCCTCTCGGTTGTCGAGCTGGGTCTGATCTACGGCGTCGCGATCGACGGCGCGGCGGTCCGGGTCACGATGACGCTGACCGCGCCGGGCTGCCCCCTCCACGCCGTCATGGCGGACTGGGTCCGACAGGCGGTCCTCGGGATCCCCGGTGTCGAAGGGGTCGAGGTGACGGTGACCTTCGACCCGCCGTGGACGCCGGACCGCATCGGGGCCGGCCGGCCGGGGAGTGGCTCCTCACCCGGGGGGATGGCGGAGCCCCGCTGATCGGCCCGGCCCCGGCACTGGCCGCCGCCTTCGCCTGGCGGAGCCGCCCGGGAGACCTGATCCAGCTCATAACGGCGGGGGTCCGAGTCGGGCGATCGTCTACCCAGGAGGTACGATGCCATGACACGGACCCGTTCGAACCGTCTCACCGCCGTCACCGGGCTCGTCGCCCTGCTCGCCATCCCGCTGGCCGCGATCGCGGGATCCCGCGCGCTCGCGGCCGATGGGCCCGCCCCGGCCCATCAGCACCGGCTCGCCCAGGGCCGGACGGCCCCGCCGCCACGGCCCGCGCCGGCCGCCACGCCGGCCGCGCCGAAGCTCTCCAAGAGCAGCCCGGCGGCCGAATACACCCCGAACGTGCGCTTCACGCTCCGCACCGAGCTGGCGGGCGGCAAGATGGCCTTCGTCGGAGTCGGCGGGGGCATCGAGGGCGTCATCAATCCCACGCTGCGGGTGGCCGACGGGGACATCGTCCAGGTCACCCTCGTGAACAACGACGGCATCGAGCACGACGTCGCGTTTCCCGACTTCCAGGCCGCCACCGACCATGTCATCCGCAAGGGCGCGAGCAGCGTGACCGTCTTCCGCGCCAGCCCGCCCGGCGAGCGCGCGTACTTCTGCTCGCTGCCGGGGCACCGCCAGGCGGGCATGGAAGGGAAGATCGTCGTCGGCGGCGTGGTGGCGCCGGTCGCCGCGCTGCCCCCGTCGGTGAGCATCGTCCGGGCGCCGGCCGACCTGCCGGGGCCGCTCTCGCCGGGCCCCCCCCACACCGTGAGCGTCGAGCTGGAGGCGGTGGAGCTCGTGGGCAAGCTGGCCAACGAGACGACGTACAACTACTGGACCTTCAACGGCAAGGTGCCGGGGCCCTTCCTGCGGGTGCGGCTGGGGGACACGGTCGAGCTCGCGTTCAAGAACGCCGAGAGCAGCCGCATGATCCACTCCGTCGATCTCCACGCGGTGACCGGGCCCGGCGGCGGGGCGGTGATGACCCAGACGCCGCCCGGCCAGGTGAAGTCGTTCCGGTTCAAGGCGCTCAACCCCGGGCTCTACGTGTATCACTGCGCCACGCCGATGGTGGCCAACCACATCTCCAGCGGCATGTACGGCCTCATCCTGGTGGAGCCGCCCGGCGGGCTGCCGCCGGTCGACCACGAGTTCTACGTCATGCAGGGCGAGCTGTACACGGACCGGCCCTTCGGGCAGCGCGGGCACGACGAGTTCAGCGTCGAGAAGCTGCTCTCCGAGCGGCCGGAGTACCTGGTGTTCAACGGAGCGGTGGGCGCGCTGACGGCCGAGCATCCGCTGAAGGCGAAGGTCGGCGAGACCGTGCGCATCTTCTTCGGCGTGGGCGGCCCGAACGTGACCTCGTCGTTCCACGTCATCGGCGAGATCTTCGACCGGGTCTACGACCAGGCCGCGCTGGGCTCCCCCGTCGCGACGAACGTCCAGACGACGATGGTACCCGCCGGCGGCGCGGCGATCGTGGAGTTCAAGCTCGAGGTGCCGGGCCGGTACATCCTCGTGGATCACTCCCTCTCGCGGCTCGAGCGCGGCCTGGCCGGCTTTCTCCTGGTGGAAGGGCCGGAGAATCCGGAGATCTTCTACGGGCCCGAGGGCGGCGCGAGCACCAGCGGACACTGACGCGATGTTGCCGCCAAAGTGCCCGAGGGGGACCTGTCCCGTGCAGGCCGACGTCAGCGAATCGGTCCCTTGGACGGCAACGGTCTCCGAGAGGGACATCGCCTCGTCCAGGTGAATGACATCCGGCGCGGTGGCCGGCTCGTGGGTCGACTCCCGGGCCGGGTCACCGCGCGGTGACGGCGCGGGCCACACCGTTCAAGATCCCCTGGCCCCGACCACGGGCGTGCCCCATATTGGATCTGCGCTCACACGCGACAGGAGGGCACGATGAAGACACGATTCGCGGTCGGACTCGCCGCCGTCGTTCTCGGCGGGGCGCTCGTGGCCGGCGGCGTTCGAGCCCAGCAGCCGGCGTCACCCGGCGGTGGTACGGCACCAGGCTCGATGGGCCCCGGCATGATGCCCCACGGCCAGATGCCGCATGGACCGATGCACGGCTCCGCGCCGTCGGGCGGGGCCCCGGCGGCCGCCGGCGTGCCGGTGTCGCCGGGCCAGGCCGCGTTCGGCGCCATCGCCGAGATCGTCCGGCTCTTGGACGCGGATCCGCAGACCGACTGGAGTCGGGTGGATCTCGAGCGGCTCCGTCAGCACTTGATCGACATGGACGAGGTCGATGCTGCGGGCCGAGGTGACGGCGAGCGCCGTTCCGGGCGGCCTCGCGATGGACGTGACCGGCGCCGGCCGGACCGAGCGAGCCATCCGCGCCATGGTCGTCCCGCACGCCGGGGAACTCGACCGGATGCCAGGACTCGCGGCCAAGGCCGAGTCGATCCCGGGCGGCGTGCGGCTCACCGTCACCGCGCGGGATGCCGGGGACGCGAGAGCCGTGGCGCGCGTGCGGGGGCTCGGGTTCATCGGCCTCCTGACGCTCGGCGCTCACCACCAGCCGCATCACCTCGCCATGGCGCGGGGCGAGGCGATGCCTGGACACGGGCACTAGGGCGACCCTGGTCCGGGCGGTCGGCTCGTCCGCCGACGGCGCCGCGTTCCGGCGGTCCACGCGGTCAGGAAGGTCAGCCCCGCCACCACGACGATCGCCGGGCCGGACGGCAGGTCCAGCCTGTACGCCGCGGCGAGCCCCGCGACGACGCTCACGATCCCGACGAGGGGCGCGAGCCAGAACATCTGGGCGAGCGAGCGCGCCAGGAGCTTGGCCGTGGCGGCCGGGATCACGAGCAGCGGGTTGGCCAGCACGATGCCGACCGTGCTGATGCTGGCGATCACCGCGAGCGCCAGCAGGACGTGGAAGAGGGTCAGGAGCCGGCCGACCCGAATCCCCGCGACCTGCGCCCCGTCGGCGTCGAACACGGCGAAGACGAGGCCGTGGCCGATCACGAAGACGGCCTGGGCGCCGGCGAGGGCCCGCACCCGGGACGGGGTGGGCTCGAACGTGTGGGGGCTCGCGCCGGGTGGGAGGATCAGGAGGACGTCCACGACTGGCCCGGCGACGTGGCGGGCGATGTCGTAGAGGGGGAAGATCGTCGCGGCCACCCTGGGCCGGCCGTCCTCGCCGGCGGCCAGCCCCGCCGAGATGGCCCACAGCAGCCCGCGAGGAGCGCGGCCCTCACGAGCATGCGCCCGGCCGGGTCGCCGGCGCGGGCCTTCGGTGTGGCGGGGCGGCTCGGGGTGGGTGGCGCATCACGCCCCGGATCGTAGCACGCCGACCACGCCGAGCACGTCCCCGAGCGGCACGGGCGCGCGTGCGTGCCAGAGGCCGTCCGGGAAGAGCGCGCTCGTCCAGCGGAGACGCTCGAGCTGCCCGCCGGCCGCTGCCGAGAGCCTGGTCGGCGGGCACGCATAGTCGCGGGCCGTGCCGTGGAGCGGGCGCCGCGCCTGCGGCTCCCACCGCCGCGAGAGGCCCCCGCGGCTCCAGCGGTTCAGGACGACCAGGACGACGCCGCGCCGGGCGACGCGGACCGCTTCGCCGAGGGCCTCGCCGGGCCGCTCGAGGAACTCCAGCGTGGCGACGAAGACCGCGACGTCCCCGGCGGCCCGGGACGATCACGCGGCAGCAAGATGGCGCGGGTGCCTCACGGCGTCCGCGGGTTTCGATCGATTCTCGTCGGCGCGGCCTGCTCACGGGTAGATCCCCAGCAGCGCGATGGCCTCGGCCACGCGCTCGATGGCGCGGATGAGCGCGGCCGTCCGGAGATCCGTCCCGCGATCGCGCGCGGTGGCGGTCACCTCGTCGAGCGCGCGGACCATGAGCCGCTCGAGGCGCTGGTTGATCTCCTCCTCGGTCCAGAAGAAGGCCTGGAGGTCCTGGACCCACTCGAAGTAGGACACCACGACGCCGCCCGCGTTGGCCACGATGTCCGGAACCACGAGGATGTCCCGAGCCGCCAGGATCGCGTCCGCCTCCGGCGTCGTCGGCCCGTTGGCGCCCTCGACGACGAGCCGGGCTTGGACCCGTTCCGCGTTCGCGGCGGTGATCTGCTGCTCGAGCGCCGCAGGGATGAGCACGTCGCAGTCGATCGCGAGCAGCGCGGCGTTGTCGATCGGCTCGCCGCCCGGATAGTCGGATACGCGGCCCGACTCGCGCTTGTGCCTCGTGAGCGCCCGGGGATCGAGCCCGCGCGCGTCGAGCGTCCCGCCCCTCGAGTCGCTCACCGCGACGATCCGGGCCCCCGCGTCGTGGAGCAGCGTGGCGCCGACGCTCCCCACGTTCCCGAACCCCTGCACCGCGACCCGCGCGCCCGCGAGTGGATGGCTCAGCCGGGCCAGGGCCTCGCGGGTCGCGACCATCACCCCGCGGCCGGTCGCCTCGCCACGGCCGAGGGATCCGCCCACGGCGACCGGCTTCCCGGTGACCACGGCGGGGACCCGGTGGCCCCGATGCCGGGAGTAGGTGTCCATGATCCACGCCATGATCTGCGGGGTGGTGTTGACGTCCGGGGCCGGGATGTCGCCCTCGGGGCTGATGAGGAGGGAGATCTCGCTGGCGTACCGGCGGGTGAGGTTCTCGAGCTCGCGGAGCGAGAGCCGCCTCGGATCACAGACGACCCCGCCCTTGGCCCCGCCGTAGGGGAGGTTCATCACGGCGCACTTCCAGGTCATCCACATCGCGAGGGCCCGGACCTCGTCCAGGGTGACGCCCGGGTGATACCGGATCCCGCCCTTGCCCGGCCCCCGCGCCGTGGAGTGGTGGACGCGGTGCCCCGTGAAGATGCGGATGCCGCCGTCGTCCATCCGAACCGGAAAGTTGACCGTCAGCTCGCGCTCGGGGACCCGGAGCAGCGCCTCGATCCCCCGCGTCAGGGAGAGCTGATTCACCGCCCGCTCGTACTGCGCCAGCGCCATGTCGTACGGGCTCGTCGGCATCCACCCCTCCACGTCTCGCGGCCGTCCGGCCGGTGATCGGCCCCCACGGACCGGTCGGCGTCATCGACCTCCGGGCGGCCTGTTGGCGGTTCGCCGCGGCCACGGGCTCCCCCGGCCGCGGGGGCAAGGCCTCGCGGGGCCCGCGCGGCGGTTCGTCACCGGTCGGGCCGGAACCGTGAAGCCGCGGGCCCACTCCTCGGGACGGTCAGGCGTTCGGACGGTCAGGCGGTCCGGGTGGTGCGACCTCCGGTGGCCCGGACGACACCACTGACCCCTGACCGCCGCGCCCCGCCCCCACGTGCACCAGCACCTCGCTGACACCTTCGACCTCGGCCCTGAGGCGTTCCTCGACCGCTCGGGCGATCTCGTGGGCGCGAGCCACGGTGAGCTCGGGCACCACGTGGATATGCAGGTCAACCCGGACCCGGCCGGCTTCCCCGCGACAGCGGACCGCGTGACAGTCGAGGACCCCCGCGACGTCCGCCGCGGCGCGCCGGATCGCGTCGAGATCGACCATGGCCGCGTCCGTCAGCACGGCCGTCGCGGCCTGGATGATGGTCCAACTTCGCCACGCCACGAGCAGGGCCAGGCCCAGGGCCACGGCCGGATCCAGGCGAGGGAAGCCGGCCCGGGAGATCCCGATGCCCGCGATCACGGCCAAGGCGGCAAGGCCGTCGGCCCACGCATGGACCGCTTCCGTCGCGAGCACCTGACTGCCCAGGGTCCGTGCCCGCCGACGAAGAAACAGGTAGAGCCCCGCGTTGGCAGCCGCCGAGGCGGCCATGACGGCGGCGCCGATCCCCGGGGCCGAGAGGGGCATCGGCGTGACCAGGTGCCCGACCGAGGTGATGACGATCGTGCCAACGGCCGCCAGGAGGAGCATCCCGATGCCCATGGACGCCACGTGCTCGTAGCGCCCGTATCCGTACGGGTGCGTGGCATCGGGGGGACGAGTCCCCAGCCAGATCCCGGCCAGGGCGAAGACATGGGCCACGCTCCCCATGAGGACATGCAGCGCGCTGGCTCCGATGCCGACGCTCCCGGTCACCCACGCCGAGAGAGCCTGGGCGAGACCCAGGCCCCCGTGCACGACCAGCGTCACGACGAGCGCTCCGATCAGTGCCCGCCGTCGTGGCTTCGAGCTTCCTCCGGCTTCCGGGGGACGCAGTTGCCCGTGCCGAGCCGGCCCAGTCATCGGGCGGGGCGGACCATCCGGGACATCTACAAGGTCCCCGATTTCATCAGCACGAAGTTCCACTGCAAGACCATGCCAGGGATCCACACCTGACGGAAGAGGCCTGCCGCTGCCAGTCACCCGGTCGCTCCGTCGCTCGATCGGGCTCCGTCGCCGGCGAGGGGCGCGGACCTCGGCGGCGCGAGTGGGGCAACGGTGCCACAACCTGTCCTGCCGCGCCCCACGCTTCCCCGGCGGCCGCTCTCCGCAACCACGCGCGGGATTGTCGATTCCCCGGGTGTGCACACCTGGCACTCTCGTTGCTGCATCTCGGTTTTCCGGGGCGGTGCGAATCGCTGTGGCCTGCCCGCAGGCGGGCCACCGGCCGAGGGCAGGGGGAGGACACGGGGAAAAGGGTGATGAGAAAGCTGATAGCCGCGATCTCGGTTCTGTCGGTGCTCGGCGTCCTGGCCATGTCGGAGTCCTTCGCGCAGCGCGGTCCGCACTGGCGCGGGAGCGGCGGCTGGGGGCCGGGGGGCCAGTACATGAGACTTTACGACCCCAAGACGGTCGAGACCCTCGTCGGCGAGGTCGTCAGCGCTGACCTCGTCACGCCGATGAAGGGCATGTCCCAGGGGGTGCACCTCACCGTCAAGACGGACAGGGAGACGATCCCGGTGCATCTCGGCCCGAGTTGGTATCTCGAGAACCAGGACATGAAGCTTGCGCCGAAGGACAAGGTGGAGGTGAAGGGATCCCGGGTCACGCTCGCGGGGAAGCCAGCCATCATCGCTGCCGAGGTCAAGAAGGGCGACGAGGTGCTGGTCCTGCGCGATGAGAATGGCCTCCCGGCCTGGAGCGCCATGCGGCGGCGGTGAGCCGACCGCACCCACGGCAGCGCAGGCGACCGTTCCTGATCGGCGGCTCGCAAGGGAACCTCGGCCGTAGCCTCGACGGGGCGCAGGAGGATCGAGCACGATGCGCAGAACGATCATCCCGATGGTGCTGTCCCTGAGCTTTGCCGCCGGCCCCGTCTCTTCGGAGGAGGCGACCTTTGCCGTGCGGCTCCTGGCGCCGGAGACCGCGCTCAAGGCCGCGCAGGCCGCGTTGAGCCGCTGCCGCGATCAAGGCTACCAGGTGGCCGTCGCCGTCGTGGACCGCATGGGCGTCGTGCAGGTCGTGCTGCGCGACCGATTCGCCGGCCCGCACACTCCGGAGACCGCGGTGGCGAAGGCCTGGACGGCCGTGAGCTTCCGGACCAATACCGGCGAGCTCGCCGATCTCACGCAGGCGGGCAAGCCACAGAGCGGCGTTCGCCACCGACCCGGTGTGGTGGCGATCGGCGGCGGGATGATGATCGAGGCCGGCGGCTCGCTCCTCGGGGCGATCGGAGTGTCCGGCGCGCCCGGGGGCGCGCAGGACGACGGGTGCGCCCAGGCGGGCATCGCGGCGATCCGGGAGAGCCTGGAGTTCTGATCGGTCGTGGACGGCGACGGTTTCTCGCATCCCTCCGAGGGGACCTCCGGCCGGGTCGGGCGGAACGGATCCCGTGGCCGCCAGGGCGGTCCGGCGTCCCGGAGGCGCACTCGACCCACTCGATGAGGTCTTGACGAGCCGCGAAACGTCGGTTACGTTGTTTCGCAACACCTAAACGGTCTGTCCAGACGAGGAAGAGCGAGCCACCGTGACACGACATCCGCCCGCCGATCTCTTCGTGCTCCAGGCGAACATCGCGAAGGCGCTCGGCCACCCGACGCGCCTGCGCATTCTCGATCTGATCGGCCACCGGGAGGTGCCGTACGCGACGCTGCTCGGGAAGCTCCGGATCGCGAAGGCGAACCTCTCGCAGCACCTGGCCGTGCTCCGGGCAAGTGCGGTGCTGACGGTCCGGCGGGAAGGCCGGGGGGTCTTCTACCGGCTGCGCTACCCGGAGATCAAGACAGTCTGCGAGACGATGCGCGGGGTGCTCGCCACCCATCTGCGAGCCGAACGGGCCCAGGCCGACGCCCTGATGCGCCGGGTCCGGTGAGTGGATCGACACGCGGGTGAGCGGATCTGACCCCGGAACGCCGAAGGGGAGAAGGTAGGATGAGCGAGCGGATCGGGCCGGGTCGCATCCGGCCGGCGCCGGAAGGGTTCCTGAGCGCGCGGGACATCGCCGCCGTCGAGGCCGGTCGCCGCGGATTCCTGAAGGCGAGCGCGCTCGCCGCGGGGATCGCGCTGACCGGCCGGCGGGCCTTCGGGCAGCCCGCGGGCGCAGGCTCGGCGGCGGGCGCGGGCGATCCGGCCATCCTCACCCTGCCCCCCCACAGCACGTCACTCGGCCAGCCGGTGGCGGCGCGCGGCTACGGACTGCCCTCGAAGTACGAGGCGAACCTGATGCGGCGCGAGAGCCCGGGCCTGACCCGCGTCTCGGCGGCCTCGGTCTCCTTCGCCCCGCTTCAGGGCTTCTTCGGCATGATCACGCCGAGTGGCCTGCACTTCGAGCGTCACCATCAGGGGTGGCACGACATCGACCCCAGCCAGCATCGGCTCATGGTCATGGGGCTCGTGAAGCGGCCCACGGTCTACACCATGGACGACCTGATGCGGCTCCCGTCCACCTCGCGGATCCACTTCATCGAGTGCGGGGCGAACACGGGGATGGAGTGGGGCAACGCCGCGGTGCCCACGGTGCAGTACACGCACGGCATGCTGTCCTGCTGCGAGTACACGGGCGTGTCCCTGGCCGTCCTGCTCGACGAATGTGGGATCGACAAGACGCGGGGGAAGTTCGTCCTCGCCGAGGGAGCCGACGGCTCGGGGCTGACGCGCACGATCTCGATGGCCCGCGCGCTCGACGACGTCCTCGTGGCGTGGGGGATGAACGGCGAGATGCTGCGGCCGGAGAACGGATACCCCTTGCGACTGGTGGTCCCCGGGGTCCAGGGCGTCTCCTGGGTCAAGTGGCTGCGCCGGCTCGAGGTCGGGGACCAGCCCTACGGGACGAAGGACGAGGTCCTGCACTACGTGGATCTCATGCCGGACGGGACGCATCGCCAGTACACGTCGATCCAGGAATGCAAGTCGGTCATCACCACCCCGTCGGGCGGGCAGGTGCTGCTGGCCGCGGGGCTACTGCAACGTCACGGGCGTCGCCTGGTCCGGCCGCGGTCGCGTCACGCGCATCGATGTCTCCGTCGACGGCGGCCGCAACTGGCGCACCGCCCGCCTCCAGCCGCCGATCCTCCCGAAGTGCCTCACGCGCTTCACCTGCGACTGGGTCTGGGACGGCCGCCCGGCGCTCCTCCAGAGCCGCGCCATCGACGAGACAGGCTACGTCCAGCCCACGATCCGGCAGCTCCGGGCGGTCCGGGGCACGCGCTCGATCTATCACAACAACGCCATCCAGTCGTGGCAGGTGGCGGCGTCCGGCGAGGTGTCGAATGTCCAGGTCTCGTAGCGTCCTCGGCGCGCTTGCCGTGGCGCTCCTGGCCGGCGGCGTGGCGCACGCGCATGGCCACTTCCGCGGCGTCGGCCGGCCGGCCACGCCCGCCGAGATCGGGGCGTGGGACATCGACGTCCGGCCCGACTTCACCGGCTTGCCCAGGGGCTCCGGCAGCGTGGCGAAGGGCCAGGAGGTGTGGGACGAGAAGTGCGCGGCCTGCCACGGCACGTTCGGGGAGAGCACCCAGGTGTTCCCGCCGATCGTGGGCGGGACCACGAAGGAGGACATCGCGACGGGGCACGCGGCCGCGCTGCGGAAGCCGAACGAGCAACGGACGACCCTGATGAAGCTCGCCACGCTCTCGACGCTCTGGGACTACATCAACCGGGCCATGCCGTGGAACGCGCCGAAGAGCCTGACCACGGAGGAGGTCTACGCGCTGGTCGCCTACATCCTCAACCTCGGCGACATCGTGCCCGCCGACTTCGTCCTCTCGGACGCGAACATCCGGGAGGTCCAGGACCGGCTGCCGAACCGGCACGGTCTCACGCGGCGGCACGGGCTCTGGGACGTGAAGGGAACGCCCGACGTGAGGAGCCCCGCGTGCATGCGGGACTGCCCGCCGGAGGGCACGGTGACGTCCACGATCCCCGCCCACGCGCGGAACTCGCACGGCAACCTGCTCGAGCAGAACCGTCTCGTCGGGCCGGTGCGGGGGGCGGACACGACGAAGCCGCCGCTGGCGGGCGCCGCGGGTGAGGCGGCCCGGGCGCTGGCGACGGTGCCGGTGGCGCCGGCGGGCGGACCGACGGGCAGCGATGGCCTGGCGCTCGCCCGGAAGCATGCCTGCGTGGCCTGTCACGCGGTCGACCAGCGGACGGTCGGGCCCTCGTTCCTGGAAATCGCCGGAAAGTACCGGCAGACCACGGAGGCGACGACGGCCCTGGTGAGCCGGATGAAGAGCGGTGGCGTCGGCACCTGGGGTTCCGTGCCCATGCCGCCCCAGGCGCACGTGAGCGAGGGTGACCTGCAGGCGATCGCGCAGTGGATCCTGGCCGAGCTGAAGTGAGGGGGAATCGATGCAGCCAGTGAACGGGAGTCGCAGGCAGGTGCTCAAGGTCTTCGGGAGCGCGGTGATCGCGGGCGTCGTCGGGGCCGGGCGCCTCGGACGCCCGCCCGAAGCGGCCGCGCAGCCGTCGGGCGTGGCCTGGAACAAGGACGCGTTCTCGGCCAAGACCGTCGACGAGGTCGTCAAGGCCTACGGCGGGGGGAGCCCCACGGAGACGACGGAGGTGTCCTGGGGCTCGACGCCCGAGATCGCGGAGAACGGCGCGGTCGTCCCGGTGAGCGTCACGAGTCGCATCCCGGACACCGAGTCGATCGCGATCATGATCGAGAAGAACCCGAACAAGCTGGCCGCCAACTTCCGCTTCCCGCCGGGCACGGATCCGATCGTGTCGACCCGCGTGAAGATCAGCGAATCGTCGAACGTCCACGCGCTGATCCGGACCAAGGACGGCAAGTACTTCATCGCGACCCGGGAGATCAAGGTCACGCTGGGCGGCTGCGGAGGCTAGCGGCAGGCGTCCCGACCGGGGCGAGTCTTCCGAGGCACGACAGCAACTGAGAGGGACCACATGGCTGACCCGATGCGTATCCGAGCCACGATGCAGGGGGACCGCGTGCTGGTCCGCGTCCTCATGAGCCACGAGATGGAGACCGGCCAGCGAAAGGATTCGGCGGGCAACGTCGTCCCGGCGCACTTCATCCAGTCGGTCGCCGCGACGCACAACGGCCGGACCGTGCTGCTGGCCGAGTGGGGGCCGGCCGTGTCGAAGAATCCGTACCTGCAGTTTCAGTTCGCGGGCGGCAAGCCGGGCGACAAGCTCCAGATCACGTGGACGGACAACAAGGGCGACACGCGGACGGACGAGGTCGAGGTCAAGTAGCGCCCTGACGGCACCACGCCGGGGACCCGGTCTTCCACGTCGGAAGGGTGAGTCCGGGCAGCCGAGGCCGTGAGGCGGGCCCCCGGGGAGGGGAGCATGCACAAGACGAGAAGCTGGCGGCTATTCGGTCTCGCACTGGGCGGGGGCCTCGTCCTGATCGGCTTCGTGGCCAGCGCCCAGCAGGGTGCCGGCCCGAGCGGGGGCGACACGGTCAAGGAGATCGAGCGCTACCGGGAGGCGCTCGCGGAGGGCAACCCCGCGGAGCTGTGGGAGGCGCGCGGCGAGGGGCTATGGGCGCAGAAGCGGGGCCCCAGGAACGTCTCGCTGGAGCCGTGTGACCTCGGCAAGGGGCCAGGCATCGTGAAGGGCGCCTACGCCGAGCTCCCTCGCTACTTCCCCGACGCCAACCGGGTCATGGACCTCGAGACCCGGCTGGTCCACTGCATGGTGACGCTGCAGGGATTCTCACCGGGCGGAGGCGACGCAGCGACCCTATCGGCGACGGGAGCAAGCGCTCGGACATCGAGGCGCTGGTGGCCTGGGTCACCTCCGAGTCCAAGGGGGTGCGCATGCGGGTGCCGCTCGATCATCCCCAGGAGCGCGAGGCCTACACCCTCGGCGAGCGGATCTTCTTCTTCCGGGGCGGGCCGCACGATTTCGCCTGCGCGACGTGTCACTCCGAGACCGGCAAGCGGATCCGGCTGCAGGACCTGCCGAATCTGACGGACCCCAAGGACGCGCAGCGCGCCTACACGAGCTGGCCGGCCTACCGGGTCTCCCAGGGCGAGCTCCGGACGATGCAGTGGCGGCTCTACGACTGCTTCCGGCAGCAGCGGTTCCCCCCGCTCGAGTTCGGGTCGGACGCGTCCATCGCGCTGACCATGTTCCTGGCCCGGAACGCGAACGGCGGGACCTTCAACGCGCCGGCGATCAAGCGCTGATCCGGGGCGGCCACGACATGTCGACCAGGCGGAGGGGGCTCATGACGGGATCGAGGCTCGGCAGCGTGCTCGTCGTCTTCGCGATCGCGCTCGGCGCCACCGCCATCCAGGCCCAGGCCCCGGCGGACGTGCTCGCGGTGCTGAAGTCCTCGTTCAAAGCTCGGGGCCAGGCCACCCTGGACCGCCTCGACCAGGACGAGGCCCAGGCCCTCTGCAGCCGGCCGGACCCCCGGGCCTCGCTGTCCCCCGAGGCGGCGCGGCGGATCCAGGAGGCGAACCTGGCCGCGGTGAAGTACCCCGCCGACGGGAAGTACATGGGCGACTGGCGGCAGGGGGAGCGGATCGCGCAGAGCGGTGTCGGGAAGCAGTTCAGCGACGATCCCGCCCGGCCGGCCGGCGGGAACTGCTACGCCTGCCATCAGCTCGCGCCGCACGAGCTGTCGTACGGGACCATCGGGCCGAGCCTCTACCAGTACGGCAAGCAGCGCGGTGACTCCGTGGGCATGCAGAAGTACGTGTTCGCGCGGATCTCCAATCCCCAGGGCTTCATCCCGTGCTCGTCCATGCCGCGGTTCGGTCACAACGGCATCCTGACCGAGGAGCAGATCACGCACCTGGTCGCGCTGCTCCTGGACCCCGCGTCGCCGGTGAACCGATAGGTGCGAGCGCCGGGCGAGACGGGCCGGCAGGGGCGGGGCCGCGGGGAGAGGAACGATCGGCGATGACGCGACGGGACTTCCTGCAGGTCCTCCTGGTGGCGGCGGCGAGCGGGCTCGCGGTCGACCGGCGGGTGAGCCTGGCGGCGACGGCCGACCAGCTCTACGAGGTGCCGCGCTTCGGCCACGTGAGCCTCCTCCACTTCACCGACACGCACGCCCAGCTCCTCCCGGTCTACTTCCGCGAGCCGAGCGTGAACCTCGGCGTCGGCGACGGCGCCGGCCAGCCGCCCGCACCTCGTCGGCGAGCGGCTGCTCCGGCAGTTCGGCCTCCGACCCGGGCACGCGAGAGGCCCACGCCTTCACCCATCTGGACTTCGCGCGGGCCGCCCGGACCTACGGCAAGGTCGGCGGGTTCGCGCACCTGGCCACGCTGGTCAAGCGCCTCCGGGCGAGCCGCCCCGGCGCGCTGCTGCTCGACGGCGGCGACACCTGGCAGGGCTCGGCGACGTCGCTCTGGACCCGCGGCCAGGACATGGTCGACGCGGCGAAGCTCCTCGGCGTGGACGTCATGACGGGACACTGGGAGTTCACGTACGGCGCCGAGCGCGTGACGGAGGTCGTGGAGAAGGACTTCAAGGGCCAGATCGACTTCGTGGCCCAGAACGTCAGGACCGCGGACTTCGAGGACCCGGTCTTCCCGGGGTACGTGATCAGGACGGTGAACGGGGTGGCCGTGGCGATCGTCGGGCAGGCCTTCCCCTACACGCCGATCGCGAATCCCCGCTACTTCGTGCCCACGTGGACGTTCGGCATCCGGGAGGAGCCTCTCCAGAAGACCGTGGACGAGGCGCCGGTCCAAGGGGGCGCAGGTCGTCGTCGTGCTGTCCCACAACGGGATGGACGTCGACCTGAAGCTGGCCGGCCGGGTGCGCGGCATCGACGCCATCCTGGGCGGGCCACACCCACGACGGGATGCCGGCGCCGTCGATCGTCCGGAACGCCGGGGGCCGGACCCTCGTGACGAACGCCGGCTCCAACGGGAAGTTCCTGGCCGTGCTGGACCTCCAGGTCACGGGCGGCAAGGTGGCCGACTTCCGGTACCGGCTGCTCCCCGTCTTCGCCAACCTGCTCCCGGCCGACCCGGGCATGGAGGCGCACATCCGGCGCGTGCGGGCGCCGTACGAGGCGAAGCTGTCGGAGGCGCTGGCCGTGACCGAGGGACTCCTGTACCGGCGGGGCAACTTCAACGGCACGTTCGACCAGCTGATCCTGGACGCCCTGATGACGGTGAAGGGCGCGGAGATCGCGTTCTCGCCCGGCTTCCGCTGGGGGACGACGATCCTGCCGGGTCAGGCCGTCACCTTCGAGCACGTGATGGACCAGACGGCGATCACCTACCCCTACACGACGCTGACCGAGATGACCGGGGAGACCATCAAGGCGATCCTGGAGGACGTCGGCGACAACCTGTTCAACCCGGATCCGTACTACCAGCAGGGCGGCGACATGGTGCGCGTCGGAGGGCTGACGTACGCGTGCGCGCCGGGAGCGCTCGCCCGGCTCCCGGATCAGTGACATGCGCCTGGGCGGCCGCCCGATCGACCCGGCCCGGAAGTACAAGGTGGCCGGCTGGGCCCCCGTGTCCGAGGAGGCGCGGAGCGCCGGGGGGGAGCCGATCTGGGACGTCGTGACCCGCTACCTCCGGGACCGGAAGGTGGTGAAGCCGCTCACGCCGAACCGTCCCGTGCTCCTCGGGGTCGCGGGAGACCCCGGCCTCGCCGCGGAGTGATGCCGCGGCCAGGGAGTGGCTGACATGGCCGTGACGGTCCGCCCGCAACAGGTCGGCCCGCATGCCTACTACGTGGAGGGCGTGCCGGGCATGGCGTCGCCGGACAACGAGGGGTTCAACTCGAACGCGGGGTTCGTCGTCACCGACGAGGGCGTGGTGGTCGTGGACGCCCTGGGCACCTATCGGCTCGGCCGGGCGCTCCGGTCGGCGATCGCCCGGGTCACCCCGAGGCCGATCCGCCGCGTCGTCGTCACGCACTACCACGCGGACCACTTCTACGGGCTGGGGGCGTTCAAGGAGATCGGCGCCGAGATCTGGGCCCACGAGCGGGGCCGGGAGTACCTCCAGAACGACAGCGGCGCCCGGCTCGCGCAGCGCCGGCGGGATCTGGGGCCGGGGCTGACCGAGAAGACGGAGCTCGTCCCGCCGGACCGGTGGCTCGCGGGCGACGAGCGCTTCGCGCTGGGCGGACTCGACTTCGAGCTCACCTACGTGGGACCCGCCCACTCGCCGGAAGACATCGTGCTGGCCGTTCGCCCGGACGGCGTGCTGTTCGTCGGGGACATCGCGTTCGCGGGGCGGGTGCCCTTCGTCGGCGGGGGAGACAGCAAGGGATGGCTCCGGGCGATCGACCGCCTCGTGCCGCTCCGACCGCACGTGATGGTGCCGGGGCACGGCCCGGCCTCTCGCGACCCGGTCGCGCACCTCGTCTTCACGCGGGAGTACCTGGTCCACCTCCGCGCCGTGATGGGGCAAGCCGTCCAGGACATGGTGCCGTTCGAGGAGGCGTACGCGAAGGCCGACTGGAGCCGATTCACGCCACCTGCCCGCGTTCGAGCCGGCGAACCGGATCAACGCCTATGGGACCTACGTGCTGATGGAGCGCGAGTCGCTCGGGAAGTGACCACGTCCAGGCGAGTGCGGCCGGGTGATCCTCGGCCGTCTCACATCCAGGGAGGAGAAGCCATGCACCCCGTCTCGCGTCGACAATTCCTCGGACGGTCCACCGCGGCCGTGGCGGCGCTGGGCTGGCCGACCCTCGCGTTCGCCCAGCCCGCTGACCTGGCGCCCAAGACGGGCCGCCGCGTCGTCGTGGTCGGCGGGGGGTGGAGCGGGGCCACGGCGGCCAAGTACGTCCGCCTCGCCGATCCGGGCATCGAGGTCATCCTGCTCGAGCCGAACCGGGAGTTCGTCTCCTGTCCCTTGAGCAACCTGGTGCTCAGCGGCGTCCGGACCCTGGCCAGCCTGACGATGCCCTACGACGGGCTCCGGCGGCACGGCGTGACGATCCGCCACGAGGCGGCCACCGCCATCGAGCCCGACGTCCGGCGCGTCCGCGTCGGGGCCGGATACCTGGAGTACGACCGGCTCATCGTCGCCCCGGGCGTCGACTTCCAGCTCGAGCAGATCGACGGGCTGGCCGCCGCCGGGGACCGCGTCCTGCACGCCTGGAAGGCGGGACCCCAGACGGTCCAGCTGGCCCAGCAGATCCAGGCCATGCCCGACGGCGGCGTCTTCGTCATGACCATCCCGCCGGCCGCGTATCGGTGCCCGCCGGGCCCGTACGAGCGCGCCTGTCAGGTCGCCTGGTACCTGAAGAGCGCCAAGCCGCGGTCGAAGGTGCTCGTGCTCGACGCCAACCAGGACGTCATCTCGAAGCCGGCGCTTGTTCAAGGCCGCCTGGCGTGCCTATCCCAACCTCGAGTACCGGGCCTCGACGAAGGTGACCCAGGTGGACCCCGGCGCCGGCGAGGTCGTCACGGAGCTCGGCGACCGGGTCAAGTACGACGTCGTCAACGTCATCCCGCCCCAGCGCGCCGGGGCCATCGCGGTCCAGGCCGACCTCGTGGCCGGCGACAAGCGGTGGTGCGAGGTCAACCACGTCACGTACGAGTCGGTCAAGGCCAAGGGCGTCCACGTCGTGGGCGACGCGACGATCGGGATCCCGGTGCCGAAGTCCGGCACGGTGGCGAACAGCATGGGCAAGATCGTCGCGAACGCGGTGGTCAGCCTCCTGCAAGGCAGAGATCCGGCGCCGATGGCGCCCATCAACACCTGCTACAGCTGGGTCAGCGACCGCGAGGTGATGGGGGTGATCAACGCGTACCGGATCCGGAACCGGAAGGTGGAGCAGATCGAGCAGAAGCTGACGCCCGGCCAGTCGGAGGCGTTCGCGCAGAACGCCCTGTCATGGGCCACCAACATCTGGCAGGACATCCTCGGGTAGGGGAGGCGACCATGCGCGCGACCCGTCGGCTGATCGTGATCTCCGTCGTGATCCTGAACGCGGGCGTGCTCGCCGCCGCGGCGAGCGCCGACCCGCTGGGGCCCGGCTACCCGAAGGCGTTCGCCTGCAGCGCGTGCCACGGACTCGGCGGGAACAGCCGAGCGAACACGACGCCGATCCTGGCCGGGATGGCGCCGTGGTACTTCAAGAAGGCCGTCGAGGACTACGCGTCGGGGCGCCGGCCGGCCGCCGAGATGGAGCCGTTCGCCAAGCTGGTCGCGGAGCTCGGCGTCAACGACGTCGCCGCGTACTTCGCGGCCCAACGGCGGGAGCCGTCTCCGCTCCCGGCCGACGCGAGCGCCGTGGCCCGCGGCAGCGCGGCCTCCGCCGTGTGCGTCGTGTGCCACGGTCCGGCGGGCGCCGGCGACCCCGCCAAGGGCGTGCCGAACATCGCGGGACAGCCGGCCGGCTACCTGCGGCTCCAGCTCCAGAAGTTCAAGACGGACGTGAGGAGCCCGGGAGAGCCGAACCTCGTCGCCCTCAAGGCGCTGGTCAAGACCCTCTCCGACGACGCTCTCGGCGACCTGGCGGCGTACTACGCGAGCCTGAAGTGACGGCGGCACATCTCCGCCGGGCAGGAGGTGTCGGATGACCTGGATACGACAGCGGGAGTGGCCCTGGTGGCAAGCCGGGCTTGCCCTCGGTGTCCTCAACATGTTCGCCTTCTACACGGCGAACTACTACCTGTCGGTCTCGACCACGTTTTCGAGAGCCGCCGGGATGGCGGTCTCCGTCGTGGCGCCCCAGCACGTCGCGGGCAACGCGTACTGGCAGACGGTCAAGCCGCTGGTGGACTGGCAGTTCATGCTGGTCCTGGGGATCCCGGTCGGGGCGTGGCTCGCCGCGCGCCTGGCCCGGCGGTCGGTGGCGGTGACGACGGCGCTGCCCGAGGCGTGGGTCAACCGCTTCGGCACCAACCCGGCGCGGCGGTGGGCGATTGGGCTCCTGGGCGGGGTGCTCGTCGGCTTCGGGGCCCGGCTCGCCGACGGCTGAACATCGGGCCACGGGCTCAGTGGGAGCCTGCAGCTCGCGCTCAGCAGCTGGATCTTCCTCGGCACCATGATGCTGGCCGGCATCGCTGCCGCCCGGCTCGTCTTCCGGAGGGCCGACTGATGGGACCACTCGAGATCACGGGCGCCCCGCGCCTCCTGCTCGGTCTCGCGACGGGGATCGCCTTCGGGTTCATCCTCCAGCGGGGGCAGGTCACGCGCTACGACAAGATCGTCGCGTTCTTCCGGCTGACCGACCTCACCGTCCTCAAGGTCATGATGGGCGGGATCCTCGCGGGGATGGTGGGCGTCTACCTCCTCTACGACCTCGGGCTGGTGAACCTCCACGTCAAGCCCGTCCTGCTGGGAGCGAACGTCCTCGGCGCGGCGATCTTCGGCGTCGGCATGCTGCTCCTCGGCTTCTGACCCGGCACCTGCGTGGGGGCCTTCGGCGAAGGCCGCATGGACGGGCTGTTCCGGGGAATCCTGGGCATTCTGCTCGGGGCGTGGCTCTACGCGGAGACCTACCCCTTCCTCGCGGACACGCTGTTGAAGGTCGGCGTCTACGGAAAGCTGACCCTGGCCGGCGTGCTCGGAGTCAACCACTGGGTGGTGATCCTGCCGGTGCTGGGGCTGGGTCTGGTCCTCATGCGCTGGCTCGACCGACGAGGACTCTGATCCGGTGATCCCCTGAAGACGACACCCGTGGATCGCTCGGGGCTCGAGGCGCTGGTGGAGAGCGCGGCTGCGGCCGCCCGCGTCGTACGGGACGTGTACGAGGGGGATTTCACCGTGGCGTTCAAGGGGCCCCGGGATCCTGTGACCGCCGCGGACCGCCGGTCCAACGAGCTGCTCGTCCGGTGCCTGCACGGCGCGTTTCCCGGCGTGCCCGTGGTGTCGGAAGAGAGCGATCCGGTGTCCTTCCAGGGGTTTCGCCGAGCCGAGCGCGTGCTGTCCGTCGATCCGCTCGATGGGACCCGGGAATTCATCGATCGGAACGGCGACTTCGTGGTGATGATCGGCCTGGTGGCCGGGTCGAGCCCGGTGGCCGGGGTCATCCATGCCCCGGTGTCCGACGTGGCCTGGATCGGAGGGGCGGGCCTCGGGGCCTGGCGCGTGGAGCCGGGGGGGCGCTGGGTGGCGATCCGCGCCAGTGCGACCGGGGAGCTGGCGCAGGCGCGGATCGTCGCGTCGCGCTCGCATCGTAGCGCCCGGCTGGAGCGGGCGCTGGGCGCTCTCGCGGTCCGCGAGGTCCGGGCCATGGGCAGCGCCGGGCTCAAGGGCGCCCAGGGCGCCCAGGGCGCGGCGGAAGCGTACGTGGCCGTGGGCCGCGGTCTCCGGCGGTGGGACGTGTGTGCCGTCGATGCCCTGGTGAGGGCCGCCGGCGGGCGGGTTTCCGACGTCGGCGGAGCGCCGATCGACTACCGGGGCGAATCGTTGGCCTGCGAGCGGGGCCTCGTGGCCTCGAACGGCCTCCTGCACGAGGCGATCCTGGCCCGGCTCGTCCAGGTGGACCGGTGCCGAGCGTAGAGCCGGTGCGTGACGCGCACGCCCTGCGCTGGAGTTCGGCTAGTGTCAGGCGCGGCTGCACGGCAGCGAGAGGCGGCGAGTCGAACGTCCCGGCGCGCCGGCACATCCGGGCGTACCCTGCGAGGGGGCCCGCGTGGCGGGGCGGGGCGTCCCAGCCCGTAACGGAGGGAACATGGGCGAGTCCGCGGTGGCCCGACACGATCGGATGGTGCGCGACGAAATGCTGCAGGCGGAGCGCGTACGCTCCACGGTGGACGTGCCCCCGGACTTCTGGCAGGCACTGGCCAAGAACTTCCGGGCGCCCGCCGATCCGGCCGCGGACCCGACGCCGGAGGCCCTGGCCGCGCTGATCGGCCCGGAGGACGACGTCATCGACGTCGGCGCGGGCGGAGGTCGGATCGCCATTCCCCTGTCGCGCCGCTGCCGCCAGCTCGTGGCCGTCGAGCCGTCGCCCGCGATGCGGGCCGTGCTGGAAGACGAGATCGCCAGGCACGGCGTGCGCAACATCCGCATCGTCCCGGCTCGCTGGGAGGACGCCCAGGTCGCGCCGGCCGCGCTGGTGTTCGCGGCCCACGTGACCTACGGCATCCAGGCCATCGAGCCCTTCCTGCGCAAGCTCGATGCAGCCGCGCGCCGCTGCGCGGCCCTCGTGGCCGTGACGGATCCCCCGCAAACCCCCCTGGCTCCCTTCTGGCGATGGGTGCACGAGGAGGAGCGCTTGCGGCTCCCCTGTCGCGACGAGCTCGTGGCCGTGCTGCGCGAGCTGGGGGTGGAGCCCACCGTCGTGCCCATCGGCCCGGCACCCCTCGTGCCTCTCGGCACCCGGTCGGAGGCCCTCGACTTCCTCCGGTTCCGCCTCGTCGTCGGCCCGGGGACGGCGGCCGATGACCGCCTCCACCGGGCGATCGAGGCTCTCGCCGAGGAGCGCGACGGAGTCCTCTGGCCCCGGGCCGTTCCGCCGAACGACCGATCCGTCATCCACTGGGCGCCGGGTCACTTGCGCTGACCTCGGCTAGATCGTCTGGTGCGAGGGATCATCCACTCCGTAGCGACCCACGGCGTCGTGAACTCGCGTCCTTCACAGGAGGCAGGCATGCGCGCCGACCTCGTCGTTGGTGGTCACCTTCCCGACCTCGAGCTGCCCGACCACCGGCGGGCAGCCGTGAGGCTCTCCAAGCTCGCCGCCGGGTACCCGCTCATCGTGAGCTTCTACCGCGGCTACTGGTGACCGAAGTGCCAGTGCCAGTTGCGGCACTTGACCGAGCTGCAGCGCGAGCTCGACGTCAACTACTGCCACCTGGCGGTGATCAGCACCGACGCCCCGGAGGTCTGCGGGGCGCTGCGCGCCGGGCTGGGCGCGACGTTCACGTTCCTGAGCGATCATGACCGCCGGGCCGTCACCGAGCTGGACATCGTCGACGAGACCGATCCAAACCACCCCCGCATCGCGATCCCCTATAGCTTCTCGGTGGGGCCGGATCTCGCCATCCACAAGGTCTACGACGGGGGCTGGTTCGTCGGTCGCCCGACGCTCGAGGAGCTGCGCCAGGACCTGCGCGCGATGATGCAGGTGTACCACCCCGACTGACAGCGTGGTCTGATTCGGGGTGAAGCGACGCCGGCGGCGCCGCCGCGGCGCGGCGCGCGTCGGCGGGGGGACCCGCCGGCGCGCGAACTTGCGGGGCGCGCTACTTGGCGATGCAGGTGGCGACGTTCTCCTGCGTGCACTCGTCGAGACCGGTGTAGATCACCGGATTGACCTTCTTGCCGTTGATCAGATCGATCATCACCGATGGAGCGCGGTAGCCCATCTCGAAGGGACGCTGACCGACCTGGACATGGCTGCGGCCGGCCTTGAGCGCCTCCAGCTGGGGCGGCAGGGTGTCGCCCGCCACGATCACCAGCGCCTTGCTCTTCAATCTGTCCATCACCTGGCCGGTGACCTGCGAGTAGGCCTGGGGCGCGAACTGAGCCCAGCCGCCTTCCAGCACGAAGGCATCGAGCTTGGGATTGGCGGTGAAGACGTCGGCCATCTGCCGGTTGGCGAGGTCGGCCTGATCGTTGGTGAACACCGGGCAGCCATCGATCTCCTTCCAGCCGTTCTGCCCGGTCAGCCGGGCGGTCCCCTTCTTGCCGGCCAGGGTGTCGCGGGTGCCGGCGGCGCGGGCATTGATGTTGTCGGCCGCCACGTTGCCGAGCTGCAGGCAGATGGTGCCGCCCTTCGGCTTGAACTTCTTCAGATACTCGGCGAACTTGACCCCCATCAGGTAGTTGTCGGTCCCGAGGTAGGTCTTCCGCAAGCCGGCGTCTTCCTTGGCCAGGTCGGCATCGATCGTCATGACCGGGATCTTCGGCGCCTTCTTCTTCAATAAGTTAGCCATCAGCGGCGCATTGGACGGCGAGATCGCGATGGCGGCCACGCCCTTGGTCAGCAGGTCGTCGACGATCTGAACCTCACCGGCCTCGTCGGTGCTGGAGGCCGGCCCGGTGTAGAGGCAGGTGTACCCCTTCCCCTTGTTCTCGGCATTCCACTTCTGGCACCCGAGATTGATCTGCTCGAAGAACGGATTGTCCAGTCCCTTGACCACGATGGCGAGCGTCTTGTCCTGGGCCAGCGCCGGTTGCGCGGCGATCGCCAGCACGGCGACCGCGGCCAGTCCCAACAGCTTTTTCATGTTCGCACTCTCCCTGTCAGCGGGGTGCCGCACGTCGAGGTTGGCGAGCCAGGTGCTCCGACCTCGCCGGTCGGGCCTGGCACCAGGAGACACAGGGCTGCTCCTCCGGGGCCGAGTCTAGCGAAGCTGCCGGTGGACGGTCAAGGTGACTCGTCGGACAATTCCGCTATCATCTGACGGGTGATCGGTGACCTCGAGGGTTGCCGGCGCTGCCGCCATCGGGGGCCAGCGACGACACCGGCGCGGTCGTGGAGGAGACGGACAATGCCGATACTGGAATGCCAGGGCCTATCGAAGCACTTCGGCGCCATCCATGCGCTCGATGACGTCTCGCTGACCGTCTCGGCCGGCGAAGTGGTCGGTCTGATGGGAGACAACGGCGCCGGCAAGTCGACCCTGGTCAAGGTCGTCGCCGGCAACTTCCCGCCCACCACCGGCAAGCTGTTCGTCGACGGCAGGCCGACCGTGTTCGCGCGGCCGTCAGAGGCCCGCCAGAGCGGGATCGAGATCGTCTATCAAGATCTGGCGCTCTGCGACAATCTGCCGGCCTCGATCAACATCTTCATGGGCCGGGAGCTCACGCGCTGGATCGGGCCGCTGCGCGTGCTCGACTTCAAGGCGATGACCCGGCGCGCCGCCGAGCTGTTCGTCGAGCTGAAGTCGGAGACCCGGCCGCGAGATGTCGTTCGTGACATGTCCGGCGGCCAGCGTCAGGCGGTGGCGATCGCCCGGACCCGGCTGTCCAATCCGAAGATCGTGCTCATGGACGAGCCGACCGCGGCGATATCGGTCCGCCAGGTCGCCGAAGTCCTGAATCTGGTGCGCCGGCTGCGTGACCAGGGTATCGCCGTCGTGCTGATCAGCCACCGCATGCCCGACGTGTTCGCGGTGGCCGATCGAATCATCGTGCTGCGCCGCGGCACCAAGGTCGCCGACAAGGCGATCTCCGCTACCAGCCCCGAAGAGGTGACCGGGCTCATCACCGGGGCGATCACCGCCGCCTGACCCAGCGAGGAGGGAGGACTCGATGTCGGGCGATCTCGAGCGCGCCATTGACGCCCGCAGCCACGGCCTGGTCGGACGCGTGCTCGGTCTGCAGTCGTTCTGGGTGCTTGCGGCCGCCCTGCTGGCCGCCGTCATCCTGTCATTCGCGACCGACGCGTTTGCCACGCCGCAGAATCTGTTCAACGTGACCCGCAACTTCGCCTTCGTGGCCATCGTCGCGATCGGGATGACGGCAGTGATCATCACCGGGGGCATCGACCTGTCGGTCGGCTCGATCCTCGGCGTGTCGGCGATGGTCACCGGAGTCGTGCTCAATGCCGGCAACACGGTCTGGGTCGGCATCGCGGCCGGGCTGGCCGCCTCGCTGGCGGTCGGGCTGGTCAACGGCGTCCTCATCGCCTATGTCCGGATACCGCCGTTCGTCACCACCCTGGGGATGCTGTCGGTCGCCCGCAGCCTGGGCATGGTGGCGTCGCAGAACAAGATGGTCTACCAGTTCGGCCCCGACCACGATCTCTTCCTGTGGCTGGGCGGCGGATCGACGCTGGGCATTCCCAATCCAGTGCTGGTGCTGGGCGCCTGCTCTGTGGTCGTCGGATTCGCGCTGCGCTGGACACGCTGGGGCGCGCGGATCATGGCGGTGGGCGGCAACGAGAAGGCGGCGATCCTGACCGGCCTGCCGGTCAAGCGGATCAAGATCGGCATCTACATGCTGTCCGGGTTCATGGCGGGCCTGGCCGGCGTTCTGGAGGCGAGCTGGCTCGGCGGCGTGACGACCAATCTGGGCCAGTCGATGGAGCTCGGCGTGATCGCGGCCGCGGTCATCGGTGGGGCCAATCTGATGGGCGGCAGCGGCACGGTCCTGGGCGCCGTGGTCGGCGCCGCGCTGATCGAGATCATCCGCAACAGCCTGACCCTGCTCGGCATCAGCACCTTCTGGCAGGGTGCCTTCGTCGGCACCTTCATAGTCGTGGCGGTGGCGTTCGACAGCGTGCGCAGAGGACGTCGCAACTCGGCCGGGTGAGGAACTGGACGGGCGATCAGGGTCGAATCGGTCTCACGACGAGCCGCGGGCTTTGCCGCGGGCCCGCTCCATCCGGGCCAGCTGGTCGAGATCGCCCAGCGCCTCCAGGACGTGCATGCCGGCCTCGAGCTCGGTCTGGTTGCCGGTGAGGAGCGCCCGCTCGCAGCGGACCCGCGCGGCGTACGGCACCGCCCGCGTCTCCTCGAAGATCTCGAGGGCGCGCGTGAGCTCGGCGGTGTCGCGCATCGCGATGCCGAGCGCCCGTCGCGCCTGGGCCTCCAGCAGCTGGAGGCCGTCGGCGGCGGCAGATTCCACGATCGGCCGGATCACTTCGGGTGCGAGCGATCGGTCGAGGTCGGCACACAGCGAGAGCGTGCGCTCGACGAGCTGCTGCCGGGCGCGCGGAATCGTGCCGAAGCCCCGGACGACCTCCGCCTCCAGCGTTTCGAGGTCTCCGCGGCCATACGGGCGCAATCGCCCGAAGAGGGAGTCCGCGGCAAAGTGCTTCAGGATCTCGTCGAGCACCGCGCGATACCGGTCGACGAGCTGGCTGTCGTGACGGGCCCGCCCGACATCCAGGGCGGCGATGAAGCCATGGACACAGTACGCGGCCGGGATGAGTCCCCCCTCGGCCCAGATCTTGCGAGCGTGCTCGGCGACGGCGAGCGCCTCGTCCCACCGCCCGAGGAGCGTCAGGGCGTACGCCCGCCAGGCAGCGGAGTGGAGCCCCCACCAGTGGACCTGCCCGGATTGAAACAGACCCAGAGCCGAGGCGGTCGCGCGGTCCACCTGGGCGAGGTCGCCCAGCAGGGCCGAGGCCCACGCCACCATCGTGTAGGCGTCGAGGCGTTCGTGGAGATCGAGGCGGTCCTCGAAGGCAAGACGCTGCTGGGCACACTGTCGGGACTGCGCCCACGCCCCGCGCGCTTGCGCGCAACAGGTGAGTGCGTCGAGCGCGGCGCTGCGGAGCCGGGGATCGTCGAGGCGGTCGGCGATCGCCAGGCCGCGTCCCGTGCTCGCCTCGGCTTCGGCGATGTCCGATACCGTTGCCTGCGCCCCTCGCCAGAACGGATAGAACCCGTCCGCGATCAGGAAGCTCGCGATGGCCCGCTCGTCACGAGCCTGGTCGAGGAGCGCCCGGCCGTCCGCGCGGAGTCGTAGGATCTCCTCCTCGGACGGCCGGTCCCCCACCGTCCCCTGAAAACGCATGTACCGGGTGAGGAGGCTGCCCAGGATGCGCAGCTCCTGATCGACCGGCCGGCCCAGCTCCCGGCAGAGCCGAAGGGCAGCCCGGTACGCCTCCGCCCCGGCGTCTCCCCCGGACACGTCACCGAGGCGCTCCTGGAGCTCCGGGAGGTCATCGGTCGCCGCCAGCTCGATGGCCGCGCGCAGGTGCCGGGCGGCTTCGGCTGTCGCGGCGCCGGCCGCCGCCACGTCGGCCGCGCGCTTGAGCCAGCCCACCGCCTTTCGCCGGATCTCGACCGCGTCGAGCTGCGCGATCTTGGTCACGCTGGTGAGGGTGGCGGCTTCGCGAAAGTGATAGGCGATCAGCTCGGCAAGCGCATCCTCTTGCCCGCCAGCACGTCCTTCGAGCCGGCGGGCGGCCGCCGCGTGCAAGTCCGCCCGTTCCGCGCGAAGCAGCGTCTGATAGGCCACCTCTCGGATCAGGATGTGGCGGAAGGCAAAGCTGTCTCCGGCCGAGGGCCGGATGAGATCCTTCCGGACGAGCCGATCCACCAGCGCGTCGCTGTCGGGCGCCAGCTCCGGTCCGAGGGCGGCGATTCCGGCCACGCGGAACGCCCGCCCGAACACCGCGCCGAGCTGCAAGATCCGCCGCTCCGCCGGCTCCAGGAGATCGAGTCGCGCCAGGATGGTCGCCTGGATCGTGTCGGGGAGCGTCGCGAGCGCATGCTCGACGGCAGCGACATCACTCAGCGAGAGGACGCGTTCCCTGATCGACTGGACGATCTCGCCCGCGAAGAAGGGATTGCCTTCGGCGCGGGCCACGACACGCTCGACGATCCGCGGGGCATCGGGGCCGACCATGTGGCGGACCAGTTGCGCGACCGAATCGTCGCTGAGGGGCTCCATCGACAAGGCGACGTAGTTCCGCCGGCCTCCTCCCCATGCGGGGCGCCGATCGAGCAGCTCCGGACGGGTGAGGGCGATCATGAGCACCGCCGCATCGCCCCGGGGCTGCACGATGAACTCCACGAGATCGAGGAGGCTGTCGCTCGACCAGTGCAGGTCCTCGAACACCAGAACCAGCGGCGACCGTCGCGCCGCCACCTCGATGGCCGTGCGCCAGGCAGCAAAGAGGGCGGGCCGGTCGATGACCTCCGGTTCACCGGCGCCGATCGTCGCGGCGAGCAGGTCTGCCGCACGCTCGGGTGATTCGACACCGCGGTCGTGAAGCCAGACCCGAATCGCCTCGCGCACGGTTTCCGGCGCTGCCTCTTCCTTCAAGCCGACGAGGCGGACCAGCAGGGCGCGAAGCGGCCAGTAGGTGACCCGCTGGCCGTAAGGGAGACACTGCGCGATCGCCACCGTTGCGTCGGGCGAGAGTGCGGGCAGCCGATGCAGGAACTCCTCCACCAGGCGGGTCTTCCCGGTGCCGGCGGGCGCGATGAGGCTCACGAGAAATGGCCGGCGATCCGTGAAGGCCCGCCGGGCGACCAGCTCGAGCTGCGCCAGGTCGTCGTCCCGGCCGATGAGCGGGAAGCGGGACAGCGCGGCCTCGGCCGCCCGCCCGAGGAGGGGCAGCGCCTGGATCGGCAGCCGCTTTCCTTTCACATCGATCTCGGTCGGACGGCCCAGGGTGAACCGGTCCCGAGCAGCCCGGGCGGTCCGCTCGCCGCACAGGATGGTCCACGGCTCGGCGGTCTGCTGCAGGCGCGCGGCAACGTTCACGGCGTCGCCAGTGATCAGGAAGTCGCTGGCGGCGCCGTCGCGCATGGCGACCACCTCGCCGGTGTTCACCCCGATGCGCACCGGCTGCTGGGGACCGAGCTTCGGGTCCGCCCGGACGCGGTCGCGGATCTCGAGCGCCGCCGACATCGCGCGCTGGGCATCGTCACCGTGTGCCTGGGGAAGCCCGAAGACCGCCATCACGGCGTCGCCGATGAACTTCTCGAGGGTGCCGCCGTGCGCGCTGACCACTTCTCTCGCGATGCTGTAATAGCGCGTCAGGAGGGCTCGAACATCCTCGGGATCACGGGCCTCGCCGAGCGCTGTCGCGCCCGTCATGTCCGCGAACAGCACGGTTACGATGCGGCGCTCTTCGGTCATGTCAGGCCTTGCGCCAGGATGCGGTCGACTTCGGCGAGCAGGGGCGCGGCCCGGAGCGCGTCGAACGCCCTCCGGGCTTCGTCCAGCCGGGCGGCCGCCTCGTGGTGCCGGCCCACGGCGACGAGGCAGCGGCCGGCCCCCAGTGCCGCCTGCCCGCGCTCCAGCGCGAACCCGTAGTCCGCCCACTGCTCGGCCGCCTCGGCATAGAGTGCGCTCGCCGCATCATGCCTGCCTCGAGCCTCGGTGAGCACGGCGCGGCCCGTCAGCACGGAATACCGGTGGCGGGCGGCGAGGTGCACGCTGGTGTCCAGCAGGCCCTCGGCAAGGCGGATCGCGCCCGCGGCCACACACACGCGGAGCGCCTCGGGCAGGTGGCGGGCTCGGAAGACCGGCCGATCCCGGGTGACCTCCTCGATCTCCTCGATCAGCCGGACAGCCGTTGAACGGTTGCCGCGCGCGTGCTCGATGAGTGAGTCAACGGCCACGGCCGGGACGAGGACCTGCGGGTCTCGGATCTCCCGGGCGCGCGGCAGGAACTCCTCGGCGAGGGCATGGGCCTGGCTCAGCTCTCCGCGGCACACGAGCACGTACGCCATGTACGTGAGCGCGACGACGGTCACCTGACCCCCGCCCTGTCGCCGGTCCCACTCGATCACGTCCCCGGCGACGCGAAGCAGCTCGTCCCATTGGCCGAGGTCGAACAGAGGCCAGAGCGTCTCGGCTTTGGCCCACATGACCGGAAGGGTGAGCCCGCGCCGCTCCCCGAACTCGATCCCCGCCCGCTTGACGTCCAGGCCCCGGGCCGGACCCTCGGCTAGCCATACCCAGTCGCCGAGGTTTCCGTAGGACCGGATCGTTTCGTTTCCCAGCCCGAGATCGAGGCTGAGGCGAAGCGCTTCCCGCAGGTCGGCAAGGCCTCCGCCCACGTCGCTGAGCTGGCACCGCGCGAGCCCCCGGAGCTGACGCGCCCGGATGCCCTCGGCATCGAGCCCGAGCTCCTGGGCCAGGGCCAGGGCCTTCTCCGACCACACGGCGCAGTCCTGGGAGCGGTTGGCGACCATGTGGTCCGCGGCGGTGTGAGTGTAGGCCAAGGCCAGCTCGCGGCCGGGCGGCTCGCGCTCGAGCAGGTCGATCGCCTGCACGAGAAGCGCCCGTTTTCGGTCTGTCTCGCCCCGGAACCAGTACGTCCTGGCCAGCCGCACCATCACCTCGCCGGCGCCGAGGGTCTCCCCCTGAGCGCGGAACTCGACGATCGCCTCCTCGAAGTCACGCTGGGCCTCGGACAGCCGGCCGCCGACGAGGGCGGCCTCGGCTGTCTTCCCGAGCAGCCCTGCGCGGTCGGGATGACGCGGAGGACAGAGCGTGAGCGCCTGCCGGTAGAAGGCCTCCGCCTTCCGGGCGTCGAACTCGAGCGCTCGGTCCCCGGCCATGATCAGGAAGCGCCGGGCCTGAGCCTCGAGCTCGCGCGTGTCGTCAGCCAGCCCGGCGGCCTTCGCGAGCTGAAGGGCCTGCCCGTAGTGGTGCGCGAGGATCTCGGCGTGGTCGGTCACCCGGTCCCCGGCCAGGCGCTCGATCCAGGCGGCGGCCGCCCGGTGTTTGCGCACCCGCGCCGCTCGGGGGATCTGCTGGTAGGCGACGTCACGGATGAGCAGGTGGCCGAACGAATACTCGGCCTGACCTTTGACCGACGAGTTCCGCACGGGACGCACGAGCTCCTTCTTGGCGACCGCCCGGAGGCCTTGTTCCACCGCGCGCTCGTCGAGCCCGCTCATGAAGGCCAGCGCGCCCACCCAGAAGGCTCGGCCCACGACGGCGGCGTCGTGGAGGAGCGCCTTCCGCTCGGTTGGCAGCGTGTCGAGCCGGGCGGCGATCACGGCCTGGACGGTCTCGGGCACCGGGATGTCGGCGCCGACCGCAAGCTGCATGGTCTGTCCCCGGCGTTCGAGCATCCCGCGGTCACTGAGCATGCGAGCGAATTCTTCGGCGTACAACGGATTTCCGCCCGCTCGCTCGAGGAGCGCGATCTGGGTCTCGGGCGGGAGCGCGGCCTCGGAGAGGTGCGCGGCGATCAACCGGGCCGTTTCTTCACGAGAGAGCGGGGAGAGCGAAATGGTCGTGGAGTCCCGCTTGCCGCCGCCCCATCCCGGATGACGCTCGAAGAGCTCGAGCCTCGTCGTGCAGACGACCAGGAACGGCAGGCTGGCCGCCCAGTCCACGAGATGTTCCACGAATTGGAGCAGCTCGGCGCCGGCCCAGTGCACGTCCTCGAAGACGAGGACCAGCGGCCGGTCGGCCGCGATGGCCTCGAGGAAACGCCGCCAGGCGGCAAACGATTCGGATCGCTCGGCCGGGGCCCCGACGCCGGGGGCGCTCGTGCCAACCAAGAAGGCCAGGCGGGTCTTGAGCCAGTCCCGCTCGGTGGGATCGTCCACGATCGCACCGATGGCCGCCGTGAGCTTGTCGGATGCCTCATGTGGACTGTCCGATTCCAGGATTCCCGCCTGACTCTTGACGATCTCCCCCAATGCCCAGAAGGTGATGCCCTCCCCATAGGGAAGGCATCGGCCTTGCCGCCAGCGCGCCCGCTCGGGCTGCCAGTTGACGAAGGCGCGGAACTCCCGCACCAGGCGACTCTTCCCGATCCCCGGCTCGCCGGTCACCGTGACGAGCTGCAACGAAGCCTCCCGCGCGGCGCGAGCGTACATGGCCTTCAGGAGCGCCAGCTCGTGGTTGCGGCCGATGAAGGGCGAGGGCGTCGGCTGCGCGACATCCGCGCCGTATCGACTGCGGGCGGCCTTGGCTTGCCACACCCGGATCGGCGCGGGCTTTCCCTTGACCGAGACGGGTTCGAGCGTCTCGTAGTCCACGAGATGCCGGGTCGTCCGATAGGTCACCTCGTCAACCACCACCGCTCCGACCGGGGCGATCACCTGGAGACGGGCCGCCGTGTTGACCACATCGCCCGTCGCAATGCCCTCGCCTTCCACCGTCCTGGCCCTACGCGCCACGACCGCTTCCCCGGTGGTGACGGCGGCCCGGAGAGCCAGTCCGAGCCCTGGCTCGGTCGCGTTCAGCTCCTGGACCGCGTGGACGACGCGAAGGCCGGCCCGCACCGCCCGTTCGGCATCGTCCTCGTGAGCCACGGGAGCGCCGAAGATGGCCATCACGGCATCCCCGATGAATTTCTCCACGGTGCCGCCCCATCGCGCAAGCTCTCGTCTGACGCAGGTGTAGTAAGGCCGGAGTGTGGCCCGGACGTCCTCGGGGTCGGCCCGATCCGATCGCGCAGCGAACCCGACGAGGTCGACGAACAGAATCGACACGACCTTCCGCTCCTCGTCCAGCTCGAGGAGGGACGAGCCGGGCGGCCGTGGGTCATCGAGCGGCCGCCCGACGCTGTCGGCTTCCCCGGGACGCTCGGGGCCTTCCTCGGCCTCGCCGGGCGGGACGCGCGAAGCGCCAGGGTCGCGGTGAGGCTCGATCACCTGGGCGGGCGCTCGGGCCGGGTCCCGCTCTCCACCGACCCCGCCGGCTCGCGGACCGGTGGCCGGCGCGCGCGCTGATGGGGCGGTGGAGCATCGACTCCGGGACCGAGGCCCCGCCGTTCGATGCAGGCGAGCCGCTGGGTCGTTCGCGAGATAGTCCAGTTCGTCTCGTTCACCCCCTGAAGAGACCAGTGTTGGCCACGTGCCCAGTGTCGCCAGTGTAGGCCGGCTGCCGGCGGGCGTCAAACGGCGGGGGGCGACGATGTAGGGGGCGCCGATCGGGATTTCCGTGCCCCTGTAGGTTTCGTATCAGGCCGAGATTACCGAAGATCTTCGGTTCTGTGCTGCTGGCCGGCGCCATTCTGATCTTCCACGTATTTCTGTGACCCGCCGCCGACGAGGGCCAGAGCACACTGCACGAGAATAGCGCCTCCAAGCGATTACGTAGCATCTGGCTAGCCCCATTGACTTCGCCGCAATTCAAGTGTGACACTCACCTCATCGACGCGTCCCGAACGCGCGAGCTTGGAGACGGACATGCTCGTCCGGTTCTGGGGCACCAGAGGCTCCCTGGCAAGGCCGGGCCCGACCACACTACGGTACGGGGGGAATACCTCCTGCGTCGAGGTGCGGACGCCTGACGGAGCCCTCATCGTCCTGGACTGCGGCACCGGCGCGTACGGACTGGGACTCGCACTGGCCGCCCCCGGCGAGCGTCCGCTGCGCGGCCAGCTCCTGATCACCCACACCCACTGGGATCACATTCAGGGCTTGCCGTTCTTCGCTCCGCTCTTCGCCGGTGACAACGAGTGGGACATCTATGCGCCAGGCGGTCTCGGCCAGCAGCTCGAGGCCACGCTCGCGGGGCAAATGCAGTACACCTACTTTCCGGTCACGCTGGCGCAGTGCGGCGCCACGATCCGCTTCCACGACCTCGCCGAGGGCAGTTTCGAGATCGGCAAGACGCGCGTCGTCGCCCAGTACCTGAACCATCCGGCTCTCGCCCTCGGGTACCGGCTCGAAGCCAACGGCGTCGTCGTCGTGTATGCCGTCGATCACGAGCCGCACGGGCGAGATCCGGAAGGCCCCATCGCCCGCGGCGCCGGCGGGTCGCCTGTGCATCGAGAGGATCAGCGGCACGTGGCGTGGTTGGCCGAGGCTGACTTGGTCATCCACGACGCGCAGTACACGATCGCCGAGTATCCCCAGCGGACCAGCTGGGGCCACACGCCGGCCGAGTGGGCGGTGGACTATGCCGTGGCCGCGGGTGCCAAGCGTCTGGCGCTGTTCCATCACGACCCCCTGCGTGACGACACGGCACTCGATCAGCTGGCGGAGATCTGCCGCCGCCGCGCCGCCCCGAGCAGTTTGGAGGTCTTCGCGGCTGCCGAAGGGCAGATCCTCGAGCTGACGGGAACGGGGGTCGCCGCCTCCCGCGCCGTGACTCCGCGTGCGCCCGCCGCGCCGCCGACCGGCGCGCCCGGCGACGCCCAGACGATCTTGATCGCCGACGACGATCCCACCGTCGTGCAGATCCTGACCCTGACGCTCCAGCCGGAGGGTTTCCGGATACTGACCGCCGGTGACGGCCAGACGGCCCTCCGCATCGCCCGCGCTGAGAGACCGGCCCTCATCCTGCTGGACTGGCAGATGCCGGGGGCCGATGGCATGGAAGTGACACGCGCCTTGCGTGCCGATGCGGACCCCGAGCTGCGCGACGTGCCCGTCGTGCTCCTCACGGGCCAGGCCGGCGCCCTAAACACCACGGCCGGTTTCGAGTCCGGGGTGACGGACTACCTGACCAAGCCGTTCAAGCCGACGTACGTGCGCACGCGCGTGCGCGCCTGGCTCCTGCGGCGCGGCACCGCGCGCGGCGGGGCGTGACGGAAGGCCGTCGGATCGGGCGGTCCCCCCGCCGAGCTCATGAGACCGGCTGTCAACCTGCGCCGGGTCGCCCGCCTCACCGCCCTTTCGCGGGCGATGAGCGCTCTCGTCGTCATCGGGGTCGGGGCGATCCTTCTCGCATGGCACTTCGACGTCGCCCTCCTCACGACCATCCTGCCCGGTCGGGTCGCGATGAACCCGACCACGGCTTTCGCCTTTGTCCTGGCGGCGGGTGCCCTGTGGCTCTCCCAGCCGCCGGCATCGGTCCGTGTGCCAGAGAACAATCGGGCGGCGCCGGTGGCGGCCGGACTCGTCGTGCTCATCGGCCTCGTCACCCTCGCGGGGTACGCAATCGGCGAGAATCTCGGTTTGGATCAGATCCTGTTCCATGACAGGCTCGGCGAGAACCGGATCGCGCCCAACACCGGCCTCACCCTCGTCTTCCTCGGGATCGCGTTGCTTCTCCTGGAGCCTGGACACCGGTACCGGTCCGCCCAGGTCGTCGTCCTCGTCCCGTCCGCAATCGCCCTGGCCTCTATCCTCGGTTACGTCTACGGGGTCGGCGAACTCTACGGCGTAGCCCGCTACATTCCCATGGCGCTGCCGACGGCGGTCGCCTTCTTGGCGCTCGGCGTGGGAATCCTGTGCGCGCATCCCGATCAGGGGCTGATGGTGGTCGTGACGAGCGACGAGGCGGGCGGCATCCTGGCGCGACGGCTCCTCCCGGCTACCGTCCTCATCCCGGCGGTCCTGGGCTGGTTGAGGCTCGTCGGCGAGCGGGCAGGGTTTTACGAGACCGAAGTCGGCCTGGCGATCGCCGTCGTGCTCACCATCCTGGTCCTCGCGACCCTCGTCTGGGTCACCGCGCGAATGCTGAACCGGACCGACCGGAAGCGAAAGGCGGGAGAGCGACGGCTGGCGACCCAGTACGCGACGACCCACATCCTGGCCGAGTCGGCGAGCCCCGCCGCGGCGATGCCGCGCATCCTGCAGGCGATCGGGGAAAGCCTGGACTGGGTTCTGGGGGCGCGGTGGAGCCTCGACGCCGAGCGGAACGTGCTCAGGTGCGCTGAGATGTGGATCGCGCCGTCGCCCCGAACGCTCGCCGAGTTCGTGGAGGTCAACCGGCACATGGTCTTCCCCCTTGGCGTGGGACTGCCAGGGCGGGTCTGGAAGAGCGGCACCGCTGCGTGGATTCCCGACGTGATCCACGATCCGAATTTTCCCCGGGCCCCGCACGCGGCCAAGGAAGGGCTCCACGGAGCATTCGGGTTCCCGATCGTCGGCCCCAGCGGGTTCCTGGGGGTGATGGAGTTCTTCAGCCCGGAGATCCGCGAACCCGACGAGGACCTACTGAAGATGTTCGACGGCGTCGGCGGCCAGGTCGGTCAGTTCATCGAGCGGAAGCGCGCCGAGACGGAGCTCGAACGTGCCCGGATCGCCGCCGAAGCGGCCACCCAGGCCAAGTCTGCGTTCCTCGCCAACATGAGCCACGAGATCCGGACTCCGCTGAACGCGATCATCGGCATGTCCACCCTCCTCGTGGAAACCTCGCTGAATGGCCAGCAGCGGGAGTTCGCCGAGACCATCCTGGCCAGCGGCGACCATCTGCTGACGGTCATCAATGACATCCTGGACTTCTCCAAGATCGAATCGGAGAAGCTGGAACTGGAGGAGGTACCCTTCGACCTCCCGGAATGCATGGAGGAGTCCCTCCAGTTGGTCGCGCCGAAGGCTCAGGAGAAAGGTCTGGAGCTCACCTATCTCCTGGAAGACACCGTCCCGCTGGCGCTCCTGGGGGACGTCGGCCGCCTCCGCCAGGTTCTCGTGAACCTCCTGAGCAACGCCGTCAAATTCACCCCCGCGGGAGAGATCGGCGTCGCCGTCGAGGCCGTGCCGCTCGGCGACCGAGGGTACGAGGTCCACTTCGCGGTCCGCGACACCGGCATCGGCATCCCTGCTGACCGGTTCGATCGGCTGTTCCAGTCGTTCAGCCAGGTGGATGCGTCGACGACGCGCCGATACGGCGGAACTGGCCTCGGCCTCGCCATCTGCAAGCGCCTCACCGAGCTGATGGGCGGGCGGATCTGGGCCGAAAGCGAGGTCGGGAAGGGTTCCACTTTTCACTTCATCATCGTGGCCAAGGCGGCTCCGCCGCCCACCCCGGTCCTGCCTCCGGGGCCGCCGTCGCTTCTGGCCGGGAAGCGAGTCCTCATCGTGGACGACAACCGCACCAACCGCCGGATCCTGAGACTCCAGGCGGAGAAGTGGGGCCTCTTCGCTCGGGAATCGGAGACGCCGGCCGAAGCGCTCGAGTGGATCCGACAGGGCGACCCCTACGACATCGCGCTCCTCGACTATCAGATGCCGGTGATGGACGGGATCGCCCTGGCCCAGGCGATTCGCCAGCTACCGGGATCGCGGCTGCCCGTGCTCATCCTGTTGTCCTCCATCGGTCAGTCGCTTCCCACCGGGCACCGGGAAGCTGGGTTCGCAGCCGTGCTCTCCAAGCCGCTGAAGCTCTCGCAGCTCCACGACCAGCTCTGTCGGATCGTCGGCGAGCTGCCGAGCCGCGTCCATCCGGTGTCCGGCCCGCCTGCCGACCAGCCAGCACCGGTGGCCTCTCTACTCAGGATCCTGGTGGCCGAGGACAACCCGGCGAACCAGCAGGTTGCGCTCCGGCTGCTCGAACGGCTCGGCTATCACGCGGAGGTCGCCACGACAGGGCAAGAGGTGCTCGAGCGGCTGTCGCGGAACCCCTACGACGTGATCTTCATGGACGTGCAGATGCCGGAGATGGATGGTCTCGAGGCGACCCGCGCGATCTGCGCGCGCTGGCCAGTCGGTGAGCGGCCGCGGATCATCGCGATGACCGCGGAGGCGATGCAAGGCGACCGCGAGGCGTGCCTGGCTGCGGGTATGGACGACTACGTGGTCAAGCCCGTCAACCGGGACCGGCTCAGTCGCGCACTCAGTCTGTGCCGGCCGACAGGAAACCAGAACGCGACCTCGAGCGAAGGCCCGACCGACAGCTCCGCCACCGCGGTCATGCTCGACCGGGAGGTGCTCGCGCAGCTCCGGGAGGAGCTGGGCGGGGCTGAAGCGCTGCGGCAGGTCATAGACACGTTCCTCGAGGGCACCCCTCGATTCCTCGCGGGGCTCCGTGACGCCGCCTCCCGAGGCGAGGCGCCGGGCATGCAACAGGTCGCTCACACGCTCAAGTTGACGAGCGCGATGCTGGGTGCGACCGGCCTCTCGGCCCAGTGCGCGGAGCTCGAACGGCTCAGCCGAGCCGGGGCTGTCCCAGACGCCGTCTCGCGAGTCGCCGCGATCGATGCCCTCTACCACGCCGTGACGCTCGCACTGAAGACCGAAGCCGCCAGCCCCCCCACTTGACACGGAACCGGGCTGGGCGTGACGGAAAGACTCTCCGACCGCTCCTCGGCCTAGGCCGCTCTCGATCCCCATTCCTCGCGTACGCGGGGCTTCCAATGTCGTGACCCCTTAGGCTCGTCGTGTTCGTCGCGGGCACGGATGGCGGGAACTCGTCGCGACGGGGCTGACGGCCCAGCGCTCGATGCCAACGGATCAGCCGACCGAAGCGGCCCTCGACGCCGCACCATACGAAGCTCTGGGTCCGTCCGGCCCTCTCGCGTGACGGCGCCGGCGTCCGGGGCGCGGCCAGTGCCACGCAGAGCCGTCTCCTCGGCCGCGCCCTTGACACGGCCCGCGCCGGTCGCGCACCATCGGGGCGGAGCGGGCTTCTGACCTACCGCCCCGCGCTCGTGCCCTTCGGCAAGGTCCAGGCGATCAACGGCGCCACCCGCGCCGGCGCGCGGCGCGGCCGAGCCTAGGGGACCCCGAGCAGCCGCTCCTCACAAATCCGGCGAAACGAGAGAGCCCATGAGGCGGTTGACCACGGTGCAGCTCGAGACGCCACCCGGCGAGAGCCTGCTGAACATCACCGACCAGGTCCAGGCCGCCGTGAAAGAGAGCGGCCTGACGGACGGCATCTGCATCGTGTTCGTGCCGCACACCACGGCGGGGCTGATCATCAACTCGGGCAGCGACCCCGCCACCGCCGCCGACATCGGATCCGAATTGCGGCGCCTCGTGCCGACGCGCGTGGACTTCCACCACACCTACGACACGCCGGCCGACGCCGCCGGGCACATCAAGGTCGCGCTGACCGGCACCAGCCTGTCTCTCATCGTGTCAGGCGGCGAGCTGGCGCTGGGCCGCTCGCAGAGCCTGATGCTCGCCGAGTTCGACGGGCCGCGCCAGCGCAAGGTGCTCGTGCGGGTGATGGCCGATCCTGCGTGAGGGTACCCTGACGCCGATCAACATCCTGTGCCCGGCGAGGACGCGGTCTTCGATGAACTCCATGGTCGCCCAGGTCCACAGTCTGCCTACGCTCATCCGCGAGCTGGTCCCCGTCCTCGACGACACGGTGCGGAAGACGCTCGACCACAAGCTCTGCCTGTCCGTCAAGCGCCTGTATGTCACCGGCTGCGGCGACTCGCATCATGCCTCGCTCGGCTCGGAGCTGGCCTTCGAAGCCCTGGCCGGTCGGCCGACCGAACCCATGAGTGCCCTGCAATTCGCCCGCTACGCGGCCGGCTACCTCCCGCCGACCGGGCCCGGCACGAACCTGGTGATCGGAGTCTCGGTCTCGGGGGAGGTGGCGCGCACGACCGAGGCGCTTCGGCTGGCCAGGCAGGCGGGCGCCCGCACATTGGCCCTCACCGCCACGCCCGGCAGCCGCCTGGCCGAGGCCGCCGAGCTGGTCGTCCTGTCGGCCACGTCCCCGTTTCCCGATCCGCCGGGCGTGCACACACCGCGGGTCCGATCCTACCTTGCGAGCCAGCTCGGACTGCTCCTGACGGCCGTCCGCATCGGCGAGGTCCGGGGCCACCTCGACTGGGGCGCCGCCACCGCCGCGCGGCGCGACATCCTGGCGCTGGCGGACGCCGCCCAGCGGACCCTCGACGGCTGCGACCCGGGGGCGCACGCCCTGGCGGAAGAATGGCGGGACGCGGCCGAGTTCGTCTTCGTGGGTGGCGGGCCGAACTACGCGACGGCGCTGTTCTGTGCCGCCAAGGTGCTCGAAGCCTCGGGCGACGGGGCGGTGGGGCAGGACACGGAGGAGTGGGCGCATCTGCAATTCTTCGCCCGGGCCACGGCCACGCCGACGTTCTTCATCACCGCGGGCGGGCGGGATCTGTCCCGGGCCGCCGAGGCGGCCGTCGCCGCCAAGGCCATCGGGCGCCGCGTGGTGGCCGTCGCGCCCGCGTCCGCCTCGACCCTGCGCGAGGTCGCCGCCCACCTGCTCCCCCTGGCGGAGGGGGTGCCGGAGATGTTCTCGCCCCTCATCGCGGCCATCCCCGGTGAGCTGTTCGCCGCTTACCGCGCGGAGGTCCTAGGGGAACCGTTCTTCCGCCCCTCCGGCGCGGGGCGCGCACCGGGGATCAACCGGGTCCGCACCAGCGAGATGTGGGGCGCGATCCAGCCGTGACGGGGGCCGACAGACGCCTCGACGGCGGAATTCGAGAGAGCGTGGAATGTTCCTGTCGATCGGCTCGGTCGTCATTGACGACATCGTCCTGCCGGATGGTCAGACCCGCATGGGGGTGCTCGGGGGAGGGGCGACGCACGCGGCGATGGGGATGCGCGTGTGGAGCGGGCCGGTGGCGCTCCTGGCGGCCCTCGGCCGCGACGTCCCCGAAGCGGATCGTCGAGAGCTGGCGCGGGCGTTCGACCTGAGTGGTCCGGTGAGGCGTGACGCGCCGTCCCCTCGGGCCTGGCAGTTGTACGAGCACGACGGTCGCCGTACCCACGTGGACCGCACCGACGTGGCCCTGTTCATGGCCATGTGTCCGCGGCCGGACGAATTGCCGGCGGAGTATGCCGGCGCCAGGGGCGCCCGCCTCGAGTGCGATGCGCCCGACCCGCTCCGCGAGTGGATGGCGCGCCTGCGGGCCGCTGGCTGTCGCCACATCCTCTGGGAGCCGTGGAACGTCTTTTGCCGGCCACAGAACCGAGCGCTGTTCGGCGAGCTCGCCCCGCTGCTGGACGTGGTCTCCCCCAATCTGTTCCAAGCCCGGCGTCTGACCGGGCTCGAGGATCCGTGGCAGGTCCTGGCGGCGCTTCTGGAGGCCGGGGTGCGGGTGGCCGTGCTGCGAATGGGAGAGGCGGGGAGTCTGGTGGCCGGCCAGGGCGAGGCCCCGGTGGCCGTGCCCGCCGTGCCCGTCGCCAACATCGTGGACGTGACGGGTGCCGGGAACGCGTACTGTGGCGGCTTTCTGGTCGGGCTGGCCGAGACGGGCGACCTGGGGCAAGCGGGCCGTTACGGCGCGGTGTCGGCCTCGTTCGCGCTCGAACAGTTCGGCGCGATGTTCAAGCTCGACGACCTGAGGGCCAGGGCCGAGCAGCGCCTGTGTTCGCTCGTCCTGTCCCAATAGTCGGCCGGGGCCTCCTGCCCGAACCTCTCTCTGACGTTTTGCCTCGCATCGGTGACGAGTGGGGTGACCCGAGGAATCCGACTCTCGCGGCCCGGGCCGTCACCGGCGACCTCGCTGCTCCTCGAGGAGGAGTGTCCGGACGTCGGCTAGGAGGAGCCCCGGGTCGAGGAAGTCAAGCCCGTAGATGTTCCGGATCCGCTGCTGAGGGTCGATGAGGTAGACGCGCAGGCGGTGGGTCAGGCCGGCGGCCCGGCTGCCGGTTGGCCGGGAGACAAGCTGGCCGTAGCCGGCGAGGATGGGGGCGAGGGCACGCTCGGAAGCCGTGGTCAGGCGCTGCCACTCGCTTGCCCGAGCCGCGGGGTCGCGTGGACGGGCATAGCGCGCCATCACCGCCGGGGTGTCGTGCGCCGGATCGAAGCTCAGGGTGATGAGCTTGAGGTGCTCGGCGAGCGCCGGGTCTGATGCACTCGCCTGGTGGATCTGGGAGAGGACGGCGGTCGCGAGGGGACAGCCCCGCGCGTCGCTGCACTGAGTGTAGACGAAGCTCAGGGCGACGACCTTGCCGGCCATCAGCTGGTGCAAGCGGCGCTCGACGCCGCCCGCGTCGAGCACTGCCCCGTCCGGCGCGGGCTTGATGACGGGCAGCCGATAGCTCCCCGGCGCGGGGGCGTCGAACTCGACGCGGCGCCCGAATGAGGCCTCGACCGCCGACGGCTCGGGCGGCCTCCCGTGCGACTGCCCGGGGTGGCCCCAGGCGCCCGGGCCGGGCGCGCCGACCACCGCCATGGCCACGGTCGCGAGGACGGTCACGTGAGCGATCCGGGTGGTGCGCATGTCGTCTCTCCCCTCGACGTTCGACCTCGAGGGCGCCAGGCGCCGGCGCCTGGCGCCCGGCGGGGTCAGTTCCGATAGAGCTCGCGGCTGCCGAACCGCATCACGTGTGGTCGTCCGAGCTTGAGCGCCGTGAAGTCGAGCGCGAAGCGGTCTCGGAGCTCCTGGCCGTCCCAGGTGTACGCCTTCAGGAACTGCTCGTTGTCCGCGCCCTGCTTGTCCCAGTGAGCCAGGAGCGAGCTCGTGAAGTAGAGACGCTTGCCATCCCAGCTCTGGGAGACCATGTTGAGCTGGCGGCCGATCTGCTTTTCGTAGATCGGCTTCGGGTGGAACGGGTCGGAGACGTCGAAGGCCCGAGCCATCCCGTCCATGAACGAGTTGACCCAGAGGATCCGGTCGTCGACCGAGAGGCTGATGTCCACCGGCAGCGGGATCTTCTTCGGGTCGCCGATGTCGGCGACGGCCTTGGCCTGCCACTCGCCCCGCTCGTCCTCGTAGATGAGCCAGATCTGGGAGGTCAGGGCGGTCGTGGTGAAGGCGTAGTTGTGTGTCGGCCCCCACGCCACCCGCACCTCGAGCGGCGCCCCTGGCACGTGGAAGACCTTCTTCGGTTGGCGGGTATGGAAGTTCCACACCACGGCGGTCTGGCCAAACCGCTTCATGGCCGCCTCGTCCTTCAGCATCTGGCCGAAATCCATGAGGTAGTTCGACCGCCCGGTGAACGACGTCGTGAACATGACGTTCTTCCGGGGCAGGACGCGGGCGTCGTAGCCGTAGCCGTCTGCGACCTTCTCGACGACGGCTCCCAGCGGAGCCGCGTCGGTCGGCATCCAGTGGGTGGCAATGTACCCGCCTTCGTTGGTGTATTCGACGAGGGCTGTGCGGCCTGTCTGGTCCTTCGCATTGGACAGACCGCCGATCAGCATGCGGCCGGGCAGGGCGTAGAAGCCGTGTGGACCCACCACGCCACCGGACGCCTGGACGAAGTCGTCGATCGTCTTCACGAGGCGCGGCTTCGCCGGATCGGTGTGCACGTCGAATACGAAGATCTGGCTCGTGTCGAGGCCGCTCGCCCAGAGGTGGCGCCGGTCATCCGTGAAGTCGGCGTGATGGGCCTCGTGGCGTCCACCTACCGAGATGGTATGGATCACCTGCCCGAAGGTCGGCGACCCGCGCCGGGCGTCCACCGTGACCAGTTTGTCCGACCCGTCACCAAGACCCTCGACGCCGAGGGTCCAGACGTAGACGAACTCTTCCTCCCCGGTGATCTTGGGCATGTAGGGCGATTGGCATGTCTCGTCCGCCCACACCGGGCGGCCGACGACCGTGAGCACGATCGCGATCGCCACCGTGGCGGCGTACCAGGTGAGTCTGTCTCTCCGTACGGTCTTCATGCGTGAGCCCTCCTTGAGGCATGTGCGATGGGTGGATGGGCAGTCCCCCGAAACACCGTCGGCCCGACATGGATACGGTCGGCGGCCCAGTCCAGGGTGCCGATGAGGAGCAGACCCAGATAGCCCAGCACTCGGTCGATGCCTCGTGGACCGTTGCGCATCGCTCGCTCCCTTCCCCCGGCTTTGGGTCCCGCCGGGATCCTGTTTCCGCATTTCGAGGGGCAATAGGAGTGCCAACTCGAACGCCTTGAAACTCGGTCACTTACCCGCAACCCGGGGGCCCGCAGCGCCGAAGACCGGCGGATTTCGGCAGTGTTCGACACCCGGCCGGCGCGTTAGGATTGGAGACGTGCCGGCGCTGAAAGAGATCTTTGGCGAGAGCCCCGGGATCGTGGCGATCCGCGACCAGGTCACGCGCCTGCTCGAGCGACAGGCCGTGGGCTTACGCCGCCTGCCGCCGATCCTCATCCTCGGAGAGACCGGGACCGGCAAGGGCCTGCTCGCAAGCGTGATTCACCGGGCTGGCCCGCGGGCCGCGGGGCCGTTCATCGACGTCAACTGCGCGGCCATCCCCGAGACCCTGCTCGAAGCCGAGCTGTTCGGATTCGAGCGGGGGGCGTTCACGGATGCCCGGCAGGCCAAGGTGGGGCTCTTTCAGGCGGCTCAGGGGGGACGCTGTTCCTCGACGAGGTGGGCCTCCTTCCGGAAAGCCTCCAGGCGAAGCTCCTCAAGGTGCTCGAGGAGCGCACGGTGCGGCGGCTAGGAGGCACGCGGAGCGAGGCGGTCAACCTGTGGCTGATCGCCGCCACCAGCGAGGACCTGGACGGGGCCGTCCGAGCGCGGCGCTTCCGGGAGGACCTCTATCACCGACTCGCGGTGGTCACGCTCCGACTGCCGCCGCTCCGCGAGCGGGGCGAGGACATCCTGCGCCTGGCCGAGCACTTCCTTCGACGCGCCTGCGAGGCGTACGGGCTGCCGCTCAAGACGCTGACCCGTGAGGCGCGGGCCATGCTACTCGCCCACCCGTGGCCTGGTCATGTCCGGGAACTGGGAAACGTGATGGAACGGGTAGCGCTACTCTCGGAGGGAGCCGCCGTGACCCCGGAGATGCTGGGGCTGCCGCCCCGCGGCGGCCTCGATGCGAGGTCGCCGAGCGGTGCGGAGGAGCGGCGCGCGGCCCGCGAGGCGGAGACGGAAGCGGAACGGGACCGTCTCCTCACCATACTCCGCGCGGCCAGATGGAACATCTCGCGGGCGGCCGCCCAGCTTGGAGTCCCGCGGAATACCCTGCGCTACCGGATGGAAAAGCACGGGCTGGGCTCTGGGAGCCCGGCTCCCCGCCGCCCAGGGATCCGCGAGGTCACCGAGCCGGCCGAACCAGCAGAGCAGGCGCCCGCGCTGCCTTCCGTGCCCCCGGCGAGTGCCGCGCCGACAAGGATCCGCTGGGAGTCGCGACGCGTGACTTTTCTGCGGGCGCGGCTCGGATCGTCCGGACAGGAGTGTGGGTCGTCTGAGCTCAGCCGAGCCATGGAAGCCATCGTCGACAAGGTCCAGAGCTTCGGCGGCGTCGTGGACGAGCTGAGCGCGACGGGCCTGATCGCGGCCTTCGGCCTGACGCCGGTGGAGGACGCGGTGGAGCACGCCGCCTTTGCCGCGGTCGCGATCCAGAAGATCGCCTCCAGGGCGCGAGAGGAGAACCCGACCCGGCCCGCGGTGACCCTCGCGCTCCACACCGAGCTGACCCGGGTCGGTCGACATCGCGAGGGAATGGCCGTCGATGGGGATGCCAAGCGCCCCGCCTGGGCCGTCCTGGAGGCGCTGGGGGAGCAGGCCGAGACGGGCACGGTGGCGGTGAGCCCCCAGACGGCAGCTCTGCTGGCCCGGCGGTTCGAGCTGGTCCCGATCAGTGCCGGGATGGGGCCCGCGGCCGGCGGGCGTCGGCTCGTCGGCGCGCGCGATTTCGAGCACGGGCTCACCGCGTTCGTGGGCCGCGAGGCCGAGCTGGGGCTGCTCCGCGAGCGCCTCGACCAGGCTCGCGCGGGTCATGGGCAGCTCGTGTCGATCGTCGGGGAGCCGGGCATTGGCAAGTCCCGGCTCCTGCGGGAGTTCCGGCGTCGCGTCCGCGAAGGGGCGACGTGGATGGAGGGGCACGCACTGTCCGTCGGCCATACGATCCCGTTCCACCCGCTCATCGACCTCGTCCGCCACGCGTTCGGGATCGACGAGGCTGACCCTCCGGCGCTGATCATCGAGAAGATCGAGCGAGCGGTGCTCCAGCTCGGCGAGGACCTTCGGCCCGGGCTTCCGTTCGTGCGACACCTGCTGTCGATCGATCCCGCCGACGCCGGGGTCCTCCAGCTGGACCCGAAGCTCCGGCGGGCGGAGATCTTCGACGCGATGCGACGGCAGCTCGTGCGCAGCGCCGAGCGCCGACCGATCATCGTGGTCTGGGAAGACCTGCACTGGGCGGACCGAGCCACGGAGGAGTTCATCGCGGCGCTGGCGGACAGTCTCGTGGCCCACCGGAGCCTCATGATCGTGACGCACCGGCCGGGATACGCGCCGCCGCTCGGCGACCGGATCTTCCACACGCGACTCACCCTGGCGGCCCTCTCGGCGGCCGACAGTGCCACGATGGCGCGGGGGCTCTTGTCGGCCGATGAGCTCCCGGAAGCCCTGCAGGCGCTCCTGGTCCGCCGGACCGAGGGGAACCCGTTCTTCGTGGAGGAGGTGTTGCGCTCGCTCCAGGAGACGGAGGCGCTGCGTCGTGAGGGGAGCGAGCTGGTCGTGGTGCATGACCTCGAGGCGCTCGTCGTGCCGGTCACGATCCACGACGTGGTCCGGGCGCGCATTCAGCGACTGGGCGACGCCTCGCGGCAGATCCTCGAGGTGGCGTCGGTGATCGGCCGGGAGTTCAGCCGACGGCTCGTCGATCGCGTTGTCGAGTCCCCCGAGGGGAGCGACGGCCCGCTCCGCGAGCTCACGGCCGCCGAGCTGGTGCAGGAGAAGAGCCCCTTCCCCGAGCTCACGTATGCGTTCACCCACGCGCTGACGCACGAGGTCGTGTACGGCTCGCTCGACCCCGCGCGCCGAGCTGACCTCCATCGACGGGTCGGGCTCGCGATCGAAGAGCTCTACGCGGACCGTCTGCCCGGGCAGGAGGAGGTCCTGGCCCACCACTTCTCGAAGGCCGGGGAGTGGCCGAAGGCGCTCACGTACCTCGTGAGGGCGGCCGCGAAGGCTGCGCGCGCGTTCGCCGTTCGTGAGGCGCTCACGCTGTACGACCAGGCCCTCGAGGCGGCCGGCCGCCCGGGCGGGCTGGCGGATCCGGGAGCCGTCAGCGAGATTCACGAGGCGAGGGCGGCGCTGTACTTCGTCCTGAGCGAGTTCGACCGATCACGGGCCGAGGCCGAGCGGGTGATGGTCCTCGCCCGCCAAATCGGGGATCGGGCGCGCGAAGCCAAGGCGCTGGCTGCCATCGGCTGGGCGGCGATGTGGGCGCGCGACCTCGACGGCTCCGTGGCGCACGCCCGGGAGGCGATTAGGGTGGCGGGGCCGGGCGGTGGCGCCACCATGGCCCGCGCGCAATTCACCATCGGGTTCGTGCGCGCCGTGAGCGGCGGCCTCGACGAGGCCAGGGGCGCGATCGACCAGGCGCTGGTGACCAGCCTCTCCAGCCGCGAGTGGGCCACCCGGTCCCTGTCGCTGTCCGTCGCGGGGGTCCTGAAGAACTGGGAAGGGGAGTACGACGCCGCATCGCGGCTCCAGGCCGAAGGCCTGGTCCTGGCCCGGGAGCATCACCTCCTCGTCCCCCTCCTCTTCAACTTCTTCATCCACGGGATGACGCTCACCGGCAAGGGCGACTACGAGGCCGCGCTGACACTGTTCCGAGAGGGGTTGAGCTTTGCCGAGAAGGTCGGCGACGAGGCGATCCACCACCGCCTGCTCAACTGTCTCGGCTGGCTGCATGCGGAACTGGGAGATCTCGACGGGGCCATCGATCTCAATCGCCAGAGCGCCGAGGTGGGTCGGCGGCGGGACGACCCTGGGACGTTCCCGAACGCCGAGGTCAACCTCGGAGAGGTCTACCTCGCGAAGGGGGATCTCGCCGAGGCCGCAGAGCACCTCGAGAGCGCGTATCGCTTCTGGGACAACCCGCGCACCAGCCAGTGGATGCGCTGGCGCTACTCGATGAGGCTGTTCGCGAGCTTGGGGGAGCTGTGGCTGGCCCGCGGCGACCCCGACCGCGCGACGGAGTTTGGCGACCGCTGCCTGGATCTCGCGACGCGCACGAACTCAAGAAAGAACCTGGCGAAGGGGTGGCGCCTCCGGGGCCACATCGCCCTCGCCCGGCGACAGCAGGACGATGCCGAGACGGCCTACCAGCAGGCCCTTACCATCGCCGAGGCGATCGGCAACCCGACGCAGATCTGGACGACGCGCGCGGCGTTGGGACGGCTCCATGCGGCACGGGGGCGGCATGACTTGGCCCGTGAGGCCTACCGCGCTGCGCGCGATGTCGTTGACCGCGTGAAAGGAACCTTGAGAGATCAAAGGCTCCGCACGAGTCTGGACCAAGCCCCCGCCGTCCGACCGCTGTACGATCTGACCGGATCGGCGTAGGCGTCGAGCCGATTCGAGTGAGCGACCCGTTGACGGTTTCAGACGCAGGACGCCAATAGCCCCGACGTGGACGGCGTGGCTCGGGATCGGGACCTTCGCCGTCGCGGCCGTTCCACGGCCTAGCCCATTCAGCGCGCCACCGAGAGCGATCACGACTCCGTAGCTGGCGGAGGATGAAGCGAGCGGCGTGGCGTCAGCGCGTTTCTTCCTGCCCCCCTGTCAGCCTGGCCGGTCCCCAGCCGAGTAACCCGTGATCGGCCGCCTGCCCATTGTCCCCAAAGGGGTGCGACGGGAGACGGGCGAGTATGACCTCGAGGGCGATCGCCGTTCGCCTCCCCTAGTTTCCGATCGTCGCCTCAGCCGCCTCCGCCTGCGCCAGCCAGAAGCCCATGTCCATCTCGCGGTACAGCGTCGCGGCGGTGGTCAGGTGCTCCTGGCCCTTCACGCCGTCACCGGTGCGACGGTAGAGCTTGCCGAGGCCGAGGTGGCAGTGGGCCAGCTCCGGACGCATCGACAGTTCCGTCGCGAGTTCGATGAGCCGGCCCCAGCCCGAGAGTGCCTCATCGCGGCGAGGCTCTTTGCCCTGGAGGGCGAGCGCCTCGGCGCGGATCCGGCCGAGGGGCACGTGGTACGCTCGCGCGTTGTCCACCGTCGCGAGTGCGAGCCCTCGAGCCGCGTCCGCTGCCGCTTCTTCTAGCAGCCCAGCCGCCAGATACGCCCCCGCGGCAAGGAACCCGTACCGGGTGAGGATCTTCGACTGTGGCCCGAGTGGGTCGCCCATGATCTCGAAGGCCCGCGCCAGTGTTCTCATACCGTCAGCGCGCCGGCCCAGCAAGAGGTGGGAGGTTGCGAGGCCCAGTGAGTTGGCCGAGACAAACCGCCCGCTGGCAAGTCCGCGCTCGAACGCGCGCGCGGCGGCTTCAAGCTGGCCCCGCATCAGGAGGACGTTGCCCGAGAACGCCCCGGCGAGCCCATCGGTCGAAGTGTGGCGCAACTGGCTCGCGATTCGCTGGGCCTCGTCCGCCGCAGCAAGGGCTGGTCCGAACTCACCGAGCGCGGCGTACGCCTCGGCCTCCCAGCCCCGGATGCTCCCCCGGATGGGGAGAACCAGCCCGGCCGCCTCCGCGTCAACCGGCACCGCGGTGAACAGGGCCACGCCGGCGTCGAACTCCTGGACTGCGTCCTGGAAGCTTCCACGGGCGAGGGAGGCGGCGCCCACGAGGAACTGCGCATAGCTGCGCGTCCTGAGGTCATCAGGAGCCGCCAGCGCGAACGCCTCCCGCGCCACCTCGATCGCGCCATTCAGGTTGCCCGGCCCCGACCACAGGTTCCACAGACCCTGGGCCTGTCTCACGCGGACCTGGGCGAGTCGCTCGCGGTCATTCAGTGCCCGCGCCAGCGCGTCGGCTTGGGCCAACAACTCTTTGTACCCCTCGAGCTGGCCGGATTCGGTTCGTGCGGTACCGAGCTCGAGATAGGCATCGAGTTTCAGTGCCAGGTCGGCATCTTCGCCCTGTTGGTCCAGAGCTCGGATCGCGGCCTCGTAGAAGCCGATGGCACTTGGAAATCGCACTTCCGCGATGGCCCGCCGACCGGCGAGATGGAGATACTGCGCGGCCCGGGCCCATTCCTCGCCCTTCAGCGCGTGGTGTGCAAGCCGCTCCGTGTTCAGCGAGAGCCGGCCGTAGCCCGCGTCTTCCATGGCGGCCAGGACTCGAGCATGCAACGCCCGTCGCCGGTCGTGCAGCAGGCTCCCGTACGACACTTCCTGGGTCAGCGCGTGCTTGAACGTGTACACCAGCTCGGGGAAGAGGCTCGTCTCGTACAGGAATTCTGCCGCCTGGAGGTGTGCGAGCCCCCGCCGAAGGTCCTCCTCGCGCATCTCGGCGACGGCCTGGAGCACGGCTTCGGGCACGTCCTTCCCGATGACGGCGGAGGTCTGAAGGAGCCGCTTCTCCTCCGGTGGCAGTCGGTCGATCCGGGCAGCCAGCACGGCCTGCACCGTCGCCGGCACCTGGATGACCGCCGCGGGCGTGCCCAGCCGGTAGGCGCCTCGCCCCCCGATGAGCGCGCCCGTCTCGACCAGGGTGCGGACGCTCTCCTCCAGGAAGAACGGATTCCCCTCGGTGCGCTCGATGAGGAGTCGAGTCAGCGGCTGGAGGCTCGGGTCGCCGCCGAGCAACGCCTGGAGGAGCTCCCCGGCACTCTCCGGTGGCAGCGGGTCCAGGCGCAGCTGCGTGTAGTAGGTCTTGCTGCCCCAGCGGTGTTCGTACTCCGGGCGGTAGTTCACCAGGAGCATCAGCCGCGCGGCCGGAAGGCTCTCGACCAAGCCGTCGAGAAGCGCTTGCGTCTCGCCGTCGATCCAATGAAGGTCCTCGAAGACGACGAGCACCGGCTGACCCTGGGCCTCTCGCAGGAGGAGCCTCTTGAGCGCATCCAGCGTGCGCTGCCGACGCTGGGACGGGTCGAGCGTCCGCCAGGCGGCCTCCTCGACCGGCACATCCAGGAGCGAAAGGAGGGCGGGCAGCGTCGGCTCCAGCGCGCGGTCCAGCGTCAGGATCTTCCCAGTCACCTTCTCCTGCATCTTCC
>CAVPSB010000020.1:0-102274 GCA_963708025.1 uncultured Candidatus Rokubacteria bacterium | reverse complement strand
CCCAGCTCTCCCCGGGGATCGGCTGGTACTTGACGGTGATGTGGGGGTGGATCTTGTTGAACTCGGCGACGAGCATGTCCCACATCGGCTTGTCCACGCCGGCGCTGTAGTTCACGTAGGTGAGCGTGACCGGCTTGGCCCCGGCCGCCTGCGCCCGCGCGCGGCGGGGCGCCCCGAGCGTGCCGGCTCCGACCGAGAGCCCGAGACCCTTGAGAACCTGTCGGCGAGACAGCTCACTCTTCACCTTCGTGCCTCCCTGGTAGCTGGCGGGTGGTCGCTCGGCGAGAACGTCACGTCGCGCCGAGCGTGACTCATCTATACTATGCGCGGAGCGCCTCGGGCAAGGGCCATCCCGCGGATCGCCGGGATCCGCGACGTGACGAAGGGAGGGCGGGACGTGGCGGCGACCGCACGCGGGCGAATCGGCGTCGTGGGCGACTTCAACCCGAAGAACGCGACGCACCTGGCGACGAACCGGGCGCTGGCCGACCTAGGTCTGGGCTTCGAGTGGGTGGCGACGGACCGGATCGGGGACGCCGTCGAGGCGGACCTCGCCCCGTTCGCCGGCATCTGGATCGCGCCGGCCAGCCCCTACCGCGACATGGAGGGGGCGCTGGCCGCGATCCGCTACGCGCGCGAGCGGGGGGTTCCGCTCGTCGGCACCTGAGGCGGCTTCCAGCACGCGATCGTCGAGTTCGCGCGCAACGTCCTCGGGGTCGAGGACGCCGACCACGCCGAGACGAATCCCGACGCCCCCCGCCTCGTGGTCACCCCCCTGGCCTGCTCCCTGGTGGGGACCACCCAGACCGTGACCGTCCTCCCCGGGACGCGGGCCGCCCGGCTCTACGGCGTGGCCACCGCGGCCGAGGACTACTACTGCAACTACGGCGTCAATCCGGCGTACCGCTCGCGCCTGGAGGCGGCCGGAATGACCGTGAGCGCCGTGGGGGACGACGGCGAGATCCGCATCGTCGAGCTGCCCGATCACCCGTTCTTCCTGGCCACGCTCTTCCTGCCGCAGACCCGCTCCACGGCGGCCCACCCGCATCCCCTGCTGGCCGGCTACGCCGCCGCCACCGCCTCCTACGCCGAGCGCACCTGACGGGGGAGACCCGCCGATGCCGCTTCCACTCGAGAAGATCCGCGTGATCGATCTGACCCGGGCGCGCGCGGGCCCCACCGCGGTCCGCCAGCTCGCCGACATGGGCGCCGCCGTCATCAAGGTGGAGGCGCGCGAGGACCTGGACGGCGTCGCGACGCCGCTCGGCTTCGATTTCCTGAACCTCCACCGGAACAAGCGCGCGATGACCCTCGACCTCAAGCAGCCGCGGGGCCGCGAGATCCTCCTGCGGCTGGTGGCGGCCGCCGACGTCCTGGTCGAGAACTACCGGCCCGACGTGAAGCACCGGCTGGGCATCGACTACGAGACGCTGAGCCGGACCAACCCGCGCCTGGTCTACGGGTCCATCTCCGGCTTCGGCCAGACGGGACCCTACCGCGACCGGCCCGGCTACGACCAGATCGCCCAGGGGATGGGGGGCCTCATGTCCATCACCGGTCTCCCCGGGCAGGGACCGGTCCGCGTGGGCATCCCGGTCGCCGACCTCACGGCCGGTCTCTTCCTGGCCCAGGGCATTCTGGTGGCGCTCCTCGAGCGCGAGACGTCGGGGCGAGGGCAGTGGGTCCACACGTCGCTGCTGCAGGCCATGGTCACCATGCTCGACTTCCAGGCGGCCCGCTGGCTCATCGACGGCGAGATCCCGCCCCAGGCGGGCAACGACCACCCGACCGGGATTCCCACCGGCGTGTTCACGACCGCTGACGGGCACATCAACGTCGCGGCGTCGAGCCAGGAGATGTACCGCCGGCTGTGCACGGCCATCGGCGCCCCCGAGCTGATCGATGACCCGCGGTTCAAGACGCTGGCCGACCGCTCGCGCCAGCGCAAGCAGCTCAACGCCGAGCTGGACCGGATCCTGGCCGGCCGGTCGAGCGCCGACTGGATCGCGATCCTGAACCGCGCCGGCGTCCCGGCCGGCCCGATCCTGAACGTCAAGGAGGTGTTCGAGAACGAGCAGGTCCAGCACCTCGGGCTGGCCCAGCCGGTGACGCACCCGGTGCGCGGCGAGATGAAGGTGCAGGCGCCACCGGCCGTGCTCTCGCGGACGCCGGGCGCCGTCCGGACGGCGGCCCCCACGCACGGCCAGCACACCGACGAGATCCTGGGCGAGCTCGGCCTCACCCGCGAGGAGATCGCGCGTCTCCGGCAGGACAAGGTGATCTAACCCCTCCGACAATCTCAGTACGGGAACCGGGTGTCGGGATGCGCCTGGATGTAGCGGCCGAGCGCGACCCCCAGGTCCTCCTGGAGCTGGACGGTCAGGCCACCGTCCACCACCAGCGCGTGACCGGTGATGAACGCGGCCTGGTCCGAGCACAGAAAGGTGATCGCGTTCGCGACGTCGAGGGGCGTCCCGCAGCGGCGCAGCGGGTACTGACGCTCGAAGAAGCGGAGCCCGTCCGGGTTCCCTTCCCAGCGAGCCTGCAGCCGCTCGGTCAGGATGTGGCCTGGGCAGATCGCGTTCACCCGGATCCCGTCGGGCCCGTACTCGGTCGCCAGCTGGCGCGTCAGGCCGATCACCGCCGTCTTGCCGACCTCGTACACCAGGCGGCCCGGCGCCTGGAGCAGGCCGTGCACCGACGAGACGTTGACGATCGAGCCGCCGCCGGTCCGGCGCAGCTCCGGCACCGCGTACTTGACGGCCAGGAACATCGACTTGACCAGCAGGGCCATGCCGGCGTCCCAGCCTTCCTCGCTCACCTGCTCGGCGCCGCCCTGCTCGTACGGCGCCACCGCGTTGTTGACCAGGATGTCGAGCCGGCCCCAGTAGAGGACCGCGCGCTCGACCATGCGCTCGAGGTCGCGAGGGACGGTGACGTCGGTCCGGAGCGTCTCCACGGCGCCGCCCGCCTCCCGGATCCTCGCGGCGTTCCCGTCGGCGGCCTCCATGTTGACATCGGCGATGAGAACCGTCGCGCCCTCCTCGGCCAGGCGGCGGGCGGTCGCTCCCCCGATGCCCTTGGCCCCGCCGGTGACGACCGCAACCTGGCCCTGCAACCGGAGCATGCTGCATTCCTCCTGGTGTGACGACGAGCCCCGCATCCCCACGACGCGGGTCCCGTCCGACTCAGTTCGGGACCTCCCGCCCACCCCCCCAACCCCCCTCCCCCACCCACCGGGGGGAGGGGGGAGCCGGACGACCCATTCCCTCACAGGCTCTCAGTTCGAGACCTCCCGCCCCCCCAACCCCCTCCCCCGACCGTTGGACGGCCTTCGGCCTGGGGCGGGGGAGGGGGGGCGAGCGAACCATTCCTTCACACGCCCTCAGCCGGCGCGCAAGCGCTCGAACACCTCGCGCGAGTCCGGGCAGAAGTCCAGCTCGTCGAGCATCCGCTGGAGCCCCTCGGGCCCGACCCACGCGCTCCAGGCCACCTCGCTCTCCTGGTGGCGCACCGGCCCGTCCCATCGCACCTCGTAGACGGCGCCCCACGCCTGGCCGTGCGGCCCCCGGTACCGGTGCCGGAACAGGAACCGGAGGTCAGCCCCGATCACGCCGAGCTCCTCGGCGACCTCCCGCCGGGCGCAGTCGTCGTAGGATTCGCCCGCGGCACAGACCCCGCCCGCGAAGACGTCGTAGGCGCCGGGATGGACGTCCTTGGTGTCCGTCCGACGATGGACCAGCACCTCGCCGGCCGCGTTGCGCACGAGGACGTACGTGCAGCGATGCAGCAGGTGGCGCGCGCGCAGCTCCCGGCGCGTGACGGTCGCCACCACGCGGTCGTCCTCGTCGACGACGTCCACGAGCTCCTGAATGAGATCCATGGCGCAGGTCCTGTCCGCTCGGGCCAGGCGATGCTACGCCCGGTGGCGCCGGAGCGTCAACGGGCCGGTCGCGGGCCGGTCGCGATGCGCGCCGGAATGCCGCGACGAGGCCCCGGTGGAGGCCGGGGTCGGCGGCGACGATCAGCCCGGAGTCGCGCCCTTTCACGCCGCCGGTCGCGCGGGGTCTCACCAACGATGAGACGTAGGCGGCTGGTGGTGCTGGACGCGCCGTCGAACCTGGGGCTCCGGCCGCCCCGGGAGGGCCAGGAGCCCGGGGTGCGCCGGATGGCCGCCTCGCTACGGGCAATCGGCTTGCTGGCGGGCCTGGGAGCCGAGGACGCCGGAGAGGTGCCGGCACCGCCCTACTCCCCGGCGCTCGACCCTGTCGTGCGGGTCCGGAACGCCGGAGCGATCCGCGAGTACTCCTGACGGGCGTCCAGTTCACGATCTTCGACCCCGATCTCGACCCCGACGGCCGCTTATGCGCGGGAGCTCGCCCGGGCCATCACGGAGATGCTCGGCCGAGCCTGAGCGAAGCACCCTCGGCGGCCGCATCGGGACAGGCGTCTGCGCTACACTCGGCCCCGGTGCGCACGACAGCGTCCGGCTCGAATTCCCCGCCCGGTCCCGCGTCTCCCCGGGGTCACGATGGCTGAGCTGCGCGGGCAGGCCGCCCCTCGCTCGGGCGGCGTCGGGCCGGGGCCGACCGCTCAGTCGAGCCGGGGTTGGGGCCTGGCGCTCGCCCTCGGCGCGACGTTCTGCTGGAGCCTGGCCGGCATCCTGGTCCGTCTGATCCAGGAGGCGACGAGCTGGCACATCATCCTCTATCGCTCGCTCGGGGTCATCGCGATGCTGGGGGGAATGATCGCGGTCACCCACCGCGGGCGGGTCGCCCGGGCGATCAGGCTCGCCGGCTGGCCGGCCGTCCTGGCCGGCGCCTTCTCGAGCGCGTCCTCGGCCCTGTTCATCCTGGCGCTCGCCCGCGTCACGGTGGCGAACGCCCTCTTCATGGGCGGCATCACCCCCTTCCTCGTCGCGATCGGCGCCCAGGCGATTCTGGGGGAGCGCGTCTCCCGCGGAGCCTGGGGCGCCATGGCGCTGGCGGCGACCGGAGTCGCCGTGATGCTGGGAGGGGGCCTGGCCCTCGGTCAGCTCGCCGGGAACCTCCTCGCTCTCGGCTCGGCCATGAGCTTTGCCGCCCATAGCCTCCTGCTCCGATCCAACCGGCAGAGTGACATGCTGCCGGCAGTGCTCCACGCCGGGCTCTTCGGCGCGCTCGTCGGCCTGGCCGCGCTGAGCCTCGGGGGCGTATCGCCGCGCGTCCCGCCCCGGGATCTCCTGCTGGGCCTCGCGATGGGTGTGGTCCAGCTCGGCGGCGGTCTGGTCCTCTACACCCGCGCCTCGCGCCACCTCCCGGCGGCCGAGCTGCAGCTCGTCACCACCGCCGAGCTGGTCCTGTCCCCTCTCTGGGTCTGGATCGGGGTGGGCGAGGCGCCGAATGCGGCCACGCTCACCGGCGGGGCGCTGATCGTCCTGGCGATCCTGGCGCAGGCGCTGATGGCGTGGGAGCGGTCGAGGCGCTGATTCAGTTCGGGACCTCCCGCCCACCCGATCCGTTCGACGGCCTTCGGCCTGTGGCCGGGGGGGGGCCGGAGGATCCCATTCCTTCACACGCTCCTCAGATGACGGTATCGCGCCGTAGCTGCTCGATCTCCTCCGCCGCGTAGCCGGCCTCCTTCAGGATCTCGTCGGTGTGCTCGCCGAGCGTGGGCGGCTCCCGGTCGAGGCTGGGGCTGCCGTGCGCGAGCCGGAACCCGGCGCCGACGAGCCGCATCGGCCCGTAGCGGGTGTCGACCGTCTGGATCACGTCGCGGTGCTCCAGCTGCGGATGGTGGACGATCTCGTCGATCGTCCAGATGGAGCCGCAGGGCACGTCGGCGGCCGTCAGCCGCGCCTCCCAGCCCCTCGCGTCATCGGTCGCCAGCGCGGTCTCGATGATCTCGCGCAGCGCCGCCACGTTCTCGGTGCGGGCGGGCCAGTCCTTGAACCGCGGATCGTCCAGCGCGTCGGCGCGCCCGAGCGTGCGCATGAGGCTCCCGAACTGCTTCTCGGTGAGCACCGCCAGTACGATGTAGCCGTCGCGCGCCCGGAACCGGTGCGCGGTCGGCTTCCGGCTCACCGAGCCGTTCCCGATCTGGCGCGGCGCGATGCCCGCCACGGTGTACTCGGAGACGGGGCCGGGGATGAAGGCGAGCGCGGCGTCGAGCATCGCGACGTCCACGAACTGCCCGCGCCCGGTGTGCGTCCGCTGGTAGAGCGCGCTGGCGACGGCCAGCGCCGCCGTCACGCCGCCGATCGTGTCGCACAGCGCGAACCCCGCCCGCATCGGGCCGCCGGCGGGCTCGCCGGTGATCGACATGAGCCCCGACATCGCCTGCAGCTTGCCGTCGAAGGCGGCCGTCGTCCGCTCGGGCCCCGTCTGGCCGAAGCCCGAGACCGCGCAGTAGATGAGGCGCGGGTTGAGGGCGGAGAGCGCCTCGTAGCCGAGCCCGAGGCGGTCCATGACGCCCGGCCGGAAGTTCTCCCACACGACGTTGACCCCGACCACCAGCCGCTTGACGACCTCCACCGCCGCCGGCCGCCGGAGGTCGAGCGTGATGCTGCGCTTGTTGCCGTTCACGGCCAGGAAGGAGGGCGCCATCTTCCGCTCGGCCCACGCCTTGTTGACGAGCAGCGACCGCGTCTCGTCGCCCTCCCGCGTCTCGATCTTCACGACGTCCGCGCCCATCAGCGCCAGCTGGTAAGTCCCGTACGGCCCCGCCAGGTAGCGGGTGAAGTCGAGGATGCGGACACCCGCGAACGGCTTCACGACGACGCCTCGCGCTTGGTCCGCGCGACGGCCTTCACCTCGTCGAACTCCTTCCGCCGCTCCGCGATCGTCTCCGGCGAGAGCTTCGTGAGGTCGAGGTAGTCGCGCTTCCACGACGGCTCCCCACTCCACCGGAGCGGCGACTGCACGGTGGTACGCGCCGCGGGGGCGCTCTCCAGGAGCCGCAGGGCCAGATCGAGAGTCTGCGCCTGGGACTCGGCGTCGAATGGCCGCCCCGCCGAGTTGCCGAGCGGGAAATCGCTGAACAGGAAGCGCGGCACGCCGCAGTGCTCGACGATGTCCTTCGCGCAGCCCATGATCACGGTCGGGATCCCGTGCGCCTCGAGGTGCCGCGCGGCCAGACTCACGGTCTGGTGGCACACGGGTCAGGTGGGGACGAGCACCGCGGCCTCGACTCCGTCCTCCCGGCAGCGCCGCAGGAGCTCGGGGACGTCGGCCTCCGTCGTCGCCCGGTGGCTGCGGTTCGTCGGCAGTCCGTGGAAGCGCGGCGCCAGCGCCCCGATCCGTCCGGCGGCCACCGCGTCCTTCAGGCGCGCCAGCGGGAAATAGGTGTGGATGTCCGCCGCCGACGTGTGCACGCGGTCGTACCCGACGTGCGAGATGCGCAGGTCGGGCACGCTCTCGGTGGGGGCCGAGTAGACCTGGTAGAACTTGGCGGCCGCGTTGTACGGTGCTCCCGGCCCCTGGTCGCCGGCCCCCGGCTGGTACGGGGCGGCGGTCGTGATCAGGGCCACCCGCGTCCAGCCGAGCGGCGCCCCCAGCGGCGTGAACGGGACCTCGACGAAGTGGGCCCAGCGATACGGGTTGCCGTAGCCGAGCGCGACGTAGTAGTCGCGGGTCCGCTGCATGTACGGGATGGGGACGTCGTCCGCCGGCGCGAACACCGCGCTGGTCCCGAGGCTCGTGGTGCTCATCGTGGGCTCTCCTCCGTGTTGACCCGCCCGGCGCTGCCGGCGGTCGTGACGGGGCCGACATTCCCGTCGCGCCGCCCCCGCCCAGCCGGCGTGGCCGACGTCGTCCCCGCGGGGTCGGGACGCGAGATCACGACCGTAGATCCGGACACTACATGCCAGGGCCTCCAGGCCGCAGATCAGTGTCGGGAACGGACTGGGCCGCCGGCATTATAGGCCAATCCGAGAATCCCAATCACGTCGGGTGATTGACCCTGCGCGCCTGGCTCGTGGACAATCTGGCCATGCGGCGACTGACGGTGCTCGGTAGCTGCGGAGCGTGGCCGGAGGCGGGTCGGGCCTGCAGCGGCTTCCTGGTCGAGTACGACGGCTTCCGGCTCGTGCTCGACCTGGGGTACGCCACGCTGCCGCGGCTGCTGGCCCGGTGCCCGGACGGCGCGGTCGACGCGGTGGTCGTCACCCACGGGCACCCCGACCACTGCGTTGACCTGCAGGCGCTGTTCCGAGTGCGCTACTTCGGAGCCCGCGGCACCGCACGGATACCGCTCTATTGTCCGCCGGAAGTGGTGGAGCGCATCAGCGCCCTGGAGCCGTCGGAGGACCCGAGGCAGGTGTTCGACGTGCGACCTCTGCCCGGGACGTACCGCGTTGGGCCGTTCCGGCTGGACGGCCGCCTGCTGCCCCACCACGTGCCGAACGTCGGCGTGCGGCTGACGGCGCCCGGGGTGGCCCTGGCGTACACCGGCGACAGCGGGCCCGCCGACGCGCTGGCCGAGCTGGGCGACGGCGCCGACCTGTACGTCATGGAGGCCACCCACCAGGGCGAGCCGGTGTCCCCGTACCTGATGACCGCCCGGGTAGCCGGCCAGTGGGCTGCGCGGGCCGGCGCGCGGCGGCTGATGCTCACCCACTTCTGGCCGGGCAGCGATCGCGCCGTCTCGCTCAGCCAGGCCCGCGAGACCTTCGGCGGTGAGGTCGTCATCGCCGAAGAGGACCTGGTGGTCGATCTCGACACGTCCTGAGCCCCCGGTTGCCCCGGAGCTGGACCCGGGTCACCGCCCACCAGCCCCGCTCTGGTGGCAGGCACGCCGGGCGAAGGCGGGCAGCCTCGGCCCGGGCGATCGCGAGGAGCGTCACACCGAAGCGAGATCGTCTTCCAGTTGGCCTCGGCCGGGACAGACGGTCGATGGCGGCAGCGAAAGGGTATCGATGTCACTCGCAGGGAGCCGGGCGACTCCTCTGGCCGCTCATCGCGAACCCACGCGGCTGGCGCTACGCTGGGGCGGCCACGTCTCCCACGTCTTCCTCGCGCGGAGCGCGGCGCTGGCTGCCTTCGGCCTGATCAACGCGGGAGCCGTCGCCGGCGGGGCCTGGTTCGGCCCGATCGGCTGGCCGCACATGCGCGCTCGGCCCGTCTCGCCGAGACGCTGATCGGATCGAGTACCTGACGGAAGGCCTGGCCTCCCGGATTCTACGCCAGACCCGCCTCGGTCGCGCGGCACCTCCAGGTCGGCCGGGCACCGGTGGTTGCCCCCCGGACCCGGATCTCGATAGACCGGCGCCGGCCGACCGAGATGATCTCGACGCGGAGCCCGGCCGGGGACGGCGTCGAGGAACGGCGCTACGGCGACCTCGGCGTGATCCGGACGGAGAACGACGTCCCGAGGATCAGCGAGGCCGTGACGGACTCTGGCCGCCGATCGGGGCCGAAGACGATGCGTGCCGGCTCTTTCTCGATCCCCCACGACGTGAACCCCGTGAGGTCGAAGGACGCCTCGAGCCTCGCCGAGTTGGGGTCCGGTACCAGGTTGAGGACGAACGGCACGACCTCACCCCGGTAGGCCCGGGCGACGTCGTCCGCGCCCTCGTCGGGTGTGCGGCGCCGCCGCACGACGTGGGTCACGAGGGTCCCGTCGGGCCCCACCGGCCAGCGGTTGTCGGCGTAGTTGAGCGCGGCGCTGATCACGTCGTCCACGTGACTCGCCGGCGGGAGGGTCACGACGTCGTCGGTGGAGCGGAGCCGCCGCAGGAGAAACGTCTCGCTCCGGCCGTGGTACTCGGCGGCCCGGCGCGCGTGGTCATAGGTGATCTCCAGATCCGACTCCCGGCCGTAGACGACGAAGTGGTCGTGGAATCGGAGCGGGGCCCAGCGGCCGTCGAGGAGCACGCCCCTGGACTCGATCTCCGACGTCATCTCGGCGCCCTTCCCGGCCACGCGCACCTCATAGCGGCCCGCCTGGCGGTCGATCGCCTCGTCGATCACCCCGTTGACCTCGAAGCGCAGCACGCCGTAGAGGAGGCTGGTCCGCACGGCGTAGCTGGCCTTGCGCACCTCGACCGCGGCCGCCGCCCGCCGGGCCGGGGCGAGCGCCCACGTGACCAGGGCGCCGAGGAACGCGCGTCGCCCGATCGTCGGGAGGGCATCCCTCACGCGGGCCCTTATCGCCAGCGGGGGGATGCGACGGTTATCGGCCACGCCGCTCGCCCTCGCCCCGCCGCGCCTGCTCCTGCCCCCGGAGGGGTCGGCGATCGAGCTTGCCGGTCGTGGTCGTGGGGAGCGCGTCGACGAACTCGACCACGCGCGGATACTTGTAGGCGGCCAGGCTCTCGCGGACGTGCTGCTGTATCCGGCGCACCAGCCCCTCCGAGGGGGCGACCCCCGACGCGAGCGTCACGAACGCCTTGACGATCTCGCCACGGGCGGCGTCGGACGGGGACACCCACGACGGCGGCCTCGGCGACCTCGGAGAACTGGAGGAGGGACTCTTCGACCTCCGCCGGCCGATCCGGTATCCGCCGCTCTTGATGAGATCGTCGTTCCGACCCACGAACCGATAATAGCCGTCCCGGTCGCGCACGGCGATATCCCCGGTCTTGATCCAGTCGGCGCCGTCACGCTGCATGATCATCTGTCGCTCTGACCGTCGAGCCCACCACCGCGTCTGGAGGGCCGCGATCTGTCGCACGTAAACGCGGCGCCCACCCACAGCTCGCGTAGAAAGCGTCTAATCCTCGTGGTCCGCGGCCGTGGCTCCGTTGAGGCCGGCCCCCACTCCCCTCGGGGCTTCCCGAAACGCCGGCAGGTACGTTTCCTCGGCGTACTGCTTCACCATTCGTCGGGTGCTGAAGCGCGGCACGGTTGTCCGGATCGCCTCTTTGACCAGGCGAACCCAACGTCGCGGAACTCCGTGAGCATCCCGGTCGAAGAACGTCGGGACGACCGACTCTTCGAGCAGCCGATACAGCGCCGCGGCATCGGCCGCGTCAGCGGTGCCCGGGTCGCGGCTGTCGCCCTCACCCCGAATCAACCAGCCGTTCGACCCCGTGTAGCCCTCGGCCCACCACCCGTCGCCAATACTGAGGTGGGGAACACCATTCATCGCGGCTTTCATCCCACTCGTGCCGCTCGCTTCGAGCGGTTCCCGGGGCGTATTGAGCCAGACATCGCACCCTTGCACCAGAAAATGGGCGACGTGGAGATCGTAGTCCTCGAGGAACGCGATCCGCCCACCAAATCTGGGATTCAGTGCGCGGGCGAACACTCGGTGCAGCTGCTCCTTACCGTCCCGATCCGCCGGATGGGACTTCCCCGCAAACAAGAGCTGCACGGGACGTGCGCTCGAACCGAGGATTCGGAGCAGTCGCTCCTCGTCGTGGAAGATCAGCTCGGGCCGCTTGTAGCTCGTAAAGCGTCGGGCAAAGCCGATCGTCAGCGCGCTCAGATCGAGCAGGACGCCGGCCGCCGCGATCCGGGCCGCCGTGAGGTGCCCGTCGGACCACAGCTGCCGGGCACGCTCCCGCAGGAACGAAAGCAGGTACCGCCGGAGCGCCTGGCGCACGTCCCACAGCTCCTCGTCGGGAACATCGACCAGCCGGTCCCAGCACGTTGGATCGTCCTGCCGCTCGTGCCAGTCGGGCCCCAGTCGGCGGTCGAAGAGGGTGGCCAGATCCGGCGCGATCCACGTCGGCACGTGTACACCATTGGTAATCGAAGCAATCGGTGGCCCGTGCTCAGAGCCGTGGGGTCGAGCAGACGCCCACATCTGGCGCGAGACCTCCCCGTGCCGGTGACTCACGCCGTTCACACGCTCCGCCGTGCGCAGCGCCAGGGCGGTCATGTCGAACCGAGGCTCATCTCCGGCATCATGACGGCCGAGCGCGACGATCGCCTCTCGACACGCGGCGAGTCCGTCCCAGCATCCCGCGAGATACTCCTCCACCAGCGATGGCGCAAACGCATCGTGCCCAGCCAGCACCGGGGTGTGGGTCGTAAAGACGGTAGTCCGCCGGATCCGCTCGAGGGCGGCTTCGAATGTCTCGCCACGCCCCATCGCGTCCCGCAGCCGCTCGACCACGACCAACGCCGAATGTCCCTCGTTGAGGTGCCAGATCGCCGGGTTGACCGCCATCGCTCGCAGGACCCGCGCCCCGCCCACCCCGAGGATGATCTCTTGCTGGAGCCGAGTGTTCGGCGTCCCCCCATAGAGCCGGGCCGAAAGCTCCCGGTCCGCGAGGGCGTTGTCATCGAGATGTGTGTCGAGCAGATACAGGGTGACGCGACCCAACCGCACCCGCCACACCTGCACCTGGACTATCCGCTCACCAACGGGCACTCCGACCACACAGGGTGTCCCCTGCGGCGTGATCGCCCGCTCGATTGGGGCGTCAGCCCAGTTCAGCGTCTCATACACCTCCTCCTGCCGTCCCTCGGCCGACATGTGCTGATGGAAGTACCCCTGCGGATACATGAATCCCACCCCGACCAACGGCAGACCCAGGTCGCTGGCTTCCTTACAGTGGTCACCCGCCAGCACCCCGAGACCGCCCGCATAGATGGGCAAGGATTGATGCACCGCGAACTCCGCCGAAAAGTAGGCGATCAGTCCATCCTGGCGATCCGTGAACTGCCCACCCCACCAATGATCCTTCCCGACCGACGCGGCCTCTCGCTTTGCGATCACCGCGTCGTACACGGCCAGGAACGCGGGATCCCGGGCGGCTTCCGCCAGTCGGCCCGGCGACAGGGTCCGCAGCATCCGGATTGGATTGTGCGCGCTGAGTCGCCAGAGAGGGTAGTCGAGGCGCCGGAAGACGTGCCGCGCTTCTCGGTGCCACGTCCACCAGAGGTCGTACGCCAGATCGGTCAGCCGGCCAATACGGGCAGGCAGTACAGGATCGGCAGAGAAGCGGCTTGAGCGGGCCTCGTCGGAGCTCACGTGACAACCCTATTCTACCGCCCACGACGCGAACGGAGAAACAACTCGGCGCTTCGGTTCCGTGCTGCCGAGGCGCCAGTGACCCGAAAGATGCCGGCGAGAGGGCTCGAGGCCGCCGTGACGAGGGAGGGACCAAGGACTCCGACCGATCGCGGGCCGGTTGCGTGAGATCAGCGACCACTGGCATCGGCTCCCATCGGTCCGCTATGAGTGCGGAAGGTCGGACCGAATTCCCCGCTCCAAGCGGGGTGACCCGGCGAGCGGGACGCCTGCGTCCACGAAGATGGTCAGGTGCCCCCGGGCCGCCCGGACCGACACCTGCCCGTAGTCGCCGAGGGCGTGGATCACCCGACGCAGGACGTCGGCGGCGCCCCGGGGCCAGGCGTTGGTCACGGCGGATTCCCGTCCGCCCGCGCCCCAGCCTGGGCCTTGCGGGTTCGGCCGGTGGCGCCGTCTACCCGGTGTGGGCTATTCTTCAACTCCTGGCAACTCCTGGCAACCCCTGGCGGTCCCTCGCGCAGGCGGAGAGCGGACGGTCGCCAGCAAGGAGTGATGACATGAAGCTTCTCGTCGTGGGCGCCGGCCTTTCCGGCTTGGTCGCCGCCAACGAGGTCCAGCAGGCCGGCCACGACGTCGTGGTGATCGAGGCCCGCGACCGGGTCGGCGGCCGCGTCTTCACGCTGCGCGAGGGCATGGAGGACGGCCAGTTTGCCGATGTGGGCGCGGAGATCATCTACCACGGCCAGCGCAACATCGCCGCACTGTGCGAGCAGTTCGGCGTCGAGCTCAGCGCCGACTTCAACTTCGGCACGCGGACGCCCGACCTCTTCTTCAGGGGTCAGAAGCTGAGCACGGGGGCGAGCGCGGAGATCACCCAGGAGCTGAGGGATGCGGTGTCGCGGACGCGGCCAGCCGCCTACGAGACCGTCGCCATGTGGGCCCGACGGGCGCGGGTCTCGCAGCAGGCGGAACTCCTGCTACAGGCGATCACCCAGTCCACGCCGGCGGCGGCGACACGTCTGGCCGATGCCCAGGAGCTGAACGTGGAGCTGACCTGGGGCCAGGCCCTCCGCAAGATCGTCGGCGGCAACGACACCTTGCCGCGCACGCTGGCGAAGCACGTGGACGTGCGCCTGCGGCGTCCGGCCCGGGTCATCGGCTGGGCTGGACGCCAGGTCGTCGTGGAGACCGAATCCGAGAGCTTCGCGGGCGACCGCGTGCTGGTGACGGTGCCCGGCCCCCTCACGCTCGCGCTCGGCTTCGACCCGTCCCTGCCGGCCGAGAAGGTGAAGGCGCACCTGGCCTTGCGCTATGGCTCGGCGCTCCGCATCGTCGTCCAGTATGCCGAGCGGGACCTCATCGCTCAGGCGCTGGGGCCGGGCTGCTTCACGGACGGGATGCCCGGGTTCATCATGAACCAGTCCCTGCACCTTCCCGGCCGCGCGATCGTGCTCACGGGCCTCGCCGCCGGTGACGTGGAGCCCCATCTGGAGACCGAGGAAGGCATCCTGGAGCGGATGGACGCGATCGTCGCCTCGCTGGCGGGACGACCGGTGACGAGGATCTTCGGCTACGTCAAGAGCTGGACGCATGACGAGTGGTCGCGGGCGGTGGTGCGGGCGCCGATCGGCGACCAGCGAGCGACGGTCCTGCCGGCGATCGCGGCGCCGCTCGACGGCCGCGTCTTCTTCGCTGGCGAGCACACCGACGACCGGGTCGGCCCGGGGGGCATGGAGGGCGCGATCCGCTCCGCCCACCGCGTGGTCAAGGAGATCCTGGCGGAGGTCTGAGCGATGAGACGAGGGCGCCTGATGCCCGAGGACCACGGGGCGTGGGCTGCTGACGCGGCGCCGGTCGCGCCCGCCCGGGCGAGGCCCCCCCAGACCGAGTAGGGGAACGCGACGATGCGACGAGCGGTCGAAGTCCTGATCATCGGTGGCGGCGTGGTCGGCTGCAGCATCGCCTACCACCTCGCGCGACGCGGCGTCCGCGACGTCACCGTGCTCGAGCAGGCGGCGGTGGGATCCGGGTCGTCGGGGAAGGCGGCGGGCGGCATCCGCCAGCAGTTCTCCACCCCGGTCTGCGTCCGGCTGAGTCTCCTGAGTCTCGAGGCCTTCGCGCGCTTCCAGGCGGAGATGGGCGTTGACCCGGACTTCCAGCGGTGCGGCTACCTCCTCGTCACCACGCGTCCCGACGAGATGGCGGCGTTCGAGCAGAACGTCGCGATGCAGCGGGGCCTCGGCGTGAAGGTGCGCGCGGTGACGCCGGACGAAGTCGCGACGATCCATCCCTGGCTCCGAGTGGACGACCTCGTCGGCGGGACCTTCTGCCCGACGGATGGGGTGGCGGGGCCGGCGGAGGTCACCGCGGCGTTCGCGCGGCGGGCACGGGAGCTGGAGGCGCGGGTGCTGGAAGGCTGCCGGGTCACCGGGATCCGCGTGGAGGAGGGGCGGGTGACGGAGGTCCAGACGAGCGCGGGGGTCTGGGTACCGGGCGCCCTGGTCGTCGCCGCAGGGGCGTGGTCCGGGCAGATCGGAGAGCTCCTGGGCGTGGAGCTGCCGGTCCGCCCGATCAAGCGCGAGGTATTCGTGAGCGAGGCGCTCCCCGACCATCCGCCGGGGACCCCGATGGTGATCGAGCCCGACCGCAAGTGGTACTGCCGCCGAGAAGGTCCGGGCGTGCTGATGGCGGGCGGGCTGGGGCCGGGAACCAGCTTCGACACCCACGTCGACTGGGCGAACCTCGTGCCCTCGGCCGGGCTGGCGCTCCAGCGCATGCCGCCTCTCGCCAACGCCGCCTTCACCCGTGCGTGGGCGGGGTCCCTCGACATGACGCCGGACGGCAACGCGATCCTCGGGCACGTCCCTGGCATCGAGCGCGTCTACGTCGCCGCCGGCTTCAGCGGCCACGGCTTCATGCACAGCCCCGCCACCGGCCAGGTGATGGCCGAGCTGATCCTGGACGGCGAGGCCCGGAGCGTGGACATCACGCCGCTCGGGCTCGACCGCTTCGCCCGCGGCGAGTGGCTCAGCGAGGCGCTGGTGTTCAGCCGCCCCCGCGAGGAGGGCTGACCGCCCGGAGCGCGGCGGTCGCCTCGGCGTCGATCCGCCCCTGCGCGAGGTCCACCAGGACACGATAGACCTCGCGGGCCTGGGTGACCGATACCTTGCCGTCCAGAACGTCCTGGAGCACCTGCGCCGGGTCGCGCTCGGCCGGCGGCCCGTAGCCCCCGCTCCCCGCGGTCTCCATGCTGATCACGTCACCGGCCCCGATGGTCAGGTTCGTGACCTTGGAGGGAAGCGCCGCCGCCGCGCCGTCGGCGCGGAGCAGCCGGTGACGTGACGGCGCGCCAGCGGCTGGACTATAATACGTATCCCCAAGAGGTCCGTTCGACCGTCGCCCGGTTTTCCACCCGGGGCGTGCCCCTGTTCGGCAACCCTCCTGGTGCGGCCACCAGGTGCGCCGGAACGGCGCAAGTCACGAAGGGAGGCCCAGATGGCGAACAGAGATCAGGCCAGGCAACCGGACATCTCGCGACGCACCGCGCTCAAGGGCGCGATGGCGGGCGGGGTCGTGCTCGGGGCTCCGTGGGTCTGGCGGAAGGCCAGCGCTCAGGGCAAGCGGATCGTCATCCGCGATCCGGGCGGCCCGTTCACCGTGGCCTTCGCCGAGGCGTTCTACAAGCCCTTCCAGGCGGCGACCGGGATCGAGGCGGTGGGCGTCGCCTCCGCCCACGAGCCGACCAGCCAGATCAAGAGCATGGTCGACACGAAGACCTACACCTGGGACATGGCCCTCCTGAGCCAGGCGGCTGCCGACCAGCTCGTCAAGGAAGGCGAGTACATCGAGAAGATCGGCCTCGACAGCCACCCGGACGTCACCGAGATTCGCGCGGAGTTCCGGACGCCCTACTGCTACGGCAACGACGTCTACACGGCGCTCCTGGCCTACCGCACCGACGCGTTCAAGGGTCGGAAACCGCCGACCTCGTGGAAGGACCTGTGGGACGTGGCCGGGGTCCCGGGCCGCCGGGCGATCCGGAAGCACCCGTTCGACACGACGGAGGAGGCGCTGCTGGCCGACGGCGTCCCGAAGGACAAGCTCTACCCCTGCGACGTCGACCGGGCGTTCCGGAGCCTCGACAAGATCAAGAAGAACGTCGCGGTCTGGTGGACCGGCGGCGCCCAGACCTCCCAGATGCTGAAGTCGGGCGAGGTCGACATGATCCCGACCTGGAACGCCCGCGCCCAGGCCGCCATCGACGACGGGGCGCCGGCCGCCATGGCCTGGGATCAGGGGCTGTGGGCGGTCGAGGGCTGGTCGATCCTCGCGCGGGACCCCGAACGCCGACCTCTGCCGCGAGTTCATCAAGTTCGCGGTCAATGCCAAGCGCCAGGCGGCCTACACGCCGCACCTCTCCTACGGCCCGACCAACCCCAACGCCTACCGGTACGTCGATCAGAAGCGCGCCTTGATCCTGCCGACACACCCCGAGAACTACGCGAGGTCGATCAAGGTCGACTACGAGTACTGGGGGAGCAACAAGGACAAGATCACCGAGCGCTTCAACGCCTGGCTGATCTCCTGACCTCCCGCTCCCCTCACCGGCCGTCGCGCGGGACCCCACCCCGTGGGCCCGCGCGGCGGCCTTCCCGAGGGCCCGAGCCGGCGTGACCGAGGCGCGGCACAAGCTCGAGATCCGGAACCTCCGCAAGACCTACGGCCCCGTCGTCGCGGTGGCGCAGGCCGACCTCGACATGCGCGAGGGGGAGTTCCTGACGCTCCTCGGTCCGTCGGGGTCGGGCAAGACGACGCTCCTCATGATGGTCGCCGGCCTGATCCAGCCGGATTCGGGCGAGGTCTGGATCGACGGGCGGCTGGCGACCTACGTTCCGAGTTTCAAGCGCGACATCGGCATGGTATTCCAGAACTACGCCCTGTTCCCGCACCTGACCGTGTTCGAGAACATCGCCTTCCCGCTCCGGATGCGGCGGGTGCCCGAGGCGACGATGGCGCGCGAGGTCCAGCGGGTGCTCGAGGTCGTGCGCCTCCCCGACGTCGGCCAGCGGCTGCCGCGGGCGCTCTCGGGCGGCCAGCAGCAGCGGGTGGCCCTCGCCCGCTGTGTCGTCTACCAGCCGTCCATCGTCCTGATGGACGAGCCGCTGGGGGCGCTCGACAAGAAGCTGCGGGACCAGATGCAGCTCGAGATCAAGCACCTCCACACCCAGCTCGGCATCACGGTCCTCTACGTCACGCACGACCAGGAAGAGGCGATGATCATGTCGGACCGGATCTGCCTGATGAACGAGGGTCGCATCGAGCAGATCGGGGCGCCGTCGGAGCTGTACTTCCGGCCGCGCACCGTCTTCGCCGCCGACTTCCTCGGCGAGTCGAACATCCTGGAGGCGACGGTCGCCGGGACCGACGGGGAGGTCGTCCTCCTGCACGGCGTGCCCGGCGGCACGTTCCGCGCCCCCGCCGCGCCCGGCCTGCGCCCGAGGGACCGGGTGAAGCTCATGGTGCGGCCGGAGCGCCTCGCCCTCCTCGGCCCCGGCGACGACGCCCCCAACGTCCTCGACGGGGTGCTCCGGGAGGTGATCCTGGTCGGAGGCGTGACGAAGTCCTACGTGACGCTCGCCGACGGGCGGACAGTCTCGGCCACCCGGCTCACCGCCGGGCCGCCGGGCTCGATCTCGCCCGAGGGCAAGGTCCGGGTCGGCTGGTCGATCGAGAGCACGGTGGTGCTGCCCGACGCGCCGGGGCCCGGCGGGTGATCGGGGCCGTCGGCGAAGCGGTGCTCCCCCGGACGGCGCCCGGGCGCCCGCGGGCATGGCTCGCCTCGTGGCCGCTCCTGCCCGCCCTCGTCTTCCTCGGCCTCGTCTTCGTCTACCCGGTGGGCCAGCTCCTCTGGTTGAGCGTCGTGGACCGGAGCGGCGCGCTGACCGGCGTCCACTACGCGCGGTTGTTCGCGTCGCCCGTGTACGTGCAGGTCCTGCTGATCACGCTCAAGATCGCGGCCTGGACCACGCTCCTCTGCATCCTGGGCGGCTACCCGGTCGCCTACCTCCTGGCGACGACCAGGCCGCGGTGGCGCAGCAACTTGACCCTCCTGATCCTGCTCCCCTTCTGGACCAGCTTCCTCGTCCGCACCTTCGCCTGGATCGTCCTGCTCGGCCGCAACGGGGCGGTGAACGGCCTGCTCCGGGCGCTCGGCGTGAGCGACGCGCCGGCCGAGCTGATTTACAACTTCACCGGCGTCATGATCGGGATGACGCACGCGCTGATGCCGCTGGGCATCCTCACCATGGTGGCGGTGATGGAGAACATCGACGCCAACCTGCCCCGGGCGGCCTCGACGCTCGGCGCCCGCGGCGGCCAGGCGTTCTGGCGGATCTACTTCCCGCTCTCGCTGCCGGGGGTGGCGGCGGCCGGCCTCCTCGTGTTCATCACCGCCATGGGGTTCTTCATCACGCCGGCGCTCCTCGGCGGGCGGCGGGAGATCATGATCACGCAGGTGATCATCGAGCAGGTGCAGGACCTCCTGAACTGGGCGTTCGCCGGCGCCATCTCGCTCCTGCTCCTGGGCTCGGCCATCCTGGTCTTCTACCTCTACGACCGTGCCCTGGGGATGTCGACCCTCGCCGGCGGCGCCTCGGCTGAGCGTCGGGCCGGTCGCGTGAACCCGATCGAGCGGCTGGCGGGCTGGGCCGGCCGCGGGGCGATCGCCGCGCTCGGCTGGGCCACCGATCGCCTCGCCGAGGTCGGCGACCGCGTCGTCCCGCTCCGCGCGGACCGTCCGGCGCGGAACTGGGGCCGCGGGGTCCAGTGGGCGGTCGGGCTCCTGATCATCGCCTTCCTGGCGGTGCCGGCCTTCTTCATCGTGCCGGTCTCGTTCACGACCGAGTCTTTCATCGAGTGGCCGCCCAAGGGCTTCACGCTCAAGTGGTACCGGATCTACCTCGCCTCCCAGCAGTGGGTGGGCGCGACCATCCGGTCGCTCGGGGTCGGCGTGGCCACCGCGACCCTCGCGATGCTGGTCGGCACCCCGGCCGCCTTCGTCCTGGCCCGCCGAGAGCTCCGCGCCCGGACGGCGGCACTGGCCTTCATCCTCTCGCCCCTGATCATCCCGCGGATGATCATCGCGGTCGCCCTCTTCTACCTCTACGCCCGGGTCGGGCTGATCGGGACCCCGCTCGGCCTCGTTCTCGGGCATACCGTCCTGGCGATCCCCTACGTCGTCGTCACCGTCATGGCCGTCCTCAAGACGTACGACGAGCGGCTCGACCAGGCGGCGTCGAGCCTCGGCGCCAGCCGGCTCCGCACGCTCTGGCACATCACGTTCCCCCTGATTCGCGCCGGGCTGATCGCGGCCTTTCTCTTCGCTTTCATCACGTCGTTCGACGAGCTGACGATCGCGCTGTTCGTCACCGGCGGGCTCGCGACGACCCTGCCGAAGCAGATGTGGGACGAGGCCCTCTTCAAGGTGACGCCCACGCTGGCGGCGGTCTCCGCCAGCCTGCTCGTGTTCGTCACGCTGATGATCGGGCTCACCGAGTACCTGCGGCGCCGTGCGGTCCGCACCTGACGAGGAGCGGCCGTTTCGGCGCCACCGAGGGGGTCCGTCGAAATCACCTCCACAGGCGGGAGCGGAAGCGGCCGAGGAAGCGGGCGCCGCGCTCTTCGATCACGATCTCGCGCTCGACGCGGACGAAGGCCCTCCCCTTCACGACGAAGCCGGACTCCAGGCACAAGACCATGCCGGGGGCGAGCGGCATCGTCACCTCGCGCTCGAACCACGGGTTCTCCACGACCTCCATGCCCACCCCGTGCCCCACGATGCTGAGCGCCTTCCCGAAGGAGCGCTTCTGGAAGTAGTCGATCGTCTCGCCAACCCATTCGCCGATCGGCAGGCCGGGGCGGGCGGTCTCCCGCATGCGGTCGGTGAGGTGGGCCCCCTCCTCCAGCAGCGCCCGCTGCCAGGCGTCGGGCTTCGGCACCGCCCAGCAGCGGGCCTCGTCCCACACGTAGTTCTTGTACCAGCCCACGAAGTCGATGTAGACGAGGTCCCCCGCGCGCACCCGGTTCGCCGTCGAGAGCGGCCAGCGGCCCCAGGCCACCATCTCCTTCCCCGCCCGGACCCGGACCCGGTTGACGCGGTCGGCGCCCGCCTTCATGCTGGCCAGATACGCCGCGTTGGCGATCTCTACCTCGGTCGCCCCCACCCGGCCCGCCCGGTAAGCGGCCTCGAGGCCGGCATCACAGACGTGCGCCGCTTCTTCCATGATCCGGATCTCGAGCGGGCTCTTGACGATCCGGAGCCCTTCGATCAGCTCGTCGGCCGGCTCCAGACGCAGATCGGGGAACTCGCGCCGGAGCCGCTCGGCGTAGTAGACGGGCATCACGTCGGTCCCGGCCAGCCCGACCCGGGCCCGCGCGAACCCGGCGTCGTGCAGCGCGTCGCGCAGCCCCCCGGCCAGATCGAAGCCGGGCCGGACGTCGCGGATGAGGGGCGACACGGCCTTCCGGTCGAACCGGGTCCCCGGCAGCAGGATGGGCCTCCCGCCGAGGGGCAGCACTACCGCCGCGAAGCCGAAGCCGTTGTTCCGCTCGTTGAAGGACCAGGGCGCGTTGGTGATCTTGTGGTTGGTGAAGTAGCAAACGTGGCCATCCTTCGCGAGGAATCCGGCGAATGCGAGGAGCCCGTCGAGCTTGGCCCCTCGCAGGACGGCCTGGGCGCGATCGAGACGGCTCCGGATCTCCCGCTCCGGTGGACAGAATCGCCCGAAACCGCGCGTCATGCGTCGCCTCCGGCCGCCGGCCACGATGGTATCGATTACGCCCGGTACATAGCGCCCGGTTCGACCCGAGTCAAGGCGGTTCTTCTGGGGCGCGAATCCCGGGGCCGGCCTACCGGATCCCGCGCTCCACGCGCTGGCCGCCCTGGTACACGTCCAGCACGTTCCAGAGGGCCGAGATCTCCCGGACCGGGTCGCCCTTGACCACGAGCACGTCAGCGGGACGGCCGGCGGCCAGCCGTCCCGCCACGTGCCCCGTCCCGATCGACTCGGCAGCTCCCGCGGTGCCGGCCACGATGGCGCCGTGGTAGGAGAGTCCGGCCGCGGCGAGCATGTGGATCTCATGGGCGAACTCGCCGGGAGCGTACCAGCCCCACGGCGAGTCTGATCCGGCCGTCATCCGGACACCGGCGTCGATCATCCGGCCGACGGCCTCGATCCGCACGTCGAGGGCCCGCCGCGCCTGGTCGAGCTGTGCGGCCAGCTCCGGCGTGAGGCGCCCCTCGCGCTCCCGCACCTCCCGCTGGCGATCGATCCCGGCCTTCTGGACGTAGAGGGTCGGATTGACCCACGCCTTGGCGGCCACCAGCCGCTCGACCAGGTCGGGCCGAAACCGGTAGCTCCCGTCGGGCTCGGCGAAGATGCAGTGGATGATCATGTTGACATCCGCGTCGAGGGAGTTCTGGACCCCCTGGGCCGAGGTGCAATGGGCAGCGGTGAGCTTGCCATGGCGGCGCGCCTCGTCGGTGATCGCCCTGAGCTCGGCGACCGTGTAGGACGCGCGGTTGGGGTCGGACGTCCGGGTGGAGCCGCCGGTGGCGACGATCTTGATGTAGTCGGCCCCCTCCTTGACCAGCTGGCGAACCTCGGCCCGCACCGCATCCTCCCCGTCGGCCTCGGAGCCGAAGTATCCCATGTGGCCGCCGGTGATGGTGATCGGCCGCCCGCAGATGATCATGCGGGGGCCTGGCGCCAGCTGGCGGCGCACGCCCTCCCGAAGGGCGAAGGCCACGCGACCCTTGGCGCCGTTCTCCCGGAGCGTCGTCACCCCGGAGTGGAGAAGGGTGCGGGCGTTCTTCGCCGCCTGGAGCAGGAGGATGTGGTCCTCCTCCCGGGCGATGTCGTCGCCGAGCGTTCCATCCCCGGGGGCAACCAGGTGGGTGTGGGCATCGACGAGGCCGGGGAGCATGGTGGCGTCGCCGTAGTCCACGCGGTGGACCTCGGCGGCGTCGGGTACCGGCACCTCGTCGGGGCGGCCAAGCCGGGACGATCCGGCCGCCCTCGATGAGGAGCGTCGCAGGCGTGATGGGAGCATCGCCGCTCCCGTCGATGAGCCGGCTAGCGGCAAGCACGGTGAAGCGTGGGATCTCTCCGGTCATGCCATCACCTCCCAACGAGAGCATCAGAGTGAACCGGTGCGGCGCTCGCGGCCGTCGGCCGACCACAGGGCGCCAGGCCTGGCATTCGTGGTGCCCCTTGTGGCGTCCGAGCAGCGCGCGCTCGACAGAACATGTCTCCCCGGCGTTCCCGCAAGCCCGCGGCCCGGTACTTGGCCGGGAGGGCCTATCGAACCTACGTTGTTCGAATCACGAGGTCAAGTATCCGACCTGTCCTTCGCCAAAAGCGCGGCCGACTCACGGGGCGACTCACCCAGCTCTGACGACAGGCCATCACGCCCGAAGAATGGTGGCCGGGACGTTCGACGCAGGCAGTCGGTAGCCTGAGGCGATCGGTCCCGCCATCCCAAACGGTTGAGGTCAGCGTGGGCGGATTAGCCCCGGAAGGAAGGATCGTGTGGGTGAGGGCCGTTGAGCACGCGCAAGTGCGCGGTGGGTACTGTGAAGAAGTCGATGGCGACGAGGTCCGCGACATGGTTGGTCAAGAACGCGCGCCAGGTTGACGAATCCCGGCGAAAGCGGCGGACGTTCGGCAAGGACCCGCGGACGCCTGGCAATGCCGACGATGCGTCTCGGACGCTCGATCAAGTGTTCCCGACGCGCGGCCAGACGTCAACTCCGCACCATCGGCATACTTCTCCCATGAACACGCCCCACCGGGGCGAACCCACAGGAGGAGTCTAGAATGACCCAAGTCGGTCTCAAGACGCTCGATGGGAACCAGCGAGTCATCCCAACAGATGCTCTCCACGGACTCCGCGCGGGGCTGCGCGGCACGATGTGCCTGCCCGGCGAGCCAGGCTACGAAGACGCCCGCACTATCTGGAACGCGATGGTCGACCGTAAGCCCGCGGCCATCGTGCGTGCCGCCGGAGCGGCCGACGTGATGCGCGCCGTCAACTTCGCGCGCGAGCACCAGCTGTTGCTGGCGGTGCGCGGCGGTGGGCACAACATCGCGGGCAACGCGGTGTGCGACGGTGGCTTGATGCTCGACCTGTCGCCGATGAAGTCGGTGCGCGTGGACCCCGCGGCCCGCACGGCGCGCGTCGAGCCGGGGGTGACCCTGGGCGGGTTCGATCGCGAGGCGCAGGCGTTCGGTCTCGCCACTCCGGTGGGGATCAACTCCACGACTGGAGTCGCCGGCTTCACGCTCGGCGGCGGCTTCGGGTGGATCAGTCGCAAGTACGGGCTCACGGTGGACAACTTGCTCTCGGTGGACGCGGTGACCGCCGACGGCGAGCTCCTGCATGCGAGCGACAAGGAGAACCCCGACCTCTTCCGGGCGGTGCGCGGCGGCGGCGGAGACTTCGGCGTCGTGACATCGTTCGAGTATCGGCTCCATCCGGTGGGGCCGGAGGTCATTGCCGGCCTGATCGTTCATCCGTTCGCGCAGGCAAGGGAGCTCCTCGAGGGGTACCGTCGCTTTGTCGCCTCGGCCCCCGACGAGGTCACCGCGTGGGTGGTGATGAGGAAGGCACCGCCACTGCCCTTCCTTCCGGCCGAGGTCCACGGCAGAGAGGTTCTGGTGTTCGCGGTGTGCGCCGTCGGGGACATGCAGAAGGCCGAGAAGGCGGTCGCGTCGCTCCGGGCACTGGGCAAGCCGATTGCCGACGTGGTCGGACCGCACCCGTTCGCGGGGTGGCAGACCGCCTTCGATCCGCTCCTCACGCCGGGCGCGCGGAACTACTGGAAGTCGAACGACTTCAAGAAGCTCGACGACGGATTCATCCAAGTGGTGCTCGACGCGGTGGGCCGGCTGCCGACCCCGGAGTGCGAGATGTTCATCGCACACCTGGGTGGGGCGATCAATCGCATCCCGGCCGACGCCACCGCGTATCCGCACCGCGACGTGGACTTCATCATGAACATCCACACGCGGTGGAGAGATCCGGCTCAGGACCAGGAGTGCATCGCGTGGACGCGACAGACCTTCGACGCCACGACCCCGTTCGCCACCGGCGGCGTGTACGTGAACTTCATGCCCGAGGACGAGAGCCAGCGGGTGCGGAAGGGCGCCTACGGGACGAACTACGAGCGACTGGCGAAGCTGAAGGCGAAGTACGATGCGACCAATCTGTTCCGGATGAACCAGAACATCAAGCCAGCGGCCTGACCGCGAGCCGGTGGCAAGCGCACCCCTCGGGCGACGGGCGGCCGGCGCGAGCACACGGCGTCGTGATCGGCACGAGCCCGATCTCGTGCGCGCCTCCACGTCTCCGCGGGTCTCGGGAGCGATCATGAGGTCCAGCCCCGATGTGGAGGGCCCGCCTCGACCGCTCGCTCCTGGGTACGGCCGTTACGCTCCCCCTTCCGTTCGGTCACGCAGCATGATGAGCAGCATCCGGGCCGCCTCCGGCGCCTCGACGGCATGCACCACGTCAGCGGGCATGCGCACGATGGTTCCCGGCGTCGCGCGGACGGCGGTACCGCCGATCGTCAGGGTGAGGGCGCCTTCGAGGACCACGACGAGCGCGTCGAACGGTGACGTGTGCTCGGTGAGTCCCTGGCCCCCGTCGAACGCGAAGAGCGTGACATTGCCGCCGGCAGTTCTCGCCAGCACGCGGCTTGCGATCCCCTGTTCGGTGGGCGTGATGAGCGAGTGGATCCGCAGCGCCTCTGCGGGCGGAATCGTCGGAGTGCTGGGGGACATTGGGATCTCCTGTTCTCTCAAGTCGAGCGCCACGTCCATGGATGGGCTCCCGATAGTGCCATTGCGGATGAGCCAATGTCGCAGGACGGCGCCGCGAATACTCTCGGCCCTCCGCATGAAGGAGGCCGAAGCGGCCCACGTCGTGGTGCCGATGCCGACAGACATTGACGCCAGCCACGACTTCACATCTACGGCGAATTGAAAACGTTCCTGGCCGTTTCAAATAAAGCGGCGTGCACGACCAACCCAAACGATCCAAAGGAATATCTCACTCACTGCGTCCGGGGCGGCAGCAGGTAAAGTGTCATGCCAAAGATGAAATAGACCATCAACAATAGCACGCCGATGAACCAGGCCGAGCGGCCTCCGTTCGTCACCAGCGACGCAGTCATGGTAGCGATGAGCACCATCGCCAGGGCGCCGGGCCAAAACTGCAGGTTCATCGGCGTCGGGCCGACGGCGTAACTGAGCACGACGAGCACCGGCGCCACGAACAGCGCGATCTGCGTCGCGCTCCCCAGGGCGATGCCCACGCTCAAGTCCAGCCGATTCTTCCGGGCGCCCGAGAATGCGGTGGCCATTTCCGCCGCGCCGCCCACCAGCGCCACCACGATGAAGCCCACGAACGCCGGGGTCATCCCCAGCTCCAGAGCGGCGCCCTGCACCGACTCCACGAACACTTCGCTGACCAGCGCGACCAGCACCGTGACACCGGCCAGCGTCGCCAGCCCCAGGCCCAGCGGCCACGGCGCTTCGTGGCCCTCGGCCTGTTCGGCGCTGGCGAAGATCTCGCGATGCGTCTTGAGCGTGAACACCAGGCCGAGTCCGTAAGCGGTGATGAGCAGCACCGACAGGCCCACGCTGAGTTTCTGCGTGAACTCAGCCGCCTGCGCCGAGTCGGCGATGCTGACCGCCGAGGGAACCAGCAGCGCCACGGTGGCCAGGAACAGGAGTCCGGCTTGAATCCGGGCGCTGGCCCGGTTGAATTCCTGCACGTGATGTTTGAGCCCGCCGAGGAGGAACGATGCGCCCAGCATGAAGAGCGTGTTGGTGACAATGGCCCCGGCGATGGAGGCCTTCACCAGCATGTACTCCCCGGCGCGCAGCGCCGCCAGCGCGATGACCAGCTCGGTCAGGTTCCCCAGCGTGGCGTTGAGCAGCCCGCCGACCGCATCGCCCGTTTTTGCCGCCACCGACTCGGTGGCGTGGCTGAGCAACGCGGCGAGCGGCACGATGGCCAGGACGGAGAGGATGAACAGGAACGTGTGCGCCCCGGGCTTGAGCGTCTGGGCAGCGAACAACGCGGGGACGAACGCCAGGAGCCAGAGCAGAGGGTTGCGGCGGATTTCCTTGAGCAGAAGGTTCATGGAATGGCCTCCCCCTCGGTCGCCGCCGCCTCCTCCCGGACTCCGGGTGGGCAGCAGGCGGCCGGAAGCAGCATCGGCATTGGCGGGACTCCTCAGACCGTGGGGTCGGTCTTCGACCCCAGGTCCTTCCACCCGATGACTCGCGGGATGAAGGAGCGGCTTTCGCGGTCGTACATGGCCATGCGGCCCATCATGGACATGAGGGTGCTCACCCGGGCGGTCTCGTGGTTCGAGTCGGGCGTCTTCCCGGAGCGGATGCAGTCGGCGAAGGCATTGAACTCCTCTTGCGTACCCTCGTCATAGCCCTGCGAGGCCTTCCCCACCCGCTCCTTGGGGCCGCGGCTGAGGTACCTCATGCCGCGGGTGGAAGGGACAGAGCTTTCTGGGCGGCAGGCCACATTATGTCGCACTGCCGCCCCATGTGGGGCATGACTGCCTCGGTCGTCAGGAGTCTGGAGGGGACCTGCCAGGCGTTTTTGCAACGCTTGCGCCAGATTCCGCGCTTGGCATGCCCGTGGCAGAGCGCTTGCGAAGCCTCGAGAAGCCTATAGATTCGCACAGTGGCGCGGGCCTGAGTCCGCCCTGGCGTTGCCGAGGAGCTGAAAGCTCGGTAACCCCCTACCGGCGGAGCGGATAGCCTTTGAAAAGTCCACCGGAATGGGCCGTGGACACGCCGTTCGGGCGTCGGCTGGTCGGGGCCTTCGACCAGATCCTGACCGTGGACCCGCGCGCGCCCGGCTGGACGATCCGGTTTTTCGAGGCCAACTTCTGAGCCGGGAATGCGCGGTGAAGGGGTGAGGCGAATGCGCCGGTTCCAGCCGATCGAGGTCCCGCTCCCGCCCGCGTGATGCTCCTGAAGCTACTCGCGTGCGACTACGACGGCACGCTGGCGTCGGAGGATCGGATCGGCCCGGCCGCGCTCGCGGCGCTCGAGCGCGCCCGGTCAGCCGGCCTCGCGCTCGTCCTCGTCACGGGCCGGAGCTTCTTCGATCTGACGCGCGTGTGCGAGCGCCTCGACCTGTTCAACGCGGTGGTCGCCGAGAACGGCGCTGTCCTCTACTTCCCACGCCCCGGGGTGTTGCGGGACCAGGCGCCCCCTCCCTCGCCGCGCCTCCTCGCCGAACTCGACCGGCGTGGCGTTGACTATGAGCGGGGCCGGGTGATCGTCGGCACCGCGCGGGCCGACGAGGCGCAGGTGCGCGCCGTGCTGGATGCGCTGGGACTCGATGTTGACCTCATCGCGAACCGCGCCCGGCTGATGCTGCTCCCGCCCGGGGTGTCGAAGGGCAGCGGCCTCCGGCAGGTGATCCGGGAGCTGGGGCTCTCGTTTCACGACGTGCTCGGCGTGGGCGACGCGGAGAACGACATCGCGCTGGTCGACACCTGCGGGTTCACGGCCTGTCCGGAGGACGCGGTCCCGGCGCTGCAGGCGCGGGTGGACTGGGTCTTCCCCGGCCGAAACGGCGAGGCGCTGGCGCAGGCGATCACCGGTCCGATCCTCGGAGGGACCCTGCCCCTGGCGCGATCCCCACGCCACCGGCTCCAGATCGGCTGGACCACGGCGACGGGGCGGCCCGTCAGCGTCCCCGCCCGAGGGGTCAACGTCCTGATCCAGGGCGACCCACTCTCGGGCAAGTCCTGGCTGGCCGGCGCCCTGGTCGAGCGGCTGGTCGCCGCCCGTTACGCCGTCTGCGTCATCGATCCCGAAGGGGACTACCACGTCCTCGCCCGGCTGCCGGGAATGACGCCGACGGAGATCCGCAGCGACGCCGCTCTGCACCGCGCCCTCGCCCCCATCGAGGGCGATCCGAGCGCCTCCGTGGTGGTCGACCTCTCGACGCTGCCCCACACCCGGAAGATCCGGGCGGTGGAGGCCACACTGGCCGGGATCCACCGGCTCCGGGACCGGGTCGGGCGGCCCCACTGGATTCTCCTCGACGAGGCGCACTACTCGCTTCACCGCGAGGGCGTCCGCGACGATGTGCTCGACCTCGGGGCGAAGGGGTTCTGCTTCTGTACCTACCACTCGAGCTGGCTCCGCCCCTCGGTGGTCGCTCAGGTCGACCTCCTCCTGCTCGGCCGGACGACCGCGGCCGAAGAGCTCGCCTTCCTTTCGCGGGGGTTCGCCGGGTGCGCCGGCATCGAGCGCACCGCCGAGCTCCTGCCCGATCTGCCCCGCGGGGAGTTCGCGCGCCTCGAGCCCCACCCGGACGACGGCGAAGGGGCCCTCACGTTCGTGCCCGTCCCGCGCGAGACCGCGCACGTCCGCCACCTCACCAAGTACACGGACGCCGTGGTGGCCCCGGAGCGGCGCTTCATCTTCCGGCGCCCTGACGGTCGCCAGGTGAAGACGGTCGAGAACCTCTCGAGCTTCCGGCAGGCGGTGGCGGAGGTCGAGGACGCCGTCCTCGCCTCCCACGCGAGGCGCGGCGACTTCTCGCGCTGGGTGCTCGGGGTCTTCTCCGATCGCCAGCTCGGCACCCAGCTCCGGAAGATCGAGAGCCGGTGGGCGCGCGGTGAGATCGGCGACCTTCGAGGCGCGATCGCGCGGGCGGTGGCGAGCCGGTATGGGGACGACGGGGTGGGACCGTGAGCCTCCGCGCGAAGTCGATCCTCTGGCCCCGGCCAGCCCTATCCGCTCGGCGCGGTCTGGGACGGCGCCGGCGTGAACTTCGCGCTCCTCGAGAGCGGCCAGGAACGAATGCCGATCGGGCACGCCCTCCCACTGGCGCGGGAGCTCGTCCGCGCGCTTGGACAGGTGCCGGGGGTCATACAGGTCGAGGCCGCCGGGTCCATCCGCCGGATGAAGGACACCGTGGGCGACATCGACCTGCTCGCCACGTCGGCGCGGCCCGAGCGCAAGACGTCCGGCGGCATGCCCGTGACGGACACCGAAATCGCGCAGGCGGTGCGGCGGACCCTTAAGTGGGATGCACGGCGGCGGCAGCGCCGCCGGGAGTGATCCGCACCCGGGTCGGCAGACCGGCGTCCACGGCCACCCGCGTCGGCACGAACTGCTCGACCACCCAGGCGACCGTGCCGAGGTGCCCCGAGACGGCCGGGCACGTGTAGCTCGACGGGGCGCCGGCTAGCGCCAGGAACGGCACGAGCTGGTCTGCCAGGTGCTGGTCGACCGCCGCGCCGGCTGCCCGGTGAGCCAGTAGCTCCTCAACGGCCTCGTCCGCCACCCGCTCGGCGGGCACCCCCCGGCGGCCCAGCGCCGAGAAGCCCGCGCGTCCCCGCCGGGCGAGGAACAGGAAGGTGCCAGGCCCCCGGGCGCTCGCGTCCTCCTCGACGGCGATCTCGGCGGCGAGGCCGGCCGCCGCGAGGCGCTCCAGGGCCCGCTGCCGCTGGCGCTCGGCGATCGAGCGAGGCAGGCGCGAGACGGCGGACAGGCCAGTGATCGGTGGCATCACCGCACCCTCTGCCCGAAAGCCGCCGAGGACCGCGCTCGGCCCGATGGTCGCCTCGACCTCTCCGCCTCCCGCCGGATACCAGCCCCACCGTCGGAGCTGGACCCGGGCTTCCACCCCGATCTCCTCCAGGGCTGGCAGGAACACCTCGGTCAAGTAGTGGACGGGGGGGCTCCACGGCACGTGGGTCCCGCCCACGAGGGTGAGCCGAGAGGGCGCCGCCGCGAAGGCCAGCGGGAGGAGCAACGCCTGAAAGAGGAGCGAGACGGACCCTGCGCTCCCGGTCATCGCGCCGATGTCGAACCGATGACTGCCGGCCCGCAGGCTGCGCGGCACGAAGGTCAACGCCGTGGAACCGAGCGCGTCGCCGGTGACCTCGGCCGCGCCGATCTCGCGGAGCGCCCGCACGACGGTGAGGTGCTGGGGCTGGAGCCCAGGTTTCGGCCGGTGGGCGCGGACCCGGATCAGTTGGACGGGCTGGCGGAAGGTCACCGCCAGCGCAAGCGCGGTCCGGAGGATCTGGCCCCCGCCCTCGCCGTACGACCCGTCGATGAGGAGCGGCTGACCGGGCAGCGTCTCGGCTCGGATGGCGTGCTCACCCCCCCGAGGGCAGGCCTGTCGGCGATGCGCCCCGTGCGGGCGCAGACGACCGGCGCCCGCCTATGGCCTCGCTCCCATCCGCTTCGCCATCAAAATGCCCGGCTTCCCCCGGCCGCTCGCATCGGGCAGGAGGCCTTAGACCACATAGCCGCAGCAACTGATAGAAGCCGGCCCGGTGGTCCGCGAATGGCCTCGCTGGCAGATCGCACCCATCCGACGCCTCGCCGCCGCGCGGGGGCTGGAGCCCCGGTCGCCGCCTAGCCGGGGCGAGCTTCACATCGTCCCGCGGCGCCCGCCGTGGCCGTGAACCGCGCCGAGCGCCTGGATGATCTCGTCGCGCGCGATCCACGGAAGGGCGGCGGGACGGCCGTGCCGGACGGCCTGGACGCCGTGCCCGCGCTCGACCCGGCCGATGACCCGGCCGGAGATACCCTGGCGGGCCCAGGCCCGCAGAAGGGCGGCCGTCCGACCGGCCGCGATCGTGACCAGGAGCGCCCCCGAGCCGATCAGCCCGAGAGGATCCAGGCCGAAGTGACGGCAGATGTGGGCGGTCTCGGAACGCACCGGAACCTGGTCGAGATCGACCCGAAGCGCCACGCCGGACGCGTACGCGAGCTCGTGCAGCGCCGCGCGCACACCGCCCTCGGTCGGATCGTGCATCGCCGAGGCGCCGTGCCGGGCCGCCGTGCGCGCCTCCGCCACCACCGAGATCCCCGGGTCCTGCCGGAGGCGGCGGGCCGCCCGCACCAGCGCGGCCGACACGGACCGCCTCAGCTGCGGGGCCCGCTCGTCGGCCAGGATCGCCGTGCCCTCGAGCCCCGCCGCCTTGGTCATCAGGAGCGCGTCGCCCGGGCGGGCGCCCGCCGCGGTGATCGGGTGGTCCCCGATCAGGACGCCCTGCATGTCGCCGGCGACGACCGGTCGCGTGACGGCATCCGTGACCTCCGTGTGGCCACCGGTGATCGCGATGCCCAGCGCCCGGCAGGCCTCGTGCATCTCTCGCGCGATGCCCAGCACCCGTGAGGCGCGGGTCCCCGGCGGCACGAGGATCGTGGGCTGGAACCAGCAGGGCCGCGCGCCCATGACCGCGACGTCGTTGGCGTTGACCTGCACGGCGTACCAGCCGACTCGCCGAGCGGTGAACGTCACGGGATCGCTCTTCAGCACGAGCCGCCGGCGCCCGAGGGCGATGACGGCGGCGTCCACCCCGCACCGCGGACCGACCACCACCCGGCGATCGGGCGCCCCCGTCCACCGGAGGAGCCGCTCGAGCAGCCGCGGTGGGAGCTTGCCTGGCCGGAGGCCGCTCTGCCGATCTCGACGGGAGGCGGACAGCACCAGATGACCTTACACCCGTCGAGGTGGCATTCAACAGGTGTCGCCTACGGTCCGGGTCCAGCGCTTGCTGCCACCCGGCGGCGCGGCCTCGTCGCATCTCGACGCTCCTCCCGCAACTTGGCCGTTCTGGTAGCCCCTGGCGTGGCAGGTCCATTGCATCTCGGTGTGGCGGAGATCGAGGAGGACGCCGAGGGGCATGGGTTCCAGGTACATTGGCCAGGCTGACGGGTTCGGTGCGGCGGAAGTCCGGTGCTGCGGCTCCCACGCCGAGACAGCCACGAGATTGGGCCAGAGGCTGCAGTCCGGGATCGCGCGACACCGGCCCATCCGGATTGCGCGCGGACCCTCGGAATCTGCGGATCTGCGGACCTGGTGAGCACGATGGCAGACGCTCCGCGCGAAGTGGCGCCGATCTACGAGTTCAATCTGCTGGTCTCTTGTTCCCCGAGAGGGCATGCCGCGGCGAGGGGCGAGATCCTCAAGCTCTTGACATTCGTGGGTGATGAGCAGCCCCTCGTGGCGCACACCGCGGCGAGAGGCATCGTGGGCGCAAGGACGACCCTCGACCCGCGCCTGGTCATCGAGGAGCTTCGCGCCCTGCTGGCCCGCCATCCCCGTCTGCTCCAGCACACCTGCAAGTGGGTGCCCATAGACCTCTGGACGTTCTCGGATATCGACTCGATGCGGAACGCCGTCGGGCAGCTGAAGGACCGGATCGCGGACGGCGAGACCTGGCGGATGAGCGTCGAGAAGCGACAATACGGCGCCCACACACGGCAGGTCATCGAGCGATTGGCGCCCCTCGTCACTGCCAAGGTCGACCTCAGCCACCCGCAGAGGACCCTGCGCGTCGACATCATCGGCCCGTTCGCCGCGCTGTCCGTGCTCGGTCCCGCCGACATCCTGTCGGTGGCGAAAGCGGGGCGGTGAGCTCGAAGGCCCCGAGGTCCTCACCAGGAGGCCGCCTACTGGCACGTCGGTTGCGGAGAAGCGTTCGTCCGCCGTGTGCGGCCTGCGACTGAGAGTGATGCGAAACGTGGGCGTGACGAACACTTCGAATCGTGTGCTCCTGGCCGGCGACGTCATGACCGGCAGAGGCGTCGACCAGATCCTGCGGCACCCGAGCGAGCCCGGTCTGCACGAGCCCGCCGTCCGTGACGCCCGGACTTATGTCGAGCTCGCGGAGTCGCAGAACGGCCACATCCCGCGTCCGGTGGACGACGCCTATGTCTGGGGTGATGCGCTCGGGGCGCTGGAGCGAATCGGGTCGGAAGCGCGCATCGTCAACCTCGAGACGAGCATCACCCGCAGCGACGCGTACTGGCCCGGCAAGGGCATCCACTACCGGATGCACCCCGACAACGTCGGCTGCCTGACCGTCGCCCGGATCGATGTCTGCGTGCTCGCCAACAACCACGTGCTCGACTACGGGCGGGCGGGTCTCCTCGAGACGCTGCAGACCCTCGAGAAGGCCGGGGTGAAGACTGCCGGGGCGGGTCGGACCCTCGAGGAGGCGCGCCGGCCCGCCACGGTCGGCCGCCCGGGCGGCGGCCGGGTCGTGATCATCGCATTCGGCGCGGAGTCGAGCGGCATCCGGCCGGACTGGGCGGCAACCGAGGGCCGCCCCGGCGTGGATCTCCTGCCCGATCTCTCGGATGCCACGGCCGACGCGATCGGCAAGCGAGTGGAGCAGGTGAAGCAACCGCTGGACGTGGCGGTCGCCTCCGTTCACTGGGGCGAGAACTGGGGGTACGATGTCCCTCCCGAGCATGTGCGGTTTGCCCGCCGGCTGATCGACGCCGGCCTCGACATCGTCCACGGCCACTCCTCGCATCACCCTCGACCGATCGAGGTGTACAGGCATCGCCTGATCCTCTATGGCTGTGGCGACTTCATCGATGACTACGAGGGAATCGCCGGGTACGAGGCGTACCGAGATGATCTCGTCCTGATGTACTTCGCGTCGCTGACACCCGCCGGCGAGCTGGAGCGCCTGCGCATGGTGCCGCTCCAGCACAGGAGGCTCCGGCTCACTCACGCCTCAGCGGTCGACACCGAGTGGCTCCGGGACACCCTCGAGCGCGTGAGTGGCGGGTTCGGAACGCGCGTGGAGCTGGAGGCCGACGGGACCCTGCTCGTCGAACCGGGGACGGCGACCGACCACCCTCGGCCGCTGCGGGCGGTGCTGTCTCCGTCCCCCACCGCGCGGAACCCGGCGGGGGCCGCGCCCGAGAGTCGCCTGGATCGGCCCGGTCCCGGCGCCGGATCCCGAAGCGCATCTCGCCCGGCCGACCGCATGGAGGGCCGGACCTCGCGCGATGCGGTCCAGAGTAGGCCGCCTGGAACTCGCTGACCCCGACGAGGGCAGGATCCTTCAGGCCGGTTCGGACGCGGAGGACCTCAGGCGCTCCCAGATGGTCCGCGTGGGCTCCACGTTGTTCATCGTGTAGAAGTGGAGCCCCGGGGCGCCGTCGGCGAGCAGTCGCGCGCAGAGACGACTCACCACCTCGACGCCGAACGCCCGGAGCGCCTCCGGGGCGGCGACGAGGTCGTCGAGTCGCTTCGCCAGCCACCGCGGGATCTCCACACCCGCCGCCACCGAGAAGCGCCGCAGCCGAGGGTAATCCAGGATCGGCATGATGCCCGGCACGATCGGCAGGGCCACGCCGAGACGCCGGCAGGACTCCACGAAGTGGACGTACGCGTCGGCATTGTAGAAGTACTGGGTGAGCGCCGAGTCGGCACCCGCCTCGACCTTGCGTCGAAAGGCGGCGAGGTCGACTGCGGCGCTGGGCGCCTCGGGGTGGACCTCGGGATGCGCCGCGACCGCGATCCGGAACCGGTCGCGCGTCTCGACGCGGATGAAGGACACGAGGTCGCTGGCGTGGGGGAAGTCGCCGGTCGGCCCCGGCGCGCCGGGGGGCGCGTCGCCTCGCACGACGACGAGGTGGCCGATCTGCAGTGAGGCGTACGCGGCGAGGAGCTCCCGGACACTGTCGCGCGTGGCGGCGAAGCCTGTGACGTGCGGCACGACGTCGACCACCGAGCCGAGACGTTCGCGGAGCTCGCCGACCGTCTGGGCGGTGCGGTCACGGGCTCCACCGCCGGCGCCGCAGGTCACCGAGATGTAGCGCGGGCCCAGCGCGGCGAGCTGGTCCGCCGTGACCCGGAGCCTCGCGATCCCGTCGGGGGTCTTGGGTGGAAAGACCTCGACGCTGAAGTCGAATCCCGGGTCCATCACGGCTCGGGGGAGCGGGCGGCGGCCGGGCCGTCTTCCCACCGCGCGGGGGGCCCGTCGGTGCCTGCCTGACGGAGGCGCCGGGCAGCGCTGACCATGGCCGTCAGGGAGGGGCGGACTTCCTCCCATCGCCGCGTCTTCAGGCCACAGTCGGGATTGACCCAGAGCCGCTCGGCCGGTAGCACCTCCAGCGCCCGGTGGAGACGGGCCAGGATCTCCTCGGTGCCGGGCACGCGCGGGGAGTGGACGTCGTAGACGCCGGGGCCCACCTCGCAGGGGATGCGAGATCGCCGGAACACGTCGAGCGACCGCATCCCGGACCGCGATGCCTCGATGGCCAGGACGTCGACGTCCAGGTCTTCGACCGCTCCGATGATGTCCTCGACGTCCGCGTAGCACATGTGTGCGTGGAGCTGGGTCGCGTCCCGGAGGCCGGCGGAGGCGAGCCGGAAGGCCTCGACCGCCCAGGCGAGATACACCGGGCGAGCCTCCGTCCGGAGCGGCAGGCCTTCCCGGAATGCCGGCTCGTCGATCTGGATGACGCGAAGGCCGGCCGCCTCCAGGTCGGCGATCTCGTCCCGGAGGGCCAGCGCGATCTGCCGGCATGTCACCGACGGCGGCTGGTCGTCCCGGATGAACGACCAGTGGGTCATCGTCACCGGTCCGGTCACCATGCCCTTGACCGGCTTCGCGGTGAGCGACTGGGCGAACCGCGCCCACCGCACGGTCATCGGCCCACGGCGGGACACGTCGCCGAAGAGGATCGGCGGCTTGACGCAGCGCGAGCCATAGCTCTGCACCCAGCCCTGCTGGGTGAGCGCGAAGCCGCTCAGCTGGTCGGCGAAGTACTCGACCATGTCGCCGCGTTCGAACTCGCCGTGCACGAGCACGTCGAGGCCGATGGCCTCCTGAACGCGGATCGTTCGCTCGATCTCGCCGGCGATCAGACGCTCGTAGGCCTCTCGTGTCGTGTCGCCGCTCCGGAGGGCCGCGCGGGCGGCCCGGAGCTCCGGGGTCTGCGGGAACGACCCGATGGTCGTGGTGGGCAGGAGCGGGAGCCGGAGGGCGTCTCGCTGGCGCGGTCGGCGTACCCCGCACGGCGACGGCCGGTGGAGCATGTCCGGGGAGACGGCCGCGACACGCTGTCGGGCGGCGGGGTCATGCGTCCGGGGCGACACCCGCCGGGCGCGCGCCGCCGCGCGGCTCGCGGCCAGCTCGTCCTCGACCGCGTGCCGGCCCTCGCGCAGGGCCGCCGTGAGCACGCCGACCTCTCCGAGCCGCTGCGTGGCGAAGGCGAGCCAGGACCGCAGCTCGGGGTCGAGGCCGGTCTCGAGCTGGAGGTCGAGGGGCACATGGAGCAAGGAGCAGGAGGGCGCCACCTGGACGCGATCCGGGCCGACCCGACCGCACGCGCGCTCGAGCGTGAGCAGGGCCTGGTCGAGATCGGTCCGCCACACGTTGCGGCCGTCCACCACGCCGAGCGAGAGCGCGAGGTGCCCGGGGACCTGCGCGAGCACCGGGTCGAGCTGCTCGGGCGCACGAACGAGGTCCAGGTGCAGCGCATCCACCGGGAGGCGAAGCGCAAGCGGCAGCTTCGCGCCGAGCCCGCCAAAGTACGTGGCGAGGAGCCGGCGCAGCCCGGGACCGGCCTGGGCCAGACGAGCATAGGCCCGCTCGAACGCCCGGAGCGCCGCCGGGCCGAGATCCAGGACCAGGCAGGGCTCGTCGAGTTGCACCCAGGCCGCCCCCGCCGAGGCCAGCCGCCCGAGGAGGGCCTCGTAGACGGGCAGGAGGCGATCGAGCGCGCTGAGTGCATCGACGGCGCCGTCTCGACCCCTCCCCAGCAGCAGAAACGAGACGGGGCCCAGCAGCACGGGACGCGTCTCCACCCCGAGGGCCCGGGCCTCCAGGTACTCGTCGACGGGTTTGGTCGATTCGAGCTGGAACGGTTGCGCCGGGTCGAACTCGGGCACGACATAGTGGTAGTTCGTGTCGAACCACTTCGTCAGTGGCAGGGCGGACAGCTCGGGCGCTCGAAGGGCCCGTCCAGGGGAGGAGCCGCGCGCCATGAGGAAGTACGTCGCCAGTCCTGCCGGCCCTGGCAGGGCCTCGCGGTAGCGTCGGGGCACGGCGCCGACGGTCATCGCCATGTCGAGCACGTGATCGTAGAAGGAGAAGTCGTTCGACGGGATCTGGTCCAGGCCGAGCGCCGCCTGGAGTGTCCAGTGGTCGCGTCGCAGCGCGCGACCCGCCGCGGCGAGCTCGTCTTCGGTGATCTCGGCAGCCCAGAACCGCTCGAGCGCCGCCTTCAGCTCCCGCCGAGCGCCGATCCGGGGGAAGCCGAGATTGGCCGCCGTCACCATCGGACTCGGGGGCACCGGGATGGCCGGGGGTGCGCCTCAGCCAGACCGGCGGCGGACCCCGGCCGGCCGGATCCCTGGCTGGGCCAGCGGCGTGACTACCAGTGGGCGCAGTCGAGTGTCCCTGCCGCCGGCCAGGACGCTAGCCCATCGCGCGGACGTCGTCGGCACTGTGGGGGCCATGGCTCCTCCTGACCGAAGACCGTGGAGATCGAGCTCGGCGACACGTCGTCGGCGGGACGCAACCGGAAGGTGCAAGTCCGGGACCACGAAGTTGGCGCTTTTCCCACCCACGAGGCCTCGCCTCGGTGCTCGGGCGCCTCGAACGGTGTCAGTCCCCCCGTGATCGTCGACGCCGACCCATGCGGAGCTGACCAGCTCCCACGTCACCGGGTGCGTTCCCTGGCAATCCGCAGTGAGGCGCGGCTGACCCACTGGGGCGCGAGTGCCGCGGTCCGAGCGCCGGCTGGGCCGAGGGATCGTGGGACTATCGAGGATCCGATGAGGCGCTCGCTGTCCACATCGGCTGGCACCGCCGTTGCTCCACCAGACGGGATTGGTTGTCCACGGAATCTGATGCGAAGGGAAGGCTTGCCGATGACGAGACAGTGGACGGCGACTCTGATGCTCGGCGTGATCGCGCTGGCCTCGACCGGTTGCCCGAAGCGGCCGGCGCTCACGCCGACGGCCGCCGCGCCGACGGCCGCCGCGCCGGGGGTCGGTGCCCCGGTCAGCCCGCCACCGGGTGCGGTCGCTGGCGCTCCGCCGGCCGCCATCGGCCCGGCTCCCGGCGCTCCCACGCCGGCGGGGCCGAGTGCCGCCCCGAGTGCGGCCACGCCGGGTGGACCGGCCCAACCCGGGGCGGCCGGTGCGCCTCCCGGGGTCGCCGGCCCGCCTGCGGGAGCTGTCGGCCCCGGCCCCGTGGCGCCCGGCCCCGGCGGGGCGGCCCCCGGGGCCCCCCCGGGTGGAGTCCCCGGTGCGGTGCCAGGGGTGCCGGGTGCCGGGACCGTCATCCCTGCCTTGCCTGCTCCCCAGGAGTTCGTGGAGACCGCCGCGCTCCGGAACGTCTACTTCGACTTCGACCGCTATGAGATTCGACCGGGCGACGCGGCCGTTCTCACGGAAGTCGCCGCCTGGCTCACGGCCCATCCGAACGTGCTGGTCCTCATCGAAGGACATTGTGACGAGCGGGGCACCAACGAGTACAACCTGGCGCTCGGGCAGCGGCGGGCGACGGCCACCCGCGACTACCTGGTGTCCCTCGGTGTCGCCGCCTCCCGCATCACCCTGATCAGCTACGGCGAGGAGCGGCCGGTCTGCATCGGGCGGGACGAAGCCTGCTGGGCGCAGAACCGCCGCGCGCACTTCCTCGTGAAGCTCGCAACCCCGTGATGCCGGAGACCCGGCACCGAGAGAGGAGCCTCGCGTGTTCCGCACGCCGACCAAGTGGATCGTCTCGCTGACCCTCGTCCTCGTCGGCCTCGCGGCCGCCGCGTCCCTGCGTGCCTCTGAGGCCAAGCACACGGGCACCGTCGCGGCGGTGGAGCCGGACCGCCACCTGATCGCCGTCGAGGAGATGGGCCCCTGGGCGGGGCCGAAGCAGGGCATCGTGAAGCGCTGGATCGCGCTCGTCCCGGAGACGAAGGTTGCCGCGATCAGCCGCTCGGATCGACCCACCAAGGATGGCTGGCGGGGCGACTTCGCCACCGCCCCCCTGACGGCCGCGGCGATCAAGCCAGGAGACTTCGTGACCGTGACGACGGAGACGCGGGACGGGCGGCTGGTCGCGCGCAGCGTGGAGGTCCTGCGACCGAGCCCCGAGGCGGCGGCCCGCTGACGGTTCTCCGCCGGGTGAGCACCGATGAGCCCACAGAAGGATCTGTCCGAAATCCACATGGATGCCGAGAGCCTTTACCGAGAGGAGCTCTTCACGGACCGACGGGTCGGCTCGATCCGGACGCTCGTCCCGATCCGGGCGGATGGCTCCGCCGACAGCGGGCGGAAGGCGGTCTTCGAAGGTCAGACGAGCCTGGTTACGCCTGCCGGTCCCCTGCCCCTCACTTTCGAGATCGAGGCACACACACTCACCGAAGCCGTTGAGAGGTTTTCCAGTGCCGCCCAGAGGGCACTGGAACGGACGCTCGAGGAACTCGAACAGATCCGCCGCGAGGCAGCATCATCACTCATCGTGCCAGCCCGTGGCAGCCTCGGCATCGGCGATGTGGGAGGGCCGGGAGGTGGCAAGATCAGGATGCCCTGAGCCCCGAGTGGCAGCGAGCTAGCCCCTACGGCACACGGTGCGGTCCGCAAGGACACCATCTTGCTGGAAGCACGCGAGGGCCCTCGTGTCCTCTGGGGCAGAACCCGACCCAAGATCGAGAAGGGGTAGCCCGGCTTGGTCGACCGAGCCGTGGTCGAGGAACGCCGCCCGGCCAGCGACCGCCCGTTCTGCCCGGCAGCGTTCCAGGGGAACCGGAGAGGGCTGTCGCCTCGGACGCGGAACGTGACCACGCCGTGCTGACTACCCTTCACGATCTCGTGGACGGCCTCGCCAGCTTCGGGGAGGACCCCGCCCTGATCGCCTTCACCGGCGAGGCCCGCCGGGCGTGGACCTACGGATCGCTGGCCGGGACCGTCCGGGAGTTGGCCGGGGGACTGGCCGCCGCGGGGATCGGGGCCGGGGCGGTTGTGGCCCTCTTCGGGCCGGACCGGCCGGAGTGGATCGTCGCGGCGCTGGCAGTCGTGCGAGCCGGAGCCACGGCCGTCCCTCTGGACGTCCAGTTCACGGACGTGGCGCTGGCGCACGTGCTGACGGACAGCGGCGCGGGGCTCGTCCTCACCACGAGCGACCGTATGGAGCGCGTCGCTCGCCTGCGGCCGGGCGCTCGTCTCCTCTCGCTGGACGCCCCGGCAACCGATCCCGCGAGCTGGCAGCACTGGCGACTGGCTCAGGACCGGGACCTGCCACCGAGCCGGTCGGACGATGTCGCAGCGCTCTTCTACACATCCGGCACGACGGGACCCCCCAAGGGGGTGCCCCTGACCCACGAGAACCTGGTCTTCCAGGTGAACAGTCTCGTCGGCATCGGGCTGGTCAGGCCCGGGGACCGGGTATGCCTGCCGCTCCCTCTTCACCACGTCTATCCGTTCGTGGTGGGGTTGCTGACCCCGCTGGCGCTGGGGCTGCCCGTGATCCTGCCCCTGGCATTTACGGGTCCGCAGATTCTACGGGCCCTCAGAGAAGGCGAGGTCACCGTCCTGGTGGGAGTCCCTCGCCTCTACAGCGCGCTGCTGTCCGCGATCGAGGCGCAGGTCGCCGCCCGTGGCCGCGCGAGTGCGGCTCTCGTCCGCTTCGCCCTCGCCGTGTCGGTCCGCGCTCGTCGTCGGCTCGGCGTCTACTGGGGCAAGCGGTTGCTGGGCGCTCTGCACGCCCGCCTCGCCCCGACGCTCCGGCTCGTCGCCTCGGGCGGGGCTGCCCTGGAGCCGTCGGTCGCCTGGACGCTGGAGGGTCTGGGCTGGCGACTCGCGAGCGGCTACGGTCTCACGGAGACCTCGCCGCTCCTCACCGTGAACCTCCCCGGAAGCCGCCACCCCGACAGCGCAGGCCGGCCCATCCCGGGCGTGGAGCTGCGCATCCGCCCGGCGAGCGGCGCCGGACCCACGGAGGGAGAGATCCAGGCCCGGGGGCCCGGCATCTTCCACGGCTACCTCAACCTCGAGGAGAAGACGCGGCAAGCCTTCACGCCGGATGGCTGGTTCCGCACGGGCGACCTCGGACACTTGGACGCCCATGGCTATCTGCACGTCACGGGACGGCTGGACGAGATGCTCGTCACGGAAGGCGGCGAGAACGTTCAGCCGGAGAACGTGGAGGCCGTCTTTCTCGGACATCCCTTTATCCGGGACTTCGCCCTGCTCCAGCGGGGCGGCCGCCTCGTGGGGCTCGTCCTGCCCGAGCCGGGAAAGATCCAGGCGGCGGAGCGCACGGATGTGGCCGAAGCCATCCAGCAGGCGGTGGCCGAGGTCAACGCGCGGTTGCCCTCGTACCAGCGGGTGGTCGACCTGGCCATCACCCGCGATTCGCTGTCCCGCACGCGGCTGGGGAAGCTGCGCCGCCCCTGGCTGCTCGAGGCCTACGAGCGGGCCAAGGCGCTCGAGCAGGGGGCCCCGGGCCCGGTCGGCCCCATCGCGATCGCCGACCTGGCCGAGGCGGACCGGGTGCTCCTCGAGCACGCCGGCGCCCGGGCCGTGTGGGACTGGCTCGGGCAGCACTATCGCGACCGGCGCCTGACGATGGACATGAGTCCCGCCCTCGACCTCGGGGTGGACTCGCTCGAGTGGTTGGTCCTCACGCTGGAGATCGAGCGCCGGGCGGCCATCGAGCTCGACGAGGGGGCCATCGCGCGGGTCGGCACGGTGCGAGACCTGCTGCGCGAAGTGGCGGCGGCGCCGGGTCGCGGGGCGACCGCCCCCGGCGTCCCTTGGGACGAGCCGGAACGGCTCCTGAGCCCCGCGCAGGCCCGGTGGCTGAGCCCCCTGGGCCCGTGGCTGACTCTCGTCTCTCGCGGCCTCTTCGCCTCGAACGCCTGGCTGATGCGCGCCGTCTTTCGGCTCCGCGTGGAGGGCCTGGGGGCCCTGCCCGAAGAGCCCTGGGTGCTGGCCTCGAACCACGTGAGCCTGCTGGACCCCCTGGCCCTGTCGGCCGCCCTGGGGTGGCGGCACCTCGCGCACACCTACTGGGGCGGGTGGACGGGGATCGCCTTCCGGAACCCTCTCATGCGGGTCGTCAGCCGACTCGGACGCGTGCTTCCTGTCGAGCCGGAGAGCGGGATCGCCTCCAGCCTGGCGCTGGCGGCGGCCGTGCTGAAGCGGGGGGACTGCCTGGTCTGGTTCCCGGAGGGGGAACGCTCCAAGAGCGGCGAGCTCCTGCCCTTCCGCCCCGGCATCGGGCTTCTCCTCCACCGCTTCTCGCGGCCGGCAGTGCCCGTGTACATCCACGGCACCTTCGCGGCCCTGCCGCGAGGCCGCCGCTGGCCCAGACGCCGTCCGGTCAGGGTGGTCTTCGGGGCCTCTCTCGACCCCCGGCGACTGGCTGGGCCCGAGGCCTCACCCGAGGAGGCAGCCCGCCGCATCGCCCAGGCCCTGCAGGCAGCGGTCGCGGGGCTGGGCCGGAGCCGTGCGTGGAGCGACGCGGCCCGTTAGGCTTTCCACGGCTTGGGCCCATGCTGCCGGGTGTCCCACGGGCCGCGTGCCCGCTCGGCCGCCGAGCCCTCAGGCCAGCCCGGGCCGCCTCCCTACGCGAGTTTCTGTCTCCTCGGCCGGGCGAGCGCCCGCGACGGCAAGACGGCTCGCCGACCCGCGCGTTCGCGCCGCGCACGGGCGCTACGCTCGGCCTGGTGGGCTTGGGCGAGCCGCGCCAGAATCGTCTCGTGCGTCAGGCCCGTTCTTTGCCGTCACCCACTCCAGGCGGCGCCTCGCGGACCGAGACCAGGCTCCCGGAGAGACGGTGTGAAGCTCCCGGCCGGACCGCCTCCAGCCGTTTGGCCATCAGGATGCCCGGTTTCCCCCAGCCGCTGGCGTCGGGCAGGAGGCCGTAGACCACATACCCACAGCGCTGATAGAAGCCGACCGGGTGGTCCTTGAGCACCCGGAGATCACGGATGTGGCGCCAGATCTCAGGATAGAGGTCGACGCCGCAGGCGGTGGAGGCGCCGTCGACGTCGTCGGTCACCAGCACCGCGGTGGGTCCGCCCCGCTCCCGCACCCGCGCCTCGAAGTCCGCCAGCAGCATCCGACCGATGCCCCGGCGCTGGTGGTCGGGCCGGACCGCCATCGGGTGCAGCTCCCACACCCGACCGTCGTACTCCCGAATGCCGCCGTACCAGCCGAGCACGCGGCCGTCCTCACCGACGGCCACCCGGCTCAGCCGCGCCGGGCCGAGAGACTCCAGCACCTCCACCCGCGCCGCGACGACGGACGGGAGATATCCCCACCGGGCGAAGCAGCTCGGCAGGAACGCCGCGACCTCCTCGACCGCGCCCGGTCCGGCGGCGGATAGATCGAGGACACGGATGCCCAGGGCGGTACCCGGAGGCGGTACCACGGCGCTCTTCCCTGTCGGCGCCGCTCCCGCCGCAGTGGCGCCGCCCGACGGCGCGCTGGTCGCTCCCGATGCCGCTGTCGGCGTCACCGTCGGCATGGCACAGTCATGTCGCGGCAACGATCCGCTCTGGAGCCAAGCGCCCCCGTCAGGCGGCCGACCGCTTTCGATCCACCTCCGCCTCGTCCCGTTCGTAACCATGGTGCTCCTCGGTTGTCAGGCCGGAATCACGATCTCAAACCGCTCCCAGGGCATCGCGGTCCAGGTCTCGGTCGTGGCGTGCCCGTAGGACCGGATGATCATCACCACCTTCGCGGCGACGATCTCGTCGGGTGCCTCGAAGATGTCCATGTAGTCACACGGGCCGAGGATGGCATAGTTCGCCACCCATTTCACCTGAGGACACTCCTTGCGGATGCGCTCGGTCACGACCTGCTCCAGACGCTTGAGGTCGGCCGGGGTCTTCGCCGACTCAGGCGTCAGTCGGGTCAACACGACGTAGGTGGCCATCGACGTTCCTCCTCGACTGGGTGCCGCACACGCTTCGGATTCCCCGACCTGGACGTTCGGGAAACAACCCCACCACCGTGCGGCTCACGCGGTGGGCGTCAGGAAGCCAACGACGTCCTTCGGGAGATGTGCCTCGACCTTGATCAACTCACCTGGAGACACGGCTTCCCGGAGCGCGCTGTACACGATGCGGACGGCGCGTGCGCCCTCCGACGCATGCGTGCCGAGACCTGCGGCGACACGCTGCAGGAAGGTATCCAGGTCCATGAGAACCGCACCGGGCGGCTCGTCCCGGAGCCGCGCCTTGACGGTGCCGGGAAGCTGAGTGATCAACCGCCGTCGCTTGTGGCGGTCCGGCAAGAGATGGATCAGGGCGAGGAGCACCGTCATCGCCCACCGGTCCGCCTCCTCTCGGCTCGGCAGGCTTCCCAGCTCCTGGATCCGGACAAGAAACTCGCGTTCTTCCATTGGCGGAGACCGAACCGCTAAAGCCCGCCCGCGGGGCAGCTGTCAGTCAGCACTGTTCACCTCCGGTTTGGCTCGGACGCGTCTCCGAGGACCTGATCGCCCGCGGGGCGGCGACGGGACACCGCTGCGTCCCTGACACCCGGCAGGCCGACAGATCACGGGGCGCCCTGCCCGAGTTCCGTTTCGATGTCGAGCTGCTCCACGGAGCGACCGCACTGATCGCACCGGGTGGTCAGCAGGGCATCGCCATCCTCGTCCTCATCCGGGCCGCCCGCCGCGTGGACGAGCCCCCCACACGTGCACGCTTCCGGATACTCCTCCCAGCATTCGGGGCACTGCGCATCGCCGACTCGATGGTTGACTTCGTCGCCGACTGTGATGAGCGCCATCATGGGGCTCCTTCTGAGCGGACTCGCTCGCGCACCCCCGTCTGCCGCTGCCGCATGAACGCCCCCCGCTCCCCGCTCCTGCCCATCGGCCAACCGAGCGCTCCTCACCGGACCGCTCGGTACGGAAGCCGGAGCCGTGTGCTGCGAGAACCTGAACCGAGGCAGTGCCGCCTCGGGTGAGGCGAGCGTGGGGCACCACGACAGCGGTCGGCCGCCAACGGAGTGACTCCACGCGACCCGTCTCGGCAATGCCCCAGCCGTGGGCCTGCACTCCGTCGCCCGCGGCCCGAGCGCCGCCGGCTGAGGGTCCCTCACCTCCGCGCAACCTATTCCGACAGCCGTCCGGGCCGACGGCAGCCGACCTACGCGACGACACACCGCGGCCCACTCACCTGCAACTGTTGGACCACAGACGGTCGATCCGCTCACGCGCGACCGCCAGACCACAACCCTCCTCGTTCATTCCGTCGCGATCTCCGGCTCGAGGCGGATCGGAGTCGAGAGCGATGCCGAGACCAGACAGGCCTTCTTTGCCTTCTCGACGACACGGAGCACGCGCTCCTGGTCGGTGCCGGCCCGAACCAAGAGGCGCGGCCGAAGCACGATCTCGGTGAAGGAGAGCCCGCCATCGCGCCGGTCGACCGTTCCCTCGCTCGCGAGCTCCAGAGAGAATCGGACAGAGCGACATGCCGGCAGTCGGTGGAGGCGGTGCACGAGGCCCTTCATTCGAGCGTCATCGCCGCCATGCCGGCCGCGACCTGGATGGCCCCGACGAGGTCGTCCACACCAAGGACGACGTGCCCGCGAGTCGTGATGTAGACCGAGTCGATGTTGATCCCCGCCTCGGACATCGTGAGCGCGACGTCACCCAGCATGCCGGGCTGATCCAGAACCTTCACGATGAGGACCTCCCGCCTCGTATAGGGGATTCCGGCCGTGTCGAGCGCTTCTGCGGCCTTGTCGGGCTCGGTGGGCACGAACTGGATGAAGCCCTGCCCTTCACGGCTGGTTCCCTGGATGGCCTCGATGTTGACTCCAGCATTGCCGAGGACACTGCCGAGTCGGGCCAAGGTCCCGGGCTTGTCTTGGATTACCACTCTGAACTCGGTTGCCATATCGTGTCCCTCGGCTACGTTCCGGCAGATCCGCTTCAGTGACCTGCCGTGCCCGCCCCGCCTCGCGCCGAGCCGCCAGCGGGCCGGCGCCTGACGCCCGCGGCTCGCGGGCTCCCGGACGTACGGCGGTGAGCCGTCAGGCGGCCTCAGGCCGCCGGATCTCCAGTGACGCCTGCCCGCCGGCCCCACGCAGCCAGAAGGCCGCCAAGAGGGTCAGGACGCCCAACGTCACGGCATACAGGCCGACCAGGCGAGGTCCCGAGCAGGAGCTCGCGTGGGCGACCGCCCGGGCCACCCGGCGAAAGAGTTCGTCCGGCGTCTCGATCACACCCCCGGCGGCGTCCCTTCGCAAGTAGCGGGCCTCGAGTACCCTCAGCGCGTCGGCCAACAATGGCCCGTCGGCGCACCGCTCGTGACAGCTCGCGGGGATCGCCGTCGCCCCCGGCTCGGCCGGCCCTGTGCCTGGCATCCCCGCGACCAAGGTTCAGGTCCCCTCCCCTTCGCAGCCCTTCCATCCGCCCATGGCCTCCTCCGTCACGCGGACTCGCCGCCGGGGCAGCCCCGAGACTGGGACAGCACGGCCCCAGTGGGGCGCGAGCGGGACAGCCGGTCCCATCACCCGTGCCGGCCGCACTCCCACGCACGCGCCCCGGCCGCCCACCGCCACGCCTCCGTGCTCCTCGCAGAAGGCCTGTTCGCAGCAGGCGCAATAGTGAGAGGCCCACCGCGTCCGCCGAAAGACGCGCTCGCAGATGCGGCAGGGCATGGTCGACCCGCGCTCGATCGCCGCGCGGTCGGTCGGCCGGCGATCGCGCCGGGTCTCGCTCCGACTTCGCACGTCGTGTCCTCGGATGACCTCCGTGCATCCGTCTTGCCAAGCAGCCGGCAGGCGGTGGCAGTCTGGTTCCACCGGATCCGTCCGGCCGGCGGCTCAGCCGGGCGGCTGCGTGCCATTGGGCGGCCTTCCCGGCGAATGGAGCAGCAGCCATGGGAGTGCGAGCAGTGCTGACCGAGGTGGCCGGGCGACCTCGCACCGGCTCCGCTGCCACATGCGGCGTGGGAATGAGGCGCGCCGCCAATGGGTTCGTGGCACCATCGTTGCTTGATGACGATGTGCGATGGTTTCCCCGACCCTGATCATCAGCCTCGTGCTTACCGTGAGCCTGGTGGCCTCGGCCGGTCAGGCGCAATCGCTGCCGAGCGCGCCCCCTCAGGGGCCGGCCGTCTTCACGCCGGACCAGCTCGACCAGCTGCTGGCGCCGATCGCGCTCCACCCGGATCCCCTGGTTGGCCAGATCCTGATGGCCGCCACCTATCCACTCGAGGTGGTCCAGGCGACCCGCTGGCTCCAGGACCCCAGTCACGCGGCCCTGACCGGCCCCGCGCTGGCGGCGGCTCTCGACCTGCGGCCGTGGGATCCCAGCGTCAAGGCCCTCGTGTCCTTTCCCCAGATCCTGCGCATGATGGACGGCTCCCTCGACTGGACGGAAGCAGTCGGCGACGCATTCCTGTCCGATCAAGCCGCCGTCATGGACGCGATCCAGCGGCTGCGACAGCGGGCGCAGTCGGCCGGGACCCTTGTCACCACCGAGCAGCAGATGGTGTTCACGGCGGACCAGGCGATCGGCATTATCCCGGCTGATCCTCAGGTCGTCTACGTACCGACGTATGACCCGGGTGCGGTGTACGGGACGTGGGTATACGCGCCGAGTCCGTTCTTCGGCTATCCCTCGCCCCTCGTCGTCGCCCCGCTCGGGGGCGTGGGCGGGCTCAGCTTCGGTGTCGCCATCGTCGTCGTGCCGTCATTGTGGGGCTGGCATCACTGGGACTGGCATCGTCATCGGCTCCACGTCGACCACGACCGATTCTCCCGCATCGGCGGTCACCGCCCCCCACCGGGGGGCATCTGGCAGCACGACCCGGGCCATCGCCGCGGGGTCCCTTATCGGGATCCGGGAACGCGCGCGCGCTTCCTGGTGGGCCCCTACGGCGACGTGCGTGGCTACGGCACTGGCCCCGCGGTGGGGCCGGGCACTCGTCCGGGGAGCCCCATCTTGCCCCCTCCGGCTGCCGCTCCTCCGAAGAGCCCAGTCCCGCCCCGCGTGACTCCCGCCCCCGGCGGCGCCGGCAGTGGTCCCGCGGTGGGACCGGGCACTCGTCCGGGGAGCCTCATCTTGCCCCCTCCGGCTGCCGCTCCTCCGAAGAGCCCAGTCCCGACCCGCGTGACTCCCGCCCCCGGCGGCGCCGGCAGTGGCCCCGCGGTGGGACCGGGCACTCGTCCGGGAAGCCCCATCTTGCCCCCTCCGGCTGCCGCTCCTCCGAAGAGCCCAGTCCCGACCCGCGTGACTCCCGCCCCCGGCGGCGCCGGCAGTGGTCCCGCGGTGGGACCGGGCACTCGTCCGGGGAGCCTCATCTTGCCCCCTCCGGCTGCCGCTCCTCCGAAGAGCCCGGTCCCGACCCGCGTGACTCCCGCCCCCGGCGGGGCGCTCCGCCCGCTCGCTCCCGCCTTCGAGTCCTTCGGGCGGGGCGCCGACGTACACACACACACCGAGCGTGGCCAGTCGAGCCGACAGACCATCGCCCCCGCCTCGCCGCGGGCCCCGGCCACGCCGCCATCAGGCGGGACACGCTCCGGGGGAACGCCCTCCGGAGGAGCGCGCTCCGGGGAAACCAAGTCCGGGAGCGGCCAAGGCCGCCGCTGAGGTCCGAGAGGATGAAGCGTCGCGCGCGCCGGTTACACGCCCTCCAGGCAGGCTTACGGATCCTGGTGACGGCCCTCCTCCTGGTGGCCCCGAGCACGCCGGGGTGGACGGCCGGCGGGCCACCGGCGACGTTCGCCTCCGCGGAGCAGGCCGTGGACGCGCTCGTGACCGCCACCCGGAATACCCGGTTGGCCGAACTGCGCCAGATCCTGGGGACGGAGGGCCGGGCCCTGATCTGGTCGGGCGATCGGGTCGCCGATCGGCTGGGGCGGGACAAGTTCATCGCGGCCTACGACCACGGCCACCGGCTCGAGATGACCGGATCGGACCGGGGGGTCCTGATCGTCGGCCCCGAGCAGTGGCCCTTCCCCATCCCCTTGGTCCGCGATGGGACGGGCTGGCACTTCGACACACCCGCCGGTGTCCAGGAGATCCTGAATCGACGCGTCGGGCGGAACGAGTTCAACGTCATCGAGGTCTGCCGGGCCTTCGTCGTGGCGCAGCGCGAGTATGCCGCGCGGGACCCGATGGGGACCGGCCTCGCGGAGTTCGCCCAGCGCTTCCTCAGCACGCCGGGGACCCGCGACGGCCTGTACTGGCCGACCCAGCCCGGCGAGCCGGACAGCCCGCTCGGCCCCCTGGTCGCCAGCGCCCGCGCCGAGGGCTACCGACGCACGCCGGCCGCCCAGCCCATCCCCTACCACGGCTACTACTACCGGATCCTCACGCGTCAGGGGGCCAACGCCCCCGGAGGTCCGCGCGACTACATCGTTGACGGCCACATGCGGGGAGGCTTCGCGCTGGTGGCGTTTCCCGCCAAGTACGGCAACTCCGGCATCATGACGTTCCTGGTCAACCAGACCGGCATCGTCTACCAGAAGAACCTCGGCCCGGGTACGCCCATCATCGCGGCCCAGCTCGCGGCGTTCGACCCGGATGCCACGTGGACGACACCCTGACGCGGTAGGTCTCGTGTCCTCGACTACTACGCGATGAAGGAGATCGCCACCACCCCGTAGTGTCTGAAAACCCGGCCGGGTCCTCATCCGTTCCCCACTCCGGGTAAGATCGGCCAACCAACCGCTTCGACGTGTACCTCCACGACACGCCGGCGACCGCGCTCTTCGTCTAACCGGTCCGGACGCGCTCCCACGGCTGCGTCCGGGTGGAACAGGCCCTGGAGCTCGCCATCTCCCTGCTCGCCGGGCAGGACCTCGCCGACCGCCACGCCCTCGGGCGCGCCCTTCCCACGTGCGCGACGCGATGGGTGCCGATCGACCGCCCGACACCCGTGGACCTCCTGTACTGCGGACCTCCTGTACTGGACAGCGTTCGTCGAAGACGGTACCCTGCACTTCCGTGACGACGTCTATGGGCGTGACCGCCGGCTCGCGGTCGCCCTCGGCGATGCCGGCGCCCCGGCCGTGGCCGGGCCGGCCCCGGCGACGAGCGTAGTCGGGTGCGCGACTCGGACGCCGCGCTGAGAGCGGCGGTGCCCGGGATCCGGGCGCCTCGGCCGCCGCGCTTTCCTCCGCATCGCCCTCGCCGCCATCCCTGCCCTTCTCGCCCGGCCGAACCGGGCCGCCAGCGCGGCGCCTGCCCGCCGCGCCCTCGCGCTGCGGAACCTCCACACCGGGGAGTCACTCCACCGTGTGTACTGGGAGGACGGCCGCTTCGTCCCCGACGCGCTGCGAGACATCGACCGGGTGCTGCGGGATCACCGCACGGGCGAGGTCCACGAGATCGATCGAGGGCTGCTCCGGCTCCTGAGCGCCCTTCGCTCGAGCCTCGACACCGCCGAGCCGTTCGAGATCATCTCGGCTTACCGCTCGCCCGCGAGCAACGCGCTCCTCCAGGCCACGACGACAGGCGTGGCCTCGAACAGCCTTCATCCCCGGGGCATGGCCGTTGACCTCCGCGTCCCGGGCCGGCCCCTGCCGAGGATCCGTGCAGCCGCCGTCGCCCTGCGACGCGGCGGCGTCGGCTACTACCCGGAATCCGACTTCGTCCATCTCGACGTGGGGCGCGTGCGCCTGTGGTGAGGCGTCCGCGGTGCCGCGGGAGACCCGGCCCGTCCTGACGGGCACGGACCGGCGGCCGTCGGCCGACAGCCGGTCGTGAGCGACGCCGTGGCGGTGCGCGGCCGCCGTCGCTACCTGGTCGCCCTCACCGAGCAGGCGGCTCCTGGCCAGCACGCTCTCGCGGCGGTAGTGGTCCGGCCGGAAGTGCACGACCCCCTCGTCGTTGACCCAGGTCGGCAGATACACCACGTACACGGGGATCGGTTCGGGCAGGGTCAGGACTTGGTGCCGGAGCGCATCGATCTCCTGCTGGAGGCGCTTCTCCGTCCACTCCGGTGTCCGGCGCAGCACGTGCAGGGCGAGCGCCATGGCCTGCTCGATGCGCACGCACCCCTCGCTGCAGGCCCGGACTTCGCGCTCGAAGAGGGAGCGATCCGGGGTGTCATGCAGGAACACGTCGTAGGGGTTGGGGAACACGAACGACAGCCGCCCCATCAGATTGCCCGGCCCTGGCTCCTGCCGGAGCCGGAGGGAGGACCCGCTGTCCCCGCGCTGCGCGCGCGCGAGAGCCGTGGCGTCCGGCTCGCGCCATCCGCCGGTACGAGCGTCGAAGATGCGGAACCCGTGGGCGGCAAGATAGCCTTGGCTCTGCCGCTCCCTCGGGAGGAGCTTGTCGCGCGCGATGCGGAGGGGGACGTTCCAGTAGGGGTTGATCACCAGCGACCTGAGCGTCGCGGTGAACGACGGCGTCGGCTGGTCCAGCGTGCCGACGATAACGCGCATGCCGAGCACCGAACGGTCGCCCTCGACCACCGCGAGCTCGAAGGCGGCGGTGTTGACCAGAACGTAGTGCGGGCCGAGATCGCGGGGCATCCAGCGCAGGCGTTCCATCGCGCGCCGTAGCTGCGCGACACGCTCTGCCGCGGACGTGTTGAGAGCGGCCAGCGTGCGGGGACCTACGATGCCGTCGTCCAGCAGCCCGTGACGGCGTTGAAACCGCTGCACCGCATCCGTCAGAACCGTGTCGAAGTACCGACCGGAAGAGGACGCGGCGGGCTCGAGATCGCCCTCGGGACGCAGCCGCTCCCGGAGCGCCGCGATCCGCTCGCCCTCGTCACCGGCCTTGAGTCTCGGCCCCGTCAGCGACGTGTCCCACCCGCCGTGCTCAGCCAGGTGGCGGTAGTGCGCCAGCGCCGGGCGCAGGCGGCGGTACAGGCCGTGCGCGGGGGCCAGCCTCCCCAGCTGCTCCCCGATGTCCGCACCTGGGAGGATGGCCTGCAGGGTGGTGACGGGATCGAAGGCAGCCGTCGGAAGGTGCCACGTGCGATCCGCCTCGCGGGGTGCAACCCGCCCCACCGCGAGATCCCGCGCATAGCGCTCGAAGGCGGCGGTCAGCATCAGATCGAGGCACGCCAGCTCGGCAGGCGCGGAGGCGTGCCAGTAGGCTTCGATGCCGGCAAGCCCGTAACGCGCGGGTGGCAGCCCCTCGTCGTCCGCGCGCTCCAGGGCCGCCCGCAGCTGACGGGCCCGCGGGCCCGGTCCGCCCTCGTTGACCCACAGCAGCATCGGGGAGGCCGCCGAATAGAAGCGCGCGAGCCCCTGACCGTCGAGGCGGAAACCGCGACACGCCTTGTCCGGAGCCGCCAGCGCGGCACGCAGCAGGGCCCCCCCGGAGCTGGCGGCCGCCCCGTCCACCGCGGGCGGTCGGGCGAGCAGGAACAGGAGCGCGACGAGCATCGACACGCAGAGACTGAGCTTCCGCGGCGACGTCCTCGCCCACCATGCGGCATACCGCCCGGGCAACACGCCGTCCGCAGACGTGCATCTCGGGCGGCACCTGGGCATCCGGGCGGACGCGGTTCCTCGGGACGAGCGGAGCGCCCGCGGTGCGCGAGAGTGCGTGCTGACCCCCCACGCCCACCCGCTCATCGTGAGCCGCGGGCGAGTTCCGATCCAGCGATCAGAAAGCGGCCCATCCCTCGGCCGCGATCAGTGACATCCAGAATCGGACATCCAGAATCGTCGGGTCGGTCCGAGACCCCGAGACCAGCAGTGCGACCACCACCCACAATCCTTCCACCCGTCTCACCCCCCCCCCCGGGCAGGTCCTAGGCCCGCTTCCAGTCTACCGAACTTCGACACCTTGGCGCTCTGGGCAATGGCCTCCTGCGCATCGGGACTTCTGATGCTCACGGCCAGGGCGGACAACCTCTCGGTTACGATCGCCCGGCACACGACTCGGCGCGCGCGGATAACGGGCAGGCTGGCTGAATGACGGTGCGGCGATGCCCTGGGCCGTCTGCCATCACCCCGGTGCTCGTCCTCGTGACCCTGTGGGCGGGATGCGCCGCCCCGATGCGAGGCGCTGGTCCGTCGCGAGAGTCGAGCCAGGCCCGTCCATCTACGTCGTGGACCACGGGCTCCACACGGGGCTCGTCGTGCGCCGGGCGGACGTTCCCGCGGACCTGTGGTCGGAGCGTCAAGATCTTGCCGACGCCGAGTACCTGGAAATAGGGTGGGGTGACCGTGACTTCTATCAGGCTCCGAAGGCCACGCTCGGCCTCGCGATCCATTCCGCTTCACTGCGTCGCTCGCCCGGCGTATCAGACTCAAGAGTGGGCGGCAGCTCGGTCACAAGCCGGGCTCGCTGATCGGGCGACAGTCGAAGGGCTTCCTCGAGGACCTGCTCCACGGCGTCAGCCGTGAGATAACTCTACTCCGGCATGCCGCGGGCGAGAAATCCATGCGACAGCCCGGCAGGATGGTGGAATTCCCCCTACGCCAGTTGCCCTATCTCTCGCTCTGCCTTCTCCAGCCAGAACCGCATGTCCATCTCTCGGTACATAGTAATCGCCGTGGTCAGGTGCTCCTGGGCCTCCTGCCGCTTGTCTGTGCGCCGGTACAGCTTGCCGAGGCCGAGGTGGCAGTGGGCGACGAGGGGGCGCATGCCGAGGTCGGAGGCCCGCGTCAACGCCTCTCGGTAGGCGGTCTCGGCCTCCTGGACACCAGGCGGGTCGGTCTCCGCGGCGATCTCACCGAGAAGCCGCCACGCCCACGCCTCGGTCCCGCGCTGGGGCTGGGCGCGCGCCATCTCGAGGCTCGCCTGGCCGTGCCGCCTCGCCCGCTCCAGGTCTCCAGAGGCGAGATGCGCCTCGCCGAGCCAGCCCTGGAGCAGCGCCAGGTTGAACCGCTCGCCCCGTTGCTCGGCCAGACCGGTCGCGCGCTCCACCAGCGCGACACCCTCGGCCAGATGCCCGGTGAGCGCGTCGCTGCAGACCCAGCAAGCCGACGCAGATGCTCTCCCAGTTGAGGACTTCCGCCGCCTTCCCGACCTCGACGGCTCGCGTGAGCGGCGCGAGCGCCTCCGCGAGCTCCCCGCGGTGGAGGTGGACGTACCCGACCGCCGCAGTGGGCGGCGGGGAGACCGGCCACGTTGTCCGTCGACAGGTTGATGTCCAGGCCCTCCTGGGCCACCGCCAGCCCTTCGGAGAACTCCCCCAGCTCGGCGAGAGTCCGCGCGAGCCAGAGGCGCGCGAGCACCGACGCGATTCCCGCCATTCCGAACTGCTCTCGCAGTCGCTCGCCCCCGGTCAACTCCACGGCCTGCCGGAGGTAGACGACCGCCTTGCCGTACTCGCCGATCGTGTAATGGATGGCGCCGAGGCGCAGGACGGCGGTGGCGTGAGTGGCGACATCGCCGAGCCGCTGACCGATGTCCAGGGCGCGCGAGGCCGCCGCGATCGCGGCGGCGTGGTCGCCGGTGATCCAGAGGGTGTTGGCCAGTCCCGACGAGATCCGCCCCAGCCGCCGCTCGTCTCCGAGGCGTCCGGGCGATGGCTTCGGCCACCCGGTCGCCCTCGAGGATGCGGCTCATCCGCGAGAGCGCCTGCAGAGGCACCCGCAGGTCGAGCCGCAGGTCGATCGCCTGCTCCTGCGTCTCGCGGGTCTCGGGGAGGTGCTCGACGGCCACCAGCGCGTCCTCGTACGCCGACCACGGCCTCCCGGAACGCCGAGCGCGAGACCGCCTTGTGCCCGGCCTGCCGGAGGTACGCGGCGGCCGTCTCCCACCGCTCCGCCCGGAAGGCATGATGGCCCAGGCGGTCGATGTGCTCGCCGAGCCGATCGGGGTAGAGGCGCTCGATGGCCGTCCACGATCTCGCCGTGGAGGCGGCGGCGCCGGTCCTGGAGCAGGCTCCCGTAGGCCACCTCGTGGGTGAGGGCATGCTTGAAGGTGTACTCGAGATCCGGGAAGAGGCTCGTCTCGTACAGGAACTCGGCGGCCTGGAGGCGGCCGATCGCGGCGCGCAGCTCGTCCTCGGCCAGCGCGGCCGTCGCCTGGAGCAGCGCGAACGGCACGTCCTTCCCGATCACCGACGCCGTCTGCAGGAGCGCCTTGTCGCCGGGGGCCAGCCGGTCGATGCGGGCGGCCAGGATGGCCTGCACCGTGGCGGGGACCTGGATGGCCGGGAGCGGCCGCGCCAGCCGGTACGCCCCGCGCTCGCCCGAGAGCGCCTCGGTCTCGACGAGGGCCCGCACGCTCTCCTCCAGGAAGAACGGGTTGCCCTCGGTCCGCGCGATCAGCATGCGCTTGAGCGGCGTCGAGGCCGGCGTCGGGCCCGAGCAACGCGCCGAGGAGCTCCTCGGCGGTCTCCGGCGGCAGGGGGTCGAGCCGGAGCTGCGTGTAGTAGGTCCGGCTGCCCCACTGGTGCTGATACTCCGGCCGGTAGTTCACGAGGAGCAGGAGCCGCGCCGCCGGCAGGCTCTCGACGAGCCCGTCGAGCAGCGCCTGGGTCTCGGAGTCGATCCAGTGGAGGTCCTCGAAGACCACCAGGAGCGGCTGGACCTGGCTCTCGCGGATCAGGAGCTGCTTCAGCGCGTGGAGCGTCCGCTGGCGACGCTGTCGGGGGTCGAGCCCGTCCCAGGACGGATCGCCGGCTCGGGACATCGAGCAGGGCCAGGAGCGCCGGCAGGCTGGCCTCCTGGGCGCGGTCCAGCGTCAAGAGCTTCCCCGTCACCTTCTCGCGCACCGCCCGCGGGCCGTCCCGGTCCTCGATCGCGAAGTAGCCCTTGAGGAGATCGACCACCGGCAGATAGGACGTCGCCTTGCCGTACGAGACCGAGCCGGCCTGGAGGACGAGCCAGCCGTGGACGCGGTGGGAGTGCGTCACCTCCCACACGAGCCGTGATTTCCCGACGCCCGGCTCGCCGACGATCGCCACCACCTGGCCATGCCCGGCGGCGGCCCGCCCGAGCGCCTGGCGCAGCTGCTCCAGCTCGGCGTCCCGTCCCACGAAGCGCGTCAGGCCGCGCGTGGCGGCCGCCGACAGCCGGGAGCGGCGGGCTCCGGTCCCGACCAGCTCGTAGACCTCGACCGGGGCTTCGAGGCCCTTCACGGGCACCGGCCCGAGCGGCGTGACCTCGACATACCCCTCCGCGAGCCGCAGCGTGTCGGCGGTGAGGAGGCTTCGCCCGCCCGTCGCGAGCTGTTCCATCCGGGCCGCCAGGTGCGTGGTCTGGCCGACGGCGGTGTAGTCCATGTGGAGATCGCTCCCGATGGCCCGGACCACGACCGCGCCCGAGTTCAGCCCGACGCGGATCTCGAGCGAGACGCCGTGGGCGCGACGCACCTCCTCGGCATACCGGCGCATGGCGGCCTGCATGTCGAGCGCGGCATAGCACGCCCGCACGGCGTGGTCCTCGTGGGCGACCGGCGCCCCGAAGAGCGCCATGATGCCGTCGCCCATCACCTGGTTGACCGTGCCCTCGTAGCGGTGGACGGCCTCCATCATCCGTTCCAGCACCGGGTCGAGGAGCTTGCGCGCCTCCTCGGGATCCCGGTCGGCGAGGAGCTCCATCGAGCCCTTGAGGTCGGCGAAGAGCACCGTGACCTGCTTGCGCTCGCCCTCGAGAGCGCCTCCGGGAGGTCAGGATCTTCTCGGCGAGGTGCTTGGGGGTGTAGGACTCAGGCGAGGCGAAAGCCGGAGAGCCTTGTCGCGGCGGTGCGGCGACCTCGGCCACGCGCGCACCGCACTTGCCGCAGAAGGCGAACCCCTCGGGGTTCGCGTATCCGCAGGACGGGCACGGGGCCGCGAGCCTCGTGCCGCAGCGCCCGCAGAACGCCATCGCGGGCGGATTCTCGAAGCTGCACCGCGGACAGGTCATGCGCCGCGGTCTCTCGATCCGTGGCTCCGCCTGCTCCAGCCAGAAGCCCATGCCCATCTCGCGGTACATCGCGGTGGCGGTGGTGAGGTGCTTCTCTGCCTGCTCGGGCGTGGCCGTGCGCCGGTAGAGCGCGCCGAGGCCGCGATGGCAGTGGGCGACGAGAGGGCGCATGTCGAGCCGTTCGGCCAGCGCGAGGGCCTGCCGGTAGTGGCGCTCTGCCTCGTCAGCAGCTGTCGCGCGTGGATGAGCGGCGATCTCGCCGAGGAGCCGGAGCGTCCAGGCCTCGTGGCCCTGCTCCCCGCGCTCGCGGGCCAGGTCGAGCGCCCGCGTCGCGGCGACCCGGGCCTCGTCGACGCGGCCGGCCGCGACGAGCGCCTCGCCCATGCGCAGCTCGGCGAGCGCCTCCCACCATCCCAGGCCGACCTCCTCGATGGCGGCTCGTGCCGCCGGCACGAGGTTCAGGGCGTCCTTCACGCGCCCTTCCAGGACCGAGAGCGCACTCAGTTCCAGCGCCACCGGGGGGATCAGGAAGCCGATCGTCAGCTCCGCCGCCAGTGAGCGCGCCTGACTCAGGAGTCGGCCTGGCCTGCGCGAGCGTCGCCCCGGAGCGTGTGAATGCGTCCGACGTTCCAGCACGCGACGGCCAGGCTGTACGGATGGCCGACCTCCTCGGCCAGCTCGATCGCGGCCTGGCCGTGGCGGACCGCATCGTCGAAGACGCCACGCTGGGCCAGGGCCGCCGCGAGGTTCGACAGCGCATTCACCGCTGGCAGGAGGGCGCGCCCGAACCGCTCGCGGAACCGCTCGGGCGGGATCAGCCCCAGGATCCTCTCCTGGAACGCCTGGGCCCGCCGGTAGTCCCCGGCCGAGTAGGCGTTGAGACCGAGGTTCATGTTCGCCGAGATCTGCGAGACCAGGTCCCCGATCGCCTCGCCCGCCGCCCGGGCCCGCTCGGAGATGGCCTCCGACTCGGCCCGGCGACCGGCGAAACACAGGAGATTGCCCATCAACCCCCACGACTCGACCGAGCCGGCGCTGGTCGCCGAGCCGCTCCGCGGCACCTTCGGCGTCGCGCATCACGTCGCTGGCCCGCGCGAAGTGCCCGAGCGGGGTGATCGCGTTCCAGAGCTCGACCCGGAGGTCGAACGCCGACTCCAGGGTCTCGGAGGCTTCCGGCAGGTGTCGCAACGCCTCGAGCGCCCGCTCGAGGTGCGTGGCGGCCTCCAGGTTGGCGGACCGGGCCAGGGCCTTGGCCCCGGCCTGCCGCAGGTAGCCGACCGCCTTCTCCCACTCCTCGGCCCGAAACGCGTGGTGGGCCAGCCGCTCGACGTGCTCGCCGAGCCGGTCGGGATAGCGCTGCTCGATCGTCTCCACGATCTGGCCGTGCAGGCGGCGGCGGCGATCCTGGAGCAGGCCGCCGTAGGTGACGTCGTGCGTCAGGGCATGCTTGAACGTGTACTCGACGTCCGGGAACATGCGCGTCTCGTAGAGGAACTCGGCGGCCTGAAGCCGCCCGATCGCGGCGTGCAGCTCCGCCTCGCCCTGGCTCGGCGATCGCCTGGAGCAGCCCGAGCGGGACGTCCTTCCCGACCACCGATGCCGTCTGGAGGAGTGCCCGGTCCGCGGGCGGCAGCCGGTCGATGCGGGCGGCCAGCACGGCCTGCACCGTCGCCGGGACCTGGATCGTCGGCAGGGGCCGCGCCAGCCGGTAGGCGCCACGCTCGCCGACCAGGGACCCGGTCTCGACGAGCGACCGCACGCTCTCCTCCAGGAAGAACGGATTGCCCTCGGTCCGCTCGATCAACACGCGCTTGAGCGGGTCGAGACCGGCGTCGGACCCGACCAGCGCGCCGAGGAGCTCCTCGGCGTGATCGTGCGGCAAGGGGTCGAGCCGGAGCTGCGTGTAGTAGGTGCGGCTGCCCCACTGGTGCCGATACTCCGGCCGGTAGTTCACGAGGAGCAGCACCCGGGCCGCCGGCAGGCTCTCGACCAGCGCGTCGAGCAGCGCCTGGGTCTCGGAATCGATCCAGTGGAGGTCCTCGAAGACCACCAGCAGCGGCTGCACCTGGCTCTCCCGCAGCAGGAGCCGCTTCACCGCGTCCAGGGTCCGCCGGCGGCGCTGGGACGGATCGAGCGCCGCCCACTGCGGCGTCGTCGGCCGGCACGTCGAGCAGCGACAGGAGCGCCGGCAGGCTGCCCTCCAGCGCGCGGTCCAGGGTCAGCAGCTTCCCGGTCAGCCTTCTCCTGCACCGCGCGTGGGCCGTCCCGGTCCTCGATCGCGAAGTAGCCCTTGAGCAAGATCGATCACCGGCAGATAGGACGTCGCCTTCCCGTACGAGACCGAGCCCGCCTGCAGCACGAGCCAGCCGTGGACGCGGTACGAGTGGGTGACTTCCCAGACCAGGCGCGACTTGCCCACGCCCGGCTCCCCCACGATCGCCACGATCTGGCCCTGGCCGTTGCCGGCGCGGCCGAGCGCCTGGCGGAGCTGATCCAGCTCGCCCGCACGTCCCACGAAGCGGGTCAACCCGCGCGCCGCCGCCGCGTGGAGCCGCGAGCGCCGCGGCCCGGCGCCGGTCAGCTCGTAGACCTCGACCGGCGCCTCCAGGCCCTTCACGGGCACCGGACCGAGCGGCGTGACCGCGACGAATCCCTCCGCGAGACGGAGGACGTCGGCCGTCAGCAGGGTGGTGTCGGGCTTGGCCAGCTGCTCCATGCGGGCGGCCAGATGAGTCGTCTGCCCGACCGCCGTGTAGTCCATCCGCAGATCGCTGCCGATGGCCCGGACCACCACCTCGCCGGAGTTCAGGCCGACTCGGACCTGGAGGACGACACCGTGGGCTCGCCGGACCTCCTCGGCGTACCGGCGCATGGCGGCCTGCATGTCGAGCGCGGCGTAGCACGCTCGCACCGCGTGGTCCTCGTGGGCGACCGGCGCCCCGAACAGCGCCATGATCCCGTCGCCCATCACCTGGTTGACCGTGCCCTCGTAGCGGTGGACCGCTTCCATCATCTGCTCGAGCACCGGATCGAGAAGCTTCCGCGCCTCCTCGGGGTCCCGGTCCGCCAGGAGCTCCATCGAGCCTTTCAAGTCGGCGAACAGCACCGTGACCTGCTTGCGCTCGCCTTCGAGGGCGGCCTTCGAGGTGAGGATCCTCTCGGCGAGGTGCTTGGGAGTGTAGGACTGCGGTGAGGTGAAGTCAGGGTAGCCTTCGCGAGGCGGTAGCGCGGCCTCGGCCACACGCGTGCCGCACTTGCCGCAGAAGGTGAACCCGTCGGGATTCGCGAATCCGCAGGACGGGCATAGAGTCGCGAGCCGCGTCCCGCAGCGCCCGCAGAACGCCATCGCGGGAGGATTCTCGAAGGCGCATCGCTGACACGTCATGCGTCGAGGTCTCTCATCTCTGGCTCCGCCTGGCTCGGCCAGAACCGCATGCCCATCTCCCCTGGCGTCGGTGGCATGCTCGGGGCCTGCTCGCGCTTGCCGAGGCCAGGCACCTCGCTCGGTGACTCGACGACCTGATCCGCCCCCGACCCGCTCCCCCTGTCGCCGGCTTGAGCGATGCTACCCCTTCTGTTGCCCCCTCTTCTAGGTTATTGCCTTCTTTGCTCCAATAGCGCCGGCCGGGAGCGTCTGCGTCCCTTCGCCTCGGCGATCTCAGCGAGCAGCCACACGCTACCAGCGGCCAGCCGGAGCTCCGCCAGACATCCGGGATTACATCAGGAGGGAGCTGCCGTCACACGGATCCGGTCCTCTGTCGCCGCCCATCTGAGGAGCTCTCGATCGCCCGGATCTCTACCTCGCTCGCGCGACTCGACGACGTCGTGCCCGCCACGGCGCAGCCAGTCAGCAAGGCGCCGCCCGACGCATGCGTCTATGAGGAATTTCACCTCGTCCCGACTCGAACGGCATCGAGCGAGTCGTGGGCGATGACGGCGTGCGCGTAGGCGAGGCACGCCCGAATGTCATCGGGCTCGAGATCCGGATAGTCGCCCAGGATCGATTCGGGGGTCTCTCCCTGAGCTAGCAGGCTCAGGATCAGCTCGACCGAGATACGCAGTCCCCGGATGATTGGCTTTCCACCAAAGATGTCCGGGTTCACGATGATGCGCTCGAGTACTGTCTGATCTGCCGTGGTCTGCTCGCTTCCCCAAACGCGGCGACCACGAGTTCCACGTCGGCCTTCTCGAAGGACGGTGCTCACGTTGTTCGGCGATGTCTGCTTGGTCATTCCTCGCCCTATAGTTGAGCGTCCCGCCGCAGCCCCGGCCGACGTCTGCACTTGACCCGCCTGAGATATTACCCCTTCTATCACCCTCTCTTCGAGGTATTACCCTCTTTCCGCCAGAGGGCGCCGGGGCCACGGCCGAGGCAGGCCACCCGTCGCGCCTTCTGGAGATCGCGCAGAACACGGCGGATCATGTCCCGGCTAACCTCGGGGCAGGCTCGTTCTAGATCGCCCAGCGTGAACTGGCTAGGGAACGTCTCGATCGCCGCTTCCACGAGCGCCGTTTTTGCTCCGCGCGCTACGTCGCGGCGGAGCTGACATCGCTCCGAGTCCGACGTCCCGCGGGTATAGCTGCGCCGGAATCGGTAGCTTGCCTCGCGGCGGCGGCTTCGCTACCGTGCGAGGCAGCGTCGGGCTGGGCCGCGTCGGGGACATCCCATGACGCTTGGACTCCCGGTCCTGTGGAGGAGGTACCTGTCCGAGTTGCGGATCGATCGAGCCGTCGCGGACAGGATGCGCCGTGCCTACGAGACGGGCTGGAACTCTTCGTGGCCACCTCGCGGTCGATGGGCTGGCGTCTCCGGGACGCCGGCGACATCAGCTACGAGCGGCTCCTGGAGAGGCAGTTCTCCCTGAAGGAGGTGGGAAGGCAGGACTGGACCTGCCGGACGTATCTGATGGCCCTCACGGGGTTCACCCGGTGGCTCAACGCCAACGGGCACCTCGTCACCGACCCTGGTGCCCGGTTCCGCACTCCTCGGCTCATAGCGCACCATCCCGATCCTGCCCGCGTTCCACGACCTCGCGACCCAGTCGCCAGCGAGCCGAGCCTCCGGAACCGCGCCATCCTCGCCATCGCGCTCTTCGGCAGGCTCGCGTCGCCGAGATCGCGAGCTCCAGCGTGCTCACTTCGTGCCAACCACGGGGCTGCATCGGGTTCGTGAGCAAGGGTCAGAAGCAGCGCTCGGTGACGCTCCCGCCCCAGGCGCTCGAGATCGTCCGGCCTACCTGGCCAGCACAACCGGGACCAGCCGCACCCATCCCGACACGCCGCTGCTCCGCAAGGAGGACGGACCGACGACGGGCTCAGCTACCTCGTGATCAACCGTGTGGTAACGCGCTGGACGCGCCGTCATCTGGGCGTCCGCCTCACCCCGCACAAGCTCCGCCACGCCTATGGCAAGCACTGCGTCACCGCGGCGTTGACATCCGGATCATCGCCGAAGCGCTCGGCCATGAGTCGCTCGAATCGACCAAGATCTACACCCAGGTGTCCTTCGAGCGCACCCGCCGCATCGCCGAGTTATTTGCCCTCCCGGGGTGTAAGTAATCCGGTGCAAAAACGTCAACGCCCTCAGCTACCTAGCAGCGGGCGGAACTTCCAGAAGCATCTGACCCCCACGCGCGTGCCTGGAAATCCAGCACGTTACGAGACAGCGGCCCGACAAAGACCCCCAGGTAAACTAACCCCGGCGCAGCCTCGGCGTCGTCACGTCGAGGCTGCGCCACGACCTGGTTGTGGAGCCTTGTGCACTACTCGCCGCTCGGCCCACGGAACGCGTCGCGAGCTGGGCCGGAACGAAACGGTGCTATCCTAGCCACACCATGAGCCCATCAGCCGGAAGCCATAGCTTGCCGGAAGTGATTTTTCTTGTCCAGGAAGCTCCCGAGGGCGGCTTCACCGCCCGGGCCCTGGGCGAGTCGATCTTCACCGAGGCCGACGACCTGGCAGATCTGCATGCGAAGGTCCGCGACGCCGTTCGCTGCCACTTCGACGAGGGCAGCGTTCCGAAGGTCATTCGGCTCCATTTCGTACGCGAGGAAGTCATCAACGCTTGAGGCTTCCGCGGGACGTCTCCGGTGACGACCTCGCGAAAGCCCTCGCCGATCTCGGTTACCGGCTGACCCGCCAGACCGGCAGCCACCTCCGATTGACGACCGGCGAACGCGGCGAGCATCACGTTACGATCCCACGCCACACGGCACTCCGGGTCGGGACGCTGGCTGGGCTCCTGGGCGACGTGGCCCAGCACTTCGGTCTCACTCGAGAGGAACTCATCGAGAGGCTGTTCGGCCGATAGAGGATGGGCTCTGTCCCAGGAGGGCCGAAACCGGATCAGTCTTCCCGGGCCGGGCCACCGCAATCTTTCGGCTGCTTCCACCTCCAGCCGTGTGGAGGCGCGTTTCTCGGCGGGGTCGCCACAGGTTGACCTCGTCGGTTGTCTCGAGCCCTGGCCGCCTGGCCGCGTCCCGTCGGGCAGAAGGCCGCGTCAGAGGGCGCGTCCTGCTGGCAACGCCGGCAGATCCTGTAGCGCCTCGGCCCTACTTCGGCTCGCTCAGCTGCGTCTCCGCCTGCTCGAGCCAGAACCCCATATCCATCTCCCGGTACATCGGGATCGCCGTCTCCAAGGACTCCTCGGCCTTCGCTCGATCCCCGACGCGGCGGTAGAGCTTGGCGAGCCCGACGTGGCAGTGCGCCATGAGCGGACGCATCTCGAGCTCGGTGGCGAGGGCGAGGGCCTGACCATAACAGCCCTCGGCGGTCTCAGCTTCGACTGGACCGCCCAAGAAGGCTATCTCGCCTAAGAGGCGGAGCGCATAGGCTTCGTGACCCCGATGACCTTGTTCGCGCGTTAGGGCCAGCGCCCTGCCTGCTGACGTCCGCGAATCATCCAACCGGCCCGCCGCGACGTACGCGCAACCGAGATCCACGAGAAACCGCGAGAGATATTGGGCCGTCCCAAACGGTTCGCGGGCTTCCTGAGTCCATCGCAGGACGTCGAGTCCCTCCGCTAAACGCCCCGCCCGCACCAGGACGTCGCCGAGCGCCCCCGCATTGTGTACCGATGGAATAAGGACTTGGGTCTCGCGCGCGACCGCGAGTCCGCGTTCCAGCAGGGGAATGGCCTGGGCGAAATCACCCTTGAGCCCCCACAGATACCCAAGGTGCCACAGCGCGTAGCTCATGCCGGCTAAGTGACCGCGCGCTTCAGCGATTCGGATCGCGTCCTGCCCGTACACGAGACCCTGCGCGAAGGCACCGCGCTCGGCCAAGGCTCGTGCTAGCCATGCCCGGGCGATCACGGCGGGAAAAAAGAAGAGGCCGCAACGCTCGCTAGCCAGATCGCCGTCGAGCGCCTGCACGGCCTCACCGAGCAGTTCCTCAGCCCGCCGATATTCACCGAAATCAAAGCAGGCCGTACCCAGCAGGTACCTGGCGGCGATCTGCAGGGGGACCTCCGCCAGCGTCTGGCCAATCGACAGCGCCCGTTCGGCGGCCGCGCGCTGGTGCGTCGTTTCATCCAAAGAGAAGAAATTCTGGCTCATGAGGAGGTTTACCCACCCAAGCCGCCGCCGATCATCAAGTGTCCGGGCCAGGTGTTCAGCCTGAAGGAGGAGCTCTCCGCGCCGCTCGAGCTCTCCGTGGAAATAGAGCGCGTTGCAGAGATCGAACCGCAGATCGATGCCCTGCTCGGTCGTCTCGCGCGCCTCCGGCAGATGCGCCAAAGCGTCCAGGGCCTGTGCGAAGCAGGTGGCCGACTCCCGGATTGGCCGATGCCGCGAACGCCTTGGTCCCGGCCTGGCGGAGGTAGCGCGACGGCCCTCTCCCACACCTCACCCCGGGTCGCGTGGTGGGCCAGCCGCTCCACGTGCTCGGCCAGACGGCCGGCGGAGAGCGTCTCGATGGCCTCCACGATCCGGGCGTGGAGGGCCCGCCGCCGGTCTTGGAGCAGGCTGCCGTACGCCACCTCGTGGGTCAGGGCGTGCTTGAACGTGTACTCGAGGTCGGGAAAGAGGCGCGCCTCGTGGAGAAACTCGCCGGCCTGGAGGCTCGCGAGCCCGTGCCGCAGGACGTCCTCGGGAACCTCCGCGATCGCCTCGAGGACGGCGAATGGCACATCCTTGCCGATGACCGCGGCCGCCAAGACGTCGCTGCGCTCCGATGAGCGATCACGATGATCCGTCGGAACGGCGATCATGTTCGCCGGAATCCGCACTCCTCTCATGCCAGGCCTTGATGGGCAGGCCATCGGGGACCCGACTCTGGCACCGCGTGGACCGGGGCGTGGACATCCGGGTCATCGCCGAGGCGCTCGGCCACGAGTCGCTCGAGTTGACGAAGATCTACACCCAGGTGTCCTTCGAGCGCACCCGCCGATCGCCGAGTTATTTGGCCTCCCCGGGGAAACTCCACGAAATCACTCGCCTAGCAAAGGGCGGAACTTCCAGAAGTAGTCATTGTGAGTGCCAAGTATCGAATACTTCGAGCCCCCGGTCTTGCAGAACGTGGCACAATGCGGCATGGGACGCAACCAGACGCAACCGATTCGAACCACCGACTCCTCTCCTCAGAGTGCGCGCGCGTCATACGCGACCTGCTCTTCCCCAAGTGCGATCAGGTTCGATGGAGTCAGCGCTTAGCGAGCACCGAACCGCTGACGCGCCGTGACTGACTATGCCTCAGACTCATGTCGAACCGGCACCAGAACCGGCACGACCGAACCCCGTCGATGAGGTTCTTGACCTGGACACCAAGTCACCCAATGAGAGGCGCCCTTTCCTTCACTCATCTGCCGGGAATCCGACGCACGGGCCTTGGTTCCGGCTGGTCGGCGAAGTCCAAGGTCAGGCTTTCGTTGATTTGGCACCTACTGTACGTCGACAAGATCCTGACAGGGAGCCAATCCCACCGACCTGCCCATCGAGCAGCCGACGAGGTTCGAGCTGGTCGTGAACCTTGCGCGGCAAAGGCGCTCGGCCTCACCATCGCCGTCGATTCTGCCCCGCGTGGATCAAGTTCATCGAGTGATGGACCGACGCGCCTTCCCCGCCAGCCCCACGCGCAAGGTCTATCGGATCGGGATCCTCGGTACCTCTGCGACCTCCGACACGGTCGGGCCCCAGCCCCTGAATCCATCCGTCAGTAGAGGCTGTCCCGAGGCTTCGAGAGCTTTGATCTGATCTGTCCGCCCGCCCGCCCCGTCGATTGGTATCAGCCGTCCCGGACCGCCAGGCCGATCAGACGACCCGATCCCGGATCGGCGTGCCCTCCACGAAGCGGAGGTAGTTTGCGAAGACGGAGCGCATCTTCTGTCGCAGCGCGTCCACGGTGCCGGCGGCGATGTGCGGGGTCAGCACGACGGTGTCCAGCTTGAACAGGGGATGGTCCGCGCGCGCCGGCTCGTCCTCGAACACGTCCAGCCCCGCCCCGGCGATCGTCCCCGCCTCCAGCGCCGCGACCAGGGCGGGCTCGTCGACGACGGCGCCGCGCGACGTGTTGATCAGGATCGCGGATGGCCTCATCTTCGCGAATTCGCGCGCGCCCATGAGCCGCCGGGTCGCGGCCGCGGCCGGCACGTGCAGGCTGACGACGTCGGATTGCCCGAGGAGGGCGTCGAGCCCGACCGCCCGAGCACTCCAGGCGTCGGCCTCCGCCGGCCTTCCCTCCAGGAACGGGTCGTGATAGACGATGCGGGCGTCGAAGGCGTGGAGCCGCTTGGCCACCGCCTGGCCGATCCGGCCGAAGCCGACCAGCCCGACGGTCTTCTCCGCCAGCTCGAAGGAGGTGGCCCGGAGCGCCCACTGGAGCCAGGCCCCGTGGCGGAGCTGGGTGTCGGCGACCACCAGCCGGCGGTACACCGCGAGGATCAGCAGGATCGTGTGCTCCGCGACGCCGACCGTCGTCCCGGCAGGGCAGAGGGCGAGGGGGATCCGCCGGCGCTCGAGCGCCGCCGTGTCGATGTGCTCGTGGCCGACGCCCTGGTGCTGCACCATCCTGAGCTTCGGGGCCGCGCGAAGCTCCTCCTCGCCGACCGGCCACACCGCCGTCAGGACGAAATCCACGTCGGCGAGCTGGCCGTGGCACGCCGCCGGAGACGTCGCCGGCCGGCACGACCAGCCTCCAGCCGGAAGGCAGCTCCCGGCGGATCACCTCGTAGACGTCTTCGGGGGCCCGGTTCCAGTACATCACCGTGTACGACATGGACGCCTCGCGCGGCGCTCCCGCTTCCCCGCGATCAGGCCTATCAGCGGCCCTTGAGGCGCGCCTCCTCCAGCTTGGCCAGGGCCTCGTCGGGCCCGATGAGCTTGTTCGGGAGGCCCTGGTTGACCGTGGCGACCCAGGTGTCCCACAGGCCGGGCTTCATCAGGGCCTTCATGTCCTGGGCGGGGAGATCCACCCACTTGTTGGCCTTGTTGACCTTCCCGAACTCCTCGAAGTACCACTTGATGCGGACTGTCGATCCGCGCGGGATCGGTCTTGATCCCGGTCTGGATGCCCGTCTGCGCCATCCACAGGTTGCCGATGTCCACGCTGGCGAAGGTGTTCAGCAGCTCGGTCGCCAGCGGCCGGTTCGGGCTCTGGGCGGCGACGGCATAGGATCCCGCGACACCCAGCAGCTTCTCTCCGTGGCCCTTCCCGTCCTTCATCAGGGGATAGTTCAGGAGGCCCAGCTCGAAGTCCTTCGGCTGCCCGCCCTTGTCCGGCGGGACGAACGCGCGCCCGGTATACCAGGAGCCGACCGGGAACATGCACGCCTTCTGGTCCGTGTGGAAGTACCGATGCGCGTCGGCCAGGGTCATGCTGGCCAGAGTCTTCGCGTACGCCCCGAGATCGATCAGCTCCTTGTAGTAACGGAAGACGTCCACCACGCGGGGGTCCTTCCAGGAAAGCTGGCCCCGTCCCAGCTTCACGAGATCCTCGCCGCCCAGCTTGCTCAGCAGGAGGTCCATGGGGATGAACAGGGCGGCCCAGGCGCGGTCGGCCGCCCCGGTAGCGAACGCGGCGTAGCCGGCCTTGGCGCACCTCGCCACCACGTCCTTGAACTGGTCCTGGGTGAAGGCGAAGCTCGCCGGCACCTCGATGCCGAGCTGCCGGAACATCTTCTTGTTGAAGTAGATCTCGTCGGAGGCGGCCTCGATGGGGAACGCCCAGGTCCCGACCTTCCCGCCGGGGCCGGGCCGCGTCCAGAAGGCTTTGCCGTAGGGCTCCACGTTTTCCCAGCGGATGCCGCCCGAGAGATCCGCCAGCCATCCCGCCGGGATGAATTCCAGCGCGGTCGTGTCGAACGTGAAGACATCCGGAAATCCGGAGCCCGCGGTCAGCGCGGCCCGGAGGGCCGGATACATGTTGGCCAGCTCCCAGAACGTGAGGGTCACCGTGGTGCCGGGATGCGCGGCCTCGAAGCGCCGCTTCACCTCGAAGAGAACGGTCTTCTTGTTCTCCTGCGGGGCCCAGTGGCTCCACCACGTCAGCTCGGCCGCCCGCGCGACGCCGCCCGTCCCGACGAACAGCACGCAGAGCACCAACACCAGCCAGATCCTCAGGCTCCTCATGATGTCCTCCCGCGCTCGGGTTGTCGGCGTCGCCACCACCATCCGGGTTCCCAGAGCGCCAATGACAGCCTCCCGTCTTGCGGTGACGCGCAGGCACGGGTATCGTGCAGTGCCCACGTGACTCGATTCCGCGAGAATCAGCTCCGGCCGGTGGCGCGGTGAAGCTCCGTCACCTCGGAAGACAGGGACCGAAGGAGGCGAACCTCGGGAGCCGCGCCGCAAAGCAAGAGACCGGCGCCCAGGTCCCGGCACTCGGCCACGGTCCGCGGATACACGGGATGCCCGAGTGGCAGGACGAGACGCCTCCCCGCCCTCTTCGCGGCCCCCGCGACGCGCTCCATCGCCGCCATCAGCCGGGGGTGGTCGGTCTGCCCGGGCACGCCGAGCGAGCCGGCCAGGTCGTTCGGCCCCGGGGCCACGAGGTCGATGCCGTCGACCGCGGCGATCGCGTCGATCTCGTCGACCGCCTCCGCATCTTCGATCATGACGGCCAGCATCACCTCCCGGTTCGACTGCTCGATGTGCCGAACCAGGGGCACTCTGCCGTACTCGGTGGCCCGGCTGAAGCCGATCAGCCCACGGGCGCCGAGCGGCGCGTACCGCACCGCCGCGACGGCGGCCCGCGCGGCGGCGGCGTCGGTGACGTGGGGGATCTGGATACCCTGCACGCCCATGTCCAGGAGCCGGAGGATCAGGCCAGGGTCGCACCCCGGCGTGCGCACGATCGGCGTGATACCGAACCGCTCCGCGACACGCACCATCTCCTGGACGTCCCGCAGGTCGTGGCCGACGTGCTCCATGTCGATGAAGACGCCATCATAGCCGGCGTGACCGATGAGCTCCACGACCTCGGGTCCGCGGAAGCACCCACCGAACGTCGCCAGCGCGATCCCGCCCTCGCGGACGATGCGCATGACGCGGTTCTCGAGCACTGCCGACTCCTCTCTCGCGCGGGGTCTCGGGAGGCGACCGTATGATCGAGCACGCGCGAACGCCCTGTCAAGCCGAGGAGCAAGACCGCCGTGCTGTTCCGCGTCTACGCCCGGTGGATGCCACAGGGCAACCGGACGCAACCGAGGCGCAACCGGATTCGAACCACCGACTCCCGCTCCAGCAGGTGGGGTGTTTGACCGGCACAGGAGGCGGACGTCAAATCTCAGGGCTTCGCCGGCGGGTGTCAAGCGCCTTGCCTTGGACCGGTGGGCCGTTACCGCGGGCCGGACGCCCGGGCCATCTCCTCGACCGCGCCGGCGTCGCGGTGGCGCGCCTCCGGCAGGTGGATGTCCCAGCAGCGCACGCTGCAGAAGGTGAGCTTTAGGCGTCCGGAATTACAGGTCGACACCGAGCACCGGTAGTACTTTACCCCCATCGGGATCGGCTTCTTGCACACGGAGCACACTCCGAACGGTGCCGGCATCGTAGCCCCTCACTCCCTGCTCGTGAAGCGTCTTGAGGTTCCCGCTCACAGGTCCGGGAGGCCGATTCCGCGCATCTCGGGGCGGGCGCGGAGCTTCCCGAACGCCACCTGTCCCGCTCAAGAACTCCAGCCGGAACCTGAGGGCCGCCCGCCGGTCGCTCACAGCCGGGCGCACGGAGGGCCCCCGGGAACGGGCCGGCAGACCGTCAAGGCACCCCGATCTTGCCGGCGAAGCCCCTGGCCTTGATCCACCGAGCGGCCATCAGGTAGAGCACGGTCCCCGAGGCCGGCGCGCGCAATTCCTCGAGCACCCGGCCATCCACGTCGACCACGCGGCCGAACAGCGCGCCCTCCTCGATCCAGTCGCCGGCGTCCATCGCGGGCTCGAAGCGGCCGGCCGCATGGGTCTCCACGTTGACGCCACGGGTCAGGACCACCGGCGTGCCCGCCCAGGGCACCGGCGGACCCGGCACGATCCCGAGGTGGCGGAGCGCGTTCTGCAGCGCGTTGACATGCGCCCTGATGGCCCACTCCTCCCGTCGGGCGCGCCCGCCCGCCTCGATCGTGACGGCTGGGTGGCCGCCACGCATCGCCTCCGCCGACGTTGTGCCGCGGCCGAGGACGGGACCGTTGGCGTCGGTCACTTCGACGAACGGGAAGCCGGTGGCCACGGCCAGGTCCAGCGCCCGGCGATCCACCTCGGGGTCGATCCCCCGGTGAGTGAAGGTGAACATGCGGATGGCCTGGTCCCACTCTCCCCCGTGGACGTCGATCACGGCGTCGGCGCCGGCGATCACGTCCGTCGTGATCGTGTGGGCGACAACCTCGGTCAGCGATCCCTCGGGCTGGCCGGGCCACGTCCGGTTGAGGTTCTTGCCGTCGACCGGGTTGAGGAAGGGGGTGTGGGCCAGGAGCGCGGTCATGTCGGCACCGAGGACGACCCTCACGGTCCCGGCCAGCTCCGCGGGGTCGAGGCTATCCCAGAACCGTTGCACGGCGTCCTGGGCGGCGTACTCCGTGCCGTGCACGCCGCCGATCACGACGAGGGCGCGCCCCGGGCGGGCGCCCTCCACTGTGCCGACCGGCACGAAGCTCTCCACCCCGTGCTGCCGATCACGCACGGGCACCTTGCGCACGTCCTTCCGGCTCATGTCCCTCTCCTTGGCGAAGGTGGACGGGGGGCCCGTCTTTACTCCATCACGATGTCGTCGCCGCGCACGTGGGCGGGACCGTTCATCACGAGATAGGTCATGTGGCCCGTGAACTCGTACGGCGTGCCCCGGGGGATCACGACGAGGTCATCCTTCCCGATCGCGAACGGCTCGCCGTCCCCCAGCTTGAATTCCCCGGTCCCGTCGAGGAAGTAGTAGACCCGCGTGGTGTTGTCGGACCGCATCTTCCGGTGGCGGCCCCAGATCTTCACCCACGTAACGCTGATGTCCGGGCCGTGCTGGTCTCGGTTGGCGAGCCGCCGCATCGTGAGGGACTGCTCCGGCAGCGGAATCTCGGGCGTCTCGGATACTCGGACGCGCATGTGAGTGCCTCCTGGGCAAGGAGTGGATGGCCGGCCGTGGTGACGGTGCTCCGTCGCCATCGCCTGGGGTCGGCGTCGCTCAGTCGTCGTCTTCGACCTCGTAGTCCACCATGGCGAAGCGCTGAACGAGACATGTCGGCTTGCTGCCGTCGTCCTCGGTCAGGATCGCCCCGCGCGCCGGGTGGGGATTCGGGAAGAGGGCGCGGACCGTCTCGTGGTAGGGATGGTCGGTGTACCGCTGGAGCGCCGCCCGGTCGCGGAACTCGACTTCCCAGATGTACTCGAACTGCGAGTCCCAGCTCTCGTTGCGCGCGAAGCAGTGGCGCACGATGTCGGGGATCTCGACCGGCATGCGGAGGAAGCGCCCCCGCACCTCCTCGTGCTGCGACGGCGGCAGGCCGTCCTTCAGCTTGAAGAACACGCGGCGCTTGATCATCGTCTCTCCCACGCATCAGGGCGGCTAGTCTCGATCGTCCAGCGGGTCCCGCGCGCGAGCAGCGCGTCCGGTCCGGCGGGCGCCGGTATCGAGGCTCCGCCCCGCCACGTACCCGAACGCCAGCGCGGGACCGAGGGTCGCGCCGGCGCCGGGGTAGCCCGGTCCCATCACGCTGGCCGCAGCGTTCCCGCACGCGTAGAGGCCGTCGATCACCTGGCCGTCCCAGCCGAGGACCCGGGCGTCCGCGTCGGTGGCAGGTCCCCCCTTCGTGCCAAGCGCGCCCGGGTGCACCTCCATCGCGAAGAAGGGCGGCTCGGCGAGCGGCCCGAGGCACGGGTTCGGCCGGTGGGCGGGGTCCCCGGCGTAGGGTCCGAACGTGCGCCCGCCCCGGCCGAAGGCCGGGTCCTCGCCGCGCTCGGCCGCCCGGTTGTAGGCCTCCATCGTGCGGCCGAGGCCGGCCGCGTCGATGCCGTGGGCCGCCGCGAGGGCCTCCCACGTCGGATACGCGGGGAGCCACGCGGCTGCCGCGTCTCCCGGCGCCAGCGTCTGGAAGGAGTAGGTCCGACGAAAGCGGGCGTCCACCAGCAGGAAGGCGGGCAGGTTACGCCACGCGTAGGCGCCCACGTCGAACTCGTGGAGGGCACGCACAAGATCGTTGTAGGATTGCGCCTCGTCGACGAAGCGCCGGCCGGCCCGGTTCACCATGATGCACCCGGGCAGCGAGCGCTCGCGGAACATCCGGTACAGCGGCGCCCCTTCGAACGTCTCCCCGGGGACGTGCACCGTGGGGTACCACCACGCCTCGCTGAGGAAGTCGAGCCGCGCGCCGACCTGCGTGGCGAGCTCCACGTTCGACCCTCGATTGTGGCAGAGGCCGGCCGGCCCGCGGAGGGGTCCCTTGAGGAAGGCCCGGGTCATGGCCTCGTTCCACTCGTAGCCGCCGCAGGCGAGGACCACCCCCCCACGAGCCGCGAGTCGGATCGGCTCGCCGCTCCTGACAGCCTCGACGCCACCGACACGCCCCGTGGTCGTCCGCCGCAGCGCCGTGACCCGCGTGTCGGTCGCGAATGTCACGCCGTGCGCCACGCACGCCTTCACCAGCGCGGTGACCAGGGCCAGTCCCAGCGTGCGGATCCCGTCGCGTCGACGCTGGGCCACCAGCGCGTGATCGATGTGGTGCGGGTACGCGTAGCCCCGCCACCGGATGACCTCCTGGTAGGTCATCGGCGCGAACGTGGGGCCGACGTGCACGCGGTCCGCCCACGCGCCCGCCTCGGCTGCCGCAATGGGGTCCGCCTCGATCGTCCGGCCACCCACGTGCGCCCCCGGCAGGTCCGGCCGGTAGTCTGGCAGCTCCGGCACGAGGTGGAAGCGGACCCCGAGGCACGTCTCGGCGAACCGGAGCATCGCCGGCCCGGCGACCAGGTACGCCTCGAGGGCGGGCCGGGGCACTTCGCCCAGGGTGACGTGCTCCAGGTAGGTGAGGGCGCTCGCCCGGCTGTCCTCCAGGCCAGCGGCCCGCAGGTGCGGGCTGTCAGGGACCCACAGGTTGCCGCCCGACAGGCTCGTCGTGCCGCCCAGCTTGGCGGCCGCCTCCAGGACCACGACCCGGAGTCCGTGGGCCGCCGCCGTGGCCGCCGCCATGAGCCCGGCCCCGCCCGATCCGATCACGACGACGTCCGCTGCGGTCTCCCGTCGCGCCGACTTTCCTTCGGATCCACCCATGCTCACATCCCCCCTACCGGAGCCTCGGGTCGAGGGCATCGCGGAACGCGTCCCCGAGGAAGTTCATGCCGGCCGCGACCAGCATGATCGTCAACCCCGGGAAGGTCGACAGCCACCATGCGTCGCGGATGTATGCCCGCCCATCGGCCAGCATCGTCCCCCACGTCGGGCGGGGCGGGGGTACCCCGAGCCCGAGGAAGCCCAGTGCGGCCTCGACGATGATCACCCGGGCCATCTCGAACGAGCCGACCACCAGCATCGGCGCCACGACGTTCGGCACGACGTGTCGTCCCAGGATGCGCGCCGCGGACGCCCCGAGCCCGAAGGCCGCCTGCAGGTACTCGTCGGCCCGGACGCTCAGCACGGAGGCTCGGGCCATCCGCGCGTAGACGGGCCAGCTGGTGACGACGAAGACCAGCACGAGGTTGCCGAGGCTCGGGCCGAGGGCCGCGATGATGGCCAGGCACAGCAGGATGAACGGGAACGCGAGCTGCAGATCGGCCGCCCGCATCACCAGCGCATCCGCCGGCCCCCCCCAGTAACCCGCGGCGATCCCCGCGGCGAACCCGAGGCTTCCGGCGAGCAGTGCCGCGCTCAGGCTGATCGTCATCGAGACCCGGGCGCCATGAAGGATCCGGCTCAGGACGTCACGGCCCAGCTGGTCGGTCCCCAGCACGTGGAGCCCGCCGTGCTCGCTCGCCGCCAGGGGCGGGAGCAGACGCGCGCCCAGGGACACGCGGGCGGGCGGGAACGGGGCGAGCCACGGCGCGAAGAGCGCGGCCCCGCTGGCCGCGCTCACCAGGACGAGTCCGGCCAGACCGAGACGCGAGCGCCACAGCAGCCCGCCGCCCGAGCGACGGCGCGCTCGGCCCCTGCCCGCCTCCCGTCCGTTCGGTGCCATCGTCACACCGACGCGATCCGGGGATCCAGGTAGACGTAGAGCAGGTCGACGGCCAGGTTGATCAGCAGGAACGTCGCCGCCGAGCACAGCACGAGCCCCTGGACCACCGGATAGTCGCGCTGGAGCACCGCCAGCACGGCCAGGCTGCCGATCCCGGGCCACCCGAAGATCGTCTCGGTGACCACGGCGCCGCCGAGCAGCGTCCCGATCTGGAGCCCCGTGATCGTCACCACCGGGATCAGGGCCGGCCACAGCGCGTGACGGCCCACCACTCGTCGCTCGGCCAGGCCCTTGGCGCGGGCGGTGCGGATGTAGTCCGCGCCCATGGTCTCCAGCATGCTCGACCGGGTGATCCGGACGATCAACCCCAGCATGAACGCGGACAGCGTGACCGCGGGGAGGACCAGATGCCAGACCGATCCCCGTCCCGACACCGGGAGCCACGCGAGGCCGACGGCGAAGACGTTGATGAGGAGGAGCCCCAGCCAGTAGCCCGGCATGGCCTGCCCGAGGAGGCTCACCACGAACGCCGTGGCCTGGACCGCGGAGGAGCTCCGCGCCCCGGCGAGCATCCCGACCGGCAGGCCGAGGGCGATGGCCAGCGCGGCCGCGACCACGGCCAGCTCAACCGTCGCCGGCAGCCGCTCCACGATGATCTCGAGGACCGGCCGGCCGGCACGGATCGAGGTCCCGAGATCGGCGCGCAAGAGATGCTGGAGGTACAGCCCATACTGGACGAGCATCGGGCGATCGAGGCCCAGGCTCTCGCGGAGAAGACGCACGGCGTCCGGGGTGGCCCGGTCACCGAGCATGACTTCCGCCGGGTCGCCGGGGATGATCCGCACGAGCAGGAAGACCACGAACGTCGCGATGGCCAGGAGCAGGGCGGAGTGCACCACCCGCCGCACGAGGAACGGTCCGACATTCATGTCAGATCAGCGCCGAAAGGGCCGCCCGGGCCCTCCGACAGAGGCCGGGCCGGCGCGGATGCGTGGCACGCGCCCCGATCTGTCCCCGTCGGCCTCGATACCCCGCCGGCCGTGGCACCGGAGCGCGCGCGGCCCGGCCACCTATTTTCGGGTCACTGCCTTGAAGAAGACCGTCTCGTCGGCACGGAGATGGAAGTCCTGCACGCGCTTGTTCACGCCGATGACATCGGGCACGAACACGAGGGGTGCCCACGGGAGGTCGCGGAGCAGCGCCTCCTGCACCCGCCGGTAGAGCTCGACCGCCTGGCGGTCGTTGACCGTGGCCCTCGCCTGGTCGATCAGCTCGGACACCTCGCGGTTCTTGTAGGCGGTGTACGCGCCGGCGAGCTTGTCGTGGAACGCGCCGGTCATCGTGAAGTCCGCGTCCAGCGTGTTCGTCGCCCACGACCAGACGACCACGTCATACTTCCCCGTCGGGCTGTTCACCTCGCGCAGCAGCGCTCCGTACTCGGGGGCCTCGACCTCGGTCCGGAGCCCCAGCTCGTCCAGGGTCGCGGCGACGACTTCCCCGATCTGGCGGTCGTTCACGAAGCGTCCGCTCGAGATCCCGAGCCGGATCGTGGCGCCGGCGTGGCTCGACTCCGCGAGCAGGCGCTTCGCTCGCGCGGGGTCGTAGGCGGGGGCGGCGACACCCGAGGCGTAGCCGAACACCTCCGGGCCCAGGATGGTGTTGGCCACGCGCCCGAGCCCGCCCAGGAGCTTCGTGTTGATCTCCGTCCGGTTCAGCGCCATCGCGATCGCCTGCCGGACGCGGACGTCGTCCACGGGCTTCCGGTCGACCCGGAAGTTCACGATGGCCACGCGGATCGTGGGCCGCGAGAGGATCGAGACGGTGGCGTGATCCCGGAACCGCGCGATCTGGTCCACCGGGAAGCTGTACGCGATGTCCACCTCGCCGCGCTCGAGGGCGGCGACCCGTGTGCCCGCCTCGCCGATCACCCGGAACACGATCCGGGGCATCCCCGGCGGCTTGCCCCAGTAATCCCGGTTCTGCTCGACCACCAGACGCTCCCCCGGACGGTACTCCACCAGCCGGTAGGGACCGGTGCCGACCGCGGTTGTCAGCCGATCGCCCGCACTCTTGGCCAGTGCCGGCGGGACCATGTACCCGAAGTAGGTCAAGGCGCGCAGCACCGTGCGGGCCGCACGTGACTTGAGTACGAGGTCCACCGTGTACGGATCACGGACCTCGACCCGCTCGATCGGGCCCAGGAAGAAGCGCTGCACCGACTTGAAGTCGGGGCTGATGGTTGACTCCAGCGAGTACTTGACCGCGGCTCCGTCGAAGGGCTCACCGTTGTGGAACTTGACCCCCCGCCGCAGGTAGAACCGGATCGTCTGCGGGTCCCGGATCTCCCAGCGCTCGGCCAGGCCCGGCTGGAGCTTGCCCTGCTCGTCGCTCGTCACGAGCTGGTCGTAGATGTGGCCGAGCATGCTCACGGCCTGCGAGGAGCTCGTGGCGCGCGCGTCGAGGGTCTGCGGGTCCGTCGGGAACGCCACCACCAGCTCCGGCCCCCCCTGAGCCTCCCCCCGGCCCGGCGCCAGCACCGGGAGCGCCGCGGCGACCGCTGCCACGAGCCCCAGCGTGAGCCACCACCGCCCGGACGGCCGAGGCGACGGGCGTGCACCAACCGCTACGGGAATCGGAACGGGCGTCGACATTGACGGTCCTCCGTTGGACGTGGGGGAAGGCGGGACGCGCAGGATCACACGACCCGGAATGTTACGAGCATGCGGCGATCAAGGCAAGGCCGCCGCGGTCGCGGGGTGCGCCTGAAGACCGTGGCAATCCATCAAGTGCCCGGTGGGGAGTAGCACATGAGGCTGGGATTACTCACGGGTCCACGTTCCGCACAGCTGCGTAGAATCTCACATATCGTCGCGTCTGAGTGCGCGACCAGGCTGAGCCCCGGTATGCTCGCCGCCAAGCGCGACCGCCACGCCGTTCACAAAGACCGCGCGAATCCCGATAGGAAAGCGACGAGGCTCCCCGTACGTCGCTACGTCGGCGATGTGGACGGGATCGAATACGACAATGTCCGCAAAGGCGCCGGACCGTATCAGGCCGCGATCACGGAGGTGGAACTTCGCGGCCGGCATTCCCGTCATTCGATGGATCGCCGTTGCGAGATCGAGCACATGGTGGTCTCGCACGTAGGGCCCGAGCACCCGCGGAAAGCAACCATACAGGCGTGGATGTGGCTTGCCGGTGGAACATGGCACTCCGTCGGAACCGATCATCGTCGTAGGATGAGCCATGACGAGGCGTACGTCCGCCTCATCCATCGTGAAGATTACGACGAAGCACGCCTCACCCTCGCCGGCGAGGATCCGCTCGCAGGCGGCTTCGGCTGACAGGCCCCACGAGTCGGCGAGCACCGAGAGCCTCGAGCCTTCCCACTCGGCATGCTCGGGTGCGGACGCGATCAGAACGTCCCCGGCCGTCAGCTCGCCCAGCCCACCCGAGCGGTTACCCCGAAGCGCACCGCTCTGCACGACCGCAGCGAGCGACGTGCTCCCTGCGGTGTACGGGTACTGGTCAGCCGTCACGTCCACGCCACGACCACGCGCGTCCTCCATCATCCGCAGTGACTGCCCGACCCGTCCCCAGTTCCGGCGCCCGGCTGCCTTGTGATGCGAGATTTCGACCGGAATGCCCGCCTCCTCGCCGACGCGGATGGCCTCGCCGACCGCGTCAAGCAAGCCGTCGGCTTCATTCCGTATGTGGGTTGCGTAGAGACCGCCTGATGGTCCACCGAGCTCACGCGCCAGCCCTATGATCTCTTCCGTCGCGGCATAGCATCCAGGCTCGTAGATCAGCCCGGTCGACAGTCCCATCGCGCCGGCCGCGACGCCTTCCCGCACCCACGTCCGCATGCGGTCGAACTCGGCGGCGCTGGGAGCACGCTGAGCCAGGCCCATCGCGCCTCGCCGCAGGGAGCCATGGCCCATGAGCACGGCGACGTTCAGGCTCGGGCGCGCCTCGTCGACGCGCGCCAGGTACCCGGCGAAACCGTCCCACGGCTCCGGGTTCGCCGCCGGGTGAAAACGGCGAAAGCGCGCGAGCCCCGCCTCGAACGGCACCACCCCCGAGCCGCAGTTGCCGACGATGTCGGTGGTCACGCCCTGCATCACCTTGAACGGCATCTCGGGCTCGAGCAGCACGGCGAAGTCGTCGTGGCTGTGAACATCGATGAAGCCCGGCGCCACCGCGAGGCCGCGTGCATCCAGATCCATCACCCCGCGCCCGGCGATCGCACCCACCTCCACGATCCGAACTCCCCGTACGCCGACGTCGGCAACACGAGCAGGCGCGCCAGAGCCGTCGTACACGGCCCCGCCCCGGATCACGACGTCATACGTGCCAGCCATCGCCATCGTCGTCTCCCTCGATGAGACCGCCAAGCAGTTCCCCCGCGATCCACTGCCAGCCCCAAGCGGCGTGAAGGATCAGCGTGACGGTCGGAGCCTCATCCGTGACGCCTCCCCGAGTTGCCTGAGGCCCGCATGGTCGACGACACAAGCTGGACGCGAACGGCCCTCACGGTCCCAGACGAGAATGCCACCTCGTGATGAGCCACCGGCGTTCACGGCCCCGAGCGGGCCCGCACTAGCCGGTGTCTGTCCGCTCTCTCGAGACGTTCCGGGAGAGGGGTCGGGCGCGCTGGATCTCGCGGATCGGCGCGGCGGCCACGCGCTTCCGTGGCCGGCGTTCGCCGGGGTCGCGCTGGCCGGGAGCGCCGTCCCGTGGCCGCCTCCTCCGGCAGGTCGAACGTCATGCTTCGCTTGACGACCTCCAGGATGCTCGACGTCGAGATTCCGACGATCCCGGGCACCTTCGCCATGGGGCCGGTGATGAAGTCGAGCAGCTCCTTGTTCGTCCGGAACACCGCCCCCACCAGGACGTCGTAGCCGCCGGTGGCGATCCCGACGAAGTAGACCTGACGCGCGCGAGCCAGCCGCTGGGCGACCGAGCGCATCCGGGCCAGCTCGACCTCGACGTGGAACTGCGCCCAGATCTGGTAGCCGAGCTGGAGCGGGTTGACGATGGCGGCGAACTCGATGACGCCGAGCCGGACGAGCCGGTTCAGACGGTGGCGGACCGTCAACTCCGGCATGCCCAGCCGGGAGGCGATCTTCGACATCGAGCTGCGAGCGTTCGCGTGGAGCGCGCGGATGATGCGGACGTCGATCGGAGCGAGCCGGGCCGGATCCACTGGCGCCTCCCTCACCGATGCGTTTCGGCGGAATCCGCAATGGAATGTAGCACGCGTTGCGGATCCGTCCCACTGTCTTGACGAGTCTTGTGGGTCCCGACTAGACTGCGAGCGTCTGCCGAGCCGGCCGGGGCCGGATCTCGCGCGGAGCCGGCGCCGCGGTCGGATCGGATCTGTCATCGAGGAGGCGAATCGCGTGTCCCAGCTGATCGTGGGTATCGACGTCGGAGGCACCTTCACCGACGTGGTCGCCGCCGACCCGACGCGGGGGGCCCTCTTCACCTTGAAGGTGCCCTCCCGGCCCCGGCGGCCGGCCGGGGCCTTCGTGGAAGGCCTGGAGGGCGTGCTGGCCCTCGCCGAGCGCGGCGCCGGCGCGGTGGAGCGGATCGTCCACGGCACGACCATCGCCACCAACGCCGTGCTCGAGCGGCGCGGGGCGACGCTCGCGATCCTCACCACCCAGGGGTTCGAGGACATCCTGATCATCGGCCGCACGAAGCGCTCCGCGATGTACGACCTCGACATCGACGCCGAGGGGCCCCTCTTCCTCGCTCCCCGGCGACGCATCGTGGGAATCCCCGAACGGGTGGACGCCACCGGAGCGGTGCTCCGGCCGCTCGACGAGGCGGCCGTGGTGGAGGCCGTGGGGCGCCTCCGCGACGCCGGGGTGGCCGCCGTCGCGGTGTGCTACCTGTTCTCCTTCCTCAATCCCGCCCACGAGCAGCGCACCGCGGCGCTGATCCGCCAGCACTTCCCGGGGCTCGAGGTCTCGCTCTCCTCCACGGTCGATCCCCAGTTCCGCGAGTACGAGCGGCTGGTGGTCACCGCGTTCGACGCGTACCTGCGGCCGGTCATCACGTCGTACGTGGAGGACCTGGGCCGCGAGCTCGAGGCCAAGGGCTTCGGCTGTCCGCTCCAGATCATGCAGTCCAACGGCGGGATCACCTCGGCGCAGGCGTCGGTGGATCGCCCGGTGGGGACCGTCCTGTCGGGGCCCGCGGCCGGAGTGGTCGCCGGTCACGTCGCCGGCGAGGCGGCCGGGTTCCACGACGTCGTGACCGTGGACATGGGCGGGACCAGCTTCGACGTGGCGCTGGTCCGCGGGGGCCGCATCGAGACCGGGTCGGAGGGTCGGCTGGGCCGGTACCCGCTGCGAGTGCCCATGGTCGACGTCCACACCATCGGCGCCGGCGGGGGCAGCATCGCCCGGCTCGACGCCGCCGGCGGCCTGAAGGTCGGGCCCGAGAGCGCGGGCGCGGACCCCGGCCCGGCCTGCTACGGGCGCCAGGGCCGCGAGGCCACGGTGACCGACGCCAGCATCGTGCTGGGCTACCTCAACCCCGCCACCTACGCCGGCGGGCGATTCCCGCTGTTCCCCGAGTTGGCCCACCAGGCGGTCGACGCCCGGGTCGCGGGGCCGCTGGGCCTGTCGGTCCCGCGGGCGGCCGCCGGCATCCACGACATCGTCAACACCCAGATGGCGGAAGCGGTCCGGCTGGTGTCGGTGCGGCGCGGCTATGACCTGCGGGGGATCGCGCTGGTGGCCATGGGCGGGGCGGGTCCGGTCCACGCCGGCCGCCTGCTGAAGCTCCTCCAGGCCCGGGCGGTGGTCGTGCCGCCGCGCCCCGGGGTGTCCTCGGCCTACGGGCTCCTCCTGGCGCGGGTCCGCCACGAGGCCTCCCGTGCCTACCCGCGCCTGTTCGATCGGGTGGAGCCGGGGCAGCTCAGCGCGATCTTCGCGGAGATCGACGACTACTGCCGGGGCAGGATGCGCGAGGAGAGCGTTCCCCTCGACCGGGTGGCCGTCCAGCGCTACGCCGAGATGCGCTACGTGGGGCAGTCGTACGAGCTGCAGGTCCCGATGGCCGGCGGCGGCATCGACCGGGACTCCCTGACCCGGCTCCTCGGCGACTTCCACGCGCTCCACGACCGGATCTACGGCCACCACAGCCCCGACAACCCGGTCGAGATCATGGGCGTGCGCGGCGTGCACCTCTACCAGCTCCCGGCGCCGCCGACCGACCGCCCCGCGCGGGCGAGCGCAGCCCCCGCCGAGCCCATCGCGCGGCGGCGGGCGTTCTTCGGCGAGACGGGCGAGTACGTCGACGCGGCGGTGTACGCGCGGGGCTCCCTGAGCGTGGGGGCCCGCGTCTCCGGGCCGGCGATCCTGGACCAGGAGGATACCACCACCGTCGTGTACCCGGGCCAGGTGGCCCGCGTACACGAGAGCGGCAGCGTCATCCTGACCGAAGACAAGGAGTAGGCCCATGGCAGTCGTCCTCACCCCGGGCGCTCAGGCAGCGGACCCGGCCGGGGCCGGCCGGGCGGTCGATGCGATCCTGCTGGAAGTCGTCAACCAGCGGCTCCAGTCCATCACCGACGAGATGGAGACGGTGCTGTGCCGGAGCGCGTTCTCCAGCCTCATCAAGGAGGCCCTCGACGCCTCGGCCGGCCTCTACGACAAGCACGGCGACACCTTGGCCCAGGCCGCGGCCCTCCCCGGTCATCTCGGCTCGCTGGTGCCGGCGGTGAAGCGGATCCTGAGCTCCTTCCCGGCCGACACGATGAGCCCGGGCGACGTCTACTGCTTCAACGACCCGTACGACGGCGGGAGCCACCTGCCGGACTTCACGATCGTGATCCCGGTCTTCTGCGACGGCGAGGTGGTGGCGCTCAGCGTGACCATGGCCCACCACCAGGACATCGGCGGATCGGCCCCGGGCAGCACGCCGCCCAACGTCACCGAGATCTTCGCCGAGGGCATCCGCCTCCCCCCCATCCGGCTGTACATCCGCGGGGAGCAGAACCGGGACGTGTGGGAGATCCTGAAGCTCAACACCCGCACGCCCGACTTCCTCCTGGGAGACCTCGGCGCCCAGCTCGCCGCCGGGAACATCGGCAAGCGCCGGCTGGAGGCCCTGTTCGAGGAGTACGGCCGGGAGACCCTCCTCCGCGTGTTCGCCGACCTGCTCGACTACGCCGAGCGGCTCACGCGGCTGGCCATCGAGGCGGTACCCGACGGCGACTACACCTTCGAGGACTTCGTCGACCACGACGGGGTGGAGCTGGACCGGCCCATCCGCATCCGGGCGACGATCCAGATCCGGGGCTCGCAGTTCCGCGTGGACTTCACCGGGACCGGCGCCCAGGCCAAGGGCCCGATCAACTCGGTCCCGGCGGCCACCCTGTCGGCCGTCAACTACGCCGTGCGGAGCCTGGCCGGTCCCAACGTCCCCAACAACCAGGGTGTCTACCGGCCGGTGGAGATCTACGCCCCGCCCGGCACCCTGCTCAACCCGGAGGCGCCGGCCCCGGTCGGATGCCGCACGTACACCATGAAGCGGACGGCCGACGTGCTCCAGGGCGCGCTGGCCAAGGCGCTGCCTGGCCGCATCCCGGCGGCCAACTCCGGCCAGGTGGCGGTGATGTTCGTGGGCGGACGGCACCGGGACACCAACAAATCGTTCGTCACCTTCATCGCGGTCCCGTTCCCGGGGGGCATGGGGGCCCGCCCGTCGAAGGACGGCATCGACGTGGTCGCCACCGACCTCAACAACGAGATGAACTTCCCGATCGAGGCGGCCGAGATGGCCTACCCGGTCCGGTTCGACTATGTCCACCTGTGGCCGGACTCGGGCGGGCCCGGCCGCTACCGGGGCGGGCTCGGCTACACCGCCCGGGCCGTCTGGCTGGGGGACCGGGCGGTCCTCTCGCACCGGCGTGACCGCCACGACTTCGCCCCCTGGGGTCTTCAGGGGGGGCAGCCGGCCCCGCGCTGCCGGACCGACCTGGTCCGGCGGGACGGCCGGATCGAGGCGCTGCCGTCGAAGATCCTGACCTATCTGGAGGAGGGCGACGCGCTGGAGATCTACACGACGGGCGGTGGCGGGTACGGCGATCCGCTCGGGCGTGACCCGGCGGCGGTGCTCGAGGACGTGCTGGACGGCCGGGTCTCCCCCGAGGCCGCCCGGCAGGACTACGGGATCGTCCTCGACCCCGCGGGGCGCGCCGTTGACGCGGCGGCCACCGAGGCCCTGCGCCGGTCGATGCGCGCCGGCAATGGCCGCTAGTGGACCTGGAGGCTCGAGGCCGGCCCGGGGGCCGGCCAGGTCGATCGCAGACGAAGCGGAGAGGAGGCCTCTGATGCGACGGGTGGGTAGCGCGATGCTGGTCGTCCTCCTGTGCGCGACCGCGTGGCTCCTGGGCGCACCCGGGTCGGCGGCGGCAGAGGAGAGCGTGTTCCTGATCCTGACCCGCAACCAGCCCCGGAACATCGATCCGGCCGTGGGGGCGGACAACCCCACGCGGAAGATCCACGCCGGCGTGTACGAGCCGCTGATCGACCACAAGCTCGGCACCGCCGACGCGACCAACCTCGAGGGAGCCCTGGCCAAGAGCTGGAAGGTCTCGCCCGACGGGTTGACGTACGCGTTCACCCTGCGCGAGAACGTGAAGTTCCACGACGGCTCCACCCTCAGCGCCGAGGACGTGAAGGTCTCGCTGGAGCGGATGAAGAAGATCGGGCTCGGCCGCTCGTGGGCCCTCGACCCGGTGAAGGAGATCCGCGTCGTCAACCCGATGACCGTGGAGCTGGTGCTCAGCCGGCCCTACCCCCCATTCCTCCTGGGCCTGCCGGTCGTCTTCATCGTCAGCTCCCAGGCGGTGAAGAAGAACCAGAAGGGTGACGACCTCGCCCAGGCCTGGCTCACCCAGAACGAGGCGGGCACCGGGCCCTTCCGGCTGAAGGAGTTCAAGGTCGGCGAGCAGATCGCGATGGACCGCTTCGACGCCTACTGGCGCGGGTGGCCGGCCAAGCACCTGGACCGGGTCATCCTCAAGCTGGTGGCGGAGCCGGCCACGCAGAAGATCCTGATGGAGGGCGGCCAGGGCCACTGGGCCGACACGATCTCCCCGGGCGACCTGGACAGCTTCGTCCAGCGCAAGGACTTCGTGGTGACCAACGAGGCCACCTTCGGCATCCAGTTCTTCTGGATGAACACCAAGAGGGCCCCGCTCGACGACCCGCGCGTGCGGAAGGCGATGCGCCTGGCCTTCCCCTACGAGCAGATGATCAAGGACGTGATGCGCGGGCGGGGGACGCTGCCCCAGGGCTACCTGCCGCCCGGGTACCTCACCCAGGAGGGTCCGCCGGAGAAGACCGACGGCCAGGCGGCCCGGAAGCTCCTGGCCGAGGCCGGGGTCGCCCCCGGCACCCAGATCACCATCGAGTACTCCTTCGGGCTCGACTTCCAGCGGCAGGCGGTGGAGCTGATGGCCGGCAGCCTGCGACCCCTCGGCATCGACGTCAAGATCCAGGGCGTGACGTTCGCGACCATGTTCCAGCACGCCTCCGACGCGGCCCAGCGGCCGCACATGTTCTACTCGTCGGCGGACCCCGACACCGCCGATCCGGACTCGTTCCTGTACCGGACCTTCCAGTCGAAGTCGCGCTACTGGGCCAACTTCGGCTTCGGCGATCCCAAGATCGACGACGTCCTGGAGAAAGCCCGCTACGAGCTGAAGCCGGAGCGCCGGGCGGAGCTGTACAAGCAGGCCCAGGCCATGCTGCAGGAGGCCTCGCCGGCGATCCCCTCCTTCGTGCAGCAGACCAGCCACCTGCTCCGCGGCAACGTCAAGGGCTACAAGTTCCATCCGCCGTACGCCTGGGGGGCGATCGCCTACTACAACCTCTGGATCGAGTGACGGCGCCGGCTTGGGCAGACTCCTCGTCTACGTCGTCCAGCGTCTTTTCTGGACCGCCTTCCTGGTCGCCGGGATCACGCTCCTCACGTTCGCCATGACCAACGTGATCCCGGCCGACCCGGCCCGGGCCGCCGCCGGCCTCGAGGCCCGGGAGGAGCAGGTGCAGGAGATGCGCCGCCGGATGGGGCTCGATCGGCCCCTCCACGTGCAGTATTTTGGCTACATGACGAGCCTGGCCCACGGAGACTGGGGCATCGCCGGCCGCTCGCAGCGGCCGGTGCTGGACGAGATCAAGGATCACCTGCCGGCCACCCTGGAGCTGGTCGCGGCCAGCATGGTGCTGGCGGTGTGCCTCGGCATCCCGATGGGCATCCTGGCCGCCATCTTCCGCGGCAGCCTGCTCGACCGCGTGCTCCAGACGCTGGCCATCGCCGGCACCGCCCTGCCCGCGTTCTGGCTGGCTCTCCTGCTCCAGGTCCTCTTCTTCCTCTACTTCCGGCTCCTCCCGGCCGGCGGCCGGTTCACCATCATCGGGACGCCGCCCGAGTCGGTGACCGGGCTCTACGTGGTGGACGCGCTGCTCGCCGGGAACCTGCCGGCCCTCAAGACGGCGCTGCTCCACCTGGTGCTCCCGGCGGTGACGCTGAGCCTCGGGCTCCTGGCCAACCTCACGCGCATCACCCGCAAGAGCGTCCTGAACGTGCTGGCCCGGGACTTCGTGCGCACCGCGCGGGCCAAGGGCCTCGGCGGCCGGGCGGTCATCTTCCGCCACGTGCTCAAGAACGCCGCCATCCCCATCATCACCATCGCCGGCCTCCAGACCGGGTACCTCTTCTCCAGCTCGGTGCTGGTCGAGGTCGTCTTCTCGTGGCCCGGTCTGGGCCTGTACGCGGTGGAGGCCATCGGCTTCCTGGACTTCAAGGCGATCATGGGGGCCACCCTGGTCATCGCCTTCATCTTCGTGCTGATCAACCTCGTGGTCGACCTGAGCTATGCCCTGGTCGATCCACGGATCCGCTACTAGTGCGGGCCCAACTGACTTCGCCTAACGTCGTCCTCGGTCGCCGGAGCGCATCCCCGCAGGGAGCGACGTCCCGAGGGCCGCAGGTCCGAGGCGTCGCGACCCGATGGGCGTATGTGGCATACGCCTCGGCGCCCCGGCTCCCTGCGTCCTCGCTAGGCTCGTCAGTTGGACCCGCACCCGCCGATCATCGAGGAGGCCACCGATGACGGCGCCCTTGGCCACGGTGGCCCGCCCGGAGGCCGGGCCGAGTCCGCGCCGGCGCGGGCTCCTGCGACGCCTGCGGCCGCGGAAGGTCTCCGCGGAGGCCGGCGGCCGCACGCTCCTCCAGGAGAAGCTCCGCCGACTGCTTCGCGACCGGTACGGCATGGCGATGATCGCCGTGGGCGGGGCGATCGTCATCCTCTCGATCCTGGCCCCGGCGCTGGCGCCCTACGATCCCCTCGACCTTGATCCCGCCAAGCGGTTGCTGGCGCCGTCCCGCGCGCACTGGTTCGGGACCGACGACCTCGGGCGCGACGTCTTCTCCCGCATCCTGTACGGCGGCCGCATCTCGATCCGGATCGCGGTGATCGTCGTGGCCATCTCGGTCTCCATCGGCGTGACCACCGGGGCCCTCGCCGGCTACGTGGGTGGCCAGTGGGACCAGCTCACCATGCGGGTCACCGACATCTTCCTCGCGTTCCCGCCGCTCATCCTGGCCATGGCCCTGTCGGCCTCCCTGGGCCCGAGCGTGGAGAACGCCGCCATCGCGCTGGGCCTCGTGTGGTGGCCGAGCTATGCCCGCCTGATGCGGGGCCAGGTCCTGGCCGTGAAGAACGAGCCGTTCATCGAGGCCAGCCAGGCCGCGGGATCGTCCCACCTGCGCATGCTGTGGCGGCACATCGCGCCGAACTCGGTCGACCCGGTGCTGGTCCGGATCACGCTCACCGGCGGCAACGCCATCCTGATGAGCGCAGCCCTCGGCTTCATCGGGCTGGGCGCCCAGCCGCCGTCGCCGGAGTGGGGCCTGATGGTCTCCACGGCCCGGCGCTTCCTGACCGAGGCGTGGTGGTATCCGGCCATCTCGGGATCGGTGATCTTCGCGACCGTGCTCGTCTTCACGGTCGCCGGCGACGCGATCCAGGACGCGATCTATCCGGAGGGGGAGTGACCCGTTCAATCTCAGCCCCGGCCCCGCCCCCCCGGCGGGTGCCGCGGCGCCGCACGGCCGTGAGGCCGAAGGAGGGGGCGATGTCGTCATGGAGTTGCCAGAGGTGGAGGATGGTGCTGGCGGTGGCGCTCGGGTGGGCGGTCATCGGCGGCGGCGCCGGGCCGGTCCAGGCGCAGAAGGAGCCGAGCACGCTGCTGGTCTTGACCCGGAACCAGCCGCGGAGCCTGGATCCGGCCAAGGGGTCAGACAACCCGACCCGCAAGGTGTTCGTGGGGACCTACGAGCCGCTGATCGACCACAAGCAGGGCACGGCCGACATCCCGAACCTGGAGGGCGTTCTCGCCAGGAGCTGGAAGCTCTCGGACGACCAGCAGACCTACACCTTCAGCCTGCGGGAGAACGTGAAGTTCCACGACGGGTCGACCCTCTCGGCCGACGACGTGAAGGTGTCGCTGGACCGGATGCGCCAGATCAAGCTCGGCCACTCGTGGGTGCTCGACCCGGTCAAGGAGGTCCGGATCGTCGATCCCATGACCGTGCAGGTCGTCCTCAGCCGCCCCTACCCGCCGTTCATGCTCGGCCTGCCGCTGATCAACATCGTCAGCGCCAAGGCGGTGAAGACCCACGAGAAGGACGGGGACCTCGCCCAGGGCTGGTTCACCACCCAGGCCGACGGCACCGGTCCCTACAAGCTGTCCGACTTCAAGGTCGGCCAGCAGATCGTCCTCGACCGGTTCGAGGGGTACTGGCGGGGGTGGCGCGAGAAGCGGATCGACCGGGTCGTCCTGAAGCTGGTGGCGGAGTCGGCCACCCAGCGAATCATGATGGACGGCGGTCAGGGGGACTGGGCCGACACCATCCTGCCCGGCGACTTCCGCGAGATGGAGAAGAAGAAGGAGTTCCACGCGACCAAGGAGCCGACCTGGGGCATCTTCTGGCTGATGATGAACACCAACAAGGCGCCGCTGGACAACGTCAAGGTGCGCCGCGCCCTGCGCTACGCGTACCCCTACGCGCCGATGCTCAACGACGTGATGCTCGGCCGCGGCGCCGCCGCCCGCGGCTACCTGCCGCCGGGCTTCTACACCCACGACGACAGCCCGGTGGAGAAGATGGACCTCAACATGGCCCGCCAGCTCCTGACCGAGGCTGGCTTCCCGAAGGGCGGGTTCGAGCTGTCCCTGGCCTACACCAACATCTGGGACTTCCAGCGGCAGTCGTCGGAGATGTTCGCGGCCAACCTCCGCCAGCTCGGCATCGAGCTGAAGATCCAGGGCCCGCCGTGGGCCACCATGATGGACCTGTTCACCAACGCGGCGCGCCGGCCGCACCTGGCGTTCTACTCCGCCGACGCCGACACCGCCGACCCCGACTCGACCCTGTACAAGACGTTCCACTCCAAGTCGACCCACTGGTCGAACTACGGGTTCGGGAACCCCGAGGTGGACGCCCTGCTGGAGCGCGCCCGCTACGAGACCAACCGCGAGGAGCGAGTCAAGCTCTACAAGCGCGTCCAGGGGCTCCTCCAGGAAGCCTCGCCCGGCATCAACACGCTGGTGGCGACGTCGAACCACCTGCTCCGCAGCAACGTGAAGGGCTACGTCTTCCATCCGCCGTACGGCTACGGCGCCATCAACTACTACTACCTCTGGAAGGAGTAGGCGGGGTGTCCTCGCCCGAGAGGCCGACCGGAGACCGACCATGCTGAGCGTCGGCGTCGACATCGGCGGGACGTTCACCGACGTGGTCGGCCTCGAGGGCGAGGAGACCGTGTACTTCGCCAAGGTGTCCTCGACGCCGTCCGACCTCATCCAGGGGGTGCGGCGCGGCGTCGAGCGACTCCTCGAGGTGAGCGGGCAGGCGCCCGCGGAGATCACCCGCTTCATCCACGGCACCACCATCGCCACCAACGCCATCCTGGAGCAGAAGGGCGCCCGGCTCGGCCTCCTGGCCACCGCCGGCTTCGAGGACATCCTGGAGATCGGGCGGCAGAACCGGGCGAAGATGTACGACCTGTTCCTCGACGCCCAGACGCCGGTGTTCCTGGCCCCGCGCCGCCGGCGGATCGGCATCACCGAGCGGATCGACGCCACCGGAGCGGTGGTGGTGCCGCTGGACGAGGACGAGGTCCGGGCCGCGGTGCGGATGCTGGTCGACCAGGAGCACGTGGAGGCGCTGGCGGTCGCCTACCTGTTCTCGTTCGTCAACCCGCGCCACGAGGCGCGGACCCGGGAGATCATCGCCGAGGTGGCGCCGGGGATGACGGTCTCGCTGTCGAGCGACGTCGACCCGACCTTCCGCGAGTACGAGCGCACCTGCCTCACCGCGTTCGACGCCTACGTCCGGCCGGTCATGAGCCGGTACCTGACGGCGCTCGGCCAGGCCCTTCGCCAGATGGGGATCGTCGTCGACCTCCAGATCATGCAGTCGCGGGGCGGCATCTCGTCCAGCCAGTCCGCCATCGCCAAGCCGGTCACCACCGTGCTGTCGGGGCCAGCGGCCGGCGTGATCGGGGGGAAGTTCGCCGGCGAGCGCTCCGGCCACAAGAACCTGATCACCATCGACATCGGGGGAACGAGCTGCGACGTCGCGCTGGTGCGGGAGGGCAAGCCGCTCCTCTCGACCCAGGGGCGGATCGGCAGCTACCCGATGCGCGTGCCGCTGATCGACGTGACCACGATCGGCGCCGGCGGCGGCAGCATCGCCTGGCTGGACGCCGGCGGCGGCCTCCGGGTGGGGCCCCGGAGCGCGGGCGCCGACCCGGGCCCGGCCTGCTACGGCAAGGGCGGGCAGGACCCCGACGGTCACCGACGCCACCCTGCTCCTCGGCTACCTGAACCCGAGCTTCTTCGCCGGCGGCGACGTCCAGCTCCGGGTCGACCTCGCCGAGGCCGCCGTCAGCCGCGTGGCCGGCGCCATCGGCAAGGGCGTGCGGGAGACGGCCGAGGGCATCTTCCGGATCATCAACGCGCGGATGGCCGACGCCATCCGGCTCGTCTCGGTCCAGCGCGGCCTCGACCCGCGGCAGTTCAGCCTGGTCGCGTTCGGCGGGGCCGGGCCGGTCCACGCCGGCGCCCTGGCCCGGGAGCTGGGCATCTCGACGATCATCGTGCCGGAGGCCCCCGGCGTGCTCTCCGCCTTCGGCCTGCTGGTGGCCAGCGTCGAGTACGACCACTCCCGGACGTTCCGGGGCCGGGCCGAGACGGTCGACTTCGGCCGGGCGGGCAGCATCCTGTCCGAGCTGGCCGGCCTCGGCATGGAGAAGCTCCGCGCGGACCGCGCCCCGATGGACCAGGTGACGGTCGGCCAGTTCGCCGACATGCGCTACGTCGGCCAGTCGTACGAGCTGGAGGTGCCGCTGCCGGCGGTGCTGGGACCGGACACCATCGGGCTGGTGATGGCGGACTTCCACGACCTGCACCGGCGCGTGTACGGGCACGCCAGCACCGCCGAGCCGGTGGAGTTCGTGAACCTCCGCTGCGTGTGCGCGCTGGGTTTTTCGCCTCCCCGGCTGGCTCCCCTCGCCCGCGGCGGCCGGCTCGAGGACGCGGTGCGGTCGACGCGGCCGGTCGTCTTCCCCGGAGCCTCGCAGGCGCTGCCCACCCCGATCCTCGACCGGGCACGCATCCCGACTGGCGTGCCGATCGCAGGGCCGGCGATCGTGGAGCAGGCCGACACGACGACCGTGATCGGCCCCGGCCAGAGCGCCCGGCTGGACGAATGCCAGAACCTCATCATCACGCTCGAGGCCTCGGGGGGATCGTGACCCTGACACACGTCGAGACCGCCATGCGAACCGATCCGATCACCCTGGAGGTCCTGCGCAACCGGCTGGAGGCGATCGCCGAGGAGATGCAGGACGTGCTGATCCGCAGCTCCTACTCCAGCATCGTCAAGGAATCCTTCGATGCCTCCTCGGCGATCATGGACGCCGAGGGCGACACCATCGCCCAGGCCACGGCACAGCCGGCGCACCTGGGCATGCTGGTCGCCTCGGTGAAGCGGCTCCTGGTGGAGTTCCCGGCGGCGACCATGCGCGACGGGGACGCCTACATCATGAACGACCCGTTCGACGGCGGCACCCATCTCCCCGACATCACGGTGATCGTGCCGGTGATCGTCGAGGGCGAGACGGTGGCCCTCGCCTGCAGCATGTCGCACCATCAGGATCTCGGCGGCAAGGTGCCGGGAAGCTGCCCGACCGACTCCACCGAGATCTACCAGGAAGGCCTCATCATCCCGCCCCTGAAGCTCTACTCCGCCGGCCAGCCCAACGACACGTTCTTCCGGATGCTGCGGCGAAACGTGCGGATCCCCGACGTCGTGGTCGGCGACCTGCGAGGCCAGATCGCGTGCGGCCACGTGGGCGGGGCGCGCCTCTCCGCGCTGATGCGGGAATACGGGACGGCCGTGGTCCTGCAGGCCAAGGCCGAGCTGTTCGACCGTGCGGAGACGATGATCCGGGAGGCGATCCGGAGCCTTCCCGACGGGACCTACCGCTTCCACGACTTTCTCGACGACGACGGCGTGGATCTCGACCGGCGCGTCCGCATCGAGGCCGCCGTCACCATCCAGGGGTCCGAGCTGCTGGTCGAGTTCGACGGTACCAGCCCCCAGGTGCGAGGGCCGATGAACTGCGTGCCGTCCTCGACGCTGGCCGTCGTCTACTACGTCGTCACGGCCATGGCGGATCCGAGCGTGCCCAGCAACGCGGGGTGCTACCGGCCGATCACGGTGCGGCTCCCGAAGGCCAGCGTGCTGAACTGCGATCCTCCGTCCGCCGTCAACGCGCGGGCGCTCACGATGAAGCGGCTCAGCGACGTCCTGTTCGGAGCCCTGGTCCAGGCCGTGCCGGATCGGATCCCCGCGGCGTCGGGCCAGCACTGCGCGATCTACTTCGGCGGACGGGATCCGCTGACGGCCCAGCCCTACGTGTCCGCCCGCATCGTGGTGGGAGGGATGGGGGCCCGTCCGACCAAGGATGGAATCGACGCCATCGAGACCGACATCACCAACACCAAGAACAACCCGGCGGAGGCGGCCGAGGCCGACTTCCCGATCCGCGTGCTGAAGTACCGGCTGCGCGAGGACTCGGGCGGGCCCGGGAAGTTTCGGGGGGGATTGGGTGTCGAGCAGGTGATCCAGGTCATGCGGGGGGAGGCCACCATCTCCCACCGTGGTGACCGCTTCGGCACCCCGCCGTGGGGTCTGCTGGGCGGCCAGCCTGGGGAGCGGTGGCGCTCGGTCGTGATCCGCGCCAGCGGTGATCGGGTCGAGCTGTCTTCCAAGGTCGTGCTGGTGCTGCGGGAAGGCGACCAGCTCCACGTCGCCAGCGGAGGCGGCGGGGGCTACGGTGACCCGCTGGAGCGCGACCCGGCGCTGGTGCTGGACGACGTGCTGGGCCAGAAGGTCTCGCGGACCGCCGCCCGGGACGACTACGGCGTGGTCGTCGACGAGGTCACCCGCACCGTCGATGGCGAGGCGACCGCCCGCCTGCGGGCGCAGCTTCTCCAGACGCGCGGCCCGATCGGCTGGACGTTCGACCGGGGTCCGGAGCTGGGCCGCTCCTAAGCGTCGCAGCCGCATAGCCTCGTCGCGGCGGCCCATCATCCACTGGCCACGCGCCGTTAGGTTCTCCAGCGTCTACCATCCAGCCGCGCTCTCGCCCAGGAGCTGAGCATACCTGGGCGAAGACAGAGAAACATGGCTTGCGTAGTGTCCGAAGACTCATCCCGCGCTCCGCCTCAGGCCACGCAGTGGCGCGGCCTGAGCATGGGATGAGTTTCGGACACTAGGGGCGTCGCAGCCACCTCGACTACCTAGAAGAACGTCTTGACTGCCCCGATCACGTTGAACTCCTCGTCCACTCGGTACAGCACGTCCCACTTGTCGAAGGCCGTGCACGGATGCGAGATGCCGAAGGCGAACAGATCCCCGATCCGGATGTCGGCCCCGGCTGGATACCGCAGGTAGCAGTGCTGGTCGTTCGAGTTGACGATGGCGTACCCGGTGTCGGCGACCTCCGCGAGCGGCTTCCCGTCCCGGTACTGGCGGAGTGGGAACGGGTAGCCCAGATCGTAGGGGAGATCGCGGATCCCCATGGTCATGATGGCCGTGCCCGGGTCCTGGAGCGCCTGGACAAGCGCCCAGAGCTCGAGCGCGGGCTGAAGGGCTACCGTCGGGTCGAGAACGCCCGCCGCGGTCGCGATGCCGCCGCGATGCTGGAGCTCACCCATCTTCCGCCGGTAGAAGCCGTGGTCGTAGGTGAGGTATGAGCCCCCGCGGAGCACCACGCGGGTTCCCGGGCCGCGACGGGCCGGCGTGAACGTGGCCGCGACGCGATCGAAGTAGGAAGATCCGCCGGCCGTGAGGAAGACCTCCGCCCGCCCCGTGAAGGCGTTGCGCTGTCGGGCGTGACCGAGCACCTCCAGCACGAACTCGAGGAAGCGGTCCACCGCTTGGATTGTCTCGTCGGCTCCCTCGAGGTTGATGGTGCCCTCATAGCACTCGATCCCGGCAAGCTCCAGGACGTCCCGGTGCGCTCCGACGGCGTCGAGGACCGCCAGGGCCCGCTCCATGGTCCGAGCGCCGGTCCGGCCTCCCGCATAGCCAAGCTCGAGCAGCACCTGGAAGCGGGTCCCGGGCGCGAGCGCCGACCCGCCATGGCGGACGAGGTGCTCGACGACCTCGACGGAGTCGACGAGGCTGTAGATCGCGGTGTGCGGGTACGCGCGCTTCAGTCCCGCGAGCTGCGCCACGTTCGCTCGCCCCACGATCTCGTTGGCGATGATCACGTTCGGCACGCCGCTCGCCGCGACGACCGCGCACTGCTGGATGGTCGCGGCCGTGATCCCCCAGGCGCCGCCGACCTCGATCTGGTCCTGGTAGAGCTGCGGGGACATCGTCGACTTCCCGTGCGGGGCCAGGTCAACCTGGTGATGCCGGGCGAAGTCCCGGAGGACCCGAAGGTTCTGACGCATGCGACCGTCTCGGAGGGCAAGCACGGGGAACATCAGGTCACCGTGGAGGAGGTTCCAGCCTTGCTTCCCCACGTCGCCCAGTCGCACGCGACCGGTCGCGAGCGGAATCCCCTTGGTCCGGGCGTCCAGCTCGAGGGCGAGGATGTCCTGCATCCAGGCGTTCCCGGTCATCGCGCACCCCCGTCCGCCGCCCGCGGGCTGTACGCGAGGGCCTCGATCTCCACCCGGCCGTCGAGCATGAGGTCCGCCCGGACCGTCGAGCGCGCCGGGGGCGCCTCCGGGAAGACCCCCGCGTTGACGCGGTTGAAGCTCCAGACGGTGCGGGGATCGGCGAGCCCTACCGTCGTCTTGACGACCTCGGTCAGGGTCGAGCCGGCGTCCTCGTGGACGGCCTGGATCCCTTCGAGGACCCGGCGCGTCTGGGCCGCGACGCTCCCGGCGAGGACCGAACCCGTTGCATCGATGGCGGTCTGCCCGGAAACCAACCCCCAGTCACCAGCCCGGATCGCCTCCGACAACGGCATCGGATGCACCCCTCCGACGAGGATTCGGCCGCCGATCACTTGCTTCTTCTCCATGCATCGCCTCCCGTTCGACGGCGGACGCCCTCAGGTGAGGTACGCGAGCCGCATCTGTTCGTTCCGCAGGAGCTCCTTCGCGTCCCCGGCGAGCGCCACCTCGCCGTTCTGCAGGACGTAGCCCCGATCGGCGAGCGCGAGTGCCATGTTGGCGTTCTGCTCGACGAGCAGCACCGTCACGCCGTGTTCCCGGTTGAGCTGCCGGATGGTCCGGAACTGCTGGTGGACGTACCGTGGCGCGAGACCCATCGAGGGCGAATCCATGATGAGCATGCGCGGGTCGGACACCAGCGCGCGCGCGACCGCCAGCATCTGCCGCTCCCCCCCGCTGAGGAGACCGGCGGTCTGGCGCTGCCGCTCCTCCAGGACGGGGTAGCGCGCGAACACCCGCCGAAGGGCGGCGGCGCCGTCGTGGTCGCCCCGCTTCAGATAGAGTCCCATCCGGAGGTTCTCGAGGACCGTCAGCCCCGTGAAGACCTGCCCGTTCTCGGGCACCACCGCGACGCCACAGCCGATGATCCGGTCGGGTGGCCAGCCGTTGACGCGCTGGTCGAGGAAGGTGACCGTCCCGGCGGTGACGGGGACCAGCCCTAGGATCACATTCACGAGGGTGGTCTTCCCGGCGGCGTTGTTGCCGAGGAGGCAGACCACCTCGCCGCGCCGGACGTCGAGGTCGATGCCGTGAAGGACTTCCAGGCCCCCGTACCCCGCTCGAACGCCCCGAACCTCAAGCAACGTCGAACTCCGTGCCGAGGTAGGCCTCGGTGACGGCGGAGTCCTGCATCACCGCGGCGGGGGGACCGTCGGCGATCTTCCGGCCCCGGTCGAACACCACGATCCGGTCGGAGACGCCCGTCACCACCCGCATGTTGTGCTCGACGAGCAGGATCGTGTAGCCGCGGGCGCGGATGGCCCGAAGCGTCTCCATGATCTCGACCCGCTCGTGCGGATTGAGCCCGGCGGCCGGCTCGTCCACCAGGAGGAGCCGGGGCTCGGAGGCGAGGGCCATCGCGATCTCCAGCCGGCACCGGTTCGCGAAGGACAGCGCGGCCGCCGGCTCGGGCCAGCGCTCGGGGGGGAACCGTCCCGGGAACATCGCGAGGATCTCCGCGGCCCGCTCGCGAGCTCGCCGCTCCTCCTCGCGCGTGGCGCGGCGGCCGGCGACGGCGTCGACCCATCGGGCGCGCAGGCGCGTGTGCATGGCCGCCAGCATGTTGTCGAGGAGGCTCATCCGCCCGAACAGCTCACGCGTCTGGAAGGTCCGCGCCACGCCGAGGGCGCGGATCTCGTGGGGGGGACGGCCGACGAGCTCCACGGGACGCTCTCGGTCGGCGAGGAGGATCGAGCCCGATTCGGGGCGGTAGAAGCCGGTCACACAGTGGAAGAGCGTCGTCTTGCCCGAGCCATTGGGGCCGATCAGGCTCACGATCTCGCCGGGCGCGATCGCGAGGTCCACCCCGTCGACCGCGATCAGCCCCCCGAACCGCTTGGTGAGGCCGCGCACGGCGAGGAGCGGGAGGCCGGCCGCCGCGTTCATCGCGCGGTCACCCGCGGGGAGCGGAGCTGGCGGGCGAGCGCGCCGATCCCTTCCGGGCTCGCGTTGACCAGCAGGATGAGCCCCGAACCGAAGACCATGAGCTTCCAGTCCTGGAGGAAGCGCAGGTACTCGAGCCCGAAAACAAACGCGATGGCCGTGATGCTCACCCCGACAAGGCTGCCCCGCCCTCCGACGATCAAGATCACGAGCAGGTCGATGAGCTGCTGGAGCCCGAACGAGGTGGGATCGATGTAGCGCACCAGGTGGGCGTGGAGGCTCCCGGCCAGGCCCGCGAAGAGCCCGCTCAGGCAGAAGGCGAGCGTGATCGTCCGGGTCGTGTCGATCCCCACGCCCTTGGCGGCCAGGCGGTTCTCTCGGATCGCGAAGAAGGCCCGGCCGGTGCGGGAGTACTTCAGCCGGTAGGCCACGTAGAGCGCGGCGGCCGAAGCGGCGAGCAGCACGTAGTAGGCGCGGATGGGCGTGTTCACGGCGAAGCCGCCGAGCCGGATCGGGGGGATCCGGGACAGGCCCCCCCAGCCGTTCGTCACCTCGGTCCAGTTGATGAAGACCGTCAGGGCCATCGAGTGGAATGCGAAGGTGATCATCGCGAGGTACGGACCGACGAACCGCACCGCCGCACGCGCCATGACCCACGCGCAGGCCGTCGGCAAGAGGAGCGCCAGGCCAAGGGCCACCGGGTACGGCAGCCCTGCATCGCGGGTCGCCAGGGCAGAGGCGTACGCCCCGATCCCGAAGAATGCGACGTGGGACAGAGCGAGCTGGCCGCACATCCCGAGGAGGATGTTGTACCCGGTGGCGAGCAGGAGATAGACCATCGCCACGTTCGCGTTGAAGAGCAGGTAGTCCTCGGAGCCGATCAGTGCGGGTCCCGCCACCGCGAGGCCACATACGCCGACGAGGGCCGCGAGCCCGATCCCCCGAACGCCGCGCGGGACCGGCCCCGTCTCCGCCGCTCCCCCGCCCGGCTCCGTCACAGCTCCGACACGCCTTGGGCCCGGGCACCGAGCAGTCCCGCCGGCCGGAGGAACAGCACCCCGATGAACACCGCGAACACGATGACATCCTTGAAGGCGGACGACACGAAGCCTGCCGCCAAGGCCTCGAGGAGCCCGATGGCCAGCCCCCCGACCAGGGCACCGGGCAGGCTCCCGAAGCCGCCGAGGACGGCGGCGGCCACGCCCTTGATCATCATCGTGGTGCCCCCGGTCGTGGCGATGTAGTGGATCGGGCCGATGAGGGCCCCGGCAGCGGCCCCGAGGAGATAGCTGATCCCGAACGCGACCGCCAGCATCCGGACCACCCGCACCCCCATCATGGCCGCCACCCGGCGGTTCTCGGCGACGGCCCGGAGCGCGAGCCCCATCCGCGTGTAGCCGATCAGGGCGTGGAAGACGCCGATCAGGACCACGGCCGCGCCGATGATGAAGACGAAGTGGGTGCGGATCACGAGGTCCCCGACGTGCCACGTGCCCGCGAACAGCACCGGGAACACCCGCGTCTCCGAGCCCCAGATCTTCGTGGCCCCGTCCTTCAGGATCATCGACATGCCGATGGTCGCGATCAGGACGATGACGTGATCGGCGTCGAACAGCCGGAAGTAGAGGCCGCGCTCCACGAGCCAGCCGAGGCCCGCGCAGAGGGCGAGGGCCAGGGCCATGCTGACCACGAGCGGCAGGCCGGCCCCCACCGCGAACGTCCACGTGAGGATGCCCCCCAGCATGAACACCTCGCCGAACGCGAAGTCGAGCAGCTTCGCGGTGGCCCAGATCAGGGACAGGCCGATGGCCACCAGCGCGTAGATGCTGCCCAGCGTGAGGCCGTTGATGAGCTGCTGCGCGAGGATCACCGGGGTCGCGGTCGCCCGCACGCCCGCTCGGCCCGATCCCAGGCGGGCGGGCGGCTCGGCGGCTAGTAGTTCTCGCGGACGATTTCGCCCTTGCCGTTGACGAGCTTCATGATGTGGACGACGTTCACCGTCTCGCCGTCAGGCTGGACGCTCACCGGGCCGAGGATGGTCTTGAAGTTCTGCACCTTGTAGAAGGCGTCCCGGATGCCCTCGCGGCTCAGGTTGTTCCCCGCTTGGCGCACCGCCTCGAAGAGCACCTGCATCCCCGCGTACTGGATCATGGGCAACAGCGTGTCGGAGTTGGGGTAGCGCGCCTTCCACTTCGCGACGAAGGCCTGGAGGTCCTTGTCGCCCGACTGCTCCCCGAGGATCCCGGTGCGGTAGATCATGCCCTCGAGATTCGCCGCCCCCCCGCTCTCCTCGATGAACTTGCTCGTCGTCATCTGGTCGAAGCCCAGGATGGTGACGGGGCCCGGGATGAGCTGACGGACGGTCCGGATGATTTTCGTGGCCTCGTTGCTGTGGCCCTGGACGAAGATGGCCTGCGGGCTCGCGGCCTTGACCCGCGTGACCTGGGCGCTCACGTCCGGGTCGCCCACCTGGACTTGCTCGACCGCGACCGGCTTGACGCCTTGGGCCTCGAGCGCCTTGAGGAAGATCGTGGCCGCGTCCCGACCCATCTCGTCGTTGCCGTAGAGGGCCGCGACCCGCTGGAGCTTCATCTCCTTGGCCACGTACTGGGCGAACTTCCGGTCCAGGATGCTGTTCGGCACACGGGCCACCCGGAACGTCCACTTCGAGCCCTGCTGCGTGATGTTCTCGGCCGTGGACATGTTGGCCATCACGATCTTGTGCTCGTCCGCCACCGGGATCGTCGCCAGGGTGTGTCCGCTCGTCCCGCCCTGCATGAGCGCGTCCACCCGGTCCCGCTGGATGAGCTTGAGGGCGGCCTGGACGGAGCCCTGGGGCGTCGAGCCCACGTCCTCCAGGAGGACCTCGACCTTGCGCCCGTTGATGCCCCCGGTGGCGTTCAGCTCCTCGACGGCGTAGAGTCCCGCGTCCCGGAGGGGAATGCCGTACCGGGCAAGGTCCCCGGTCAGCATCTGAAGCATGCCGATCTTGATGGTCTTCCGGTCCGCCTGCGCCAGTGCGTGGTCGCCCGTGGCGAGCCCCACGAGCATGAGCCCGACCAGGAGCGCGGTGACCTGCCGGATCCTTCTCATGGGTCCCTCCTCGGGAATCACGCGGTCGCGGCCTTCTTGGCTCGGGGATCCGTGCTCTCTCGCGGCAAGTCGAGGACACCCGCCACGAGCCGGGCTCGGTACGGGTTCTCGCCCCGGAGCTGCGTCCCGAAGCCGGCGTAGTTCGTGCGGCCTCCGAGCTGCACGGCATCGGCCGCTCGAAACGTGAAGATCAAGGCCCGGCGGGCCTTGATCGACCGGTTCGGACGGGAGCTGTGGAGCGTCAGGCAGTGGTGGATCGACATCCCGCCGGCGGGAACCACGACGTCGTCGACGGGCTGTCCGACGGCCCGCTGGGCCGCGCTCAGCGTGAAGTTCGTCGCGGCCGTGCCGGGGGAGCCGTGATTGAGCGGGCCTCCTCGATGGCTCCCGGGGATGACGTTCAGGCAGCCGTTCTCGGGGGTGGAGTCGTCAAGCATGATCATGGTGTTCAGGAGGTCGAAGTTCGTGTGGGGGAGGTAGGGAAAGTCCTGGTGCCAGTCCACCTCGCCGCCGTGCTCCGGGAGCTTGAGGTGCATGTTGCTGTTGTGGAGCTGGATGCTCGGACCGATGAGGTCCTCGACGGCGTCCAGCACGCGAGGGTGCCGGGCGATCTCGAAGTAGTACGGGTCGAGCGCGACCGGGTCGAAGACCCGCCAAACGAGCGCCTTGCCCGGCGGCGCGTTCTTCTCCAACAGGAAGGCCCCCGTGCTCTCACCGACTCGCGCCGCCTCGGCGAGGAGTCGGTCGGTGACCTCCCGAAGCTTCGCCAGCTCCGCCGCCGACAGGACGTCGGGGACGACGAGGTAACCCTGGTCGCGGTAGAGCGCCTTCTGGCTCTCGGTCAGCATGTCGCGCTCCTCACTCCTCGTCATCCATCTCGGCCGGTAGCGCCGCGCCGTCGGCGAGCAGCGCCCTCACGCCGTCCTCGTCGCGGCGGATGGCTCGTCGGATCTCACGGAGCAGACGATCGTGCCACGCGCGGGTGATCGCGGTGGCCCGCCGCGCGTCGCGGGCGGCGATCGCCTCGAGGCGCTGCCGGCTGGCCTTGAAGTCCTCGGCCCATCGCTCCGACCGACGCGTGATCAGGAACAGCGACACCCGGGCGTCCTGATCCTGCAAGTCGAGGATCACCTTGGTCAGTCGAGGGTACCGGGCCGCCGCCAGCCATGCCTCCCGCGAGGCGCGCTGAGCCGCCCGGTATGTCCGGGCGTCGCCCGCTTCCATGGCCCGGCGCATCTCGTCGAGGTGACGGCGCGCCATGGCCAGGTCTCCGTCCACGAGGTTCCGCACCACGCGTTCCATCGCCGCCGCCTCGAGGGCGTCCCGCATGAAGAGGCGCTCCTCGATCTCGGCGTACGCCAGGCGGCTGACGTGAGCCCCCTGGTGCGGAGAGAGCGTCACCAGGCCGTCCGCCGCCAGCGTGAGGAGCGCCTCGCGGATGGGAGTGCTGCTCGTTCCGAGCTGACGCCCGAGCTCAGCCTCCACGAGGCGAGCCCCGGGCGTGAGTGCGCCGTCCAGGATCAGGTCGCGAAGCGTCCGGTAGACGGAGTCCTTGACGGTCACACGGGACGAGAGAGGCGGGATCACGGCGGTCCCTACGAGAGACAGATTCATCGGGCCTTCACCAGACATAATGTCCGAGACGTGATGCTGGATGATGGGACAGCCTCGCGGCGCTGTCAAGAGCCTACTTACTTCGGCTCTTACGCGTCGGCTCGCCCTTGGCCCGCCGCTTGATGTCCGCCCCGTCCTTGAAGCGGCCCTTCGCATCGCAGACGGCGTAGAGCTGCATGCCGGTGCTGCTGCGGTGGGTGGTCCGTCGCGCCTTGCCAGCCATGGCATGCCCTCCCAGGCCCCGGCCAGCGCCGGGGATGCTCGACCCGGCGCCAATCTAGCCCGCGATC